>NZ_CP140153.1:7500-1207500 GCF_034479635.1 Guyparkeria halophila
CAAGGTGCTAGACCTCGGTGACGAGGCCCGTCGCCTGGAACGCATTCGCCCGGGCGACAAGCTCGTGCTGATGATGGACGACGCCGAACAGTTCGCCGGACTGAAATACGACCTCAGCAGCGAGAGCGAGCTTTCCATCTTCCGCAGCGAGGGCGACCAGCTGGTGGCCGAGATCACCGACCTGCCCAGCGAGACCCGGCTGGTCTCCGCCGGCGGGACCATCAAGGGCTCGCTTTACCAGTCCGCCATCGCAACGGGCGTTCCCCCCGCGCAAATCATGCAATTGGCCGAGGTCTTCGGCTGGAAGGTGGATTTTCTGCGCGACGTGCGGGATGGCGACCAGTTCCGCCTGATCTACGAGGTGCGCGAACGCGAGGGCGAGCGTCTCGGGACCGGCCAGCTCGTCGCCGCCGAGTTCGTCAATCGCGGCGAGCGGGTCCAGGCCGTGCGCTACACCTCGCCCGACGGGACGAGCGGCTACTACGAACCCGATGGCAGCAGCCTCGAGCGCGGTTTCCTGCGCTACCCGGTGGAGTTCTCCCGCATCAGCTCGAACTTCAACCCCAAGCGACTGCACCCGATTCACAACACCGTCCGTCCGCACAATGGCGTGGACCTCGCCGCCCCGACCGGCACACCGGTCAAGTCCGCCGCCTCCGGCCGCGTTACCTTCGTCGGCTGGAAGCACGGCTACGGCAAGGTGGTCCAGGTACGGCACGACGCCAAGCACGAAACCCTCTACGCGCACCTGTCCGGCTTCAAGGGCAACCTCAAGCGCGGCGCGAGCATCGACAAGGGCACCACCATCGGCTTTGTGGGCATGACGGGCGCCGCCACGGGGCCGCACCTCCACTACGAATTCAAGGTCCACGGCAAGGCGCTCGATCCGCTCAAGGTGGACCTGCCGGAAGCGAACCCGATCGCCTCGAAGGACCGCAAGGATTTCATCGCCCGGACGCGCGGATCGCTTGAGGAACTGGCCCGCATCGAGGTCGACGTGGCAGGCGAGCAGCCGGTTCACCTGGCCCGCAACGAGCGTGTCGCCCACGAATCACGTGACGACTGATCCGGACCGGAACCGCCCCGACGACGGCGGCGAGCTCTTCATCGGGGCGATGACGGGCACCAGCATCGACGCACTCGACCTGTGCCTTTGCGACTTCTCCGGTTCGCTCCCCCGCCTGATTGCCCACCACCAAGAGCCGCTGGACGCCAAACTGACCGCCCAGTTGAAACGACTGGCCCAAGGCGTCAACGGCGCGGCAGACCAGGCCCCGCCGGCGCCCGCGATCGACGCCATCGACCTGTTGGGCATGGCCGATCGTCGGCTGGCCGAGACCACGGCGGCAGGCGTCGCCCGGCTTCTAGAGCAGGCCGACCTGCCGGCAACGGCGATCCGGGCAATCGGCTCGCATGGTCAGACCGTGCGCCACCGACCGAATTGGCGGGACGCCGCCTTCACCCTGCAACTGGGCGATCCCAGCCGCATCGCCGAGCTCACCGGCATTACCGTGGCCGCCGACTTCCGTCGCCGCGACCTGGCCGCCGGCGGCCAGGGCGCCCCGCTGGCGCCGCCGGCCCACGCGGCCCTGTTCCCGCCCGGCCCCGAGGGGCGGATCGTGATCAATCTGGGCGGGATCGCCAACGCCTCGATATTGCACCCCGGCCGGGAGCCCATCGGCCTGGACACCGGCCCGGCCAACACCCTGATGGATGCCTGGCACAGCCGCCACCGGCCGGCCCCGTTCGACCGGGACGGCCAATGGGCTGCCAGCGGGACGGCACACCCCGCTCTGCTTGAGCAACTCCTGATCGAATCGTTCTTCACGGCCCCCGCCCCGAAATCCACCGGACCGGAACAGTTCAACCTCGATTGGCTGGAACGACTGGGCGGGCAGTGGCTCGAGGTACTCCCGGCCGAGGACGTCCAGGCCACCCTGCTTGAACTGACGGTCGAGAGCATCGCCCGAGCCCTGTCGCCCTGGCAGGCCGAACAACCGGGCATGCCGATCACGCTGTGCGGCGGCGGGGCTTACAACGGGCGACTGGTCAAGCGACTGGGCGAGCGGCTGGCCGCGCCGGTGGAAAGCAGTGCGGCACTGGGCCTGGCGCCGGAATGCGTGGAGGGGGCCGCGTTTGCGTGGCTGGCCCGCCAGTTGCTGAGCGGCCAACCCGCCAACGCCCCCAGCGTGACTGGCGCGGCCGGGCCGCGCCTGCTGGGTGGCATCTACCCGGCCTGAATCGACCGGATCCTCAGCAGAGATCGATCAGCGGGCGCCGATCGAGCGGTAGTCGCGCGGGCTTTCACCGACGTATACCTGGGTGGGACGATAGATGCGGTTGTTCGCGATCTGCTCCTTCCAGTGCGCCAGCCAGCCGGCCGTGCGCGAGATGGCGAAGATCGGCGTGAACTGATCACGCGGGATGCCAAGCTCGGCGTACAGCAGACCGGAATAGAAATCGACGTTCGGGTAGACACCCTTGCCGGCCAGGTGTTCGGCCGCCTGGGTCTCAAGCTCGCGGGCAATCTCGTAGAGCGGCGAGAGCTGGCCACCGCGGTGCTCGCGCAGCTGCTCGAGCAGCCCCTGCAGGATGTCGGCGCGCGGGTCCTTGACCTTGTACTCGCGGTGACCAAAGCCCCAGATCACCTCCTTGTTGGCCAGCTTCTGCTCCAGCCAGGGCGTGACGTTCTCGACCGAACCGATCTCGTCGAGCATCGCCAGCACGCGCTGGTTGGCCCCACCGTGCAGCGGCCCCGCCAGCGTGCCGATCGCCGAGGCGACCACCAGATTCGGCGGCGCGAGTGTCGAACCGCAGACCAGCGAGGCGAAGGTCGAGGCATTGAGCGTGTGCTCGGCGTGCAGGATCAGGCAGGCATCCATGATGCGCGCCTCGATCGGGTCGGGCTCGCGCTCGGTCATCATGTACAGGAAGTTCTCCGCGTAGGAGAGATCGGCGCGCGGCGCGACCGGGTCGTCACCCTTGCGGATATGCTCCCACATGGCCACGAGCGTGGACATGCTCGAGAGGATCTTGACGATCATCTGCTCGACGAATTCGCTGTCGGCATTGACGCCGTTGGCCGTCATGCGCTCCTGCCCCGGGTAGAACATGCCGAGACTGGCCACGCAGGTCTGCAGCGCCTCCATCGGGTGCCCGTCGATGGGCAGGAACTTCATGATGTCGCGCACGTTGTATTTCACGCGGCGGTTGCGACGCAGGTCGGCGTCGAACTCGGCCAGCTCGAGCGCCGTGGGCAGATCACCGTGGATCAGCACCCACGCGGTTTCCTCGAACGTGCTCTGGCGGGCCAGATCCACGATGCGATAACCACGGTAGGTCAGCAGCCCGGCCTGACCATCCAGATACGAAATGGCAGACTGCGCCGCCGGCACACCCTGCAAACCCGGTACGAAATCCATCGACAACGCCTTGTAATAACCCTGACAAACGCGAGACGCGGGCGATGCCCGCGTCCTGACCCATTACCCAATCAGATCGAGAACGAGGAACCGCAGCCGCAGGTGGTCGCGGCATTGGGGTTGCGGATCACGAACTGCGCACCGGAGACATCTTCCTTGTAATCGATCTCGGCACCCTCGAGGTACTGGATGCTCATCGGATCGACCAGCAGGGTTACGCCCGAGCGCTCCACCGCCGTGTCGTCCGGCTGGACCTCTTCCTCGAACATGAAGCCGTACTGGAAGCCGGAACAGCCGCCGCCCGTGATGAACACGCGCAGCTTGAGCTCCGGGTTGCCCTCTTCCTCGATCAGTGACTGGACCTTGTTCGCCGCATTTTCGGTAAAGACCAGCGGCGTGGCTTCGGTGGCCGGCTCGGCCACCATGGTGTCGGTTGCGTCAACCATCGCGTTCACCTCAATCGATTGCGCGCCCGCTCGGCGGAAAAATACCGTTGCCGAGCGGCAAACTCACAGTCTATCAGACCATTGGCGAATGCATGCGAGCCGGCACTGGGGAATCTTTGCACGATTCGATAGTGCCTCTGCGGGACCGCCAAGGGCCCAGTGGCAAGGCGCAGCCCGCCGTGAACGGCTGCGTCCTTCACAAGGGCTGCAACACCGCAAATGGGGCCTTGGCGGCTCGCCCGAACGGGGTTCGCCAGAGGCGCCATCGAATCGTGCAGAGGTTCCCTAGGGCGACAGGGCGACCAGCTCGAGCCCGGCCGGCTCGTCGCAACCGAGCATCAGGTTCATGTTCTGCACGGCCTGCCCGGCGGCGCCCTTGACCAGGTTGTCGATCACGCTGGAAACCACCAGCATCGGCCCGTCGAGCGGCCGGTGCACGGCCATGCGGCAGATGTTGTTGCCGCGCACGCTGCGGGTTTCCGGGTGGCTGTTCGGCGGCATGACGTCGACGAACGGCTCCTCGGCATAGTAGCGCTCGTAGAGCCGCTGCACATTCTCGCCCGGTTCGCCCTGCAGCGGCAGGTAGACGGTCGACTCGATCCCCCGGACCATCGGCACCAGGTGCGGCACGAAGGTCAGGCCGATCTCGCGCTCGGCGATGGTGGTCAACGTCTGGCGAATCTCCGGCTGGTGGCGGTGACCGGCGGCGGCGTAGGTGCGCACGCTCTCGCCCGCCTCGGCCAACAGCGTATGCACCGCGGCCGAACGACCGGCGCCGCTGGCGCCCGACTTGGTGTCCGCCACGATCTGGCCGTGATCGACCCAGTCCAGCCCCATCAGCGGCAGCACGGCAAGGGTCGTCGCGGTCACATGGCAACCGGGATTGGCGACCAGCTGCGCGCCACGGATCTCGTCACGGTAAAGCTCGGGGAGCCCGTAGACGGCCTGTTCGACCCATTCCGGCGAGGCGTGCGTCATGCCATACCACTGCGACCAGACATCGAGATCCTTGAGGCGATAGTCGGCGGCCAGATCGACCACCCGCACGCCTTGCTCGAGCAACGCCGGCGCCTCCTGCATCGCGATGCCGTTGGGCGTGGCGAAAAACACGAGATCACAACCGGCCAGGTCGGCATCACCCGGCTCGCTGAAGACCAGGTCCGTGTGACCGCGCAGGCTGGGATAGAGGTCGTCCACACGCCGACCGGCCTCGCCGCGCGAGGTCATCGCCACCACCTCGACGTCCGGATGGTGGGCCAGCAGGCGCATCAGCTCGACACCGGTATACCCGGTGCCACCGACGATTCCGATCTTCTTCATGTCTTCGCTCGACTCCTCGTGCTTGGGTACATCCGATCCGGCCCTGCCCTTCGGGCAACCGGCGTTCGAATCGGGTCGGCAATCGTGGCATATTAGCAGCGCCGTTGCGGCGGACCATCCGCCCGCCCGATTCATCACCGCTCTCTATTCTCCGGGAGGCCCGGCCCGTGACCGCTTTGCTCGCCCGCCTACAGGACTGGTTCGGCCGCCCGCTGAACCGGTTCATCGAGCGTCTGCGGCTTCGCCTGGCACAGCCGGATGCCCTGTTGCAGGTCACCCTGCTGGGCCTGATCGCCGGGCTGCTCGCCGCACTGCTGGTGGTCGCCTTCCGACTGGCGCTCGAGGGACTGCAGGTCTACGGCCTGGGGCTGCCGGGCGCGGAGCGCTACGAATCCCTGCCCGCCGAATGGCGACTGCTGCTGCCGATCCTCGGCGCCCTGGTGCTGGGCCTGGCCTTTCACCTCTTGCCGTTCGGCATGCGCAACGTCGGCGTCGGCCACGTCATCATCCGGTTTCACCGCTTCGGCGCCGACATGCCCTGGCAGAACGCCGTGGTGCAGTTCGTCGCCGGCGTGTGGGGCCTGCTGATCGGCCTGACCGGCGGGCGGGAAGGCCCCGGCATCCACCTGGGCGCCTTCTCGGGCAGCCTGCTGGGACACAGCCTCGGCCTGCCGAACAACAGCGTGCGCACGCTGTCGGGCTGCGGGGTGGCCGCGGCCATCTCGGCGGCCTTCAATACGCCGTTGGCCGGCGTGATCTTCGCCCTCGAGGTGGTGATCAAGCAGTACACGCTAGCCAGTTTCCTGCCGGTCATCCTCGCCTCCTCGATGGGCGCCCTGCTGGCCACGACCGTTTTCGGGCCGGAAACCCTGTTCACCATCGAGATCCATCACCAGATGTCGTTCTGGGAGGTACCCACCCTGCTGGCGTTGGGGCTGATCAGCGGCGCGATGGCTGCCGGCTACATCCAGATCGTCGAGGGCACCATTGCCCGCAGCTGGAACTGGCCGGTCTGGGCGCGATTTACCGCCGCCGGCGTGGCCACCGGCGCCATCGGCTTCTGGGTGCCGGAGATCCTCGGTATCGGCCACGACACCACGGACCTGGTCGCCGCCGCCGAGTTGACCCTGGGCGCCCTGCTGATCATCGCCGCGGCCAAGTGGCTGCTGGCCAGCATCACCGTGGGACTCGGCCTGCCGATTGGCACCATCGCGCCGGTACTGATGATCGGCGCGGTGGTCGGCGGTACCCTCGGTAGCCTGCTCTACCGTCTCGACCAGATCCCGCTCAACGACGTCGCCTTCTACACCGTGCTGGGCATGGGGGCGATGCTGGGCGCGACGCTCCAGGCGCCACTGGCCGCCCTGGCCGCGGTACTGGAACTCACCAGTGACACCGGCGCGATCCTGCCCGCCATGATCACCATCGTCGTCTCGGGGCTGGTCAGCCGCATGGTGTTCGGCAAGTCCGGCCTCTACGACGCGATCCTGCGCGCCAACGACCAGCAGATGCCGGGGCCGTCGCTGTGGTTCAACGGCGACAACATCGGCGTTTCGAGCATCATCGAGCGGCGCGTTGCCGAGGTGAACTGCCCCTGCAACCTCGCCCGGTTCGAACAGGCGCTCGAGGAGAAACCGGCCTGGCTGGTCATCCGCGACGAGAACCGCCAGGCGATGGGCGTGATCCGCTATGCCCCGGCCCGAGCGGCCTTCGACCAGGCCTTCAACCAGGCGCTGTTCGATGCCCAGACCCGGGCCGAACAGGCGGCACGGGAGGCCGAGGCCGAGGCCGAGGCCGACGCCGAGGCGCAAGCCAGCCGGGCATCGGCGGAAAACGAATCAGTCGCCGAAGACGAGGCCGCCCGCACCCCCGCCGATGCGATCGAGGGCGAGACCGCCACCACCGGCGCGCCGGCTGGCGGCGAAGACGCCGACTCGGGCATCGACCTGGATGCCCTGGCCAACCAGGTGCGCGAGGATGTCCTCCTCGACCCGGCAGAGATCAGCGGCTTCTACCAAGCCGCCGACGTCGAGGTCGGCTACACGCTGACCCAGGCGCAACGCGTGATGCGCGAGGAGGACGTCGGCGTACTGGTCGCCCGACGCATGCTCGGCTCGCCGCAGGCCCGCACCCTGGGCGTGATGACCGCCGCCATGCTGGAACAGGCGATTGTCGAACGTTGACCTCGAAGGGCGTCCCGCGGAAACTTTGCTGCCTCGCGCCGGTCCATTTTGCTTGCACGCACCGGGCGCCTTTACCCAAAGACGCGTTGATCCAACAGGAATGCCGTTTCGGCTTGCCGGACCGCATCCCTATTCGACCTGGGCTTCCCAATGAGGGTTCGACATGACGCGACGTAACGATATTTCCCGCCGGGCCGACGCCGCCGCGGATCCGCAGCACGACACCTCACGCCGCCGCCTGCTGCTGGGCGGGGCGGGGGCGCTGCTCACCCTGGGGCTGGGCGGCTGCCTGTCGGACAGCGGCCTGGCCCTTGAGGGCGTGACCGTGCAGGACCGCGACGGCAACCCGGTCGACTTGGCGTCGATCAAGGGCAAACCCACCCTGATCACCTTCTGGGCGACCACCTGCCCCGGCTGCGTCAAGGAAATCCCGCACATCCAGGAACTGCACGACAAGTACGCCGATCGCGGCGTGAACGTCGTGGGGCTCGCTATGAGCTACGACCCGCTCGACCAGATCAACACGATGGTCGAAGAGCGCGACATGACCTATACCATCTGGCAGGACAAGGACGGCCGCGGCGCCGAAGCCTTCGGACCCGTACGCGTCACGCCGACGACCTTCATCCTCGATGCCCAGGCACGCATCGAGTTCCAGAAGATCGGCGTGTTCGACGTCGACCGGGTCGAGCGCACCCTCGACCAGCTGCTCGAATCGGCTTAAGGCTCCTCGCCCCACGCACTCCGACGCCCCGCGATCCGGGGCGTTTTTCGTTACACTGGGAGTCTTTGCGCGCGGCCGGTTGCCGCGGCGGACACAGTCAGGGGAGCCCGTTGCCAGGTCATGAACATTTCCATCAAGACCCCCGAGGAAATCGAGAAGATCCGCATCGCCAGCAAGCTTGCCGCCGAGGTGCTGGTACTGCTGCGCGAACACGTCAAGGCTGGCGTGACCACCGGCGAACTCAACGAGATCGCCCACAAGCACATCACCGAGGTGCAGGGCGGCACGCCGGCCACGCTTGGCTACCACGGCTTTCCCGCCTCGATCTGCACCTCGCTGAACCACCAGGTCTGCCACGGCATCCCGGCCGACAAGACCCTGCGCGACGGCGACATCCTCAATATCGACGTCACCGTGATCAAGGACGGCTGGCATGGCGACACCTCGGCGATGTACACCGTCGGCAAGCCGTCCGTGCGTGCGCAGCGCCTGATCGACGTCACCCATGAGGCGATGATGAAGGGCATCGAGACGGTCCGCCCCGACGCCACCCTGGGCGACATCGGCCACGCCATCCAGAGCCATGCCGAGGCCAGCGGCTTTTCCGTGGTGCGCGAATACTGCGGCCACGGCATCGGCCGCAACTTCCACGAGGACCCGCAGGTGGTCCACTACGGCAACCCGGGCGAAGGCGTGCGCCTCAAGGAAGGCATGGTCTTCACCATCGAGCCGATGATCAACGCCGGCAAGAAGGAGATCAAACTGCTCGGGGACGGCTGGACGGTGGTCACCAAGGACCACTCGCTGTCGGCGCAATGGGAGCACACGATCGCCGTGACCGCGGACGGATTCGACATCCTCACCCAACCGCCTGCCTGATCCCATGCAATCGACAGGGCAACCGGACCCCGACGGTCGATTCGGCGACCAGGTCACCTTCCCGGCCGACCGGCCACTGGCGCGCCAGCTCGAGACACTGAACGAACACTGGGCCGAGGCACTGGCCGACGAGACCAACGCCCGCGGCTTCATCCGGGAGGTCACCGCCCGCGTCGACAGCGCCCTGCGGACCCTGTGGCAGGACAAGCTCGCCGACACACCCTGTGCGCTGGTCGCGGTCGGCGGCTACGGTCGCGGCGAGATGTTCGTCCACTCGGACATCGACATCATGGTGCTCACCGCCGATCACGCCCATGACGAGGCGGTGCAGGCCTTCCTCTATACCCTCTGGGACACTGGCCTGTCGATCGGCTACGCCGTGCGCAGCGTCGAGGAGTGTCTCGAGGCGGCCACCGACCCGACCGTCTACACCAGCCTGATCGAGATGCGCCTGATCGCCGGCGACGAGGACCTGCTCACCCGCCTCGATGCGGCCATCCGCGATGACGCGGCCTTCGATCCCGCCTGGTTCTTTGCCGCCAAGCTCGACGAGCAGCAGGCGCGCTACGAGTCACACGACAATGTCGGCACCAAGATCGAGCCGCATATCAAGGAAGGCCCGGGTGGCCTGCGCGACCTGCACACCATCCGGTGGCTGGCCAACCGCATCGATGGCGCCCCCAGCCTCGCGGCGATGCACCGTCGCGGCGAGCTGCTGCGCGATGACGAATACCGGGCGCTGCTGCATGCCGAATCGCTGCTGTTTCGCATCCGGATCGGCCTGCATGGCCTGGCCGAGCGGGCCGAAGAGCGTTTGCTGCTCACCCACCAGAAAACGCTGGCCGGCGCGTTCGGCTACGAAGGGCTCCAGGATGGCAACCTCGCGGTCGAGCGCTTCATGCAGCACTTCTTTCGCGCCACCATCGAGGTCGAACGCCTCAATCAGCTGCTGATCCAGCGCTGGCGCGAACGCCTGCACCCCGAGATCCTCGAGCCGATCCAACGGCTCAACCCGCGCTTCGTTCGCCGCGGCCGCTTGATCGAGACCCGCGATGCCCAGGTGTTCATGCGCTCGCCGACCGCCATCCTCGAGCTGTTCCTGCTGCTCGCCGAGCACCCCGATCTCGAGGGCATGACGGCCGCCACCGCCCGCCAGCTGCGGGCCAACCTGTCGGTGATCGATGCGGGCTTTCGCGCCAACCGCCATGCCAAGCAGTTGTTCATGCGCCTGTTGCGCGCCGAGCGCGGCGTCTATCTCGCCCTGCGCAACATGAACCTCACCGGCGTACTCGCCGCCTACATCCCCAACTTCGCCCCGATCGTCGGGCTGATGCAGTTCGACCTGTTCCACGCCTACACGGTCGACACCCACACCCTGCTGGTGATCCGCAACCTGCGACGCCCCGCACTGCCCGAGTACCGCGACGAGAACCCGATCGCCTCGGATGCCTTCAAGCGCATCCCCCGCCCGGAAGTGCTGTACCTGGCCGGGCTGTTCCATGACATCGCCAAGGGCCGCGGCGGCGATCACGCCGAGTTGGGCGCATTCGACGCCCGCGACTTCGCCCGGGCTCACGGCCTGCCGCGCGAGGACATCGACCTGGTCGGCTGGCTGGTCGAACAGCACCTGCTGCTCTCCTTCACCGCCCAGCGCCAGGACATCGAGGACCCGGAAGTGATCCGGCGCTTCGCCGAACAGGTCGGCAGCGCCGAGCAGCTCGACTACCTCTATCTGCTGACGGTGGCCGACATCCGCGCCACCAATCCGCAGTTGTGGAACTCCTGGCGCGACACCCTGCTGCGCCGCCTGTTCGAGCTCACCCACCAGCATTTCGCCGAGGGCGTGCGCTCGTCCGCACAGATCGTGCGCGAGACGCGCCGCGACGCCAATCGCCAGGGCTCGAGCGAGGGCATGGACGCCGCCAAGCTGGCCGCCTGGCTGTCGGGCATGCCGGAGGAGTACTTCCTCAGAAACGAGATCGACAACATCCTGCGCCACTCGCGGGTGGCGGTGGATGCCGACCTGCCCGCCCTGACCATCAACGACGACCCGCAGCACCAGGCGACCCAGATCCTGATCCTGGCGCAGAACCACCCGGCGCTGTTCGCCCACGTGGTCGCCGGCATCGACCGGGAGGGCCTCAATGTCCAGTCGGCCAACATCACCGTGATCCCGCGCCCGCTGGTGGTCGAGAGCGGGCTCAATGCCATCGACGGCGACGGCAACCGCGAACCCTTGCCCGAGTCCGAGCTGATCCTGCTGGAATTCTTCGTGCTCGACCGCCAGGGACACGCCGTCAGTGACCCCGGCGCGATCGAGGCGCTGCACGAGCGGCTCGAAGGCGTGATCCAGCGCCCGGAGCGGGCCCTGTCGGTCACCCGCCGGCGCACCCCGGCCCAGCTATCGAGCCTGGACGTGGATACCGAGGTGGAATTCATTGCCGATGTCGCCCGGGCACGCACCATGATCCAGGTCCTGACCAAGGACCGGCCGGGCCTGCTCGCCGATCTCTCCGACACCCTGTGGCGCATGGGCGCCATCCTGCTGCACGCGCGCATCGCCACCCTGGGCGAACGCGCCGAGGACGCCTTCTTCGTCGTCGACCAGTACGGCCACCCCATCAACGACCGCGAGCATCAGCAGGCGATTGCCGAGGCCCTGATCCACGCCGCCAAGGGCAACGCCGCCGACGGTGACGCATGAGCCCGATCGACCACAACCTGCCCGCCAACCAGCCACCGGGCGACTGGGCATTGATCGACGAGCGTCGCGATTTCCTGGTGGTGGCGAAGCCCGAACGGATGCTGTCGGTGCCCGGTATCGGCCCCGACAAGCAGGACTGCCTGATCACGCGCGTGCAGATGGAGTTTCCCGAGGCGCGCATCGTCCACCGCCTCGACTGGGACACCTCGGGTCTGCTGGTGCTGGCGCGCAATGCCCGCGCCCATTCCTTTCTCTCCAAGGCCTTCGCCGCCCGGGAGGTGGACAAGACCTACGAGGCATTGATCGATGCCCCGCTGGAGCCGGCCGAGGGACTGATCGATCTCCCGATCGGCAAGGACCACGAACGCCGGCCGCGTTACCGCATCGACCCGGAAACCGGACGCCCATCGCAGACCCGCTACCGCCTGGCCGAACCGCTGGAAGACGGCATCCGCGTGATTCTCGAGCCGATCACCGGGCGCTCGCACCAGCTGCGCGTCCACCTGCTGGCCCAGGGGCGCCCCATCCAGGGCGACTCGCTCTATCACCCCGAGGCCGATCGCCACGAGCGGCTGATGCTGCACGCGACCCGGCTGGCCTTCCCCGACCCGCAACATCCGGACGCCCCCAAAGCCGGCTACCACTGCAAAGCGCCGTTCTAGCCCGGGTATTTAATGAAATTCCGGGCTAGGGCATCTGCCGATCGAGCGCCTATAGTAGCCAGTAGGCCAACGTTCACGGACGAGGACAGGGCAACCGCGCCATGCCGCCGAAAGATCAGAACAGCCATCGAAAACGTCCAGTCTTTCTCGACCTGCGCCGGATGCATTTCCCCCCGCAGGCGATCGCCTCGATCGCCCACCGGCTGACCGGCGTATTGATGATCCTCGCGATCCCGCCGGCCACCTGGCTGTTTGCCCTGAGCCTGTCCGGTCCGGCGGGATTCGCGCGGGCCGGCGAGGTGCTGACGGGGCTGCCGGCACGCCTGGCGGGCCTGCTGCTCGCCCTGGCGCTGGCCCATCACCTGTTCGCCGGCATCCGCTATCTGCTCCTCGACCTCGATATCGGCATCACCCGGGTAACCGCGCGTCGCAGCGCGCTGCTGGTCATGGGGGTGGGCGTGATCGCCGGGCTCGGCCTCTGGTGGGGGCTGTGGGCATGAGCGGGCTGGTCGCCTGGCTGATCCAACGCCTCTCCGCGCTCTTTCTCGGCGCGTTCACCGTCTACGTCCTGGTCTGCCTATCCATGGCCGACGCCTGGTCGCATGCCGCCTGGAGCGGCTGGCTCGCCGCACCGTCCAATGCCGTGACGCTCTGGCTCGCCGCGCTGGCGTTGCTGCTGCATGCCTGGGTCGGCGGCCGCGACGTGCTGCTCGACTATGTCCATCCGCTCGGCCTGAGGGTCGCCCTGCTGACGGCACTCGCCGGTTGGCTGCTCGGGTCGGGCATCTGGTTCGGCGCGACACTACTGGAGGTGATGTGAGCAAACCACGACAGGTCGACGCGCTGGTGATCGGCGCCGGAGGCGGCGGGCTACGCGCCGCGCTGCAACTGGCCCGCGGCGAGGCGAGCGTGGCGGTGGTCTCCAAGGTCTTTCCCACCCGCTCGCACACCGTCGCCGCGCAGGGTGGCGTCAATGCCTCGCTGGCCAATACCCTGCCGGACAACTGGCACTGGCACATGTTCGATACGGTCAAGGGCAGCGACTACCTCGGCGACCAGGACGCGATCGAGTACATGTGTCGCGCCGCGCCCAAGGCGGTCCGGGAGCTGGAACACTTCGGCGTGCCGTTCTCGCGCCTGCCCGACGGGCGCATCTACCAGCGCGCCTTCGGCGGGCAGAGCCAGCACTTCGGCGGCGAACAGGCCGCACGCACCTGTGCCGCCGCCGATCGCACCGGACACGCGATCCTGCACTCGCTCTACCAGCAGAATCTTGCCGCCGGCACGCACTTCTTCGACGAGCATTTCGCGCTCGACCTGCTCGTCGACGATCAGGGCGCGGTCCTCGGCGCCCAAGTCCTCGACATCGCCAGCGGCGAGACGACCACCATCGAGGCGCGCACCACCCTGCTCGCCACCGGCGGGGCGGCCCAGATCTACCGCACCAACACCAACGCGCTGATCAACACCGGCGACGGCATGGCCATGGCCCTGCGTGCCGGCATCCCGCTGCAGGACATGGAGTTCGTCCAGTTCCATCCCACCGGCATCGCCGGCAAGGGCATGTTGATCACCGAAGGGGTGCGCGGCGAGGGGGGCTACCTGGTCAATGCCGAGGGCGAGCGCTTCATGGAACGCTACGCCCCCCACGCGAAGGATCTGGCCAGCCGCGACGTAGTCAGCCGGGCGATCGTCACCGAGATCCGCGAGGGCCGCGGCTGCGGCCCGAATCGCGACCACGTCCTGCTCAAGCTCGACCATCTCGGCGAGGCGGTTATCCGCGAGCGCCTGCCGGCAATCCGCGAGACGGCGAAGACCTTCGTCAACGTCGATCCGGTCGACGACCCCATTCCGGTGTTCCCCACCGCGCACTACACCATGGGCGGCATCCCCACCAACCGCCACGGACAGGTGGTCCGCCCGGGCGAAGACGGCAGGGAAGCGCCCGTCGAGGGTCTGTATGCCGCGGGCGAATGCGCCTGCGTCTCAGTGCACGGCGCCAACCGGTTGGGCGGCAACTCCCTGCTCGACATCGTGGTCTTCGGTCGGGCGGCGGCGCGCCACATGCTCGAGCACCTGGCCGCGCACCGCTATCACCGCCCCCTGCCGGAACAGGCCCCTGCCCGCGCGCAGGCCCTGGCCGATGCCATCGAGGAGCGGGCAACCGGCGAGGCGGTCGCCGCCCTGCGCCGGGAGATCCAGCAGACCATGGAAGACTATGCCGGCGTGTTTCGCCGCCAGGATCAACTGGATCAGGGGCTCGAGCGCATCCGCCAGCTGCATGCCCGCAGCCGGGAGCTTGCGATCGGCGATCATGGCCGCGTGTTCAACACCGCGCGGATCGAGGCACTGGAACTGGTCAATCTCGCCGACGTGGCACTGGCGGCGATCACCGCGGCGGCCGCGCGGACGGAAAGCCGCGGCGCGCACTCCCGGGTCGACCACCCCGACCGCGACGACGAGCACTGGCTGGTGCACAGCCTGTTCTCGCTCGAGCGCGGCATGCGTTACAAGCCGGTGCGGACCACCCCGCTGACGGTGGACTCATTCCCGCCCAAACCGAGGGTCTACTGATGGGGACCTCGAATAACCTGCTACGCCACCCGACTGCGGCGTCACGTGCGGACTCGGGACATCCGTGTCCCTCGCAAGCGCAAGCGAGACTTGCGTACGGAATGGCATCCGGGCCATTCCATCGCTCGCTCCTCTCGATTCGCTGGGAGCGCATCGAGGCGCACGTAGTGCGCTCGGAGACTGCAGGCCATGGATGGCCTGCATCCACCTATCTTTTTGATATGTCTCGTCGCTCGCTGAATGCGAAGCAGGCGCAAGCCAGCGGCTCCTTGCACTCGGGCGGCTCGCTACGGTTTTTCGAGGTCCCCAGATGAGCGAATGGCAGCCGATCCGCGTGTTCAAACGCCCCGGCCCGCGCGACGGGCGGATGCGCTTTTCCCTCTACCGCTACGATCCGGAAAGCAGCGAGGCGCCCCACCAGCAGGCATACGTCCTCGACGACCTGTCTCCCGACGACATGCTGCTCGACGCGCTGTTACGCCTGCGCGAGATCGACGAGACACTCGGCTTTCGCCGCTCCTGCGGCGAGGGGGTCTGCGGCTCGGACGCGATGAACATCAACGGGCGCAACGGGCTGGCCTGCATCACCCGGCTGGGCGAACTGACCGAGCCGGTGGTCATCCGGCCACTACCGGGCATGCCGGTGATCCGCGACCTGGTCGTCGACATGGGCAACTTCCACCACCAATACCAGCGGGTCGAACCCTGGCTGCAGGCGGATGCCCCGCCACCGGACCGGGAGCAGGCGCAAACGCCCGACGAGCGCGAGCGTCTCGATGGCCTGACCGAATGCATCCTCTGCGGCTGTTGCTCGGCCGCCTGTCCGTCCTACTGGTGGAATCCGGAACGCTTCCTCGGCCCGGCGGCGCTACTGCAGGCCGCGCGCTTTATTGAGGACAGCCGCGACACGGCCACCGCGGCGCGGCTCGAACAGCTCGACGACGCCTACAAGCTGTTCCGCTGCCACACCATCATGAACTGCAGCGACGTCTGCCCGAAGGGGCTGAACCCCACCGAGGCGATCGGCCGTATCCGCCGACGCATGCTGGGCCGACATGTCTGAAGGGGACCGCCGTGCTCGCCTGCGCTGGCGCTGCCGGCGGGGCCTGCGAGAGCTCGACCTGCTGCTCGGCCCGTTCGCCGAGCGGCAATTGCCGCGGCTCTTGCCACACGAACTCGACGACTTCGATCGACTGCTGACCGCGGCCGACCAGGACCTGCAGGCCTGGTTTCTCGGCCGGGAGCGCCCGAGCGATGACTCCCTGGCCGATCTGGTGGAACGAATACGGCAACAGGCGCGTTCATCCGGGTAAACCCTGGGCGAATGCGACGGAAAGGCGCGTTACGCGGAGCCGTTCGTCCCCACCAACTCCACCGCATTGCCGTCCGGATCACGGAAGAACAACGCATCGCGGCCGGATCGCGAGCGCGTGAAGGCAAGGCCCTTGGCCTCCAGTCGCCCGGCGAAAGGTGCTGTCGTCTCGACCCGCAACGCGAAATGCCGGTCACGACCGCCGTGTTCCGGTCGACCGTCGACCCCGTCGGGGTTGGGCAGCTCGAGCAGGTGCAGGGCCTGCCCCCCGCCCAGGGACAGCCACGCGCCCGGAAAGCCGAGATCGGGCCGCGGCAACTCCGCCAGCCCCAGCACCTCGGCATAGAACGCGCGCGATCGCCGGGCATCGCTGACCAGCAGGCTGACGTGGTCGACGCCTTGGACCTCAGGCGGCACATCGAGTCGGTTATCGGCATCAGGCATGACTGGCTCCCGGTTAGGAGAACGCTGCACGATTCGATAGTGCCTCTGCAGGACCGCCCGCATGGGGTTCGCCAGAGGTGCCATCGAATCGTGCAGAGCTTCCCGAGGTTCTCGCCGCCACTCGCGGCGACTGGATCGGACACCTATAATGCCCGGTCGCATCCCGCCCCGTCACCACCCAACCGAACGGCCCCCGGCATGAATCCCAATCTCGACCGACTGCATCCCTACCCCTTCGAGAAGCTCGCCGAACTCAAGGCGGGCGCCGAGCCGCCCGCCGACCGAAAGCACATCCCGCTGTCGATCGGCGAACCGCGCCATGCCCCGCCGGCCATCGTGCTCGACACCCTGCGCGAGACGCTGCCGGAGATTGCCCGCTACCCGGCAACCAAGGGCGAGCCGGCCCTGCGCCAGGCGATGGCCGGCTGGCTGAGCCGCCGCTTCAATCTGGCCGACGGGCTGCTCGACCCGGAGACCAACGTGCTCCCGGTCGCCGGCACCCGCGAGGCGCTGTTCGCCATCGCCCAGGCGGTAGTCGATCGCGACACCGGCGACCAGCCGCCGGTGGTGCTGATGCCCAACCCCTTCTACCAGATCTACGAGGGGGCGGCCCTGCTCGCCGGCGCCGAGCCCTACTATTACCCGACCCTGCCGGAAAACGGCTTTCTGCCGGATTTCGAGGCCGTCCCCGAATCGATCTGGCAGCGCGCGCAGTTGCTCTACGTCTGCTCGCCGGGCAACCCCAGCGGCGCGGTGATCGATGCCGAGCGCTACCGCCACCTGCTTGCCAAGGCCCGCCGCCATGACGTCGTGGTCGCCGCCGACGAGTGCTATTCGGAGATCTACTTCGACGAGGACGCGCCACCCACCGGTCTGCTCGAGGTGGCAGCTACCCGCGACGGCGACGATCCCTTCGAGAACGTGATCGTGTTCCACAGCCTCTCCAAGCGTTCCAACCTGCCGGGCCTGCGCTCGGGGCTGGTCGCGGGTGACGCGGCGCTCTTGAAACGCTTCCTGCGCTATCGCACCTACCAAGGCTGCGCCCTGCCGCTACCGACGCAACTGGCATCCATCACCGCCTGGAACGACGAGGCCCACGTGCGCGCCAACCGTGCCTTCTACCGCGAGAAGTTCGATGCAGTACTGGAAATCCTCGAACCGGTGGCCGGCATCGACGTCCATCGGCCCGATGCGGGCTTCTACCTCTGGGCCGGAGTCGAGGGCGACGAGCGCGACTTCGCCCGGCAGCTGTTTGCCGAGCAGAACATTACGGTGCTGCCGGGGCGCTTTCTCTCGCGCGAGGCCGATGGCGTGAACCCCGGGGCGGGGTTCGTGCGCATGGCGCTGGTGGCGGAGTTGGACGACTGCGTCGAGGCGGCGAAGCGGATTCGGGCGATGCTTTCCTGATTCGTTTTGGTACTCCTGATTGAAGGTCGACAGGGTTTCGCACGCCGGTTGGACCAAGGTGGTACGAATGCACCGCCGTGCATGGCGTGCGAGTCGATTTTCTTGCTTGTCCAAGAAAACCGACGAAAAGAAGACACCCCGATGCATTGGCCCTTCGGGCCTGATCGACTCGGATTGCATCCGAGCCGATCAGCCTCGCGAACGAGGGGTTGCGGACGGGTCGGTTCGACGCGACCTCCTGTCGCGGCGAACCTCGGGCTCGCGTCCATGCGAGCCCGACCCTGCAATCCCTCGCTCGCGAGGCAAAGCATAAGGGGACTCGACCCTTCGATCGCATTTGAAGCGTGGCCTCCGAGCATTCCAAATTATCTTGTGACGCTGCTTCACGCCTCCAGATGGTTGGGAACCAGATTCCCCTTGCGTCCTGCCTCGCGGCCGGTGGATGGCTCGGGGTCGGAGCGACAGGGACGTCGCTCCGAGGCTCGCCGTGACAGGAGGTCACGTCGAGCCGGCCCCGAAAACAGCCGCCGGTCGCGAGGCTTCGAGTCCGGACACCGTCCGGGCTCGAAGGCCCGCAGGGCCAGGACGCCGGGGTGCCCTTCTTTTCGCCCCTTTTCTTGGGCAAGCAAGAAAAGGGGCTCGCGCGCCGAGCACGGTGGCTCAAACAGAACGTATCCGAGTCTCGGGCGCGCGAAAACTCTGACGATGGCTCTATGTGACCACTCACGCCCACGAGACCAACGCCCTCAACCATCTGTTGTTACAATAACCGCAACCAACACATCCCATTCCCACGGCCGACCCACACAGGTCGGCCGATCGTTTTTCCAAAACATTTCAGGAGCATCCGATGGACATCAACGCCATTCGCGACACGATCGAATCGGCCTTCGAGCGCCGTGCCGAGATCAACCCGTCCAACGCCCCGGCCGACGTGGTCGAGGCGGTCGAGACCGCACTGGCCGGTCTGGACGACGGCTCGCTGCGCGTCGCCGAACGCCGTGGCGTGGGCGACTGGCAGGTCAACGAGTGGCTGAAGAAGGCCGTACTGCTGTCGTTCCGCCTGCGCAACAACGAGGTGGTCTCCGGCGGTGACGTGAACTACTTCGACAAGGTCCCGACCAAGTTCGCCGACTGGGACCAGGCGCGCTTCGAGGCCGCCGGCATGCGCGTGGTGCCGAACGCCGTCGCCCGTCGCGGCAGCTTCATCGCCAAGAACACCGTCCTGATGCCGTCCTACACCAACATCGGCGCCTACGTCGACGAAGGCACCATGGTCGACACCTGGGCGACCGTGGGCTCCTGCGCCCAGATCGGCAAGAACGTCCACCTGTCCGGCGGCGTCGGCATCGGCGGCGTGCTCGAGCCGCTGCAGGCCGCGCCGACCATCATCGAGGACAACTGCTTCATCGGCGCGCGCTCCGAGGTGGTCGAGGGCGTGATCGTCGAGGAAGGTTCGGTGATCTCGATGGGCGTCTACATCGGCCAGTCGACCAAGATCTACGACCGCGAGACCGGCGAGATCCACTTCGGTCGCGTCCCGGCAGGCTCCGTGGTCGTCTCCGGCAACCTGCCGTCCAAGGACGGCAAATACAGCCTGTACTGCGCCGTGATCGTCAAGAAGGTCGACGAGAAGACCCGCTCCAAGGTCGGCATCAACGAGCTGCTGCGCGACGTGTGATCCCGGACGGGCAACGGCCCGCCTGACCAATACGACGCTGTTTCCGGGCCCGCCTTTCGACTAGCATCAGTCGAAAGGCGGGCCTTTTTACGTGCACAGGGAGTGGGCGGATGGTGGTAGGAAGGACAACGACGATGACACGGCGAGTGGGCGAATCCCTGCTCGCCTTCGTCGGCTGGTGGCTGACCGCCTGGCTGGTCAGCCAGGCCTACCCGGCGGTCGCCGACCACCTGCCCATCTCGCTGCTCTGGGTGGCCAATGCACTGGCCTATGGGGCGGTGCTCAGCCTGGGCCCGCGCCTGATTCCGGCCTTCACCCTCGCCGCACTGACCTGGAACATCGCCCGCGGCGATGCCCTGCCCGAGATCATCATCGGCACCGGCGCCTTCTTGGTGGTGATGCTGTTCGTGATTGTCTTCTCGCGCCTGCTGGAGGCCCGAGTCGAGCAGGACCAGGCCCGGCGCCTACTGCGCGTGCCGATCATTGCCATCGCCAGCGCGAGCGTGTTCACGCTGCTGGGGGTGTGGCAGTTCGCCGGCGGCGGGCTGCCGACCACCGAGCTGGTCATCGCCCTGTGGCTGTCCGAGGCCACCTCGGTGCTCCTGTTCACGCCACTGGTCCAGCAGGTGGTCTCCGCACAGGCCCGACACCATGGCCCGCCGCGGTTCCGGCCGATCACCGGCGTGATCGCCGCCTGGACCCTGACCGCCTTTCTCGTGCTCGCCGCCCTGCTGCTGGTGGGGCAACAGGACGGGCCGGGGCGCGACTGGCTGCCGTACCTCGCGCTGACGGTGCCCATGCTGGCCGTCTACCTGCTGCCCACCTCGGTCACCCGCTTCGCGGTGGCCGGCTTCGTGCTGGTATGGGTGGGGGTCCACTACGCGGTCTTCTCCCGCCCGGATGGCCTGGTCGAGGTCAACGCGCTGCTCAACGGGCAGATGATCATCTTCACCGCCACCCTGATCGCGTTTCTCGCGATCGAGTCGGTGCTCTCCTTCGAGGTCGCCAACCGGCGACTCAAGGCCGCCCGCCTGCGTGACGGCGTGACCGACCTCTACAACGACCTGGGGCTGACCCGGCGCCTGCGCGAGCTGTCGGAACCCGGTCAGCCGCATCGTCGGCTTGCCCTGGTGGGGGTGCAGGTGCCCGACGTCGACGACCTCTCCGCGCTGATCGGGCTGGACGAGGTGCACCGAGTGGAGCGGTTGATCGGCGAGGCGCTGCGCGAGGTGCGAACCGATACCGAGATGCCTGCCGGGCGACTACAGCCGGGCCTGTTTGCCATGCTGGTCCCCGAACACGGCGAGGCGGACCGGGCGACCCGGATCGCGGCCCAACTGCGCGCCGCGATCGACCGCGCCGAACGCGAGGGCCAGCTACCGACCGCCCGGCAGGGCGTGCGACTGGCCGTACTCGACACCGTCACCGCCAGCGACCACCAGCACCTGACCACGGTGCTCCTGATGGCCTGCCAGAAGGATGCCGAGCGCGACGACAGTCCGTTCCATCATCACCGCGAGGCGGCCATCGACCTGATCGAGGACCACCGCCGCACGCTCGAGTGGGCCCGCAACCTGCGCGAGGCCCTGGCCGGCGAGAGCCAGGCGGGCGGTTTCGTTCTTTTTGCCCAGCCCATCGTCGACCGGCACGACCCCGGCGCCCACCGCATCGAGGTGCTGCTGCGCTGGCGAGCGCCGGATGGGCGCATCGAGCCACCGGGCGCGTTTCTCGAGATCGCCGAGGATTTCGGCCTGATGCCGAAGATCGACCGCTGGGTACTCGACCATGCCCTGGCCGCCGTCGACCGGCAGCCCCCCGGCATTCACCTCACCGAGATCGCGATCAACCTCTCGGGCGATTCGCTGGCCGGCGACTGGTTGCCGGCGCGGATCGAGGCCCTGCTCGAGGACCACCACTGGCCGGCCGAACGCCTCTGCCTGGAAATCACCGAGACCATGCTGATCCGCGACACGGTCCGGGCGCAGCGCAATCTCGCGGCCCTGCACGATCTGGGCGTCGCGATCGCGATCGACGACTTCGGCACCGGGCGGGCGACCTTCTCCTACCTGCAGCACTACCCGGTCGACGAGCTCAAGATCGACGGCAGCTTCGTCCGCCGGCTGGCCGAGTCGAGCTTCGACCGCGAGGTGGTCAAGGCCACGCGTGCGCTCGCCGATCACCTCGGCTGCCGGGTGGTGGCGGAATTCGTCGAAACCCCGCGCCAGGTCGAGCTGCTCGAGGAGCTGGGGGTGCACTTCCATCAGGGCTATGGCGTGGCTCAGCCGATGCCCCTGACCGATTACCTGGCCAGCCTGCCCGCTTACTGACGAGCCGGCACTAATCGACCGGACCGGCCAGAGCGCCGCTCACCGACGAGGTCGACGTTCGCCGGCAGTGATCAGGAGCCGGTGCGCTGCCCCACGCCGTGGGTGACGAAACCGGGGCCCTGGTGCCCCGGCCCCTCGTCGAGCAGCGCCTTGCCCTCGGCGAGAATGAGCCACTCCAGTCCGGGCAGATCCTGCGAGAGGTCGCTGGCGCGCACCAGCATGTCGGCCCGCTTGGGCCCACCGCTCTGATAGGCGAGCTGGCGCGGGTGGAACAACTCGACGATCAGCAGACCACCGGGGCGCAGGGCGGCCGCGGCGCGGCGATAGACCTCACGACGGGCCGGCGGTTCGAAATGCAGGTAGATCAGCACGACGGCATCGAAACCGTCCTCCTCCCAGTCCCACTCGGTCAGATCGGCACAATGGACCGCCAAGCTGACATCGCGCTCATCGGCCAGTTGCCGGGCCTTGCCGCAGCCCACGGCCGAGTAGTCGATGCTGGTCACGTCGAAGCCCTTCTCGGCCAGCCAGACGCCGTTGCGCCCCTCACCATCGCCGAGGACCAGCACGCGCCCGCCCGGCGGCAGGCGCCAGGACTGGCTCAGCAGGAACTCGTTGGGATGGGTCCCGTAGAGGAAATCGACCTGGCCGTACTTTTCGTTCCAGAACTCGGACATCGGCTGGCTCGCGCCCCTGGTGGCAAATGGGATCAGTCTACGTCATCCCGCCCGGCCTGCATGGCGGCCGGCACCGGGAAGATCACCCGGAAGCAGCTGCCCTCGCCCGGCGTGCTGTCGATTTCGAGCCTCGCGCCGTGGCGCAGGGCCACGTGCTTGACGATGGCCAACCCCAGACCGGTGCCTCCCCGCGAACGCGACCGCCCCACGTCGATGCGATAAAACCGTTCGGTCAGGCGGGGAATGTGGCGCGCCTCGATGCCGATACCCGAGTCGCATACCGAGAACACGGCCCGACCCTGGTCGTCACGGCCCCAGCGCACATCGACGCGCCCACCGGCCGGGGTATATTTGACGGCGTTGAAGACGAGGTTGGAAAACGCCGACTGCAGTTCACGCGGCACGCCCCACAATGTCAGCGCGGGGTCGAGATCGGCACGGATGTCGTGGCCTTCCTCGCCGGAGACGAGTCGCGCGTCGTTGAGAATGGGCTCGACCAGGCGAGCCACGTCGATCGCCTCGAACCAGTCGGCATCGGGTTGCGAGGTCTCGAGCCGGGACAGCAGCAACAGGTCCTCCACGATCCGCCGCATCCGGTCGGCCTGCTGGTGCATGTTCGACAGGATGCGGTGCATCTGCGGATCGTGACCCTCCTCAGTATCGAGCAGGGTCTCCACGTAACCGGCCAGCACGGTCAGCGGGGTGCGCAACTCGTGCGACACGTTGGCCACGAAGTCCTGGCGCACCCCCTGCAGACGATGCAGGGCGGTGACATCGCGGCCGATCAACAGGTAACGATCCGAGCCGTAGGGCTCGATCCGCAGGCTCAAGGTGCGCGTTTCGTCCGCCGGTGCCACCAGTTCCAGCGCCGGTCGGTCACTGCCCTGCTTCAACCAGGCGATGAACGCCGGGGTGCGCCAGAGATCGTCCAGGCGCAGGCCGATGTCGGAGCGGTTGAGCCCGAGCATGTCGATGGCGGCACGATTGAGCCACTCGATCTCGCGCTCGTCGGTAAGCACCACCATCGCATCCGGTACGGTCATCGCCGAGTGGTGGTAGCGCTTGAGCAGGGCGACCAACCGGCGCTGGCGTCGGGACCACCGCCGACTCAGGCGTCGCTGGCGCACCTGGATCAGGCCAGGCAGCCCCCAGACGCGGCGCGGCTGCGAGGTGATGGGCAGCGCACGCGCCAGGTAGATCACTCGCCAGAGCAGCGCGGCCGTATAGGTCGCCAGCCCCACGACCAGGGCCAGCAACCAGGCAAGCCCCCAGCCCATCGCCGCACCGCCCCAGACCACCATCGAGGCCAGCGCCAATGCCGCCAGGACCAGGATGCCTTCCTCCCGCCACGCCCGCCGGCGCGCCTCGGCCAGGCGCAACTGTCGTAGCTGGGCGCGGCGCTCGAGTCGCGTCGACCGGGTGGCAATGGGGGGCTGAAAGGGTTTCGGGTCGGTCATTGACGGATCAGTCGCGGATCGGACGGCCGGAGGCGCGAGCCGCGCACCTCATCGGGGCGAGAGACGGTAACCCACACCACGCACGGTCTGGATCAGGCCATCATAACCGCTCGGCGCCAGGACCTTGCGCAGGCGCAGGATATGCACGTCGACCGTCCGCTCCTCGACGTAGGCGTTCTGCCCCCAGACACGATCGAGCAACTGCGCGCGGGTAAACACGCGATCCGGGTGCTTCATGAAGAAGGCCAGCAGGCGAAACTCCGTCGGCCCTATCTCGATCGGCTCGTCGGCGGCAGTCACGCGGTAACTCTCCTGGTCGAGCTTCAACCCCGCGATGTCGAGAACGGGGTTCTCGGTCTCCGGCGACACACGACGGAGTACAGCCTTGATCCGGGCCATCAGCTCGCGTGGCGAGAACGGCTTGGTGACGTAGTCATCCGCGCCGGCCTCCAGCCCGCTGACCTTGTCCTCCTCCTCGCCGCGCGCGGTGAGCATGACAATCGGCACATCGCGGGTCAGCTCGTCACGCTTGATGCGTCGGGCGAGCTCGATGCCGCTGGCCCCCGGCAACATCCAGTCGAGCAGGATCAGGTCGGGCTGCTTTTCCGCCAGACGCTCGAAGGCCTCCTGCACATCGGCCGCCTCGACCAGGTCGTAGCCTGCCCGCCCCAGGGCAAAGGCGACCATCTCGCGAATCGGCTTCTCGTCCTCGACGATCAGTATGGTCTTTTGCATTCGGTCATCCCGGCCAGGGCCGGTCCTCGCAACAATCAGTGTGAGCGGAACGCCAGGGAACCGAGTGGAACCCCGACCATCTGCCGGCATTAAACGCCGTCGCGATGACAGCAGCATGACAAGATGACAGCGTGACGGGAAGCACCATGCGGACTCGCAACCGCAGGCCGCCACCACGGCCGTCTGACCGCGAGTCAATTCGCCCTCGAGAACTTGCTAGACTTGCCGGCCCGACCACCCGACACACGGTGCCTCAATGAGCAAAGCGGACCCTGACATCGTTGCCCTGGATGTGGCGCGCGCCCTGGCCGAGGATATCGGTAGTGGCGACGTCTCGGCGCAGCTGATCCCGGCCGATGAGACCGCGCATGCCCGCATCATCAGCCGTGAGCCGGCGATTCTCTCCGGGATCGACTGGGCGGATGCCGCCTTCCGACGCGTCTCGCCGGCGGTACGGATCGAGTGGGCCGCCGCCGACGGCGACCGCCTGTTCCCGGAACAAAGCCTGTGCCTGCTCAGCGGCCCGGCGCGTGCCCTGCTCACGGCTGAACGGGTCGCACTGAATTTCCTGCAGACGCTCAGCGCGACGGCCACGGCCACCCGTCGATACGTCGAGGCCGTCGAGGGCACCGGCGCGCAGATCCTCGACACCCGCAAGACCCTGCCCGGCCTGCGCTACGCGCAGAAGAAGGCCGTGACCGATGGCGGCGGCACGAACCACCGCATGGGTCTGTACGACATGGTGATGATCAAGGAGAACCACATTCGGGCGTCGGGGTCGATCACTGAGGCCGTTCGTGCCGCCGGGGTGGTGGCGCGCGACCTGCCGCTGGAGGTCGAGGTGGAGACGCTCGAGCAACTCGAGGAGGCGCTGGACGCCGGGGTCAAGCGAGTGCTGTTGGACAACTTCGCCCTGGGTCAGCTGCGCGAGGCCGTCCGACTCACCGCCGGCCGGGCCAAGCTGGAATCCTCCGGCAACGTCTCGCTCGAAACCGTACGCGACGTGGCCGAGACCGGCGTCGACTTCATTTCCATCGGCGCACTGACCAAGCACCTCGAGGCGATCGACCTGTCGATGCGGTTCATCGACTGATCACGCATCGAGGTCGCCGGGCGGGTCACTCGAACTCGTAGTATTCCTGGTTCATCCAGGCGGTGACCGCGTCGACCTCCTCGTCGAACCACGGCAGACCAAAGTTGTTGGCACAACCCTGGACCATGGTGCGCAGGCTCTCGTAGCTGCCCATGTTGCCGGCGTCCGCGCGCGCTTTGAACCACTCGTCGTTGTGCGGAACCATGTGGCACTCGGAACAGTTCTCGGCAAAGAGCTCACCGCCCCAGGCGATATCGGGTTCGGCGGCCACAGGGGCGGCGAGCATCAGGCCGGCGATAAGGCCGAGCATTCGAGTCGGGTTTGCGTGCATCGTCATCTTCCTGGTTCGCATGGCATTGCCACTCCTTTTCTGCTGCAATTCGATCGCGCGGGCCATCTTCAGGGCCGCATGGAGTTTGAGTGTAGGACGCCGACACTGATAGGAAAATCAATTTTTCCTATCCGGAACAACAATTTTCACTTGATAGGACTATCGATGATCACCGTCTATGGCATCCCCAACTGCGACACCGTGAAGAAGGCCCGCGCCTGGCTGGCCGAGCAGGGGCTGGAATATCGCTTTCACGACTTCAAGAAGGCGGGCGTACCGGAAGCCCAACTGGATGACTGGCTGGAGCGATTCGGCTGGGAGACGGCGATCAATCGCCGGGGCACGAGCTGGCGCCGCCTGCCGGCAGAGGACCGCGAGGCGATGGACGCCACCCGCGCCCGCGAGGCGGCACTCGCCAACCCGAGCCTGATCAAGCGCCCGGTGGCGGAACACGACGGCAACACCCTGATCGGCTTTGCCGCCGACGACTGGCAGGAGGCTCTGGCATGACGGATGCGACCATCGATCTTGCGCGCGACCTGATCCGCCGCCCCTCGGTCACCCCGGACGACCAGGGCTGTCAGGCGCTGATCGCCGGGCGGATCGCCCCGCTGGGCTTTGCGATCGAATCCTTGCGCTTCGAGGAGGTCGACAACCTCTGGGCGGTACAGGGAGGTCGGAACACCGCCGCTCCCTTGTTCGTGTTCGCCGGACACACCGACGTGGTGCCGACCGGCGAGGCCGCGCGCTGGACCTACCCGCCGTTCGGTGCCGAGATCCATGGCGGTCGCCTGTACGGGCGCGGCGCGGCGGACATGAAGGGCTCGGTGGCCGCCTTTGTCACGGCCACCGAGCGCTTCCTCGCCCGACAGCCCGACCCGGCCTTCCGGTTGGGCTACCTGATCACCAGCGACGAGGAGGGCCCCGCGCAGCACGGTACCAAGCGCGTGGTGCAGTGGCTGCGCGAAAAGGGGATTTCCATCGACTGGTGCCTGGTGGGCGAACCGTCGAGCCGCAACCGGCTGGGCGACGAGTTCAAGATCGGGCGGCGCGGCTCGATCACGGGCAATCTCGTCATCGAGGGCCGTCAGGGCCACGTCGCCTACCCCCACCTGGCCGATAACCCGGTGCATCGCGCCGCGCCGTTCCTGGCCGAGCTGGTGGGGATCGAATGGGACCAGGGCAACGCCCACTTCCCGCCCTCGACCCTGCAGATCGCGAACATCCAGGCGGGCACCGGCGCGAACAATGTCATCCCCGGCGAGCTCTCGGTGCAGTTCAATCTGCGCTTCAACACCGAAACCTCGGTCGAAGACATCAAGAGTCGGGTGGAGGAGTTGCTCAAACGCCACGGCCTGAGCTACCAGCTCGACTGGCATCTCTCGGGCGTCCCATTCCTCACCCGCGACGACGGGCCGATGGTGGGGGCGGTCGAACGGGCGGTCGAAGGGGTACTGGGTAGTGCGCCGACGCCGTCGACGGCGGGTGGGACCTCGGATGGGCGGTTCATCGCGCCGACCGGCGCCCAGGTAATCGAGCTCGGCCCGCTCAACGCCACCATCCATCAGATCGACGAGCATGTCGCCGTCGAGGACCTCAAGATGCTGTCGGCGATCTACGAACGGCTGCTCGACGAGCTCGACGCGGAGGCCCGACGCCTCAGGGGCTGACAGGCAGGCGCTGCCCTAGCCCTAGAGGAGAACCAGGTTGTCCCGGTGCACCAGCTCGTTCTCCTCGCGGTAACCGATCGCCGCGGCAATCGCCTGGCTGGAGCAACCGACCAACCGGGCGGCATCGCTGCTCGGGTAGTTGACCAGCCCGCGCGCGAATTCGTGGCCGTCGGCATCGACGATCGAGACCAGCTCACCACGGGCGAACTGTCCCGACACGGCGGTCACGCCGACCGGCAGGAGCGATCGCCCCTGCCCGGCGACCGCCCGGGCGGCGCCGGCATCGACGCGCAACTGGCCGCGCACCCGCAACTGGCCGGCCAGCCATTGCTTGCGCGCCGCCAACCGGTTGGTCGCGGGGCGAAAGTGCGTCCCCAGCGGCTCACCGGCGGCCAGCCGGCAGAGCACATCCGCCTCGCTGCCCGCGGCGACGATGGTCGCCGCGCCGGAGCGGGCGGCGCGCTTGGCGGCCAGCACCTTGGTGTACATGCCACCGCGACCAAGCCGCCCACCTTCCGGCGAGGCCATGCTCTCCAGCTTGGGATCGCCGGCGGTCACCTCGGCCAGCAGCTTCGCATCGGGCTGCTTGCGCGGATCGGCCTCGAACAGCCCCGGCTGGTCGGTAAGGATCACCAGCATGTCGGCCTCGACCAGGTTGGCGACCAGCGCGGCGAGCGTGTCGTTGTCGCCGAAGCGGATCTCGTCGGTGGCGACCGTGTCGTTCTCGTTGACCACCGGCACCACGCCTAGGTCCAGCAGGGTGCGCAGGGTGCTGCGGGCATTGAGGTAGCGCTCGCGGTCGACCAGATCATCGTGGGTCAAGAGGATCTGCGCCGAATGGGTGTCGAACCGCGCCAGCCCCTCGGCGTACGCCTCGACCAGCCCCATCTGGCCGACGGCCGCGGCCGCCTGCAGCTTGGGCAGGGACTCGGGACGCTCCTCCCAGCCCAGGCGGGCCATGCCCTCGGCGACCGCCCCGGAGGTGACGATGAGAATCTCGCGCCCCTCGCGCCGGAGTTCGGCCAACTGGCGCGCCCAGGCGGCGATGGCCTCTCGGTCCAGGCCGCGCCCGTCCCCGGTGACCATCGCCGAGCCGATCTTCACCACCCAGCGCTGATAGCCCCTGACCTCGTCACGCATTCTCAGTCCTCCGTCGACGATCCCGGGCGATCGGTCGTCGCCTCACGCTCCCGCGCCCACTCGGCCTCGAGGTATTCGAGGATCGCCCAGACCAGGGGCTGCGTGCCGGTCTTGTCCAGGGCACTGATCGCGAACACCGGCCCGGTCAGACCGATCTCGGTCGCGAAGCGCTGCTTGAGGGCCTCGATATTGGCCGCGCGCTCCTCGTCCGTCCAGACGTCGATCTTGTTGAGCACCAGCCAGCGCGGCCGCTCGGCGAGCGACTCGTCGTACTTCTCCAGCTCGGCCTCGATTGCCGCGACGCTTTCGACCGGATCGACCTCGTCGTAGGGGGCGACGTCGACGACGTGCAGCAGCAGGTTGGTGCGTGCCAGGTGCTTGAGGAAGCGGATACCTAGACCCGCCCCCTCGGCTGCGCCCTCGATCAGGCCGGGGATGTCGGCGACCACGAAACTGCGATGCGGCTGGGGGGCCACCACGCCAAGATTCGGGTAGAGGGTGGTGAACGGGTAGTTGGCGACCTTCGGCCGGGCATGCGAGATGGCGCGAATCAGGGTCGATTTGCCCGCGTTGGGCTGACCGAGCAGACCGACATCGGCCAGCACCTTGAGCTCGAGACGCAACCGGCGCTCATCACCGGGCGTTCCGTCGGTCTTCTGCCGCGGCGCCCGGTTGATCGAGCTCTTGAAGCGGGTGTTGCCCAGGCCGTGCCAGCCACCCTTGGCGACCAGCAACTCGGCTTCGGCCTCGACCACTTCGCCGATCACCTCGCCGGTATCCTCGTCGTGGACCACCGTACCCAGCGGCACGTGGACGTAGAGGTCGCCACCCTTCCGGCCGGTCATGTTGCGGCCCGCGCCGTTCTTGCCCCGCTCGGCCTCGTAGTGGCGCTGGAAACGGAAGTCGGCCAGGGTGTTGAGGTTGACGTCGCCGACCAGGTACACCGACCCGCCATCGCCGCCATCGCCGCCGTTTGGTCCGCCGAATGGCACGTACTTCTCGCGGCGGAAGCTCACCACGCCGTTGCCGCCATCACCGGCCTTGACCTTGATGGTCGCTTCATCGACAAATTTCACGACACGATCCCCACAATTCCCTGTCCGATTGCGGACAGACCACAAACACGAAAGCCCCGCTCGCGGGCGGGGCTCAGACGACGGTCACCGGCCAGCCGGGCTGACCGCCAACTCACATCGTGCCGGTTCAGGCCGACTCGATGCTGACGAAACGGCGGCTCTTCGGACCCTTGACCTCGAACTTCACCTGACCATCGGTCAGGGCGAACAGGGTGTAGTCGCGGCCGACGCCCACGTTGCTGCCGGCGTGGAACTTGGTGCCACGCTGACGAACGATGATGCTACCGGCGGAGACGGCTTCGCCGCCGAAACGCTTCACGCCGAGGCGCTTGCTTTCACTGTCGCGCCCGTTCCGGGTAGAGCCTGCTGCTTTCTTATGTGCCATGGTTCAAGTCTCCTGGTCTGGTCACCGGGCGCTTAAGCGCTGATGCCGGTGATCTTGAGTTCAGTGTAGGCCTGGCGGTGGCCCTGACGCTTCATGTGGTGCTTGCGGCGGCGGAACTTGATGATCTCCACCTTCTTGCCACGACCCTGGCCGACGATCTCGGCGGTGACGCTCGCGCCATCGACGTTGGGCGTGCCCACCTTTATGTCAGAGCCGTCGCCGACCATCAAAACCTGATCCAGCGTCACGGTGCTGCCGGCTTCGCCAGAGAGCTTCTCGACGCGCACCTTGCTGCCTTGCTCGACGCGGTACTGCTTACCGCCGGTAACGACCACTGCGTACATGCTGTAAAACCCGAATGTTTATGCGTAAAAGGGCTGGCGACACGAAGGCATCGCCAGCCGGCGTTGTTAACGGAAGGTCTGCACGAATTCGATGCCACTCTGGCCAGTCGAGCCGCTCGTGATCGAGGCGCCGACGTCGCTGGCGTGCCGGCGGCCACGTCAAGACGGCGCAACGACTAGCACGGGCGGCTCGGCTGGCCCCGAAGGGCGGGCCTTGAGCCGGCCACCTGCGGCGTTGCCGCCCTTGGAAAGGGAATCACCCTGTCCGGCGGACGGTCGCCTTGCATCTGCCCGGCTCAAGGCCCGCAGAGCGGTATCGAATTCGTGCAGGCCTTCCGTAAAGGCGCGCAATCTTAGCGACCCACGCCTCGCTCGTCAAGGGCTTATGCCTCGACTTCCGCCGCGTCGATCACCTTGAGACCACTGTCGGCCTGCATGGCCTCGTACTCGTCCTCGAAGAAGAACTTGTCCTCACCGAAGGCCGGCGTCAGCTCGTTGAGCCAGGTGGCCTGTTCGTCGTACTTGGCGAAGAATGGCCGCTGCACCCAGTCCGGGTTGCGGCCCTGGACAAAGCGCAGCACGAACACCTTCTCCCCAAAGATCTCGGCCACGCCCTGCACCTCGACCTTGCCCGGTCCGGCGGACATGGACGGCCCGCGCGCGGTGCGCGCCAGGCCCGAGACCTTCTTCATGGCATCACGGTAGATGCGATGCGCCTCGGCCAGCGGCACCTCGAAGCGGTACTTCGCACCGGTGTCGCGCTCGACGAACATGTAGTACGGAATCATCCCCAGGCGGACCTGCTCGCGCCACATGCGTGCCCAGACCTCGCCCGAGTCGTTGATGTGCTTGATCAGCGGGCTCTGGGTGCGGATCTCGGCACCGGTCGCGCGGATGCGCCGGACCGCCTCGCGGAAGATGGGATTCTCCATCTCCTGGTAGTGGTTGATGTGCGCCATCACCGCGACATGCTTGCCGGACTCGACCAACCGCTCGAACAGGCCCAGCAACTCGTCGGCGTCCTTATCGGTGACGAAGCGGTACGGCCAGAACGACAGCGCCTTGGTACCGATGCGCACGGTCTGCACGTGCTCGAGACGCTCGTCGAGCAGCCCCTCGAGATACGGCGCCAGGTGCTTGGTCTTCATCACCATCGGGTCGCCGCCGGTCATCAGCAGGTCGGTCAGGTTGGGGCGCTCGGCCAGGTAGTCGAGCAGCTGGCCGGCCTCCTTGGAGGCGATCTTGAGATCCTTGTCGCCGACGAACTGCGCCCAGCGAAAGCAGAAGGTGCAGTAGCTGTGGCAGGTCTGGCCCTGGCTCGGGAAGAACAGCGCGGTCTCGCGGTACTTGTGCTGCACGCCCTCGACCGTCTCGCCGTTGACCTCGGGGAGGTTCATCTCCATCTGGCCGGCCGGGTGCGGATTGAGCTGGTGACGCAGCTTCCAGGCCAGCGCGGTGATCTCTTCCTTGGGCGCCTCGCGACGATGCAACTCGGCCATCTGCTCGTACATCTCGGGGTCGAGCATGTCGCGCTGCGGGAAGGTCAGGGCGAAGATCGGGTCGTCGGGGGCACGGTCCCAGTCGATCAGGTTCTCGATGACGTAGTTGTTGACGCGAAACGGCAGCACGCTCGCCACCACCTTCATCTCGAACAGCACCTCCTCGCCCAGGCGCTTGAGCGGCTCGATCTTGTCGAGGTGGCGATCGGTGAAGACCTGCAGCTTGGGCGCTTGCCCGTCCTGCGTACCCGCCGCTTCCTGCTGGCGGGTTCCGGGAATGCTTCGCTTGGCAACAGTCGTCATAAAACCTCGTCTGGTGCGCATGGAATGGGGCCGTGCCGACCACAAAGGCCGGCGAATTCTAGCCCATTTCCCGATAAAAACAACCGCTTATACGTGCGCATGCCATCCAAACAGGATGGATCCATGGTCACGACCTCCAACCCGGCCGGCGTCTCGGCGACCATGCCATCTCCGTGATCGACGCCACCCGTGAACCCAGCGGAAATCGCAAAGCAGCCATGATCGATCTTCGCCACTGGAGCCTCGCCCTGACTCTCTCCGTGACCACGGGCCTGGCCGCGCTGCTTGCCGGACACGCCGAGCCACTGGGTCTGGCGGTGCTGCTGCCATTGCTGGGGCTGGGCCTGATCGTCGCCACCCGCGGGACGATCGGCCCGATGACCGCGGCCATCGCCATCGGCCTGGGCGTGATCCTCACCCTTCATCTCTGGCCCGGATTTGAAAACCCGCGAATCTGGCAGGACCGACACTTCTGCCGCGACTGCCTGCCGCACAGCCTCTACCTGTCGGTCGACCAGGCCCTGCTGGTGGCGGCCTGGCTGCCGTTGGTCATCGGGCACTGGCGGGCAGCCAACCCGATGCCTCTGCTGACGGCCAGCGTGGCGACCATCGCCGCGGCGGTCGCGCTGGGCATCGCCACCGGCCTGTTCCGCTGGCAGCCCGGCTGGCCCGGCCTGTCGCTACTGACCCTGTTTGCCGCGGCGAACCTGGTCACCGTCGCCGCCGAGGAAGTGCTGTTCCGCGGCCTGCTCCAGCGCCACCTGCTGGCCCGACTGGGCGCGACACCGGCCTGGTGGCTCACCGCCGTGCTTTTCGGCCTGGCCCACCTGCCCTTCGGCATCGAATTCGCCGCCGTGGCCACCGTCGCCGGACTGGGCTACGGCTGGGTGGCCTGGCAGAGCCGTTCGCTGTGGCCGGCTATCGGCCTGCACTGGCTGGTCAATCTCACGCACTTCTCGCTATTCAGCTACCCGATGCTGGCCTGAGCAGCGCTCATCGTCTCGTCTACTCTCAGCCTGCACGCCACTGAATACCGGCCGCGAGGAACCGCCATGTCCCGTGCTCAACTTGCCCTGCTCGCCCTCCTGCCGCTGTTGCCAATGTTCCCGCTGCTCGCCGCCCACCCCGCACAGGCCGAGCCGACGGTCGAGACGGTCACCGACGAGCTGCACCACCCCTGGGCCCTGACCTTCCTGCCCGACGGCAACCTGCTGGTCACCGAGCGGCGCGGTCGGCTCTGGCGGGTCGACCCGGCGAGCGGCGAGCGCCAGGCGATCGACGGCCTGCCCGAGGTCGACCACCGCAACCAGGGTGGCCTGCTCGACGTGCTCGCCCACCCGGCGCAGGCCGACAACCCATGGACCTACCTGACCTGGGCGGGGCGCTGCGATGGCGGCAATGCCACCCACCTGGGTCGTGGGCGGCTGGAGGGCAACCGGCTGGTCGACTTCGAGACATTGTTCGTCGCCACCCCCTGCGTCGATTCCGGCATCCACTTCGGCTCGCGGTTGGCCTTTGATCGCGACGGCTACCTGTTCATGACCGTCGGCGACCGCGGCGAACGCAATCGCGCCCAGGATCTCGCCGACCACAACGGCTCGGTCCTGCGATTCCACCCCGATGGCCGCATTCCCGCAGACAACCCGTTCGTCGACCGCCCGGACGCCGAGGCCGCGATCTTCAGCTATGGCCACCGCAACCCGCAGGGCGCGGCCACCCACCCGCACACCGGCCGTGTCTGGATTCATGAACACGGCCCGCGCGGCGGCGACGAGATCAACATCCCGGTCGCCGGGGAAAACTTCGGCTGGCCGATCCAGACCTACGGCCGGGAGTATGCCGGACCGGAAATCGCCCCGGACGAAGTGGAGGGCGTCACCGGTCCGCTCCATCACTGGACACCGTCGATCGCCCCCTCCGGCATGACCTTTTACGACCACGATGCCGCACCCGACTGGCGGGGCAACCTGTTCGTCGGTGCATTGGCCAAGCGCCACCTGGCCCGGCTGCAACTGGATGGCGAACGCGTGGTCAGCGAGGAACGCTGGCTGGCAGAACGCCACTGGCGTGTCCGCGATGTCGAGGTCGGGCCGGACGGGGCACTCTGGGTGATTACCGATCATGCCGATGGCCGACTGCTCCGATTGACCCCGGACTGACCGCCGACTGACTGCCAATCCGCGGCCGGGCTTGCGCCTGCCAAACGAGGCACCTATAGTCCTGACACCATGAAATTCATGCACCTGGTCACCCTGCTGCTCGCCCTCTGGGCACCGCTGAACGCGGTGACCGCCGGCGTGGCCATGCTCGATTGCCCGATGAACGACACGATCGAGCACTCGGCCGACTGCCCGAGCATGAGCGGCACGGCCGAGGAGCCCACTGCCTCGGCCGGCTGTGACCATTGCGGCAACTGCGTGCTGCTGGGCGGCTTCTCCCTGCCGGCCCAGGCCACCCCGGCCGCCATCCACCAGCCCAACGGCACCCTCGAGGCGCCGTTGGCCGATTCGGTGGCCCCGGGCGTTCCGAGCACCCCGTTCCGCCCTCCCCTCTCGGCCTGACACGGCCGAGCACCCCGCGGGCACCACACACCCCGCGACACCTCGGCTGACCCAGCTTCCTGCTGACCGTCTTCAACCGAGGAAACCACCATGAACCAATCGATTCTCTCGCGGGCCGCTGCGGCCTGGCTGGTGATGGTCGTGTCGACCATGCCGACGCTGGCCGACTCGTTGGCCGACACCGGACCGCGCCTGACGCTGGAAGCGGCCGTACAGGCCGCGACCCAAAGCGACGAAGGACTGCAGGCCGCCGACAGGCGGCGTGCCGGGCTCGCCGCGACCGCCGAGGCCGCCGACGAACTGCCCGACCCGCGGCTGTCCGTTGCCCTGCAGAACGTGCCCACCGACAACTACAGCCTGAGCGATTCACCCATGACCCAGACGGTGGTGACGCTCTCGCAAAGCCTGCCGCCGGGGGACACGCTCAGCTTCCGCGGTGAGCAGGCCGAGGCCCGAGTCGCCGGCTCGGTAGCCGCCCTGACCACCGCCGACCACCAGCTCAAGCGCGACGTGCGCCGACTCTGGCTGGCCATCTACCGCGAAGAGGCCCTGGGCCACCTGCTCGAGACCGAGCGTGAGTTGTACCGCGAGCTGCTGGAAAGCGCGCGCACCGCCTACCAGGTCAACGAAGCCAGCGGCAGCGATCTCGTTGCCCTGCAGGCGCGCCTGTCGCGCATCGGGGACGCCCTCGATCGACGACAGGGCGAGGCCCAGGCCGCGCGCGCCCGTCTGGCACGCTGGGTGGGCGAGGCCGCCGAGCGCCCCCTGCCCGAATCACTGCCTGCCAGCCTGACCGACGAACCGACAGGCGAGCTCGATCACCAGCCCGAACTCGAGCGCCTGCGCGCCGAGCTCGAGGCCGCTCGAGCCCAGGTGGGCGAGGCCGAGGCGCAATTCGCCCCGGAAATCGGCCTGCAGGTTGGCTATGGCCTGCGGGCGGGTAGCGAACCCAACACGCTGTCCGCCGGCGTGAGCGTGAGCCTGCCGATCTTTGCCGAGCGCCGCCAGTCGCCCCGGCTGCGCGGAGCGCAGCAATCGGCCCAGGCCGCCCAACTCGACCTGACCAAGCGCGCGCGTGACCTCGCGGCCGAGGCCGACGGCATCCGCGCCCGGCTGGCCGCCCTGGATCGCCGCATCACCCGCTACCAGAACGACATCATTCCCGAACTGCAACAGGTCGCCGAGATGATCCGCGGCGAGATCGGCGCCGGAAGGGGCGAATTCGACGCCCTGATCGAGGCCGAACGCGCCGTGGTCGAGGCCCGCCAGGAGCTGCTCACCCTGCGCCTCGACCGCGCCGATCAACTCATCGACCTGCGCTACCTGCTGGAGCCGACCGCATGAAGACCCGCAAGCATCGCAATCCGACCTTACGCATCAAGCGATTCACACGCGTCACCCTACTGGGCTCGGCCCTGGTCACCCCGGCGGTACTGATGGGCATCAATCCGGCGATCAGCTCGGTGATGGCGGCTGACCAGGGCGACCAGACCGACCACGACAATCACGATCACGCCCAGTCCGCGAGTGACGGCGGCGACACCGTGACCCGCTGGACCTGCCCGATGCACCCACAGATCGTCGAGGAGGAACCCGGTAGCTGCCCGATCTGCGGCATGGACCTGGTCGAGAAGGAATTCCCCGCCGAGGAGACTGGCGCGGACGCCCACGCCGGCCATGCGCACGCCCAGGCCTCAGGCGATGGCGGCGATACCGTGACGCGCTGGACCTGCCCGATGCACCCGCAGATCGTCGAAGAGGAGCCCGGCAGCTGCCCCATCTGCGGCATGGATCTGGTCGAGAAGGAGTACCCGGCCAGCGAGGTGGCCGGCGGTGAGTCGAGCTCCCGCCAGCAGGTGCCCAGCTACCCGAGCGTCTCGGTCGACCCGATCACCGTGCGCCACATGAACGTGGTGATCAGCGAGGCCGCCGAGCGGCAACTGGCCGGCGAGATCCGCACGGTGGGCACCGTCGGCTACGACGAGGACCTGCTCGCCCACGTCCATCCGCGTGCCGAGGGCTGGGTGGAGACGCTCAAGGTCGCCTCCATCGGGGCCACCGTGAACAAGGGCGACGTGCTGTTCGAGGTCTACTCCCCCGACATCGTTTCCGCCCAGCAGGACTACCTGGTGGCCCTGCGCCGCGGCATGAGCGACCTGATCGAGTCCAGCCGCGCCCGGCTGGAACTGCTGAACGTGCCCAAGGCCACCATCAACCGCGTCCGCCAGCAAGGCAAGGTGTCGCGCACCATCCCGCTGCTGGCGCCGCAGGACGGCTACGTCGCCGAGATCAACCTGCGCGAAGGCATGTACATCCGCCCGGACATGGAGCTCTACACCATCGCCCGCCGCGACCGCGTCTGGGTCAACGTCGACGTGCTCGAACGGCGCATGCAGGCGGTCGACGAGGGCCAGACCGCGCGCATGCATGTCGACGGCGTCCCCGGGCGCGAATTCCAAGGCACGGTGGACTTCGTCTACCCGGAACTCGACCCGCAGTCACGCACGCTGCGGGTGCGGCTCGCCTTCGACAACGCCGAGGGTCTGCTGCGCCCCAACCAGTTCGCCGAGGTCACCCTGAGCCCGGCGAATGCCCCAGAGGTGCTGGCCGTGCCGTCGACCGCGATCATCCCCGCCCCCGGTGGCGCCCGCGTGGTGGTACGCACCGGCGAGGGACGCTTCCGACCGGTGGCGGTGGAGACCGGGGTCGAAACCGGCGGCTACACCGAGATCGTCTCGGGGCTGAAGGCCGGCGACCAGGTGGTCGCCTCCGGTCAGTTCCTGATCGACTCCGAGTCCAGCATCCAGGCAGCCTTCTCGCGCCTGTCCGGCTCCAGCGGAAATGACAAGCCGTCGGACGACTCGACCGGCGACGAGCATGCGGGGCACCAGCAACGATGAATGCCAGTGACGAGGCAACGGAACGTACCACCCGGTGGCGGAACGAAGGGAGCGCTCCCCTGGCGTTTTGCCTCGTGGCCGGGAGGTGGCCGGGTCGGAGCGACAGGGACGTCGCTCCGAGGCTCAGCGTGACAGGAAGTCACGTTGAGCCGACCCGAAAAGCCGCCTCCCGGACACGAGGTCTGCCCGAAGGGCCAAAGCGTGGGGTGTCCTTCTTTTCCCCTCTTTTCTTGGACAAGCAAGAAAAGAGGGTCGGGCGCCACGCACGGCGCTCGAACTCATGCCGCCTCGCGCAACGGGCGCACGAAACCGTTCCACTCCGAGACAACACCTTCCCGACTGACCACCATCCGCGGCAAACCGCATGGCGGCCGTCCGAGGAGACCCAGACATGATCGAAAAACTAATCCATGCCTGCATCCGCCTGCGGGTGCTGGTCGTTCTGCTGGCCGCCCTGCTGGCGGTGGCCGGCTGGGCGAGCTGGAAGGCGACCCCGCTGGATGCCATTCCGGACCTGTCCGACACGCAGGTGATCGTCAAGACCAGCTATCCCGGTCAGTCGCCACAGGTGGTCCAGGACCAGGTCACCTATCCGCTGACCACGCGCCTGCTGGCCGTGCCCGGCTCGACGGCCGTGCGCGGCTACTCGTTCTTCGGTGACTCCTACACCTACGTCACCTTCGAGGAGGGCACCGATCTCTACTGGGCACGCTCGCGGGTACTCGAATACCTCAACCAGGCGGCCGGCGACCTCCCCGAGGGCGTCACCCCCAGCCTGGGGCCGGATGCGACTGGCGTGGGCTGGGTCTTCCAGTACGCGCTCAACGACCCGACCGACCAGCACGACCTCTCGGAGTTGACCACGCTGCAGAACTGGTTCCTGAAGTTCCAGCTCGAATCGGTCGCCGGCGTCTCGGAAGTGGCCACCGTCGGCGGCATGGTGCGCGAATACCAGATCGTGGTCGATCCGCAGCGTCTGCGGGTATTCGGCATCTCGATCACCGAGCTGCGCAACGCGATCGCGGAGGCCAATCGTGAAGTGGGCGGCGGCGTGATCGAACGCGGCGGCGCCGAGTACATGATCACCAGCCGCGGCTACCTGCAGTCGGTGGACGACATCACCCAGATCCCGGTGGGCGTCTCGGATTCCGGCACGCCGATCACGATCCGCGATCTGGGTCGGGTCGAGGTCGGGCCGGCCGAGCGGCGCGGCATCGCCGAGCTCGACGGCCAGGGCGAGGTCGTAGGCGGCATCGTGGTGATGCGCCACGGCGAGAACGCCCGCGAGGTGATCGCCGCGGTCAAGGAGAAACTCGAGGACGTCAAGTCCGGCCTGCCCGAGGGCGTGGAGGTGCTGACGACCTACGACCGCAGCGGCGTGATCGAGCGGGCGGTCGCCTTCCTCGAGAAGAAGCTGGTCGAGGAGATGATCGTGGTGGCCTTGGTCAGCCTGATCTTCCTGTTCCACCTGCGCTCGGCGCTCGTCGCCATCGTCAGCCTGCCGCTGGGGATTCTCGCGGCATTCATCGTCATGCACTGGCAGGGCATCAACGCCAACATCATGTCGCTGGGCGGGATTGCGATCGCCATCGGCGCGATGGTCGACGCGGCGATCGTGATGATCGAGAACGCCCACAAGCACCTGGCGCGCTACCGGGAGCAATACGGACACGCCCCGAAAGGCGAGGAACACTGGCACCTGATCGGCCGTGCCTCCGCCGAGGTGGGGCCGGCCCTGTTCTTCTCCCTGCTGATCATCACCCTGTCGTTCCTGCCGGTGTTCGCCCTGGAGGCGCAGGAAGGCCGGCTGTTCGCGCCACTGGCCTACACCAAGACCTACGCCATGGCCGCGGCCGCCGGGCTGGCCGTGACGCTGGTGCCGGTGCTGATGGGCTATTTCATCCGCGGGCGGATTCCGAAAGAGGAAAGCAATCCGCTCAACCGCTTCCTGATCTGGGGCTACCGACCGTTGCTGTCCGGCGCACTGCGCTTTCCGAAAACCGTGCTGGTCGGCGCGCTGCTGCTCCTGCTCTCGGCCGTGCTGCCGTTTGCCGGCGTTTCCGGCTTCCTCGCACCGCTGAAATGGGCCGGGGACACGGACTGGCAGGCGCAGGTCACCGACTGGCAGTCCGGCCTCGAGCGCCAGTGGCAGGGGTGGTTCGACGACTCGCCCCGACTCGCCGCGCTGGGTACGGGGATGGGCTCGGAGTTCATGCCGCAACTCGACGAGGGCGACCTGCTCTACATGCCCACCACCCTGCCGGGTCTGTCGGTGGGCGAGGCGCGCCTGCTGATGCAGCAGGTCGACGCGCTGATCGCCGAGGAACCGGAAGTCGAACGCGTGTTCGGCAAGATCGGCCGCGCCAACACGGCCACCGACCCCGCCCCGCTGACCATGATCGAGACCAGCATCACGCTCAGGCCGCGTGATGAATGGGCCGAGGGCGTGACGCTCGACGACCTGATCGAGCGGCTCGATGACAAGGTCGACTTCCCCAGTCTGAACAATGCCTGGGTCATGCCGATCAAGACCCGCATCGACATGCAGACCACCGGCATCCAGACGCCGATCGGCATCAAGATCACCGGCCCGGATCTCGAGCAGATCGAGGCGATCGGCCAGGAGGTCGAAACCGCACTCAAGGGGCTGCCCGGCACGCGCAGCGCGTTTGCCGACCGCACCTCCGACGGCCGTTACGTGGTCATCACCCCCGACCGCGCCAAGGCCGCACGCGTGGGGCTGAACATCGGCGAGATCCAGCGGGTGATCAGCCTGGCCGTCGGCGGGGTCAAGGTGACCGACACCGTCGAGGGATTGGAACGTTTCCCGGTCAGCCTGCGCTACCCGCAGGCCGATCGCGATTCGGTCGAGGCACTGCGCGACCTGCCGATCGTCACGCCCACCGGGGCGACCGTGGCGTTGGGCCAGGTCGCCAGCATCGAGATCGAGTCTGGCCCGCCTGTGATCAAGTCGGAGAACAGTCGGCCGGCCGGCTTCGTCTTCGTCACCACCCGGGGCGTGGATCTGGGCGGCTACGTCGCCCGCGCCAAGCAGGTGCTGCGCGAGGAGGTCGACCTGCCACCGGGCTACGCGATCGAGTGGGCCGGCCAGTACCGCTACATGGAACGCGCCGCCGAGCGCCTCAAGCAGGTCGTGCCGCTGACACTCGCGATTATCTTCCTGCTGCTGTATCTGGCCTTCCGCCACAGCGGCAAGGCGGTGATGATCATGGGCAGCCTGCCGTTCGCGCTGATCGGCAGTTTCTGGCTGCTCTGGGCGCTGGAGTACAACCTCTCGATCGCGGTGGCGGTGGGGCTGATCGCCCTGGCCGGCGTGGCCGCCGAGTTCGGCGTGGTGATGCTGATCTACCTCGATCAGGCAATCAAGCGTCACCAGGAGGAAGGCCGGTTCAACACCCGCGACGATCTCAAGGCGGCCCTAATGGAAGGCGCGGTGCTGCGGGTGCGCCCCAAGGCGATGACCGTCGCCGTGATCCTCGCCGGCCTGATGCCGATCCTGGTCGGCGTGGGCACCGGCTCGGAGGTGATGTCGCGCATCGCCGCGCCGATGGTCGGCGGCATGATCACCGCACCGATCCTGTCGATGATCGTCCTGCCGGTGATCTACTGGCTGTGGCGGCGACGCAAGTTGCCCGAGGCGAGCTGACGCACCGCCTCAGGCGCGATCGTCCGAGCGAATCACCCAGCGGATTCGCCCACGCAGAAAGGCCGGCAATTTGCCGGCCTTTCTTTCGTGCCTCGCGGGGCGGGAAATCAACCGCGATGAGGGGATGATTTCACCTCATTGAGGGCCAGCGGCCGCCCGCGCAAACCCGTGCAGTGCCTGGCGGATCTTTCCCTGCACCAGGGCGGCGCAATCGCCGATGCCATGACGTTCGACGAGATAGCCCGCCGTGTTGTAGGCCACCTTGACGGTGTCCCCGTCTTCCCAGATCAGCATCTTCATGGGCAGGTCGATCGCCACCGTCGGCGCACACTTCATCAACTGGGTGCCCGCCGCGGGGTTGCCGAAGATCACCAGCCGCGTCGCCGGCATCTCCATGTCGACCGTCTTGGCATTGGCCTGGTGATCGACCCGGGCCATGACCGTCAGCCCCTTGCCCTCGACCGCCTCGATCAGGCGCGCTTCGGTCTCGGCCACGCCGTGCTGACTGTCGATGACGACCATGCCATCAGCCGCCAGCACGCCGACCGGCAGCCACAGGGCCGCTGCAGCAAAAACGGCAAACCGCAACATACGCTCAATCCGTGCCTTCATGACGAGCCTCCTCTGGTTGAGTTATCCACCAACCGTAGTCGCCAGCGGGGCTCAGTGCCCGGACGCGATCGTGGCTGTCACCTCAATGCCGCTCGACGGGCTGCCGCGAGTCGCGGATCTCGGTCAGGCAGGTCTCGGGCAGGAAGCTGTCCGCGCGCGCCTCGTGCAGTTCCAGGGCATAACGCTCGGGCGGATCCTCGCCGAGAAAGCACCCCTTGGACACGTAGGGGAAAATCTCGTCGTAGCGGCGAATCGACTCGGGGCTCACGCGCCGGTAGAGATGGGTCCGGTTGAGTGCCTCGGGATGGCGCAACCCGGCCGACGACAGCAGTTCCGCGGTGGCCACGAGCGTGCCCTCGTGGTAATGCGCCACCCGCTCGGCCTTGTCGGGCACGACCAGCCCCCGATACAGGTCGGGGTTCTGCGTGGCCACGCCGGTGGGACAACGGTTGGTATTGCAGGTCAGGGACTGCACACAGCCGAGTGCCAGCATCATGCCGCGCGCGCTGTTGCAGAGATCCGCGCCCAGGGCGAGGTTCTTGACCAGGTGAAAGCCGGTGAAGATCTTGCCGGAGGCGATCACGCGGATGTGCTGGCGAATACCGAATCCGGTCAGGCTGTCATCGACGAACGCCAACGCCTCGCGCAGGGGCATGCCCACCGAGTTGGCGTACTCGATCGGCGCCGCGCCGGTGCCGCCTTCACCGCCGTCGACCGTGATGAAGTCCGGATAGACGCCGCGCTCGACCATTGCCTTGCCGATCGCGAGGAATTCGCTCTTGCGGCCGATCGCGAGCTTGATCCCCACCGGCTTGCCCTCGCTGAGCTCTCGCAGGTGCTGGATGAAATCGACCAGACCCAGCGGCGAATCGAAGGCGCTGTGCACCGGGGGCGAGACGATACGGGTACCCGGTGGCACGTGGCGAATCGCCGCGATCTCGGGGGTGTTCTTGTCGGCCGGCAGGATGCCGCCATGACCGGGCTTGGCCCCCTGGGAGAGCTTGAGCTCGATCATCTTCACGACTGCCCGGCCGGCGTTCTCGCGGAAGGTCTCCGCGCAGAACCGCCCCTGCTCGTTCCGGCAGCCGAAATAGCCGGTGCCGATCTGCCAGACGAGATCGCCGCCGTGTTCGAGGTGGTGGGGACTGAGACCGCCTTCGCCGGTGTTGTGCGAGAAGCCACCGAGACGCGCCCCGCGATTGAGCGCCTCGACGGCAACCGGGCTGAGCGAGCCGTAACTCATGGCGGAGATATTGAGCACGCTGGCGCAGTAGGGCTGACGACACTGCGGGCCGCCTATCGTCATGCGCAGATCGGGATCGATCTCCTCGACGTCGATCGCCGCCATCGACTGCCCCAGCCATTCGTAGCCGAGCCGGTAGGTATCGACGCGCGTGCCGTAGGGCACCGTCTCGTTCTGCTGCTTGGCCCGCTGGTAGACCACCGAACGGAACATGCGGCTGATCGGCCGGCCGTCGGTGTCCGATTCCAGCAGGTACTGGCGGATGAATGGCCGCGTGCGCTCCATCAGCCAGCGGCCCCGCGCCACCAGCGGAAAGTTGCGGCGCAGGGAATGACGCCGCTGCAGCATGTCGTACAGACCGATGCCGATCAGGGGCAACACGAGAATCAGGAGCCACCACAGCGGTGACCACAGCAACCCAAGGACGATAACGGCCGCCAGGATCGAGGCGGCGGTGGCGAGAAAGCGCCGGTGCATACGAGACTGCTACCTCCGGTTTCGACCGCCCGGTCGGAAGACTCATGGAAGCGTAGCCGGAATGCCCGTGCCGTGCTCAGGTTCCGACTGCTTGCCCGCCCCTAGCGATCATCGATTGCGGGGTCGTCCGATGCTGCCGAGTCGATGAGCTCGGCCGCCGACAGCGGCCGCGTCTCCTGGGTGACCGGCTCGGGCGAACCGATCTCCTTGTCGGCCGAGACCGTCTTCAGGTCGCGGAACTTGCGCGCGCTGGGCAGCACGCGCGTCTCGAGCGAGCCCACGGCGCTGTTGTAGGCGTTCACCGACTGGTTGAGGCTCTTGCCCACCTTGGTCCAGTGCTCGGCGAGGGTGCCGATGCGCTCGTAGAGCTCCTTGCCCAACGCGGCCACCTCGGCGGCGTTCTGCGCCATGGCCTCCTGCCGCCAGCCGTAGGAGACGGCCTTCAACAGCGCGATCAAGGTGGTGGGGCTGGCGGGAATGACGCGGTTCTCCGCGCCGTACTCGATCAGGCCGGGATCCTCGGCGAGTGCTGCGGAGAAGAACGCCTCGCCAGGCACGAACAGCACCACGAACTCGGGGGTCGGGTCGAACTGGTCGAAGTAGCTCTTCTTCGCCAGTTGGCCGACGTGGGTGCGCACCTGACGGGCGTGATTGACCAGCGCGGCCTTGCGCCCGGCCTCGTCCTGCGCCTCGACGGCGTGCAGGTAGGCGTCCACCGGCGCCTTGGCATCGACCACCACCTGGCGACCGCCGGGCAGGTGCACGATCAGGTCGGGGCGCAGGCGCGCACCTTCGGTGGTCTGGCTGACCTGCTCGTCGAAGTCGCAGTGCTCGAGCATGCCGGCCATCTCGACCACGCGCTTGAGCTGGAGCTCGCCCCAGCGACCACGTGCCTGCGGCTGGCGCAATGCCTTGACCAGATCGGCGGTTTCGCGGTGCAACTGCGGTAGGTGGGTCTGCAACAGGTCGTTGACCTGCTGAGTGAGCGCCGAGTAGGCACTGGTGCGCGCCTGTTCCAGCCCGTCGAGCTTGGTGTCGAACTTCTCCAGGCGCTCGCGAATCGGCCCGGTGAGCTGTTCGATCGCCTTGTGGCGGGCGGAGAGATCGTCCTTGGCCTGGTGCTGGAAGCGCTCGAGGTTCTCGCGGGCGAGCTTGAGGAAGGACTCGTTGTTGCGCGACAGCGCATCGGCCGACAGCCCCTTGAAGGCGTCCGCCAGCTTGTCGCGCGCCTCGTCGAGGAGCTTGAGTTTTTCGTTGGCCGCCTCGCGCTCCCGTTCGAGCCGCTCTGTCAGTTCGGCCTTCTCTGCCCGGAGCGCGGCGGCGACCTCCCGCTCGGCATCCAGCGCGGCCTGTGCCTCGCGCCGCCGGGTCTCGAGCGCATCGCGCGTCTCGACCAAGTGCTGGCGTTCGGCTTCATGGCGGGCAGCCATGGTGCGTGCCTCGCCCAACGCGTCGCGGGCCGCGCTGAGCGCGTCGGTTTCCGCCTCGAGCAGAGTCTCGAGACGCTCGTGTTCGGTAGACAGTCGGTCGCGTTCCCGGCTTTCCGCCCTTAGCCGGGCCGCCAGCCAGGCGGTGGCCACCAGGGTAGTCAGCGCGATCGCCACCAGTCCCCAGGCAATCGGGTTGTCGATCAGCACGTCGATGGACGTCACGAGGTTTCTCCTTCATCCACCGGCCAGGCGGTGCCCGACCGGTGGTGTGTGTCTATCAAGTGGCGCGCCTCGGCGACGTCCGCCCCGATCTGTTCGACCAGGGCATCGAGCGACTCGAAACGCCGTTCGTCGCGGATGTCGGCGAGGAATTCCACCGTGACCAGCCGTCCATAGAGATCGCCGTCGAAGTCGAGCACGAACACCTCCAGGCGGGCCTCTCCCCCGTCGACGGTCGGGCGGGTGCCGATATTGGCCACCCCGTAGCGTGTCCCGCCGGCGATACCACTCATCCGCACCAGAAAGACGCCACGCAACGGCGACAGGCGGCGTCGCAACGCGATGTTCGCGGTGGGAAAGCCCAGCTGGCGGCCACGCTTGTCACCGTGCATCACCCGTCCGCAGAGGAAGAACGGGTGGCCCAGCAGGCGGGCGGCACCCGCCACGTCGCGCGCCTCGAGTGCCGCGCGCACCCGGGTCGAGGAGACGCGTTCGCCGTCGAGGGTGACGGTCACGGCCCGCTCGACACCGAATCCCAGGCGCGGCCCCATCGATTCCAGCAGGGCGAAATCGCCCGCTCGCTTCGCGCCGAAACGAAAGTCGTCACCGATCACCACGTGGCGCGCGCCCAGCGCGTCGACCAGCAGCTCCTCGACGAAGGCCTCGGCCGACATGCCCGCCAGCCGGGCGTTGAAGGGCATCAGCACCAGCCGGTCGATCACGCCCAGCGCTGCAAAGGCCTCGAAGCGTTCGCGCAACCGAGTCAGCCGCGCCACCGGCGGCACACCATGGCGTTCGGCAAAGAACTCGCGCGGTAGCGGCTCGAAGATCACCACGGTCAACGGCAAGCCCTTTTCGTCGGCACGCTCGGCGGCCTGCCGGATCACCGCGCGATGGCCACGATGAACGCCATCGAAATTGCCGATGGTGACCACCGTGCCACCGGCCGACCCAAGATGACCAGGGTCACTCGGCATGGTCCCGGGTGTCAGGCGGATGAGCTCCATTCAGGCTTCCTTCATTGGCGTTTCGTCATTGACGCTCAGGGGGTACCAGGCGATCGAAGGCGACCACCGATACCAGCCGGCGCGGGGTCTGCCCCAGGGCCGCGGCGACCGCGACGAAAACCGCCACCCCGATGGCTATCAGGCCGAGCACCGCGCCAAGTCGCTCGAACCATGCCCATCCGGTCCAGACCTCGGCCCCCGGGCTCACCCACAGCAGCAGGCCGGCCATCGCCAGCGCCGCGAGGGTGATGTGGCCGATGAAACGACGCGTACCGGCCTCCACCCGCCAAACCCCACGCTGGCGCAGGGTCCAACCCAGCAACAGGGCGTTGACCCAGGCGGCCATCACGGTGGTCAGCGCCAGGCCCACGTGGGCGAGATTACCGCCCAGCCAGATGATCCACGGCAGCACCAGCAGCGCCTTGAAGACCAGATTGGCGCCCACCGAGACCACCGCGATGCGCACCGGGGTGACCGTGTCCTGGCGGGCGAAAAAGCCCGGCGCGAAGATCTTGATCAACAGGAACGCCGGCAGGCCCAGCGCGTAGGCGACCATCGCCATCGACACCATCTGGGTATCGGTCGGCGAGAACGCCCCGTACTGGAACAGCGTGGCCAGGATCGGCACCGACAGGCCGATCAGCCCGGCCATCGCCGGCACCCCGATCAACAGGGTCAGCCGCAGCGCGCCGTTGACGGTGCGATTGTAATCCTCGTCGCTGCCCCGGGCGAACGCACGCGACAGGGCCGGCAGGATGACCGTGCCGATCGCCACGCCGAACACGCCCAATGGCAGCTCGACCAGCCGGTCGGAGTAGTACAGCCAGCTCACCGAGCCGGCCACCAGCAAGGATGCCAGGATGGTATCGACCAGCAGGTTGATCTGGGTCACCGAGGCGCCGAACATCGCCGGCAGCATCAGTCGCAGGGTCTTTCTTACCCCCGGATGCCGGCCGAGGCGCGGGCGCGGCAGCAGCCCCAGCCGGGCGAGAAACGGCAGCAGGAAGAACAGCTGCAGGATGCCGGCGACGAACACGCCCCAGGCCAGCGCCATTACCGGCTCGTCGAAGAACGGCGCGGCAACCAGGGTCGCGGCGATCAGGCTCAAATTCAGCCAGATCGGTGCGAGCGCCGGCATGGCGAACCGACCAAAGGCGTTCAGGCTGCTGGCGACGAACGCCGTCAGCGAGATGAACAGCAGATACGGGAAGGTGATCAGCAGCATCGTCTCGGCCAGCTCGAGCTGGGCCGGATCGTCGGTGAAGCCCGGGGCGAACAGCATCACCAGCAACGGCGCGCCCGCCAACCCGAGGGCGACCACCACCGCGACCACCGCCGCCAGCGTGCCGAACATGTAATCGACGTAGCGCTTGAGCTCCTCGCGCGTCGAGGTCTCGCGGTACTCGGACAGCACCGGCACGAACGCCTGCTGGAACGCGCCCTCGGCGAACAGCCGCCGAAGGAAGTTGGGGATCTTGAAGACGACGAAGAAGGCGTCCATCGAGGCGCTCGCCCCGAACACCCGCGCGAGCAGCATGTCGCGCACGAAGCCCAGCACCCGCGAGATCATCGTCATGCCACCGAAGGCCGCGCTGCTCTTCCAGATGCTCACTTGACCGCCTCCTCACTCGCACCACGAACGCCCACCGCGTTTGAATCGATACGTAGGAGCGCCTTCAGGCGCGAACCCGCTGGGTGTCGAGTCGCGCGCCGCAATTCTTCGCGGCTAAAGCCGCTCCTACGACCAACATCGAGCGGTTGCGACACCTGGTGGCTACCTGAAGTGGAGGCTCGCGCCGATTGGCGCGATTCGCTTGCAAGGCAAGCTCCCACAGGCCAACCAGCCAGCGCCACGTGGGAGCGGGCCCTGCCCGCGAAGGCCGCACCAGCGGCCGTCCTGTACGAAAAGCCCACCAGCGCTCGGCCTTCCCGTATGTCTCGCCGAGTATCGCAATGGAAGCCGGAAAAGCCCGAAGGGTGGCGCGCACGGACGCGCGCCATCGCGCCGGCGGGCAGGGATGCCCGTCGGCGCGGCCCGGCTGGAATGAGAAACACAGGGGATCGCCCGCAGGGCGACGAGACATCCGGCGCGTTTCTTTTCGGCGGTTTTCTTTCGCGCGAGCAAAGAAAATCGCCCCGACCGCCGCGCACGGCGCCCCGTGACGTCGCGATAAGCAGACGGCGGGCGGAACCCGCTCCCAACGCCAGCGAGGGCCGCAGATCAACATCCAGGATTGGCTGCCAACTCATCCGTGACTCGCTCCCGTCAATCATCGCTCCCGTTGCCCTCGAGCTCCCACAACGGCCCCACCACTTCCCAGACATTCTCCAGCACCCGTTCCTGCCCCTCGGCATTGGGATGGATGCCATCATCGAACATCAAGTCGCGCTCACTGGCCGCCCCTTCGAGAAGGAAGGGCAGCCCCGGCAGGTCGTTCTTGTCGGCCAGGCGCGCGTACATGGCGGCGAAGGGGTCGGCGTAGGCGGGGCCGTAATTGCTAGGCAGCATGATGCCGAGCAGGACCACTTGCGCGCCGTGGGCCTCGGCGCGGTCGATTAGCTTCTGCAGGTTGGTCTCGATGACGCCCAGGGGCAGGCCACGCAGGCCGTCGTTGGCGCCCAGTTCGAGCAGCACCCAGTCGTAGTCGCCGGTCTGGAGCACCTCGGGCAAGCGCGTCAGCCCGCCGGAGGTGGTCTCGCCACTGGCCGAGGCGTTGGTGACCGCGAACCGGCCGGGCGCACAGGCATCCAGCCGCTCGCGCAGCAACGCGACCCAGCCGTCACTGGCCGGCAGCTTGTAGGCTGCCGAGAGCGAATCGCCGAACACCAGCACCTGGGTTGGCACCTGGGTTGGCGCCTCGGTTGGCGCTTGTGTCGGCGCGGGCGGGGTGTCGTCACCTATACTCGCGCCGACTCCGAAACACAGCAGCAACAGCCCGGCGATGCCAGCCGGCCAGCGACGTCCGAGCATTCCCCATGTCCTCATCGAAAAGTCCGCAAAACGACAGCCAGCCGATCCTGACCGTCGAGGGCGTGACGCAGACCGTGCGCACGCCCGAACCGCTCACCATTGTGCACGAGGCCCACCTGCAAATCTTCCCCGGCGAGGCCGTCGCGCTGGTGGGGCCGTCGGGGGCGGGCAAGTCGACGCTACTGGCCCTGATGGCCGGTCTGGACACGCCCAGCGCCGGGCGAATCCGGCTGGCGGGCGAGTCGCTGGAAGACCTGGACGAGGACGGCCGCGCCGCAGTCCGCGCCGGGCGGGTGGGCTTCGTGTTCCAGTCCTTCCAGCTGATCGACGGACTCAACGCGCTGGAGAACGTCGCCCTGCCGCTGGAACTGGCCGGCGAACGTCGCGCCGAGGCACGGGCCCGCGAGGCACTGGTCGAGGTCGGGCTGGGCGAGCGGATGACCCACCTGCCCCGCCAGCTCTCCGGCGGCGAGCAGCAGCGGGTGGCGCTGGCGCGCGCCTTCGTGATCGAGCCGGACATCCTGTTCGCCGACGAGCCCACCGGTTCGCTGGATACCACCACCGGCGAGCACGTCATCGATCTGCTCTTCCGCCTGCGCGAACGCCATCACACCACGCTGGTGCTGGTGACCCACGACCCGGCACTTGCCGCCCGCTGCGATCGGGGCTTCGAGGTCAATGCCGGCCGGGTGAGCGACTGGCAGCCGGATCCGGACGAACTGCGGGGTGACACATGACGACACCTCGAAAAACCTGCTGCGCCACCCGATTGCTGCGTCGCGTGCTCGCTCACTCCTCGCCTATCGGTTTGATATGTCTCGTCGCTCGCTCCGCGGCTCCTTGCACTCGGGCGACTCACGACGGTTTTGCGAGGTGTCTATGACGGGCAAAACGATGCGCAACGCCCGGCTGGCCTGGCAGGGGCTGGTCCGCGAGGTGCAGAGCGGGCTGCTCACGCCGATGCTGCTCGCCCTGCTGGTGGCGGTGTCGGCGGTAACGGCCGTGGGTTTCTTCGTCGATCGCGTCGACGGGGCGATGCGCGCACAGGCCGCCCAGTTCCTCGCCGCCGATGCGCGGGTGGAATCGCCCGATCCGCTCGACGAGTGGGCCGCCGCGGCGGCGGAGCTGGGACTGACCACTAGCCGGCACGTCACCTTTCCGACCGTGGTGCTCGCGGGAGAGCAGAGCCAGCTGGTCGGCCTCAAGGCGGTCGACGACGCCTACCCATTGCGCGGCGACCTGCGCATCGACGACGGCGAGGCAGTGACCACGGTCGAACACGGTCCGCCGCCCGGGCAGGCCTGGCTCGCCCGACGGGCGCTGCTATCGCTGGACACGGCGATCGGTGAATCCATCGCGATCGGTCAGACGACGCTCGAGATCGCCGCCGTGCTCGAACGCGAGCCGGACGTGGGCAATATCTTCGCCCAGGCCGCCCCGCGGCTGATGATCCACCGCGACGACCTGGCCGCCACCGGGCTGGTGACCGATACCAGCCGCGTGGAACATGCCCTGCTGCTGGCGAGCGATGCGGGAGATCGTGATGCCCGACTGGAGGCGTTTGCCAACCGGCTGCCCGATCGGCTGCGACTCGAGCGCCCCGAATCGAGCCAGCCGGCCTTCGAGACCGCCTTCGACCGGGCCGCCCGCTTTCTCGGTCTCGCCTCGGTGGTCGCTGTACTGCTGGCAGGCGCCGCTCTGGTAATCGCCGCGCGCCACTACAACCGCGTCCAGCAGGGGGCGGCGGCCCTGATGCGCGCACTGGGCGCTTCATCCCGCCAGATCGGGTCAATCTACCGCTGGCGCCTGCTGATGCTCGCACTGCTGGCGGCCGTCCCGGGCATCGCCATCGGGGCGATGACGCAACTGCTGCTCGCCGATCTCATGGCGCAGGTACTGGAGGTCGACCTACCGCCGCCCGGCCTGACGCCGGTGGCGCTGGGGCTGGCCGTCGCCCTGGTCGCCCTGTTCGGCTTTGCCCTGCCGAGCCTGGTGCAGCTCAAGCACACCCCACCGCTGCGCGTACTGGTCGAGCACGTGGTCGCGCCCAGTCCCGCCGCGACCCTGCTGTTCGGTGCCGGCATTGGGGCGATCACGCTGCTGGTCTGGTTCCAGGCCCGCGATGCCGCCCTGACGCTGTGGGTGATCGTCGGGCTGGGGGCGAGCCTGCTGGTGTTCCTGGCGGTGGCCTGGCTCTTGGTCACGCTGCTGCGCCACTGGCCGGCCCGGGGCGTGGCCCGTTTCGGCCTGGCGCGCATGGCCCGCACCCGCTGGGTCTCGTCGACGCAGATCGCCGCCCTGGCGCTGGGCGTGACCGCCGTGCTGCTGCTCTCGGTGGTCCGTTCGGATCTGATCAATGCCTGGGAGCGCCAGATCCCGGCCGATGCGCCCAACATCTTCGCCATCAACATCCAGCCGGAACAGGTGGACGGCATGCGTGCCTTCCTCGATCGCGCCGGGATCGAGAACGCGGGCTTCTACCCGATGGTGCGCGCCCGCTGGACGCAGATGGACAGCGCCCCGGTGGACAAGGCGGACTACGAGGGACGCGCCCACCGGCTGGCTACCCGGGAGTTCAATCTCTCGGTGGGGGCGGAGGCCGCCGCGCACAACCGCGTCGTCGCCGGCGATCTGGGTGAGGAAGGCTTCTCGGTCGAGGAAGGCATCGCCGAGACCCTCGGCTGGTCGCTGGGCGATCAGCTGACCTTTACCGTCGACGGGCGCGAGGTCAGCGGCGCGATCACTTCGCTGCGCACGGTCGACTGGGATTCGATGCGGCCGAACTTCTTCGTCATCGCCAGCCCGTCACTGATGGACGGGGTGGTCGCGCAGTACATCACCAGCTTTCATTTCCCCGACGGGGCGCCGCAGACGCAGGTCGCCCTGCTGCGCGAGTTCCCGACGGTGACGCTGTTCGACGTCTCGCGGATTCTCGACGAGGTGCGCACGCTGATCGACCGGGCCAGCCAGGCCGTGGAGTACGTCTTCGCCTTCACGCTGGCCGCGGGATTGGTGGTGCTGCTGGCCGCCTTCGGCGCGAGCGAGCGCCAGCGCATTCATGACGCCGCCGTGCTGCGGGTGATGGGCGCGAGCCGCGGCAAGGTGATCGCCGCGCTCTGGATCGAATTCCTCGCTCTGGGGCTACTGGTGGGGCTGTTGGCGGCCGTCGCCGCCATGGCCGTCGGTGCGACCCTGTCTGCGCGGGTCTTCGACCTGCCGCTGGCGTTCAACCCGCGGCTTTTGCTCTGGGGACTGGGCGCCGGCCTGCTGCTGGCCGCGCTGGTCACGCCGCTGCTGGGACGGCGCATGACGCGCGTACCGCCGGCGCGCGCACTGCAACGCTGAGGCGCCAGGCACCGTCAGGCGAACAGCTCGTCGATCTCCTCCCAGAGGGCGCGGTAGGCCTGGTTGGCCAGATGGCGCGGCTCGCGGTAGACGCTCGGCTGCTGGTCCTCGCCCATCTGCTCGACCACCGAGGCGTAGGGGATCTCGCTTGAGAGCAGTTCGGGGATGTCGTGGCGATGGCGCTCGGCAAACTCGCGGTGCATGCGTCGGCGCCGATCGACCAGCGACAGGAAGGCACGCAACCGTTCGGGATGGATATTCCGCTCGTCGAGGTGGCGCTTGAGCTGGAACCAGGTGCGCTCGGACAGGTGCGTGGGCACCATCGGCACCAGCACCATGTCGGCCGCGCGCAGCACGTTGTCCGCCAGCAGCGACAAGCCCGGCGGCGCGTCGATCCAGATTTCCTCGAACTGTTCGGCCAGCGGGTCGATCAGCTTGGCCAGCCGATAGCCGGCGTCCTTCTTGTCGGCAAGATGATGCTCGATCGCCTGCTGGCCCGGCAGGGCCGGCAGCACCCAGAGGTGGTTGTGGATGGTGGGTCGGACCGAGGCGGCCAGCCCCTTGGGCTTGAGAAGCTTCTTGACCGACCGCTCCGCGCCCGCTTCGGCCTGCAGATACCACGAGGCCGCACTCTGGGGATCGAGGTCCCAGACCAGCACGCGCCGACCGGCCGAGGCCGACAACGCGGCCAGATTGACCGCCGCGGCGGTCTTGCCTACCCCGCCCTTGACCGAATACAGCGCCACCGTCTGGGCCATGCCTGTCCTGCTCCTGCCTCGATTGAACCTGGGACCGAGCATAGCATCGGGCCATGGCGAATCTTGTGACAGTCCGCCTGGGTGGGGAAGGACGTCGGGCCAACGCGGACCAGCCTCGCTACCCCGGACGCGTCTCAGTGCTCGCCCAGTTCCTTGAGCTTTCGCGTGACGGTGTTGCGCCCCCAGCCGATCAGCGCGGCGGCCTTCTGCTTGTGCCCACCGGTGAAGGCCAGCGCCGCCTGCAGCAGGGTGCGCTCGAACGCAGGCCCCGCCGTGGCGAGCAGGTCCTGGTCGCCGGCCTTGAGCCGGGCATCGGCCCAGCGCGACAGGTCACTGGTCCAGCGCGAGAGCAGTTGGTCGTCACCGTCGACGGCGTGCGGGCCGCTTAGCCCCTCGGTGATGGTATCAGGCAGATCGTCGACGCTGATCTCGTTACCCGGTGCCATCACGGTCAGCCAGCGGGCGATGTTCTCCAGTTCGCGGACGTTGCCCGGCCAGGGGTAGTCGCACAGGCGGGCCTCGGCGGCCCGGGTGAGTGTCTTGACGGGCACGCCCAGTTCCTCGGCGGCGCGCACCAGGAAAAAGCGCATCAACTGAGGGATGTCCTCGACCCGTTCGCGCAGGGAGGGCAGCTTGAGGCGAATGACGTTGAGCCGATGATAGAGGTCCTCGCGGAAACGCCCCTCCTTGACCAGCTCCTCGAGCCGCTGGTGGGTCGCGGCGATCACGCGCACGTCGCTCTGGATCAGCGAGGTGCCGCCGACGCGGTAGAAGTGCCCGTCGGAGAGCACCCGCAGCAGGCGGGTCTGCAACTCGAGCGGCATGTCGCCGATCTCGTCGAGGAACAAGGTGCCGCCCTGGGCCTGTTCGAATCGCCCGCGCCGCTGGGTCGCCGCGCCGGTGAACGCGCCTTTCTCGTGGCCGAACAGCTCGGATTCCAGCAGGTCCTTCGGGATCGCGGCCGTATTGAGCGCGACGAATGGCCCCTCGCGACGCTGGCTGTGCCGATGTAGCGCCCGGGCGACGAGCTCCTTGCCGGTGCCGGATTCGCCGTTGATCAGCACGGTGACCGACGAACGCGCCAGCCGACCGATGGCGCGGAATATCTCCTGCATCGCCGGGGCGTTGCCGATCAGCTCCGAGCCGGATTCGGCCTCCTCCGGCACGGCGGCCTGCTGCGCCCGCTCCCGCGAGGCGTCGTAGGCCCGCTCGGCCAGGCGCACCGCCTCGTCGATGTCGAACGGCTTGGCCAGGTAATCGAACGCGCCCTTTTCGAACGCGCCGACGGCACTCTCCAGGTCCGAATGCGCGGTCATGATCACCACCGGGATCGCCGGGTGCTCGACGGCCAACCGGGTAAGGAAGCTCAAGCCGTCCTCGCCGGGCATGCGGATGTCCGAAAAGATCACGTGGGGCAGGTCGCCGCGATCGAGCCGGGCCTGGGCGCTCGCCACCTCGTCGAAGGACTCCACGGCGAAGTCGGTGGTGGCCAGCGCTCGCTCCAGCACCCAGCGGATGGCCTGGTCGTCATCGATTACCCACAGACGGGGAGTGGTCGGCTTGTCGGCTACGGCTTGCATGGCTGGATCACTCGTTCGAAGAATCGGATGACGCCTCATCCTGCGAGTCGTCGGGATGGATGGGCAGGATCAGGGAAAACCGTGTCAGGCCGCGCTTGGGCACGAACTCGATCATGCCCTGGTGGCGCTCGGCGATGGTCTGGGCCAGCGACAACCCCAGCCCGCTGCCACCGGCGCGGCCGCTGACCATGGGCAGGAACAGGGTCTCGACCAGGTCATCGGGCACACCGGGCCCGTTGTCCTCGACGTCGATACGCACGGCCAGTCGATGGCGCTTGCCATGGATGGTGAACTGGCGCAGCACGCGGGTGCGGAAGGTCAGCCGCGGCTCGGGCGTGTTGCCCTCGCGCATGGCCTGGACGGCATTGCGGGCGAGATTGAGCAGCACCTGGACCAGCTGGTCGCGATCAGCCCAGACGTTCGGGATCGACGGGTCGTAATCCAGCTGCCAGTCGAGCGGCTTGTCGCCCGCCTCGATCCGCAACAGCTGGCGGACCTGCTCGAGCGGTTCGTGAACGTTTACCCAGTGGCAGTCCGGCCGGTCGATCGGCCCGAGCATGCGATCGATCAGCCCGCGCAGGCGATCGGTCTCCTGCAGGATGATGCGGGTGTACTCGGTCAGGCGCTCGTCGGGCAGTTCGCGCTCGAGCAATTGGGCGGCACCGCGCAGCCCGCCGAGCGGATTCTTCAGTTCGTGGGCCAGCCCGCGCATCATCTGCCGCGTGGTCATCTGCAGGGAGTTGATGCGCGCATCGCGGGAGATGCGCAGGTGGCGCTCGATGTCGTTGAGCTCGAGCATCACCCGCGCGCCGGGGTACTCGGGACGCGGCGTGATGGCGCAATCGGCAACCCGAACCAGCTCGTGGGCCAGCACCAGCTCTACCTCGCGCAACGTCACCACCTGGCTGGTGGACAGCGCCTCGCGGATGGTCTCGACCAGCAGCGGGTTGGCCTCGAAAACGGCGTCGAATCCGGACTTCAACGCCGCGGTGTAGCTGGTGCCCAAGAACTGCTCGGCGGCCGAATTGAGATAGATCGGCCGGTTGCGTTCGTCGAGCACCACGATCGCGGTGTTGAGGGTGTCGGCAAGCCGGGGCTCGGATCTCGGATTCATGCACTGCTCCACCGGGCGCGAAACGATCGACAGGCCAGGCCTGCCGGGCGGCTGACGATTTTGGTGCAATTAGCGTGCCCGGCCGAGAACCGGCGGGAAAACCATGACGGATCGCATGGTGACGGGGTTTGCCTTGACCGCCAGCCCGGGCCGGCCCGTTCGGCAAGTCAACAATTGCACCAGGTCAGTGCATGAGAATAGACGACCGCACCGTTATTGGGAGGACGTCATCAATTGAAAGCGCACCGGCGCACTCTCCTTGATCACCTCGCCGTCGCGATGGATCTGCGCGACCAATTCGTGCGCGCCGGGCGCCAGCCCGTTGAGCAGATGCCGCCGGCCGGTGGAGTCGCGCACGCGCGCCTCGCCGTCGACCAGGATGCGTATGCGGTCGCCACTCCGCAGGTTCGGCTGCATCACCAGTTCGACCGTGATGCTGCCATGCAGACGACTGGCCACCTCGCCATCGGCGGGTTCGACGATGCTCAGGTGCTGGTAGCCGGCGGGTTCGTCGCCCGCCTCGCGCGACGCCGCCTCCCCGCCGGTCGTCGTGCCCGACGCTTCGCCCGCCCCGGTCGCGGTGTTGCGGGGGGCGTCGGCGGACGGTGCGGACCGGTCCGTCGAGCCGGCATCGCCCTGGCGTGGTTCGGGGACATCCACCGGCGTCATGGGAATGACCGGGGCGTCCTCGACCTCGTGGACGGTCGCGCCCTCGACCGGCTCGTCGGTGAACACCGTCTCGCCGGCACTGTTGGTGTACTGGTAGATCTTGGCGGCCGACAGGGGCGGGGCCAGCACCAGCAGCAGTGGCCAGAGCAGGTGGATGCGATGCGGCGATCTTCCGTTGACGACTCGCATGGGCATTCCCTCGATGAGTGGTGGCAGATGACGACCCGGGGTGGCGACCCGAGGTGATGCCCCGGGATTATTCCCCGGGCGGTCGGATCATGGCGCGCAGGCGGTCGAGCCGGGACTCGAGCGCGTTGCGATCCGGCGCGGTGACCGTGACGTGGCCGAGCTTGCGTCCCGGACGCGGGGTCTTGCCGTAATCGTGCCAATGGGTCCCCGGCACCGCCAGCACCGCCGCCGGGTCGGGCAGACTGCCGACCAGGTTGAGCATCGCCACCTCGCCGAGCGGGTCGGTCTCGCCCAGCGGCCAGCCGATCACCGCGCGGATGTGGTTCTCGAACTGCGAGGTGCGCGCCCCGCCCAGGCTCCAGTGACCGCTGTTGTGCACGCGCGGCGCCATCTCGTTGATCACCAGCCGGCCATCGACGACGAAGAACTCGATCGCCAGCACACCGACGTAGTCGAGCTTGTCCATCACCAGCCTGGCGGCGCGTTCGGCATCCGCCTGCAACGGGTCGCCGGTGTGGGCAGTGGTCTGCCAGAGGATGCCGTGGCGATGCTCGTTGGTCACCAGCGGGTAGACGCGGGCCTCGCCATTGCGGCCGCGCACGGCGACGATCGAGACCTCGCGCTCGAATTCGAGCATCTTCTCCAGTACCGCCGGGGCGCCTGCCAGCGCCTCCCAGGCGGAAGCGGCCTCGCCGGGATTGCCCGGGCCGCCCTCGTGGGCGGCATGGGCGGGATCGGCCAGTCGCACCTGGCCCTTGCCGTCGTAACCGAAGCGCCGGGTCTTGAGGATCGAGGCGCCACCCAGATGCGCCACGCCCTGGACAATGTCGCGCACCGAATCGACCTGCACCCACGGCGCGACCGACAGGCCCAGTCCCTCGAAGAACTGCTTTTCCTCGACGCGATCCTGCGCCACGGCAAGCGCCTGCGGATTGGGCATCAGGCAATTGCGCGCGGCGATCCGCTCGGCGGAGGCCTGCGGCACGTTCTCGAACTCGAGCGTGACCAGGTCACACTCCACGGCCAGTCGTTCGAGCGCCTCGGCATCGTCGAACTCGGCACGCAGGTGGCGGCCGACCGAGGCGGCCGGCGGCTCCATCGCCGGGTCGAGGAAGGTAAAGCGATGCCCCATCGCCACCCCGGCCAGGCCCAGCATCTGGCCGAGCTGGCCACCGCCGATTACGCCGATGTGCAGCCCGGCCGGCTCGCCGGTGCGTCCCTCGACGCGCGGCACCTCGCACTGATTCTGACCGCCGCCCATCGGCTCAGGCCTCGCCCGGCTCGGGCTTGTCGAGCACCGCCTGGGTCTGGCGCTCGCGCCAGGCATCCAGTCGCTCGGCCAGCGCTTCGTCGTGGGTCGCCAAGGTCGCGGCGGCCAGCAACGCGGCGTTGATCGCGCCGGAGCGGCCGATGGCGAGCGTGCCCACCGGCACGCCGGCCGGCATCTGCACGATCGACAGCAGCGAGTCCATCCCCGACAACGCCTTGGACTGCACCGGCACGCCCAGCACCGGCAACCGCGTCTTGGCCGCGACCATGCCCGGCAGGTGCGCCGCGCCGCCGGCCCCGGCGATGATCACCTTCAACCCCCGGCCGACGGCCGCGTCGGCGTAGTCGAACAGCTTGTCGGGGGTGCGGTGCGCGGAGACCACGTCTTTCTCGAAGGGAATACCCAGCGCCTCGAGGGTTTCGCAGGCGTGGATCATCGTCTCCCAGTCCGACTGCGAGCCCATGATCACGCCGACCAGCGGTTGGGCACTCATACGCCCGTCACCATGGCGGGCAGGACGTCCTGCAATTGCGGGTGCGTGTTGGCCACGCCCACGGCAGCGACATACAGGAAGACCAGGATGGCCAGCACCCAGGCACTGGCGCGCAGGCCACGGGTCTTGCCGAAGCGCATCGCTACCAGGCCCAGGCCGATGTAGACGATCAGGCCGACGATCTTGACGGTGAGGAAGTCGGGGTGGACGCCATTACCCCAGAACAGCAGCCAGGCGGCGACCAGGGCGCTGACCAGCAGCACGGTGTCGACCACGTGCGGGGTGATCTTCACCCACTTCTTTTTCAGCATCGGCGAGCCGGCGAGCATCCAGACACCGCGTACGACGAAACCGGTGAGCGAGAGCACGGCCGCCAGGGCATGCAGGTGAATCCAGAGGGAGGCGTTGGCCATGGAGTATCTTCCCGATTGATGTGTCCGTGTGACCGCAAGGGAGCGAACCCTAGATGCGGAAAGGGCCAAAGCATAAATCATCGGCGCCCACCCCCCAAGGTCGCTACACTGAGGTCCCCACCAGGCACCAGCGACAGGAGGTGACGCCATGCAGCTACCCAACCACCTGGTCTCTCTGCCGATTGGCGCGATCGGCTGGCTGCTGGCCATTGCCAGCCTGATCTGGGCGGTGCGCACCGCGCCCTGGCCGGCCCTGCGCGCCGAGCCGATGCGCACCCACCTGGTGCTGCTGGCGGTGATCTTCCTGACGGGCATGTGGACGCTCTCGGCCACCCTGATGCCGGGGCTGACCCTGCACTTTCTCGGCGCGGCGACGGTGACGCTGGTCATCGGGCTGGAGCTGACCCTGATCGCCGGCCTGATTGCGGCCATTCTCTCCGCACTGCTGTTCGGCCAGGGCCTGGCGATCGCCAGCTGGACGTTTCTGCTGAGCGCCGCCCTGCCCGCGGCGATCACCTACGGCATCACGCGCGCCTCACAGCGTTTCCTGCCGCCGAATTTCTTCATCTACCTGTTTATCGGCGTGTTCCTCTCCGCGGTGCTGGGCATGCTGGTCCACGGCGGGGGCACCGCGTTGCTGATGATGGCGTTGGGGCTGTACGACGCCGACATCATCTGGAACAACTACCTGCGCATCCTGCCGCTGATCGCCTTCCCCGAAGGGGTAATCAACGGCATGCTCATGACGGCCCTGGCTCTGGTCAGCCCGCAACTGGTGATCTCCTTCGACGACCACCATTACATCGACGGCCGGTGACTCGAGACCCGCCGGGCGGCCCGCAACGGCAAGGCCGGGGATTGCGTCCTGACGTCGCCCATTTGCAAGATGCAACTCCGGCCGCCGCCATCAGTCGAACTGAACTCGGGTAAGCGTTTGTTTATGAAAGAACGCCGAGCCGCGCGCGGGTGGCATGGAACCTGCTAACCAAGCCCCAGCCGAGCAGGAGTGAGCTCGGGTAATTCAATGACACGAGATCTCAGGAGTTCCTCATGAAAAAACTGATCGCGATCGCTTTCGCCTCGGGTTTGGCCGCTGCCTCCGCGCAGGCCATGGCCGCCGACGTCAAGGCCGGCAAGAAGCTCTACGAGCAGAGCTGCGCCTCCTGCCACGGTCAGCAGGCCCAGGGCCAGGGCATGTTCCCGGCACTGGCCGGCAAGAGCGCTGACCACATCGTCACCGCGCTGGGCCACTACAAGAACGGCAACCAGGACGCCCTCAAGGAAATGGGCGACCTCGGCGGCTCGAACTTCGCCATCATGGCCCCGAACGCGGCCGGCCTGTCCGACGGCGACATGGAGAACCTGGGCGCCTACATCGAGACCCTCTAAGGTCCCGCGCCCGACACGACCAACCCGGACCACTCGGTCCGGGTTTTTTTGTGGCCGATGACAAATCACATGGGCGCGGTCAGGCCGAGCCTCACCCGACGGCCCGGGGCAAACCGGGGCAAACCGGGGCAGCCCGGGGCAGCCCGGGGCAGCCCGGGGCAAACCAGGCGCTCGACAAACGGGGCACAGGGACGTTGTCAGCGCCCGCTGCGCAGGCGGTCGAGCCGCAGGCGATCACGCGCATCAAAAAGGCGGCGCGCGCCCAGCTGCACCGCCACCAGTGAGCCAAAGCCCGTCGCCGCCGTGATCAGGAAGATAATCAGGATCTGGTATTTGACCGCCTCGATCGGCGGCGTGCCGGCGAGGATCTGGCCGGTCATCATCCCCGGCAGGCTGATCACGCCGGCCGCGGCCAGCATGTTGAGCGTGGGGATCAACCCGGCACGCATCGAGTCCGAGCGCAGCTCGGCGGTCGCCTCGCGCACCGTATGCCCCAGCACCAGCCGGGCCTCGATCTCGCGGCGGCTCTGCCAGGCCGTCTGCGTGAGGTTGTTCAGGGCCAGGCCGATGCCGGTCATGGTGTTGCCCAGGATCATGCCCAGCAGGGGGATGGCGTATTGCGGGGTGTACCAGGGGTCGGTCTCGATCACGAAGGTCAACGCCAGCACGGTGACGATCAGCGCGGTGGCGCTCATCGCCGCCAGGCCGATGCCGTAACCGTGCCAGCCCCGGATCGCGCGCTTCTGCCGGGCGACCACCTCGTAGCCGGCCAGCGCCATCATCACCATGGCAATCAGCGCGATCCACGGCAGGGTCGCCGCATCGAACACCGCCTCGAGGATCACGCCCACCAGCAGCAGCTGCAGCACCATCCGCACGCTGTTGAGCGCCAGGGTGCGGAACAGGCCCAGCCCCAGCAGCACCTGCACCACGCCCAGCGCCAGCACCAGCCCGGCCGCCAGGGCGAGATCGAACGGGGTCAGGCTATACAGTTCCATGCAGCACCCCTCCCTCAGGTGTCATTTCCAGCCACCGATCACCGTGGGCGTCGATCTCGCGGGGATCGTGACTGATCCATACCGCCGCGGCACCCTGATCGCGCAGGTAGTCGAGCAGCAGCCCCGCCATCGCCTCGGCGTTGTCGCGATCGAGATTCGCGGTCGGCTCGTCGAGCAACAACACGCGCGGCTTGAGTGCGAGCGCGCGCAATACCGCCAGTCGCTGACGCTCACCGGAGGACAGCCGCTCGACCGGTGATTCCCACAACGCCGCCCGCAGCCGCAGGCGTTCCCACCAGGTCTCGGATGGCGGGGAGGGAAAGTGTTCGGCCACCGTGTCGGCCCACCAGCCGGATTCCGCCGGCACCAGCGCCACCTGGCGGCGCCAGTCGGTCGCCGGGATGGATTGCTGCTCGACGCCCCCCAGGCTGATCTCGCCCTCGTGCGGGGACAGATCGGCCAGCGCGCGCAGCATCTGGCTCTTGCCCACGCCCGACTCACCCCGCACCGGCAGCACCTCGCCGGCGGCAAGCGCGAACGAGACCCGCGGCACGTTTGGCCCGCACAGCTCCTTCACCTCGAACAACATGCGATTCCCCCGTCGAAAAACACGCCCCCGATCGGCCGGGGGCGGCAAACTCGTCTCACCGTGGCAGCGAGGCGTGCGCGAGCAAGCCCGAGCACGACCGCTCCGGCCAACCGGCCGCACGGTGAACAGCCACGCACCCCGCAAACAAAACGCCGGCCCTGAGGGCCGGCGTCGTTTCTGCGATCAGGCCGAAGCGTCGGCCTAGGTGGCGACCTTACTCAGCCGCGGCACCTTCATTTTCCTCGTCCATGACCGCGATGTAGGCACCCAGCGCCGTGATGTCGTCATCGGTCAGGTTCGTGGCCTGCGGGATCATGGCATAGGAATTCGGACCCATCTCCTGGCCCTTGCGGTAGATCTTCAGCAGAGAGATGGTCTGGTCCATGCCAGTACCGGCCAGCTTGGGCGCGTTGAACAGCTCGCCACCCTCGCCTTCGGCGCCGTGGCAGATGGCGCAGGAGGAGTACAGCGCCGCACCGCGGTTGATGACCGACTCGCTGACGATACGCGGCTCGGCCGGCTTCTCTTCCTTGGCGGTGTCGCCGCCCTCGGACTTGGCCTGATCACCACCAGCCGCGTCACCGCCGCCGTTGGTGCCACCGAACTCGTCGGCAATGTAGACCGACAGGTTGGCGATCTGCTCGTCCGAGAGGTTCGCCGCGTTCGGCGCCATGGTGCCGTAACGACCGCCCAGGCCGACCGACTTCAGGTAGTCCTGATCGCCTTCACGGTAGGCGGTCAGCTTCTTCTGCACGTCGGCTGCGTCCATCTCGGTCAGCACCGGGAAGGCACCGCCCTGGCCGTTGCCGTCGGCACCGTGGCAGGCCGCACAGGAGGCGTAAGCCTGCTTGCCGGCCGCGACGTCACCGTCAACCGCACCGCCGCCGTTGCCGCCAGCGCTGTCGCCACCGTCAGCCGCACCACCGGCGCCACCACCGAACTCGTCGCCGATGAAGGCGGCCAGGTCAGCAATGTCCTCGTCGGAGAGATTGGCCGCGTTCGGCGCCATGGTGCCGTAACGGTCACCCAGGCCGACCGACTTCAGGTATTCCTGGTCGCCATCGCGGTAGGCAGCGAGCTTTTTCTCGGCCTCGTCAGCCGGGATGCCGGTCAGCACCGGGAAGGCGCCGCCCTGGCCCTTGCCGTCCGCACCGTGACACGCGGCACAGGAAGCGTACTTTTCCTTGCCGGCAGCAATGTCGCCACCGGAACCGCCAGAAGACGTCTCGCCACCACCCGACTGCGTTTTCTCGTCTGCCGAGGCAGTCTTGGTTTCCTCTTCCTTGCTTGCCGGCTTCTCGACCACCTGCCCTTCCAGCGCGTTCTCTTCCGCGGTGTTGAAGAGCGCGTTCACGAGATAGAACACGGCGGCAAGCAGGACCAGCGCCGAGACGAAGCCAACCAGCTTCGACATCGGATCGACCTTGGGGGTATGTTGAGCCACGAGAGTCCTCCAGAATCTTTATCGTTTTAGCATGCGCAACGGCGCGTAGTATATCGGCAAAAATCCTCGTTTGACAGAACCGGCGCCCGCATGTCTCCCCCCGCACCGAAAAAAAACCGCACATCCAGCAGGGCCACCACCTCGGGGCGCGTCAGAAAGCCGCCCCCGGGGCTTTCGTCGCCCGTGGCGGAACTGCCCGGCGTCGGCCCGAAGGTGGCCGAAAAACTCGCCCGCCTGCACATCGAGACGGTCGAGGACCTGCTCTGGCACCAGCCATTGCGCTACGAGGACCGCGGGACCAAGCAACCGCTCTCGCCGGAACACCTCCACGAAGCGGCCCTGTTCGAGGTGCGCATCACCGAGGTACGGCCGCTGTTTCGCGGCAAGGCACGCCTGGTCTGCCAGGCCGTGGGCGAGGGGCCGTCCGGCCCGATGCCCCTGACCGTCTGGTTCTTCGGCCGTTTCGGCCCCACCCCGCAGGCCGGGCGGACCTATCTGCTGTTCGGCGAGTTGCAGCATGGGCCGCACGGCCTGGAGATGGCCCAGCCCGAGCTGGTCGCGCCCAATCAGATCGGCCAGATTCGCCCGGTGTACCCGGCCACCGAGGGCGTCGCCCAGCCCAAGCTGCGCCAGCTGGTCGAGGCGGCTCTGGAAGTGGCCGTGCGCGACCTGCGCGACCCGCTGCCCGGCGCCATCCGCGAGGCGCGCGACTGGCCGTCTTTGATGAAGGCGCTGCAGCGCATCCACCTGCCCAAACGCAACGACGGCGTGCCGGAGCGGACCGAGCCGGCCCTCCAACGCCTGATCACCGAGGAGCTGGCCACCCACATCCTCGCGCTGCGCCAGCGCCGCGCCGTCACCCGCCAGGTCGCCGCCCCGGCCATCCCGCCACGCGAGCACCTGTTCGACGCATTGCTCGGCCAGCTGGGCTTCGCGCCCACCGGCGCGCAGCAGCGGGTGATCGGCGAGATCAAGACGGACCTGGCCCAGCGCCTGCCGATGCTGCGGCTGGTGCAGGGCGACGTCGGTTCGGGCAAGACCCTGGTGGCCGCGGCCGCCGCGCTGGACGTGATCGACGCCGGCTACCAGGTCGCCCTGATGGCGCCCACCGCCCTGCTCGCCGAGCAGCACGCGCGCAACTTTGCACAGTGGTTCGAGCCGCTGGGGCTGTCGGTATTGCTGTTGAGCGGCCAGCAATCGGCCGCCCAGCGCCGCGAGGGGCTGGCAACACTGGCCGACGGCCGCGCCCAGATCGTGATCGGCACCCACGCCCTGTTCCAAGAATCGGTGGCCTTTCATCAACTGGGGCTGGTGATCGTCGACGAGCAGCACCGCTTCGGCGTCCATCAGCGCCTCGCGCTGACCGACAAGGGCGCGAGCCAGGACGGAGGCGCGCGCCGACCGCACCAGCTGATCATGACCGCCACCCCCATCCCGCGCACCCTGGCCATGACGCAATTCGCCGACCTCGACGTCTCGATCATCGACGAGCTGCCGCCGGGGCGCACCCCGGTGACCACCGTGGTGGTGCGTTCGGATCGACGCGGCGAGGTGATCGAGCGCATCAGCCAGGTGTGCGCCGAGGGCCGTCAGGCGTACTGGGTCTGCCCGCTGATCGAGGAAGGCCAGATCGAGGCGCAGGCCGCCGAGTCCACCTTCGCCATGCTGGGCGAGGAATTGGCGCACCTGACCATCGGCATGGTGCACGGGCGGATGTCGGCCGCCGAAAAGCAGCGCGAGATGGCCCGCTTCAAGACCGGCGACTATCACCTGCTGGTCGCGACCACGGTGATCGAGGTGGGCGTCGACGTGCCCAACGCTTCGCTGATGATCATCGAGAACGCCGAGCGCATGGGCCTGGCCCAGCTGCACCAGTTGCGTGGCCGGGTCGGGCGCGGCGCGACGGCCAGTCACTGCGTGCTGCTGTTCGACGAGCCGCTGAGTGACCGCGCCCGGGCCCGCCTCGGGCTGATGCGCGAGACCGAGGACGGCTTTCGCCTCGCCGAGGCCGACCTCGAACAGCGCGGCCCGGGCGAGGTGCTGGGCACCCGCCAGGCCGGCATCGCCAAACTCAAGATCGCCAACCTGCAGGAAGATCAGGGCAAGCTCGAGGAGGCGGGGCAACTGGCCGACGAATTGCTCGAGCGCTTCCCCGAGTCGGTCAACCCGCTGATCGCCCGATGGGTCGGCGCGGCGGGGCAATACGGACAGGTATAGCACCATCCGAACCCAACCCTTGCCCGCATCCGGCCGCTGACATACAGTTTTTCCTTATACCCCGATCCGGGCCACACTGACCGCCCCCGGTTGAACCGCGACGACGAACACGCCATCCGACGACGACGGTCGGCACACCAGCCCGCCCAGGCACTGACGGAACCACGCGCCGGCAATGAAGCGACTCTGCCTTTCTCTACTCGGGACCTGGTTCCTGTTGATCGCCCCCGTGATTGCCCAAGGCGCAACTCCCCAGGGCGCATCGGCCGTGACCCTCAATGCCGACGAAAAGGCATTCCTCGAAGCACACCCGACCGTCTCGATCGCCATGATGGTCGAGCACCCGCCGTTCACCATCGTCGGCGATGGCTCGGGCAACGGCTTCGAACACGACGTCCTGCACCTGATCGCCAGCAAGACCGGGCTCACCTTCGAGAAGACCTTCGGCATCTGGGGCGACTCGTTCCGTCGCTTCCGCGAGGGCGAGGTCGACATGATCTCCGGCATCTCCTACGACGAGGATCGCACCGCCTTCACGCTGTTCACCGAGCCGTACTACGAGCTGCCGATCTTCGTCTTCGTCCGCGACGACTTCGGCGACTACGCGGACATCGCGGATCTCGCCGGGCACAAGGTCGGGGTGATCGACGACATCTTCTACGTGAATGACCTGGAGGCCGCCGGCGGGATGGACCTGCGGCACTACGGCACCTACCAGGAAATGACCCGCGCGCTGGTGCTGGGCGAGATCGACGCGCTGGTGCAGAACCTCACCAATATCAATGAGGTCATCAAGCGCCGCGCCTACACCAACATCCGCATCGCCGGCGAGTTGTCGCTGCCCGGCGTGGGCGCGGAAGACCTGCGCTTCGGCATCACGCCGGACAAGCCCGAACTGCACTCGATCATGCAGAAGGGCCTGGATGCGATCACCCCGGCCGAGTGGGGCACCTTGACCGGACGGTGGCTGGGGGTGCGCGGCGAGGGCGCGCCTCAGGAGCGAACAGCGGCCATTGAGCTGACCGAGGCCGAGCGCGCCTATCTCGACGAGGCGGGCCAGATCGACATCTGCATCGACCCGAACTGGATGCCCTTCGAGCGCTTCGACGAGCACGGCCGGCACCACGGCATCAGCGCCGACTACTTCGCCCTGTTCGAGCAAGCACTGGGCGTGGACTTTCGCCCCCTGCCGGTCAAGACCTGGTCGGAATCGGTCGAGGCGCTGAAGGCCGGGCGTTGCGAGATGTTCAGCCTCGCCATGCGCACCCCCGAGCGCGAGACCTACGCCGAGTTCACCGACAGCTACATCGAAACCCCGCTGGTGGTCGCCACCAAGGCCGACGTCGCCTTCATCAATGACCTGGGCGACCTGAGCGGACGCCGGATCGCCATCCCGGCGCTGTACGCCTTCGCCGAGCTGCTGCGCGACGACTACCCCGACCTCGACCTGATCGAGGTGACCGACATCGACGCCGGCCTGGCGATGGTGCGCAGCGACGAGGTGTTCGGCTACATCGGCACGCTGGCCACCATCGGCTACAAGCTGCAGACCGAATACAGCGGCGAGCTGCGCATCACAGGCGATTCCGGCAAGTCCTGGGACATGGGCGTGGCCGTGCGCAAGGATCGGCCGATGCTGCACGGCATCATGGAAAAGGCCGTCGCCAGCATCACCGAGGAACAGCGCCGGGACATCAACAACAAGTGGATCTCCGTGCGCTACGACCAGCGGGTGGACTACACCCTGCTCTGGCAGGTCAGCGCCGTCTTCGTCCTGCTGCTGCTCGCCGGCGGGCTCGTCTATCTCAAGCAGGTCAGCCTCAAGCGCCAGCTCGAGGCCGCCTACCGACAGACCGAACGGCTGGCCGTCACGGACAAGCTCACCGGGGTGTACAACCGCCACCGGCTCGACCAGGTCCTCGGGGAAGAGGCGCGCAAGGCCAACCGGTACGGCGATGCCTTCGGCGTGATCATCCTCGACATCGATCACTTCAAGGCCATCAACGACCGCTTCGGCCACCGCAGCGGTGACGCCATCCTGCGCGAGTTCGTCGACGTACTGCGCCGCAACTGCCGCCAGACCGACATCCTCGGACGCTGGGGCGGCGAGGAATTCCTGATCATCGCCCCGCACGCCGACAAGCCCACGCTGACGGCCTTCACCGAGAAGCTGCGCCACGCCATCGAATCGACCTCATTCACCGAGGCCGGCCGGGTCACCACCAGCATTGGCGCGAGCCTCTACCGGCCGGGCGACACCCCCGACACCCTGGTCAAGCGCGCCGATGACGCCCTCTACGACGCCAAGGGCCAAGGGCGCAACACGGTGGCGTTCCGGTAACCGCCGGCAACGAATCGCCACCTGCTGACCGCCGCCGTCCAGGCAGACGAGGTTCGCACTGACCTCTGCCCGCCCCGCGCCCAGGTGCCTTGCGGGTCAGGAGTTCTTGGCGTCTCGCGTGACCGGCTCGTCATCCGCGCCCTGAAGCTGGTAATCGTAGGCGGCCTGCAGGCCGGTCTGGCCTTCGGCCTCCTCCTCGGCCTCTTCGCCGATCGTGCGCGGGTACAGGGGCGACAGGATGGCGATCACGACGCCAATCGCGGCGAACATCGCAAATGCCTCGGCGTAGCCGAATGCGTTGACCAGCATGCCGACAACCGGCGAGCCGATCGCCTGCCCCAGCGACACCGCGATGAACGGCAGCACCGGCCCCATGGACAGGCGGCCCGGCAACAGACGGATGCCCGTCATCAAGTAGAGCCCCGTCAGGCTCATGTAGGCCAGGCCGAAGACCAGCGCGGAAAAGGCCGCAAGAAACACGTTGCTCGGACTGGCCGCGAGCAACGCGATGCTCGTGGCCAGCATCATCAGCATCAGGGCCTGCGTGATGGGCGGGTTGTTGCGATCGGCCACGTCGGCCACCATCGCCCCGCCGAGCCCGGCCACGCCGACCGCCAGCCACAGCCAGCCGGTCGCCGCCGGCGGCAACTCACCCAGGGTGACCACGAGATCCGGTGCGAAGATCCAGTAGGCGGCGGAGACGAAGCCCATCAGGAAGGCAAACACCGAGAGCCGCCCAAGACGCCACCACTGCAGGCTGCTGATCGGCGGTGGCGGCGTGGCATCCGACGGCGTGAAGCGCGACACCGAGGGGATGACGCGCCACGTGACCGCCACGCCGATGACGGCCAGCACGGCAAAGGATCCGTAGGCGAGCCGCCAGGCATCGGCCAGGATCAGCACCGCCGGCACAGCAACGACCACGCCGATGCTGGTGCCCGCATTCATGATCGAGCTGACGCGCCCCTGCATCGAGCGCTCGACCACCGCCTGCATGGCGCCCGACAACGCCGGCATCATCAGGCCGGTGGCGATACCACAAGCGAACACCCCGATGCCCAACGACAGCGCGTCGGGGGACTGACTGATTACCAGCAAGCCACTGGCACCGACGGTGCCGGACAGCATCGCCGTGTAGCGCGCCCCCAACCGTACGGCGAGGATCGGCGCGACCACCGACGCGAGAATAAAGCTGATCAGCGGCAACGCACCGATGATGCCGACCACTTCCGGCGTGAGTCCCAGTTCGGCGCGGATCGGCGGCACGAACAGACCGAAGGCGAAGCGCGCCAGCCCGTAGGTGATCGCGATCAGCCCGGCGCCGAACAGCGCGAATCTCATGCTGGGAGGAAACGTCATGTCTGCCCCGCCTTGCTCGAAACGAGAATGTCGGCCCGCCGGCCGCCCTGTCGCACACCAAACAATGCAGAAAGCTTAGAGCCTAGGCCGCGATCTCGCCGGGTTCAAACAGGAACCCTGGCTTGCGTGACTGAGTATCCGTTTTCGTTGTGGGAGCTTGTCCTGCAAGCGAGACGCGCCAACGGCAAGTGCCCAGCCCTGCGCTGGCACCACGAAAAATTGCTACCTGTACCGGGTTACGAGACTCGGAATTCCCCTTCGCCTTGCCGAAAGGGTTTGGCCGGCCCTTTCCGCACAAGGGTGGACTCCTCCGCAACCTGATAGCATCGGATAGCCAGCTAGTGGCCGGGGCAAGCACCGATGTGCCGTTCGGGCATGCAGCCCCGCCACCCTCACAAGGACGGCCCAGCGGGTGGCCAGAAAGCGAGATCCCCATGCAACTGCCGGAAGAACAGGCAAGAGAGAAAATCGACCAACTGCTCACGGAGGCCGGTTGGATCATTCAAGATCGCGATGCCTTTGACCGGAATGCGGCCCTCGGCGTGGCCGTGCGCGAGTTTTCGCTGCCCGCCGGATTCACCGACTATCTGCTGTTCATCGAGGGCAAGGCGGCCGGGGTGATCGAGGCGAAGAAGGCCGGCATTACCCTCAGCGCCGTCGCCGAGCAGTCGGCGAAGTACATGACCGCCCTGCCCGAGCACCTGGCCCGCTGGGACGACCTGCTCGTCTACGACTACGAAAGCACCGGCGAGGAAACCTTCTTTCGCAACCTGCACGACCCCAAGCCACGCTCGCGCCGGCTGTTCGCCTTCCACCGCCCCGAGACCCTGCACGACTGGCTACGCGAACCCGACACGTTGCGCGAACGGCTGCGAAACATGCCGCCACTGGACTTCCGCGGCCTGCGTGACTGCCAGGTCGAGGCCATCGAGGGGCTGGAACGGTCACTGGCCGAAGACCGCCCCCGGGCGCTGATCCAGCTCGCCACCGGCGCGGGAAAGACATTCACCGCCTGCTCCTTCTCGTACCGGCTGATCAAGCATGCCGGCGCGAAGCGCATCCTGTTCCTGGTGGACCGCAACAACCTCGGCGACCAAACCCTCAAGGAGTTCCAGAACTTCCAGCCGGTGGGCACGGCCAACCGCTTCACCGACACCTACATCGTTCAGCACCTGCACGGCCATCGCATCGACCCGGACGCCAAGGTGGTCATCACCACCATCCAGCGGCTCTACTCCATGCTGCGCGGCCGGGAACTGGACGAGGAAACCGAGGAAATCTCCGCCTTCGAGCAATGGTCCGATAACGGGCACGACCCGCTACCGGTGGCCTACAACCCCGACATCCCGATCGAGACCTTCGACTTCATCGTCACCGACGAATGTCACCGCTCGATCTACGGCCTCTGGCGCCAGGTGCTGGAATACTTCGACGCCCATCTCATCGGCCTGACCGCCACGCCGTCGAAGCACACCCTCGGTTTTTTCAACCAGAACCTGGTGGCCGAATACCCCTACGAGCGCTCGGTCGCCGACGGCGTCAACGTCGGCTACGAGGTCTACCGTATCCGCACCCGCGTCACCGAACAGGGCGGCAAGATGGAAACGGGCGATGCCGGCTTCCAGGTGCCGGTGCGTGACCGGCGCACCCGCCAGCTGCGCTACGAGACCCTCGACGCCGACCTGGAATACACCGCGCGAGAGTTGGACCGTTCCGTCGTCAACCCCAACCAGATCCGCACCGTCCTTCGCACCTACCGCGAGCGCGTCTTCACCGAGCTGTTCCCCGACCGCACGGGCGAGTGGCTGCCCAAGACCCTGATCTTCGCCAAGGACGACAACCACGCCGAGGAGATCGTCCACGCCGTGCGCGAGGTCTTCGGCGAGGGCAACGACTTCGCCAAGAAGATCACCTACCGCAACACCGGCGAGGATCCCAAGGCACTGATCAAGGCCTTCCGCGTCGATCCCTTCCCGCGCATCGCCGTTACCGTCGACATGGTCGCCACCGGTACCGACATCAAGCCGGTCGAGGTGCTGTTCTTCATGCGCGACGTCAAGTCCGAGGGCTACTACGAGCAGATGAAAGGCCGCGGCGTGCGCACGATTCCCGAGGCCGACCTGCGGGCCGTCACCCCGGATGCCAAGACCAAGACCCGCTTTATCCTGATCGACGCCGTGGGCGTCTCCGAGACCAAGAAGAACGCCAGCCAGCCACTGGAACGCAAGCACGGCATCAGCTTCGACAAGCTGCTCGAGCAGATCGCCATGGGCCGTCGCGACGAGGACGCCCTGTCCTCGCTCGCCGGCCGGCTGGCCGCCCTCGATCGCAAGCTTTCCGACGACGATCGCTCCCGCGTGGCCGAGACCACCGGCGGCCAGACCCCGCGCGATCTGGCCAACACGCTACTCGATGCCATCGAACCCGACCGCCAGCAGGCCGCCATCACCGAACGCGTCGGCCCCGCGCCCACCCCGGAACAGGAACAACAAGTCATCGACGGGCTGATGGACGAGGCCTGCCGCCCCTTCGACAAGCCCGACGTGCGCCAGCGGCTCAAGGACATCAAGCAGAAAAGCGAGATCGTCATCGACGAACTCACCCCCGACGAGATCACCGGCGCGGGCTTCGACGAACAAAAGGCGCGCGAGACCATCACCAGTTTCAAGCAGTTCATCGACGACAACCGCGACGAACTCACCGCCCTGCAGATCCTCTACAACCAACCGCTCGGCCACCAGCACCTCACCTATGCCACCATCCGCGAGCTGGTGAACGCCATGACAGAGCGCCCGCCGCACCTGGCGGTCGCCAATGTCTGGCAGGCCTACAAGCGGCTCGAGGCCGCCCGAGTGCGCGGCGCGCCGGTGGACGAACAGCTGACCGAAGTCGTCAGCCTGGTGCGCTTCGCGCTGGGCCAGACCGACAGCCTGGAACCCTTCAGCACCGCGGTGGAACGCCGCTTCAACCTCTGGCTGGGCCGGGAGAAGAAGGCTGGCCGCGACTACGGCCCCGAGCAGATCGAATGGCTGCGCGCCATTGCCGCCTACCTGACCGCCAATGCCGAGATAACCCCGCGCGATTTCATGGAAGCACCCGCATTGACCGACAAGGGCGGTATCCTGCGCGCCCGCAAGGTACTGGGCGACGGGCTGAACGAGATGCTGGATGAGCTGCAAGAGGCGTTGGTGGCGTGACAAATAATCAATCCGTCCTACCTCTCAATTGGAGCGAGGCCAGCTTGGGGGAATTAGGCACTTGGTCCGGGGGCGGGACTCCATCCAAGGCGAACAAGTCCTTCTGGACGCATGGCACTATCCCTTGGGTTTCACCGAAAGACATGAAGTTTGGCCGCGTCCGCGGAGCCGCGGACTCAGTCACGGAAGACGCCATCGACCAGTCTTCCGCAAAGCTGATTCCTTCCAATTCAATCCTGATGGTTACAAGATCCGGCATATTGGCGCACACCTTCCCTGTGGCGGTTACCGAGTGCGCCGTGGCCGTCAATCAGGACCTAAAAACGCTCACGACTTTTGATGAAATAAATCCGGACTTTTTGACTTGGTATCTGCGCGCGCAGAACTACCGCATTCTCAAGGATTGCGCCAAGCACGGCACTACGGTAGCGAGTATCGATACTGACCGACTCAAAAAAGTTTCGGTTCCGGTAGCCCCTCTCAACGAACAACGCCGCATTGTCGAAAAGATCGAGACCCTGTTCGCCCGGCTGGACCAGGGCGAGGCGGCGCTGCGCGAGGTGCAGGCGCTGCTGGCACGCTATCGCCAGTCCGTACTGAAGGCCGCCGTCACCGGCGAACTGACCGCCGACTGGCGCGCCGAGAACGCCCACCGCCTCGAACACGGCCGCGACCTGCTGGAGCGCATCCTGCAGACCCGCCGCGAGAACTGGCAGGGCCGCGGTACATACAAGGAACCCGACACGCCCGACACCACCGACCTACCCGAACTACCTGAGGGGTGGGTATGGACATCGCTAGATGCGCTTTTGACTCATCTGACCAGTGGCTCGCGAGGCTGGAAAAAGTATTACGGCCGAGGCGAAGGTGTCTTCATCATGGCTCAGAATGTGCGCCCGATGAGATTTGATCTTTCCGAGAAGTTTCGAGTTGACCCTCCTGCCGATAGCCCTGATGCAATTCGGAGCGAAACCCGAAAAGATGACATTCTCATCACGATCGTCGGCGCGAACACCGGAGACGTATGTCGTTTCCCTAGCGATGAAAGGCGTCATTACGTATGCCAGAGCGTTGCCTTACTCCGTCCTGCCGAGAGAACACTGAGTCGCTTCCTGGAAATGTTTCTTGCCAGCAAGGGGGCTGGGCGCGACCAACTGGAAAAATTCATTTATGGAGCAGGCCGCCCTCACCTGAGCTTTGAGCAATTACGGTCGGTGGCAATCCCCCTACCGCCGCTCGAAGAACAGGCGGAAATGATGACGCGAGTCAATGAGAAGCTCAGCGAAATCCAGCAAGTCGAGGATGCGCGCCAAACCGAACTCACCCGCTCCGCCGCCCTGCAGCAGTCCATTCTCAAGGACGCCTTTGCCGGCCGGCTGGTGCCGCAGGACCCCGACGACGATCCCGCAGCCGAATTGCTCGTCCGCATCCGCGCCGCCCGCGAGGCCGCCCCAACGAAACCCAGCCGCAGGAAGACCCGCGCATGAGTGATCTCAAGCTGTTCCAGTCCGCCGGCAAGACGCTGACCGAGCTGGGCAACACCCCCACGCCGCTGGAGCGCGGCCTGCAGACGCAGTTCGAGCAGAACCTCGAGACCCTGCTGGGCGTGCGCTTCCTGGCCTCCGAGTACGCCACCACCCACGGCGGGCGCATGGACACGCTGGGGCTGGACGAGAACGGCTCGCCGGTGATCATCGAGTACAAGCGCGACCGCTCCGAGAACGTGATCAACCAGGGCCTGTTCTACCTGGACTGGCTGATGGACCATCGCGGCGACTTCGAGCTGCTGGTGCGGGACCGCTACGGCAAGGAGGTCGCCGACCAGGTGGAATGGAACGCGCCGCGCCTGATCTGCATTGCCGCGGATTTCACCAAGTACGACATCCACGCCGTCAAGCAGATGGGCCGGAACATCGAGCTGATCCGCTACCGCCGCTTTGCTGGCGACCTGCTGTTGCTGGAGCTGCTGACGGCGGTCTCGGCCGGCACGTCATCCGGCGTGACGGTTGACGCTGCCGGCAACAGCAAGCCGCACAAGTACAAGACCGTCTCGGAGATGATCGCCGGCGCGGACGGCGAACTGGCCAATCTCTATGCCGACGTGGAGCACTTCCTGATGGGGCTGGGGGACGATGTCACCCAGAAGACCCTGCGCTTCTACGTGGCCTTCCGCCGGATCAAGAACTTCGCCTGCGTGGAGGTCAAGACCACGCTCAACCTGGTGCGGCTGTACCTGAAGCTCGACCCCGACACGGTGGAGCTGGAAGACGGCTTTACCCGCGACGTGCGCCACGTCGGCCATTACGGCACCGGCGACCTGGAAGTGAGCCTGACATCCCACGACGACCTCGAGCGCGCGAAAGCACTGATCGAACAATCCTACGAGGCCTCCTGATGAGCAACGAGCAACTGGTCTCCAAGGTCTGGAACTATGCCCATGTCCTGCGCGACCAGGGCATTTCCTACGGCGACTACATCGAGCAGATCACCTATCTGCTGTTCCTGAAGATGGACCAGGAGCGCGAGGAGTTTCTGGGCGAGGGCTCGGCCATCCCGCCGGAGTGGAACTGGACGAAACTGGCCAGCAAGGAGGGCGATGAGCTGGAACTGCAATATCGCCATACGCTGGAGGCGCTGGCCAGCGAACCGGGGCTAATCGGCACCATCTTCCGCAAGTCGCAGAACAAGCTCTCCGATCCGGCCAAGCTCAAGCGCGTGGTCGGCCTGATCGACAAGGAGGGCCCGTGGATCGGTCTGCAGGTGGACGTGAAGGGCGAGATCTACGAGGGATTGCTGGAGCGCAACGCCTCGGAGGTGAAATCCGGCGCCGGGCAGTACTTCACCCCGCGGCCGGTGATCGAGGCCATTGTCCGCTGTGTCGAGCCGAAGATCGGCGAGACCGTCTGCGACCCGGCCTGCGGCACCGGTGGGTTTCTGCTGACCGCCTTCGAACACATGAAAACGCAGAGCCAGGACCGCGAAAAGCTGCGCGATCTGCGTCACTCGGCATTCACCGGCGTGGACATCGTCGACGAGGTGGTGCGCTTGTGTGCCATGAACCTCTACCTGCACGGCATCGGCAACGGCGGCAGCCCGGTGCTCCAGCGCGATGCGCTCGCCGGGGACAACGGCGAGCGCTTCGACGTGGTGCTGACCAACCCGCCCTTCGGCAAGAAATCCAGCTACAAGGTGGTGGGCGAAGACGGCTCGGTCAGCACGGAGCGGGAGAATTACGAGCGCGAGGATTTCAAGTTCACCACCTCGAACAAGCAGTTCAACTTCCTGCAGCACATCATGACCATCCTCGACACCCAGGGCCGATCCGGCGTGGTGCTGCCGGACAATGTCCTGTTCGAGGCCGGCCGCGCAGGCGAGGGCATCCGCAAGCGGCTGCTGGAAGGCTTCAACTTCCACACCCTGCTGCGCCTGCCTACCGGCATCTGGTATAGCCCCGGCGTGAAGGCGAACGTGCTGTTCTTCGACAAGCGCCCCGCCTCACGCGAGGTGCAGACCAAGGAGCTGTGGGTCTACGACTACCGCACCAACGTCCACAAGACGCTCAAGACCAAGAAGCTGACCGACAGCGACCTGGACGACTTCGTCCGCTGCTACCACGAGCGCAAGGAAACCGAACGCTTCCGCCGCTTCACCTACGAAGAACTGGCCCAGCGCGACAAGCTCAACCTCGACATCTTCTGGCTCAAGGACGACAGCCTGGAAGACATCGACAGCCTCCCCGCCCCCGACGTACTGGCCACGGAAATCGTCGAGAACCTGGAAGCCGCGCTGGAACAGTTCCGCAGCGTCAGCGCCGAGCTGGCAGAGGATCCGGGTTGACCCCAGCTCTCGCATGACTCGCTATCGAGGAACCAGGGCAGGCCGCGATGCAATTCAGGCGCGCATCAACCTAAGCGCATGCCTGGAGCCGGGGAAAACAAGGGAGAAAAACCGGGGCCATATTCCATAATTTGAAAACATACCACCCCAGGCGCTTCCATATTTCTCTTTTGTGCTATAGAAGAGCGTGTTAAGGCAACATGATTCAGGCTCCACCAAAAATGACACGCTGTGGCATCTATCGACAGACCCCGACCGGCTACCGTGCGTTCTTCCCGGCGACACTGCCGCCCACTCCTCCAGTGAAGCTCGAAGGGGAGTTGGCGATGCTGCTCTCCGACGCAGACCGCGCTCTGGGCGCAATCAACACCATTGCAAGCGTCCTGCCGAATCCCGATCTTTTCGTCGCGATGTTCATCCAAAAGGAGGCCCTACTCTCCTCTCAGATCGAGGGAACCCAATCCTCCCTCACCGACGTACTCGGGGCCGACGAGGAACACATACCCACGGCTGACGTGGGCGAGGTGGTCAATTACGTCAAGGCGATGCGCTATGGCCTGCGCCGACTGATTGACGACGAGTTCCCCATGTCCCTGCGATTGCTCCGGGAAATCCACGGTGTGCTCATGCAGCAAGTACGCGGTGGCAAGCCAGCGCTGACACCGGGGGAGTTCCGCACCGGACAGAATTGGATCGGCGGCACCAACCTCCGAACGGCACGATTCATTCCACCGCCACCAGACTCCATGAAGGATGCACTCGACAACCTAGAGAAATACCTCTACGTCGAAGACGATTGCCCCGTCCTGCTGCAGTGCGCCTTGATTCACTATCAGTTCGAAACCATCCACCCCTTCAACGACGGCAATGGCCGTCTCGGACGCCTGCTGATTACCTTCTTTCTTGTCTGGCGCGGAGTGCTGGACGAGCCCATGTTGTACCTCTCCGCCTACCTAAAGACCCATCAGCAGGAGTATTACGACCGTCTAATGCAGGTCCGTAATAGCGGCAACTTCGAGGCCTGGGTCGCCTTCTTCCTCGAAGGGGTGGTGACGGTTTCCGAACAGGTGGTGAGCACCACCAAACGCCTTCAACAGCTGGAGCATAACGACATCGACCGCCTCATCGCCGCGAACGCCGGGCAGGAGGGCTTTAGGTTGCTACGACATCTCATGCAGCAACCCGTCGTAATGGTGAAGGACGTGCAACGCATCCTCGGCGTCAGTTACGGCAAGGCCAATACCCTGATAGCCACCTTCGCCGAGGCCGGCTTACTTCAGCAAACAAGCCAAGGCCGGCGTAACCGCCGCTTCGCCTACAAACGCTACATCGATATCCTGGCCGAAGGCACCGAAATGCCCACGGGCGAAAACGGAGGTCAGCCCGAGACCGCCCCATGAACAAGCGCAAACAAACGCGGCTCTGTTCCCTCAATCCTGATTCGTCACTCCCGCACCACCAAACATCTCCTCAACCAACGGCTCAATCTTGCTCCGCGTCGACCCAAACTTGTCCATGCGCCCACCACCATTCCGAGCATCGTAGGTCGCACGCCCTTCAAGCCCATCCTGCCCAAACACCTTGAGATCGGCATAGGACAGGTACATCGCCATGTCCCAGCGCCAATTGGCGGTGTATTCGAGGAAGTGGGAGCAGCCGACCGGGCGCTCGCCGCGATACACCTCGGTGTACAGGCCCTGCTCCTCGATCAGTTCGCAGACGGCCGGTTCGAAGCCGTCCATCAGCACGTCGGGATTGTGTTCGACGCAGATGCGCTCGATGTCGTTGTCGGCGACGGGCTCGACGGTCTGGGTAATGGAGCAGCCGCTCAGTCCGAGCAGCAGGCCGAGGCCGGCAACGAGTTTCGCTTGCGGTGACATGACACCTCCTTGGTCAGTGGTTGTTCCCTGTGGGGCATTGCACCCCGAATGCGCATGATCGCATGGTTGAAAGGCCGGGTGCGCACCCGGCTCGGTTGGTCACAAAAACAAAAGGCCAGCGCCCCGGCGGGGTCACCCCCACTCGGCACGCTGGCCTCTCTTCAAGCTTCCAGCTGTCCGCTTCAGGCTAGCCGGTCTTCGGCCCCACCCACACCTGCTGGGCATTAACGAACATCTTGATGCCATGCGGACCGAGTTCACGGCCGTAGCCGGAGCGCTTGACGCCGCCGCTGGGCAGGCGCGGGTCGGTCTTGACGATGCCGTTGACGGAGACCTGGCCGACCTCGAGGTCGCGGGCCATGTGGATGGCCTTCGCGGTGTCGCCGGTCCAGACGGCCGCCCCCAGCCCGTACTGGGTGCTGTTGGCGATCTCGAGGGCATGGTCGGCGTCACGCGCGGACATGGCCACGGCGATGGGACCGAAGGTTTCCTCGCAGAAGGCGACCATGGTGTCGTCGACGTCGGCGAGAAGGGTGACCGGGTAGAAGAAACCGTCGCCCTCGGGCATCTCGCCGCCCATCAGGCAGCGCGCGCCGGCCTCGATGCTCGCCTGCACCTGGCGATGCAGCCCGTCGCGGAGATCCGCGCGAGCGATCGGGCCCACGTCGGTGCTCTCCTCGCGCGGGTCGCCCATGGTCAGTTTCTCGAGGCGGGTTTTCATCATGTCGAGGAAGCGCTCGTAGATGGACTCCTCGATGATGATGCGCTTGGCGGCGATGCAGGACTGGCCGGCGTTGATGATGCGCGAGAGCACCACGGTGTCGGCGGCGGCCTCGAGATCGGCGTCCGCCAGCACGATCACCGGGTCGGAACCGCCCAGCTCCAGCACGGCCGGCTTGATCTGCCGGGCGGCCGTGGCCGCGACGATGGCGCCGGCGCGATCGGAGCCGGTAAAGGACACGGCACGCACGCACTCGGTCTCGATCGCCCCCTGGATGTCTTCGGTCTCCAGCGGCAGGTTCTGGAATACGCCCTGCGGGCAGCCGGCCTTCTCGAACGACTCGGCGATGCCCGCGGCGCAGGCCGGCACGTGGGCGTCGTGCTTCATCACGCAGGTGTTGCCGGCCATCAACGCCGGCGCGGCGAAGCGAAAGGCGAGCCAGAACGGCGCGTTCCACGGCAGGATGCCCAGCACGGTGCCGATCGGCAGGTATTGGACGTAGCTGACCGTGGCATCCGAACCCAGCATTTCGCTGGCGAGGTACTCCTCGGCATGATCGGCGTAGTGCTCAGCGCACCAGGCGGCCTTGTCGACCTCACCACGCGCCTCGCGAATCGGCTTGCCCATCTCGTCGGTCATCAGCAGGGCCAGGCGCTCGCGATCCTCGCGCATCACCGCCGCCACGCGCCGCAGCAGGTCGGCGCGCTCGGCAAAGCTGGTCTTGCGCCAGTCGCGGTAGGCGACGTCACTGCGCTCGAGCACGGCGTCGCGCTGGGCCGGGTCCATCACCGGAAAGTCGTGCAGGGTCTTGCCCGTGGTCGGGTTGATGACGGTCTGGCTCATGAGGCGCGCGACTCCTTGGATTTCTTGTGGTCGTGCTTGCCGTGGGACTTGGCCGAGGATTTGGCCCCGGATTTGGCCTCGGATTCCCCCTGGGACGCCTCCTGGCGCTTGCCGCTCTCGGCCGCGAGCAATTCGATCACCGGCGGCTCGTCCGGGATCTCGCGCTTGGCCTCCTCGCGCTTGACGGTGAAGTCCTGCTCCATGTCGAAGAACGACTCGCAGCCGTCCTTGGTGATGTAGATGGTGTCGGAGATGCCGCAGGTCTTGTCGCCGTCCACGCCCCAGGCCCAGGGGATGATGTGGAAGGTCATGCCCTCGCGCAGCACGGTCTTGTCGCCGTGCATCAGGCTCAGGATGTAGCCCTCGTCCCAGCTGGGCGGGAAGGCGATACCGATCGAATACCCCGAGCGGGTGATCAGCTTCCCGTGGGCGTCGTCCACCGTCATGATCGAGCGGACCAGGTTGTCGGCATCCGAGACGGTGACGCCCGGACGAATCAGCCCCTTGACCCGCTCGAGGGCCTCCTTCATGCGCTCCTGGGCCTTCCACATCAGGTCGGTGGGTTCGCCCAGCACGGCGGTGCGCATCATGGCGGTGTGGTAGCGGCGGTAGCAGCCGGCCACCTCGAGGAAGACGTGCTCGCCCGGCTTGACCACGCGCCCTTCCCAGGTGGCGTGACCGATCATGGTGCGCGGCCCGGAGGTGACGTAGGGCAGCACGGCAGGCGGTTCGCCGCCGGCTCGGAACATCGCCGCGCAGACCTCGGCGCCGATCTCGTTCTCGGTCACCCCGGCCTTGCAGGCCTCGAGCCCGGCCTTCATGCCGGCCTCGGTGGCGACGGCCGCGCGACGCATGATCTCGATCTCATGCTTGGACTTGGTGCGCCGGCCGCACTCGACGATGCCGAAGCAGTCCAGCAGCTTCGCCCCGGTCAGCGTGGTGTGCAGCGCGTCCTGCTGGTAGGCGGGGAAGAAGTAGCTGTTGCGCTCGTAACCGATGTACTTGTTCGCCAGACCGAACTCCTTCAACGAGGAGACCAGCATCTGGATGGCGTCACCGGTGTCCGGATACGGCCGGGTGATCTCCACCCAGGTGCGCGCATGGACGTTGGATTCCTCCATGGTGCGCGTGATCATGAACGGCTTGTCGTCGAGCGGCACCACCAGCGCCTGGAAGAACGAGTACCCGGTCGTCTGGTAGTCGGTCAGGTACATCAGGTTCTCGGGGTCGGTGATGATCACCGCGTCGAGCAGCCGCTCGGCCATGCGCATGCGCAACTCGCCGAGCCGGCGCTCGTACTCCTCCATCGGGAAGGTCATGTCGTCACGTTGTCGCATGGGTCAGCCCTCCACCTGGGCATCGACGGCCTGTTCGAAGAGGTTCAGCCCTTCCTCGAGGTCGTCATCGGGAATGGTCAGCGGCGGGATCAGCTTGATCACCTGCCCCTTCGAACCGCAGACCGCCGCCAGCAGGCCACGGTCGAAGCACTCGCGGGCGATGCGCTTGGACAGATCGCCGTCGATGAAATCCAGCGCCTGCATCATGCCGCGGCCACGCACGGCAAAGCGCGGGTACTTCTCGGCGATGGTCTCCAGGCGCTTTCTGATCACCTCGCCCTTGCGGCGGGTCTCGTCCATGAACGCCGGGTCGTCGAAGTAGCCCAGCGCCACGGTGCCGGCGATGAACGACAGGTCCTGGCCGCGGAAGGTGCCGGTGTGCTCGCCCGGCAGCCAGTGCTTGTCGTGCTCGGGCTTGTTGAGGTTCATCGCCATCGGCGTGCCGAAGCCGCCGATGCCCTTGGCCAGGGTGATGATGTCCGGGTCGAGGTCCATCTCGTCGAAGGAGAAGTACGAACCCGTGCGGCCGGAACCCATCTGGATGTCGTCGAGGATGAACAGCGCGCCCAGTTCGTGCGCGAGGTCCTGGATGCCCTTGAGCCATTCCTCGGAGGCGACGCGCACCCCGCCCTCGGCCTGGATGGTCTCGACCAGGAAGGCCGCCGGCGGCGCGAAGCCGCTGGAAGGGTCGCTGTAGATGTCACGCAGACGCTCGAGCGACGGCATGCCGCAGCCCAGCGTGCAGTTGGGGCACTGGGTCTCGCAGCCGAAGGCCTGGTGGACGACATTGTCCAGCGGCACGCCGGCGGCGTTGCGGAAATGGGCGTTGGTGGTCGCCGCCAGCGCGCCCAGCGTCATGCCGTGGAAGGCGTGGTGGAAGGACACCACCTGCTGCCGGCCGGTGACGCGACGGGCGAGCTTGAGTGCCGCCTCGACGGCATTGGTGCCGGTCGGGCCGACGAACTGCAGCCGGTAGTCCATGTCGCGCGGTTTGAGGATCGTCTCGACGAACTTGGTGATGAAGGCGCGCTTGGCCGTGGTGTACATGTCGAGGCTGTGGGCGACGCCGTCGTTCTGGATGTAGTCGATCAGCGCGTCCTTCATCTTCGGGTCGTTATGCCCGAAATTGAGCACCCCGGCGCCCGCGTAGAAATCGATGTAACTGCGGCCCTGCTCGTCGGTCTGGCGGGCGTTGCTCGCCGAATGAAAGACCGTGGGTGCGGCGCGACAGTACGCGCGGATCTCGGATTCCCACTGCTCGAACACCTGCATGTGCATTGGCGCTTTCTCCCCTTATTGCGGGTGGTTTCAGTCCGCCGCATCGCGGCGGGAGTGCCGGGGAGTGCCCCGGCCGGTCTCCGGGTCAAGCTCTTGCAAGAGCCCTGCCCATTCGCGTTCAGCCCGCGCTCGACTCCATCGACATCCCGACCAGGTCGGAGAAGATCCGGCCCACCGGGTCGATCAACCGGTCGTTGAAGTCGTAGCGCGGGCTGTGGCAAGGCCAGTGATGGCCCTCGCCGTCATCGGCGCCGATCAAGGCGAAGGCGCCGGGAACCTCCCGAAGGTAGTAGCTGAAATCCTCGGACGCCATGATCGGCACCGGCAACGACGTATCGCGCCAGTCGACGCCCAGCACACGGGCCAGTGCACCCCGGTAGTGCGCGGCGGCCTCGGGGTGGTTGACGGTGGCGTGATAACGGGGCGTGAAGGTAAAGCGCGCCTCGACGCCGTAGGCCGCGGCGGTATCGCGGGCGATCTGGTCGAGGTGCTGGGCCACCGCATCGCGCTGGTCGGTACGTTCGACGCGCACCGAGCCGGCCAGGCGGGCGGTATCGGGGATGGCGGTGATCGCCCCGCCGGCCTCGAAGGTGGTGACGCTGACCACCGCGGCGGTCTGCGGGGCCAGTCGGCGCGAGACGATCTGCTGGATCGATTGCACCAGGGCGCTACCGGCAAGCAGCGGGTCGCGACAGGCCTCGGGCTGGCTGGCGTGCCCGCCGCTGCCGGTCAGGCGGATCTCAAAGGTGCCGTTGGCGCCCATCACCGGCCCGTCCGGGCAGACGGCCTGGCCGAAGGGAATCGCCGGCCAGTTGTGCCAGCCGAACACCCAGTCGACGCCCTCGAGCGCGCCGTCGCGGATCATCTCGCGCGCGCCGTGGCCGCCTTCCTCGGCGGGCTGGAACAGCAGCGTGACTGGGCCGGGCAGCTGGTCCTCGCAGGTCTTGAGCCAGCGGGCGACCGCCAGCAGCGTGGCGGTGTGCCCGTCGTGACCGCAGGCGTGCATGATCCCGGGCGTGCCGGAAGACCAGTCCTTGCCGCTGATTTCGTCGATCGGCAGGGCGTCGATGTCGGCACGCAGGGCGATGTGACGGCCTGTTGCCTCGGACGCGAGGTGGGCCACCGTGCCGGTGCCGACGCAGGCGCGCCAGGGGATGCCCAGATGATCGAGCTCCGTGCGGATGACGCCGGCGGTGGCGTGCTCCTGCCAGGTCAGCTCGGGGGCCTGGTGCAGGCGACGGCGAAAGTCGGTGGCCTGGGTGGCGATGTCGGTCCAGATCGAGGGCACCGTGGCCTCCTGTCGGCGGCCGGCACGGGCCGGACGCGGGTGGTTTCAGCGGGACACCGGGCGCTTGAGCCTAGAGGCTGGAACGACCCGATGACTTCGAGCTAAGCACAGGTGCCGGCACGGGCGCAACAGCGCGCTCGCGCCGGTGTCGCGCCGGTGTGGCGTCCGGGCCACGCCCAGCGATGACGGATCGATCCACGGGAGCGTCGGCGGGGGTTGAGAAACTCGAAATCCATCCCACTGTCCATTCTTCAACAGTTTCTCTGATAGATTCCCAAGTCACGCTTATTCACTACCTCCGAGGGAGTACCCATGCTGTTCGAAGCGTTCGAAGAGACCGGCCTGTCGCAACTGAGCTACGCCGTCGGCTGCCAGCAAAGCAAGGAGCTTGCGATCGTCGACCCGCGCCGCGACATCGACATCTACCTCGATTTCGCCGAGCAGGAGGGCTACGTCATCCGCCACGTGCTGGACACCCATATCCACGCGGACTACGCCTCCGGCGCGCGCGAACTGGCCGAGGTGACCGGCGCGAAGCTGCACCTGTCGGCCTACGACGACAACGAGGTGTTCGAGGTCGGCTTCGACCACCTGCCGATGCAGGAAGGCGATTCGGTGCAGATGGGCAACGTCCGCATCGAGGCGCTGCACACACCGGGGCACACCCCCGAGCACCTCACCTTCCTGGTCTATGACGGCGCCCGCTCGGTCGACGTGCCGGCGGTCGCGCTGACCGGCGACTTCCTGTTCGTCGGCAGCCTCGGCCGCCCCGACTTGCTCGGCGAGGAGGCCACCCGCGGGCTGGCCAAGCAGGCGTTCCACAGCGTGCGCGAGAAGCTCCACGGCCTGCCGGACGGGCTGGAGATCCGCCCGGGGCACGGCGCGGGATCGGCCTGCGGCGCCGGCATGTCGGGGCGCACCGTCTCGACGCTGGGTTACGAGCGCGCGGCCAACCCGCTGCTCGACCCGTCGCTCACCGAAGACGAGTTCATCGACACGCTGCTGGGCAACTTGCCGCCGGCGCCGGATTTCTACCCGCGCAACAAGGTCACCAATTCGGAAGGTCCCAAGCCGGTCCAAGGCATGGTCGACCTGCTGGCCGAGGAGATCGAGGTCTTCGACATCGACGACCTCAAGGCCCGCATGGCCGAGGGGGCGGTGGTGATCGACATCCGCGACCGGCTGGCCTACAACGCCGCGCACATCAAGGGGTCGCTGGGCATCGAATACGGCGACAACCTCTCCACCTGGGCCGGCTGGATCGCCCCGCCGGACCAGCCGCTGATCCTGGTCGACCATGAGGGTGACGACGAGCTGATCAGCGAGGCCATCCGCGCGCTGGTGCGTGTCGGGCAGGACCACGTGGTCGGCTTTCTCGACGGCGGCTTCGATGCCTGGCTCAAGGCCGGCGAGGCATTCGACAACCTCCCGCTGGTCGACGCCGAGACCGCCAAGACCGACCTCGATCACGACCGCCGCGCGCTGTGGGACGTGCGCGAGACCAGCGAATGGAACGACGGCCACGCCCTGGGCGCACGTCACACCCCCGCCCACGATGCCCGCAACGGGCTCGAGGGCGTGGCCAAGGACGAACCGATCACGCTGGTCTGCGGCTCGGGCATGCGCTCGACCGTCGCCGCCAGCCTGCTCAAGCGCGCGGGCTACACCAACGTCGCCAACCTGATGGGCGGCATGGACGCCTGGGAAGAGGCCGGTCTGCCGGTGGTCGCCAAGGACTGATCACACCGCCCGGCCCGAAACGAACAGCCCCGCTCGACCGAGCGGGGCCTTTCGTGCACGGCCCACAACCAACAAACCCCGCGCTTCTTAGGTCGGCTTGGGCCCAGCAAAAACCCAGCCGCCGGTTCACTTGCAAATATTAATGGGTTCGGAAAAAGCTTCTGGCACTAAATTCGCCCAAGTTGTCCGCCCCCCTTGAGGAACCGAAGGAGCCATCCCAAGCACGCTCATTTCCCGCACCCCAACACGACTAAACATCAGCTACTTTAAAACCCGGCAACCCTGAGGGCATTCAGGACGACCCCCCCATATTGCCCGCCAAGCCTTGGGGATTATGCTTCTTTCGCACCCCCCGTTTCCAGCCAGCGGTCAAACTCTTCACCTGAATACCCAGCTTCAACCAAAAGATCTCTGGTCTGACTGCTTGACTTCTCGTATGCAACTGAGTCTTCGGACAACTCTTTCTCAACATCACAAGGCCTAACCACCACCTCAGCGATCGCGCGAGCGAGGTCCTGCTCGTCAATCCCCCCCGAGTCACTTTGACCTGACGACACATTCGTTGCCAACCCGGAACTGTCGTGCAAACCCTTTGGGGCCGGGGTCATGAGGTAAGAAATCGAAAAAAGATCTAAGCTTCCATTTCCTCGAACACTGTAGGCATAAGCATCTTTTGTTCTGACTTTCAGCGGCACATGCAACTCTGCGGCACTGAAGTGCATTAGCCACTTTGAAAAGGCGGCCGCGTAAGCCTTTGGGAATAGGTCATCCGCAACGTCGTGCGCATCCTGTAGCTGAGAAAAAAGCTCGCCACGGCACACACCGATACCTTCCGAAAACTCTTTCGCAAAAATCTGATCATGTTTAACGTTTTCCAACAATTTCCCCCAGAAGGTGCCCAACGCGTCCTTATCAACAGCTTGAAGATCGGCTCGTGTTGTAATGAACAGAAGCCACGGCTCGCGCCTTGTTTGCTGCATATCCAATATGGCAAGAATAGCGTTGTAATAACTTTCCTCTGATCCTGGCGAATGAGTTCCTATTGAGTCACACAAATCGATATTAACCACATCAAAGGGCCCATATTCACGCAACCGCCTATGGGCCACTGAACGAGGGTTAGCGATTTGCTCAATTCTATTGTGTTCTACGGTTGACGATGCATCCAACCTTTGCTCAGTTATTAACCGATGCATGGTTTCGTCCAAAGCGTCCCGTGCTGGGGAATTCGGGACTGCGCTGGAGTCAAACCCCAAAAAACGTATAGAAACTCCGTCTCTTAAACACCGATCGGAAATGACTCTAAGATCAAGCAAATCTCGTTCGGCAAGGCCAAGATAATTTATCTGTTTCGTTTTCTCGACTAAGGGTTTTACCTTATTGAGCAGGTCACCGACGCGGCGATCCCATTGAAGCTTCCGGACATATTGTTTTCTGGGCAAATGCCATGGCTGAAACCGCTTCCGATCCCTTGAGGTATGCTTTACAGGCTCGAAGAGCCCCTTAAGAAGGTCGTCGTCTTGCGGGCTCTGGCTCGATCGATTAGCCCCGTTACGCATCGTTGAACACCTTTAACAGGTTCTGAATCAGTCCCTGTTGCTCTTCCAGGGGCAGTGAGTCGATTACACCATATGCCATAAGAATACTTGCAACCGCTTCAGCCCTTCTCTTGTCTTCTTCGGACTTTCCTGTCAGACCTAAAGCACTAGCTGAAAAAGCAAGTCCATCATACGATGATCTTGCATCTTCAGCCTCCTTTTCGGTAGCCAGTATCTTAATGTCGGGCCGCGCATCTTCCGCCTCATCCAAGCCTACAAAACGACCATCCCATACTTGTTTAACGTGCTTTTCGAGTGCGCGCAGGCTCGAGGCGGCTTCCTCCTTCCGCCTCGCTAATCGCGCCTCGGACGAAAGTTGTTTGTGTTTCGTTGCAAGGTTTCTAAGCGCTCGATGGAGCCAGCGGCTAATGATCTGGTAATGCGGGTGGGAGTGATTAAACGACTCTCTGTCAATGTTAAGGGCGCTTTCCATACCCTCATCGACAAAAATCTCCGCTGTCGTTTGTCTGAGCCTAGTCAGCTCTGCCACCTTATATTGCATAAAGGTAGTATCAAAAAGAGTTCCGCTTGCACCAAAGATTCGAACAAGCACCCCCTGGTGCTCCTTAGGCATGATCTTGGGACGCCAATGCAAATACGCCCTAAACTTCAGCGGACCCCCATTCTGCGTCGAGGGAATATTTGATAAGTCTGGAGAGTATTCACCAATAAACAATAACGGCGTCTGAAAAGTACTGCCACTCTTTGTTTCGGAAGTGAAGGATATCGGTCGCCTAAGTTCGATCCCGTCAACGAACACGTCGAAGTCATTCGGGCTTTCCATCCCTGGTGGAACACCCTGATCCTGTTCTGACAAACAGTCGTCATTTTCCCAAGCTATCTCGGACGGCTGTTTTCCGTTCTCATTAAAAAGTCGGAAAGCACGTATCCCGTCTTTTCGCGTGAGATCGAAAGGATGTTTTTCTATATATTTAATAGGCACAGCCAGCGAAAGATTCCAAATCGTTCGCAAATAACTGTCGAGAACCTGGTCTAGGTTGGTGCGGTTTCTTTTGACTCCTTCACTGACAACTGCCTCGTGGAGACGGTGCATGCGAGTCAAAGGCGAATCTTCTTCACCCCAAGGCAAGGACGCACTATCGGAAATGTAGTCAGGGCCCTTCGCCCCCAAGTCAACCGCGCCGATGTGATAGGTCGGGTGAGTAAGGCTTGAACCAAGTGGCGTAGCCTTATCCTGAGGAGCCTCCTCAAGTAGGGTTTGCCACATACCCCTACTTTGAAGCACCTCTTTGGCTTGATTTCGCAGGTCCATTAGGATTAGCTCCGTGCCATGTGCGTCGAGACTTGGGTGAGCCTCTTCCCATATGTGGACTTCTCCAGTTTTTACATCTGCGCCATCATTGATGGTGTGCTCAATTTCTTCATCTGAGTATGTGTGGAGCACAACGTCGGCGATCAAGCTATAGTTTTCACCTTTTCGCTTTGTGAGTATTTTAAAATGCCGGGTAAGCTGCGCAACCGAGAAAAGCCCGATCCCGATTTTTCCAATTAATCGTCTCCCCCTTGGGGAGAGAAGAGGATTCTGTCCGGACGTAACGTTAAGGGTTTGGCCTTTAGATGTGCGCTTCGCACTACCGCCAATTTGCTGAATAAGATTCGCAAGAGCCTCCCTGCTCATCCCATTCCCATTGTCTCGAACCCTTATCTCATCAAATCGCGGGGGGTCCATGTCTATGGTTACCCGAGTGGCATCCGCGTCGTAAGCATTTGATATGAGCTCCCGAAGCGCGGATGACGGCTCTCGGTATATCCCATCCGTCACCCGCGCAAGAACCCTGTCTGATGTCCTCAATTCCGCACGAGCCGGCGTGCCGCTATCACGACTATTCTGTATTTCTGAAATTAGAATATCGGGATCCACTTTACTTTCCTCTCAGGATGTCACGCTCCGACAGCTGACAATTCGCAAATCGGATAACGGGAGCTCCCAGTAAGCGGCTCACGCACCGCTGCGTAAAAAGAATTTGCAACCGAGGCCGCCAAGGGAATCGGCACAGCATTAGAAACCTGGGTAACTTGCTCGGAAAAATTACCCTTAACGACAAAGTCTAACGGGAAACCTTGCAATCTCATCGCCTCATAAATACTCAGGCGCCTATGACCATCAGGATGGACATGGATCTCTCGGTTTCCATAGGCGACAGCCGGGCTTGGCAAGTCCCAGGAAAGCTGCTTGAAGGATCGGCGCTTTAGGTTAGGGCCATGATTAGTTGCGAATTTTTGAGACCTTGGAACCATGGTCCAATGGTTGGGATGAAAAGGGATGTCCGAAGCGGAGAGGTTTCTGCGAAAAAACGTAGGCTCTGGCAGATTGGCGATAGCATCACGAACGAGGGAGGGCCGGGAAACGGTTGGCGCGGGCACCAAGTAACGCCGAACCGCTCCGGGGGCAAATTTTTTATGGAACCCCAGAAGCATTAGTCGTCTTCGATTTTGGGGCACCCCATAATCGAGAGCTTGATGAATTTTTTCGTGTTGAGAAAATCCCGCACGGTAGAGCCGCCATTTAAGGCGCGCATAGCGATATCGATGTTTCCGCACCTCCCGAAGCCCTGGAACATTTTCAAACACAAAACCTAAAACACGAAAACGACATAGAAGCGCTTCGATTATCGCGGCGTAACTATCTACAAGGGAAGCTCGCTTTTCATCGATCTTGGGAGATACGTTGCTTACACTAAAGGATTGGCACGGGGGACCGCCAATCACCACGAGATTAGAACCCGGCGACACATGCCGCTCTACCAATTCAGCAACAACCGCAGGAGAGGCTTCTCCCAGATCAATTTGGTAAGCATATGTGCCGGGAAAGTTTGAACGATAGGTTTTGAGTTCGGCGCTGCCACGCTCAAACGCCACGGCTGTTTCGAGACCACAGCGAGAGAACCCAAGATCCAACCCACCAGCGCCAGAATAGAGGCTTACTACGGAAATTTCTGCATTCTTGGCCACACTCGGCATTCGTTGGATTCCTCGTTAGCGGGCCGTTGCTTGCTCCAACACTCATTGGGACTAACCGCCAAAAGCGCATGCACAAACACCCAAAGGTAAGCTACAGACACCTATAACTTCGGTCAAGGCCTCGGCGCCCAACGCGGATGACGCTCACTGCTCGCTTGTCGGTCGGCGGCGCACGCCTTAGCCAATGAATATCAATTTAATAGATCACAGAAGCCCCCATCCAATCGGCCATATTTTTCAAATCATTTCTCATGGAACATGAAACGCGATGCTTCTGTCTGAAGAGCCATTGGCGACATTGGCCGACATGCGTGTGGGCTTACCCCGTGAACTCTTTGAGGGTCCGCGCAAAAACGTGTGGAGGAAGGAATCTGAATCTAACTCTTTGAATTTGTTTTGCATCAACCAAGTGACAAAGCGGCCCCATTCCCCCTCGGGCTTATCCATTTTCCTCGCAATCGCCCGGACCCAAGTTCAGTGAGACGGGCAAGTTGAAAGCCTCCCGCCAGCCTGAAACAACGAAACCAGAGCCAACAGTGGAGATTGCATTTGCGCATTCACCACCCACACCTTGCGCCGTGCCTTCCAGCTGGTAAGTTGCCGGGACTGGCGGGCAAGGATATCGAACTGCACCCGACGGCGACCCACCAACCGTAAGGGAAGCCCGCAGGGCCAAGGCGCCGAGGTGTCCTTCTTTTCGCCCCTTTTCTTGGAGAAGCAAAAAAAGGACTCGCGCGCAGCCTCGAAAGCCCGTCGAGACCAACGACACCCTTCAGGCGCGCGAAAACAGGGCAACAAGCCAGGAAAAGGTCGCCACCAAAAACAAAACCCCGTCGGGGGACGGGGTCTATCAGGTTTGGTTGAGGCCGGTATTCCTCAGAACGGAATGTCGTCCTCGCCGAAGCCGTCGTCGATGGACTTGGCCGGGCGCTGGTCCTGGCTCGGCGGCGGGGGCGGCGCGCCGTAGTCGGACTGGCCACCTTGGCTGGCCTGGCCACCGCCGTAGCCGCCGCCCTGGCCGCCACCGCCACCCGGACGGCCACCGAGCATCTGCATCTCGTTGGCGACGATCTCGGTGGTGTAGCGGTCCTGGCCGTCCTGGCCCTGCCACTTGCGGGTCTGCAGGCGGCCTTCGATGTAGACCTGGCTGCCCTTCTTCAGGTACTCGCCGGCGATCTCGGCGAGCTTGCCGAAGAAGACGATGCGGTGCCACTCGGTGTTCTCGCGGTTCTCACCGGTGTTCTTGTCGCGCCATTGCTCGGAGGTGGCCACGCGGATGTTGGTGACCTGGCCGCCGGACGGCAGGTAGCGCACGTCCGGGTCGACCCCGAGGTTGCCGATGATGATTGCCTTGTTCACACCGCGGCTAGCCATATTCAAACTCCTTGTGGTTCCTGCCGACCGGTGGCGTCACCGGCCCCTGCAAGCGCAAACCACCACTATAAAGCATTCATATCTCGGCAACGAGATCGTCGTGCATTCGGCTACACTACCCGGTTCCGCGCCAACCGGCGGCGGGCACACTCAAACGAGCGAATTCCCTGCACCATGGCCGATCCGTTCATCCGCATTCGCGGCGCACGTACGCACAACCTCAAGAACATCGATGTCGATCTCCCGCGCGAGAAGCTGATCGTCTTCACCGGCCTGTCGGGCTCGGGCAAGTCGTCGCTCGCCTTCGACACGATCTTCGCCGAGGGCCAGCGCCGTTACGTCGAGTCGCTGTCGGCCTACGCGCGCCAGTTCCTGTCGATGATGGACAAGCCCGACGTCGACACCATCGAGGGGCTGTCGCCAGCGATCTCGATCGAGCAGAAGACCACCTCGCACAACCCGCGCTCGACGGTGGGCACGGTCACCGAGATCTACGACTACCTGCGCCTGTTGTACGCCCGCGCCGGCCTGCCGCGCTGCCCGGAGCACGACATCGACCTGGCCGCGCAGACGGTCTCGCAGATGGTCGACCACGTCATGGACCTGCCCGAGGGCTCGAAGTGGCTGCTGCTCGCCCCGGTGATCGAGAACCGCAAGGGCGAGCACCACAAGCTGTTCGCCGAATGGCAGGCGCAGGGCTTTTTGCGGGTGCGCCTTAACGGTGAGGTCTACGAGATCGACGAGGTCCCGACGCTCGATCCCAAGACCAAGAACACCATCGAGGTAGTGGTTGACCGCTTCAAGGTGCGCGACGACCTGCAACTGCGGCTGGCCGAGTCCTTCGAGACCGCGCTACGACTGGCGGACGGCCAGGCGATGGTGGTGTCGATGGACTCCGACGAGGAGCACGTCTTCTCGTCACGACACGCGTGCCCCAAGTGTGGCTACTCGCTCGGCGAGCTCGAGCCGCGGCTGTTCTCCTTCAACAACCCGGTCGGCGCCTGCCCGAGCTGCGACGGACTGGGCGTGAAGCAGTTCTTCGACCCGCAGAAGGTGATCATCAACCCCGAGTTGTCGCTGGCCGCCGGCGCCGTACGCGGCTGGGACCGGCGTAATGCCTACTACCACGCACTGCTCTCCTCGCTGGCGCGTCATTACGACTTCGACCTGGAGACGCCGTGGCAGGAGCTGCCGGAGGACCTGCGCGAGATCATCCTGCACGGCTCGGGCAAGGAGAAGATCGCCTTCACCTATATCGCGCCGCGGGGGCGTACCCGCGAACGCACGCATCCCTGGGAGGGCGTGCTGCCCAACATGTCGCGCCGCTACCGCGAGACCGAATCGCAGGCGGTGCGCGAGGAGTTGGCGCGCTACATCTCCGAACAGGCTTGCCCGAGCTGTCACGGCACCCGCCTCAATCGCGCCGCCCGGCACGTGTTCATCGACGGTTACAACCTGCCGACGGTGACCCGCTGGTCGATCGGTTACTCGGCGGGCTTCTTCGACGAGCTGGCGCTCGAGGGCGCGCGCGGCGAGATCGCCACGCCGATCGTGCGCGAGATCCGCTCGCGGCTGAAATTCCTCAACGACGTGGGGCTGAACTACCTCTCGCTCGACCGCAGTGCCGAGACGCTCTCCGGCGGCGAGGCGCAGCGCATCCGGCTGGCGAGCCAGATCGGCTCGGGGCTGGTGGGCGTGTCCTACATCCTCGACGAGCCGTCGATCGGCCTGCACCAGCGCGACAACGATCGCCTGCTGGGCACGCTCACCCACCTGCGCGATCTCGGCAACACGGTGATCGTGGTCGAGCATGACGAGGACGCCATCCGTGCCGCCGACTTCGTCCTCGACATCGGCCCGGGTGCCGGCGCCCACGGCGGCCAGATCGTCGCCCAGGGCACGCCAAAGCAGATCGAGGCGACCAAGGATTCACTCACCGGGCAGTACCTTTCGGGCAAGCGTGAGATCGCGGTGCCCGAGCGCAATCGTGCCGATGCCGAGCAGATGCTGACGCTCGAGGGTGCGACCGGGCACAACCTCCAGGGCGATCCGCTACACATCCCGCTGGGGCTGTTCACCTGCATCACCGGCGTGTCCGGCTCGGGCAAGTCGACGCTGATCAACGACACGCTGTACAAGATCTGCGCCCACCAGCTCAATCGCGCCAGCGCGACCGCCGCGCCGTACAAGAACATCCACGGCATCGAGCAGCTCGACAAGGTGATCGACATCGACCAGTCGCCGATCGGGCGCACGCCGCGCTCGAACCCGGCGACCTATACGGGCCTGTTCACCACCATCCGCGAGCTGTTTGCCGGCACGCAGGAAGCCCGCTCGCGCGGCTACACGCCGGGTCGGTTCTCGTTCAACGTCAAGGGCGGGCGCTGCGAGGCCTGCCAGGGCGACGGCGTGATCAAGGTGGAGATGCATTTCCTGCCCGACGTGTACGTGCCCTGTGACATCTGCGGCGGGGCGCGCTACAACCGCGAGACCCTCGACATCCGCTACAAGGGCAAGACCATCACCGACGTGCTCGAGATGACCATCGAGGAGGCGGGCACGTTCTTCGAGGCCGTGCCCAGCCTGCACCGCAAGCTGACCACCCTGATGGACGTGGGGCTGGGTTACGTGAAGCTGGGGCAGAACGCCACCACGCTCTCCGGTGGCGAGGCCCAGCGGGTCAAGCTCTCGCGCGAACTGGCCAAGCGCGACACCGGTCACACGCTCTACATCCTCGACGAGCCGACCACCGGCCTGCACTTCGAGGACGTCGCCCAGCTGCTCAAGGTGCTCTACCGCCTGCGCGAGCACGGCAATACCGTGATCGTGATCGAGCACAACCTCGACGTGATCAAGACCGCCGACTGGATCGTCGACCTCGGCCCCGAGGGCGGCTCCGGCGGCGGGCGCATCATCGCCTCGGGCACACCCGAGCAGGTCGCCGAGGTGGAAGGCTCGTACACCGGCTACTACCTCAAGCGGATGCTGGCACCGGCCAAGGCGTAACCGGCCACCATCGTAGGTCGGGCTTCAGCCCGACGTCGGCAGGCCAGGTCGCGGCACCCAATCGGTGTCGGGTTGTCGGGCTGAAGCCCGACCTACGGCAAGACTAGAACCAGACGCCTCCCCATTGTGGGAGCGGGCCCTGCCCGCGAAAGCCGCTTCAGCGGCTGTCCCGGCAAACGGGATGCCCACAAATCAACTCGGGTGGGATCATTCACACGGGGACACGCGCCCTCGGCGCGTTTCGCGGGCGGGGCCCGCTCCCACAGTGACGACTCCAGCGTGGGGGTTACTCGAGCGTGCGCTGCAGGCTCTCGAGCACGTCGCGGGTCTTCTCCTTGGTCTTGTCGATGACGTTGGAGGTGGTGTCCTTGGTCGCCTGCCAGGCGCTGGAGGCCCCGGACTTGGTGCTGGACCAGATGTCGGCGGCGGCTTCCTTGGTCTGGGCCCACCAGTCATTGTCGACGCGCGGGTACTCGCGCACCTGGTCGAGGTCGTCGTTGAGGAACACCGCGTAGGAGACCCGGTCGAGCTGGTCGCCGGAGCGGGTCGCCACGGAGAACTGCTGCACCTCGACGAAGCGGTAATCGTCATCACTCACGCCATTGATGTCGTCGTCGAGTTCGATCACCAGCCCGTGGACTTTCATGTTCTCGGCGACCAGCACATCCTCGACCTCGCCCACCTCGCGGTTGCGATCGGTGGCCAGGAACACGTCGGCCCCGATCAGGGCATCCATGGAGTACAGCCCTTCCGGTGCAGTCTCAGCCAGCGCGGGCTGGGACAGGGTCACGGCAATGGCGCCAGCCAGTAGGGTGTTCATGCGATTCATAGGATCTCTCCTGATGGGTTGTTATTCGCTCTCGGCACATTCGACACAGCGCGTCACGCTGGGGTCGTTTTGGAGTCGCGCCAAGGGAATGGGTTCCCCGCAGACGAAGCAGTCGCCGTACTCGTCGTTTTCCATGCGCCGCAAAGCGCCTTCGATGCGGGCAAGTTCGCGCTCCCAACGGGCGCGGATGGCCCGGGCCATTTCTCGACCCTGCTGCGCCTCCACTCGCGACAACAGACTCTGGCACGAGTTGTCGATTTCCACCCGCTCGGTGGACTCGTCGCGGCCGCTCAACAGCTGTCGCAGCGCCTCACGGCGTTCGACCAGCTGGTCGTGGAGCGCTTGGCGTTCGGGCTCATCCATCGGGCGTCAATCGATCTTGATCTTGGCGTAACCGCGCTGGGCATAGGCCGCGGCGGTGACGAAGGTATTGCCCACCTCGACCAGCGGCTCGATCAGATCGGACTGGGTAATGCCGGCGCGCCGGCTGGCAATCGAACAGACCTCCATGCGATCGATGCCATCCAGGGCGTGCAACTCCGCCAGCTTCGACTGGATCTGCAGGATGACCTGGGCATTGTCGATATCACGGTTGGACGCATCGCGCGTCAGCAGCCGGACCGAGCCGCCACGAAAGCCGAACACCATGCGCGGCGTTACGCCCTGACGTTCGAGATCCCGGTAGGTCTGCTCGATCACGCCAAGTCGGGCGAGCAGCTTGTCCGGATCGGACAGGGTGACATCCCACAGGATGCGTGCCTCCTCGATCCCCTGCAGGGCGTGGGCGTCGTCGGGTCGCGGCACCTCATTGGCGACCGTCAGTCCCGGCAACAGCATGAACATCAGACCCAGCATCAATCGGCGCATGGCCGCTCCCTCCTTGTGGACGTCCAACCAGTAAAGCCGATCGACGCATCGGTTCCAAGGTGCCACGCAAAAGAAAACCGCCCGCGGGGTGCCCCGGGGCGGCTTGTGGGTCCAACCGCTGCTCGGTCGGTCAGAATTCGAATTCCATCTTCTGGAAGACGCGCCCGGCGTTCTGGCCGGCGAGTTCGTCGAAGGTATGCCAGTGCGAGAACTGGCTCTGGTCGAGCTCGTAGGCATCCTGCAGGCTGCCGCCCTCGTCGATGATCCGTCCGATCTCGGTGCGCAGGAACACGAGATAGTCCTTGGTGTAGTGCTCGACGGTTTCCAGGTCGGTCGGCGTGCCGTGGCCCGGGATGATGGTCTTGCCTTCGGCGACTTCGGCAAATTTCGGCCAGGTCTCCAGCCACGCGGCGGTATCGGTGTACTCGAAGATCGGCAGCATGCGGATATTGAAGGCCATGTCGCCGGCGATCAGCACGTCACGTTCGGGGATGACCACCGAGATGTCGCCCGGGGAGTGGGCCTCGCCAAAGTAGACCACCTCGGCGGTCATGCCGCCCAGGTCGAGCTCGATGCGGTCCTCGAAGGTGCGGCTCATCGGCACGTACTCGGTGCCCTCGGCCTTTTCCTCGGCGATGTCCTTGAGCTGAGCGACGTAGGCGGCCGCGTGGCCGTCGTAGTACTCGGCGGCATCGACGTGGCCAATCACCTCGGCGCCTTGGTCGATCCAGTAGCCGGAGGCCATGGCCGCGTGCAGCTGGCCGTTCTCGTTGACCACGTACTTGACCGGCACGTCGGTGCGCTGCTTGATCTGTTCGTGCAGGGCCTCGGCCAGCTGGTAGGAGGCGCCGGCGTTCATCACCAGCACCGCGTCCTCGCCGATCACGAACGAGAGGTTGTTGTTGTGCAGCGAGTTCTCGTAGGTGTAGGGCTGGGTCGCGCCGATCGCCGACCAGACGTCATCGGCAACCTGCTGCGGCATGTCGTAGAGCATCGAATCCGGCGCCTTGTCGGGCGGGTTGTCATCCTGCGCGGCGGCGGGGCCGGCAACCAGGCCGGTGGTCGCCATTGCCAGCAGCGCGCTGCCGGCCAGGTTGCGCGTGTCTCTCATCCAGTCGGTCAACATACGAGTCCACTCCTCGCTTGGGCGGAGAACCCATAAGCATTTTGGGTTTATTTATTAGCGGGCTAACCATCTCGCCGTTCGGGCGGGAAAACAACCCCGCAAACTATTCAGGTTTTCGATTCCAAAGAACATACGCTAATCAGTATTTAATTAACTAGTTGATACGGCTAGTTCCAGTCCAGCCCGCCACGCGTGCTCCAGTACGACTCGGGACGCTCGGCGAGTGCGGCCAGCGCCTCGCGATCGGGCGGGGCGAGGGTGATGTCCAGCGCCCGCAGGTTGGATCCCAGTTGCTCGGCGTTGCCGGCCCCTGACAGCACCATGTCCACGAAAGGGTGGTCCAGCAGCCAGCCGATTGCCAGCGCATCGCGACCCACCCCGTGGCGACCGGCCACGGCGTCCAGGGTTTGCAGGGCCGGCGCATCCTTGGGCCGGTCGTTGCGTGCGGTCAATCGACCGTTGGCCACCGCCTCCTTGATGATCACGGCCATGCCGGCCTCGGAGGCCTTTTCGAGCTGGCCCAGCACCGACGGCTCGAACAGGTTGGCGGTCGCCTGTACGGCGTCGAACAACGGACGGCCCTCGATCTCGACCTCCATTGCCCGGGCCAGGGTTTCCGCCTGCGCGGGGCCGCTGGTGGTCAGGCCGATGGCCACGCCTTGGTCGCGCAATTCGCCCAGGCGCTCGAGGACGGCGGCGTTGTCGAGCACGCCGGAATCGAGGGTGGCCGAGTGGATCTGGTAGAGCACGGGAGGGAACCCGAGCGCCTCGAGGGTCTCGCCCCACTGGCGATCGAGCACCGCGCGGCTGTGCTCCTTGACCTCGTGGACGTCGGCATCGACCCGCCAGCCGGCGGTGTAGGTATAGCCCCACTTGGAGCCGACCGCCGGGCGCTGCTCATCCGCTCGCTCGGCAAGCCAGTCGCCGAGGAACGCCTCGGCCCGGCCGTAGGAACGCGCGGCATCCACGTAGCGAATCCCGCGTTGCCAGGCGGTATCGAGCATGGCGTGACAATGCGCGCGCATCGCCTCGACATCGCGCCCGTCGGGCATGTCCTCGCCGTGGCCAAGGTTGATGTAGCCGGGCCGGCCCAGGGCGGCCAGCCCCAGGCCGATGCGCGGGCGCGGCAGGGTAAGTCGTTTTCCCGACATAAACAGACGTGACTCTCGAATCGTGAACGGTATGGGTCAACTTTGTCGCGCCAAGCGGGTAAAGTTGGCGCCTTTCAACCCACGGCCCAACGCCGGGCCGAGATCGAATAGGGAGAGGCTAGCATGCAGGGTTTCCGCCTGGGACAACCGATCCACCGCGTCGTCAGGGGACTGGAACTGGTCGGCCTGGTGGTGATCCTGATCGCCACCTTCGTCGCGGCCGGGCAGGATGTCGCCGAGATGATCGCGGCCCGGCGTGTGACGCTTGCCGACCTGTTGCTGCTGTTCCTGTACCTGGAAGTGCTCGCCATGATCGGCGCCTACCTGCAGACCGGCCGGCTGCCGATCCGCTTTCCGATCTATATCGGCATCATCGCGCTGGCGCGCTACCTGGTGCTGGAGGTCAAGGACCTCGAGGCGTGGAAGATGCTGGCCGTCGGCGCGACCATGGCGATTCTGGCCGGCACGGTACTGCTGTTGCGGTACGGGCACCTGAAACTGCCCTACCCGGAGAACGAACTCGACCTGGGTGACGCCGAGGGCAAGCCGCCACGTCGCGCCGAGTCGGATGCCCCCTGAACGAAACGGGCCGGCATAAGCCGGCCCGTCCTCCTTGTTGCCCGCCACACGGGCCGGGAACACCGCGGATATGTCCTCAGATCTGCGTGCGCTCCTTGGCCTCGCGCAGACCGCTGGAGCACTCGCCCGTGCCGCGCTGCTGGAAGATGATGTACTCGGCGATGTTGGTGCAGTGGTCGCCGATACGCTCGATCGCGCGCATGCAGTGCAGCATCCGCAGGCTGAGGTCCGGTGATTCCGGGTGCTTTTCCATGTACTCGAGCAGCACCTCGTGGACCTCGTTGTACTCGTGGTTGACGTGGTCGTCGCGGCGCATGATCTCCTCGGCGGCAACGCAATCCTGGCGTACGAAGGCGTCGAGTGCGTCGTGCAGCATGCCCTTGACGATCCGCCCCATGACCCGGAAGTGGGTGGCGAAGGCGGTCGACTGCAGGGCGGGGCCGACCTCCTCGGCAATGCGCGCGAGTTTCTCGGCCTTGTCGCCGACGCGCTCGAGGTCGGTAATTGCCTTCACGATTGACATGATGGTGCGGAGGTCGCCGGCCGTCGGCGCATAGCGAGCAATGAGATGGATCGCCATCTCGTCGATCGAGACCTCGAGGCGATCGATCTCGTAGTCCTGTTCCATCGCCACGCGACCGCGCTCGGCATCCCCGTCAAGCAGGTAGGCAAGCGCGTCGTCGAAGTGCTGTTCGGCCACCCCGCCCATGTTCATCAACAGCGAACGCAGCGCGCCCAGATCGTCATCGTAACGGGTCAGGGTGTGCGGCGTCAGGTTGGGCGTGTCTTTGTCGCTCATTTGTCCAGAATCTCCTTAAGGCGGCTTGTCTCGACCCGGTTGCTAGGGTTTACTCGTGACAGACCGGGTGACATGCAGGCTTAACATGCCTGTCATGCCCGACGGGCAGACTGGGCCAACCGCATGCCGCGGGGGCTGGTCGCCCAAATACGCATACTTTAACCGACTTTACGTTGCGAAATAATGACAACCACCGACGAGAAATCCCTGCCGTTCATCAACCGCGAGCTGAGTCTGCTCGGCTTCAACCGCCGAGTGCTCGAATTGGCGCAGGACCGCAACGTCCCGTTGCTCGAACGGCTCAAGTTCCTCTGCATTTCCTCGTCGAACCTCGACGAGTTCTTCGAGGTGCGCGTCGGCACGCTCACCCAGCAGATCCGCGCCGGCATCAGCCGGCCGGACGATGCCGGTCTTTCCCCGCCAACCCAGCTGGACCTGATCCTCGAGCAGGCGCACGCGCTGGTCCACGACCAGTACGAAACCCTCAACCGCGAGATCATCCCGGCGCTGGCGGAGGAGAACATCCACTTCCTGCGCCGCACCCACTGGACCGAAGCGCAGGCCCTGTGGGTCAAGCAGTATTTCCGCCGCGAGCTGCTGCCATTGCTCACCCCGCTGGGGCTGGACCCGTCGCATCCCTTCCCGCGCATCCTCAACAAGTCGCTCAACTTCATCGTCTCACTGGAGGGCAACGACGACTTCGGTCGCGAGGCGTGGCTGGCGATCGTCCAGGCGCCGCGCGCGCTGCCGCGCATCATCCAGATGGACGAGAGCGCCGCGGAAGGCCCGTCGAGCTTCGTCTTCCTCAGTTCGGTGATCCACGCCCACGTCCACGAGCTGTTCCCCGGCATGACCGTCACCGGCTGCTACCAGTTCCGGGTCACCCGCAACAGCGACCTGTCGGTCGACGTCGACGACGACGAGGACCTGCTGCAGACGCTGCAGGGCGGGCTGTTCGAGCGCAACTACGGCAATGCGCTGCGCCTGGAGGTGGCCGACAACTGTCCGGCGGACATGATCGATTTCCTCTGCGAGCGTTTCGCCCTGGAGCAGCGCCAGGTGTTCCAGGTCCATGGCCCGGTCAACCTGCATCGCCTGATGGCCCTGCCCGGTCTGATCGATCGCCCCGAACTCAAGGACCCGCCGTTCACGCCGCGCCTGGACCCGGAATTCGATCCGGACGAGAACATCTTCGAGACCATCGAACAGCGGGGCAGCGTGCTGCTGCACCACCCCTACCAGTCGTTCATGCCGGTGGTGGAGTTCATTCGCCAGGCCGCCACCGACCCGCGGGTGGTGGCGATCAAGATGACCCTCTACCGCACCGGGCGAGATTCGGCGATCGTCGATGCCCTCGAGGCGGCGGCGCGGGCCGGCAAGGAGGTCACCGCGGTGGTCGAGCTGCGGGCGCGCTTCGACGAGGAGGAAAACATCAACATCACGACGAGGCTGCAGAAGGCCGGCGCCTACGTCGCCTACGGCATCGTCGGCTACAAGACCCACGCCAAGATGACGCTGGTGGTCCGCCGCGACGGCAACCGCCTCAAGCGCTTCGTCCACCTGGGCACCGGCAACTACCATCCCGGCACCGCGCGGCTGTATACCGACTTCGGCCTGATGACCGACGACCGCTTCGTCGGTGAGGACGTCAACAAGCTGTTCATGCAGCTGACCGGCCTGGGCCGCGGCATCCACCTCAAACGCCTGCTCCAGTCGCCGTTCACCCTGCACGACGGCATGCTCGAGCGCATTCGCCGCGAGACGGCGCACGCCCGCAACGGCCGGCCGGCGCGCATCCGCGCCAAGATGAATTCCCTGATCGAGCGGCGTGTGATCGAGGCGCTCTACGAGGCCTCGCAGGCCGGGGTCACCATCGAGCTGGTCATCCGCGGGATCTGCTGCCTCAAGCCGGGCATCCCGGGCGTCTCCGAGAACATTCATGTCCGTTCGGTAATGGGGCGGTTCCTCGAGCATCCGCGCGTGTTCTACTTCCACAACGACGGCGAGGAGGAGCTGTTCCTGTCGAGTGCCGACTGGATGCCGCGCAACTTCTTCGCCCGGGTGGAGACCGCCTTCCCGGTCGACACCCCGGAAATCCGCGCCCGGGTGATCGACGAGGCGTTCGATCGCTATCTCGCCGACAACACCGGCGCCTGGGAACTCACCGCCGCCGGCGAATACCGCCGCATCACCCCGGCCAAGGGCGAAAAACCGTTCAATGCCCAGCAATCGCTGATCTCCGACCTGGGCAAGGCCTGAGCGCGCCGATGCGGCTGACGGCTGAACATGCGCCAGCCGGCCGCTCGCCCCCTACGCCCGCTGGACGGCCGATCGGCATGCGATACTGTCGGCCGTCGTCATCCCGATCACGGTAACCACCCGCCCATGCTCAAGCTGCTGTTCTGGCTCATCGTCGCCCTGGTCATCGGGCTGTTCTTCGCCATCCGCCAGGCCAATCGCCTGCGCGCCGAGCAGCAGGACGACGACGCACCCCAAACCCGCTCGCTGGAATCCGTGCGCTGCGCGCAGTGCGGGGTCTTCGTGCCCGCGGACGAGGCGGTGCGGCGTGACGGCCAGGACTTCTGCAGTTGGGAACATGCCCAAGCCTGGGCCGAGGCGTGGCACAAGGCACGGCGCCGGGAGCAGGAATGATCCAGCCGGCCGGCATGGAGAACTGGCGCGGGCTGCGGCTCGCCAACGCCTATCGTCTGCTGCTGGCCCTCGCCCTGACCGCGGCGGCGCTCACCGATCGCGGTCCGGCGGTCTTCGGCCAGGCGGATGCCTCGCTGTTCATGCTCACCGCCTGGGCCTACCTGTTCCTGGCCATGGCCTTCGAGTGGCTGCTGGAACTGCGCATCCTGCCGTTCCGCCCGCAGGCCCACCTGCACACCGCCGGCGATCTCGCCTGCCTGATGCTGATTGCCCACGCCTCGGGCGGCCCCGAGGGCCCGATCGCGCTGGCCCTGGTGATCGCGATCGGCATCGCGGCGGTGCTGCATGGCGGGCGAGCGGCCATCGGCTACGCCGCGATCGGCGTACTGCTGGTCCTCGGCGAGGCGATCTACGCCTCCTGGACACAGACGGATGCCAACCACCTGACCAACTCCGGCTTTCTCGGCGCCGCGCTGCTGCTGATCACGGTGCTGGTGATCGCCTTCGAACGGCGCGCCGCCCTCTGGGAGCACCAGAGCCAGGCTCGCGAGCGCGAGGTGCGTTACCTGTCGGAACTGGCCCTGCGGGTAATCGAGCAGACCGACAACGGCATCATCGTCTCCGACCCCGATGGCCGGATCGAGTACATCAACGCCGCCGCGCGCCAGATGCTCGACGAGGGCGACGAGGCCGATGAGGCGGACGATCACCGCCTGCCGGACCTGCACCCCGGCGTCTGCGACGCGCTGCGGGCGTGGCATGCCGGCCACGGCGGCCAGCAGCAGGACTTCGACCGGCCCCGCCGCCTGCGCGCCCAGTTCCACCGCATCGAAACCGCGCTGGGTCCACGCGCCCTGATCGTGCTGCTGGATCTGTCGGCCGAGGACGAACGGGTCCGGCGCGACAAGCTCGCCGCGCTGGGCCGGCTAATCGCCTCGATCGCCCATGAGGTGAGAAACCCGCTGTCCTCGATCCGCCAGGCCGCCGAATTGCTGCCGGAATCGGACACGCCGGCCGAGCGCCGGCAACTGACCGAGATCATCACGCGCCACAGCGACCGCATCAATCGACTGGTCGAGGACGTGCTCGGCGCCGCCCGTGCGCCGGTGGTGCATACCCAGACCGTGGACCTGATCGACTGGCTGACCCAGTTTGTCGAGCGGCGCCGCGAGGCTTGGCAGGCCGCCGGCCAGCCATTCACGATCCGGCTCGATGCGGCTGCCGAAACCGCCCCGGCGCGGGTCGATACGACCCATCTATGGCAGGTGATGGACAATCTCTGTGACAATGCCGAACGTCACGGCTGCCCCGCGGATGGCCGGCTGGCGATCCGGCTACAGGTGGAAGCGGCTGGTGGACGCTGGCAGATCCGGCTCTGCGACAACGGCCCGCGCATCCCCGTCGCCGATCGCGACGCCCTGTTCGAGCCGTTCTACACCACACACTCGCAGGGAACGGGACTGGGCCTGTTCGTCTCGCGCGAGCTGGCCCTGGCCAATCGCGGCGAACTGGCGCTGGTCGAGCCGGTCGCCACGGACGCGCCGGGCAACTGTTTCCGGCTGTGTCTGCCGATGACGGACGGGGCGAACGGGACGGCAACGACACAAGGGCAAACAAGGGACTGAGAAATGGCGTACTGCCTGATCGTGGACGACGAGCCGGATATCCGCACGCTGGTCGCCCTGTTCATGAAACGCGAGGGCGTGCCGACGCTGGAGGCCGCCGACCTGGCCGAGGCCCGCGAGCGGCTCGACCGTCACGGCGAGGAGATCGACCTGTGCCTGGCCGACATGCGCCTGCCCGACGGCAACGGCCTGGACCTGGTCGACGAGATCCGCACCCAGCGCCCCGATCTGCCGGTGGCGGTGATCACCGCGCATGGCCAGGTCGAGGCCGCGGTCCGCGCACTCAAGGCCGGCGCCTTCGATTTCATCAACAAGCCCATCGAGCAGGACACCCTGCGGCGACTGCTGCGCGATGCGCGCAACCTGCAGCCCACCCCCCCGACGGCGAATGCCCCGACCGACGCGGAGACCGACGCATCCAGCCTGATCGGCCAGTCACGTGCCATGCGCCAGCTGCGCGAGATGATCGGCCGCCTGGCCCGCTCGCAGGCACCGATCTTCATCCAGGGCGAGTCCGGCACCGGCAAGGAGCTGGTGGCCCGGGAGATCCACGCCCACAGCAGTCGCGCGGGCGGCCCCTTCGTGCCGGTCAACTGCGGCGCCATTCCCAGCGAACTGATCGAATCGGAGCTGTTCGGCCACCACAAGGGGGCGTTCACCGGCGCGACCCGCGACAAGCCGGGCCTGTTCCGCGCGGCCGAGGGAGGTACGCTGTTTCTGGACGAGATCGCCGAGCTGCCGCTACCCCTGCAGGTCTCGCTGCTGCGGGTGCTGCAGGAGCGTCGCGTGCGGCCGGTGGGTGGCACCGAGGAGGTGCCGGTGGACGTGCGGATCGTGTCCGCCTCGCATCAGGACCTCAACGAGGCGGTGACCGACGGGCGCTTTCGCCAGGACCTGTTCTTCCGCCTGAACGTCATCGGCCTGCGCGTGCCGCCGCTGCGCGAACGACTCGACGACCTGCCGGCGCTGGCCGAGGCGATCGTCGCGCGGCTGGCCGCCCGCGACCATCGCCCGGTACCGGGCATCGATCCCGCCGTGCTGCAGGCCCTGGCCACCCAGTCCTTCCCCGGCAACGTGCGGGAACTGGAAAACGTGCTGGAACGCGCCATGGCCCTGACCGACGGCGAGCGGATCACCGCGGCGGCGGTCGCACCGCACCCGATGATGACCGGCGAGGAGGAACCCGCGTCTTCACTCGGCGCCTGCCCCGGCTTCATCCCGGAGACCGACGAACAGCACGACGTGCTCGCCGCCCTGCAACAGACCCGCTGGAATCGCAGTGAAGCGGCCCGCCAGCTGGGCATGACCCTGCGCCAGCTGCGCTACCGGTTGCAGAAATGGGGGCTCGACTGACGCGGCGACGCCGACCCGGCCATCACGGTCACGAAGGTCTACTCTCGGTCCTGTCAGATAGAGAGCATGACCAGGCATTTCAATGACCGGAGGTGGCTCATGAGATTTCTTCCCCTATTGCGACAGGCCCTTTGGGCACTGATCGCCTTGCCGCTGGCCGCGATGGCCGCGCCGTCGTCCGACCTCGCCCTGGGTTTCACCTGGAACGATGTCACCGGCATCCAGAACAAGGACCAGATCAAGGTCGTCTACGGCATCAAGCAGGACGACTGGGAGGCCGGCGTGGGCAAGTCGCTCTACTATGCCCGGGGCCTGTATCAGAGCTATGACGCGCTCGGCGTGAAGAAAGAGGATGTCGACATGCACCTGGTACTGCACGGCGCGGCCGGCTACTGGCTGCTCGACAACGAAGCCTATCGCGCCGAAAAGAACCAGCTAACCGGCAATCCCAATGCCCACATCGTCCAGGAGCTGATCGACCAGGGGGCCCACGTCGAGGCCTGCTACGAGACGCTAAAGGCGCACGGCTGGCGCAAGGACGACCTGCTCCCTGGCGTGAAGGTGGTCCACGATGCCTATTCGCGCATTATCGACCTGCAGATGCGCGGTTACGCCTACCTGCCGTTCTTCTGACGCGGGTCGGTCCCCGGCGGGAGACTGCTGCTACTCGGCGAGACGACGCAGCACCGCGGGCGGCAAGGCCCAGACAAGCTGGCCGTTGCCGTAGCCGACGGCGTTGTCGAAGCGGATCAGCATCATGCCGCCCTTTTTCATGGGCATGTTGCCGGCGGGGCGACCGGCGAGCAGGCATTCGGCCAGCTGGCCCAGGCTCGGTTCGTGCCCCACCACGGCCATGCCGTCGACGCGTGGCTGCTTGCGCAACCACTCCACCATCGCCCCGATCGGAGCGTCGGGGTCGAATACGCCCTCCTGCTCGATCCGGCGCTGCTCGATGGCCGGCGCGACGATCTCGGCCGTCTGTACTGCACGGACGGCCGGGCTGGTCACCAGGCGTTCGATCGGCAAGGCCATGGTGGTCAGGCCGCGCGCCGCCATCTGCATGCGGTCGATGCCGCGCTGGGTCAGCGGGCGCTCGTTATCGGGCCGCCCCTCGCGGGCAAAGGCCTCGCGATCCTGCGCGGCCGCGTGTCGGATGATCAACAGGTCCATGATGGGTCTCGCTGGCCTTGATACGGCGTGGCTGGGGTGCATGGCTTGGATTCGGGAAGCATCCTGAACCCGCCAAGCTACCGGATTGTGACAATGTGACCGGGAACGCGCTGCCTGACCCGGAAAGGAAGGTGGACCCCGATCCGGCCGATAGGTTCAGGAAGACCTGCTCGGACCGGGCGCACCTGGCAACGGTAACGCTCTGGGCTATGATGGTGGCCCAATCAGACTTCGAGGAGACCACATGGAAGGCCGAGACGCGCAGGATGCACGCTCCACCCCCAACCCTCACCGCCCGAACCGTTCGGCCGGCCCGCAGGGCACCATGCTCTTTCAGGCCGACGAGATGCGCCGGCAAGCCGAGGCCGCCGAGTCGCAAGGCAACGAGCGCGCCTCGGTCGCCGAACCGATTCTCGAGGGGATGAGCGGTGGCATCGAAGGGCGGCGGTTCACCCTGCGCGCCGGCCGGCAGACGATCGGTCGACGCGAGGACAACGACATCGTCCTCGACGAACCCAGCGTGTCCTCGTCGCACGCCTGGATCCTCAACCAGCAGGGTCACCACGTGATCATGAACATGCTGTCGACCAACGGCACCTTCGTCAACGACCAGCGGGTGCACGAGGCCACCCTCAAGCACGGCGACCGGGTGCGGCTCGGTCAGGCGGAATTCGTGTTTCTCACCCGCGAGGCCGGCGCCGGCCGGGTCGGGCCGCGTCACTGGCTGGTGGGCGCGCTGCTGCTCGCGGCCATGGGGCTGGCCTTCTACCTGATCTGGAACTGAGCCGGCCGTGACGGCCCCCGAGACGCCGACAACGATCGGCCGCTACCGCATCGAGGGTGTCCTCGGCGAAGGCGCCATGTCGATCGTCTACGCCGGCTTCGATCCCAGCATCAATCGCCACCTGGCGATCAAGTGCCTGCGCGACGAAGTGGCCCGGGACGACGCCTACCGGCGACGCTTTCTCACCGAGGCCCGTGCCGCCGGCACGTTGAACCACCCCAACATCGTCACCATCTACGACGTCGGCGAGGCCGACGGCCGCCCCTATATCGCGATGGAACGCCTGCGCGGCGACACGCTCGCCGATCGGGTCGCCAAGGAGGGCTTTCCGTCGGTCGCGGTCGTCATCGATCTGGCCGGCCAGATCGCCGCCGGACTGGACTTCGCCCACCGTCACGGCGTGATCCACCAGGACATCAAGCCCGACAACATCATCCTGGTCGAGGGCTGGACCCACGCCAAGGTCAACGATTTCGGCGTGGCGCGCCTGCCCGAGGGTGACGAGCACCATGACGGCATGGTCGCCGGCACCCCCGCCTACATGTCGCCCGAGCAATTGCGCGGCGCGGCGACCGATGGCCGCAGCGACCTGTTTTCGCTGGGCGTGCTGCTGTTCTGGCTGCTGACCGGGAACAAGCCATGGCGGGAGTCGGAGATCGACCGGCTGATGGCCGAACGCCACGACACCCCCCAGCCGCCCCTGATCCCACGCGAACCCGCCACGCCCGAGGTGCTGTTGGAGATCACCCGTAGCCTGCTGCAGACGGACGCCAACCAGCGCTACCAGCACGGCCACGAGGTGATCGATGACCTGCGGCATGCCCGGCGTGAACTCGAGCGCCTGCGGGCCGACCCGATCGCCACCCGGATCCTGCCGATGCGGGTGCGCTGGGCGGCGATCCTCGGCACCATCCTCACGGTCACCTTGCTGACCGGGCTGGCGTCGGTCTACGTCAAACAGGATCAGGCGCTGACCGGCCTGGCGCTGGATTTCGGCGCGTCACTGGGGCGCACCATCGCGCATGAAACCGCCGAGGATCTGTTGCTCAACGACGAGGTGGCCGTGCGCGCCCTGGTCGTGGACATGCGTCGCAATGACCAGATCCGCTATCTGGCCGTCGCCAACCGGGAACGACAGGTAATCGCCAGCGCCCGCGACGACGAGGTCGGCGCGCGACTGCCGACGCTGCCCGAGACCCACCGACGCCAACTCGACGACGGCATCGTCAGTCATCACGGCGCGCTGCCGGCGACGGACACGAACGAGCCCCTGCTGCTGTTCGACGTGCCCATCCGTTACCAGTCGCACCCAATCGGCACATTGCGCCTCGGGGTCGAGAGCGAACCGTTGGCCGCGGCAAACCGCACGACGCTGACGGCAATGATCACCGCCCTGCTGGCGACGCTGGTGGTGGTGCTGGGCGCGGCCTGGTGGTTGTTCCGTCGCCTGCTCGCGCCGCTCGACGTGCTGCGCGACGCGCTGATGCACGTTGCCCGTGGCGAAACCGGTCATCGCATCCGGCTGGTGCGGCGCGACGAATTCGGCCGCCTGTTCACGGCCTTCAACCTGATGAGTGAAGCGCTCTCCCGGCGCGAGGACAACCCGCCGGCCAATCAACTCAACCCGCCCACCGACACCGAGCCGACGCGCGTGATCGAGCCGGCGGATGCCGCGGGCGACGAACCGACCGAGCCAGAAGCGCCATCGAATCGTGCAGAGGCTCCCTAGCTCGGCGGCCCGCCGTCACCCGCTTGGGTCACAACTGGTCGACACGGCGCTGCAATTCGCGGGCGCGCGCCCGGTAGGTCCGGGCCGGTTCGAAGGTCGGATCGATCGCCAGCACGCGATCCCACAGGGCGATCGCCTCGCCCAGGTCCTGGTTGCGATAACGCAGGATCGCCCGCTGGTGATACTCATCGACCAGCCGTTCGCGCAGCGCGGGCACCCGGCTGGCGGCCGGCTCGATGCCCGCTTGCTCGGCCAGCGCGGCCTCGAAACGCTTGAGCGCCGCCTCGGGCCGGTCGTCGGCGAGCAGCGCCATGGCTTCGCGCTGCAGGCGCTCGGCATCGGTTGGCGCCGAGCTGCTCGCCTCCGTCACCGCGCCCCCCTTTTCGGTCACCGTCGGCTGGAACGACGGCAGCGGCGCGTCCGGCAGGGCCAGTGCCGCGGCGGTCTTCTGCGAGGGAATCGGGGCGCGGTCGAGTTGCCGACGCGCCGGCTGACCCTCCTCCGCCGAGGCGGTCGACCCGGCATCGCTCGAGCGCGGCTGCCCCGGCAGGCGCAGGGTCTCGCCGATACGCAGGTCGGAGGGGTTGGCCGAGTCGTTGTAACGGGCGAGGATCAGAAACAGCCCGGCATCGCCCAGGTGACGAGCGGCCAGGGCGCTGTAGGAATCGCCCGGGCGCACCACGTACTCATGCGACTGGCGACCGAGCACCGCCTCGGGGTCGGCGGTCAGCTGGCGCATCACGGCCCGCGCCACCATGTCGTCCGGATGGCGCTCCAGGTAGCGGGCGAGGTCCCGACGACCGCGCGCAAAGCCGCCGCGCTGGAGATCATCGAGGATAGCGTCCAGCGAGCGGCGGTCGGCCGGCGGGGCAACGGCCGATTGCTCGGCCGGTGTGGATTCGGCCGGCTTGCCCTCATCGTCAGCCAATCCCTGCAGGCGGGCATCGAGTTCGCCCAGCTGGGCGCAGCCGGCCATGACGGCCGAACCCAACAGCAGGGCGAGGGCCTGAACGAAGGCCTGAGCGAGGCGGGTTGGGGAGTTGGGTCGTCCACCGAAATTAATCATGGTTCGGTTGCCGTGATGCGAGGAAATGGATTCAGGTAATCGACAGCCGCCCCGCCAGACGACCCAGCCAGGAGGCCGGACGCCTGGAGCGCGCGAGGATCAGACCGAGGTTGTCCCCCGTCTCACCACCGCGCTCGGCCCCGAGGGCGAGTCCGTGGTGCAGGGCGTCAAACAGGTCGGGGGCACGCAGCAGGCCGGCCAGCTCCGAGCGACCCAGGGTCTCCCAGATGCCGTCACTGCATAGCGCGAAACCGTCACCGGGCCGCACGACGGCATAGCCATGCTCGACCTCGGGCGGCTCGCTGCCGCCCAGCCCCCGCAACAGCACGTGCTGGTCGGGGTCATGCGCCAGGTCGACCTCGCGGATCTCGCCGCGATCGAGCTTCAGCCGGGCCAGGCTGTGGTCCCGGGTGACGCTCAGGCAACGACGGCCGCGAAAATGGTAGAGGCGGCTGTCGCCGACATGGGCCCAATAGGCCTGTCCGTCGCGCAGCAAGAGGGTGACGACGGTCGAATGCGGCTCGGCCGCCACCCAGGCGTTACGCCGACGGATCTCGGCATGCGCGGCCTGGCAGAGGGTCTCGAGGAACAACGCCCCGGGCTGCTCGCGCCAGACCCGCTCGTCCCACAACTCGCGGGCGGCATGGATGACCCCGCCCGAGGCCAGCTCGCCGGCACCGTCACCACCCATGCCGTCGGCCAGCACCATCAGCGAGGTCGACTCGCGCGCATCATGCAGGCAGATCAGGTCATCCTGCTGCGAGGGCCGGCCGCCCCGGGCCCGCCCCCCGGCCATACCCGGGGCCTCGCGAATGTCGAACTCACCGTCCGTGTCCATGCCTGCGAGCGCTCCTGTTCGCCTGATCCGTTGCCATGCCGGCATCCCGCCGATGGTCGCGGTCGAGATCGACTCGATCGGTCCTCGGGGCAGTATAGCCCTGCCCGCAAACCGAGTCAGCCGCCTTCCTCAGTCCGCTTCCTCAGCCCTCTTCCTGGGCCTCGAGCCACTCGGTCTCGGTGGTCTCGAGCCGGGCGCCGATCTCCGCGCGCTCGGCCTGCAGGCGCGCGACCTCGACCTCCTGCTGCCCGTCGTACAACACCGGATCGGCCAGCGCCGCATCGACCTCGGCCAACTGACCGCCCAGACGCTCAACCTCGGCCTCGAGGCGATCGAGACGTTTTTGCCGCTCCTTGGCTTTCGCACGAGACGCCTTGTCGCGCGGCGCGCCCCACTTGGCGGAGGCGTTGCCCGACGACGGCGCCTGCTTGTCGGTCTTTCCCTTCGGCTTGTCGGCCGCCTGCTCGCGATCCTCGCGATTCTGGGCCCGTCGCCGCTCGGTGACCGCCTCGCGGTAGTCGTCCAGGTCGCCATCGAACGGCAGGGCGGCGCCGTCACGCACCCACCAAAAACGGTCGCAGACCAGCTCGATCAGGCTCTTGTCGTGCGAGACCACCAGGATCGCCCCCTCGAAGGTCTGCAAGGCCTCGGCGAGCGCCTCGCGCATGGCGAGATCCAGGTGGTTGGTGGGTTCGTCGAGGATCAGCAGGTTGGGTGCCTTCCACACCAGCAGCGCCAGCGCCAAGCGCGCCTTCTCGCCGCCCGAAAACGGCTCGATCGGCTCGAAGATGCGATCGCCGACGAAACCGAACCGGCCGAGGAAATCGCGCAGTTTCTGGGTTGAGCCGGTCTTGCCGGCGACGCGCTCGAGCGCGATCAGCGGCGTATCGCGCGGGTCGAGCTGATCGAGCTGGTGCTGGGTGTAGTAACCCACCTGCACGCCCGGCGCGACGAAGCGATCACCGGCCAACCAGGTCTCGCCGCCGTCGGCGATCACGCGGATCAGGGTGGTCTTGCCCGCGCCGTTGGCGCCGAGCACGCCGATGCGATCGCCGGCGCGAATCTGCAGCGAGACGTCCTCGATCAACGGCGTGCCGCCATAGCCGATGGCGACATCCTCGAGCGTGACCATCGGATCCGGGGCACGCTTGGGCGTCGGGAAGTAGAAGGAGAAATCATCGCGGTCGGCGTGACTGGCGGCGATGGTCGGCAGCCGCTCGAGCGCCTTGACCCGGCTCTGCGCGGCGCGCGCCTTGGTCGCCTTGGCGCGGAAACGATCGATGAACCCCTGCAGCCGTTCGCGCTCCTTGCTGATCTTGTCGGCCAGCGCGGCGTCCTGTGCCAGTCGCTCGGCGCGCATCGCCTCGAAATCGCTGTAGTGCCCGGTGTAGAGATTGAGCTTCTGCTTCTCGATATGGGCGATGTGCGTGCAGACGTGATCGAGAAAGTCGCGGTCGTGCGAAACCACGATCAGCGTGCCGGGGTAATTGACCAGCCAGTCGGCCAGCCAGAACACCGCGTCGAGGTCGAGGTGGTTGGTCGGCTCGTCGAGCAGCAGGATGTCGGAGGGCGCGATCAGGGCGCGCGCCAGGTTCAGCCGCATGCGCCAACCGCCGGAGAAGCTCGAGACCGGGTTGTCGATCGAGGCGGGCGCAAAACCCAGGCCATCGAGCAGCCGCGCGGCCCGCGCCCGGGCGGTAAAGCCGCCGATCATCTCGAACTCGGGGTAGATCTCCGCCATCCGCATGCCGTCGTTCTCGGCCTCGGCCTCGAGCAGGGCGGCATTCAAGCGGGCGTAGTCGCGGTCACCATCGAGGACGTAGTCGACCGCCGAGGCCTCCAGCGCGGGCGTCTCCTGTTCCACGGTCGCCATGCGCTGGCCGCCGGCCCACTCGATATCGCCCGCATCCGGCGCGATCTCGCCTTCGAACATCGCCAGCAGGCTGGACTTGCCGGTGCCGTTCTTGCCCACCAGGCCCATGCGCTGGCCCGGCAGGAGCGTGAGATCGGCATCCTCGAGCAGCAACTGTGTGCCGCGACGAAGGGAGACGGACTTCAACTGGATCATGTGGTCTCCAATCGGAATCGACGCCGTGAAAGTTGTCAGCGTCGCAAATGAGCGTGGCAAGGGGCGCCGAGGGATTGAGACCCTTCAAGCACCCCGGCATGGCAACGGAGGGCGGATTCCCCTTGTGCCTTGCCTCGCGAGCGTCCGGTGGCCGGAGCGGAGCGACAGGGACGTCGCTCCGAGGTTCGCCGCGACACGACGTCGCGTCGAACCGGCCCCGATCAGCCACCGGACGCTTGCGAGGCCGGGTGTCTCGGTATCGAGACACCCGGGCCCGAAGGGCCAAGGCGCAGGGTGCCCTTCTTTTCGCCCCTTTTCTTGGGCAAGCAAGAAAAGGGGCTCGTCCGCCCTTCGACAAGGGTGGGAAAGAACAACCCCGCGCCACCAGGCGGGCGAAACGACTCCCGCCGCCCGATTCCAGCCACCCTGAGCCTCAGGGAACAACTGGAACCCCAAAACCAAAAAGGCCGGGACCCCAAACGGGGCCCCGGCCGGGGAATTTGGTCGGAGTGGCAGGATTCGAACCTACGACCCCTACGTCCCGAACGTAGTGCTCTACCAGGCTGAGCTACACTCCGAAAGACCGTCGACGCCTGAGACGTCAGTGGTCGCGCTGGACGCTGATGTCCGCCAGGGCGGCCATCGCTCGGGAATGGTCACTGTCGGGCAGAACCCCCAGTGCCTGCTTGGCCGCATCGGCCTCACGTTCAGCGAGCGCCGAAGTATACGAGAGTGCGCCGGTCCGTTCAACTACTTCGAGCACCTCGTCGATGCGATCGGCCGACTGCGACTCGATCGCCTCGCGTATCAGCTCGGCACTCGCCCCATCCGACCGCGCCATGGCGATGATCAGGGGCAAGGTCGGCTTGCCCTCGGCAAGGTCGTCACCGACATGCTTGCCGGTCTGCGCCTCGTCGCCGCGGTAGTCGAGCACGTCGTCGATCAGCTGAAAGGCCACGCCCAGTCGATAGCCGTATTCGCCCAGCGCACGCTCGGTGGCCTCGTCGCGGTCGTCCAGCACCGCGGCCAACCGGCAGGCGGCCTCGAACAGGGTGGCGGTCTTTCGCCCGATCACGTCCATGTACAGCGCCTCGGACACCCCGGCATCGCCGATATTCATCAGCTGCATCACCTCGCCCTCGGCAATGCGGTTGGTGGCATCGGCAAGGATCGACATCACGCGCGGTCGCTCGACCTCGACCATTATCTGGAAGGCGCGCGAGTAGAGGAAATCCCCGGTGAGCACCGAGGCGGCGTTGCCGAAGCGGGCATTGGCGGTATCGCGGCCACGACGCAGGGAGGACTCGTCGACCACGTCGTCGTGCAGCAGGGTCGCGGTGTGGATGAACTCCACCACGGCGGCCAGCTGCGCCGACCCCGGCAGCTCCGCGTCCTGGCCACGCAGTGCCCGACTGGCGAGCATGTGCAGCAGGGGCCGGAAGCGCTTGCCGCCGGAATGGACGATATAGCTGCCCAGCTGGTTGATCAGGGCGACGTCCGAGCCGAGCCGATGCATGATCACGCGGTCGACGGCCTGCATGTCGTCGGCCATCAGGGCGCGGATCTCGTTCAACTGCATGCTCATCGTCTCGCTCGTTCGCTCGGTAGTGGGATGCCCGACGGGCCGCCGCCAACCTTACACCAAGCCCCCTACCGGAACCACCGAGCCGGAAGCGACCGGGCCAGGGTCTCGCGCGATGCCCGGAACGCCTGCTCGTCGGTCTCGTCGCCGGCAAAGCGCAGGCGCTCGAGGGTGGAGCGCGCATCAAGCCAGTCCGTTGGCGCCCCGCGCGCCAGCAACACCGAGCGCACCGGGCTCACCATCGGCTGCGGCAAGGCGGCCAGCACGCGACCCAACCGTTCACGCAGGGCCTGTGGATCCGCGGCCGACCGCAGTTCCCGCTGGGCGCGACGCCAGGTGCGACGGGCCCTCCACCAACGGAATCCTGTTCGAGCGAGCAGGCCCAGCAACACCAGGCCAGCGAGGCCAGCCAGCACCCAGGGCAGGGCGGCCCGGATCACGTCGAGGCGACGCTCGGCCGGTTCGGCCTGCCAACGAACCGCATGGGCCTCGCTACGGGCGTATTCGATCACAGAGCCCGGCTTGTCGGTCCTCGGATCGATATAGGGCAACTTGAGTGCCGGCAGGCGCGCCTCGCGAGTGCCGTCGCCTCCGCCCGTGACGGCCGGCAATATCGAGAATCGCACCTCCCAGGCATCGCCCAAGGGCCCCAGCGATTCGGCCCGCGTCTGGTCCGGGGACAGCCGGATCGCCGGCTCGTCGATGCGCAGCCCCGTCGGGGCGATCAGCTGCGCCCGTAGCAGTTGTTCGAGAGCCTTTTCCGACAGTCCTTCGCCGACCACCACGAAGCGCCACTCGCCCGGCTCGCCGGCGACCAGTTCACCGATCCGCATGTCGCGCAGTTCCAACGCCGGGGTGACCGGCAGGTACTCGGGCAGATGGGCGGGTAGCGGCTCGACCGCCAGCCGCCGTGCGACCGGCACCCAGGCATATTCGCTCTGGGCGCGACCGACCAGATCGAAATCGATGCGCTGGAATGCGAGCGTTACCTCGCCGCCGCGCAGCGCCTGCACGGCCCAGCGGTAGTGGCGTCGGACCACGCGCCGTCCGTCGATCTCGACGGTGTCCTGCACCGCCTCCAGCACCTGCGTATCGACCCCCTTCCCTTCCGGACGATGCACTTCCACGCCGCGCAACTGCCGGGCCGGATCGAGGATGGTCTGGGTAACCAGCACGGTCTGGCGCTGCACGGGGTCGATCGCCGCGACCTCGGTCTCGACGATTACCCCGCGCGGCAGGCGCCCGGCGCCGTCCCGGCTGACCGGCTCGGTTGTCGCCGGGAGCGGCTCGATCGGCCCCAGCTCGACCCGTTCGGCGAAGCCTGTCGCCTCGCGATCGCGATCCGGCCGCGGGATATCCGCGCTGATCGGCAGCGAGATACCCACGGCAAGCCATACTGCCAGCAGAAGGATCGAGAACCGGCGGGCGACTCGCATCACGCTCATGGCCCGGCCTCCTTCTTGTCTCCGGTCAGTCCTTGGCGAACCCCGGACTTGTAGGGCTGCTGGCGGAGCAGGCCGTCCATCGGCGGAACCGGGCGATCCTCGATACGCTCGAGCTTCTTGCGTGCGCCGCCGAGCAGGCCCTCGTCCAGCGCGAAGGCCTCGCGCTCACCCGGCGCCTGCTCGGCCACCGCGCCGCCCTGGCCGCTTCCCTCGGCCTCGAGCATCTCCTCGGCCATTTCGGCCCCATCGCTCTCGACGATCTCGCGACGCAGCATCGACTCGTAGCCCTGGAATTCCGGCGTCGGCTCGAGGGATTCCTCCTGAGCCCCGCCGCGCAACGCCTCGACCAAGTCGCGGTTGGTGCGGGCATCATCGAAGTCCGGATCGATCGCGAGCGCTGCCTCGAAGGCATCCACCGCCCCGCCATAACGCCGAGCGAGCGTGAGGGCATTGCCCAGGTTGAACAGGGCGAGCAGCCGTTGCGGATCGGTCTCGGCCAACCAGGACGCCGCCTGCAGGCGCTCGACGGCGTGCGGGTAATCGGCCCGACGAAACGCCGCCAGCCCGCTCCCCAGGCGGGCGTTGAAGCCCGCCACTCGATCGAAATCGCTCTGCGCACGGGCGAACTCACCGGCCTCGAATGCCTGCCACGCCTGGTCGAGATAGGCCTCGCGCTCCGACTCGTCGATCAGCGGGGCGGCCCCGGCAACCGTGAACACGATCGGAGCCAGCACGGCGAATAGCACCACCAGCCCGAACCGCCAGCCACGCCCCGGTCGGGTTCTCGCCCCCCACTCGAGCACCAGGTGGATGATCAACGCGACCATCGCCACCCACAGGGCCAGCACCGCCAGCGAACGATATCCCTCGACGGTCTCGGCCGAACGGGCCGGCGCGGGCAGGGCATCGATACGCTCGCGCAGGAAGGCGACGTCGTCCTGTAACACCCCGGTTCGCCGCGCCTCGCCACCGGCAAGCTCGGCCAACTCGGCGACGCGATCGAAGGCGGGAACGGAGACGATCACCTCGTTGTCGTCATTGCGGCGCGGCTGGCCCTCCTTGAACAAGGGCGTGCGCTCGCGCGCCATGCTCAGTGCGAACAGCGGAATGCCACGCTCGGCCAGCCCCTCGGCGCCCGCCAGGACGAGGCTGCCGAGCTCGCCGGCGAATTGCCGGCCGTCGGCCGAGGTCAGCCAGATCACCGCCCCACCCTCCAGCGTCGGCATCTCGGCGGCGAGGGCGAAGGCACGATCCGGACGGGCGACCAGGCGATCACCCACCAGGTCGGGCAGATGACCGGCGTAGAAGTCGAGCAGGCTGGCATCCGGCCCCGGCGGCAACATCACCCCGGCGGTGTCCACAGAGCGCAGCAGGCCCATGGGCCGCCTCGGCTGCGATTCGGCCAGCAATTCAATCAGCATCACCGCGCGCTCGATCCGGTTGGGCTCGACATCCCGGCCGGTCATGGCGGCGGTGCCATCGACCACGAACAGCAGCGGGGCACGGGCCTCCTCAGGCGACTCGCGGTCCTGCGCCAGGCGCGGATCGGCCAGGGCCAGCACAGAAAACAGCCAGAACAGCACCCACAGCAGGCGCGTGGCCAGGACGCCCCCCTTGCGGCGACGCCCGCCGGTGGTCGCGGCGGCAAAGGCCCAGTCGTGCAGCTCCGGGTCGGCGTAGGCATCCAGGCGAGCACGCCGCTGTCGACGCCAGAGCGCCAGCGCCAACGGCAGGATCAGCAGCCACAGGGCCTCCGGGCGGGCCAGCACGGGCCAGGTCTCGGCGCCGAGGAGCAGGCGCCAGAGATCGAGCAGGCTGTCGACGGATGACTCCATGGGCAACACCTTCAGGCGGCCAGCCGGACGTTGAGGAACTGGGCGGCGAGCAGTGCGGCAAGCCCCAGCGCGAGGAACCAGGCGAGCAGCGAATGGCGCTCACGGCGAGTGTCCCGGGCATCCGCCTCCGGCTCGTGGCGCTCGATCACGTCGGTCACCGAGAACAGGGCCTCGCGATCCCCGGCGGCAATCGCCTCGCCACCGGACAGTCGGGCCAGATCCTCGAGGGTCGGCTCCCCGCTCGCGGGGCCGGCATCGCCCGGGGCCAGGTTGACGGTGAACAGCTCGATGTTCTCGGCCCGCGCCAGCGTCAGCGCCTCGGCCGGGCTCATTTCGCCACCGGTATTGACCCCGTCGGTCCAGACGAGCAACTGCGGTGGCGCCTCGCCGCGCTCGCGGCGCTCGGCGATCGATTCCATCGCCACGGCCAGACCATCGCCGAGTGCGGTTGCACTGCCGTCGAGACCCGGCTCGAGCTGTTCGATCCAGAATCGCAGCGCGCCGTGATCGTCGGTCTCGGGCACCAGCGTGCCGGCCGAATCGGTCACCACCATCAGGGAAAAGCGGTCGCGCGGATGGGCGGTAATGAATGCGTCCAAGGCCTCGCGCATCACCCCCATGCGCGAGGCCGGCCGGCCCTCGGCGTCGCGGAAATCGCGGCTCGCCATGCTGGGGCTGGCGTCCACCAGCAGCACGATCGAGCGGGCCGGCTCGTCCGCCTGCAGCGACTCGCCCACCCAGACCGGGCGGGCCAGCGCGACCACCAGGCTGGTCAACGCGAGCAGGAGCAGGGCCAGCAACCACCGCTGACCGCCGCGCGGACCTCGGTCGGCCGGGTCGCGCCCCAGTGCCGGGTGGCGCAACAGGCGTGAAGGCGCGCGATCACGCACCCGACGCGCCCAGAACGGATAGATCACGGGCAGGGCGGTCAGCAGCAACAGCACCCAGGGCGAACCGAAGCCGATCATGCCGCCTCCTCCCGCCAGACGGCGCGGCGCATCGCGCGCAACCGCTTGCCGAGGGAATCACGCCATGAATCGGGGTCGGCCCCGGCGTCCCCCGACCCCTGGCCAAAGCGGGCATGATCGATCTCACGCACCCAGGCGGACCACGGCTCGGCCAGCCGCTCGCGCCACGGGGCCCGGCCGCCGTGCTGCCAGCGGCCTATCGCGCGGATCACGTCATCCTGCAAGGCACGCCGCCCGGCTGCATCAACCACATGCGCCGCTTGACGCTCCAGCCGCCACAGCGTCCACCACAAGCGCAGCTCGCTCCGATGACGCGAGAGCCACCAGCCAAACAGCAACACAAGCGCGATGACCACGCCCGCCAGCCACACCAGCGAACCCTCGTCGGCAGGCACCGGGGCGTCAGCGGCACGTTGCACCAGCCAAGGCGCGGTGTAGATGTCGACCAGTCCCTCGGGTGCCTGCTCCGGCAGGCCGCCGTCGGGATGGTGCCAGTCGCGATAGCCTTCACTCATGACGCGGCCCCCGCGGTGCGTGCCAGGGCCACCGGGGCCTCGGCCAGCCACTCGGCCGGTTCGGCCTCGGCAGGCAACGCCAGGAAGGCCGCACCCAGCGCCTCGACCGACTCGCGCCATTGTTTGAGGCGTTCCTGCTGCCGGCTGGCGAATTGCTCACGCCAGCGGCGATTGCCGGTATCCAGCCAACGCGCCCGGTTGCCCGCCTCGAACGCGACCAGGCCCAGGTCGGGCATTTCCAGCTCGACCCGGTCGGCCACCGAGACGAAGATCAGGTGATGGGCGGCGGCCAGCGGTGCCCAGTCGATGACCCGGCCGGGACCGGTGTCGGACAGGCAGTCGGAAAACACCATGACCACCGAACCGACCGGCAGGCGCTGCAACAGGCGTTGACGCAGTCCTGGCCAGTCGACCGGCTGGGCGTCCTCGCCGGTCTCGCCGGCGGCCTCGGCCAGTTCGGCGAGGCGTTGCAGGATCGCCCCCTGACCGGTGACCGGCCCGGCGGCATGATGCCCGGGGCAGAGCTGCTCGCCGATGCCGTGGATCTCGACGGCGAGATTCTGGCGCAGCGCACCGGCGGCGAAGGCGTGGGCGGCGAGCAGCGCCTGGGTGAGCTTGAGCCGCCGACGGGTGCCGAAGCGCATCGCGGCACCACAGTCGACCACCAGGTGGGCCTGGCGCTGGGCCGGCTCGCGGTGCACCCGCACCACCGGCTCGTTGGCCCGTGCCGAGATGCGCCAGTCGATGCGCGCGGCCGACTCGCCCGGCTGGTAGGCACGCAGCTGCTCGAAGTCCAGCCCCTCGCCCAACCGCCGCGCCAGCTGGTCGCCGGACAAGCGGGTGGCGGTAGGGACGCTTTCCGGCACCAGGGTGGGCAGGCGCTCGCCCCCGGCCCAGGCAACAGCGATCTCGTCGGCCGACGGGGCGACACCGGCACGCGGGCGGGAGACCTGATCGCGGGGCTGCGCCCGGTCGATCACACCCCGCAGGGCCGCGGCCGCCCGGCTGATCAGCCCCTTGGTGACCGTGGGGGTCACGGCGCCGGAATCAGCTCGAGCAGTCGGTTGATGACCGCATCGCGGGTCAGGCCGCTGACCATCGCGCGCGGGCCGAGGATGATGCGGTGGCGCAGGGCATCGGCCGCCAGCTTGATCAGGTCATCGGGGACGATGTAGTCGCGCCCCTCGAGGTAGGCGGCCGCCCGGGCGGCCTGCACCCAGGCCAGCGCGCCACGCGGCGAGGCGCCGACCAGCACCTGGTCGGCCAGTTCGGGGTCGAGCTCGCCGACCCGGCGCGTGGCGGCGACGACATCGACCACCCAGCGCTGCAGGGCCTCGTCGCAACGCACCTGGCGCACCGACTCGCGCGCGGCGAGCACCTGGTCGACCGTGATGTTCTTGGCCTCGCCCACCGGGTTGCTGCCCAGCGTGCCCTCCAGGGTGCGCTTGAGGATGGCGTACTCGTCCTCGCGCTCGGGGTAGTCGAGCGATACATGCAGCATGAAGCGGTCCATCTGCGCCTCGGGCAGCGGATAGGTGCCCGACTGCTCCAGCGGGTTCTGGGTGGCCATGACCAGGAAAAGTTCCGGCAGGTCGCGGCTGTGCCCGGCGACCGTGACCTGGCGCTCGGCCATCGCCTCGAGCAGTGCCGATTGGACCTTGGCAGGCGCCCGGTTGATCTCGTCGGCGAGCACGATCTCGTTGAACAGCGGGCCCGCCTCGAAGGTGAACTCGCGGGTCTCGGGGTGATAGATCTCGTTGCCCAGCAGATCGGCGGGCAGCAGGTCGGGCGTGAACTGGATGCGCTTGAAATTGGCGTGCACGCCCTCGGCCAGCGCCTTGATCGCGGTGGTCTTGGCCAGCCCCGGCAGGCCCTCGACCAGCAGGTGACCGCCGGTCAAGAGACCGATCAGCAGGCGGTCGACCAGCTCGGTCTGCCCGACGATGTAGTGGCCCAGGTGGGCACGGAGGTCTTGGATGGGCATCTGTTCACTCATGGGGTCACCTAGAAAAACCTGTTACGTCACCCGATTGCTGCGTCACGTACTCGCTCACTTCTCACCTATCCGGTTGATATGTCTCGTCGCTCGCTCCGCGGCTCCTTGCACTCGGGCGACTCACGACGGTTTTTCGAGATGCCCGCAGCTCGACTCGGCTTGTCCGCGGTGCGGTTTCGGTGTCGTCAATGCTGGTGGGCAGGCCGGCGAGCTTCCACTCCGGGAAGCCCGACTCCAGCCTCCGGGTCTGGAACCCCGCCTCGCGCAGGCGGGCGACCGCCTCGAAGGAAAAGGTGCAGTAAGGGCCGCGGCAGTAGGCGATCACCTCGCGCTCGGGATCGAGCTCGGCCATGCGCCGCTCGAGGTCCTTGACCGAGACGTTGATTGCCCCGGGGATGTGGCCCGCCTCGTACTCCTCTTCCGGGCGCACGTCGATCAACGTGACCAGCCCCTTGCGGCAGCGCTCGATCAGCTCCTCGGCGGAAACCGGCTCGAGCGCGTCCTTCTGGTGCAGATGGGCGTCGACCATCTGGCGCACCTCGGCGAGATGCCGCTCGCCGACCCGTCGGAACACGTCCAGCAGTTCGACCACGTCATCGGCGGCGATGGCATAGATCACCTGCTTGCCTTCGCGGCGGGCGGTCACCAGACCCGCCTGCTGCATGCGCTGCAGGTGCTGGGAGGTGTTCGCCACGGACAGGCCCGCGACCCGCGCCAGCCCATCGACCGAGCGCTCGCCCTGCGCCAGGTGCTCAAGCAGCTCCAGCCGGCGCCCGTTGGAGAGCACCTTGCCCAGCCGGGCGAACTGGTCGTTGAGCTGTTGTTTGAAGGTCACACCGATCCTCGGTTTGTGAGTCGTGAAGGTCGATTCAACCACCCTGCCGCCCAAGCCACAAGAAGCGCCCGCGAGGCGCCGCCCAAACTTGACACTCATTCTATTGAACCATTGAATGTAATACTAGGTCACGCGACCCGAGGGCGACAGACGATGCCACGTCCGTCGCGAATCCAATGGACTCTCAAAGCGGTCACGTTGATGCCCCGACGAATACGACAGGAATGAGCAAATTCGTGGATCTCACTCACGGCATTGCCGCCAACCGCGGCCAGTTCGTCCAGTTTCTGCTGCAGGTGTTCTTCGTCGGCGCGCTGGTGGGCATGACCCGCACGGTGCTGCCGGTGCTGTCCGAATCCGATTTCGGCCTGGGCGCGGGGGCCTTCACCACCCTGGCGAGCTTCGTGGTGATCTTCGGCGTGATCAAGGCCACGCTCAACCTGCTGGCCGGGCGCTTTTCCGACCGCTACGGGCGCAAGCGCGTGCTGGTCGCCGGCTGGCTGTTCGCCATCCCGGTGCCGTTCCTGCTGCTGATCGCCGACTCCTGGGGCTGGGTGCTGCTGGCCACGGTCTTCCTGGGCATCAACCAGGGGCTGGCGTGGTCGATGGCGCTCAACAGCAAGCTCGATCTCACCCACGCCCACCAGCGCGGGCTGGTCAACGGCGCCAACGAGTTCGCCGGCTACGGCGGCGTGGCGGTGGCCGGCTATTTTGCCGCGATTGCCGCCGAGCAGCTCGGGGCGCGTGAGGGCCTGTTCTGGTTCGGCCTGGTCGTGATCGTGCTCGCCCTGGCGCTGGCCATCTGGATGGCCCGCGACACGCTGCCCTGGGCGCGCGCCCAGCAGCAGGCCCAGGAACGAACCCGGGGCAACGACAAGGCCCCGCCGACCCGATCCGGCCTGGGCTTCTTCCTGCATGCCACCTGGGGCAACCGCAATCTGCTGGCGGTCAACCAGGCCGGGCTGGTGGAGAAATTCACCGACACCATCATCTGGCTGTTCGTACCCATCCTGCTGGTCGCGCGCGGTGCGGATCTGGTGACAACGGGCTTTTTGGTGGGCATCTACGGCGTGGTCTGGGGCGCCGGGCAGCTGATTACCGGGCCGGCCTCGGATCGACTGGGCCGGCGTGGCCTGATCACCTGCGGCATGTGGCTTTGCGGAGCGGGGATCATCGCGATCGTGCTGAGCCACTCGGCCTGGGCCTGGGGCCTGGCGCTGGCGGTGACCGGCGTGGGCATGGCAATGCTCTACCCGACGCTGGGGGCGGCGGTCGCCGATTATTGCGAGCCGGTCGAGCGCGCCGGCATCCTGGGCGTGTACCGCTTCTGGCGCGACTTCGGTTATGCCGTCGGCGCGCTGGCGCTGGGTCTGGTGGCGACGCTCACCGACGGCATCGAGGCGGGTTTCTGGTTCGTCGGATTGAGCATGGCGCTCTCCGGCCTGTGGGTCGCCCTGGGACTGGCACCGCGCCGGCAGGACCGCTGATCGCCAAGGCTGGCATCCTGCTTGCAACCGTGTCCCAACGAGCGCCCGTCCCGACTGGAATCCGGTTTGGGGCGGGCATATTGTCACTTTTTGACGGGACGGCCAGGCAGGCCGTAGCCATCTTGGACACAAGGAGATCACCATGCAGGTCCGCCATCGCGCCATTCTGGCCGGTCTCGCGCTCACCCTGCTTCCGGGCCTTGCCTGGCAGGCGGCCCAGCAGGCGGCTCAGGCCAGCAACGTCACCTATCGCTGGGTGAACGGCGACGGCAACCTGCAGTTCAGCGACACCCTACCCTCCGGCGCCGCCGCCAACGGCTACCAGGTGATCGACCCACACACCGGAACGGTCGTCCGCGAGGTCGCTCCGCGCAAGACGGCCGAAGAAAAGGCGCGCGAGGCCGCCGAACAGCGTGCCGCCGAGCAGGCCGCCCGCGAGGCACGGGCACAGGCCGAGCGGGATCGCGTCCTGCTGTCGCTCTACAGCAGCGAGGCGGATCTCAAGCAGGCGCGGGACCATCGTCTCGAGCGGATGGACGGCCATATTGCGCAAATGGAAAGCTCGATCGAGCGGATGCAGGCGAATATCGACGCCGGGCACGACGACCCGGCGTATGCGCGTGATCTTGAACGAATGAAACAGGCGTTGGCCGAGGCGCGCGCCAAGCGAAAAGCACTGATCGAACAGTTCAAGGCCGACCTCGACCGGTTGCGGGAACTCCAGGCCGACGGCTAGGGCGCGATGGCATCCCTGGCTCGCACCAGGCGTTGCCACCCCTCGAACGAAACGACTCAGCCGCGGATCAGCGTGCCAACCCCCTGATCGGTGAGCAGCTCGAGCAGCACCGCGTGCGGCACGCGCCCGTCGATGATCTGCACCGTCTTGACCCCGCCACGCACGGCATCGAGCGCGAAATTGATCTTGGGCAGCATGCCACCGTAGATGGTGCCGTCCTCGATCAGGGCCTCGACATCACCCGCGGTCAGGCCGGTCAGGAGCTTGCCTTGCTGGTCCAGCACCCCGGCGATATTGGTCAGCAGCAGCAACTTCTCCGCCTCCAGCACCTGGGCGACCTTGCTCGCCACCACGTCGGCGTTGATGTTGTAGGCCTCGCCGTCCTCGCCCACGCCAATCGGCGCGATCACCGGAATGACATCCGAGGCATCCAGCGTGCGCAGGATGCCCGCGTCGATGGAGGCCACCTCGCCGACGTGACCCAGATCGATGATCTCCGGCTCGTCGAACTCGGGGTTCTTGCGCGTCACCTTGAGCTTGCGCGCCCGCACCAGCCCGGCATCGCGGCCGGTCAGGCCCACCGCCCGTCCGCCGTGACGATTGATCAGGGCGACGATGTCCTTGTTGACCAGCCCGCCGAGGACCATCTGGACCACGTCCATGGTCTCGCGGTCGGTCACCCGCATCCCCTCGATGAACTCGCCCTGCTTGCCGAGCTTCTGCAGCACCTCGTTGATCTGCGGCCCGCCGCCGTGGACGATCACCGGGTTCACACCCACCTGCTTCAAGAGCACGATGTTGCGGGCGAAGGCATCCTTGAGCTCGTCGTCGACCATGGCGTTGCCGCCAAACTTGATCACCACGGTCTTGTCGAACAGGCGCTGGATGTAGGGCAGCGCCTCCATCAGCACGTCGGCCGTCAGGGCGGGGTCGAATCGGGGCATCGGTTGGATTCCTGGGTTGAAAGATGGGTGTCGGGAGCCTCTGCGCGGGTAGCTGTGCCGCTCTGCGCGGCTTGAGCCGGGCAGATGCAAGGCATCCGCTCGCCGCGGCAGGGTGATTCCCTTGCCAATAACGGTAACGCCGCAGATGCTCGGCTCAAGCCGTGCCCTTTGGGGCCCTGCGACTCACCTGTCTCGGCATTGCAATTTGTTCGTTTGGTGCAACCACTCACTCCGGCGTCTCACGTTCGCCATGAAAGACTCGCAGGGACAGAGCGGCGCTGCTAACCGTGTAGAGATGCCTTAGCCGCGGCCGGTGTGACCGAAGCCACCGGTGCCGCGCTCGCTCTCGGAAAACTCCTCGACGGCCTCGAAGGCCACCTGGACCACCGGCACCACGATCAACTGGGCGATGCGCTCGCCGATATCGATGGTGAATGCGCTGTCGCCCCGGTTCCACACCGAGACGAACAGCTGCCCCTGGTAGTCCGAGTCGATCAGGCCCACCAGGTTGCCCAGCACGATGCCGTGCTTGTGGCCCAACCCCGAGCGCGGCAGAATCATCGCCGCGAGCTCCGGGTCGTCCAGATGGATCGCCATGCCGGTCGGCACCAGCTCGGTCTGCCCGGGCGCGAGCGTCAGTGGCTCATCCAGACAGGCGCGCAGGTCGAGGCCTGCCGAGCCGCCGGTGGCGTAATCCGGGCGCGGAATCTCGTTGCCCAGCCGGGGGTCGAGCCATTTGACTTCAACTCGATGCATCGTCTCAATCCTGTGTGATCTGGTGATAGGTATCGAATATCTCGCCGGCGAGATGGCGCTTGTCGGCCTGCGCCAATTCGCGCTCACCGCCCTCCCACAAGAGCAGCAGGGCGTTGTCCGGTCGATCGAAGCCCTTGCCCGCTCCCACCTCGTTGGCACAGATCAGGTCCATGCCCTTGGCCACGCGCTTGGCCGCCGCGTACTCGCGCAAATGGTCGGTCTCGGCGGCGAACCCGATAACGAACGGCCGATCGGCACGCGATACCACACCGCGGATAATGTCCGGATTGGGCACCAGCTCGAGACTGAGGGTCTCGCCGCTTTTCTTGAGCTTCTGGCCCGCGGGGGCCGCCACACGGTAGTCGGCCACCGCCGCGGCGCCAACGAAGAGATCCATCGACTCGATCGATTCGACGGCCGCATGCATCTCGGCAGCCGTTTCCACGTCGACCCGCTTCACGCCCGAGGGCGTGGGCAGGGCCGAGGGGCCGGCGACCAGCGTCACGACCGCGCCGCGACGAGCCGCCTCGGCGGCGATGGCGAAGCCCATCCGCCCGGAGGAACGGTTGGCGATGAAGCGTACCGGGTCGATCGGCTCGCGGGTACCGCCCGCCGTGACCACCACCTGTCGCCCGGCCAGGTCCTGCCGGACGTTGGCCAGCAGGTCGTCGACGATCGCCTCCGGCTCGAGCATGCGCCCTTCGCCGGTCTCGCCGCAGGCCTGGGCTCCCGCCGCCGGCCCCAGCAAGGTCACGCCGCGGGCGAGCAGGGTGTCGCGGTTGGCCTGGGTCGCCGGATGGGCCCACATCTGGCGGTTCATGGCGGGAGCCAGGTGAACCGGGGCGCCGGTGGCGAGACAAAGGGTGGTCAGCAGATCGTCGGCCATGCCGGCGGCCAGACGCGCCATCAGGTCGGCGCTGGCCGGGGCGATCACTACGGCATCGGCCCAGCGAGCCAACGCGATATGATCCATGCCCGATTCGGCCTCGGCATCCAGCAGGGTGGTCCGCACCGGGTGACCGCTGACCGCCTGGAAGGAAAGCGGCGTGACAAATCGGGTCGCCGCCTCGGTCATCACCACGCGCACCTCGCAGCCGGCCTCGACCAGCCGACGCACCAGCACCACGGCCTTGTAGGCCGCGATGCCGCCGGACACGCCGACGAGGATGCGCTGATGGGATGATGGGGCATTCATGGGCGCAGTTTATCAGGGAAGACCGGCAGGCAGCCGATACCGCTGCTCGATCTCGCGGCCCCGGCGCGCCGTGAGGCGACGCGCCGGCGACATCCTCCGCCACCTTTCACCGAGACACGTCGAGACGGACGCATGCCAGACGACCCGAACAACAAGAGCCACAACCCGGGCAACAACCCGGGCAACACCCCGGGCAACAACTCCAGCGACACCCCGCCGCCAAAGCCGAAACGCCGCCTGCCACGCTGGGCGCGCTGGAGCCTCGAGGGCCTGGTGTTCGTCGCGGCCCTGCTGGCCGTGCAGGCCTGGATGGGACCGGACCTGCCGGAGGGCGAGATTCCCGGCATGGCGGTGGAAACCATCGGCGGCGAGGCACTGACCCTCGGCGGGCCGGCGGACGAGCCCACCGTGGTGGTGTTCTGGGCCACCTGGTGTGGTTACTGCGATCTGGAGATGCCCTGGCTGGTCGACCTGGTCGACGACCATCGCGTGATCACCGTGGCGATGCAGTCGGGCGATGCGACCACCGTGCGCGCCCACATGCGGGAGAACGATCTGGAGAAACTGCCGGTGATCAACGACCCCGACGGGCGCATTGCCGCCAGCTTGGGCGTGAACGTTACCCCCACCTTCCTGTTCTTCGACCAGACCGGGCGGGTTGCGCATTCGACCACCGGCCTGACCAGCCCCTGGGGCGTGCGCCTGCGGATGTGGTGGATGAACCGCGCCGCCGACTAAGTCAGGGAAGCTCGGTTTTTTACGCCTGATCGATGGCCGCGAGCAGATCGTCGAAGGCGGTCTGGAACTGTTCCAGCCCCTCGTCGAGCAACTGGTCCCGTACCGCGCCGTCCATGTCGATGCCCACCTCGGCCAGTTCGGCCCAGACCTCGTGATCCTCGTCGAGACGCGGCTTCAACAGCGAGGCAATCCGGCCGTGGTCGGCAAAGGCCTCGAGCGTCGCATCCGGCAGCGTGTTGATGGTGCGCGGGGCGATCAGGTTCTCGACGTACAACAGATCCGAATAGGCCGGGTTCTTGGTGCCGGTACTGGCCCAGAGCAGATACTGCGGCCAGGCACCCCCTTGCTCGAAACGGTCGAACGACTCGTCCTCGAACACCTCGCGGAAATGCTCGTAGGCCATGCCGGCCAGCGCCAGGGCTGCGCGCCCCTTGAGGGCCTCGGCACGCGCCCCGCCGATGGCATCGAGCTGCTTGTCAACCAGCGTGTCGACCCGGCTCATGAACAGGCTGGCCACCGCGCGCACCTCGGCGACCTTGCCACCGCTTTTCTCCAGCTGCTCGATGCCGCGTCGATAGGCGGCGAATACCCGTCGCACCTGATCGAGCGAGAACAGCAGGGTGACGTTGACGCTCACCCCCTGGCCGATCAGACGCTCGAAGGCCTCGATGCCCTCGACCGTCCCGGGCACCTTGATCAGCACATTGGGCCGATCGACCAGTTCACGCAGGCGATGGGCGGCGCGCACCGAGGCATCCGCGTCATGGGCGATGCCGGGCGACTCCTCCCAGGAGACCCAGCCGTCCTCGCCATGCGACTGGTCCCAGACCGGTCGCAGCAGGTCGCAGGCGCGCTGGATGTCCGTGACGACCAGGTGCTCGTAGACCGACTCGACATCCGAATACTGGCGCTTGCCCGCGGCGATGTCCTCGGTATAGAGGTCGCTGCCGACAATCGCCTTCTTGAAGATCGACGGGTTGGACGTCACCCCGCGGATGCCGTAGTCGCGGATCAGCCGCGGCAGTCCCTCGTCCGTCAACAGGGCGCGGGAAAGGTTATCCAGCCAGAGACTCTGGCCCTGCGATTCGTGGAGTTGGCTCAAGGCATGCGCGGTCATCGTCGACTCCTTCCGGTTGCTTGCGCGTGACAAGGACGAGGTACCGCGGTGGCACCTCTAACCGGAGCTTAGACGCTCCTGCGCCATCCACGCGCTCTTATCGCGGATCGAAGGGCATCGAGGTGCGCATTTCCTCGTAGAACTCGCGCGCCTCGTCGGTCTTGGCCGGCGGGGTGTGGATCATCAGCACCAGCCGCAGGTCACCGCCGGCAAAGCCACGCTTGGGGATACGCAGCTTGCGTCCGGATTGCGACCCGGCGGGCACGCTCATGTTGATGCGCTTGCCGTCGGGCAGGGTGACCGGCACCTTGGCACCCAGGGCTGCCTCCCAGGGCGTGATCGGCAGCTCCTGGATAATGTTGTTGCCATCAACCCGGTCGCGGTCCTCCTCGCGCAAGGTAAGCACCAGGTAGAGGTCCCCCGGCGAGCCGCCCATCGGGCTTGGCTGACCCTGACCGGAAAGCCGGATGCGACGTCCCGGCGTCGAGCCGGCCGGGACGTTGACCTTCAATGAGCGCGCCCCGCCGCGTCCGTCGGAGACCCGGATGGTGTGCGCGCCGCCGGTGACCAGCAAGGAAAGCGGCACCGGTGCCTCGGCCTCGACGTCCTGCCCGCGGACGCTGCGCCCCTGACCGGCACCGCCGGGGCCGCCGGGGCCGCCGAAACCGCCACCGAAGAACTGCGAGAAGAAGTCGGAAAAGCCGCCGGCCGCGAAGTCGTCGCCGCCGAAGCCACCACCAAAGCCACCGGGACCGCCCGGGCCACCGGGGCCGGCGCCGAACTCGTCGCCGTGGTGGTAGCCCGAACCGAGCGCATCGTAGCGCGCACGCTTCTGGGCATCGCCGAGTACCTCGTAGGCCTCGTTGATTTCCTTGAACTTGTCCTCGGCGCCCTCGCCCTTGTTGCGATCCGGGTGGTATTTCTGCGCAAGCTTGCGGTAGGCACGCTTGATCTCGTCCTGCGAGGCATTGCGCGCCACGCCCAGGGTTGCGTAGTAGTCGTGATATTTCACGCCTGCACTCCTCCGAGTGATGTTCTGTGTGCCGTGTAACCGGCGTCTCGAAAACCCGCCCCTTTGCCAGGACCTGGGTCAGGCTTTCGACACCCCGTGAATGAGGAAAGGCCCAATGATGAAAAGCCCGGGGCCGCCGGGCTTTTCGCGCACATCCGCCGCCGGCGGCCGGGGCGGATCAGCTCAGGACGCAATCACCGACCAATGCCGCGCTCATGCCGTTGATGTGGGTCGACCGCGGGCATTTTCAAGACCCGGACACGACAAGGCCCCGCCGGGGCGGGGCCTTGTGTCACGCGTCAATCCGGCAGGCGACTTAGCGCTGACGGGCCTTGAAGCGCGGGTTGGTCTTGTTGATGACGTAAACCTTGCCGCGACGACGAACGACTTGGCAGTCCTTGTGTCGCTTCTTGGCTGACTTGAGAGAAGACAGAATTTTCATGGACGCCCCTTTCGCTAATCCGCTCGGTTCCACACAAAGCGCGGCAATATAGCGGATCCGGAGCACAATGGCAACCACTGCCTTCGCCCAGCGACTGCTGGACACTGCAGGAGCGCCCGGTTGCAGGTATCCTCGCAGCCAGCGCAATCCCCCTGCGCAACGCAATGGCAACACAACCGGGACGCCTGAATGACAGACATCGTGATCGCCACCAACAATGACGGCAAGATGGCCGAGTTCGAGGAAATGCGCCGGGTACTGGCCGCGAGCCACCCCACCCTGGACGGACTGCGTTTCGTCTCGCAGCGTCGCTGGAACGTGTCGTCACCGCTCGAGGATGCCGACAGCTTCCGTGGCAATGCCCTGATCAAGGCGCGCCACACCGCCGTGCTCACCGGCCACCCCGCCATCGGCGACGACTCCGGGCTGGTCGTCGATGCCCTCGACGGCCAGCCGGGCATCTTTTCCTCGCGCTTTGCCGGCGAGCAGGCGAGCGATGCCGAGAACAACGAGAAACTGGTCGAGGAACTGGCCAGGCGACCGAATACCCCGCGCAGCGCGCGCTTCGTCTGCGCCCTGGCCTTCGTCCGCCACGCCGAGGACGCCGACCCGATCGTCGTCGAGGGCACCTGGGAGGGCGAGGTGCTCGATGCGCCGCGCGGCGAGCGCGGCTTCGGCTACGACCCGCTATTTTTCTCGCCGGAACACGGCCTGAGCGTCGGCGAGATGGACCCGGACGACAAACACCGGGTCAGCCATCGGGCGCGCGCCTTGAAGCAGCTGATCGAGCAGCTGGCCGCCCTCGACATCAACCCCGCGTGACCCACTCATGAGCCTGTTGCAGTTTACCGACAACCCGCCACTCTCGCTCTACGTCCACCTGCCGTGGTGCGTCGAGAAATGCCCCTACTGCGATTTCAACTCGCACGGCCTCAAGGGCCGCGAGCTGCCCGAGGACGAGTACGTCGACGCCCTGCTGCGCGATCTGGAGCCCGAGCTGCCCCTGACGTGGGGACGGCCGATCGAGACGATCTTTCTCGGCGGCGGCACCCCGAGCCTGTTCTCGCCCGAGGCGCTCGACCGGCTGATGTCCGGCCTGCGCGCACTGCTGGACCTGCGCTTCACCCGCGAGGTGACCCTGGAGGTCAATCCGGGCACCGACATGGCCTCGCGGCTGGCCGAGTATCGCGCCATCGGCTTCAACCGCGTCTCGATCGGCGTGCAGAGCTTCAATGACCGGTCGCTGGAACGGCTCGGCCGCATCCACGATCGTCGCGCCGCCTGGCGCACCATCGAGGCGGCCCACGACGCGGGCCTCGACAGCTTCAATATCGACCTGATGCATGGCCTGCCCGGCCAGACGGAGGAAGATGGGCTGGCGGACGTCGACACCGCGATCTCGCTCGAGCCGCCGCACCTGTCCTGGTACCAGCTGACCATCGAGCCCAACACCGCCTTTGCCTTCAGCCCACCGGCGCTGCCGCCGGAGGCGACCCTCGACCGGATCGGCGAGGCGGGCGCCCAACGTCTGCTCGACGCGGGCTACGATCACTACGAGATCTCCGCCTTCGCCCGGCCCGATCACGCCTGCCAGCACAACATGAATTACTGGCAGTTCGGCGACTACCTGGGTATCGGGGCCGGCGCGCACGGCAAGCTGACGATCCCGGCGGAAAACCGCATCGAACGACGCCTGCGCAGCCCGCACCCCAACCGGTATCTCGAACTCGCGGGTCAGCCCGCGAACATCGACGCCCACGACATCGGCCGCAAGGAAATCCCGTTCGAGTTCATGCTCAATGCCCTGCGGCTCACCGACGGTTTCCCGGTGGGTCTGTTCCAGGAACGCACCGGCATGCCTATCGCCGTGGTATCGAAAACCCTGCGCTCCCTGGAGGAGGATGGCCTGATCGAGTGGGACATCCAGACCATTCGGCCGACCGAGCGCGGTCTGCGTTTCCTCAACGACGTACTCGGGCGCTTCCTGCCGGACGACTGATCTCGGTCGAGCGTGGTCAGTCCTTTTGCTTGCGTGGTCGCTGCCAGCCGGCGATCGCCTTCTGCCGACTGCGCGCGATGGCCAGCTCGCCCTCGCCCACGTCGCGGGTGATCGTCGATCCGGCGCCGATGGTGGCATCGCTGCCCACGCGGACCGGGGCAACCAGCTGCGTGGCCGAACCCACGAACACCCGGTCCCCGATCTCGGTGACGTGCTTGTTCGCGCCGTCGTAGTTGCAGGTGATGGTGCCGGCGCCGAGATTGCTGTCATCGCCGACGCGGGCATCGCCCACGTAGGACAGGTGGTTGACCTTGGACCGCTCACCGATGCGCGCGGCCTTGATCTCGACGAAGTTGCCGATCCTGGCCGCCGAGTCGAGTGCCGCGCCGGGACGCAGACGCGCATAGGGGCCGATGGCGTTGTCACCCGCGGCCACCACGCCGTCGACGTGACTGAAGGCCTCCACCGTCGATCCGGCGCCGATCTCGCAGTCGCGCAGGACACAATGCGGGCCCACGCGGACATTGTCCCCCAGGCGCACATCGCCCTCGAACACGCAGCCGACGTCGATCGACACATCCCGGCCACAGTCGAGTGAGCCGCGGATGTCGATGCGTGCCGTGTCGGCCAGGCTCGTGCCGGCCAGCGCCAACGCCTCGGCCTGGCGCTGCTGGTAGACCCGCTCCAGGCGGGACAGGGCGAGTCGGTCGTTGACCCCCGTCACCGCCCAGGCATCCTCGGCGATCACCGCCTCGACCGACTTGTCCTCGGCCGCGGCCATCTCGATGATGTCGGTCAGGTACAACTCGCCCTGGGCATTACCGGATTCGAGTCGATCCAGCCACGCGACCAGGTCGCCGTAGCGCGCCATCAGGATGCCGGTATTGACCTCCCGGACCTGGCGTTCCGCTTCGTTCGCATCCTTCTGCTCGACGATGCGCAGGACGCGCCCGCTGTCGTCCCGCAGGATGCGCCCATAGCCGGTCGGGTCGTCCATGTGCACGGTCAGCAGGGACACGACCGCAGACGAGCCAATCAGGCGCTCGAGCAGACCGGCACCCAGCAGCGGCACGTCGGCATACAGGACCAGCACCCGATCGTCCGCCCCGGCCCGCAATCCGTCGATCCCGATCTGAACCGCGTGGCCGGTGCCGTTTTGCTCGTCTTGCCACACCCAGGCCACCTGCCGCTCCGCCTCGGCGTCACGCACCGCCTCGCCCTGGTGACCGATCACCACGCGTATCGAGGCCGGCTGCAGCGCCGCCGCCGTGTCCAGGCAATGAGCGAGCATCGATCGGCCGGCAATCTCGTGCAGCACCTTTGGCCTGCTCGAACGCATGCGCGTGCCCTTGCCCGCGGCGAGAACCACCACGTGCAGCTGACCGGTTGCCGAATCCTTCATCACTTATTCACCTATCGTTTCTTGCCGACGCCACGGTCGATGCAAACAAAAAAGGAGCCCGAAGGCCCCTTTTCAACACGTCTGCCGACGCGTCGCCTTAGTGGCGACCACCGGCGGAACGCATGGACTTGATCCACTTGAGGCGTTCTTCCGCCTCGACCATGATCATATCGGCCGAGGTGAAGTCGAGCTGCCCGCGCTGCTCGTACTCCTGAACGTACTCCTCCTCTTCGCCCATGCGGGCTTCGAGCTCGTTGGGATCCAGGTTCTTCGCGTCCTCTTCCGTCAGCGCCCAGTCAGCGATGATGCTGACCACGTGGGGCTGGACTTCGACCACGCCAAAACCGACGAAATAGCGCACGATCGAGCCATCGTCCTGATGCACGCGGACTTCGCCCGGGCGCAGTACCGACAGCGTCTGCGTGTGACGGGCAGTGACGCCCATTTCACCGGCTTCGGTCGGGATGGAGACGAACGTCGCCATCCCGCTGAAGATCGGCTTCTCCATGCTGACGATGTCGACTCGGGTAGTCATAGCCATTGTCGACCTCCGTTATCAGGCCTTCTCAGCCATCTTGTTGGCCTTCTCGACGACTTCGTCGATGGTGCCAACCATGTAGAACGCCTGCTCCGGCAGGTGGTCGTATTCGCCGGCCACGATGCCCTTGAATGCGCGGATCGTTTCCTTGAGCGGAACGTAGCGACCCGGCGCACCGGTGAACACCTCGGCGACGAAGAACGGCTGCGACATGAAGCGCTGGATCTTGCGAGCACGCGATACCACCGCCTTGTCGTCGTCGGACAGCTCGTCCATGCCGAGGATGGCGATGATGTCCTTGAGCTCCTTGTAGCGCTGCAGGGTGGTCTGCACGCCGCGAGCGGTGTTGTAGTGCTCTTCACCGACAACCTGCGGGTCGAGCTGGCGGCTGGTGGAGTCCAGCGGGTCGATCGCCGGGTAGATACCCATGGCGGCGATGTCACGTGCCAGTACGACGGTGGCGTCGAGGTGGGCGAAGGTGGTCGCCGGAGCCGGGTCGGTCAGGTCATCCGCCGGTACGTAGACCGCCTGGACGGAGGTGATCGAACCCGTCTTGGTGGAGGTGATGCGCTCCTGCAGGACGCCCATCTCCTCGGCCAGCGTCGGCTGGTAGCCCACCGCGGCCGGCATACGGCCCAGCAGTGCGGAAACCTCGGTGCCCGCCAGGGTGTAACGGTAGATGTTGTCGATGAACATCAGGACGTCACGGCCCTCGTCACGGAAGTACTCGGCCATGGTCAGGCCGGTCAGCGCGACGCGCAGACGGTTGCCCGGCGGCTCGTTCATCTGGCCGTAGACCAGGGCGACCTTGTCGAGGACGTTGGAGCCCTTCATCTCGTAGTAGAAGTCGTTGCCCTCACGGGTACGCTCACCTACGCCGGCAAATACCGAGTAGCCGCTGTGCTCGACCGCGATGTTGCGGATCAGCTCCATCATGTTGACGGTCTTGCCCACGCCGGCGCCGCCGAACAGGCCGACCTTGCCGCCTTTCGCGAACGGGCAGAGCAGATCGATGACCTTGACGCCGGTCTCCAGCAGCTCGGTGCCCGCGGCCTGCTCGTCGAAGCTGGGCGCCTTGCGGTGGATGGACCACTTCTCTTCGGTCTCGACCTCGCCGGCCTCGTCGATCGGCTCACCCAGGACGTCCATGATGCGACCCAGCGTGCCTTTGCCGACCGGAACCGAAATCGGCTTGCCGGTGTTGCTCACGGCCAGGCCGCGCTTGAGACCGTCGGAGGTGCCCATGGCGATGCCACGAACGATACCGTCACCGATCTGCTGTTGAACCTCGATCACCAGACCGTTCTCGTCAACGCGCAGCGCGTCGTAGACGGAAGGCACCTGGTCATGCGGAAATTCGACGTCGATCACCGCCCCGATGATCTCGACAATTTTTCCAGAACTCATGTGTGTTCCTCTTTCAATTCGAAAAATGGGTTGGCGCCGTCGTCACACGGCGGCTGCGCCGGACACGATCTCGGAGATTTCCTGAGTGATCGCCGCCTGACGCGCCTTGTTGTACTGCTGCTTCAGGTCGCCGATCATGTCATTGGCGTTGTCGGACGCGTTCTTCATTGCGATCCGGCGTGCCGCCATTTCACAGGCCACGTTCTCGACGGTGGCCGACACGATCTGACCCGCGAGGTACCGCTTGAGCACCGCATCCAGGACGATCTCCGAGTCCGGCTCGTAGATGTAGTCCCAGTGATGCTTGAGGCTCTCGTCCTCCTGGTACTGCAAGGGCGCGATCTGCTTGACGGTCGGGTCCTGGGTCATCGAGTTGACGAACCCGTTGTGGGCCAGATCGATGCGGTCCACGTCGCCGTTTTCGAACGCGGCGAGTGCCGCATTGATCGCCTTGCGCATCGCCGCGTAGCTCGGCTTGTCGCCCAGCCCCGTCACGGAGGTCAGGATGTTGCCCCCGTAACGGCGAAAGAAGGCGCGGCCCTTGCTGCCGATCGGGATGACGTCGACCTCGACACCATTTTTCTCGTATTCCCGAATCTTGTCGGTCGTGCGCTTGAGCAGGTTGACGTTCAGCCCGCCGCACAGGCCCCGATCCGTGGTGACCACGATCATGAGAACGCGCTTGACCTCACGCTCGACCATCAGGGGATGGCGGTACTCAGGATGCGCGTTGGTGATGTGACCCACTACCTCGAGAAATTTCTCGGCGTAGGGACGGGTCGCCTCCATCGCTTCCTGGGCGCGCCGCATCTTGGATGCGGCCACCATTTCCATCGCCTTGGTGATCTTGCGCGTGTTCTGGACGCTCTTGATCTTGGTGCGAATCTCTTTGCCTACGGCCATGATCTCGCCCCCCGGTTAATAGACGCCTTTGGCCTTGAAGTCCTCGACGACCTTTTTCAGCTCGGCGGCGATTTCATCGCTGTAGTTGCCCTCGTCACCGATCTTCTTCGCCAGCTCGCCGGCGTTGTCGGCGGCAAAGGCATGCAGAGCGGCTTCGAAGTCATTGACCTTCTCGACCGGCACGTCATCGAGGAAACCCTCGTTGGCCGCGGTCAGCGACAGCGCCATCTCGGTGACCGACAGCGGCTTGTACTGCGGCTGCTTCATCAGCTCGGTGACGCGCTTGCCGCGCTCCAGCTGCTTGCGGGTCGCCTCGTCGAGATCGGAAGCGAACTGCGAGAACGCCGCCAGCTCACGGTACTGAGCCAGGTCGGTACGGATACCGCCGGCCAGCTTCTTGACCGCCTTGGTCTGGGCCGAGCCACCCACACGCGATACCGAGATACCCGGGTTGATCGCCGGGCGGATGCCGGAGTTGAACAGGTCGGTCTCGAGGAAGATCTGACCGTCGGTGATCGAGATCACGTTGGTCGGAACGAACGCGGAGACGTCACCGCCCTGGGTCTCGATGATCGGCAGCGCGGTCAGCGAGCCGGTCTGGCCCTTGACTTCACCGTTGGTGAACTTCTCGACGTAGTCCTCGTTGACGCGCGATGCACGCTCCAGGAGACGCGAATGCAGGTAGAAGATGTCACCCGGGTAGGCTTCGCGGCCCGGCGGACGACGCAGCAGCAGGGAGATCTGGCGGTACGCCCAGGCCTGCTTGGTCAGGTCGTCGTACACGATCAGCGAATCCATGCCGCGGTCGCGGAAGTACTCGCCCATGGTGCAGCCGGCGTAGGCGGCCAGGTACTGCATGGCAGCCGGATCGGAAGCGCCGGCGGACACGACGATGGTGTATTCCAGTGCGCCGTGCTTCTCGAGCTCGCGAACCACGTTGGCGACGGTCGAGGCCTTCTGGCCCATCGCGACGTAAACGCAGTAAACGCCCTTGCCCTTCTGGTTGATGATGGTGTCGATCGCCACCGCGGTCTTGCCGGTCTGGCGGTCGCCGATGATCAGCTCACGCTGACCACGACCGATCGGCACCATCGAGTCGATGGCCTTGATACCGGTGAGGATCGGCTGATCGACGCCCTGACGCTCGATAACGCCCGGTGCGATCTTTTCGATCGGCGCGGTGGTCTCGGCGTTCAGCTCGCCGCGACCGTCGATCGGCTGACCGAGGGTGTTGACGACGCGACCCAGCAGTTCCTTGCCGATCGGCACTTCCAGGATGCGCTGGGTGCACTTGACCTGGTCGCCTTCGTTGAGGTGCTCGTAGCCACCCAGGACGACGGCGCCGACGGAGTCACGCTCGAGGTTCATGGCCACGGCGAACGAGCCGCCCGGCAACTCGAGCATTTCGCCGAGCATCGCCTCGCTCAGGCCGTGGATTTTGATGATGCCGTCGCCCACCGAGACGATGGTGCCGACGGTTTGCGCTTCCGCGCCGGCATCGAAGTTTTCGATGCGCTCTTTAATCAGACTGCTGATTTCAGACGGGTTGATCATGGAAGATCTCCTTAGCGACTCATTTGTACGGCAAGATGCTCGAGCTCTCCGCGCATCGATCCGTCGATGACCAGGTCACCGGCGCGAACGATCGCGCCGCCGATGAGGTCTTCGTCGACGGTAGTTTCGAGCTCTACGGTGCGATCGAGTCGCTTGCCGAGCGCTGTTTTGATTTGGTTCGACTGCTCGTCGGTCAGAGGCTTGGCCGAGACGACGGAGGCCACGATGCGGCGCTCCGCTTCGGCACGCAGCTTCTCGAATTCCGCGGCCACTTCCGGCAGCAGGTCGAGGCGGTCGCGTTCGCCGAGCAGACGCACGAGATTGAGCGCCTTCTCGTCGACCGAGTCCTCGACCACCTTGATGAAGCCGGCGAGCCGATCGGCACGGGAGCGAGCCTCGTCGCCCAGAAACGCGACCATATCGGCGTTCTGCGCGACGGCAGACAGCCCGGCAAGCGTCTCGGACCAGTGCTTGGCCTGCGCCTTGTCGGCACAGAGGTCATGCACTGCCTTGGCGTACGAGATGGCGACTGTGGTGTGGTCAGACATGGGGCCTCCGCTAGTCCTAGATCCGAGCGATCAGATCTGAGATCGCGGATTCGTGGTCCTTGTCCGTCACCTCGCGCTTGAGGATGCGCTCGGCACCGGTGGCAGCCACGTCGGCAACCTGGGAGCGGAGCTCTTCCTTGGCGCGATTGACCTCGCGGTCGATCTCGGCGTTGGCCTGGGCGACGATGCGCTCGGCCTCGGTCTTGGCGTTGTTACGCGCCTCTTCCAGGATCTGGTTCGAACGAGAATTCGCCTGAGCGATGATGTCGTTCGCCTTGTCCTTGGCCTCGCGCAGCAGCTCGGTCGAGCGCTCCTGGGCCAGTTTCAGCTCGTGCTTGCCACGCTCGGAAGCGGACAGGCCGTCAGCAATCTTCTTGCGACGCGCTTCCATGAGGGCAGAAAGCGGCGCCCACAGGTATTTGTTGACCAGCCAGATCATCAGCACGAAGGCGATCAGCTGAGCAAGCAGTGTGATCGAAATACTCACAATGTCCCCTCGCGTAAATACGGATTGGGTTTCCGGTCAGCATGAAGCGGCGGATCGAACCGCCGCCCATGCCGAATCGATGTCACGAAGGACGCGACTTAGAGAGCGCCAATCGCGGCGGTCAGGGCACCGACGAACGGGTTGGCGAACAGGAACCACATCGCGAACGCGAGGATGATGAACGGGAAGGACTCCATCAGACCGGCGAAGATGAACATGTTGGTCATCAGCTGCGGACGCATTTCCGGCTGACGCGCGATGCCCTCGAGGGTCTTGGAACAGATCAGGCCCCAGCCGATGGCCGAACCGAGGCCGGCGGCAGCGAGGATCACACCAACGCCAACTGCGGTGTAGGCATAGATGGTAGCGAGCATATCGGGGGTCATAGCTTCTTCTCCTAATCAGAAAAACAAAGGGTCAAAGGAAACTCGGGTCGGTGTCTCAGTGTTCGTCCAGGGTATGCGCCATACCGATATAGACGATGGTGAGCACCATGAAGATGAAGGCCTGCAGCGTGATCACCAGGATGTGGAAGGCAATCCACGCCATGTCGAGCACCACCTGCAGCGGGAACCAGATCAGCAGGCTGGCACTGATGGTCGCACCCAGGGTCAGCAGGGCGATCAGCAGGAAGACCAGCTCACCGGCGAACATGTTGCCGAACAGACGCAGCGCGAGGCTGATCGGCTTGGCGAGCTCGTCGATGGTGGTCATCACGATGTTGATCGGGATCAGGAACTTGCCGAAGGGGTGGAACAGGAACATCTTGATGTACCCACCCAGGCCCTTCACCTTGATGCTGTAGTAGATCGTGAGTGCAAACACGAACAGCGCCATGGCAAGCGTGGTGTTCAGATCGGTGGTCGGCACCACCTTGAGGTATTCGACACCCAGGCCGGAAGCGATCGCCGGCAGCAGGTCGACGGGAATCAGGTCCATGAAGTTCATGAGCCAGACCCACAGCAGGATCGTCAGCGCCAGCGGGGCGATGATCTTCGGTGCCCGGCTGCCGAACGAGTCACGAATTTGCTCATCCACGAACTCCAGGATGCCCTCGGCGGCATTCTGGAGACCGTTGGGTGTCTCCGCACGCAGGCCACGACCGATGCGCATGGCGACGAACACGATCAGCGCCCCCAGCAGGACGCTGAAGAACAGCGTGTCGATGTTCAGCTGCCAGAAGCCCTCGCCAACAGAGAGGTTGGTCAGGTGATGCTGGATATATTCAACCGGGCTGCCGCCCGCATTCTCCGTAGCCACTGTCTCTAACTCCTCAAGCTTGAAATCAATCTGTTGTCTGGTCGGTCGGACGTCCCGAATCCTGACCGCGGGCCGCGAGGACGCCGGCGATCATGGCGACCACGAAGGCCCCGACCATGAATCGCGCGTCCAGCTTCAGCAGCCCCAGTCCGACCGCCATCAGGGCGAGCAGTGCGACAAACCGCACCGCCGCCCCGAGATACATCGTGTTCATGCTCTGCTGCGGCGACTCCACCGCTAGCTCGGTCGCCCGCGCCATCGCTCGACGGAGCATCCAGGCCAGCAGCATCGCTACCGCCACCCCACCGGCAGCCGACAACGCCGCGTGCGGCGAATGCAGCAAAGCCCCACCGACGGCCAGCGCCAGGACGATCAGCTGGATCGTCACCACACGCCGCCCGCGGCGGGTGATCGCTTCGGCCATGCGACTCATGAGCGATCCGAATCCCGCGGTTCGTCATCCCGGCCGGTGGCCAGCAACGCCTTCTTCGCATTGCGCATGCCGGCGATGAAACCGAGGGCCCCGAGGATCAGCATGAAGATCGGCGCCGTCTCCAGCCAACTGTCCAGCATGAAGCCGAGAAAAAGTCCGGCAATGACGCTGGAGGCAAACATGTTCCCGGCGCCCACCTGGAGCAGCCCCTTGAAGCGCGCACTCCAGTAACCGCCCTGACCCTTCTGGTCTGTGCCGGCGGGCGTCTTGTCGGGATCGTTCATGTTCGGGGCCCAAAAATTGGCGGTCAGTGTAGCGATTCGCTCATCCAACGACAAGCAATGATGCCTTGGCTGGCTATGAGTCGGGCGCCTGCAGCGGGGCCACTGACATCGCACTGGTTCCACGCGCCACGTGAACCCAAGGCCGGGGTCAGTCCACCTCGGGGCGTCCGCCCTCAGCGCGGCCGACCAGGCGCTCGATCAGGCCGTCAAGCTGGTCGAGGCTGTCGAAAGCCAGAACCACGCGCCCCTTACCGCGGCGATTGGCCTGGATGGTGACGGCCGTGCCGAGCGCCTCGCCCAGGCGCCGCTCGAGGGCGCGGGCATCCGGGTCATCGTCGTCCTCGGGGGCGGGGGTGGCCGCCTTCAGGTAGCGGCCGACCATGGATTCGACCTGTCGCACGGTCAGCGTACGCGAGACCACCTTGTCGGCAATACCGGCCTGTTCCTTTTTCGGCAGGACGGCGAGGCTGCGGGCGTGGCCGGCCTCGATCTTGCGCTCGCGCAGCAGCTTCTGCACCGGGGCGGCCAGCTCCAGCAGCCGCAGAGCGTTGCTCACCGCCGGGCGCGACACACCCAGCACGTCGGCAACCTGCTGGTGGGTCAGCTCGAACTCCTTGACCAGCCGCTGCATTGCCTGGGCCTGCTCGATCGCATCGAGATCCTCGCGCTGGAGGTTCTCGATCAGCGCCATGGCGGCCGCCTGGTTGTCATCAATCTCGCGCACGACGGCCGGGATGTGATCGAGGCCCGCCTTCTGCGCCGCGCGCCAGCGCCGTTCGCCGGCAATCAGTTCGTACTCACCGGAACGGCGGCGCACCACCACCGGCTGGATCACGCCCTGGGCGCGAATGGAATCGGCCAACTCGGTCAGGGCGGCCTCGTCGAAACGGGTGCGCGGCTGGAACGGATTGGGGCGGATCAGATCGACCGCCAGTTCACGCAGCTGCGCGCCGGCTTGCTCGGCGGGACGCTCCGCAGTGCCCAGCAGGGCATCCAGACCGCGCCCCAATCCCTTGCGTTTCGTGCTCATGCCATCAGCCTCTGTGTCCCGATTCGTCACGACCGGGAGCCCCTTGGCGCAGGGCGGCCGGCTTGCCGAGCTTGCCGCGCTTGCGCGCCCGCTTGATCAGTTCGCGGGCCACGTCGGCATGCGCCTCGGCGCCGCTGGAGCTCTTGTCGTAGAACATGGCCGGCAGGCCGTGGCTGGGCGCCTCGGCCAGCCGCACGTTGCGCGGCACCAGCGCATCGAAGACACGGTCGCCGAAGTGCTGGCGCAACTGCCCGCTCACGTCCTGCGCGAGTCGGTTGCGCGCATCATACAGTGTGCGCAGCACCCCCGCGATGCCGAGGTCCGGGTTGAGCGCGACCCGCACCTGTTCGATCGTATCCAGCAGGGCGGAGAGACCTTCCAGGGCAAAATATTCGCACTGCACGGGGATCAGCACGTCATCGGCCGCGGCCAGACTGTTGATCGTGAGGGTATTCAGGGCCGGCGGGCAGTCGATCAGGACGAAGTCGTAGTCGTCGACCAGCGGGGCGAGCGCTTGGCGCAGCTTGGTCTCGCGGCCGATGCGCGTGACCAGCTGGAATTCGGTACCGGCCAGATCGATGGTCGCGGGCAGCAGGTCGAAGCCGCCCGGGTCGGTGGGCAATAGCGCCTCGGCCACGCCGATCTCCTCGAGCAGCACCTGTCCAACGTGACGCTCGACCGAATGCTTGTCGAAGCCCGAGCTGACGGTGGCGTTGCCCTGCGGGTCCATGTCGACCAACAGCACGCGGCGGCCGAATGCCTGCAGGGCCGCGGCCAGATTGACCGCCGTGGTGGTCTTGCCAACGCCGCCCTTCTGGTTGGTGATCGCCAGCACCCAGCTCATGCGACCGCCTCCCGATCGATCACCAGCAGGTGGCGTTCGGCATCGAGATCGGGGACAGCCAGCGCATGCCGGGCGGTGACGACAAACCCATCCGGCAGGGCGTCGAGCTCCTGCCGATCGAGCCGGCCCTTCATGGCATACAGGCGCCCGCCATCGGCGAGCAGCGGGGCGCCGAGCCGGACGAAATCGGCCAGTGCGGCAAACGCGCGCGAGATCACGCAGTCGAACCGGTCGGCCGGATCGAGCTGCTCGACGCGTTCACGGCGTACGGTGACGTTGCCCAGCCCCAGCTCGCGCTGGGCGGCCATGGCGAAACGCGTCATCTTGAGATTGGAGTCGACCAAGGTGACCTCACTGTCGGGGCGACAAACCGCCAAGATCATACCCGGTATGCCCGGACCACTGCCAATGTCGAGCAGACGCGGACAGGCGGGCAGGTGGGGAAGCACCGCCAATGAGTCGAGCAGGTGACGGGTGACCATCGACTCGAGGTCGCGCACCGCGGTGAGGTTGTAGGCACGATTCCAGCGAGCAAGCAGTTCGAGATAGTCGATCAGTCGCCGCCCGACGGCCGGCTCGAGCGCGAGCCCGAGACGATCCGTGCCGTCGAGCAGTCGCCGTTCGAGCCGTTCGCGTTGCTCGCCGGATAGCGCCGCGGGCATGCGGTCAGGCCGACCGGGCCAGCTGGCCGCGGCGCTTGAGGTGCACCAGCAGCAGGGAAACGGCGGCCGGGGTCACGCCCGGAATGCGCGCCGCCTGGCCGACCGTGGCCGGGCGCTGGGCCGCGAGCTTGTCACGCACCTCGTTCGACAACCCCGGGATCTCGGCGTAGTCGATATCCACCGGGATCGCCTCCTGCTCCTGCTTGACCGAGCGGGCGACCTCGTCACGCTGCCGGTCGATGTAGCCGGCGTACTTGGCCTCGATCTCGAGCTGCTCGATTACCGCCGGGGCGGGCATGGCCTCGGGCGCCAGCTCGTCGACCGCAGCGATCTTGGCGTAGTCGAGCTCCGGACGACGCAGCAGATCGAGCGCGGTGACATTGCGCGAGACCGAGCCGTCGAGCTTGTCGGCGGCCGGATGGCCCGGATGGACCCAGATCTCCTTGAGGCGGCCGCGCTCGGCCTCGATCGCCTCCATCTTCTCGTTGAAGGCACGCCAGCGGCGCTCGTCGACCAGGCCCAGCTCGCGGCCGATCGCGGTCAGGCGCTGGTCGGCATTGTCCTCGCGCAGCATCAGGCGGTATTCCGCCCGGCTGGTGAACATGCGATAGGGCTCGAGCGTGCCCTGGGTGGTCAGGTCGTCGACCAACACGCCCAGATACGCCTGGTCGCGACGCAGGGTGAGCGGGTCGCGGTCGAGCACGCGCGCGGCGGCATTGGCACCGGCCATCAGCCCTTGGGCAGCCGCCTCCTCGTAACCGGTGGTGCCGTTGATCTGCCCGGCGAAGAACAACCCCTCGATCCCGCGGGTCTCGAGCGTGGGCTTGAGTCCGCGCGGATCGAAGAAGTCGTACTCGATCGCGTAGCCCGGCCGGGTGATGTGCGCGTTCTCGAAACCGCGGATCGAACGGACCAGCTCCAGCTGCACGTCGAAGGGCAGGCTGGTGGAGATGCCGTTGGGGTAGACCTCGTGGGTATCCAGCCCCTCGGGCTCGACGAAAATCTGGTGCGAGTTCTTGTCGGCGAAACGATGGATCTTGTCCTCGATCGACGGGCAGTAGCGCGGGCCGATGCCCTCGATATTGCCGGTGAACATCGGCGAGCGGTCCAGCCCGCCGCGGATGATCTCGTGGGTGCGCTCGTTGGTGTGCGTAATAAAGCACTCGACCTGACGCGGGTGCTCCTCGGGCGAGCCGAGGAAGGAGAACACCGGCGTGGGCGTGTCGCCCGGCTGGGCCTGCATCACCGAAAAGTCGAGGCTGCGACCGTCGAGGCGCGGCGGGGTGCCGGTCTTCAGGCGCGCCACACCCAGGTCGAGCGAGCGCAGTGTGTCGGCCAGCTTCTTGGCCGGCGGATCGCCGGCACGGCCGCCTTCCGAGCGCTCCAGCCCGACGTGAATCTGGCCGGCCAAAAAGGTGCCGGCGGTCAGCACCACCGACCCCCCAAAGAACTCGATCCCACCGGCGGTACGCACGCCGACGACCCGCTCGCCGTCGAGGATCAGGTCATCGACACCTTGCTGGAACAGGGTCAGGTGCGGCTGGTTCTCCAGCATGTGGCGCACGGCGGCCTTATAGCGCACGCGGTCGGCCTGGGCGCGGGTGGCGCGCACGGCCGGCCCCTTGCGGGCGTTGAGGATGCGGAACTGGATGCCGCCCAGATCGGCGGCATGGCCCATCGCGCCGCCGAGCGCGTCGATCTCCTTGACCAGATGGCCCTTGCCGATCCCGCCGATGGCCGGATTGCAGCTCATCTGGCCGAGGGTCTCGATGTTGTGGGTGACCAGCAGGGTCTCCACGCCCATGCGAGCGGAAGCCAGCGCCGCCTCGGTGCCGGCATGGCCGCCGCCGATGACGATCACGGGGAATCGATCTGGATAACGCATGGGAACCTCCTGCCGGCAATTCGGCTGACAACCCCGGGGCCAAAAATGGGCGCGGCAGTATAACGGAAACCGCTGTCAAATCCAGCAGTTATCGCCCGCCATCATGCCGCGCCGACCACCGCCGGATCACCGCGTTCGAAGGCCCGGCGCAAGCGGCTCACCCCACCACGAAACGCGCGGGCATCGAAACCGGCGCGCTGCATCCGCTCGGCGAGCAGGGGCGCATTCGCGCCGCGCAGACAGTAGAGCAGGTAGGGGCGATCCTTCGGCAGCGACTCGAATCGGCGCGCCAGTTGGTCGGGCGGGTAATTGGTCGCGCCGGGCAGGTGCCAGTCGGAAAAACGCCGCGGCGGCTGGCAGTCGATGACCTGCGCATCCGCCGGGATCACATCGGCCAGCACGTCGGGCTCGGTGAGGTCCTCCGCCGTCAACGCGGCGAGATCGACCTCTCGCGCCTCGGCGACCGCCTGCTCGAGCAGAGCGTGATCGAGCGCCGCCTCCTCGCGATCGATCCGCCCCCGCCGCGACGAGACCAGCGGCTTGCTGTTCGACAGGGCGCAGAATTCCGGGACGCCTTCACAGAGCTGGTAGGTGCCGATCCGCCGGGCGAGCGTCATGATCTCGCTCTTGTCGAAGCCGATCAGCGGACGCAGCACCGGCAGTCCGCTGGCCGGATCGATGCTGTTGAGGTTCGACAGCGTCTGCGAGGAGACCTGCGAGAGCGTCTCGCCGGTGACCAGCGCCTGGGCGCCGGTGCGGCGGGCAATGGCTTCGCCGGCGCGATACATCAACCGCTTGAGCACGACTTGCCAGACCTCGCCCGGCAACCGCTCGCGCATGTCGGCGACTACCGGCAGGAAATCCACCACGTACAGGCGGGGCCGGTCGCCAGCCGCCCAGTCGACGGCCAGCCGGTGGGCGATGCGCGCCACCATGTTCTCGTGGGTCGCCCCGCCGAGGTTGCAGAAGACGTAGTCGTTACCCACCCCGCGGCGCATCGTGTACCAGGCGGCCACCGCCGAGTCGAAACCGCCGGACATCAGGGTCACCGCGCGATCCTGCACCCCCAGCGGCACCCCACCCGGTCCCGGTTGGCGCCGTGTGAAGACCCAGGCGCCTGCCTCGACCAGGTCGATCTCGACCCGCACATCGGGCCGATCGAGATTGACCGTCCCGAAGGGATTGAGGGCCGCGCCCACCTGGCATTCGACCTCGCGGGTGGAGATATGGGCGCCGCCGTGGCGCTTGCAGCGCACGGCGTAGCTTCGCCCGCGCACGGCCTCGGCAAAGCGCGCCCGCGCCACCTCGACCAGTGCCGCCACGGTCGGCTCGACCACGGCCTCCACCGGCGAGTAGGACGCCACGCCGAAGACGCGCTCCAACCGCTCGGCGGCGGCCTCACGCTCCCGGGTAAACAACAGCAGTCGTCCCTGGTCGACGCGCAGCTCGTGCGGCACCCCGTCGAGGGCCGCGCGCAGGTTGTTCATCAGGATGTTGCGAAAGCGACGCCGCGTCGGCGTCGACTTGAGCTGCATTTCCGGGGCGGGCCGGACGATGATCAGTTCGGGCCAGTCGGGTTTGGTCATAGCGGGCAAGGGAATCGGAACAGGTGAAACTAGGAGCCGCCCCGCTTGCGTCGCGGGGCGCGATCACTGGAGACGACAACGGCTGCGAAGCGCTCGGCGCAAGAGCCCATCCGGATGCTTTTGGCCCGGATACTTTTGGCCCGGATGCGCCATGAATCCGCGTGATGATCCCTCATGCGATCAAGAGACCGGCGAGGGCGCGCGGGTTTCATGAAACCGGCGGGCTAGACGTCGCCGAGCGCCTCCTGCATGAAGGGCGGGATGGCCAGCAACCCGCGGTGCAACTCGGTGCGGTAAAAGCGGGTGGCGACACCGGCGGCCAGCGGACGAATCTCGTCGAGCGGACCCGTCTTGCGCGCCAGGGTGCCGGTGATCGAGCCGCCGGGGTAGACCGGCTGCGGGAACAGCAGCGAACGGCGCTCGGCAAAGCCCGCCGCCTTCATCGCGCGGTGGTAATCGAGCATCAGCGGCATGTGATAGAACGGCGATTCGCTCTGGCCGACCATGATGCCGTCCTCGCGCAGCACACGCTGGCAGTCGGCGAGGAATGCCGGGCCGAACAGGCCGGTGCCGGGACCGATCGGGTCGGTGGAATCGACGATGATCACATCGACGCTCTCGGCCGGGGCGTTGCGCATCCAGGCCACGCCGTCCTCGAAGCGCAGCGAGGCGCGTGGGTCGTCGTTATGGGCGGTCAGCTCGGGGAAGAAGCGCTCGGCGGCCCGGGTAACCGCCTCGTCGATGTCGATCTGCACCACCGACTCGACCTCCGCGTGCTTGAGCACCTCGGTCAGCGTGCCGCAATCGCCGCCACCGATGATCACCACGTTGCGGGGATGCGCGTGGGTCTGCAGCGCCGGATGCGACATCATCTCGTGGTAGACGAAGTTCTCCAGCGACGAGAGCATCATCACCCCGTCGAGCAGCATCAGGTTGCCCCACTGCTCGGTGCGCCAGACCTCGAGGTGCTGGTAGGGCGTCTGCTCGTCGAGCAGTTTTTCGGTTGCGCGGATACCGAAGCGCGCCCCCATCTCCTCGACCGTCTCGTAGACCCACTCGTCGTGCTTGCCGGACATGACCCCCTCCCGTGATTCGCCTCGCCCCGACCCGACTCGGGGCCTCAGGCATGAGGCAAATGTGACAGAATACCAGCCGCGAGCCCCCGCGTGACGGATGACATCCGGCCTATACCCCGCCGGATCGGTTTCACGCCGGCCCGCCATCTCGAATAACGACACACAACCAACACGGAACCTATCCCACCCATGAAAAACTGGCAGGACTCTCGACTTACCGCCTTTATCGTCACCCTCGGACTCGCCGTCATCGGCGCGTTGGCCATCGGCCAGATCTACGACTACATCGACCAGCGGCTGCTGCAGTTTCTCGCCTCGGCGGCCGTCATCCTGATCATCTCCCTGCTGGCCGGCTGGCTCGCGCCCCGTTCCACCAAGCCCGGCCTGCGCCCCAAGGAAGTCGCGGTGGAACACGAACCGGTCCGCGAGACCGGCAAGGTCAAGTGGTTCAACGTAGACAAGGGGTTCGGCTTTATCATTCGCGACAACGGCGAAGACCTGTTCGTCCACTTCCGCGCCATCAGCGACGGCGGCGCCTCACGCCTCAACGAAGGCCAGCAGGTCGAATACCAGATCGGTCAGGGCCGCAAGGGTCCGCAGGCCGAAGAGGTCGTCATTCTCGACTGACGGCATCACCCTCGGCCGGGCCGCCCAGCGACTCGCAACAGCCCGGCAGGGTCTCCCGAATCGATTGCGCCAGCACCTGGAGCGCTTGCGGCCGGGAAAAGCGCCGGCGGCTGGCCAGCGCGATGTCCCGGGTGGGCGTATCGCTGGCAAACGGCAGGTAGCGCACCAGGGCCTGTGTGCCCTCGTCCTGCGCCCAGGTCGAAGCGCAGGGCAGCACGGTGATCCCCGCGCCACTGGCGACCATCATGCGCATGGTTTCCAGTGAGCCACCCTCCAGCGTGCGCTGCAGGCGCCCGAACGCCCGGCCGTCGTTACAGCGCGGACAGACACCCAGCACCTGGTCGCGAAAGCAGTGCCCCTGGCCGAGCAGCAGCAAGTCGTGCTCGGCCAGCTGGTCAGGCTCGATCGCCTCCTGGTCGGCCAGGGGGTGGCCGACCGGCACCGCCACCGTGAACGGCTCCCGGTAGACCGGCTCGACCGTCACGCCCGGCGCCTCGAACGGCAGGGACAGCACCACCACGTCCACTTCGCCGTGCTCGAGCTGTTCGCCCAGGTCGGCGGTCAGCCCCTCCGTGATCTCGATCGGCATCCGCGGGGCCAGCTGATGCAACCGGCCGATCAGGCGAGGCAGGAGATAGGGACCGACCGTGTGGATCAGCCCCACCCGCAGCGGGGCGGCCAGGGGGTCACGCCGGGTGTGGGCCAACTCCTCGAGGCGCTCCATCTCGGCGAGCACCCGCCCGGCCTGCTCGATGATCGCGCGACCCTCGGGGGTAACCTGCACCTCGGAGCGGCTGGCGCGCTCGAAGATCTGCACGCCGAGCGCAGATTCCAGCCGCTTGACCCCGACGCTCAGGGTGGGCTGGCTGACGAAACAGCGCGCAGCGGCACGGCCGAAATGCCGCTCGCGAGCAACGGCGACCACGTAGCGGAGCTCGGTCAAAGAAGCCATGGGAAGCGGGTTCCTTTTGCGTGATCGGGACGGCCGGGCCATACTCCGGGTGTTCGGCACGCCCGACCGGGCTATCGGGCAGCAGAATAGCACCACGAGGAGCGGTCGCTTGAAAAGCGGCGTCAAGGGATTAACAATTGCCCGACAGGCATTAACAGTCACTGATATTTAGGAGTCATGCCGTGAGCGACAACATCGTCTACGTATCCGACGCGGATTTCGAAGCCCAGGTCATCAACAGCGACACGCCCGTGCTGGTCGACTTTTGGGCCGAATGGTGCGGACCCTGCAAGATGATCTCGCCGATTCTCGACGAGGTCGCCGACGACTACGCCGGCAAGCTCAAGATCGCCAAGGTCAACATCGACGAGAACCCGGAAACCCCGCGCCAGAACGGCATCCGTGGCATTCCGACCCTGATGCTGTTCAAGGGCGGCAAGGTCGAGGGCACCAAGGTCGGCGCCGTATCCAAGTCGCAGCTGACCGACTTCATCGACTCGGCCCTGTAAGCACCGGGGACACGGAAACCGACCTCAATCTTCGCCGGCCGGGCCCAACCGGTTTGGCAAGTGGTCGGTTCTGTGCCAGAATCCCCGCCAATCAAGGGACTGCCGAACGTCATCCGTCCCGCTCTGCCCGCCCTGAGGTCTTACCGGCCCACCGGCTGCAAGCCACTTGGATACGTTCAGCGGCTCTCTGAGACGACACACCCCTTCTGTCGTCCGGCCACACCTCGGTGGCCTACCGATCTCAGCATTTGATTTCTCCTTTCGACATCCCGTTGATTTTCCATCTGTGGCCCGCCGCGGTCCCCACGACGAATCCATCCGAATGAATCTAACCGAACTCAAGAGCAAGCCCGTTCCGGAACTCATGGATCTGGCCCAGTCGATGGGGCTGGAAAACATCGCCCGGACCCGCAAGCAGGACGTCATCTTCGCCCTGCTCAAGGCCCACGCGAAAACCGGCGAGTCGATCCACGGCGACGGCGTGCTGGAAATCCTCTCGGACGGGTTCGGCTTTCTGCGCAGTTCCGACGGCTCCTATCTTGCCGGGCCGGCCGACATCTACGTCTCGCCCTCGCAGATCCGCCGCTTCAACCTGCAGACCGGCGACTCCATTAGCGGCTCGATCCGCCCGCCCAAGGACAACGAACGCTACTTCGCGCTCTTGAAGATCGAGAAGATCAATTTCGAGAAGCCCGAGGCCTCGAAGACCAAGATCCTGTTTGGGGATCTCACGCCGCTGCACGCCGAACAGCGCATGCGCATGGAGCGCGGCAACGGCTCGACCGAGGACCTGACCGCTCGGATCATCGACATCGTCTCGCCCATCGGCAAGGGCCAGCGCGGCCTGATCGTCGCCCCGCCCAAGGCCGGCAAGACCATGCTGCTGCAGAACATCGCGCAGAGCATTGCCCACAATCATCCCGAGTGTGACCTGATCGTGCTGCTGATCGACGAGCGGCCCGAGGAAGTCACCGAGATGCAGCGCACCGTGCGCGGCGAGGTGGTGGCCTCGACCTTCGACGAGCCGGCACCGCGCCATGTACAGGTCGCCGAGATGGTGATCGAGAAGGCCAAGCGCCTGGTCGAGCACAAGCGCGACGTGGTCATCCTGCTCGATTCGATCACCCGCCTGGCGCGCGCCTACAACACCGTGGTCCCGTCCTCGGGCAAGGTGCTGACCGGTGGTGTCGACGCCAACGCCCTGCACCGCCCCAAGCGCTTCTTCGGTGCCGCGCGCAACGTCGAGGAGGGCGGCAGCCTGACCATCCTCGCCACCGCGCTGGTCGACACTGGCTCGAAGATGGACGAAGTGATCTACGAGGAATTCAAGGGCACCGGCAACATGGAGCTCCACCTCGATCGGCGCATCGCGGAAAAGCGCACCTACCCCGCGATCAATATCAACCGCTCCGGCACCCGCCGCGAGGAACTGCTCACGGATGCCGAAGAACTGCAGAAGATGTGGATCCTCAGGAAGTTCCTGCACCCGATGGGCGAGCTCGAGGCGGTGGAGTTCCTGCTCGACAAGCTGCAGCAGACCAAGACCAACAACGAGTTCTACGACTCGATGCGCCGCGGCTGAGTCCGGCGCGCGGCAGACGAAAACCCCGGCCTTTGCCGGGGTTTTTTGTACCGAACGCCTTGTCCGAGCTCCTTGCCGGCTGCGGCCGTTTATCGGCTGACCGCCTATCATGATGATGGGAAACCAGCACAGGGAGAATTGCCACATGACCAACCGTTACGATCGGCTCCAGAGCCCGGCCAACCGGAGATGGGCCAGCCGGAGATGGACATTACTCGGCGGGCTGGCCCTGCTCGCCATTCCGGCCCTGTCACCAGCCGACCCGGGTGTGCCCGACCCCCGCCAGAACCTCGGTTTCACCGCGGGGGAAAAGGCGGTCTTCCTCGCGGACATGCGCCAGATGCTTGGCAGCGTGCAACAGATCATGCAAGGCATCGCCGACGACGACCGAGAAAAGATCATCGCGGCGGCCCAACGCTCGGGCAATCGCATGGCCCGCAACACGCCCGCATCGATCCGGGAGAAGACCCCACCGGCATTCAAGGCGATCGGAGGACCGATGCACATGGCCTTTGAAGAGATCGCCATCCGCGCCGAGACCGATCCCCTCGAGGACATCACTGCCATGACCGCCGAGGCCATGAACCAGTGCATGGCCTGTCATGCACGGTTTCGCGTGGACTGACGACTCAGGTATCGCCGCGCAGGACCTTCAGGTCATCCAGCACGTCGCGGACATGCTCTTCCGGGTTCACCTTGCGGTAGATCTTCGCGATATTGCCGACGGGATCGATGATGAAGGTCTGGCGCTTGGCGAATTTCACCACCAGGAAGTCGCTCAGCGCGCCGTAACGCTCGACCACCTCGCCCTCGGGGTCGGCGAGTAGCGGGAAGGGCAGTTCGTACTCGCGGGCGAACTCGGCGTGACTCGCCACGCTGTCCATGCTCACCCCCAGCACCGCCGCGTCCTGCGCGATCAACCGGTTGATGTTGTCGCGAAAGCTGCAGGCCTCGGTGGTGCAGCCGGGCGTGTCGTCCTTGGGATAGAAGTACAGCACCAGCCACTGGCCGTGGTAGTCGGCAAGCGAGCGGGACTCGCCCTGCTGGTCGGGCAGGGTGAAGGCGGGCGCCGCGTCGCCGACCGTGAGCGGGGTCTCGGCCGCCAGGCCGAGCGGTGCGACCAACGTGCCGAGCAGGCCGGCCAGCAGGGAAAGGGCGTGTCGTCTCATGGGTGGCGTGCTCCTAAAGGGGTAGCCGTGGCGACCTCCAGTTAAGCAGGTTTGTCGCGCATTCGCCCGCGCCCCCATGTCCACACACCGTTCAGGGGCATTTCAGGAAGCTGCCGCACACTCGGGGTCCATCACACCCCTGCGGAGGGCTTCGGGATGACGACCGGCAATACAATTACCGTCTGGGACCGCTTCGTGCGGCTGTTTCACTGGCTGCTGGTGGCGGCCTTCTTCACCGCCTACCTGGTGGAGGACGACCTGCTCGGCGGGCACGTCTGGGCGGGCTACCTCGTCTTCAGCCTGGTGGTGCTGCGGCTCGCCTGGGGCGTTGTCGGAAGCCGGCACGCCCGCTTCTCCGACTTCGTCCGCCGCCCCGGCGAGCTGCTCGTCTACCTGAAATCGATCCTCTCGGGGCGAGCGCGGCGCTACCTTGGCCACAATCCGGCCGGTGGGGCGATGGTGATCGCGCTGATCGGCTCGCTGCTGGCCACTACCGTGCTCGGCATGCTGCTGCTCGGCTCCGAGCCGGGCAATGCCCTCCACGGGGTCGTCAACGCTCTTGGCCTGGCTGGCGAGACCGGCGAGGAGGCACTCGAGGAAACCCACGAGTTCTTCGCCAACTTCACTCTCGCCCTGGTCGGCCTGCATGTGCTGGGCGTGCTATTCAGCAGCCTGGCGCACCGCGAAAACCTCGTTCGCGCCATGATCACCGGCCGCAAGCGCCCCAATAGCGCCGAGGAGGAACAGGCATGAAGCGCCCGATCCGAGCCGTGATCCTGATGGTGCTGCTGGCACTGGGCCTGGCCGCCTTCGGCTGGTGGCAACTCGCTGGCGTGCCGTTGATCGAGGACGAGGGGCACGAGCACATCGAACGCGACGACTAGGCATGCCGACCCGCTGATCGCATTGATGCGTGGACGTGGCGCTTGTCGATCAGCGACCGATGGCCCGCCAGCCGATATCGCGGCGGCAGAAACCGCCCTCGAAATGGACCTTGTCGACACCGGCGTAGGCGGCCTTTTGCGCCGCCTCCACGGTCTCGCCCAGCGCGGTGATGCACAGCACCCGCCCGCCGTTGGTGACGATATTGCCGTCGGTCTCGGCGGTGCCGGCGTGGAAGGCCTTGACGCCCGTGGGCAGGGCATCAAGGCCGCTGATCAAATCACCCTTCGAGGAGCTCTCAGGGTAGCCGGCCGAGGCCAGCACCACGCCCACCGCCGCCTGTTCGGTCCACCCGGCACTGACCTGGTCGAGCGACCCGTTGACGCCGGCCTCGATCAGGTCGACCAGGTCGCTGTCCAGGCGCATCAGCACCGGCTGGGTCTCCGGGTCGCCGAAGCGGCAGTTGAACTCGAGCACCTGCGGTTGGCCATCCGGGCCGATCATCAGGCCGGCGTAGAGAAAGCCGGTGTAGGGCAGACCGTCGAGGGCCATGCCCTTCACGGTCGGCTCGATCACGGTCTCCATCACCTGGGCGATCATGGCGTCATCCAGCACCGGGGCGGGCGAGTAGGCGCCCATGCCGCCGGTGTTGGGGCCGCGGTCCCCGGCATCACGGGCCTTGTGATCCTGGCTGGAGGCCATCGGCAGGACATGCTCGCCGTCGACCATGACGATGAAGCTCGCCTCCTCGCCCGCGAGGAAGGACTCCACCACCACGCGGGCGCCGGCCGCGCCGAACTGGCCGGCGAAAATGTCGCGGATGGCGGCCTCGGCCTCGTCGATGGTCTGGGCAACGATCACGCCCTTGCCGGCGGCCAGACCGTCGGCCTTCACCACCACCGGCGCGCCGTGTTCGTGGACGAACTCGATCGCCGGCGCGGCGGTGTCGAATACCCGGTAGGTCGCGGTCGGGATGCCGTGGCGCTCCATGAAATCCTTGGCGAAGGCCTTGGACCCCTCCAGCTGGGCGGCCTTTTGGGTCGGCCCGAAGATGGCCAGTCCGGCATCGCGGAAGGTGTCGACCACGCCCTCGACCAGCGGTGCCTCGGGGCCGACCACGGTCAGGTCGACGGCATTGTCAGCCGCAAAGGCGACCAGTTCGGCGACGTTGGTCGCGGATACGGCCACGTTGCGGCATTTTGGCTCCTCGGCCGTGCCGGGGTTGCCGGGGGCAACAAAGACCGTCTCCACTCGTGACGACTGGGCGATCTTCCAAGCCAGGGCGTGCTCGCGGCCACCACCACCGATTACCAGTACCTTCATGCCTTCACCTCCACGCCTTCACCAGGCTACGCGTCTGCTCGGTTCGCGCGCCACAGGGTCGGCGAGCGAACGGGATCTGGTCCGCATTCTACATCAGCCCCGCGCCCCGTCGCCGGATGCACCCGGGCCGAACCGTCCGGCTGGCCTACAATGGCGGGATGCCATCGATCATGCTGTTCGAACCCGAGATCCCGCCCAACACCGGCAACCTGATCCGGCTGTGCGCCAATACCGGCTCCCAGTTGCATCTAGTCGAGCCACTGGGGTTTTCCTTGTCCGAGAAGGCGGTGCGCCGGGCCGGCCTCGATTACCACGCGCTCACGCACGTCCACCGCCACGCCGATCTCGAACAGGCCCGACGGGCGGCACCCGGGCGGCTGCTGGCCTTCTCCACGCGCGGCACGACACGGTACGACCGGATCGACTACCGGCCCGACGACGTGCTGCTGTTCGGCCCCGAGACCCGCGGCCTGCCCGACGAGGTGCTCGAGTCACTGCCCGAATCCCAACGGCTCTACCTGCCGATGGCACCGGGCTCGCGCAGCCTGAACCTGGCGAATGCCGCGGCGGTGGCGTTCTTCGAGGCCTGGCGGCAACTGGACTTCAGGGGGGCGAAATGACGGACGACTGGCGCATGGAGCCCATCGGGCACATCGAGAGTCCCTACCGCGAAGGCTTCGGCATCCCGCGCCAGTCGGGCATCGTGCCGGCGGCCACCGGCATCCTGGTGCCCACGACCGAATGGCAGGATCCCGCCGCGTGGCGGGGCATCGAGGCATTTTCCCACCTGTGGCTGGTATGGGTGTTCCATGCCAAGCGGCGCATGCAGGCCGGCGACCGCAAGGCGGTCCGGCCGCCGCGACTGGGGGGCAACGAGCGGGTGGGGGTGTTCGCCAGCCGCGCCCCGATACGGCCCAACCCGATCGGGCTGTCGGTGGTGCGGCTGATCGACGTGCAGCAGGTCGATGGCGGGGTGCGATTGCATCTGGGCGGACTGGATCTACTCGACGGCACGCCGATCCTCGACGTCAAGCCGCATGTGCCCTACGCCGACTGCCCGGCGGACAGCCGTGGCGGCTGGGCCAGCGAGCCGCCGGCGCGGCTGGCCGTTGTCTGGGGCGCGGCCGAGCCGTGGCTGGCGCGACTGTCACCCGAACGGATCGCGCTGATCGAACAGACCCTGGCCCAGGATCCGCGCCCGGCATTCCACGACGACGCCGACCGCGTCTACGGCATGCGTATCGAGGAGATCGACGTGCGTTTCGTGGTGCGCGAGCATCGCGCGGAGATCCGCGAGATCGTGCCGGCGGCGGACTGACGGACAGCGGCCAGGCCAGCGGCCAGGCCGGAATCGGACAGCGGGCTCAGTCCTCAGGACGCGGATCTCGGGCCAGCAGTTCGGCGACGGCCTGCCGAGCCGGCAGCCCTTCGTAGAGCACCCGGTAGACGCCCTCGGTGATCGGCATGTCCTGACCCTGGGCCTGGGCCAGGCGGTGTCCCTCGCGCGCGGCACTGATGCCCTCGACCGCCTGGCCGATGGCCGCGACCGCCGCTTCCACCGACTCGCCCTTGGCCAGACGCAAGCCAAACTGCCGATTGCGCGAATGATCGTCGGTGCAGGTCAGTACCAGGTCACCCAGCCCGGCCAAGCCGGTGAAGGTCTCCATCCGCGCACCCATCGCCTCGCCCAGGCGCATGATCTCCGCCAGGCCACGCGTGATCAGGGCCGCGCGGGTGTTGGCGCCGAAGCCGAACCCGTCGGAGACGCCGGCGGCGATCGCCAGTACGTTCTTCAGCCCGCCGGCCAGCTCGATCCCCACCACGTCGCTGCTGGGGTAGCAGCGGATATGGTCGTTGCGCAAGGCCTCGGCCACCCGCTCGGCGACGGCCCGGTCCCGGCTGCCGACGGCCAGCGCCGCCGGCCGGCCGTGTGCCACCTCGATGGCAAAGGTTGGCCCCGAAACCACGGCGAACGACACGTCACCCAGCGCCCCGGCCACCAGTTCGTCGATACGCCGCCCGGTGCCGGGCTCGAACCCCTTGGAGGCGGTGACGTAAGTGGCCGATCGCGGCAGGGCCGCGGCGTGCTCGCCGAGGAACTCGCCCAGGATCTTGGTCGGCAGCACCAGCCAGACCTGGTCGGCATCCTCGACCGCCCAGGACAGGTCCGAGCCGGCGCGCAGGGTCTCGGGCAGCTCGATTCCCGGCAGGTAACGTGCGTTCTGATGATCACGGTCGATGGCCGCCGCCTGCTCGGCGTCACGCGCCCACAGGCGGACCCGGGCCCCGTTGGCCGCCAGCAGGGCAGCCAGCGCGGTACCCCAGGAGCCGGCCCCGAGCACCGCGATCCGTGTGCGCTCCGGTTCACTCATCGCGGGGGATCAGTTCGGCCGGGCGTCCGACGCTTGGTCCGCCTGCGCCGCCCGCTGCTGCTCGTGCTGAGCGTACAGGGCGTCGAAGTTGATCGGCTGAAGGACCATCTGCGGGAAGCCGCCCTTCATCACCAGGTCGCCGACCGTCTCGCGAATGTAGGGGAAGATCAGCGTGGGGCAGTAGGCGCCCAGCAGCTGTCGACGGGTGGCGTCATCGAAACCCTTGATGGTGAACACCCCGCCATACTGCACTTCGGCGAGATAGATGGTCTTCTCGTCGACGGTCGCAGTAACGGTGATCGTCAGTTCGGTCTCGAAGGCGGCATCGCTCAGGCGGGTGGCGTTGTTGCCCACCTGGACGTTGACCTCGGGCTTCCAGTCATCGCGCGTGAAGATATCCGGCGCCTGCGGCGACTCGAAGGACAGGTCCTTGAGATAGATCTTCTGCACGAAGAACTGCTGTTCGTTGCCTTCCGTCGCCTGGCCGTTGCCGGCGGCGCTGTTTTCGCCCTCTGCCATGTCGGTATTTCCTGGTCGTCGTTCGTTCGTTGGGGATTCAACGGATACCGTGCCCGGCCAGCCACTGTGTCAGTTGCGCGGCCGGCAGGGCACCGGAAAGGCGGTCGATCTCGCGACCGCCGGAGAAAAGGATCATGGTCGGGATGCTGCGGATGCCGAAGCGCGCCGAGACGGCCGGCGCCCGCTCGGTCTCGAGCTTGGCGACCACCAGCCGGCCGCGGAATTCTCGCGCCAACTGGTCGAAGGTAGGGGCCATCATCTTGCAGGGTCCGCACCATTCGGCCCAGAAATCGACCAGTACGGGCAGGTCGTTACGGGCGACGTGTCGATCGAACCCGGCCTCATCCAGTGTCACCGGCTGACCGGGAAACAGGGGCTGGCGGCAACGCCCACACTTGCCGTCACCGAGGCGTTCGACCGGCAGCCGATTGACCGCCCCGCAGCCGGGGCAGACCACGTGTCTGGATTCACTCATCGCGGCGCGTCCTCCCGCTCCTTGCCGACCTCCATGATAGCGCGACCGACGATTGCTGGCGCCAATGCGGCGCGTCAGCCTCCCTCGACCGGCGGTTCACCGGCGGCGCGACGTGCCTCGGCCTCCACCAGCGGCATCAGTCGATCGTCACGATCCAGCGCGGCCAGCTCGTCGTAACCGCCCACGTGCGTCTCACCGATGAAGATCTGCGGCACCGTGAGCCGCTTGGCCCGCTGGATCATCTCCTGCTTCTTGGCCGACGACAGCTGGACGTTGATCGACTCGAACGTCAGCCCGCGCTTTTTCAGCAGGCGCTTGGCGAAATGACAGAAGGGACAGAGCGGACTCTGGTAGACGACGATCGGCGGCTGACCGCTCGAAGCGGCGGATTCGGCCGTCATGCCCCTCTCCTCACCTGCCCTTGCTGACGGGGTAGTTCTGGCCTTCCCACGCCAGGATGCCACCACCGAGGTGGCTGACGTTCTCGAAACCACCCTTGACCAGGATGTTCGCCGCCGTGGCCGAACGGTTGCCCGAACGGCAGTACAGCACCACTTCGTCGGGGCCCTCGCCCTTGATGTCGCCGAGCTTCTTTTCCAGCTTGCCCAGCGGAATATGGCGCGCGCCCTTGATATGCCCGGCCTTCCATTCGTTGTCTTCACGGACATCGATCAGGGCCACGCCGTCACGGCCGGCCTTGCGGGCGACCTCGGCCGGGTCGAGTGTCTTGAACTTCTGCAGGCGACGGGAAAGCTCGTTGCTGACGAGCAGCACGATCAGAACGGCCGCCACGGTGGACAGCACCCAGTGGCGAGCGAGGAAATCGATATAGGATTCCATGAGTGGTTCTCGGGTTCTTGAAGGGCGTTTAGGGAATCATTGCGCGAAGCGCCAAACCAAAGCAGGCTCGGCTCGCCGTCGGATAGGTGACAACACCACGGTCCACCATGCCGGCAAGCCGGCGGTCTCGTCGATTCGCGCAGCCGTTCCCGGCTGACTGCGCCATACAATGGCGGGAGCCCGGAAAAAATTCAAGGCACCGGCGGCGTGATGCCGATCCGGTGCCTTGAAATCGCTCAACGACGCGGCGGTTGCCGCGGCCACGGGCCTAGCAGGCCCGGCGCACGCCCATCTTGGCCAGAATCGAATCCAGCGGGCAGAAGCGCGTGATGCCACTCTGAAACAGGTTCAGGCCAATGAACGCCGTCAACCACAGCCAGGAAAGCTGACCGAGATCCGCCTGACCCGTGACATGCGCCAGGGCCAGGGTGGCCAGGATCATCAATCCGGCAATGATGCGAACGTAGCGATCGGTAGTCATTATCTGTGTGCCTCCGCAAAATCCCATGGGACGGTGCGCCAATCAAACCTGGCTGCACCCGAATAGAATTATTTTATTCTATCCTAATTAAGCGGGCAAAAAACTTCCTGCATCATGCCGATCAGGCGCAGCGTCCGCGCGTCGGAGACCCGGTAGAACACGCGGTTGGCATCCTTACGCGAGGCAAGGATGCCCTTGTCACGCAGGATGGCCAGATGCTGGGAGATGTTGCTCTGGGTCGTGCCGACGGCCTCGACGATCTGCTGGACACTGAGCTCGTTGTCGCCCAGCACGCACAGGATCTTCAGCCGGAGCGGGTGTGACATCGCCTTGAGCGACCGCGAAGCGCGCTCGATGTCATCGGAGCGGCCCATCAGCCGGGTGGCAGGATATTCCTCGGTTTCCAAATTCATGGTTCGACCCAAGTGCTGGTTGCGGGTGACGGAAATCGCCGCGTTCCCTGGGAACCCGGGCAATCACCCGGGCGGCGGTCTGCACCGCTCGCCTCGGGCCGCCCGTGCGGCAAAATCCCTCGTGGGAGTCTCTGCTCGCCTGGTCAAGGCCTTGGCAATTCGTGCAGAGGTTCCCCGGCTCCGTATACTACCGCTTTTCCGCCGGATTGTTGCAGTGGCCACGGGCGGAACCCGAGGGAGATCACGACAGTGATCGCTCGACGACGCCACACCCTCTTCGTTTCTCCACGGTCAGGGGCCGCCTTGCCACAGTCACCGCCAAAGCGTCACAGCGTGTCTCCGCCGCCCGCCGGCCCGTTCGGGCGGGCGGCCCGGCGGTTCGTACTGGCCGTGCTGATGACGCTCGCCCCGGCAGTCCTGGCCGAGGCGGCCATCGAAGAGCGCATCGAGGCCCAGCGCGAGGTAATCGAGTCCACCGAGAAGGAACGGGTGGCCGCGCGCGAATCCCTGGCCGAGCTGCAAAAGCGCATGGCCTTCCTGGAAGAGAAGGCGCGCGAACTGGACGCGGAGCGCAGCGAGCTCGAATCCCGGCAGCGGACACTCGATCAACGCGAGGCCGAACTGCGTGAGGGACTGGCCCGGCGACGCGCCGAACTCGAGCGCCGCCTGCAGGCGGCCTACCCCCTGACGCGGGGCAGCGTGCTGCAGGCCTTGCTGGGCGATGGCGATGCCCTGCAGACCGACCGCGACCTGCACTACCTGCGTGCGCTGATCCGCCCCGTCCAACAGGCCCAGCAAGCCCTCGAGGCGCAGCGAACCAGACTGGCGGAGAATCGCGCCGCGATAGCATCGACCGATCGCGAGTTGCGCGAGGCCGGGGCGCGCCTCGATGGTCATCATGAGGCCGTCGGCGAGAACCTTGCTGAACAACAAAAACTACTGGCCTCGCTGGGCGAGACCCTGGATGAACAACAGCAGGAGTTAAAGAACCTGCTGGATCGCAAGCGACGCCTCGACCGCGAGGTGGCGGCCGCCCAGAAAGCCGCCGAAGCCGCCGCCAAGGCCGAGGCGGAACGCCGCCGGGCCGAGCGCGAACGGGCCGAACGGGCCGAACGGGCAAAGGCCGAGCAACCGGCTCATCAGGAACGGCCTTCGCCGCCCAGGCAAGCGCCCCCGACCCAGGTCCGCGACGACGGCAGCATCCCGATCGCCGGACAGATCAAACGTCGCTTTGGCGAGACCCTGCCACAGGGCCGTCTGCGCAACGAGGGCGTGATCTTCCATGTCGCCGGCGCCAGTGCGGTTCGCGCGGTCGATGCCGGGCGCGTGGCATTCGCCGGCACGCTCAAGGGCTGGGGACAGCTGGTGATGTTGCGCCACAATGGCGACTTCCTCTCGCTCTACGCCCATTGCCGCTCACTGGATGTCGCCAAGGGCGACCACGTTGCCCGTGGCGACCGCCTTTGCACGTCGGGGATCATCGATGCCGACCAGGAAGGCCTGTACGTCGAGGTGCGTCGGGGCAACCGTCCCATCGACCCGGGGCGCTGGCCCGCATGGCGCAAGGTGGTCGGCGGCTGACTCGTGCAGACCTTACCTCGACGACGGTGGCACCCGATCGCTGCGTGTACTAAGTAAGGGGCTCCGAACTCAGCGATAGGGCTCGCGGCCGGGGCCTCGACCATGGCATAGTTGACGATCATCGTGTCGGACTGGGCGACCCGGCCAAGGCAATGCCACGGGGGGCGAACCGAATGGCCGGAAAGGCGATCACGCCACCATCTTGCGCCTTGATTGCCCGCTAGTCGCCCCCACCGTCACCGGAACAACACGACACGCTCGGCCGGGATCCCCGGCATGAGCACCGCACCACCGGCCCGACTGGGCCCAATACCGCAGATTAATGTCTAGAGAGCACACCATGACCACTTGGATCCGCAAGGCCTCGAACCTGGGCATCGCCGCCTTCTTCGGCTTTGCCATCGCCATTGCCATCAACGCGATGGCCGAACGACCGGCCGAGACCAGCGGCGACATCCCGCTGGAGCAGTTGCGGACCTACTCCGACGTGCTCGACCGGGTACGCTCGGATTACGTCGATGACATCAGCGAGGGCGAGCTGATCGAGAATTCCATTCGCGGCATGATCTCGGAGCTCGATCCGCATTCGGGCTACCTCGACGACGAGGAGTTCAAGAGCCTGCGCGAGTCCACCTCGGGCGAGTTCGGCGGGCTGGGCATCCAGGTGGGCATGAAGGACGGTGTGCTGACGGTCATTGCCCCGATCGACGACACCCCGGCAAAACGCGCCGGGCTCGAGGCGGGCGACAAGATCATTCGCATCGATGGCGAGCTCACCCAGGACATGGACTTGGAAGAGGCCGTCAAGATCATGCGCGGCAAGCCGGGCACGGACATCGACCTGACCATCGCGCGCGAAGGCGAGAAGAAGCCGCTGGAATTCACCATCACGCGCGCGGTGATCAAGACCGAGTCGGTCCGCTCCGAAATGCTGGAGCCGGGCTTGGGCTACATCCGCGTGTCCCAGTTCCAGTCGCGCACCGTCGAGCAGATGCACGACGCACTCGACACTCTGGTCGAGGAAAACGACAACGAGGCGCTCAAGGGCCTGGTGCTCGACCTGCGCAACAACCCGGGCGGCGTGCTCGACGGCTCGGTCGAGATGGTCGACGCCTTCCTCGAGGAAGGTCAGATCGTCTACACCAAGGGTCGCGTCGCCGACGCCAAGATGAGCTTCGAGGCCAGCAGCGGCGATCGCCTCGACGGCGCGCCGATGGTGGTGCTGGTCAACGGCGGGTCGGCTTCGGCCTCCGAGATCGTCGCCGGCGCGCTGCAGGACAGCGGCCGGGCGCTGGTCATCGGCGAGAAGACCTTCGGCAAGGGCTCGGTCCAGTCGATCATGCCGCTGGCCAACGGCGGCGCGCTGCGACTGACCACCGCGCGCTACTACACCCCCAGTGGCCGCTCGATCCAGGCCGAGGGCATCAAGCCGGACGTCACCGTCCACCAGCTCAAGGTCAGCGACATCGAGGAGGTGTTCTCCATCTCCGAGGCCAGCCTCGCCGGCCATCTGACCAACGGCGACTCCGACATGATGGATACCGATTCGCCATCGGAGCGTGGCGAGGACGACGAGGAGCGCGAGCCGCTGGTCATTCGCGACTATCAGCTCTACGAGGCACTGAACATGCTCAAGGGCATGGTGATCGTCAGCAAGAACACCCGCCGCTGACCCGCGGCACACGAGGAGGAAGCACGACATGGCAAGCAAGGCGCTGGTCATTCTGGCACCCGGTTTCGAGGACCTGGAGGCCATCACCACCATCGATATCCTGCGTCGTGGCGGTATCCAGGTGGAGGTTGCCGCCCTGCATGAAAACAAGGTGACCGGTTCACGCGGCACCACGGTCGTCGCCGACACCAACCTCACCCTGCTCGACGACGATCGGGTCTTCGATGCCATCGTGCTGCCCGGCGGTCAGCCCGGCGCGAACAACCTCGCCGCCGACAAGCGGGTCATCGCCCGCCTGCAGGATCAGTCGGTCGCGGGCCGCTGGATCGGTGCCGTCTGTGCCGCACCCAAGGTGCTCGCGGCCGCCGGTCTCCTCAAGGGACGTCGCGTCACGCACTTCCCCGGCGCGCTCGATGCGACCGACTCGCAGGGCGTCGAGGTGGCCGACGAGGCCGTGGTCGTCGACGGCAACCTGGTCACCGGTCGCGGTCCGGGCGTGGCGATGGACTTTGCCCTGGCGCTGGTCGAGCAACTGGCCGGGCGCGAAACCCGCGACGCGGTGGAATCCAAGCTCGCCCGTTGAATCGCCTGCTCGACAATCACCCCCATCATGTCCCACGCCTGCCCCTGCGGCAGGCGTTTTCCGTTGTCACGCCATGAGCCAAACGGGCTACGTCACCCCGGCCGCGACGATCGAGCGCGAGCTGGAGATCAAGAAAAGCCGTTTCATCGCCCGCGCCGGGCTGGTCGCGGACCGCCAGGCGGCCCTGGCCTTCGTCGAGGCGGTGAAGGCCGACTACCCGGACGCCCGCCACCATTGCTGGGCCTACTTGATCGGCAACCCCGACACGTCGGCCAGCGCGGCAATGAGCGATGACGGCGAACCGAGCGGCACCGCCGGCAAGCCGATTCTCAACGTCATCCAGCACAAGGGCATCGGTGACGTGATCGTGGTGGTGACGCGCTACTTCGGCGGGGTCAAACTGGGGGCCGGCGGCCTGGTGCGCGCCTATGCCGGGTCGACCCAGCAGGTGCTGGCCGACCTTCCCCTGGACGAACATCGCCCGCAGCGGGCCTTTACCCTGGCGTTCGACTTTGCCGACGAGCAACCGTTGCGCCACTGGTCGGACCAGCACGGGGCGCAACTGCAATCGATCGACTACGGCCCCCGGGTCACCGCGCAGCTGAACGTGCCGCTGGAACAGGTCGAGGCCTTCGAGGCCTTTCTCGGTGCCCAGGGCATCGAACGGCTCGGGGCAACGGACGACGACTGAGCGCCACCCGCCACAGGAGTCAATGAACGCAAAAAAGGCCCGGGCAGTTGCCCGGGCCTCGCCTTTTTCCTGACACGTCCCTGTGTCGCCAACTCGATGATGTGTCTTTACTTGTTGGTGAACTCGGGGTAGGCCTCCATACCGCACTCGACCGAGTCGACGCCTTCCTGCTCGTCCTCCTCGCTGATGCGCAGGCCCATCACGGCCTTGAGGATCAGCCAGATGATCAGGCTGGCGACGAAGACGAAGCCACCGATCAGGGCCAGACCGGCCAGCTGACCGCCGAGGGTCGCGCTGTCGTTGGACAGCAGTACCGCCAGCACGCCCCAGATACCGGCCACGCCGTGTACCGACAGGGCACCGACCGGGTCGTCGATCTTGATCTTCTCGAAACCGAGGATCGAGAACACCACGATCACGCCACCGATGGCGCCGATGATGACCGCCAGGAGAGCCGACGGGGAGGACGGATCCGCGGTGATGGCGACCAGGCCAGCCAGTGCGCCGTTGAGCACCATGGTCAGGTCGACCTTGCCGAAGGTGAGCTTGGAGACGATCATCGCCGCGACCACGCCACCGGCAGCCGCCAGGTTGGTATTGGTGAACACCTGGGCGACGGCGTTGGCCGAGTCGACATCGGAGACCTTGAGTTCCGAGCCGCCGTTGAAGCCGAACCAGCCCAACCACAGGATGAACGTACCCAGTGTCGCCAGCGGCAGGTTGGCACCCGGCAGGGCATTGACCTGGCCGTTCGGACCGAACTTGCCCTTACGCGGGCCGAGCAGCAGGACACCAGCCAATGCGGCGACCGCACCGGCGAAGTGGACGATGCCCGAACCGGCGTAGTCGGAGTAGCCCAGATCGCTCAGGATGCCGCCACCCCAGCTCCAGTAGCCCTGGATCGGGTAGATCAGGCCGGTGAGGACCACGGTGAAGGCGAGGAACGACCACAGCTTCATCCGTTCGGCGACCACGCCGGAGACGATCGACATGGCAGTGGCCACGAACACGACCTGGAAGAAGAAGTCGGCCATGTTGGAGTAGTAGATGTCACCACCACTCGCCGCGACTTCGGCTGCCGTGTTGTCTGCGCCCAGGAAGAACGACAGGCCCGGGATGATGCTGGAGACGCCGTCGCTGTACATGATGTTGTAGCCAACGGCCATGTACATGATGCAGGCGATCGAGAACAGCGCGATGTTCTTTGTCAGGATCTCGACGGTGCTCTTGGAGCGCACCAACCCGGCCTCGAGCATGGTGAAGCCTGCCGCCATCCACATGACGAAGGCACCGGCGATCAGGAAGTAGAACGTATCGAGGGCATAGCCCAGTTCGATGACTTGAGTTTCCACGGTGAAATCCTCCGCTTAAAGGGCGTCCGCGCCGGTCTCGCCGGTGCGGATGCGAATGGCTTCCTCGATCGGCGAGACGAAGATCTTGCCGTCGCCGATCTTGCCGGTACTTGCCGCATTGGTGATCACCTCGATCACCTGGTCGGCCAGGCCGTCGTCAACGACCATCTCCAGCTTTACCTTGGGCAGGAAGTCGACCACGTACTCCGCGCCCCGGTAGAGCTCGGTGTGGCCTTTCTGGCGACCGAAGCCCTTGACCTCGGTCATGGTGATCCCTTTCACGCCGACGCCGCCGAGTGCCTCGCGAACGTCGTCAAGCTTGAAGGGCTTGATGATTGCCGTAATCAGTTTCATGTCTCTCTCCTCGGAAGCGGGCCGGCCTCAGGCCGACCCATGAGTCCGTTTGGGTCGGGGGCGATCAGAACGACTTCGACCAGCTGATCCAGAGCTTCAGGTCGTCGGAATTGTCGTCGCCGAAGACCGGATTGCCCTCGTCGATGTCAGCGAGTTCGAAGTTCAGGCCAAAGGAACCGAATTCCCCGGCATCCTTGGAGAGGCCCGCACTCCAGTGACCGTAGTCCACATCGTAGGTCGAGCTATCGGCATCGAAGCTGTAGTAACCGTAGTAGAGGCTACCGCTGTAGCCGGACTCGCCGAACGGCACGTCGACACCGGCGTAGTAGTACATGTCACCCGTGTCGAAGACGCTCTCGCCCGTCGCCTGGGAATTGACCGTGTAGGCCATGCCCGCGGTGAAGTAGCTGTAGGTCAGGGAGCCGTAGATCTCGCCGAAGTCAAGATCATCGCCGTCCGGGTAGGCGTAGTAGATATAGCCGACGTCGTAACCGAGATCGCCGATGCTGCCACCGTAGCCGGCGTAGAGGTCGAGCTCGTAGCTGGTGCCGTCACCGAAGTCGACGGTAGACGCCCAGGTACCGGCGTAAAAACCGGACTCGTGCCCATAATCGAGACCGCCTTGAACGGCCGCACCGTCGTCGGTCTGGGTGACACCACGGAAGAAGTAGTTGGAAACCACGCCGGCATTGGCGGACACCTCGGCCGCGGCCACGGAAGGCAGGGTGAGGGCCGACAGGCTGAGGGCGGAGGCCATGGCGGTGGAAAGGCTGGTTGCGATAAGGGTCTTTTTCATGTCTGTGCTCCATCAGGTGAACGTTCGGGTTCACCCGGGACATTGCACCGCCCGTGCCAAGTCTGTTTTTTGTTTATTTACATGCAGTTAGGCAACGCCCTTGCTCGAACGCCCGGACAACGCACCCGACGGTCTCCCCAAATTGGGGATGCCGTTTTTTGCCTCTGCCACATTGTGGTGCGTCGGTCATGCCTGGCATCGGGCCACACTGGCGCGCGCCGCATCTTGCATCTGTCAGGGGTATCCCCAACAATCGGGATGCCGTCGACGACGAACCACACCGAGGTACCGAGATGTCCATCACCCACACGATCGAAGAGATCTCTCAGCGCATCGAGCAGTCGATGCCCGAGAGCCTGCGCGAGGGCAAGCAGGAGTTCGAAAAAGCCGTGCGCCAGGCCGTCAGCAACGGGTTTTCGCGCATGGACCTGGTGACACGCGAGGAATTCGACGTCCAGACCCAGGTGCTCGCCCGCACCCGCGCCAAGCTCGAGGCACTGGAGCAGCGCGTCGCCGAGTTGGAAAAACACCACGGCGGCCCGTCGGACAATGAAGAAGGCGACATGGCCAGCTGAATCCTGACCGGCGAGCCGATTTGCTCGCCGACTCGTTCAACAGGCCGTTGGTGGGGGCATGGATGCCCGGCCACCAACGGCCTGGGATCGACAATCCCCTTCGCCGGCACCGGTATTTTGCAAGGCGGCCCGCCGGCCGACCTATCCACGACACGAGGCATACGGACATGCCCATCGCCAAGATCCACAGCCGAGCCCTGCTCGGCATTCACGCCCCCGCGGTCACCGTCGAGGCCCATGTCGCCCCGGGGCTGCCGGCGTTCACCCTGGTCGGGCTGCCGGAGACCGCGGTGCGCGAATCCCGGGACCGGGTGCGCGCGGCGATCCTCTCCTCGGGCTTCGAGTTCCCGCCGCGTCGGTTGACCGTCAATCTCGCCCCGGCGGACCTGCCCAAGGAAAGCGCGCGCTTCGATCTCGCCATCGCCCTCGCCATCCTCGCCGCCACCGGCCAGCTGCCGGCACCCGCCCGCGAACGATTGGCGCAGATCGAATGCCTGGGCGAGCTCTCCCTGGATGGCAGTCTGCGCTCGGTGCGCGGCAACCTGTCGGCGGCACGGGCGGCACGGGATGCCGGACGGGAGTTGCTCCTGCCGGCCGACGGCCAGGCGGAGGCGGAACTGATCCCGGGGGTTACCGGGCGAGGACTGCATCACCTGCGCGATCTTGTGGCCTACCTGGCCGGCGAGGCCGACCCTGTGCGCCTGGAACACCGCCCACCTCCACCGGTCGATCCGGCCATCAATGGCGATCTGGCCGATGTGCGCGGCCAGCCGCGCGCCAAGCGCGCACTCGCCATCGCCGCCGCGGGCGGCCACAACCTGTTGCTGATCGGTCCACCGGGTGCCGGCAAGAGTATGCTCGCCCAACGGCTCGCCGGCATCCTGCCGCCGATGACCGAGGAAGAGGCCCTGGCCGCCGCCGAGGTCTCCACCGTGACGCCCGGCGGCTTCGACCCGGCGCTTTTCGGACAACGTCCGTTTCGCGCCCCGCACCATTCCGCGTCGGCCGTCGCGCTGATCGGTGGCGGTTCGCACCCGGCGCCGGGCGAGATCTCGCTCGCCCACCACGGCACCTTGTTTCTCGACGAATTGCCGGAGTTCGACCGCCGCGTGCTCGAGGCCCTGCGCGAGCCACTCGAGGCCGGTTCGGTAATGATCTCGCGAGCCGCGCGTCACGCCCGCTTCCCGGCCGACTTTCAGCTGGTCGCCGCGATGAACCCGTCGCCGCAGGGCAGCGAAATCCACTCGCGGGCCGCCCAGCGGTACCGGGCCAAGGTCTCGGGGCCCCTGCTCGACCGGATCGACATTCACCTGGAAGTCCCGCGCGTGCCGGCCACCGATCTCGATCAGGCACAGCCGGACGGCGAGGACAGTCAGACCGTGCGTGAGCGGGTCATCGCGGCACGCCAGCGCATGCGGGAACGACAGGGGGGGGGTCAATGCGCGTCTCGACGCCGGCGGGGTGGCCAAGCACATCGTGCTGGCACCCCCCGAACGCCACATGCTCAACCGGGCGATCGAGCAGTTGAATCTCTCGGGGCGGGCGCGCGAGCGGATCCTCAAGCTCGCCCGCAGTATTGCCGACTACGAGGCTCGCGAGGCGATCGATTCGGCCGCACTGGCCGAGGCGATCGGCTACCGCAATCTCGATCGGCTGTTCGGCGGTGGGGCCTAGCCAAGAACCTAGGGACAGCGAGCGGTGATGATGGCGCGCTGGGGCGCGGGTAGCCCCTCACGGGTCCGAGTGGGGTCGTCGGGGTCGAGGAAGTCGACCAGCGACTGCCGGTCGCCGAACCATTCGGTACGGTGCTGCTCCTCGGCGGTGGTTACCGTCACGTCGATCACCTCGGGATCGACGAAACCCATCCGTTTGAGCCAGCCGATCACGGCGGCCGGACTGGGCAGGAACCAGACGTTGCGCATGCCAGCATAGCGATCCGCCGGGGTGAGGATGGTGGTGGCATCGCCCTCGACCACCAGGGTCTCGAGGACCAGCTCGCCGCCGGGGCGCAGGCAGGCCTTGAGTTCGCCCAGGTGCGTGAACGGATCGCGGCGGTGATAGAGCACGCCCATGGAGAAGACCGTGTCGAAGCGCGGTCGCTGTGGGAAACGCTCCAGCGTGGTGGGCACGATGCCGGCGCGCGTCTCGCCCAGCAGGTGGGCGACGGCGTGGAACTGGGCGACGAACACCCAGGTGGGATCGACGCCTAGGGCGAAATCCGCCCCCGCGCCGAGCATGCGCCACAGGTGATAGCCATTCCCGCTGCCGATATCAAGCACCCGCCGACCGGCGAGCGGCTGGATACGATCGACCAGGCGATCCCATTTGAGATCCGAGCGCCACTCGGTGTCGATCAACACGCCAAACAGTTCGTAGGGGCCCTTGCGCCAGGGGATCAGGGCACGCAGGTCGGCCTCCAGCCCGGGCAGGGCGGGACCGTCGGTGGTCGCGGTGATGGCGGGCCGGTCGAGATGATTGATCGCCCCGGCGGGACGCTCGGGGAGGGCACCGACGGCGGCGAGCCAGCGCGACCAGTCACCATGATTGACCGCGGACCAGTCGAACGTCCGCCATCCCTCCATCGGCATCCGCCGGGGCAGATGGCCAAGCGCTGCCCGCGTCTGGCGGGCGATGCGCTCGACCCCGAGCGCGATCTGCTGCTCCGTCGTTGCCTCCGTCATCGACGGATCAGAACCGATAGCCGAGACCGACGGCGAACACGCCCGTCTGCTGATCGTAGAAGCGGATGTCGGAATCGCGCTCGGACCACACGCCATAGGCGTTGACCGACCAGTTCGACCAGCCGAACGGCTCGGCGTAGCGCACACCGGCGACCAGGCCCATTTCCTTGCCATCACGGTACTCGTCGTAGATCGGCTGACGCGCGTCATAGCGGTCGACGCCGTAGTAACCGGTCATCGAGAGCGACCAGCGATCCATGTCGTAGCGGGCAGTCAGCTGCGGGCGCAGCAGCCAGCCTCGGTTGGCCGCGCCATCGGCATCCAGGCGACGGTACTGCACCCCCGGCGTCAGGCTGAAGCGATCGGTCAGCGCGAGCCGGTAGTTGAGATCAAAGCGGTGCTCCGTGCCTTCTCGCGCCAGCAGTCGACGGTCGCCGGCCGAGAGGCCCAGCGCCTGACCGGAACGTTCCTCGTCGATGTCGCGGCGGTAGAGCCGGTAGTCCACCGACAACCCCGAGCCGGCGATCCCCGCCAACCCCAGATGTAGGCCGCGCCGATCGACATCGGTGGCATCCCGGCGGGTGCCGACGACGAAGGGGTCCGACCAGACCTCGCTGTCATTCACGGTGACCGGAATCACGCCGACCGTCAGCAGACCGATACCGCCGACCAAGTAGCGCGCGCCGACTTCGACACCGATTTCTCCATCGGCCAGGGCGGAACGAGGCGTGCCGGCATAGAGCGACAACTCCCGTGGCACGATGGTGTAGTCGATTTGCCCCAGCGCCCCACCGATCGGTCGCGTTTCGCGTGAGGAAAGGCTGTAGAGGGAATCGATACGCTTCTGGTCACTGGAGACCGCCAGGTTGGAGCGGCTCGAAATGACACCGATCAGCGGCTGAATCTCGCCCGAGAAACCGGTCTCGTCGGCTATCGGCGAGGCCTGCACCCCCGTTGCAAGGAGCAGGCTCAGCGGCAGGATGGCCCGGGCCGCCGCCTGGGCCATAACCTGGGCCATAACCTGGGCCATAACCTGGGCAATGGCCTTAGCAAAGGCCTGAGCAATGGCTCGGGACACGAGTTTTGCAGAAGATTTCATCGGTTCCGTTCCTGTTGTTCACATGCCACGAAATCGCGATCGTCCGACGTGGGTCGCACAGCATAAGAGTTCTGTCTCTTCCCGCCATGAGCGGTTCCCCCGACAGGGCAATCAGCCGGGTTTCTTCGTTGTTTTTTTGCATCGGCGCGCCAGCCAGAGGCAGAACCCGTAATGGCGCGAGAGCATCACCACCTCGTCGAAGCCGGCTCGCCGCAGGCGCTCCTCGTGATTGACGACGGTCTCGGTGAGCAGCACGTTTTCCAATGCCTGGCGCTTGCCGGCAATCTCCAGCTCGGAGTAGCCATTGGCACGCTTGAAGTCATGGTGAAGCTCGGTCATCAGCCCCTCGGCGCCGGGATCGGGCTCATGAACCTTTTCGGCCAGCACCAGCACGCCATCCGGCAACAGGCCATCGTGGAGGCGAGCGATCACGGCATCACGCCGCGCCGGCTCGACGAACTGCAGCGTGTAGGCGAGCACCATCATCGAGGCGCGTTCGGGTCTCACCTCGGCAAGATCGGCGCAGACCAGATCGGTGCGATAGGGCGAGTGAAACGCGGCCAGCTGCGCCCGGGCGCGCTCGAGCATCGCCTCGGAGTTGTCCACGCCGATCAGCTCGACACCCGCCGGCGGGGCATCCATCCCGGCCAGTGCCGAGCGGATCGAGAGCGTCATCGCCCCCAGCGAGCAGCCCAGGTCGTAGACCCGCGAGTGGGCCTGCACATGGCGTCGGGCAATCGCCGCCACCAGCTCGAGATTGAAACGATAGCCCGGCACGGAGCGCGAGATCATGTCCGGAAACACCGCCGCCACCGAGGCATCGAAACGAAACGCCGCCGGTGGTTGCGGGTCGCGGTAGAGATCGTCTCGACCGCTCGGCACGGGTTGTTGGGGTGATTCCGACATGGCGGGTTCGACCTTCCGAGGGGGCGGAAAGTCTACCGCGGCGACGTGAAGACGGACAGACTCACCACCCTCTGGCGGATCAGATCGGCCGTTGCGGCCGCAATCCTCGCGCGATCAGTTCCTCGGCCACCGCCTCGGGCGGGCCGCTGAAGGCGATCCGGTCACGCTTGTTGGCCAGCTGGTAGTCGTACATGGGGTCGTAGTACTCGACCAGCATCACGCGAATCAGGTCGCGCAGGCCCTGCACGTCGTCCCGCCCATACCAGGCATCGAGGGCTTCCTCGGCCATGCCGCGCACCTTGGCGTGACGCACGCCCCCGAGTCGCTTGGCGACCCGGTCGATCGCCCCCAGGATATGCTCGCGCACCTGCGCGCTGGCGCCGGAGGCGTCGGTGGCCAGCACGCGACGATAGCCCGCCTCGAGATCGATGATGTAGTCCTTGAGGCTCTGCTCGACCCGCTCGTCCAGGGGGCGCTCGATCACCACCAGCGGCGAGACGCGCATGCGCTCGAACAGGGTCGGCGGCACCAGCCGCGCACCGACCATCTTGCCCTCGTCCTCCACCAGGATCGGTTCGTCCGGGGATCGTTGTCGCAGGCGCAGCAGATCGATGGCGACCTGGTTCTCGAAATCGATCGGCATGGGTTGCGGCTCCGGCTCACGGCCGAACGCCGAACCCTTGTGCCGCGCTCGGCCCTCGAGATCCAGGTGGCGCTCGAACCGGGTCAGGAACGGCGTCTTTCCCACACCGGTGCGCCCACCCAGCATGATCAGCGGCGCGTCGACCGCCTGGGTTTCCAGGGCGTCAAGCAGAAAGCGGCGCATCGCCTTGTAGCCACCGGCGACCCGCGGATACGTGATCCCCGCCTCGTCGAACAGCATCTGCTGGGTCAGTCGCGAACGCAGCCCGCCACGGAAGCAGTAGAGCAGGCCATCGGGATGGGCCGCGGCAAACGCCTGCCACTCGGCCACCCGTCGGGCCTTTTCCTGTGCATCGACCAACTCGTAGCCCAGTGCGATCGCCGCGTCCTGACCGGCTTCCTTGTAACGAATACCGACCTGGTGCCGCTCCTCGTCAGTGAGCAGCGGACGATTTTTCGCCCCGGGGAACGCCCCCTGGGCGAATTCCACCGGTGCACGCACATCCAGCAACGGTCGGTCATCGAGAAAGACCGAGGCCATATCGGTCACGAGCGGCAGATCGACTCGCCCGCTCACACCGAGCCGTCCTCGTGGAAGACCACTCGCGGGCCTTCGTTTTCTTCGAGCAGACGCCCGATCGGCGAGGCATGCAGGCCCGCCTCGCTCAGCAGCGCGGCGACCGTGTCGACGGCCTCGGGACGCACCGACACCAGCAAGCCCCCTGAGGTCTGCGGATCACAGACAATCGCGCGGGCGAACTCGCTCATCTGACCCAGATCGCGTCCGTAGCTGGCGAAATTGCGCCCGGTACCACCCGGCATCTGGCCGGCGGCGATGTAGTCGGCGACCGCCTCGATCAGCGGCAGCGATGCCACGTCGATCTCGGCGCGCAGCCGGCTGCCGCGCACCAGCTCGAGCAAATGCCCGCCCAACCCGAAGCCGGTGACATCGGTCATGGCGGTGACCGACTCGATCGCCGCCAATTCCCGACCGATCTGGTTCAGGCGCGTCATGCTCTGCGGGGCAAAATCGACATGGGCGGCATCAAGCACGCCGTTTTTCTGCGCCGTGGTCAGCACGCCGACCCCCAGCGGTTTGGTCAGGAAGAGGTGGTCACCGGCCTGCGCGGTGTCGTTGCGCTTGAGCCGATCAAGTTCGACGCGACCGGTCACGGCCAGGCCGAAGATCGGCTCGGGGGCATCGATCGAGTGCCCGCCGGCCAGCGTGATGCCGGCCTCGTGACAGGCGCTGCGTCCGCCGTCGATCACCGCCGCCGCGATCTTCGGCCCCAGCTTGTCAATCGGCCAGCCGAGAATGGCAATGGCCAGCAGGGGTTGGCCGCCCATGGCGTAGATGTCGCTGATGGCATTGGTCGCCGCGATCCGCCCGAAGGTGAACGGGTCGTCGACGATCGGCATGAAGAAATCGGTGGTCGAGATCACCGCGCTGCCGTCGCCCAGATCGAAGACGGCGGCATCGTCACGCGAGTCGTTGCCCACCAGCAGGCGGGCATCGGGCTGGATCGGGGTCAGGCTCGAGACCAGCATGTCGTCGAGCAGGGCCGGGGAGATCTTGCAGCCGCAACCCGCGCCGTGGCTGTACTGGGTCAATCGGATATTGGGAGCGTTGTCTGAGGACATGGAATCATCGGTGGACTGTGTTCAGCCGCTATCGCGCGGTGGATCATCACCGCCCCTTCGACTCGCCACATCACCGCGGCGTGGGATCGATGGACGGAGGTGGGCGAAATCAGGGCATCTCGGGGATCGGGAGCGTCTCGAAGCCGGGCTTGGCAAACCAGTATCCCTGGAAGCGGTTGAGCCCCATCGCGCGCAGCGCTTCGTATTCTGCGCGCGTCTCCACCCCTTCGGCAATCAGCTCGATCCCCATTTCCTCGCACATCATCGTCGTCGAGCGGATCACCGCCTGTTTGCTGCGGTGTGTATCGACGTCGCGCACCAGGTTGAGGTCGATCTTGACCAGGTCGGGCTCCAGCTCGATCAGGTGGTTCAAGCCGGCGAACCCCTCACCGTAGTCATCGATCGCGCGCATCAGGCCACGCTCGCGGTACTCGTCGAAGATCGCCCGCAGGTGGCTGCGGTCCGTGATGCGTTCGGCCTCGGTGACCTCGAAGATCAATCGCTTCGGGTCAAAGTCATAGATGGCGGCCGCCTCCATGGTGGCCCGGATACAGGCGGCCGGTTTGTAGACGGCATTGGGCATGAAGTTGATACTCAGGTTCGCCTGTATGCCCAACTCCGAGGCCAGGCGGATCGCGGTCACGCGCGCGGCCTGATCGAAGTAATAAAGGTTTGTCTCGTTGACCTGGGAAAGCACGCTGCCGGCCGATTCGCCGTTGGGACCCCGCACCAGCGCCTCGTAGGCGTAGACCTCGTTCCGATCGATATCGACGATCGGCTGAAAGGCCATCGAGAAGGAAAAACCCAGTTTATCCGCGGCCTCGGCCAAGCAATCGCGGCAGGTCACCTGCCGTACCCCGTCGGGGAACACCTGCAGGTCGTTGAGTTCGGTCACTTGCGGCATCGACAACCTCCCGGGCACTGGCAAGCAATGGCCCGCCGAAGCGGCGGCGCCAGTCGGTCAGTCTAGCAAAAGCCCGAGAATTCCCGTGCGGGACATGAGGTAATCGTCCATGACGAACCCCCCTCCGATCGGCTGGCAATCGCTGCCCGACACGACAAAACCGGTCCGCTGGTAGGCGCGTATGGCGGGGTGGTTGTGACGATTGACCCGTAACCGGACGCGGTCGAGACCCTCGCCGGCCATCTGTCGACAGCTGGCATCGATCAGCCACCGACCCAGCCCCGTGCCATGAAAGCCCGGATGCAGATACAGCTTGTCCAGGAATGCCGCCGGCGCCTCGTGCCGCCAGGCCGAAAAGCCGATCGGCACACCGGCGATACGCAGTAGCGAAAAGCGGCTGCCGGTCTGCTGTGCCTCGCGCAGTGCCGACAGGGCGTAACCGCGGCCGAGCATATAGTGGACCTGTGCGCTGCCAATAATGGGCGGGTAACACCGCCACCAGATGCATTCGGCCAACGCGGCAACACAGGCCAGCTCGTCGGGGCCTGCCGGATCAAGCGACAGCCGGTTTCGTACCACAGGTTGGCGCGCGGGCAACGACATCCGGCTCTCCGCAAAATCAGGCTCGGGTCAGGCCCGGGAAGACAGCACCATTTGCGGCAGACTGGCATAGCCGTGCCGACGAACGAAGCGGTTCATTACCTCGATCGCCGGGGCAAAGCGTCGCTCGTCGGCGTCATCGCGGCGCTGTTCGGCGGCGCGCATGTCGGCAAACAGCCGCTCCCACTCCGGCACCAAGTCCGCACGCGGCAGGAAGCGGGCCGAGGTGTACCCCTGCGTCTGGCCATCGCGCACAATCGGCGCCACACGGGTGAGCACCCAGTAATGATCGCCGTTCTTGCAGCGATTCTTGACGATGCCGAAGAATTCCGCGCCGGCCTGAATGGTCTGCCACATCAGGTAATAGACGGTATCGGGCATGTCCGGATGACGCAGGATATTGTGCGGCTGGCCGATCAGCTCGTCGACCGCGAATCCGGAAATCTCGGCGAGCGATCGACTCGCCTGGGTGATGATGCCGTTGCAGTCGGTCTTGGACTGCAAGGCCCGGTGGGTCCCCAAACCGACCACCCGACCGGTAACCGGCCGAATGTCGATCGGCGGCTGATACTCCATCGACAGCATGGCGGCGCTCCTCTACCCGCAGGGAGATCGGCGGCAAACCGATTCCCAAGAAAATTCGATCGGGTATTAAAGCGCGCGGCGTCCGGCCCTTCAACCAAGCGCCACGCTGGGGCTAGCCGGGGCCAGGCGGGGCTACTTGCCGATGCAGAAGCTGCCGAAGATCTCGCCCAGGAGGTCGTCGGCGGTATACCGGCCGGTAATCGCCTCCATCGAGGTCTGCGCGCGGCGCAGCGACTCGGCGGCCAGTTCGCCCGCGCCCAGGGCCAGCGAATCTCCGGCCTCGGCGAGGCTTTCCCTCGCGCGCTCCAGCGCCTCGAGGTGGCGACGGCGCGCGATGAACGGGTCCTCGGTCCGATCGGACACGCCGGCCAGTTGCCGCAGCTCGCGACGCAGTGCATCCACGCCCGCCCCGGTTCGAGCGCTCAACCGCAGGGTTCCATGCTCGACTGCCTCGGACGGCGACTGGTCGGTCAGGTCGACCTTGTTGACCACGGTCAGCAGTAGCTTGTCCGGCAGGCGGGCCAGCGTTGCCTCGTCCTCGGGCGATCGACCGCGCGCGCCGTCGATCAGGTGCAGGATCAGATCGGCGCGCTCGATCTCCTCCCAGGCCCGGCGAATACCTTCCTGCTCGATCGGATCACGGCTCTCGCGCAGACCGGCCGTATCGATCACGTGCAGCGGCAGGCCGTCGAGCATGATCTCGGCACGCAACACATCACGGGTAGTGCCGGCAATCTCGGTGACGATCGCGCGCGACTCGCCGGCCAGCTGGTTGAGCAGGCTCGACTTGCCCGCATTGGGCTGGCCGACGATCACGAGTTGCAAACCCTCGCGCAGACGCACGCCCTCGCCGGTGCGCCCCAGCAGGTCGGCCAGCTCCTCGCGCAGGTCGGCCAGCTGGTCACGCAGGCGCGTGTCGGAAAGAAAGTCGATCTCCTCTTCGGGGAAATCGAGCGCCGCCTCGATGTACATCCGCAGGTGAATCAAATGCTCGACGAAGGCATCCACGCGGCGCGAGAACGCCCCGGTCAACGACCGACGCGCGGCGGTGGCGGCCTGCGTGGAACCGGCCTCGATCAGATCGGCGACCGCCTCGGCCTGCGCCAGATCCATGCGGCCATTGAGGAAGGCCCGTTCGGTGAACTCACCGGGACGGGCCATGCGCGCACCGCAGGCAATCATCGCCGCCACGGCGGCATCCAGCAGCACCGGATTGCCGTGCCCCTGCCACTCGACCACATCCTCGCCGGTGTAGGAATGCGGTCCCGGGAAATACAGCAGGATGCCGTCGTCCAGCACCTCGTCGCTCTCCGGCCGGCTCAGGGTGACGTAGTGGGCATGGCGGGGCCGGGGCTCGAGGCCGCTCAGGCGCCGGACGATAGCAAGCGCCTCGGGTCCGGACAGCCGAACCACGCCGACGCCGGCCCGCCCGGCGGCGGTCGCCACCGCGCAGATCGTATCGACCGGTATCGCGCTCACGGGACTATCCGCTTACGGTCGACGGGGGAGCGATGTTTCACGGGAAACATCATGGGGAAACATCGCCACCGATCAGCTCGACCCCTTCTGGGCCGCCATCTGCTTTTCCACCCGGCGGGTAATGATCGCTTGCTGGACGATCGAAAGCAGGTTGTTGACGAACCAGTAGAGCACCAGACCCGCCGGGAAGAAGGCGAAGAAGACCGTGAAGACCACCGGCAGCCACTGGAAGATCTTCTTCTGCATCGGATCGACCGGCGCCGGGTTGAGCTTCTGCTGCAGGAACATCGAGGCACCCATCAGCAGCGGCAGGATGAAGTACGGGTCCTTCTGGGTGAGGTCGTTGATCCACAGGATCCACGGCGCCTGGCGCAGTTCCACGGACTCGACCAGCACCCAGTAGAGCGCGATGAATACCGGGATCTGGATCAGGATCGGCAGGCAGCCGCCCAGCGGATTGATCTTCTCCTTCTGGTAGAGCTTCATCATCTCCTGGGAGAGACGCTGCTTGTCGTCGCCGAAGCGCTCCTTCAGGGCCTGCATCTTCGGCGTGACCGCCCGCATGCGAGCCATCGACCGGTAGCTGATCGCCGAGGGCCACAGGAACAACAGCTTGATCACCAGGGTGACCATGACGATCGCCCAGCCCCAGTTGCCGACCCAGTCATGGAACAGGTCGAGCAACCAGAAGATCGGCTCGGAAATGACGGTGAGGATGCCGAAGTCGACTGCCAGGTGCATGCCGGTAGCCAGCGGCTCGAGCTTCGACTGGATCTTCGGCCCGACGTAGAGAATCGACTCGAGCGTCTCGCTCGACTGCGGTGCCACCGTGGTGGTCGGTGACATCAGGCCCAGGCTGTAAACGGTAAAGCCGTCCTTCTGGCTACGCAGGGTGTAGTACTGGTTCACCTGCTCGGGGTTCGACGGCACCCACGCGCTCATGAAGTAGTGCTGGATGATGCCGGCCCAACCGTCCTGCAGATCCTTCTGCAGCTTGATCTTGGCCATCTCGTCGAATTCGATCTTCTCGTAGTTGAGTCGATCGCCGCCACCAGGAGGCGTGCCCGCATAGACGCCGCCGGTGTAGGTGTACATCAGCTGCATGCCGGGGGTGGAACCCGAGCGGGTGAGCTGACGGTATTGCTGACCACGCCACTCGGCGTCGGTGGTGTTCTCCACCGTGTAGCGCAGATCGACGGCATACGAGCCGCGCTTGAACAGGTAGGTCTTGGTGACCCGGATGCCGTCCTCTTCCCAGGTCATCGGCACCTCGAGCACGGACTCGCCGTCGGCAAGCCGGTACGCGGGCTGCTCTACCTGGAAGGAGGCGTGGTGATCCGGCGCCGGGGCGTTTTTTGCACCGATCAAGCCGGACTGGGCAATGTAGGTAAAGCCGCTGCTGTCCTGCAGCAGACGCACCGGCTCATCCGGCCGGTCGAGTTCGACGGGATACTCCAGCAGGTCGGCCTGGCGGATCACGCCGCCGTTCGGATCGATCTCCAACGACAACACGTCGGTCTCAACCCGGATTCGATCCGCTGCCGCACCCGAGCCGGCGCCCGCCCCGTCGCCGGCTGCGGCAGGCACATCGCCCCCCGTGGACGCTGCGGACGGCCCGCCGGACGTCGGCAGGTCGTCGGCCGGACGGTCACTTGCCCCCGCCTGCTGTTCGGTCGTCTGGGTAACGTTGCTGCGCTCGGCCGGCGACGTGTTGTCTTCCAACCAGGCCTGCCAGAGCAGGATCAGGACGAAGCCCAGGGCGATGATCAAGATCAGGCGGCGTTGTTCCATGGGAGTCTTTCAGTCTCGCGATTGAACGGCATGGGGCCCGTGTGGGGCATCGGCTCGATGGCTATCGGCTCGGGAAGCGTCGGATTCGGTGTTGCAGCGGGGGCAGCTGGGGGCCGACGAGGTGCCGGGCACCGGATCGATGCCCCCGGCGCAAAAGGGATGGCAGCGCCCCAGTCGACGCAGGGTCAGCCAACCGCCCTTGAGTGCGCCGTGTTGTGACAGGGCCTCGACGGCGTACTCGGAACAGGTCGGGTAGAAACGACAGGACGGCGGCAGCATGGGGCTGATCAGCAGGCGATAGCCCTTGACCAGTCCGATCAGGACGCGGCGCATTTCCGACTCGCCTTGTTCAGTGCCTGGCGCATCTGGCGGTGCAATTCGGGCATGGACAGCTTGTCGACCCCCGACTTGGCCAGCACGACGACGTCCATGCCGGGCAACTCGGCGCGGCTCAGACGAAAATGTTCGCGAGCGACGCGCTTGACCCGATTGCGCTCGTGGGCAAGTCGCACCCGCTTGCGGCTGACGGCCAGCCCCAGGCGAGGTTCGCCTTCCGGATTGGCGCGCAGGGCCAGCATCAGGTTGGACGTGTGCACCCGGCCGCCGTCACGCATGACGCGCTGGTAGTCCCGTCCGGAAAGCAGACGGGCCGAACGCGGAAACCGGCCGCCACGAATGACGGCCGGTTCCGTGCTGTCGGCCCCGGCGATCAGGACCTCGGGCGCTGCGTCAGTCATCTGCCTCAGGCAGACAGACGCTTGCGGCCCTTGGCGCGACGGGCGTTGATGATGGCGCGGCCGCCACGGGTCTTCATGCGGGCACGAAAGCCGTGGGTCCGCTTGCGGCGCAGATTGCTCGGCTGAAAGGTTCTTTTCATGACGACGTCCCAGTATTGATCAGGTCGATGAGGTGGTCGGAAAGACCGGTCTCGCCGGTCGGTTCGGGTCGAATTGATCGACCGTATCCGCTTGAAAAAGGGGCCGAATACTCTGACAGACCGGGGGCCGCTGTCAAGGGCGGCGTGGCATGAGCCCGGAAAACACCGCCCCGGGACCCCGCAACCCGGGCAAAAACCACCTGTCGGCCGTCTGTGTTCCGGCGGTGGCGCGCCTGCCGGATATCTTGTGGATAAGATGTCGATGGGCCGGGGGTGGATGTTATCATCCGCCCCTTGTCCAAGGCATCGATACACGAAACACCCCGGCCCTCGGGCTGCCGGCTTTTCGGCGATCAGGGCAGCGATTCGACCGCGGGCTGATTGCCTGTCGGGAAGCGGAACGCCCCAAGGTGAACAAGCCGGAAAGCGCGCCAGACGGACTCTGACGTGGTCTTCATTCGTGTAAAGAGCCCCAGCCGACCCCGAACCGGTGGAGAACGACCGTCGTCATGCAGCATTTCCCGATGTGGCAACAATGCATCGATCGTCTGGCCCAGGAGTTGCCGAACGATCAGCTGACCATGTGGATATTCCCGTTGCAGGCCGAGCAGGTCAGTGACGAGCAATGGCTGCTGTGGGCGCCCAATCGCTTTGCCTTCGACTGGGTTAATCAGAAATTGCTCGAGCGCATTCGCGTGCATGCCCGCGAGATTTCCGGCCAGCCCGAACTCGACGTCTCGTTGCGCATCGGCGAGGCGGGGCGCAGCCATGCCAAGCCATCGACGCCCCCAAGCACGCCACCGAGCCCCCGTCCGTCACCCGCGGTCTCCCGGCCGGCCGAGCCCAGTCCGATGGAACCCGAGCCGGTCGAGCCGGGGGACACCGCGGACGCAGGCTTCTCGCACAATCTCAATCGCGGCTTTACCTTCGAGACGTTCGTCCAGGGCAAGTCGAACCAGCTTGCCTGCGCGGCCTCCCAGCAGGTCGCCGCCAATGCCGGGGCCAGCTACAACCCCTTGCTGATCTACGGTGGCGTGGGCCTGGGCAAGACCCACCTGATGCACGCGGTAGGCAACCAGATCATCGAGCAGCAGGGCGATCGGCGCGTGATCTACCTGCACAGCGAACGTTACGTGCAGGAGATGATCACCGCGATTCGCAATAACAATACCGAGCAGTTCAAGAACTTCTACCGCGGTATTGACGCGCTGCTGATCGACGATATCCAGTTCTTCGCCACCAAGCCGCGCAGCCAGGAAGAGTTCTTCCACACCTTCAACGCGCTGATCGAACAGGGCAAGCAGATCGTGATGACCTGCGATCGCTACCCCAAGGAAATCGAGGGACTGGAGGAACGCTTGAAGTCGCGTTTCGGCTGGGGCCTGACCGTGGCGGTCGAGCCGCCCGACATGGAGACGCGCGTCGCGATCCTGCACAGCAAGGCCGAACAGTCGGGTATCGATCTCGATTCGGACGTCGCCTTCTTCATCGCCCGACGCATCCAGGCGAATATCCGCGAACTCGAGGGCGCCCTGCGCCGGGTGATCGTCACAACCCAGTTCTCCAAGCGACCGATCACCATCGAGTCGACCAAGGATGCGCTCAAGGACATGATCTCGGCGCACGCCAAGATGATCACCCTGGACAACATTCAGCGCACGGTCGCCAAGTACTACAACGTCAAGATCCAGGAACTCACCGGCGCCCGACGCACCCGCTCGATCGCCCGACCACGGCAGCTCGCCATGGCACTGGCCAAGGAATTGACCAACCACTCCCTGCCCGAGATCGGCGAATCGTTCGGCGGCCGCGATCACACCACGGTGCTGCACGCGGTACGCAAGATCGAGGAGCTTCGGGAGTCCGACAGCAAGATCAACGATGACTACAACCTGCTGCGACACACGCTGAATGTGTAATCGACGCCGATCCGGAAGACAACTGGGGACAGCTGGGGACAAGCCACGCACATCAAGGGGACAGGCACTGGGGAACGTGTGGATGAATCCGCGAATAACGAGTTTTCCACAAACCGTCCCATTTCATGCACAGGCCGTCCCATGGCATTGAGCCAACCTGTTAAGTGCGAGAAGCTACTGATCGAACTCGGCTTTTCGCACTTATCCCAAGGAAAGTGCTTACATCACATTCATCATCATCAACAGAATAAAAACATCTGTTATTGATTTAGAGGAACCGCTCACCATGCAACTGACCGTCAGTCGACCGGACCTGCTCGATGCCATCAACCGGGTAATCGGAGGCGTCGAGAAACGCCAAACGATGCCGATCCTGGGCAACCTGCTGCTGGAAGTGGATGCCGATCGGCTCAAGCTCACCGGCACCGATCTCGAGATTCAGCTGGAGAGCGAATGTCCCGTCGACGCCCCGCAGCCGGGTCGGACGACCGTCAACGCACGCAAGCTCCACGACATCATTCGAGCGATCCCCGCCGAATCGCAGATCGTCATCCGCCAGGAGGAGGGTTTCGTCATCGTTCAGGCCGGCCACAGCGTGTTTCGACTCGCCTGCCTGCCCGCCGACGAATACCCGCGCATGGAAGCAACCACCGAGGAGCATCGCCTGGTACTGGGACAGGATCGGCTTCGCGCCATGCTCGACAAGACGCAGTTCTCGATGGCCCAGCAGGACGTGCGCTATTTCCTCAACGGCCTGCTGTTCGAAGTCAGCCCGGAACGGATTCGTTGCGTGGCCACCGACGGGCATCGGCTGGCGCTCGCCGAGACCGACAGTCAGCAATCGATCGAAGAGACCCTGCGCATCATCGTGCCGCGCAAGATGGTGATGGAACTGATGCGGGCGCTCGACCGCGACGATGATTCCCCGGTCGAACTGCTGGTCAGCACCCAACAGATCGAACTCAAGCTCGCCCAGCAACGCATGGTCAGCAAACTGATCGACGGACGATTTCCGGATTACGACCGGGTCATCCCGAAGAACAACAGCAAGCAGGTTCACGTCGATCGCGAGACTCTCAAGCAGGTCCTCCAGCGCGCGTCCGTACTGAACACCGACCGATTCGCCGGCGCGCATTACCACCTGCAATCCGATCGACTGGCGATCGAGGCGATCAACAGCGACCAGGAATCCTCACGCGAGGAGATTCCGGTGCACTACCAGGGCGACGACCTGAAGATCGCCTTCAATATCAGTTACATGCTGGCTATTCTCTCGCACGTCGATGACATGCAGGTGCGCATGGATTTCGAGACACCCGAATCCAGCGCCCTGATCCTGCCCACCGACGAAGACGCCATCCGGACTCGCTACGTCCTCATGCCGATGAAGATCTAAGCGGCTTGACGTGACGCGACTGGCGACACTGCACGTCGAGCGGTTCCGCAACCTCGAACCGCTCGACCTCGAGCCGGCGGCCGGCATCAACCTGATCAGCGGGGCCAACGGCGCCGGCAAGACCAGCCTGCTCGAGGCGATTCATACTTTGAGCCTGGGTCGTTCCTTTCGCGGCAACAACGCCAGCGAACTGATTCGACACGGTGCCGACGATCTCCTGTTGCGTGCCGACGTCCGGACCCAGTCCGGACACACCGCACATCGGCTCGCGTTGCAACGCGATCGGCGCAGCATGACCCTGCGGGTCGACCACGAGAACGTCGCCCGGTTGAGCGAACTGGCCCGGCTGTTGCCGGTGTTGGCCCTCCACCCGCAATCGGATGACCTGGTGCTCGGTTCGCCCGATTACCGACGCCGTTTCCTCGACCGCGTCGGGTTCTATGCCCAACCGGATTTCCACGGCATTCACCACGATTTCCAGCGCGCGCTCAAACAGCGCAATGCCCTGCTGCGCCGGGGTCGCCGTGAACCGGCCTGGGATCAGCTCTACCTCGAAACCGCTCGACGACTCGAGATGGCTCGACGCAGCGTGCTCGCCGATCTCAACCAGCGGATCACCGCCCTGTTGGCGCAGATGCTGCCGGACAGCTCGCTCGCCCTGCGCTACCTGCCCGGCTACCGCCAGGATCTGGATCTCGAGCAAGCCCTGCATCAGGGGGCCGAGCGCGAACGCGATCAGCAGGCCAGCCTGTTCGGCCCCCACCGCGCCGATCTCAAGATCGCGCTGGATGATCACGAGGCCCGCCAGGTCGCCTCCCGTGGCCAGATCAAGATGCTGGTGGTGCTGCTGCATCTGGCGGTGCTCGATCTCTGGGCCGAGGTGCGGGGTGAACCCGCGGTGGTGCTGTTCGACGACCTGGCCTCCGAGCTCGATGCCGACAACCGCCGCCGGGTACTCGACTATCTCGGCGCCAGCGGTCACCAGGCATTTGTCAGCGTGATCGCCGCCAATGCCATCGATGACGAGGGCGATATCCAGGCGCGCTTTGCCGTCTCGGGAGGGCAGGTCACGCCCGGTTGAGTCGTATCGCGCCCCCATTGGCAGGCCGATCACCAGTCGGGTCCGAGGTTGGGCGGGAAAATGGTATGATCACTGAGGAAGGTCTGCACGAATAACCAACGCCTCTGCGGGTCGCCAGGCGTCCAGATGCAAGGCGCAGTGCGCCGCCCAATGGCCATCGTCATTGGCAAGCGCTGCAACACCGCAGATGGGCGCCTGGCGTCCCGCCCTGCGGGGCTTGCCGGCTTGCCCGACCTCGGTGTTACCGATCCTTGAAGGGCAATGAGCCCGCCTTCGAATCGGCGCCTTGAGGGCGAACAAGCCGGTAAGCCAGAGGGGTTGGCTATTCGTGCAGACCTTCCCTAAGTTTTGAGACACCGTCGGAACGATCGGGACGGGTTGGCCAGCCGGCCGATCTCCCGGTGGACCGGTCCGGTTCGGCAAGCGCCGCCAACCGGGCCGCTGCGACAGGAAGGGACAAGAGCTACATGAGCGCCGATAACATTTACGACTCCAGCAGCATCAAGGTCCTCAAGGGACTCGACGCGGTGCGCAAGCGCCCCGGGATGTACATCGGCGACACCGACGACGGCACCGGTCTGCACCACATGGTGTTCGAGGTGGTCGACAACGCGGTGGACGAATCGCTGGCCGGCCACTGCTCGAAAATCGAGGTGACCATCCACGCCGATGGCTCGGTGTCGGTCACCGACGATGGTCGCGGCATCCCCACGGAGCTGCACGAGGAGGAAGGTCGCTCGGCCGCCGAGGTCATCATGACGGTGCTGCACGCCGGCGGTAAGTTCGACCAGAACAGCTACAAGGTGTCCGGCGGCCTGCACGGCGTGGGCATCTCGGTGGTCAACGCGCTCTCCGACCGGCTGGATCTCACCATCTGGCGCCAGGGCCGCCGCTGGGTCCAGGAATACCACCTGGGCGAGCCGCAGTATCCGCTCAAGGACGCCGGTTCCACCGAGCGCTCCGGCACCCAGATCCGTTTCCTGCCCAGCCAGGCGATCTTCACCGACGTCACGTTCCACTACGACATCCTGGCCAAGCGGCTGCGCGAGCTGTCGTTCCTCAACTCCGGGGTGCACATCTCGCTCTCCGAGGAGCAGAGCGGCCGTTCGGACACGTTCTACTACGAAGGCGGCATCCGCGCGTTCGTCGAGCACCTGAACACCGGCAAGACACCGATCCACAAGAACGTGATCTACCTCACCGGCGATCGCGACGATGTCGGCATCGAGCTGGCACTGCAGTGGAATGATGCCTACCAGGAAAATCTGTTCTGCTACACGAACAACATCCCGCAGCGCGACGGCGGCACGCACCTGACGGGTTTCCGCACCGCGCTGACCCGCACGCTCAACGACTACATGGATCGCAACGGGATCCTCAAGAAGGCCAAGGTCAACACCACCGGTGAGGACTGGCGCGAGGGCCTGGTGGCGGTGATCTCGGTCAAGGTGCCCGACCCGAAATTCTCCTCGCAGACCAAGGAAAAGCTGGTCTCCTCCGAGGTGAAGACCGCGGTCGAGTCGATGACCGCCGAGCATCTGGCTGACTTCCTCGAGGAAAATCCCCAGGACGCCGAGGCGATCACCTCGAAGATCATCGAGGCGGCGCGGGCCCGCGAGGCGGCCCGTCGTGCCCGCGAGATGACCCGCCGCAAGGGCGCGCTCGACATCGCCGGCCTGCCGGGCAAGCTGGCCGACTGCCAGGAGAAGGACCCGGCACTCTCCGAACTGTACCTGGTGGAGGGCGACTCTGCCGGCGGCTCGGCCAAGCAGGGCCGTGATCGGCGCACGCAGGCGATCCTGCCGCTCAAGGGCAAGATCCTCAACGTCGAGAAGGCCCGTTTCGACAAGATGCTCTCCTCGGTCGAGGTCGGCACGCTGATTACCGCGCTGGGTTGCGGTATCGGTCGGGAGGACTTCAACCCGGACAAGCTGCGCTATCACCGCATCATCATCATGACCGACGCGGACGTCGACGGCAGTCACATCCGCACGTTGCTGCTGACCTTCTTCTATCGCCAGATGCGCGAGCTGGTCGAGCGCGGCCACGTCTATATCGCGCAGCCGCCGCTGTACAAGGTCAAGAAGGGCAAGCAGGAGCAGTACCTCAAGGACGATCTGGCCCTGAACCAGTACCTGTTGCAGCAGGCCGTCGACGGCGCCCGCCTGGAATTGGGGGAGAACACCCCGCCGATCTCCGGGCCGGGGCTCGAGTCGCTGGCGCGTGAATACCTGTCGGCCCAGGCGATGATCGAACGCATGGCCAACCGTTTCGACCTCAACGCGCTCAAGGCCCTGATGCAGATCGGGCGTCTCGACCCGGCGATGATGGACGACGAGTCGCGCCTGGCCGGCTGGCTGGGGCATTTCAACGGCATGCTCAATGCCATCGCCGATGCCGGGGTGGAATACGGCGTGGCGATGGAGGAAGGCGACCACGGCCACGTGTTCCGTATCGAGCGCAGTCAGCATGGTGTTTCACATGAAACCACCATCCCGGCCGCCTTCTTCAGTGGCAACGAGTACCGCCTGCTGGCCGACCTGGGCGAGCGGCTCGACGGGTTGATCACCGAGGGCGCCGAGGTGGTTCGTGGCGAGCGTCGCCAACCCATCGAGCGGTTCGAACAGGCGATTGACTGGCTGATGACCGAGGGGCGGCGTGGCCTGGCGGTACAGCGTTACAAGGGTCTGGGCGAGATGAACCCGGATCAACTGTGGGAAACCACGATGAACCCGGATACCCGCCGCCTGCTGCAGGTACGGATCGAGGATGCCGTCGCCGCCGACTCGGTCTTCACGGTGCTGATGGGTGACCTGGTCGAACCGCGTCGTGATTTCATCGAGAAATTCGCGCTGTCGGCATCCAATATCGACGTGTAACCGAAGCAACTGAATCCCCCGTTGTGGCGGGGTAGCCACGGAGGCGACCGAACCATGGGCATCGCGCTGTCGATCATTGTTTTCCTGCTGGTGCTGATCCTGATCTGGGGGATCATCATCTACAACGGTCTGGTGCGACTGAAGCACAACGTCTCGCAGTCCTGGTCGAACATCGACGTGCTGCTGCGTCAGCGTCACGACGAGTTGCCCAAGCTGGTCGAAACCGCCCGGCAGTACATGCACTACGAGCGCGATACCCTCGAGCGGGTGATGGAGGCGCGCGCGGCGGTCAATGACGCCCAGCAGCGCGGTGATGTCGGGGCGCTGGGTGGCGCCGAGCAGAGCCTGCGCCTCGGTCTGGGTAATCTGTTCGCGGTGGCCGAGGCCTACCCCGAACTCAAGGCCAACGAGACCTTCCAGCATCTGCAGCAGCGCATCAGTGGACTGGAGAACGAGATCGCCGATCGGCGCGAGTTCTACAACGCCGCGGTCAACACCAACAATATCCGCATCGAACAGTTCCCGGATGTCCTGATCGCCCAGTTGTTCCGCTTCCGTGCCTTCCGGCTGCTGGAGTTCGATCGCAAGACCACCGAAGACGTCGACGTGAAGGCCCTGTTCAACTGATCCCGGCCGTCACGCGCCGTCTGGTAGCCGCTCGATGCAGGACGCCATCTCCGATTGGTTGATCGGTCTCGACCCGGGCTTCTACCTCGTGCTCTGGGCGGGGTTGCTGATCCTGCTGCTGGTCTGCCTGTTCGTCGGGTTTCGCACCCTCGCCCGTGCGCGGATCATCGCGCACACCCCCACCGCCAAGCTCCGCTCGGCCGCCCAGGGCTTCAACGAGATCGAGGGTACCGGGAGGGTGATCGACGACCATCCCCTCTACTCGCCGCTGACCTTCACCCCGTGTTTGTGGTTCGACATGAAGATCGAGCGGCTCGAGTCCAGCGGCAAGAATCGCAACTGGGTGACCGTCGAGCGACGGGCCAGCGACGCCCTGTTGCGGATCGACGACGGCACCGGCGAGGCGTTCGTCGATCCGGACCACGCCCGGGTGATCCCGCATTCCAGTCGACGCTGGCGCGAGCGTGCCTCGGCCACCGACTGGTCATCGACCTCCTCACTCGGTTTCGGCGGCAAACCGTATCGCTACACCGAACGCCTGCTGCTCCCCGAGCATCCCCTGTACGTGCTTGGCTGGCTCGAAACCCGTGGCCACCGCAATGATGGTGTATCGGAGCGGGACGTGATCGAACGGCGTCGTCGCGAACTGCTGCAGGAGTGGAAACACGACCCGGCGGCCCGGGAACGCTTCGATCTGGATGGCGATGGCGAGATCTCGCCGCGCGAATGGGATTGGGCCATGCGCCTGGCCCGGGCGCAGGCCCGAAAGGAGCTCAGCGAGGCCGATGGCTCCCGGGTCTCGGGCAGCAATACCGTCCATCTCCTGCACCGGCCACGCGGCGGTGAGCCGTTCATCATTTCCGGGCTGCCGCAGGAAAGCCTGATACGCCGGAAGACCCACAAGGCCGGCGCCTTCATCAGCGCGGCGCTGCTGCTGTTCGTGATCTGGCTGGTCGCCCAGGGGATTCGAGCGCCGTTTTGACGACCCGCAGGTCGCCCGGATTCTGCGAGAATGACCCCAGGATTTCGTCCAAGGTTTTCGCCCGAGGCAGACGCGCATGAACATCGCCAGTTGGAACGTCAATTCCCTCAAGGTCCGCCGGCCGCAGGTGCTGGACTGGCTGGCCGACCAGCCCGCCACCCTGCTCGGCTTGCAGGAGCTAAAGCAGCTCGACGAGGCCATCGATCGCGAGACGATCGAGGTGGCGGGCTATCGCGTGATTGCCAACGGCCAGAAGACCTACAACGGGGTGGCGTGGCTGTATCCCTCCCACTGGCCGGAACCGACCGACGTGGTCACCGATATCCCCGGCTTCGAGGACCCGCAGCGGCGCGTGATTGCCGCGACCTTCGGCGACCTGCGGGTGATCAACCTGTACGTGGTCAATGGCGAGGCGGTCGGTTCCGAGAAATATACCTACAAGCTTTCCTGGCTGGAGGCCCTGACCCGTTGGCTGGCCGAGGAGGCGGGCCGTTATGCCAAACGCGTGGTGGTCGGGGATTTCAACATTGCCCCAACGGATGCCGACGTCCATGACCCCGAGGCCTGGCGGGAACGCATCCTCTGCAGCACCCCCGAGCGCGATGCGCTCGACCGCATTCAAGAGACCGGCTTGATCGACGCCTTCCGCCTGTTCGATCAGCCGGAGAACACCTTTTCCTGGTGGGACTATCGGCAGGCGAATTTCCGTCGCAATCGCGGCCTTAGGATCGACCTGATCCTGATCAGTGAAGCCTTGCGCGATCAGGCCCGTGCCTGCCAAATCGACGTCGAGCCGCGCCGCTGGGAGCGCCCGTCGGATCATGCGCCGGTGGTGCTCGAGCTCGACCACGGCGCGCCCGGCAGCTGATCTTGGCCCGGTCGGCCTAGTCCGGGCTAGTCAGGGTTATCCCCGTCGGCCCCCGGTGGCAGGCAACCGATCAAGGCCTGCCATTGATCGATCACGATCTGTCGTTCGTCCTCGTACGCCTGCGCCTCGACCACCGAGCGGCTGCCCATCAGGGCTTGGTGATGGCCGGCGTCCCGCAAGGTTCGGTAGGCCTGGATCAGCGCCTCACTGGCCTCGACGTCAATCAACCCGGCGTTTCTGAGCGAGTTGAGCTGCCGGATGTTGTCCGTGAACTCGAGGATGTCCGGGTGTTCGGCGGCATGGCGGAGCAACAGGTACTGCACCAGGAATTCGATGTCGGTGATGCCGCCGACGTCGCGCTTGAGATGGAACAGCCCGACGGGTGTGGGCGTCTGGTTTACCCGCATCTTGCGACGCATGTTCACCACGGCTTCGCGCAGTTGGGCCGGATCCCGGCTCTGGGTCAGTGTCTGACGCCGAATCTCGGCGAAGGTCTCGCCTACCGAGTTGGTCCCGGCGACGAAACGCGCGCGGCACATGGCCTGCACTTCCCACACCCAGGCGTGTTCGGCCTGGTACTGGGAAAAGGCATTCACCGACGAGACCAGCAGACCGCCGACCCCGTCGGGGCGCAGGCGCGTATCGACCTCGTAGAGCACACCGGCGGGTGTGCGGATGCTGAGGGTATGAATGATCTTCTGGGCTAGCCGGGCGAAATAGAGGCTGTTGTCGATTGAACGATCCCCGTCGGTGACCGCCTCGCGATCGGTGGAATCGTGCAGGAAGACCACGTCGAGATCCGAGCCGTAACCGAGTTCGATCCCGCCGAGCTTGCCGTAGCCGATGATGGCGAGCCCCGGCGTGAATGCCTCGCCGGCGTCGTTGACCGCGCCGGGCTTGCCGTGGCGTGCCTCGATCTGCTCCCGCGCGCGCTGGTGAACCGCCTCGAGGATCACCTCGGCGATCCAGGTGAGCTGGTCGGATACCCGCATGACCGGCAGGGCGCCGACCACGTCCGCGGCGGCCACCCGCAGCGTCGCCAGCTGCTTGAAACGGCGCAGTTCGTCGAGGCTGCGTTCCTCGTCGTGCGGACACTTGCCCAGCAGCTCGTCCAGTTCTTTTGCCAATTCGCTCTTGTTGGGCGGGGCATACAGGGTTTCGGGATCGATCAGCTCATCGAGAAGAATCGGGTGCTGCGTCAGCAACGAGGCAATCCACGGACTGCCGTGGACCAGCCGCACCAGTTGCCGGCGGGCCTGGGGCTGTTCGATCAGCAACGCGACGTAGACCGAGCGACGCAGGATGGCCGTGAGCAGGTCGAGCATGCGATCGAGGATGGCGACCTGCCCCTGGTAGGTGCTGATGTCACGCAGCAGATCGGGCATCAGTTCGTCGAGGCGCTGGGCCACGGTGCCGCTGATCGCTGGCGCCTGGGTGTCGCGCCACGACGAGAGATGGCGCTCCAGAGCGGCGGCCTGTTCGAAGCCGTGACGTTCGAGGATGGCCACGCGATCGGCGACATCACCCAGTCCGTTCCAGACCTGTTCCAGTGGCTCCTCGCTTTCGTCGCCGTCGCTGGGCAGACGCAACACCTCGGAGAAATGCCCGTGGATGCGATCACGGTGCTGGTCGAGGGCGTACAGGAACGAACCCCAGTCGTCGAATCCCATCGCGATCGCCAGGCGCAATTGATCGAACTTGTTGTCCGGCAGGGTCTGCGTCTGATGGTCGTAAAGCATCTGCAGGCGGTTCTCGGCGCGACGCAGGAAATCGTAGCCGACGGTGAGATCGGCGACGGTATCCGCTTCCAGTTCGCCCATCTCCGCGAGGATGGCGAGCACCGGGATCAGGCGACGTGCCTGCAGTTCTGGCTCGCGGCCGCCGCGCAGCAACTGGAACAGCTGGCCGATGAACTCGATCTCGCGGATGCCGCCGGGACCGAGCTTGATGTTGTTGTGCATGGCGGCATCGGTCATCTCGCGTTCGATCATGCGCTTCATCTCGCGCAGTTGGCTGAACGCGCCGAAGTCGAGGTAACGGCGGAAGACAAACGGCCGCAGCATGTCCATCAGTTCGCGGCCCGCCTCCTGGTCGCCGGCAATCACGCGTGCCTTGATCCAGGCATAGCGTTCCCACTCGCGCCCCCGCGTGGCGTAGTAGAGCTCCAATCCGTCGAAGCTCATCGCCAGTGGTCCCTCGTCGCCGTTGGGTCGCAGACGCATGTCGACCCGGAAGACGAAGCCGTGGCCGGTCTTCTCGTCGAGTGAGCGGATCAGCCGCTGGCCCAGCCGGATGAAGTACTCCGCGTTGCTGATCGCCTTGTGGCCATCAGTCTCGCCTTCCTCGGCGTAGGCGAAGATCAGGTCGATGTCCGAGGAATAGTTGAGCTCGTCGCCGCCGAGCTTGCCCATGCCGATCACGACCATGCCGATCGGCTCGCCGTTCGGCCCGCGGGGCTGGCCGAAGCGGGCCTGCAGGTGGTGTTCGTGGTAGGCCAGCGCCTCGGCGACGCAGAAGTCGGCGAGCTTCGACAGCGACCGCAGGGTGGCGTCGGTGTCATCGATGCCGTTGAGATCGCGCCAGGCGATCAGGATCATCTCGCGCCGACGCAGGCGTCGCAGCTCACGCCCGAAGGCCGCGGGTTCCAGCGCCCGGCGCTCATCGAGCGAGCCGCTGAGCCGTTCGAAACGGGTCTCGAGTCCGTCGCCCAGGAAGCCGTCGCTGCATCCGTCGAGCACGTAAGCGAGGATGCCGGGTTCGGCGGCCAGGCTTTGCTGGATGAACGGGCTGCAGCGCAGCACATGGTCGAGCTGGGCGCGTTGCGCGGGGGTCGGTGAGGCGGCCTGGTCCAGTTGATCAAGCAGCGTCTGTTCGGGGGTGATTTCGTCGAGGTCGGACACGGGGATCGGCCTGTCGGTTGATGAGGGATGGCTCGATCATACGCCTTGCCGTTGCTTCGGTGCAGGATGGCGGAGCCATGGCTGGGGCCATGTTCGAGCGGGCACAAAAAAGCCCCGGCCCTCGAAAGGGTACCGGGGCGCCTTGCGCGAGAGGTCCTGCCTTACGGACGAACCAGCACGTAACCGGCGTCGACCAGGTCGAGGATGCGGGCAATGCCGGCCTCGACCGGCTGGGCGGCCGAGTTCATCTCGGGCTCCTTGCCCAGCTTGCGCGTCGCGCCGGCAATCGAGTTCTTGCAGGCGGAAAAGCGCACGCCTTGATCGGCGAGTGACTGGATGCGCTCGGCGTGATGGTTGTTGGCAAACAGCATGCTGATGCCGGGACCGAAGGCAACCACTTCCACGTCGATCTGGTCCGGGCCACCACGCGCCTTGAGGACGTTGTTGGCGACGTTGAGTACCAGGTTCTGGCGTTGCAGATCGCTTTCGGTGATCTGCAGGACCAGGTGTTCCTGGGCCAACGTACTACCGCCGACCTGCTTGATCTTTTCCATATCGGCGGCATGCACGGCACTGCCGAAGGAAAACGCTGCGAGCAGCATCAGCCACGCGGCCGGGAACAGGGAACGAACTTTCATGAAAATCCTCCTTGAGTGGTTTTCGTGGTTTTCTAATTGTCACGGGTGTGAATTGCATCCCGTCGATCAGCATACGCCCGAGCAAACGGAATCGCAGCCCTTTAGTCGGTTAATTATCAAATGGGGTATCAACGAATCTTGGGGCAAAATCGATCGCGAGGTGGGCTTTTTTGCGATGCGGCACGCAGCCCAAGGTCCCGTTGGCCAAGCTGTTGACCTGACGCTATTTTTTAGCGAACATATCGATTATTCGATCGGTGGGCTCTCTGCCTGCCCCGTCCCCGCGTGGCTGCGACGTTGCCCAGCTCGTTGCCGATTTGTGTCCGGACGGACCGTCGACCCAATCCAATCTTCATGGCATGCCAGACGACCCGTCGCATGCCGTGGCGCAGGCGTTGTTGCTCAGATTACATGACGTTATTCAAACAGCTTTTGAAGAACCCGCGGGGTCGGGATTTCATCGTCGGCGATCTGCACGGCAGTCGGCCGCTGCTGGAAAAGATCCTCGCCAAGCACGACTTTTCCCCCGAGCGGGATCGTGTCATTGCCGTGGGGGATCTGATCGATTTCGGCGAGGATTCGCTGGGCACGCTGCGCCTGCTGGGCGAGCCCTGGTTTTTCTCGGTGGCCGGCAACCACGAGCGGGTGATCGCCAATCATCGCGACGCGCTCGCCGAACGATGCCTGACCAAGAGCCAGCGCGCCGACCTCAAGGCGATGGGCTCGGCTTGGCTACTGGAGCCCTACGACAAGCTCAACGACGACAAGTGGGACGACCTGATCACCGAGGTGATGAACCTGATCAGCCAGATGCCGTTGATGATCCAGGTCGGCAATGGACCGGCGGCCGTCGGGGTGGTGCACGCCGAGTTGCCGCTATGGGACTGGGACCAGAACATCGCCCGGCTCGAGCGGGTCAAGAAGCTCAGCTACTGGGGCTCGGCAAAGGCCGATCCGCAGCTCGACACGATGCTCTGGGGGCGCTCGCAGGTCCACGAGGTGCTTGACGGACGCCGCCCGGAACGCAGCGTGCGCGGTATCGACTGGGTCATCGCCGGGCACACGATTACCGGCCAGCCGGTGCGTGACGGCAATCGCCTCTGGATCGATTGCGGCGCCTGGGACGAACGCCCCGGTCGGGGACTGACGCTGGTCGAGGTGGGTGACACCCTGGCCGTGAGCGCGCACTACCACGATCCCAGTGTGCGGACCCACCGGTTCGTGCGCCGCGGGCATCACTTCCATTCCGTGATTGACGCGACCGGCTGATCCCCATGTCTGATCTCGATCGTTTTTCTCTGACGGACCTGCGTCGCCTGATCGACGTGGCGCGCGCGGAACTCGACCGCCGCGACAGCGAACCGGTTGACGAACAGACGGCGCTCAAGTCGCTGGAGTTGGAGCTCAAGCGACATCATCGGCGCAAGAACGAGGATCGCTTCGACCCCTTTGCCTGATCCCACGACGGAACCGATCCCCATGAAAAAGGCCCTTCAATCGAAGGGCCTTTTCGTGTCCGGACCGCCAAGCCGTGCTCAGTGGCGGAAGTGGCGCATGCCGGTGAACACCATCGCGATGCCGTGCTCGTCGGCCGCGTCGATCACCTCCTGATCGCGCATCGAGCCGCCCGGCTGAATCACCGCCTTGATGCCCGCCGTGGCGGCGGCGTCGATGCCGTCGCGGAACGGGAAGAAGGCATCCGAGGCCATCACCGAACCCTCGACCGGCAGACCGGCGTCGGCGGCCTTGATGCCGGCAATGCGGGCCGAGTAGACGCGGCTCATCTGTCCGGCACCCACGCCGATGGTCTGCTGGCCGCTGGCATAGACGATCGCGTTCGACTTGACGAACTTGCCCACCTGCCAGGCGAACAGCAGGTCGCGGATCTCGTCCTCGTCCGGCGCGCGCTTGGTGACGATCTTCAGGTCATTCGCGCCGACCACGCCGTGGTCGAAGTCTTGTACCAGCAGGCCGCCGCCGATGCGCTTGAAGTCCATGCCCGGCGCAGGCTTGACCGACCAGTCGTCGATTGCCAGCGCACGGACGTTGGGCTTGGCGGCGAGTTCGGAAGCCGCCTCGGTACCGATCTCGGGGGCGATGATCACCTCGACGAACTGGCGCTCGACAATGCTGCGCGCGGTGTGCGCATCCAGCGGCCGGTTGAAGGCGATAATGCCGCCGAAGGCCGAGGTCGGGTCGGTCGCGAAGGCGCGGTCGTAGGCGGTGGTGATGTCGTCGCCGGTGGCCACGCCGCAGGGGTTGGCGTGCTTGACGATCACGCAGGCGGGGCGATCGAACTGCTTGACGCACTCGAGCGCGGCATCGGCATCGGCGAGGTTGTTGAAGGACAATGGCTTGCCCTGGACGATCCGAGCGCGGGCCAGTGTGCCCGGGGCGGCGTCCGGCTCGACGTAGAAGGCCGCGTTCTGATGCGGGTTCTCGCCGTAGCGCAGGTCCATCGACTTGTTCAGGGGCAGGTGCCAGGTGGGCGCGAACTCGCTGTCCTCGAACTGGCGGCCGAGGTAGTCGGCGATCATGCCGTCGTACTGGGCGGTGTGGCTGAAGGCCGCCGAGGCCAGGCGCTGGCGCGTGGCCATCGAGACGCCGTCGCCGTTGATCTCCTCGAGCACCGTCTCGTAGTCGGCCGGGTTGACCACGATGGCCACGTCGTTGTGGTTCTTGGCCGCCGCGCGGACCATCGCCGGGCCGCCGATGTCGATGTTCTCGATCGCCGTGGGCAGGTCGCAGTCGGGGTCGGCCACGGTGCGGGCGAACGGGTAGAGATTGACCACCACGAGATCGATCGGGGTGATGCCGTGAGTGGCCATCACCTCGTCGTCGGTGCCGCGACGGCCGAGGATGCCGCCGTGGATCAGCGGGTTGAGCGTCTTGACCCGCCCGGCCATGATCTCCGGGAACCCGGTGACGTCACTGACCTCGCGGACGGGTATGTCGTTCTCGCGCAGCAGGCGGGCGGTGCCGCCGGTGGATAGCAGTTCCACGCCGGCGGCGTGAAGACCCTGGGCCAGGCCCAGGATCCCGGTCTTGTCGGAAACGCTCAGCAGGGCGCGGCGCGGCTTGACGGCATGATGGCTCATGGGGATATCCGTGTTCTCAGCGATGGGTTCGACGCACAAACCGCCCCCAGGGAGATTCCCCGGGGTGGTGCGCAAACCGCGCATTGTACCCGCTTGGTCTGGAGGTGTTTAGGGCGATCAGTGTGCCGTGTCGTGGCGGACGATGTTCTCGTAGAGGGAGGAGTAATCGTGGTTGCCGTGGCCGGCGTAGATGCCTTCCTCGAGCACGTGCTGCAGGCCGATCAGCAGGTGGGTGTCGATGTCCTGTCCGGCGGCGCTTTGCGTGAACAGGCGGATGTCCTTGAGCAGGTGCTTGAGCGGGAAATTGGCCTTGTCGAATGAGTGATCGAGCATGTTGCCGAGCTTCTTGTCGAAGGTCGGCGCGTAGAGGGCCGATTCGCGCAGGGTCGCCATGAACCGGTCGACGTCGACCCCTTCGCGCTGGACCAGCCCGAGGCTCATCGAGAAGGCGGCGGTCAGTGAGCCGATCAGCTGATTGAAGGCGAGCTTGGCGGCGGCGCCACTGCGCACCGCCCCGAAATGGGTCGGCGTGCCCAGCGCCCGCAGGAGCGAGTCGAGGCGTTCGATCAGCGCCTCGGAGCCACCCAGCAGCAACTGCAGGGTGCCGCTTTGCGCCTGCGGGATGGAACCGAGCACGGGGGCCTCGAGGTAGTCGCCGCCGAGCGCCTCGACCCGCCGCGCGATTTCGGCGGATTCCGACGGGGCGATGGTCGAGCTGTTGATCACGACGTGGTCACGGATGCCGGCCTCGCCCAACTGGTCGATCACCTCGCGGCAGGCGGCGTAGTCGCTGACCATCATCCAAAGAACCTCCGTCCGATCGGCAAGATCGGTCAGGCTTGCGGCGACGGGGATGTCCTCGATCTCGCGTGGGTGGCGGTTAAAGCCGGTCACCGCCCAGCCAGCCTGTGCGAGACGGCGGGCCATGGCGGTTCCCATCAGCCCCAGGCCGATCACTCCGATCGTGGTGTTCATGAAGGTGCCCTCTCCGATGTTCTGTCCTGCGGACGTTCTATCGCCACAATCGCGCGGGGCACGTTCCGTCGTCTGGTGGATTGCGGCGGGTATAGGGTTATGCTTGCGCCAGCGGTCGTTCGTTTCCCTGTCGCCACTGGTGGAATAGCGAGCCTGCGGGGCCTTTTTTCGTGTCGTTATCGGCCCGTTTCGGCTTTAGGAGGCTAGCAGAACCCGGTGCTGATTTCCGGGACCGACGACCCTGTGTTCCGACCATTCCCTGGCCACTCCTTCAAGGAATCGTGATGAGGCAGGATCTCGACAGCCACTGGCGCCGCTGGCTCAACCCCGACCGCCGCCGTCCTCGCAGCGGGCAGGGCAACCTCCTGCCGACCGCGCCGGCACAAACGCGCACGGCGATCGAACGCGACTACGACCGGGTGCTGTTTTCCACCCCGGTACGACGTATGGCCGACAAGACGCAGGTCTTCCCGCTGGACCGATCCGACAGCGTGCGTACCCGGCTGACCCATTCCCACGAGGTGGCCAACTTGGCCCGCTCGGTGGGTATCGATCTCGTTTTCCACCACGGCGTGGCCGCGGGCTTGCCCGAGGCGCTGCGCGATATCCCCGCCCTGCTCGCCACCATCGGCCTCGCCCATGATCTCGGCAATCCGCCGTTCGGTCACCAGGGCGAGGACGCGATCGCGCGCTGGTTCGAGATCAATCGCGGCGACGTGCTGGATGCCGAACCGACGTTGAGCCCGGCGATGAAGCAGGATTTCCTGCGTTTCGAGGGCAACGCCCAGACCCTGCGCCTGCTGACCAAACTGCAGCTGATCAACGACGATTACGGCCTGAATCTGACGGTGGCGAGCCTGGCCGCGTTGGTGAAATACCCGGCGGCCAGTGACGAGATCGACCGGTCGCGCGTCACCCACAAGAAACATGGCTACTTCCAGTCCGAGCGGGCGCTGATGGACGAGGTCTGGGCGGGTACGGGGCTGGCCCCCGGGCAGCGCCACCCGCTGACCTGGATCATGGAGGCCTGCGACGACATCGCCTACTCCGTGCTGGATGCCGAGGACGCGGTCAAGAAGGGCCTGTTGTCGTTTTCCGATACCATCGCCTTCCTGCGCCACGAGGCACCGGACGACCCGGTGGTCAGCGCGGTCTGTGACGCGGCGGCCGCCGAGCACAAGGCCTACCGCCAGGAGCGGCTATCGCCCGACGAGCTCAACGACATCTCGATGCAGACCTTCCGCATCCGTGCGATCGGCGCGCTGATGGAGGCGATTGGCGAGGTGTTCATCGACTCCCTGCCGGCGATGGCCGAGGGGCGTTTCGAGCGCGAACTGGTGGATGCCTCGCGCGGCGGGCGCCTACTGGCCGCCCTGAAGGCCTGCAACTGGCAGCACGCCTACCGGCACAAGTCGGTGCTGCGCGTCGAGCTGACCGGCCTGAGGGTGATCCATGGCCTGATGGACGCCTTCTGGTACGCGATCACCCGCCGCGAGGACCCCGACGACCCGGCCAGCCAGCGGTCCACGCCGCTAGCCGGGTATATCTACCAGCGCATCTCGGAGAATTACCGGCGGGTGTTCGAGTCGCCGGGCAACCCGATGCCGATCCGCTATCGCGAGGCGCAACTGCTGACCGACATGATCTCCGGGATGACCGACAGCTTTGCTGTCAGCCTGTTCGAGGAATTCCGCGAGGTGGGTTTCCGCCCGACCACGCAGGCCTGAGACCGCCACCCATCTTTCCATCAAGACGCCCGTTATCAGGAGCCCGATGAGCGATTCCGAGCAAAGCCCCGAGAAGAGCCCCGAGAAAAGCCACTTCTTCGCCTATCTCTCGCGGATGAAGTACATCTACCGTTGGGGATTGATGCGCAACACGCGCAGCGAGAACGTCCAGGAACACAGCCTGCAGGTGGCGATGATCGCCCACGCGCTGGCGGTGATCGGCAACCAGGAGTTCGGCGAGGACAACGACGTCGGCCGGGTGGTCAGCGTCGCGCTCTATCACGATGCCTCGGAGATCATCACCGGCGACCTGCCCACCCCGGTGAAGTACTTCCGCGAAGACATCCGCGATTCCTACAAGGCCCTCGAGGCGCATGCCGAGCGCAAGATCATCGGCCTGCTGCCCGAATCCTTGCAGGAGTCGTTTGCCGAGGTGATCGAGAGCGCGCGGATCGAGCCGGACGTGCTGCGCCTGGTCAAGGCCGCCGATTCGCTATCGGCCTACCTCAAGTGCATCGAGGAGCGAGCCGCGGGCAACCAGGAATTCCGCCGCGCCGAGGAGTTCCTGCACGGCAAGCTCGACGAGATGACCGACCTGCCGGCCGTGGCCTTCTTCCGGCAGCAATTCGTCGATGCCTTCGAGTTGACCCTCGACGACCTGAGCCACGACTGACCCGACGCGATAGCGGGTCACCCAGGTCCGTAGGCTGGCGCGATCAGCTCGAGTGGGCAGTCGATTCGCGCTCGTCCGACTCGCTGGCGGCGTCCGCCGTCTCGTCGGCGTAGAAGGTCCGCCGCGAGATCTGGCAGAAGGCGCCCTGGCGCTTGATGAAGTGGATCGAGCCGGCGACCACCAGCCCGCCGATTACCAGTAGCAACAGGCTGCTCTGCACGTAGCCGAGCGTCACGATCGCCACGCCCACCAGGCCGACGTGGCGCGCCTGGATGCGCAGCAGGTCCTCGTGCGGCTGCGACAGGGCCGCCAGGGCCGCCCACTCGATCGCCAGCACGATCAGCAGCACCAGCGGCGCCGTGGCGACCTTGGGATAGGCGATCGCGATCACGCCCAGCACGCCGATGATGGCCAGTACCGCCCATTGGGCGAGCCGCTGGTTGCGTGAGCCCCGGTTGGAAGCGCGCAGCGTGCCCTTGAGGCGCAGCCAGTGGATCAGCCCGGTAATGCCGGTCCAGACCCCGATGAAGATACCCAGCACGGCCGCCAGGCGCAGATCCCAGGCGCCGACGTAGCGGGTGGTCTGCTCCCAGCCGATCACGCCCAGCAGGCTGATGGTGATACCGCTGCCAATCAGCACGATCGCCGCGCCGCGCACCAGGTCGATCAGGCGGGTATCGTGATCGCGACTGGCCCGATACCACGGCGCGGCGGCCACCCCGAAGGCCAGCGCGGCGATCGCGAGCCATGCCTTCCAGCCCATGCCGGGCAGGTCGCCGGCCGCCCCGGGGAAGAGCGCGCCGGCAAGCACGATCAGGATCGCCAACGGCAGGGCCCACATCCAGACCCGCCGGCGTCCCGGGTGGGTCAGTGCCGACAGCGTGATCAGCACCAGACCGAGCGCGAACCAGCCGGCGTTGTCGATCATCAGTCCGATGCCCATCACGACACCTCCTTGCTGGCCCGTTCATGGGCGAACTGCTGTTCGCGGTCCTCCTCGTCGAGCAGGTCCTGTTCGTCCGGCTCATCCGCCGGTTCGGCATGCACCTCCTGGCGCAACAGCAGGAATGCCGTCGCCGCCGACTGGGCGCCGAAGAACACCGCGATGGTCGACAGCACCAGCTCGAGCGCACTCTGCGAGGTCAGCAGCGCGCTGACGGCCGCGACCACCAGGAACCCGGCCAGCGTGGTCACGATCAGCAGGCCACGGCCGCAATGTTCCCGTTCGGCCCGCAGTGCGCCGGTCAGGCCAAGCGCCAGCGCCAGTAGCACCACGTAGGCGGCGATGGTTGGATCCATGTCGGTGTTCCTTCGGTCGTGGTCGTGATGGCCGATCGTCCGATCGGCCGAATGAAGCGATGGTCAGTCGGGATCAGTCGTCCAGCTTTTCCAGGAACGCCTTGGCGTCGAGGGCGGCCATGCAGCCGGTGCCCGCCGAGGTGATCGCCTGGCGGTAGACGTGGTCCATGACGTCACCGGCGGCGAACACGCCGTCGACCGAGGTCGCGGTGGCGTTGCCGTTGGTGCCGCTCTTGACGCTGATATAGCCGCCCGGCATGTCGAGCTGGCCCTCGAAGATGCCGGTGTTGGGCGAGTGGCCAATGGCGATGAACACGCCGGAGAGCTCGAGATCGGTGGTCTCGCCGTCCTTGTTCTTGATGCGCAGGCCGTTGACGCCCATCTGGTCGCCGAGCACCTCGTCGACCTCGTGATCCCAGTGGATCTCGACGTTGCCGTCCTCGGCCTTCTTCATCAGCCGGTCGATCAGGATGTCCTCGGCGCGGAAGCGGTCACGGCGATGCACCACGTGGACCTTGGCGGCGATATTGGCGAGATACAGCGCCTCCTCGACCGCGGTGTTGCCGCCGCCGACCACGGCGACCGTCTGGTTCTTGTAGAAGAAGCCGTCGCAGGTCGCGCAGGCCGACACGCCCTTGCCACGGAAGGCCTGCTCGGACTCGATGCCGAGATAGCGGGCCGAGGCGCCGGTGGCGATGATCAGGGCATCGCAGGTGTAGGTGCCCTGGTCGCCGGTAAGCGTGAACGGACGCTCGTCGAGCTTGGTGGTGTGGATGTGATCGAAGAGGATCTCGGTGTCGAATTTCTCGGCGTGCGCCTTCATGCGATCCATCAGTGCCGGGCCGGTCAGATCGTCGGGATCACCCGGCCAGTTCTCCACCTCGGTGGTGGTGGTCAGCTGACCGCCCATCTCCATGCCGGTGATCAGCACCGGGTCAAGGTTGGCCCGGGCCGCGTAGACCGCGGCGCTGTAGCCGGCGGGGCCGGAACCGAGGATGAGCAGTTTGCTGTGGCGGGTGTTGCTGTCGGCCATGGTGTGGGAGCGCTCCTGAAATGATTGATTGTGATGCGTCGCCGAGGGGTAACGGCGGCGCCCGGATCGGTGAGCGACCACGCGATCCGGCAATAGGTGACTCGTTTGCCTAGAATGACCCGGTATTCGGGTTCGGCGACGTCTTGCGAGGTGTCAGCCGGGCACGACCAGACTGTAGGATACTCGTCGAAAATTGTTGAGGCCATCGAATGAATTACCAAGGTGAACCGGACTACAAGCACGGCAGTGCGGAACGACTGGGGGTGCTGCTGCTGAATCTCGGTACGCCGGATGCGCCGGAGGCGCCGGCGCTGCGCCGTTACCTGGCGCAGTTCCTCTCCGATCCGCGCGTGATCGAGCTGCCCAAGTGGAAGTGGTGGCCGATCCTGCACGGCATCGTGCTGCGCACCCGCCCGGCGAAGTCCGCCGAGGCCTATCGCTCGGTCTGGGATCACCATGGCGAAGGCTCGCCGCTGCTGACGATCGCACGAGCGCAGCAGAAAGGCCTGCAGGAACGCTTGAGCGAGCAGATGGCCGGCCCGGTGACCGTGGCGCTCGGGATGCGCTACGGCAACCCGTCGGTGCCCTCGGCCCTGCACGAGCTGCGCGAAGCGGGCGCTCGCCGCGTGGTCGTGTTGCCGCTCTACCCGCAGTACGCCGGGGCGACCACCGCCTCGACCTTGGATGCGGTGTTCGACGAGTTCATGCACTGGCGCTGGGTGCCCGAGCTGCGCACCATCAACCAGTACCACCGCGACCCGGGGTACCTCGACGCGCTGGCCGCGAGCATCCAGGAACACATCGACGAGCACGGCAAGCCCGACAAGCTGATCATGAGCTACCACGGCGAGCCCAAGCGCTACCTGCTCAATGGCGACCCGTACCACTGCCACTGCTACGTCACCTCGCGCCTGGTCGCCGAGCGTCTCGGCCTGTCCGAGGACGACTACATGGTCACCTTCCAGTCGCGCTTCGGCCCCGAGGAATGGCTCAAGCCCTACACCGACGAGACCTTGAAGGCCTTGCCCGGCCAGGGCGTCAAGCACATCGCGGTGATTTGCCCGGGCTTCTCCGCCGACTGCCTGGAGACCATCGAGGAGATTGGCGACGAGAACCGCGAGTATTTCGAAGAGGCCGGTGGTGAGACCTACCACTACATCCCGGCACTCAACGACCGGGGCGACCACCTCGATGCGCTGGCCCGTCTGGTCCGTCAGCACACCCAGGGCTGGGTCGAGCACAGCGAGTTCGATGCCGTCGAGGACCAGCGCGAGCGCGACCGCGTTCACGCGAATGCCCTGAAGATTGGCGCGAAACAGTAGGGTGCGGTCTGCATGACCGAGGGTCTTGGCAACGGAGCGCTCGCCGGCATCGGCGTGGTGGTGATCGGCGACGAGATCCTCTCCGGTCGCCGGCAGGACCGCCATCTCGCGGCCGTGACCGAGCGTCTGGCGGCACGCGGCCTGGTGGTCGACTGGGCCCAGTTCCTGCCCGACCGCGAGGTCACGATTGTCGACTTGCTGCGACGCAGCCGGGCCGATGGCGCGACCGTGCTCTGCTTCGGCGGAATCGGCGCGACGCCGGATGACCTCACCCGGGGCTGTGCAGCGAACGCCTTCGGGCGGCCACTGGTTCGCCATCCGGAGGCCGCCGCGCTGATCGAATCGCAGTTCGGCCAGGCGGCCTATCCCAAGCGCATCCTGATGGCCGACCTGCCGGAGGGCGCGGAACTGGTGCCCAACCCGGTCAATCGGGTGCCGGGCTTTGCCCTCGAGCGGCATTTCTTCCTGCCCGGCTTCCCGGAGATGGCCCACGCGATGCTCGATCACATCCTCGCCGGCCCGCTGGCCGATCTGGCGGATGCGGGCTACGTGGAGCATTCCCTGTGGCTGGTGGATACCCCGGAGAGCGAGCTGGTCGACCTGATGGAGGCCTTCTGCGCGGCCCACCCGGCGTTGCGTTTGTTCAGTCTGCCGGTGCTCTCGACCGAACGGCGGTTGCTGGAGTTGGGCTTCAAGGGCGAGCGCAGGGAGGTCGATCGGGCCATGACCGCGCTGGGTGCTGCCTTGCATGAACGCGCAATTACGGTGCATGCGCAGCGCCCCGAATGAGGCCGATTCGCCCCTAGCCGGGCAATGAGCCTGCCTTGGGCACGGCGTCTTGATTGCGCACAAACCCGTGAGCCAGAGGCGCCATCGAATCGTGTCGAGTTTCCCTGGGGGGATTGAACTCCATGCGGCCAGCCCTATCTCATCGGTCTGGCCCTTCTCGTTTGGCCGTTTGCTTTGGCCCTTTGCTTTGGCTCGGGGCTTGGCTGTTACCTTTCGCATGATTCCGAACCGGAATAGGAGTTGGTCGATGAAGGCATTCGTGACAACCCGCCCAGCCGCCGCGCTGCTCGCGGTCGCATTCGCCGCGACGATGTTGTTGGCCTCGCCTGCCCAGGCGCAGTACCCCGATTTCGCCAAACTGGCGAAGGACAACGCCCCGGCGGTGGTCAATATCAACACCGTCACCAAGGGGAAGCCGTCCGGTCGTTCGGGGCAGCCGCCGCAGATGCCGAACCTGCCGCCCGGCCCGCTGGGCGACATGTTCCGCGATTTCTTCGAGCAGATGCCGCAGCAGCCGATGCCGCGCTCGCGCCCGGCCCAATCACTGGGCTCGGGTTTCATCATCAGCGAGGACGGCTACGTCATCACCAACGCCCACGTGGTCGGTGGGGCCGACGAGATCAGCGTTCGGCTGAACAACCAGAAGGAGTACCGCGCCGAGTTGATCGGCGAGGATCGCCGTACCGATATCGCCCTGCTGAAGATCGATGCCGAGGATCTGCCCGCCGTGACCATCGGTGATTCCGACGAGGTCGACGTGGGCGAATGGGTGCTGGCCATCGGCGCGCCGTTCGGGCTGGATCATTCGGCCACCCACGGCATCGTCTCGGCGATCGGCCGTGACCTCCCCAACGAGACCTACGTGCCGTTCATCCAGACGGACGCGCCGGTCAACCCGGGCAACTCCGGTGGCCCGCTGATCAACGCCGATGGCGAGGTGATCGGCGTCAACTCGCAGATCTACACCAACTCGGGCGGTTACATGGGGATCTCGTTCGCCATCCCCGTGAACGTCGCCATGAACGTCGCCGAACAACTCAAGGACACCGGCGAGGTGCGTCGCGGCTACCTGGGCGTGATCATCCAGCCGGTCACCGACGAACTGGCCCGCTCGTTCGGTCTGGACGACACCCGCGGCGCCCTGGTCGCCCAGGTCCAGCCGGACACCCCGGCGGCCGAGGCGGGGCTCGAGTCCGGTGACATCATCACCGAATTCAACGGCAAGCCGGTCAAGCGTTCCGGCCAGCTGCCGCGCCTGGTGGGCGCCGCTCCGGTGGGCGAACCGGCCGAAGTGACCGTCATTCGCGACGGCGAGGAAATGCAGTTCGAGGTCGTGCTTTCCGAGCTGGATGCCTCGGCCGCGGCCGGCGGCAGCGCCCTGTCGTCGTACGGATTGGCGGTCGCGCCGTTGGCAAAGGGCGATCGTGGCAGCCTCGGGGTGCGTTACGGCATCGAGATCGAATCGGTCGGCGGCGAGTCGCCGTTTGCCGGGGCGCTCGAGCCGGGTGATGTGCTGCTGGAGGTCAATCGCCGCCCGATGCGCAGCGAGCAGGACCTGGTCGAGGCGCTGTCCACGGCACCGGACAACCGCCCGGTCGCCATTCGCCTGCTGCGCCGCGGGCAACCGTTGTTCCTGGCGGTCGATCTGGACTGAGCGGGCGACCGCTGCCGGAGGAACTTTTCCCCGGCGAGCCGCTCTCATTCAGTGGCTCCTCATGGATGAACCGCTGCCCCGACCCGATGGTCGGGGTTTTTTTGTTGCGTCGACCGTGGCGGCCCTGAATACGCGGCGGTTGGCGACGAGTCATCTTGCTAGAATCCACCCATTTGGGCGAACCGATGCGGGTAATCAGTTTCAACGCCAACGGCATTCGTGCCGCGGCGCGCAAGGGATTCTTCGACTGGCTGGCGACGGCCGATGCCGACCTCGTCTGCATCCAGGAGACCAAGGCCCAGGCCTGGCAGCTGGAAAAGGATCCGACCTTCTGGCCCGAGGGCTACCACTGCCGCTACGTCGATGCCGAGCGCAAGGGCTACAGCGGGGTGGCGATCTACAGCCGAATCCAGCCGGAGGCCGAGATCACGGCAATGGGGCTGGCGGAGTTCGATGCCGAGGGCCGCTACTGCGCCTTCGATCTGGGCGATCTGACCGTTGCTTCTCTGTACCTGCCGTCGGGATCGGCCGGCGATCATCGTCAGGCCTCCAAGGACCGCTTTCTCGAGGCGTTCCTGCCCATGTTGCAGCAGTACCGAGAGCAGGAGCGGTCACTGATCCTCTGTGGCGACTGGAATATCGCCCACCGCGAGATCGACCTGAAGAACTGGCGCGCCAATCGCAACAAGTCCGGATTCCTGCCCTACGAACGGGCGTGGCTCGACCGGGTGTTCGATGACCTGGGCTTCGTCGATGCCCATCGGACCCTCAAGCCCGACGTCGCGGAATACACCTGGTGGTCGAACCGGGCGAATGCCTGGAACAACAACGTCGGCTGGCGGATCGACTACCAGATCGTCACCCCGGATCTCAGCGGCCGGCTGGCGGACGTGCAGGTCTATCGAGACGAGAAGTTCTCCGATCACGCCCCCCTGATCATCGATTACCGCTGATCGATCCCGCGATGGCGGAACCCTCGGGTGCGACGGCAATCTGACTTATACTTTTCTTAGGGTTCCCTTGGGGAAAACCGTTGCGGAGGTTCCACATGAAACATCTCATCACCGTCGTCCTGGCCGTGGCCGGCCTGGCCTTTCTCTCCGGCTGCGCCAGCAGCCTCTCGAGTGATGCCTACTCGCGCGATTCGGCCCGCCAGATGCAGACCGTCTACTACGGCACGGTCCAGAGCATCCGCACGGTGCAGATCGAGGGCACCAAGACGCCCATCGGCACCGGCGCGGGCGCGATTACCGGCGGCATCCTGGGTAACCAGGTCGGCGGTGGCACGGGGCGTGCGCTGGCGACCGTCGGTGGCGCGCTGCTGGGCGGGGTGGCCGGTTCGGCCGCCGAGGAAGGCATCACCCGGCAGACGGGTTACGAGATCAGCGTCCGACTCGACAATGGTCGAACCGTCAGCATCGTGCAGGCCGCCGATGTATCCTTCCAGCCCGGCGAGCGCGTGCGGGTGATCGAGGCGCGTGACGGCACCACCCGCGTGACTCGCTGAGCGACGACGAACGAATAACGAGACGGAGAGACGATGACGGCAACGCCGCGTGGACAGCTATTCGTGATTTCGGCGCCCTCCGGGGCGGGCAAGACCAGCCTGATCAAGGCGTTGCGTGAGCGTCGGCCCGAGCTGGCGCTGTCGGTCTCGCACACCACCCGTCCGCGGCGCGACGGCGAGGTCAACGGCGAGCACTATCACTTCGTCGACATCTCGCAGTTCGAGGTCATGCTGGCCCAGGAGGCCTTCGTCGAGCACGCCAAGGTGTTCGACAACTACTACGGCACCAGCAAGGCGGCGATCAGCGAGGAGCTTGAGCGCGGCCGCGACCTGATCCTCGAGATCGACTGGCAGGGCGCGGCGCAGGTGAAGAAACTGTTCCCCGAGGCCATCTTCATCTTCATCCTGCCGCCCAGCAGCGCCGAGTTGGAGGCCCGCCTGCGCAATCGCGCCTCGGACGACGACGAAGTGATCGCTCGGCGCCTGGCGGAGGCCCGCCGCGAAATGCGCGAGTGCCACTGGTACGACTATCTGGTGATCAACGATGACTTCGAGCAGGCGCTCGATGAGCTCGACGCGCTGTTCACCGCCGCCCGGCTTGAGACCGACCGACAGCACGAACGGCAGCCCGAGCTGATCGCCGATTTGCTGGGCGAGGCCGACTGACCGTAAACTAGTGCCCAGAAACGTCTTTTCGGTCGAGAAGACACCCAACCGCGATACGGCCCGGTCGTCCCCAGGACGGCCGGGCCGTCCAACCTGTATACCGAGGCTAAGACACCAATGGCACGCGTAACCGTAGAAGATTGCCTGGAAAAGATTCCCAACCGTTTCGAGCTGGTGCTGACCGCCGCGAAGCGCGCCCGCCAGATCGAGCACGGCGCCGAGCCGCTGGTGCCGATGGGCAAGGAAAAGCCCACCGTCATCGCCCTGCGCGAGCTGGGCGAGGGCAAGATCGATCGCGCCCGGATCGACGAGATCGAGAAGCAGATCACGCTGTCTCGCTCCGAGATCACCGAGCAGGAGATCCGCGCCGAGCTGGCCCAGTTTGCCGACGAAAGCGCCGAGGGCGCCCGTCCGGCGACGCCGCCGACCAGCGACGAGGCCTGAGCCCCAGGGCCGGGTCGGGGCACCGATGGAGAGCGGACAGACAGGGACGCCGGTCGTCGCCACGACGGCCGAGTCGCACCTGACTGACGTCTTCTTCGCCCCGCTGGCCCAGCACCTGGCCGAGTATCTCGACCAGGCGGACATCGCCCGGATTCGCACCGCGTTCGAGTTCGGCGCCCAGGCGCACGCCGGTCAGACCCGCAAGAGCGGCGAACCCTACATCAGCCACCCGATCGCGGTGGCGCACATCCTCGCGGACCTGCGCATGGACGAGGCCACCATGGTCGCGGCCATCCTGCATGACGTCGTCGAGGACACCGACATCGTCCACGACGAAATCGTCGCCCAGTTCGGCGAGGAAGTCGCCCACCTGGTCGATGGCGTCTCCAAGCTCGCCCAGATCCGCTTCAAGTCGAAGGCCGAGGCGCAGGCGGCGAACTTCCGCAAGATGATGATGGCGATGGTCGAGGACGTACGCGTCATCCTGATCAAGCTCGCCGACCGGTTGCACAACATGCGCACGCTCGGCGTGATGCGCCCGGACAAGCGCCGACGCATCGCGCGCGAGACGCTCGACATCTACACCCCGATCGCCAACCGCCTCGGTCTGAATGCCATCCGGCACGAGCTCGAGGACCTGGGCTTCGCCTCGCTCCACCCGTTGCGTCACCGCATCCTCAGCGAGGCGGTACGCCGCGCGCGCGGCAACCGCAAGGAGATCGTCGCCGGCATACAGGAGCGGTTCGAGCAACGCTTCTCCCACGAGGGCTTGGTCGCCGACAGTCTGGCGCGTGAGAAGCGGCCCTACTCCATCTACCGCAAGATGCAATCCAAGCACCTCTCTTTCAAGGAGGTGTTCGACGTCTTCGCGGTGCGCGTACTGGTGGACACGGTCGACGACTGCTACCGCGCGCTGGGGATCGTGCACAACCTTTACAAGCCACTGCCGGGGCGCTTCAAGGACTACATCGCGATCCCCAAGGCGAATGGCTACCAGTCGCTGCACACTATCCTATTCGGTCCGCACGGCATTCCGCTCGAGGTGCAGATCCGCACCCACGAGATGCACCAGTTCGCCGAGTCCGGCATCGCCGCCCACTGGCTGTACAAGACCCAGGGCGACCGCGGTTCGGTCACCCAGACCCGGGCGCGCGAGTGGTTGCGCGACCTGCTGGAAATCCAGCAGAAGGCCGGCAACCCGCAGGAATTCCTCGAGTCGGTCAAGGTCGACCTGTTCCCCGACGAGGTCTACGTCTTCACCCCGATGGGTGAGATCATCGAGTTGCCGCGGCGGGCCACGGCGGTCGACTTTGCCTACGCGATCCACACCGACGTCGGCAATACCTGCGTGGCCTGCAAGATCGACCGGCGTTTCGCGCCGCTGTCGACGCCGCTGGAGTCCGGCCAGACCGTCGAGGTGATCACCGCCCCGGGGGCAGTGCCCAACCCCAGCTGGCTGTCGTTCGTGGTCACGGCCCGCGCCCGGGCGAACATTCGCGCCTACCTCAAGCACCTGCAGGATGCCGAGGCGATCCGCCTGGGCCACCGATTGCTCACGAAGGCAATGACGGCCGAGGGCTGCGACATCGAAGAGCTCGACGAGCCACGCATCGACAAGATCCTGCGTGAATACCACCAGGAGAGCTTCAACGACCTGTTGCGCGAAATCGGTCTGGGCAATCGCATGGCCCCGCTGGTGGTGCGGCTGCTCAAGGCGGAGGCCGGCAAGCTCGATCCGAACGAGATCCTGGGTGACGGGGGCAACCAGGCGCCGGTCATCATCAGCGGCACCGAGGGGCTGGTGGTCAGTTTCGCCGGCTGCTGTCATCCGGTGCCCGGTGATGCCGTGGTCGGCTTTCTGTCGACCGGGCGCGGCATCGTCGTCCATCGCCAGGGCTGCTCGAATGCCAGCGATGCCGGCGAACACCCCGAACGCTGGCTGGCCGTGGAGTGGGAGGCGCAGCCTACCGGCGAATACCAGTCGCAGATCAGCATCCAGGCCAACAATGTGCGCGGGGGGCTGGCACGTATCGCCGCGGCGGTGTCGGATGCCGGCTCGGACATCGATGACGTGCGCTTCGACGATCGCGACGTGAACCTCACCATCATCGATATCACCGTACGTGTCACCGACCGGATCCATCTGGCCCGGGTGATGCGCTCGATCAAGCAATTGCGTGACGTGGTGCGCGTCTCGCGCCACTGACCTTTCACGGAGAGACCATGAGCCGACGCGAAATCATCCACACCGACGACGCCCCGGCCGCGATCGGCCCCTATTCCCAGGCCGTGCGTGCCGGCGATACCGTTTACCTCTCCGGGCAGATCGCCCTGGACCCGGCCAGCATGACGCTGGTCGAGGGTGGCATCGAGGCGCAGACCCGGCGCGTGTTCGACAACCTCACCGCCGTCTGCCGCGCGGCCGGTGGCGAGCTTGCGGACGTGGTCAAGCTGCAGATCTACCTGCCGGACCTGTCGCACTTCGAGACCGTCAACGGCATCATGAAGGAATACCTGAGCGAACCGTTCCCGGCTCGCGCGGCGCTGGGGGTACGCGCCCTGCCCAAGGGCGCCGAGGTGGAAATCGACGGGGTGATGGTCCTCCCCGACTGATTACTCGATCTCCTCGAGCAGCCGCCGCAGCCGTGCCGGCAGCCAGCCGCGCAGGGTGGCGGTGATCCCTGCCTCGTGGCGTTGCCAGAGCACCCCGCCAAAGATGATCCCCAGTCCGGTGAAGGCGAGGATCGCCGGGAAGGCAAGCGTGTCTTCGAACAGCCTCGCCAGGTGGCCCAGGTAGGCGGCCACGCCGAAGGCACCGAACACGGCAAGGGTTCGCCGGCGCAGCGCCGCACCGATCCCGATCAGCCCCAGGTGGACCAGCAGGTAGGCCAGCGCGCCCAGCTCGCTGTCCGAGTCCATGGCAGTCAGCCCGCCGGAAAACGCCGCCACCCCCGCCAGGTAGAGCCAGAAGGCCCAGTCGGGCCGCCGCCCGCCGCGCAACTCGATGCCGAACGCAAGCACCAGCATGGCCGCGCCGGAAAGCACCGAGACCAGCTTGCGCATCTCCCAGCGTTCCTCCCACGTGTCGAACAGGAACGGCACCAGGTCCATCTGCAGGTACCAGAGCGTGCATGCCACCAGGAAGACGAGGAACGGCAGACGGTAGCGCCACAGGGCGACGGCCGCGACGGCCAGCGTGGCGAGCTCCATGAAGATCCAGCGCCAGTCGATCCAGCGATGGTAGTCCGTCACTGTGAAGGGCCCGCTCCACACGCCCAGGATCTGCTGGATGCTGAAGACGACGATGGGCGTCATCGAGATGGCGAAGGTGAGGGTTACCCCGGCGGGAATCATCAGCCCCTGGTCGAGGAATCGGCGCGTCAGCCCCAGCCCGAGCAGGGCAAAGCCGCCGGCGAGCACCAGCATCGGCCAGCCGGACCAGGCATCCCAGGCCTGGCCGATGAACAGTCCCAGCGCGGCCATGGCGACAAAGCCGCCCAGGTAGTAGAGGATGTGTGCCGCACGGAAACGCGGCCCGCTTTCCTGCTGGCCGAGGTACGTCCAGAGCGCCTCGGCGGTTTCCGGTTCCAGTACGCCGTCTTCGGCGGCCCGCATCAGGTCCCTGCGGTGAACATCCATATTCCTTCCTTTCGCTACCGATCACGTCGTCCCGACCTGATCATACCCCGGACTGGTCGACCGGCTTCGGTCCGTGCCCCCTAGCGGAAGTCGTAGACCAGGTTGATCGAGGTGTAGGTATCGGTCTTCTCGGTGCCCGCCGGCACATCGGTGTTGTGCAGGATCGTGTAGGACAGCTTCATCGCCAGCGTCTCGGTGAGCGAGGAAGACAGGCCGGTGACCGACTCGATCTCGGTGTTGTCCTGGCCGGCGAGCACCGTGACGTCCTGGTTGAACTTGGCGTAGTCGGAGAAGCGGTACTCGAAGCCGCTCGAGAGGCGGGCGATGGCGTTGGTCTCGCGCTCGCCGGCCTCGGTCTCGGCGATGCGCATACCCGGACCGATCTCGGCGTCCCAGGAGCCACGCTCGGAGATCCACAGCTTGCGGCCGTAACCGGCGGCGACGCTGGTCTGGTACTTGTAGCCGGAGAATTCGTCGTGGGTGCCGCGCAGTACGCCGAACAGGTAGTCGCGTTCGGTCAGCGCATAGTTGCTTTCGAACTCCCCCAGCGTCCGGTTGGCCGTGTCCTCGCCGTCTTCGCTGGACTGGAGGGTCTCGAGGCGGAACCGGTGGGTCCAGGGGCCGGTCACGTAGCCCAGCTTGAGCTTGCCGTTGATGGTGGAGGATTCGGTGTTGCCGGTGGTCATCGAGGCGCCCAGCTCGGCCGAGCCGGTCCAGCCGTTGTCGGTCTCGCCGTCAGCGGCCGTGACCGGCTGGATGGTGAGCGGGGCCAGGGCCAGCGGCGTGGCCAGCAGCAGGTGACGGGTCTTCATGGGAAACTCCTGGTGAATTGGAACGGATGCGATCAGGTCGTCAACGTCGTGCCCCAGACACAAAAATGCCCCGAGTCGGGGGCATGGGCATGACGACAATTGGCGGGGAGCCTAGTCGGTCGATTCACCGTTGTAAACGAAACCGACGGTTTTCGTCGGGTTACGTTCGGGCCCGCTGCGGGCGTCCATTCCACGCAAAAACGCGGTCCCGGTCAGTGGCCTCCGCCCTGGCAGGCCGGCGAGGCCGGGGCGTCCTGGCGCTCCTGCCACTCGGCGGGGCTGTACGTGTGCAGGGCCAGGGCGTGCAGGCCCTGCTCGAAGGCCGGCTTGAGCGGGTTCTGCGCCAGTCGGTGGCGGCGGATCAGGGGCAGGCCGTCGAATTGCTCGCTGACTACCACCACGCGGAAGTGGCTCTCGACGCGGTCGCCGGCGTGCTGCGTCGACTCGTCGGTGATCTCGAGATAACTCGGCTCGAGCGTATCGCGCAGGGTCTGCTCGATCCATTGTGCACGTGTCGTCATGGGGTCGGGCCTCTTGGCAAAAGGGGTGTTCAGGGGAAAGGTCGGCGCGAAGCCGGCGCCGCTCCGGCCGGTCGAGTCGACCGTGGCTGAGGCGCACGCAGCGGTATCCGATTCGGGCCGGCCGGCGCTTACAGCAGTCGCACGCCCAGCAAGGGGCGGATGGCCTCGGCGACCGTCGGGCGACCGATCAGGTAACCCTGGAAGGAGTGGCAGCCAAGCGCGTCCAGCAGATCGCGCTGATCGGCGGTTTCCACCCCTTCGGCGATGATCTCGAGCGACAGGGCGTTGCCCATGGCGATGATCGCCCGGACGATCTCCAGATCGTTGCGGTCGCCGAGGATGTCGCGCACGAAACCCTGGTCGATCTTCAGCCGGTCGAACGAGAACCGCTTGAGGTAGCTCAGCGAGGAATAGCCGGTGCCGAAGTCGTCCAGCGCCAGCTTCACGCCCAGTTCGCGCACCGCATCCAGCATCGTTGCCGCCTGTTCAGGGTCATGGACCAGCGCGGTTTCGGTGAGTTCCAGTTCCAGTCGCTCCGGGGGCAGGCCGGATACCTCCAGGGCGCGGGCGACGCGCTCGGCAAAGCAGCGGGCGTGCAACTGAACGCTGGAGACATTCACCGAGACGGTGATCGCCTCGCCGGTCTCGCGGCCCCATTCGGCGGCCTGGCAGGCCGATTCGGTCATCACCCAGCCACCGACCTCGACGATCAGTCCGGATTGCTCCAGGAAGGGGATGAAGTCCTGCGGGCCGCACTGTAATTGCGGATCGGGGGCGTCCCAGCGCAGCAGGGCCTCCACGCCCGTGACGGCCAGGCCGAGGGCGTCCTGCTGGATCTGGTAGACGAGATGGAAACGCTCGTTTTCCAGGCTGTCGCGCAGGGCGCCCAGCATCTCCGAGCGCCAGATCTGTCGCTCCGAGAGCTGTGGACTGAACACCGCCACGGGCTCGCGTTCGTTCTTCTTCGCCTCGAACATGGCCGCATCCGCCTGGGTAAGCAGCTGGGCGATGTGGCGGCTGTGGGACGGCCAGTAGGCAATGCCGGTACTGGCGGTCAGGATCAGGTTGGTGGTCTCGAGCTCGAAGGAGTGACGCACCAGCTCGCGCAGCGCCCCGCCCAGCACCTCGGGGCCATCGCTGGGTTCGACGTCGCCGGCGAGGATGGCGAACTCGTCGCCGGCGAGCCGCGCGACCAGCCAGTCCTGCTGGGCACCCAGGTCGCGCAGTCGGTCGGCCATCTGGCGGATCACCCGATCGCCCTCTTCGTGCCCGTGGCAGTCGTTGATGCTGCGGAAACGGTCGAGGTCGAGCACCGCGACCGCCGCGTGACGGTTCTCGCGGCCCAGTTCGTCGAGACGGCGCTGGGCTTCGATCTGGAAGAAGCGACGGTTGTAGAGATGGGTCAGTTCGTCGTGGATGGCCAGGTCTTCGTATTCGGCCTGGGCGCGCAGCTGGGCGGTGATGTTGCGCGCGATCACGATCATGGCATGCCGCTGGCCGTCGGCGTCGAAGACCGGTTGCTTGATCGTGTCGAAGACCTGTTCCTCGCCTTCCGGCGATTTGATCACTTCGCTCTCGCGATGGAGTTCATTGGCCTTCCAGGCGCGCTCGTCGGATTGGCGGCAGAAGTAGAAGGCATCCCGGAAGGCCGGTTCGGTCAGCTCGGCTAATGAGTCGTCGCCCTGCCCCCACCAGGGCAGGCCCTCGAGGCGGAACAGGTCGAGCGCCGCCTGGTTGGCCAGCAGCCAGCGCCCCTGGCCGTCCTTGATCTGGATCACGTCTGGACTGGCGTCGATCAGCAGGCGGACCAGGCGCTCGGTCTCGGCCAGTGCCGATTCGGCGCGCTTCTCACCGGTGACGTCCTGCAGCAGGTGCAGTTCACGTGGGGTGGCGGCGGGATCGGGATGCGATCCCAGGTGAAGGTGGCGATAGATGCGGTGGTCCGCATCCTCCCTGGTCGGATGACTGAACAGCCGAGGAGAGGTGTCACCCTCGCGGTCGTCGAACATGCCCTCGAGCTTGCTGCTGGCCGGCATCGCGCGCGCCGCCCGATTGATCAGGCACAGCCGGCCGTCGGCATCCCGGCCCACCAGCGGGTCCGGCAATGCCTCGAGCCAATGCGAGATATCGTGTTGGCGATCCATCATCCCCGATCCTTCATCCCATTGGGCTTCTCAGCAAGCGCCCCCGAGGGCGTTTCTCGTTCATCTCGCCGAGTTGCACGATCGGCCAGGTAGAGGCGGTTGCCGATCTGTTCCAGATCGACGGGTTCGAGCCGTTGCCCTTCGCAGGGACCGGCGGTGCACAGGCCATCGTCGAGACGGAAATAGGCCTGATGCACGTTGCATCGCAGCTGTCGCTCACCCTCGCGGGTTTCGAGAAAATCGTGCCGATCGCGCGACAGCGGCGAGCCGTTGTGCGGACAGACATTGCGCCAGGCACAGACCCGTTCGCCCTCGCGGACCACGATCAGTGGTGCCGGTCCGCCGGACGACTCGCGCCCCTGCGGCCAGATGCCCAGGGCGTCGACCGGCTCGAGGTCATCAAGCCGGCAAAGCAGGTCCGGGTCGGCGGCCGGGTCGTCGGGTCCCAGCCCGGCCAGTCCGGCCTGGGACAGCTTGCGCTCGGCCAGTCGCACGGCGAATTCCAGCGACTCCAGCGACCCCATGCCGCGTGCGCGGGCGTGGATGAATCCGGCGATCAACGTGTCGCCGGCGGCGATGCTGTCAATGATCGTATCGACCGGTTGGGCCGGAACATGAGCGGGCTCGTCCTCGTCGGGGCGTGACAGCCAGGCCCCGCCGCTGCCCCAACCGAGCACCAGGATCGCCTGCGGCGCCCAGCCACGGGCCTCGCGCAGGAAGGCCGCCGGCTGATCGAAGCCGCGGCCGCGCGCGAAGGCGGCGGAGAAGAAGATGATGTCCGGGAACGACCAGAGCTGGTCGAGCGCCGGGCGATCCTTCTCCACCTCCAGCGAGATGGGTTGGTCGGTGACCCGTGCCCGGACCAGCGCGAGCATGGCGGCGGTCTCGTCGCAGGCGCGCGCCTCGAAATGCAGCCAGTCGTATTGGCTTGGGTCGAGGGCCATGAACGCGCCCAGGTCGAATTCCGGCAGATCGCGGTAGTGCACGATCGTGCGGCTGCCGGTGGCGCGGTTGACGGTGATGTAGGACGTCGGCGCGTGGCCGTCCACCCGGCGCGCGTGGCGGGTCTCCAGGCCGTATCGATCCATCAGGTCACTGATGCGCCGCCCGTCAGCATCCTCGGCCAGCACCCCGGCGAAATCACAGGGATGGCCGAACTGACGCAGCACTCGCAGGCTGTTGGCGACATTGCCGCCCAGCTCGACCCGCTGGGACAGTGCGCGCTGCTCGCTGTCCTCGGCCGGGTAGTGATCAAGCTCGTTGATGATGTCCAGCGTGGCAATCCCCACGCCCAGCACGTTCGCCATGAATCGAGAGTTTCCCTTGGTGACGATTCCCGGAGGAGTCTACGTGTCCCGGCCGCGCTTGGGGAGAGTCATGACCTCGACCCACCACTCGTCCGCGGTGGCGGTCAGACGCAGAAAGCCGATGCCGCCGAAGGCCCGCTGGCGCCCGGCGGCGCCCGGATTGAGGATCCAGGGGGTCGTGTCGGTGTCGATCACGCGGCGATGGGTGTGGCCGTAGACGATCGCGCGCGCCTCGGGATGGCGGCCTCGCAGTCGCTCGTGGCGGCGCCTGGCGGGGTTGACGCGATGCCCGTGCTCGACCACCAGCAGCCCGCCGGGCAGGGTCAGGTACGCCTGTTCGGGCAGGGTGTCGAGCAGCGCCTCGGTTCCTTCCGGCCACTGGTCGGGGGTGTCGTTGTTGCCGCGCACGACCACCACGTGGCCGCTGGTCGGCGTGAGCTGGCGCAGTTCGCCGGGATCGAGCAGGTCGCCGGCATGGACGATCACGTCCACTTCGGCCAGCAGCGGCAACAGGGCACGCTCGAGCGTGCCGTGCGTGTCGCTGATCAGGCCGACCGTGACCCGGTCGCGGTCACCGAGATCCATCCCGGTCTTGTGAACACCCACAGGCTCCCTCCCCTGATCCGTGGCCTGGCACCCGCCGGGCCGGCCGGCGGCGCCAGTAGGCGTGAATGGTGACGGAGGCGAGCACCGCCAGCGCGGCCAGCCCGATCCCGTTCGCGTCCATGGCATGGTCGGCCGCCGCGCCGCTCGGCAGGCTCCAGTCGAACACGCCCCACAACAGATCCAGGCTGATCCCGGCGACCAGGGCGCAGGCGATCACGGTCACGAGGTACACCCCGATCAGGCGATTGCCGAAATGCTTTCTCAGTATGCCGAGCGTGCCGATATTGGTCGCCGGTCCGGCCAGCAGGAACACCAGCGCCGCCCCCGGCGACATGCCGGCGACCAGCAGGCCGGCGGCGATCGGGGTGGAGGCGGTCGCGCAGACGTACATCGGGATGCCGATCACCGCCATCAGGGCATAGCTGCCCACCAGCCCCCAGGCGTTGTCGAAAAAGCCCTCCGGGATCAGCACCACCGCGGTGGCGGCGATGGCCAGGCCAAAGACCATCCACGGCACGATGTCGATCAGCACCTGGCCGAAGGCATAGGAAAAACCACCGGCGAGGCGCTCGCGGGTACCCGGCGCCGCGGCGTCCGTCGTCGTTGGGCTGCCGCAGCAGGCGTTCGACGTGGATTCGCCCTCGTCGCAATGGCCGGTGCTCGACGGGTTGGAGTCACAGCAGGCGGCGGTGGGTTTGCTCTCCTCTCCACCACAGCAGTCGGTGGCGACCGAGTCGTTTGTCGCGGCTGACTCGGGCGTCATTGACCCGGCCAGCCGGCCGCTGATCAGCCCGGTGACGATCGCGCCGATGATCGCCGCGATCGGGCGGGCGATGGCATAGACCGGCCCGAGCAGCCCATAGCTGACGCTGATCGAGTCCGGCCCGGTCTCCGGTGTCGCGACCAGGAAGGCCATCGACGGCCCGCGCCCGGCACCGGCGTCCTTCAGCCCCAGCACCGCCGGCACCACGCCGCAGGAACACAGCGGCAGCGGCGCGCCGATCAGCGAGGCCCGGACGATCGCGCCGGTCGACTCACCCGAGAGGTATTTGACGATTGCCAGCTGGTCGGAGAATGCCTTGATCAGCGCGGCGATCACCAACCCCAGCAGCAGCCAGGGGGCGGCCTCCAGCGTCAGGAACCACAGCTCGTTGAACCATTGCATCATCGCGGCATACCTCGTGGGCCTTGCGGGGCCGTGTCACTCCCCGACAGGTGGTCCACAAGTGTCGCACAAATGAAACAGGGCTCAGTCGCCCAGGACCTCGCGCACCGAGCGCCAGGCGCGTCGGCTGATCATCAGCGGCTCGTCGAGGTGATGCACATGGCAACGATGCTGGCCGTCGTGATGGCTGACCGAGTGGATCTGCGCGGCGTTGACCAGGCTGTTGCGGTGCAGGCGTAACAACTGGCCGTCGAAGCGTTCCTCGAGCTCGTTGAGGCTCGGCTCGATCCAGGCCTCGCGGCGCCGGCCATCCGCCGGGTCGAGTAGGTAGAGATGAGTGGCCTTGTCCTCGGCCATCGCCGCGACCACGTGTTCGGGCCCCAGCCGCAGTTCCTCGCGGCCAAGGCGCACGGTCAGGGTCGGTCGCCGGGTCTGCTGGCAGCGATTGGGCCGGCCGGCGCGCTCGACGGCCGCGCTCAGGGCCGCCGGCTCGATCGGCTTGAGCAGATACCCGGCCGGGGCGGTCTCGCTGGCGGGCAGGGCATGGTCGGCATGGGCGGTGGTGAAGACGATCGCCGGCGGCAGGTCGGCCTCGCGCAGGCGATGGGCCAGCTGGATGCCGTTCTCGCCGGGCATCTCGATGTCGAGAAACACCAGATCGGGCACCTGGCGCATGGCCGCGCACGCCTCGTCGGCGTTGCCGGCCTCGCCGACCACCTCGATGCCGCCGAGCCGGCCGAGCAGTCGGCGCAGCCGAGCGCGGGCCAGCGGCTCGTCGTCGACGATCAGGGCGCGCATCATGTCGCCGTCCCCTTGCCCGTCCGCGGGATCACCAGCTTGACCCGAAAGCGCCCGTCGACCGGTCCGGCACGCAACGAGGCCGCCTCGCCGAACATCAGCGCGAGTCGGTCGCGGATGTTCGCCAGTGCCATGCCGTTGCCCTCGCTATGATCACGGCCATGGCGATCGGGGCCGGCCACCCGGTCGTTCTCGATCACGAGACTGATCGACTTGCCCCCTGCCTGGCACTCGACCCGAATCGGGCCGGGGGCGGCCTGGCGCTCGACACTGTGGCGCACGGCATTCTCCACCAGCGGTTGGAGGGTGAGCACCGGCAACTGGGCCTCGGGTAGCGGATCGGGCAGTTGCCAGTCGACGTGCAGGCGTTCGCCCAGCCGCCAGCGCTCGATCTCGAGATAGCGCTGCGCCAGCTCGAGTTCCTCGGCCAGCGAGCTGGACGACTCCGCCGCCAGGGCCGCGCGGAAGACGCGCGAGAGATCCAGCACCGCCTGCTCGGCCGCCTCCGGGCGGTCATGGACCAGCTCGGCCACCGTGTTGAGGCTGTTGAACAGGAAGTGCGGCCGGATGCGGGCGTGCAGCGCCGACAGCCGCGCCTCGGCGGCGGCGTTGATCTGGCGGGCATTGCCCAGGTGCAGCGAGAACACCCAGATGCCGATCAATCCCACCAGCAAGGCGATGGCGAGGTTGTGCAGCAGGAACTGGCCGGCGGTTTCCTGCGGGCGCCAGCCGATCGACTGCAGGGCCCCGAAGGCGGCCGCGCTGGTCACGGCCGTGACCGTCAACAGCAGCAACACGATGACGCCCAATAGCAGCGCCAGCGGCGCGCGATCCAGCCAGCGCCGCGTGGCGCAGAGCAGGGCCACCGTCACCAGCGCGATCCAGGTCACCAGCCACAGCGTGGTGCCGAAGCGTGCCCAGCGTTCCGGCCCCACCCCGGGCACCAGGGTCAGCAGCAGCGAGAGCGCCGCGCCCATCGCCAGGGTGATCAGGATCACCCGCGCGGTGCAGAAGGCCGGCAGGGCGGCGGGCAGCAGCGCGCGGTCGCCGACATTGTCCCGGCGGGTCGGACCTTGGTCTGGATTGGATGATGAGGGCTGCAAGCGGCGACTCCTTTCGCGTCGGTGGCCTGACGGGGTCTATCTTGCCTCAGGAGCCGTGTCACGAATAGGAACGTCGCTGCCGAGAAGCGGGTTCGCTGCGGTTCGAATCGCGCGTCAGGCGCCAGCGGGTGGCTGCGATATACTCGCGCCATTCCGAAGGCGGCCCCGCGTGGCCGATTCGACGCGAAACCGTATTCCCCGAGGACAACCATGACCGATCGCGACGACAAGCCAGCCGCCAAGCTCTGGGGCGGCCGTTTTTCCGAGCCCACCGACGCCTTTGTCGAGGCCTTCACCGCCTCGATCGGCTTCGACCAGCGCCTCTACGACGAGGACATCACCGGCTCGATCGCCCATGCCCGCATGCTCGCCCGCGTCGGGGTAATTACCGAGGACGAGGCCAAGAAGATCGTCCGCGGGCTCGAGGACATCCGCGGCGACATCGAGCGCGGCGACCTGTTCTGGTCGGTGGAGCTCGAGGACGTCCACATGAACATCGAGGCGCGCCTGATCGACCGCATCGGCGACGTCGGCAAGAAGCTGCATACCGGCCGCTCGCGTAACGACCAGGTCGCCACCGACATTCGCCTGTTCATGCGCCGGGCGGTCGACGCGATCATCGAGGAGGCCAACCGCCTGCGCCGCGGGCTGACGGACCTGGCCGAGGCCGAGGCCGACACCGTCATGCCCGGCTTTACCCACCTGCAGGTCGCCCAGCCGGTCAGCTTCGGCCATCACCTGCTCGCCTGGCACGACATGCTCGAGCGCGACGTCGAGCGCCTGATCGACACCCGCAAGCGCATCAACATCATGCCGCTGGGCTCGGCCGCGCTCGCCGGCACCTCCTACCCGCTCGACCGCGACTGGGTGGCCAACGAGCTCGGCTTCGACGGCATCAGCGAGAACTCGCTCGACGCCGTTTCCGATCGCGACTTCCAGATCGAATTCCTCTCGGCGGCCTCCATCCTGATGATGCACCTGTCGCGCATGAGTGAGGAGCTGGTGCTGTGGACCTCGGCGCAGTTCAACTTCATCGAGCTGCCCGACCGCTTCTGCACCGGCAGCTCGATCATGCCGCAGAAGAAGAACCCCGACGTCCCCGAGCTGGTGCGCGGCAAGACCGGCCGCGTCTACGGCAGCCTGTTCTCCCTGCTCACCTTGATGAAGAGCCAGCCGCTGGCCTACAACAAGGACAACCAGGAGGACAAGGAGCCCATCTTCGACACCGTCGACACCCTGATGGGCTCGCTGCGCGCCTTCGCCGACATGATTCCGGCCATCCAGCCCAACCGCGAGCGCATGCGCGAGGCCGCCCGCCAGGGCTTCTCCACCGCCACGGACCTGGCCGACTATCTCGTCCGCCAGGGCGTGGCCTTCCGCGATGCCCACGAGATCGTCGGCAAGGCCGTGCGCCAGGCCACCGACAAGGGCTGCGATCTGGCCGACCTGTCACTGGTCGAGCTGCAGGCGCTCTCGGGTCACATCGGCGAGGACGTCTTCGACGTGCTCACCGTCGAGGGCTCCATGGCCGCCCGCGACCTGCCGGGCGGCACCGCACCCAAGCGCGTCCGCGCCCGGGCCGTGGCGGCACGGGCGGCGCTGGATGCGTTCAAGATCGCCTGAGCCCATGCTGTCCCGGCAAGGGGTTAGCGGCGTTCTTTCCAATAGCCGGGCTGGCGGTGCAGGTGCATGACCGCCAGTACCAGCAGTTCATCCGCGTCGTGGACGTAGAGGACGCCATACGGGAATCGTCTTGCCAACGTTCGTCTGACGGTCTCGTCGAGGCGTGGCCATGCGTGCGGGTACTCGACGGCACGCTGGACCGCCGAGTGAATTTCGAGGGCGAAATCCTGACCGAGTCCCGGCTCGAGCGATTCGTAGTGCATTGCCGCGTGTTCGAGTTCTTCCGCGGCGGCCGGGTGAAAGGCAACCCTCATCCCCGCAGGCGATCCGAGAGGTTGCGGAACACGTCATCGCTGGCAATCGGGGTGGCAGAGCCGGACCGGATTTCTGCCAGCCGTTTGCGGGCCTCTGCCGCCCACTGATCATCCAGTTCGGTCTTGGGCTGGTTCAGGCTTCTGAGCAGGGAGTCGACTAGCAAGGCGCGTTCCTCCACCGGAAGGGATGTCGCCTCGTCGAGCAGTTGTTTGGTGTCCATCGGTTGCCTCCGGTCTTGCGCTTTGGGTGAGTATGCCTCATCGGGGAGGACACCTTCGAGGTGCTCAGCCTCGAGGCCCCCATCGCCGTCCGGGTCCTGCCGGGCGGCACCGCGACCAAGCGGGTCCGGGGCGGTGGCGGCGCTGGATGCGTTCAATATCGTCTGAAAATGACTGTTTTTTCAGTGTTGAACGCAGTGATTGTTGGTGGTTTCTTCGAGGGGCGGCGATCTAAACTTCCTGAGTTGGTTTCGGCCTGTGAAACTCATCTAAGCGTCGTTTTTTTTGCCGATGGTCCCGATCACGAAAAACAGCGACCCGCAGAGTTCGATCACAAACCAACCGACGATTGGGAAAGCGAGAGGGACCCCGGAAATAGCGCCCACTTCAGCGATAAATAGATAGAAGATTGTTGCGACGAGTAACGAGAACGTCAGCAACATTCTGCCAAAGATCACGATGGCTTTGCCGAAAGCGGCGAGTGTGGATCCGCGGGTGTCCAGTTTCTCTGCGAAAATGAATTTCAACATAAGGCTACTCCTTGCCTCGTTCTTTGGATTGTGTCCATGCATTCAAGGGCCTAGGTGTGTTGGTCAATTCCCTACGACATCTGGTCCAATTAACGTGCTCCTTGTTTGTTCAAATAATCGTTTAACCACTCTGTGATGTCCTGCAGTTCTTCCGGCAAGATGCCGTGCTCCACCGGATAGTGCTGCTCGGTCACATTCGAGAGCCCGCAGTCCTGCAGGAACGCATTGACCATTCCGGCGGCGCGCACCGGGATCAGGTTGTCGTGCTCGCCGTGGCCGATGAACACCGCCGGGTCGCGGCCGTCGGTGGGTCGGACGATCTGCTCGGGGGCGGGCAGCCAGGTGGATAGCATCACGGCGGCCAGCGGCGGTCGCGGCAGGGTCAGCATCAGGCGGTTGGCGAGCACGCCGCCCTGCGAGAAGCCGCCGAGGATGTAGGGATCGTCGCCGACCGTGTCCTGGACCTGCTGCTGCAGGTCGGCGGTGATGCCGGCGAGGCTGTCGCGGTCGGCCTCGATGCCGCCGTTGTCGGCGATCAGGTCGAACCAGCTGGGCATGGGCAGCCCGCCGTTGAGCGACACCGGCGAGACCGGCGCGTCCGGGCGGTGGACCTGCCAGTGGTGGTCGGTCAGCGCCACGCGCTCGGTGATCAGGTCGCTGATCGGCGCAAGGTCATCGCCGTCGGCGCCGAGGCCGTGGAACAGGAACAGGTGCAGCGGTCGGCTCATTGTCCTTCGTCCTTTCTGAAAGCATGTGGTTCGTCCAATCGGTCCCGGGCCTGACCCGCTGAGCCGTTGGCGAACCGTGCAGAGGTTCCCTATAGTCTCGCACGGTAAACATTGACCTTCAGCGACCTTCGGGAGTACCCATGGCGGGCGAATTCGATCACCGTGCCGACCGGCGCGACTACCTTCACGGCGAGCTGGATCGCCACGACCTGGCCGTCGACCCGGTCGACCAGCTGGCCAGTTGGTTGATCGCCGCGCGCGAGGCGGGCAACTTTGATCCCACCGCGATGTGCGTCTCCACCGTCGATGCCGAGGGCTGGCCGTCGGCGCGCTACGTGCTCCTCAAGCACTTCGACGCCCGCGGCCTGTGTTTCTACACCGACACCCGCAGCCGCAAGGGCCAGGAGCTCGATGCCAACCCGCGCGCCGCGATCACCTTCTTCTGGCCGGAGGTCGACCGCCAGGTGCGCGTCGCCGGCACCGTCGAGCGATTGTCCGACGAAGACAACGAGGCCTACTTTCGCCAGCGCCCGCGCGGCTCGCGGCTGGCGGCGATCACCTCCACCCAGAGCGCGCCGATCGAGTCGCGCGTTGCGCTGGAGGCGCGCTTCGAGGAAATGGCCGAGCGCTACCCGGAAGGCGAGGTACCACGCAATCCCGCCTGGGGCGGCTACCGCGTGGTGCCGCGCGAGTGGGAGTTCTGGCAGGGCCGAGCATCGCGGCTGCACGATCGCTTCGCCTACGTGCGGGATGGTGACAACTGGGCCATCGAACGGTTGATGCCGTGACGGAAGCGGCCCTCGAACGCGTCCAGATGGAGCCGGCGTGGCGCGAGGCGCTCGCCCCGGTGCTGCTCGATACGCCCATGCAGCAACTGCGCGAGCGGCTCATCGAGCAGGGGAAGAACGGCACCGTTATCCACCCCAAGCCCGACGAGTGGTTCCGCGCCTTCAATCACACCCCGCTCGAGCAGGTGCGGGTGGTCATCCTCGGCCAGGACCCCTACCCCACGCCGGGGCACGCCAACGGGCTGTGCTTTTCCGTGCGCCCGGACGTGCGCCCGCTGCCGAAGTCGCTCTTGAACATCTTCAAGGAGCTGGACACCGATCTCGGCATCCAGAACAGCAACGGCGATCTCACTCACTGGGCCGACCAGGGCGTGCTGCTGCTCAACGCCGTGCTCACCGTCGCCTCCGGTCAGCCGGCCTCGCACCAAGGCATGGGCTGGGAGGCGCTGACCGAGCGGGCCATCCGCGTGCTCGCCGAACAGCCGCGACCGATCGTGTTCGTCTTCTGGGGCGCGCAGGCGCAGAAGAAGGCCGCTCACGTTCACCGCCCCGAGCACCTGGTGATCAAGAGCCCGCACCCCTCGCCGCTGTCCGCCTATCGCGGTTTCTTCGGCTCCAAGCCCTTCTCGCGTATCAACGCCTTTCTCGAGTCCCACGATCTGGTGCCGATCGACTGGCGTACGGGCGTGGAGCCCGCCCCGGCGTCGCACGGCAACTGACCCACGCCAGAATCGCCCCATTGTGGGAGCGACCCTCGGTCGCGAATCGCGCGGGACGCGCGAGTACCGGGATCGGTTTGCCCCCGCGTTTAATCGGGACGGCCGCTGTTGCGGCCTTCGCGAGCTGGGCTCGCTCCTACAATGGGATGTCGTAGGAGCGCCTTCAGGCGCGATGGGATCGGGTGCCGCCTTGGGGTTTCGCGGCTAAAGCCGCTCCTACAGTAGGCCCCGTTCGGCCATCGATATGCAGGGGCGGCCCACCACCACGTGATCCAGCAGGCGCACGTCGATGAGATTCAGCGCCTCGCGTAGGCGTTCCGTGATGCGCCGGTCGGCGCTGCTGGGTTCGGCCACGCCGGAAGGGTGGTTGTGGGCGAGGATCACCGCGGCGGCGTTGTGGCGCATCACGGCGCGGACCACCTCGCGCGGATGGACGGCGGCCTGGTCGATGGTGCCGAAGAACAGGCGTTCGAAGGCGAGCACCCGGTGGCGGTTGTCGAGATACAGTGCGCCGAAGACCTCCTGCGTTTCGCCGTCGAGCTCGGCCTGCAGGAAACGGAATACCGCCTGCGGGCTGGCGATGTCCGGTCCGACGCGCAGTTCCTCGGCGAAGTGACGCCGGGCGAGTTCAAGGACGGCCTGCAGTTGGCAGAACTTGGCGTCCCCCAGCCCGCGGGCCTGTCCGAACTCGCTGCGTGAGGCATTGAGCAGGGCGCTGATCGAGCCGAAGTGCGAGAGCAGATCGCGGGCGAGATCGACCGCCGAGCGGCCAGTGACCCCGGTGCGCAGGAAGATCGCCAGCAGTTCGGCGTCGGAGAGGCTCGCCGGCCCACGGGCCAGCAGGCGTTCGCGTGGCCGCTCGGTGGTCGGCCAGTCGGTGATGGGCATGTGACTCCCTCCCTGGAATCGTCATGACAGATGAAGTGCGTTGGCTCAGTTGGGCAGGCGTGCCCCCAGCAGGATGCCTTGTGCCCGCCATTTTTCCAGCTGTTCGGCGGCAAAGCCCAGCAGCTCGTCGACCGGGCGACCAAAGGCCTCGGCCAGTGCGGCGACGACCTCCTCGCCGGTCTGTCCCTCTTTCTCGGTCAGGGCGAGCAGTAGTTGGGCGCTGCCGGGCGTGAGATTGAGCGCGTATGGCGCGCCGTGCTCGTCGCGGTGCAGGGCGAGGTGGTGCATGCCCGCCGGCGGGATCTCGGGCGTCTCCCCGGCCTCGAGCTTCGCGGCGAGGCGGTCGACCGGGTAGGCGGTCACCATCAGCCGGACCAGCGAGGAGACCACGGGGCGGCCGGCGAGCAGGTCGCCGGCCGGATCGAGGTCGGCCGGGGCGGGATCGGCGTCCTCGGCCATCAGGTCGAAGCGCGTCAGCTCGTAGGCCGCCAGTTCGCGCTGCCAGTCGGCCAGCCCGGGGTCTTCCTGCAGGAAATCGACGAACTCGGCCGGCAGGTCGCGCAGGATCGGCGAGTGCGCCGGGTGGTCACGGAAGAACGGTCGGGTCAGTCCCTGCCAGTCGTCATCATCGAGGCTCGCGCGCAGCGCCGGGAAGGCGTTTTCCAGCGTGCCGTCGATGTTGTTGAAGAACAGCTTGGCGTACCAGGCCATCCGCTCGGGCTTGCTGCCCGGGGGCGGCGGGTTGGCGTCCGGGTCGCGCACGTGGGCCGTGAATGCCTCCTGTATGGCGCGGAAATCCTGTGAAGGGTTCCTCGACAAACCTACTGCGCCGTCCGATTGCGGCGTCGCGTGCTCGTTCGTTCCTCGCCTATCTGCCCGATATGTCTCGTCGCTCACTGCGCGTCTCCTTGCACTCGGACGTGCTCGCGACGGTTTTCGAGGAACACGTGCATTTTTAGGCGGCCCGGCTGCCCAAGGCGCGTTCGGCGGCGCGGCGGATCTGCGCGACCTCGCCCATCAGCTCCTCGAGCGGCGGGATGTCGAAGTCGCGCTCCAGCAGCGTCGGCACCGGCCCGACGTGGCGGTAGGTGTGCTCGAGCAGGTCCCACACCGGGGCGCTGACCGGCGCGCCGTGGCTGTCGATGATCAGGTCTTCTTCGACCTGATGGTGGCCGGCGACGTGCAGGTAGCGCACCCGCTCGGCCGGCATGGCGTCGATGAAGGCGTAGGGGTCGTAGCCGTGGTTGACGCTGTTGACGAACACGTTGTTCACGTCTAGCAGCAGGTCGCAGTCCGAGCGCTCGAGGATCGACAGGATGAACGCCTGTTCGTCCATGGTGGATTCCACCGGCGAGTAGTAGGAGACGTTCTCCAGCACCAGCCGGCGGCCGAGGCGCTGCTGGACCGTGTCGATGCGCGCGACCACATGGTCGATCGCCTCCTCGGTGAAGGGGATCGGCATCAGGTCGTAGAGGTGCGCGTTGTCCGAGCAGAACGACAGATGCTCGCTGTAGAGCGCCGGTTGGTACTCGTCGAGGAACTCACCCACGGCGTCGACGAAGTCGAGGTCGAGTTCGGCCGGGCCGCCGATCGACAGCGACAGGCCGTGGGTGTAGAGCGGGTAGTCCTGCAAGAGCGCCTTGAAGCGTTCCTTGACCGGCCCGCCGAAGCGCAGCCAGTTCTCGGGGGCGACCTCGAGAAAGTCGACGTCGGGGCGCTGTTCCTCGATCTCGCGCATGAGCGGGCCGCGGCGCAGGCCGATACCGACTGGAACGTGCTGCGTGACGTTGGGGCTGGCGGACTGGGGGCTCATGGCAGGCCTCCCGGAATGCTGGGTGGCCGACGGCGGCAAGCCGTCGGCCGGGGGTGTTGGTGGGCCGCCAACAGGTAGCCGGCGGCCTTCAATTCAGTCGGGGCGACGGCGCGAGTGGGTCGGCGCCCCGTCAGAACGCGACTCAGGACTTGTCTTTGTCGTCGCCCTTGTCGTCATCGCCCTTCTCCTCGTCCATGCTGCTGCCGCACTTGCCGGCACCGCAGGCCATCTCGGCGGTCTGGAAGGTGCCCGCGTGGGTGGACTCGGAGGCGAACGGGTTGCCGTTGCCCGCGGCCATGGCCGAGGAACCGGCGATGGCGGTGGCCAGGGCGGTCGAGCCGATCAGCAGGTGCTTCTTGGTCTGGCTTTTCTTGGATTGGGCTTTCATCTCGTCAGATCCTCTCGTTGGGGTTCCCGCGGCACTGCCGCGTTGACGTGGTGGCGACCCGATGGGCGCCGACTTTCTGATCATCGCTAACCTTAGACCGTAAAACCAGAGCAAGTTGCTGTGATTTGTTAGCCCCGTCAACTGGTTGTCCGCCCACGGGTTTCCCCGCGGAAGGCTGGTGCCGTCGCCAGGCTCGTCCTGGTATCACTCGCCCTGGTGTCACTCGGCCTTGAGGTCACGGCGCGGCTGGTCGATGCCGTCGGTGCAGACCTCGAGGGTCGGATCCTCGATGCAGCGCTCAGCAGCGCGCAGGCGTTGGTCGAGATACTGCGGGTAGAAGTCCGGCACGGTCACGCCCTTGAGTTCGTCGACCACCTGCTTGCCGCCGGGGGCGAAGTAGATCACCTCGGGGACCAGCTGCACGCCCTGAAACCGGGCGAATTCCACCGGCGTGTAGGAGGTGCCCTGCCAGAGGATCTCCGGCTCGGCCGAGTCGATCTCCACCCGGCGGATGATCAGGCGACCCTTGTAGTCGGGGTCGGCGGCCATCGTCTGCAGGAACTCGTCGTCGACCGTCCGGCAGTAGCTGCAGTAGGTGGCGTGGAAGAACATGAGCATGGGGATCTGCTGCGCCTGCATATAGGCCAGATCCGCCTCGACGTTCTCCAGGTCGCTCATCAGCGGCACTTCGGTGCGCTCGGTGCCGGTCGCCGGTTCGTCGGCCTGCCCGGGCGGCGTGGCCATGCCCATGAGCAGCAGGCCGGCCAGAGGTGCCAGCGTGGCCAAGCCGATGCGACGGAGTGGAATGGGGTGTGTTGCGAGCAAGGTTTCTCTCCCGACTGGGCCAGTGGCCGCTTTGGTTCCGGATTGTATGCGTTTTCGACAATGTCTTGTCGGACGGGTTCCCCGTTGGTCCGTGTCCGACTAACGCATCCGGGTTACCATGGCGCCTGTTTATCGACGGGCTGGGCTGCGTGTCCGTACCGTCCGGTTGCCAGAATGAGGATGACAGATGAGCAAGGCATTTTCCGAGGGCCGCGTGCTGCGGATCGCCACCCGAGCCAGCCTGCTGGCGCTTTGGCAGGCGGAATTCGTGTCCGCCGAGCTGAAAAAGCGCAACCCGGGGCTTGAGGTCGAGCTGGTGAAGATGACCACCCGCGGTGACCAGCTGCTCGACAGCCCGCTGTCGAAGATCGGCGGCAAGGCGCTGTTCGTCAAGGAACTCGAGGTCGCCATGCTCGAGGATCGCGCCGACATCGCCGTGCACTCGATGAAGGACGTGCCGATGCAGTTCCCGGATGGCCTGGAGCTGATCGCCATCCTCGAGGGCGACGACCCGCACGACGCCTTCGTCTCCAACAAGTACGGCAACCTCGACCAGATGCCGGCAGGCTCCGTGGTCGGCACCTCCAGCCTGCGCCGCGAGACCCAGGTGCGCGAGCGCTTCCCGGACCTCGAGGTCAAGACCCTGCGAGGCAATATCCACACCCGCCTGCGCAAGCTCGACGACGGTGAGTACGACGCGATCATCCTGGCCGCCTCGGGCCTCAAGCGCGCCGAGCTGGCCGATCGCATCACGCATCGCCTTTCGGCCGAGGAGTCGCTGCCGGCGATGGGCCAGGGCGCGCTGGGCATCGAGGCACGCAGCGACGATGCGGCGGTGCACGCGCTGATCGACCCGCTGATCGACACGGATACCACCACCCGCGTGACCGCCGAGCGGGCATTCAACACCCGTCTCAATGGCGGTTGCCAGGTGCCGATCGGTGGCCATGCCCTGTTGGTCGAGGACGACCAGCTGTGGCTGCGCGGCCTGGTGGGTCGCCCCGACGGCTCGGAGACCCTGCGCGACGAGATCACGGGGCCGCGCGACCAGGCCGAGGCACTGGGCATCGAGTTGGCCGAGCGCGTGCTGCGCGATGGCGCCGACAAGATCCTCGCCGAGGTGGGTATCGAGACCGAGGCGCCCGATCAGGGCTGATTCGGTGACCGACCGCGACCTGCCGCCGATCCGCGAGGTCGTGCTGACGCGACCGGCCGGCAGCAATGCCGGCCTGCGCGAGGCGCTGATCGCGGCCCGACCCCTCGGGCTGCCCGAGCCGACCCTGATCACGCAGCCGCTGCTGGCCATCCAGCCACTGCGCGATGGCGGCGAGTTGCCTGCCGCGTTGTCGGCGATGGATTCCGGGGATCTCGTGGTCTTCGTCAGCCCGCGTGCCGTGGAGCTGGCCGATGCCGTTCGCCCGCTGGTCGACTGGCCGGCGCGCGAATTCGCCGCCGTGGGGGCGGCCACTGGCCGGGCGCTGGCAGGCGCCGGGCGACCCGCCACCTTCCTGCCCAATTCCTCCGAGGACAGCGAGGGGCTGCTCGAGTGTCTGCGTGATGTGCCCATGAGCGGCCGGCGCGTGTGGATCATTCGCGGCGAGACCGGCCGGGAACTGCTGGCCGAGGCCCTGGCCGCCCGGGGTGCCGAGCCACGGTTCGTCGCCGTCTACCGGCGCGCCTGTCCCGAGCCGCGGCCGCCCGTTCCGGCCGGCCCGGCCTGCCTCTGGATCATCACCGCCCCGCAGGCCCTCGACTGTTTCGCCCGACTGGCCGGCGAGACGGATGGCAGCGAGTCCGGGCTGCTAGACTCCAACCTGCTGGTCATCAATGAGCGCGCGCACGACCGGGCGCGGGCAGTGGGCGTTCGCGGGCCGATCCTTCTGGCCGGCGGACCGGGCGCCGAGACACTGGCCCGCGCGGCGTGGGAGGTGATTGCCGGCCGGCAATCATCGTCGTCGCCACGGCACTGACCGGGGGCGCGCGCCCGACCGCTTTTATCCGATCGCATCCATACTGGGGATGAGCATGGACAAGAAAGACCACGACAAGCAGGCCGAGGAGACCAAGGCCGGGACATCGGCCCAGGCAGGCAAGGCCTCGGATCCGTCGGCCGCATCGACATCGGCCGACAAGACCCAAGCTGATAATGGCCAGGCGGATAAGGGCCAGGCGGATAAGGGCCAGGCCGCCAAGGGCGGTGCGGGCAAGCCTGCCGCCAAGGCCGGTCAGAAAGCGGACGGCAAGCCCGGCGCCGCGACCCGCGCGGACAAGCAGTCGTCGGCAAGAGACGCCTCGGATGCGAAGGCGGCCGACAACAAGCCGTCGGGCAATCCGGGTGCCAAATCCGCTGGCGAGACTTCCGCCAGTTCGAGTGCGCCGGGTTCCGCCACCAATGCCAAGGGCGGAGACGTCAAGGGCGGTGGCGACAAGAACACCGGCGCCAAGACCGCGGCCCCGGTATCGCCGGCCCGCCCGCCCCGCCGGTCGGCCACGCCCTGGCTGGTCATCGGCATGCTGATCCTGTTCGCGCTGGCCGCGGTGGGCGGCTGGCAGTTGTGGCAGCTCCAGCAGTCCCAGCAGCAGGCCTTGGCGTCTCAGGCGGGCGAGCGTGAGTCGCTGGGTCAGGAGCTGACTCAGGAAATTGGGCGCCTCGATGAGCAACTGGGGCAGACGCGCTCGAGCGTTGCGGCGCTGGAAGATCGTGGCGAGGCGATCCGCCAGGAGGTCGAGTCCGGCCTGCAGGCCCAGCAGGACGAACTGGCCGAACGGCAGGATCATCTTGATGCCCGCATCGCCCGCATCGACGACCGGCTCTCGCGCGGCGAGATTGCCTGGAAGACCGCGGAGGTCGGCTTCTTGCTGACGCGCGCCCAGGAACGTCTGACCATCGCGCGTGATCCCGACGGGGCGATGCTGGCCCTGCGGTTGGCCGATCAGCGCGTTGCCGCCCTGTCCCGCCCGCACTGGTTGCCGTTGCGTTCGGCGATCAGTGACGCCATTGCCGAAATCGAGGCGGCCGGCGAGGGTGACCGCGTCGGTCAGGCACTGGCGCTGCGGCGGCTGACCGACCGCGTCGAGGACTGGCCGCTGGCCGACGAGGCCGGCGGTGACACGACCGCCGCGGCCGAGCCGGAGACCTCGAACCAGGCACCACTGCCGGCAGATGCGGCCTGGTACGAGAAGGCCTGGGCCGCGACCAGCGGCTGGGTCGCCGGGCAGGTCACCGTGACCCGGTCGGATACACCCACTCGATTGCGCGAACGCGTGGCCACGGACCGCGAGATGCGCCTGTGGCTGACCGCCGTGCGGGAATCCCTGCTCTCGCGCGATCACGATGCACTCTCGACCACGATCGACGAGGCGCGCGACTGGCTCGAGTCGCATTACGCCACCGACGCCGACGGGCCGGCCAAGGCCCTCCAGTCGCTCAAGCGCACGCAAGAGCGTTTCGCCAGCCGCGAATTCCCGTCGATCGACGCGGTGCTCGATGCCTGGGAGCGGGCCAACGCCCGCGAAAAGGTGCGGGCCGAGTCGCAGAACGCGCCCGCTGAGACCGACGAGGAGGATCCGTCATGAAGCGTCTGATCGTCTGGATCGTCCTGCTGGCGGCGGCCGTGGCCGCGGCCATCTATTTCCTCCCGGGAGCCGGCGCGGCGATGATCGAATTCGCGGGGTGGCGCATCGAGACCACCGCCGTCGGCCTGGTGTTGATCGTGCTGGCCATGCTGATCGGCCTGCAGCTGATCTGGCGGTTGATCGCCGGGTTGGTGCACCTGCCGGCGCGCTTCGGCCGTCGCTCGGCCGAGCAGCGCCGACGGGCCGCCGACGAGAAGCTCCTGCGTGCCTGGGCCGAACGCCAGCGCCGCCAGACCGAGCTGGCGCAACGCTACGCCCTGGCCGGGGTGGAGGACGGCAGCCTGCCGCCCATGCACTTCCAGGTGGCGATCGATGCCCTGCTCGATGGGCTCGATCCCTCGCGCCAGGGGGCGGCCCCGCGCGGCCGGGCGGAGACCCGCGAGGAGATCGGTGACCTGTTCGAGACGGTCGGTCGTCGCTTTCCCAAGTTCGCCGAGTTCCTGCGCCTGCATATCGTCCAGCGGCTGATTGCGCTCAACGAGATCGAGTGGGCGCAGGCAATGGTCGAACCGCTGGTCGACACCCATCCGCGCGACGAGGCCATCCTGCTGATCCGGGCGCAGTTGCTCGAAATGGCCGGTGAGTACGACGCGCTGGCGCGGTTGCTGCCGACCCTGCGGCGGATCAAGGACAAGCGCCTGACCGCCGATGAGCTCTTGCGGATCGAACGCGTGGTGCTGCTCGGCCGGATCGAGGCCGCGTCACGGGCGCGTGATCTCGATGGCCTGTCGCGACTCTGGGCCGAGGCCGGCCGCAACGTGGTCGACAGCCCGGCCGTGACTATCGCCTACGCCGAGGCGCTGGCCCGAGGGGGCGCGGAAACGGCGGCCGCCCGGGTGCTGGAAAAGCGCCTGGGTCGCGCGCTGGAGGCACAGACACTGCACGCCTGGGCCGAACTGCGCCACGAGGACCCGGCCGAGGCTCGCAAGCGCCTGCTCAAGCTGGTGCCGGATGACTGGAGCGAACCGGCCAATGCGCCGGACGTCGGGCGTGCGCGCGAGCGCGCCGCGTTTGCCTACGCCATGGCGCGCCTGGCGCTGGCCGAGTCCGATCCCACGTCGGCACAGCTGTGGGTGGGGCGCCTGGGCCCGCTCGACCAGGAACTCCGTTATCTGGCCGTCGCCGCGCGCGTGCATGCTCGCCTGCGCGACAGCAGCGAGGCGGCCTTGCTCTACGAGCGCGCCCTGGCCCGGGCCGGTCTGGAAACGGCCGCCGCCCCGCAACCGGTGAAACCGGCCGCGACTGACGATGGCCGCTGATCGGGCGGCCAAGCCGTCCAAAGGGGCGCTGGCCGACCTGCGGCTTTTCCTCGACCAACTCGAACGCCAGGGCGAACTGGTCCGGATCACCGAGCCGGTCGACCCGGACCAGGAGATGACCGTGCTGGCTGACCGCGTGCTGCGGTCCGGCGGCCCGGCGTTGCTGATCGAGAACCCGGTCGGCTTCGACACGCCGGTGCTGCTCAACCTGTTCGGCACCCCCGAGCGCGTGGCGCAGGGGATGGGCGGGCAGACGCTGGCCGACCTGCGCGAGATCGGTCGGCTGTTGGCCTTCCTCAAGGAACCCGATCCGCCGGCCGGGCTCAAGGAGGCCTGGAAGAGCCTGCCGATCTTCAAGAAGGTGCTCGACATGGCGCCGCGGCGGGTGAAGAAGGCACCGGTCCAGGAGGTGGTGATCGAGGCCGATGACGTCGATCTGGCGCAGTGGCCGATCCAGACCTGTTGGCCGGACGATGCCGCGCCGCTGATCACCTGGGGACTGACCACCACGCGCGGCCGGCCGCGCAAGGGCGGTGGGATGGAGTCGGATCCCGAGGATGCCGCGGCTTGTGGGCGCGAGCGCCTGAACATGGGGATCTATCGCCAGCAGGTGATCGGTCGCAACCGGGTGATCATGCGCTGGCTGGCCCATCGCGGCGGCGCGCTGGACTTCGCGAACTGGCAGGAAACGCATCCCGGCGAACCGTTTCCCATTGCCGTGACGTTGGGCGCCGACCCGGCCACCATCCTGGGCGCGGTCACCCCGGTGCCCGACACGCTCTCCGAATACGCCTTCGCCGGCCTGCTGCGTGGCGAGCGCACCCGGCTGGTGGAGTGCCTGTCGCATGACCTACTGGTGCCGGCGAATGCCGAGATGGTGCTCGAGGGGTTCATCCACCCCGACGACATGGCGGTCGAGGGCCCGTACGGGGATCACACCGGCTACTACAACGAGACCGAATCCTTCCCGGTGATGACCATCGAGCGCATCACCCATCGCAAGAATCCGATCTACCACAGCACCCACACCGGCCGCCCGCCGGACGAGCCCGCCATCCTCGGCGTGGCGCTCAACGAGGTGTTCGTGCCGCTGATCCAGAAGCCCTTCCCGGAGATCGTCGACTTTTATCTGCCGCCGGAGGGCTGTTCGTATCGGATGGCGGTGGTGTCGATGAAAAAGCAGTACCCGGGGCATGCCAAGCGCGTGATGATGGGGGTCTGGAGCTTTCTGCGCCAGTTCATGTACACCAAGTTCGTGATCGTGGTCGACGACGATGTCGATCCGCGTTCCTGGGAGGACGTGATCTGGGCGATGACCACCCGGATGGACCCGGTGCGTGACACCCACCTGGTGGAGAATACCCCCATCGATTACCTGGACTTTGCCTCGCCCGTCTCCGGGCTGGGCGGCAAGATGGGGCTGGACGCGACCAGCAAGTGGCCGGGGGAGACCGACCGCGAGTGGGGCCGGCCGATCCGCGCCGACCGCGAGGCCGAGGCGGCGATGGCCTCGGTGTTCGAGGCGGTGATGGCGAAGGCCAAGGCCGCGCGCAACGACTGAGTGCAGCGCCCCGCCCCGGCACATGGTCGCGGGTGCGTGGTCACGGGCACGTGGCCACGGAGGATCAGTCCGGCGTGTCGCCCGCGAGCACGCAGCGGTTGCGGCCCTGTTCCTTGGCCTGGTAGAGCGCGGCGTCGGCACGGGTGAAGACCGTCTCCATCTCCTCGCCAGTCGCGAACTCGGCCAGCCCGCAGGAGGCGGTCACGCCGATTTCCTTGCCCCGATAACGCAGCTTGGTGCCTGCCAGTTTCTCGCGGATGCGCTCGACCACCTTGAGGGCATCCGGGCCCGAGGCGGCCGGCAGCAACATGATGAATTCCTCGCCGCCGAAGCGCGCGATCATGTCGACGTCACGGATCAGGTTCATGAAGGTCTTGCCGACGATGATCAGGGTCTTGTCGCCCGCCTGGTGGCCCAGCTGATCGTTGATTTCCTTGAAGTGATCAAGATCCCAGATCGCCAGCGTCAGCGGGGCGTCGTCGCGGCGCATGCGCGCCATTTCGAGGCGCACCCGGTGATCGAAGGCCAGGCGGTTGGGCAGTCCGGTGAGGTTGTCGCGGAACAGTTTCGCCTCGCTCTGCTTGAGCTGTTCCTCGAGCATGCGGGTCTGGTCCTCGAGCCGTGCCAGCCGCTGGCGTAGCTGCTCGTTGTCCACCTCGACGTCTTCCTGGCGGCGGTCTTCGCCCTGTTGAAAGGCCTGTACTTGCTGGCGGATCCGGTTGATACGGTCGCGCACGGCGAGCTTGAGGCCGTCGAGGTCGTCGGCCGATTCCACCTGGGCGTGGATGTCATCGACCTGTTGGCGGAGCGAGTCGTCGAGCTTGAGTCGGGCGTCCCGCTGCACGCTCAGGTCGTCGCTCTGCGCCTGGCTGAACTGGTCGATGTCGGCCAGCGCCTCGGTGACCTGCTCGAGAAAGCGGGTGAGTTCGCTCTTCTCCTTCTCGATGGTCTGACGCATGTCGTTGATCAGTGTGGCACTGCGGTCGATCAGGATGCTGGGCAGGGTGCGGTCGTTGGGATCGTCGATGGCGGCGATCAAGCGGGCGCGCCGGCCCTCCAGCGCATCGACGAAGGCGATGCGGTCGAGCAGCAGGGGCAGCACCTCGCGCACGTGGGAGGCGGAGCCGTTGTGTGTGCCGTGGCTGGCCGGGGTGGCCTCCGGCTGCGGCGTTTCGTCGGGCTGGCTGGCCTCGAGCTCACGGATCCGCCGTGCCAGGTCTTCGAGCTCGCCCTTGAGGCGGCCCACCTCGAAGGCATGCTCGTCCTGCTTGCGGGCCTTGTCGCGGATGCGGGCGGCGGCGTCGGCCAGCTCCGGGTAGGCCTTGTCGACCGCGAACAGCACCCGGGAGAGGGTGAGCTTGAGCAGGCCACCCAGTTCCTGGTCGTGGTCCTCGAGCCGGCCAACCTCGCCCAGCAATTGTTCGTAGCGCTCGCGGTAGTCGTCCTGTTCCGTCGACGCGGTGGGTGCCTCGGCCATCGTTGCGTTCTCTCCCTAGGAAAACTCTGCACGGTTCGATGAGGTTGTCTGCGGACAAACCCACGAGCCAGAGAGGCCATCGAACCGTGCAGAGTTTCCCAACAATGTAGTCCGAAGACTAGTCCGGTTTGTGCGGCAATGGTAGCGCGATGCTCATCGCCACCGGGATGTGGTCCGACCCGCCGATCGGGCGGGCCTCGGTGCCGCGGATATCCAGCGACTGGCTCACCGCGATGTGATCGATCGCCCGTTGCGGCTGCCAGCGCGGGTAGGTGAGCGGGGGGCGCTTGGGTAGCTTCAGGCCGTTTTGTATGCACCAGTGCTGCATGCCGGGGTCGTCCGGTTCGCAGTTGAAATCGGCCATCACCACCACGTAGCCCGGGACATCGGCCAGCTCGCCCAGCTGGTCGAACTGCATTTGGCGGGCGCGACGGCTCAGGGCCAGGTGGGTGTCGATCACGCGCAGCGGGTGGCCGTCCCAGCGAAAGTCCGCCACCAGTGCCCCGCGACCCGGCATGCGACCGGGCAGCGGGCACTGGGTGATGTCCCGTGGCTGGATGCGGCTGATCAGGCCCAGCGCGTGTTTGCCGAACTGGCCCAGGTCGCGGTTGACGCGTACCGCCCAGTGCGAGAGTTCGGCCAGTTCGGCCAGGTGCTCGGCCTGATTGAGGAAACGGCTGCGGATCGAGCCGGCATCCGCCTCCTGCAGGCCGATGATGTCGAAGTGCGACAGGGTCGGGGCAATGGCCGCCAGGCTGCGGGCGCGGTCGGCACTGGGCAGCAGGTGTTTCCAGCCGCCGGTGACATAGTCGCGATAGCGATGGGTGGCGATGCCGACCTGGATGTTGTGCGACAGCAGACGAAGCGGTTGATGGCCCCGCACGGCGGTGAAATCGTCGGGTCCGCCAGTGGCCGTGCTGCAGCTCAGGCCGCGTTGGCTGGCTGCCCGGCGGGTCATCCGCCCACCAGTGTCTCGCCGAGTCGCCGGGTGAGCTGCTCGTTCTCGCGGTAGTCCACGGGCACGTCGATCACGCAGACGGACTGGCTTGCCATCGCCTCCTTGAGGATCGGCAACAGCCCGTCACCGGATTCCACCCGATAGCCCTTCGCGCCGAAGCTCTCGGCCAACTGAACGAAGTCCGGGTTGCCGAAGTGCACGCCCGTGCTGCGCCCGAAGCCGCGGCGCTGCTTCATGTCGATCAGCCCGTAGCCGCCGTCGTTCCAGATCAGCACGATGATCGGCGTGTTGCAGCGCACCGCCGTCTCCAGCTCCTGCACGTTCATCAGAAAGCCCGCATCGCCCGTGGCGGCGACGATGTGCCGCTCCGGGTAGAGCAGCTTGGCGGCGATCGCGCCGGGCAGGGCGATGCCCATGCTGGCAAAGCCGTTGGAGATGATGCAGCTGTTGGGCTGTTCGGAGCGGTACATGCGCGCCAGCCACATCTTGTGGGCGCCGACGTCGGAGATGACGATGTCGCGGCTGGAGAGGGCCGTGCGCAGGTCCCAGATCAGCTTCTGCGGCTTGATCGGCAGGCAGTCGTCGTCGGCATGCCGGTTCATGTCCTCGATCAGCGCCTCGCGCAGGTTGCGGAAGGCGGGCCCGTCGCGCGGGATGGTCAGCTCACCGAGACGGTTCATGGCGGTGTTGATGTCGCCGACGATGCTGGTCGCTACCGGGTAGTAGGCGTCCACCTCCGCGGCCTCGGTGTCCACGTGAATGATGTGACGGTCACGGGTGGGGTGCCAGAGCTGGGGGTGGTACTCGACCAGGTCGTAGCCAATGCAGACGATCACGTCGGCCTGGTCGAAGCCCACGTTGACGTAGTCCTTCGACTGCAGGCCCACCGACCCCAGCGCCATCGGGTGGCGGAAGGGGATCACGCCCTTGGCCATGAAGGTGTTGGCCACCGGGATATTGAGCCGTTCGGCGAGGGTGGCGAGAGCTTCGCTGGCCTCGGCGCGGACCACGCCGTGACCGGCGAGGATGATCGGATGGTGCGCCTCGCTCAGCAACCGGGCCGCCTGTTTGAGGCTCGATTCACACGGTTCGCTCGCCCCGTTGGCAGTCACTGGCAGCGGCGCGGCGTAACCCGATTCCACCGGCATGGCGGCGACGTCCTCGGGCAGCTCGATGAAGCTTGCCCCGCCCTTGCCGGCCTCGGCGAACTTGGTCGCCCGCCGAATGGTCTCGGGGATGGCGGATGGGGTGACGATCCGCGAGGCATAGCGGGTGATCGGCTCGAACATCCGCACCAGGTCGAGCACCTGGTGCGATTCCTTGTGCAAGCGGTCGATACCGGCCTGCCCGGCGATCGCGATCAGCGGGGCGTGGTCCATGTTGGCATCGGCCACGCCGGTGACCAGATTCGTCGCGCCGGGCCCGAGCGTGGAAAAGCACACGCCCGGCTTGCCGGTGAGTCGACCGACGAGATCGGCCATGAACGCCGCGCCCTGTTCATGGCGCGTGACGATCAGCTCGATCGACGACTCGTTGAGCGCATCGACGAAATCGAGGTTCTCCTCCCCCGGGATGCCGAAGACGTACTTGACGCCCTCGTTCTCCAGGCAGCGCAGCAGCAGTTGGGCGCCGGTAGCCACGGGGCGATCAGTTGCGTTCGTCACGAATCTGTTCGATCAGGGTATCGACCACTCGGAGCATCTCGACGTTACCGCCGGCCAGTCGACCCGTGACGAGGTAGCGGCCATCGACCAGCAGGGCCGGCACGCCCTGCACGGCGGCATCCTGGGCGATCTGCCCCGTCTGGCGGATGGCGTTCTGGGTGCCGAAGCCATTGAAGGCCTCGAGGAACGCCTCGCGGTCGACGCCCTGCTTGGCGTAGAAGTCGGCGATCGAATCGGCATCGGTCAGGCGCGTGCCTTCCTCGTGGATGGCGTGGAACACCTGGGCGTGCGTGTCATCGACCACGCCCAGCTGGTCGGCGGCATAGAACGCACGCGTCAGCGGCACCCAGTGCTGGCCGAGTGCCAGGGCGCGGCGCTCGAAGACCACGTCCTCGTCCAGCTCCTCGATCCACGGCTCGAGTTCGCTCTCGAGGTAGTAGCAGTGCGGGCAGCCATACCAGAAGAACTCCTGGACCAGGACCTTGCCTTCCGGCGAGCTGACATCGGTCTGCACTGCTTTGTAGCCCGGTTCCGCGGCCATCGCGGGGGCGGCCAGTGCCAGGGCGGTGGCGGCCAGCAGCGCGGCGAAGAATGACGTGAGGCGGTTGACGAGCATGGAGTGTCTCCGTGATTCGATCAGGTGAGGCGTTCAGTGACAGCTCGAAGTCGAGCGGGCCTAAACGAAGTATGGGGCAAGCCCGCTGTCCTTGCAGCCGGCCGCCCCATATCGGTTCATTCAATCCGGGCGGGTCAGAGTTCGCCGTAGGAGTGCAGCCCGGAGAGGAACATGTTCACGCCCAGGAAGGCGAAGCTGGTGATGAACAGGCCGCCGATGCTCCACCAGGCCATGACCGGACCACGCCAACCCTTGGTCAGGCGCATGTGCAGCCAGGCGGCGTAGTTCAGCCAGACGATCAGTGCCCAGGTCTCCTTCGGGTCCCAGCTCCAGTAACCGCCCCAGGCCTCGGCGGCCCACATGGCGCCGAGGATGGTAGCGATGGTGAAGAAGGCGAAGCCCAGCGCGATGGCCTTGTACTGGATATCGTCCATCACGGCCAGCGACGGCAGGCGGTCATTTGGGCCGTCACCGCCCATCTTGTCCTTGATCAGATAGGCGATGCCCACCATCGCGGCGATGGCGAAGGTGCCGTAACCGATGAAGTTGGCCGGCACGTGGATCTTCATCCACCAACTGTTGAGCGCGGGCACCAGCGGGGCGATGACCTCGGCATCACGTGTGAATTGGTACCAGAGCAGGAAGCCCAGCGCGACGCCGACGATCAGCATCACGAAGCCGCCCAGGCTGCGGTTGTTGTAGCGCTTCTCGTAATAGAGATACAGCAGCGCGGTGACCACGGCGAAGACGATGAACACCTCGTAGAGGTTGCTCACCGGGATGTGGCCGTAGTCGAGGTTGATCAGGTAGCCCTCGCGCCAACGGGAGAAAAAGCCGATGAAGCCCATGGCCACACCGCTCCAGACCAGGGCGCTGCCGACCTTCAGGCCGTACGCCGAACGGGTCAGCGTGCTGATGAAGTAGGTGGGGATGGAGAGGAAGAACAGCGCCACCATCCACATGGTGGCGGCCTGGCTGGAGAGCAGGAACTTGAACAGGAAGGTCGATTCCTGGAACTCGGCCAGCGCGGCCCGTCCAATCGCGCCGTCGGCGCCCAGGATGTTGTATCGCCACAGGGCGAACAGCGAGACCGCGGCGACCACGGCGGTGAGCCAGCGGGTCGCCGGCCAGATCCAACCCAAAAAGCCCAGGCCGAGGGCAGCGCCGAATAGCGTCCCGGTGGCGTAAAAATCGAGCGAGGCGCTGTACTGGGCGTAGCCGATGCCGGCGCCGACTAGCATGGCGATGGCCCACAGGGCGTCGATCAGACCGAAGCTACGCCGTTGGGGTAGCTCGGAGCTGGGTTGATAGCCGTTGACCATCTGTTCGTTGGGGACAGACATGGGCGATTTCTCCTGCGCGGATTGTCTTGCCGTCATTCCGGCCGGCCGGGCTTATCCGGGTCGGACGGTGGGTTTTTATGCTCGTTTGACTCGGTCTGCCGCTGAAGTTCATCGCTGAACTGGGCAAACGCCTGGTCGAAGTCGATATTCTTGCGGGCATCCGTGCCGGCGACCACGACACGGTGGTGCGCCGAATCGCCATCATCGTTCACCCCGGCCGGTTTGATCAACACCCACAGTCGGCGGTAGTGGATGTAGAACAGCATGAAGATGCCCAAGGTCAGCATCAGCGAGCCCAGGTACACCCAGAACATGCCCGGGGCGCGGGTTATTTCCAGCCCGGTCGACTGGATGTGGTTGAAGCCGGTGGGCGCGACGAAGATCGGCGAGCCGTAATTGGGGATAACCGTGACCACGTCGAGCGCGTTCTCGAAGAATTCCGCATCCTGGTCGGTGAACTCCTCGATCCCCTGTGCCTGCAGTGTTTCCATGTAGGCACGCATCAGCACCGATTGCACCACGCGGAACGAGGATTCGCGGGCCTGGTCGGCCATCTCCGGCGGCATGTCGCGCTCGGCGAGCTGGCGGTCGACCTGCTCACCCAGGGCGGAAAAGCCCTGCTCGACGAAGGTCTCGACCATGTCGGCGATCGAGCGGGCCGCGGCACTCTGGGCCGCGCCCCCCTGTCCACCCTGCGGGGTCTGCGCGACCAGGTCGGCGGCGATGCGGGTGATCTCGTCGCTATCCTTCAATGTCGCGTAGAAGGCCATGAAGGTGTCGAGCGAGCCGTTGCGATCGGCCGGGATGAACAGGAACTGCTGTTGGGCACCCACCTCGGGGGTCACGCCGCTGAGGAAGTACCGGGTGCCGTCGAAATCGACCGGCTGGAAGTAGTTCTCGTACTCGATCGCCTGACCGGCGGCGTCGCGCACGCGGAAGGTGACCGACGGGCCGAAGTTGGTGTTTTCCGTGTTGCCGTCCGGACCTTCGGTGGGATTGACGTTGAACAGCGAGAAGTCGCGGAACTCGAGGGTGTATTTCTCGCCGTTGAACTCGAAGGTGCGTTCCTGGTTGACCTTGCCCTCGAGCGCCTGCTTGGTGCCGGCGTCGCCGAACAGCTGCCAGGCGTTGAACTCGAGCTCGGTGCCGCCATCGCCGAAGCTCGACTGGAAGATGTTGTAGCCCTGGTACTTGAGCGGGTGGTTGACCCGGATCGTCTCCTCGATCACCTCACCGGTGTCCTTGTCGGTGAGCTTGAGGTTCGAGTTGAAGGACTTGGGCATGCCGGTGTCGTAGAACTCGACGAAGAAGTCCTCGACCTCGATCTTGAACGGCAGGTTCTGAACCACGTAGCCGTCTTTCAGGCCGATGAAGGCGACATCGCCCCACTTGCCCTCGGGGATGTTCACCGAACCGCGAAAGCCGGCCAGTGACCCCGGCGGCAGGTGAGATTCCTGGGGCACCTGGCTGACCGGCAGGTCACGGGTCTCCACCTCGACCACGCCCACCATGTTGAGCGCCTTGAGATACATCTTACTGTCGATCAGGCCGCCGACCAGGATCACCACCATCCCCAGGTGGGTGAGCACGTAGCCGATGCGGTTCATGCCGCCCTTGCGCGCGGCCACCAGGGTTTCGCCGTCGCGTTCCTTGACCCGCGCCTTGTAGCCCAATTGCTGGAACAGCCCCTGGGTACGCTCGACGATGGTCGCGGCGGGCAGGTCGCTCTCGTACTGGCGGGAATGGGCGAAGGCTCGCAGCGACTTCTCCTGCGCGTTTAGCTTGAAGCTCTTGATGTCGCGCAGAAAGCCCGGGGTGTTGCGGGTCAGGCAGGCGCTGGTCGAGGCGAGCAGGAACAGCAGGATGAGGACGAACCAGCCGGCCGAGTAGACATCGTTGAGCTTCAAGGTCATGAAGACCTCGTACCAGAACGGGCCGAACTCGATCAGGTAGTCGTTGAACGGCTGGTTCTGCTGCAGCACGGTGCCGATCACCGAGGCGATCGCGAGGATCGAGAGCAGCGCGATCGCCAGGTTCATCGAGGTCAGCCAGGTGAACAGGCGCGAGCTCAAGCTGCGGCGGCGTTTGCGGGCGGTTTGGGCCTGGGAGGTCATCGGCTAGCCTTCGCGGGGATCGGGTAGGTTCATGGCGGCTGTCGGCATCGGGGTGCGTTCGCCAGCCGGTTCAGACGCCGCGGCGCCGACCGGGTTCCCTGACAAGCGGAGCCCCGGGTGGTGCGCTGACATGTTGGCGCTCAGTCGAGGCTGGCAATGTGCGCGGCCAGGGCGTCGATTTCCGCGTCGGAGAGCTCGGCGGCCAGCGGGATCATCAGTTCGGCCTGACCATGGGCGCGCGTGCCGCTGCGGTAGTCCTTGAGCGACTGGGCGACGTAGCCCGCGCTCAGGCCGCGCAGGGCCGGAAAGCCGGCCGGCTGGTTGCCATGGCCTTCGCTGTGGTGGCAGGCGGCACAGGCGGCGACGTTGTCGCGACCGTGATGGTACAGGTCCGCGCCCAATGCCGAACCTTCGTCGGCCGGGCTGGCCACCTTGCGCTCCTGGGCGGCGTAGTAGGCGGCGATATCCTGGATCTGCTGGTCGCTCAGACCGGCGGCCTGTCCGGCCATGATGGCGTTCTCGCGCTTGCCGTCACGATAGGCGGTCAGCTGCGAGGCAAGGTACGTTGCCGGCTGGCCGGCAAGCGACGGGAAGGCCGGGTTGTTGCTGTTGCCCTTGGCGCCGTGACAGGCGGCGCAGGACTGGGCCGCCTCGCGGCCGGCCTTGATCGAGCCGGCCTCGCTGGCATGGGCGGCGCCGGCGAGAAAGGAGAGCCCCATCAGCATGCCGGCGGCGAAACGGCCGCGACGCGGCATCGGGTGAACTGCTGTCATCATCGCTAACAATCTCGTTGTGGTTCGCGTTGGGCCGGCCCTGGCCGTTCAGTCTTTTTAGCGCCCCGATTATAGGAACTTGGCCGAGTATTTCACTGCGACATTGCCGACTCGACACCGGGGCCCGTAAAAACGACCCGTAATCAAACCGCATAAGTCACTCGCTTGCAACCTCGCGGCGTGGCAGGATGCCTGCATCCGGACCTGGGTCCGTTTGCCCCCTTTTTTCTTCAATGCCTGGTTGAACCGCATGACCGACGCCACTCGACATCAGCGCCGCCTGTTCGACGCCGCCTCCTTTATTAAGAGTGCGCCGCGCCTGGCCGATATCGGCGAGGACATCGGTGCCGAGGTCGCCTTCGCCGGGCGTTCGAATGCCGGCAAGTCCACCGCGCTCAATGCCCTGGTCGGGCAGAAGGCGCTGGCGCGCACCTCGCGCACCCCGGGGCGCACCCAGATGATCAACCTGTTCGGCCTGGGCGGCGAGACGGAAGGGGCCAGGCGCCGGCTGGTCGACCTGCCCGGCTACGGCTACGCCAAGGTGCCCGAGCGGGTGCGCCGCACCTGGGGCGAGGCGATGGCGCAGTACTTCGCCGAGCGCCAGTCGCTGGTCGGTGTGGTGGTGATCATGGACATTCGTCATCCGCTCAAGGCGCTCGACCAGCAGATGCTCGATTACGCGGTGGCGCGCGGCCTGCCGGTGCTCGCCCTGCTGACCAAGGCCGACAAGCTCAGCTTCGGCCAGGCCAAGCAGACCGTCGCACGGCTGGCGCGCGAGCACCCCCTGCCCGATTGCCAGTGGATGGCCTTCTCCGGCACCAAGGGCACCCATGTGCGTGAGGTCCGCGACGTGATCAGCGAGTGGCTGGATCGCGCCCCGGACTGAGTGATCAGCGCGTCTCGACGGTCAGATCGGCGACCAGCGGCAGGTGATCGGAGATGCGCGGCACGATCGGGTCGCGGATTGCCTTGAGGGCGTGGGCGTGCACCGGCCCGCGCAGCCAGATCTGATCGAGCGGCAGCAGTGGCCGACCGGCCGGGAAGGTGCGTCGCGCCGGCAGGCGGGTCAGCTCGCGGTGGAGTGCCCGCAGGCTCCTGGCCCGCGGCAGCCATTCATTGAAATCGCCGGCCAACAGCAGCGGCGCATCGGTCGGTAGCCCGGCGAGCGCCTCGGCCAACCGTCGTCCCTGCTCGCGACGCTCGACCAGCCCCAGCCCGAGGTGCACCACCCAGCAGTGCAGCGTCCTTTCGGGCAATTGGATGCGCGCCCGCAGGGCCTGGCGCGGTTCGCGATCGACGTGCGAGAGCTCCAGCGGGGTCTCGGGATGAATCGGCCAGCGCGAGGCGATCAGGTTGCCAAACCCGGTCACCTCGCCCGGGCGGTGCAGGCAGCCGCGCTCGTGGGTGGGGGCGAACAGCCAGTGCGGCAGGATCGGTTCGATTGCCCGCAGCAGACGGTCGTCGGCCGGCTCGGCGGCGAGGTTCGCCTCCTGTAACGCGACCACGTCCGGTGCGAGCAGGCGCAACACCCGCGCGGTGCGTTCCGGGGTGTAGCGGCCGCGATGGTCGATGCAGCTGTGGATGTTCCAGGTCACGACACGCAGCCGACGCCCGGTGTCCGTCATGATGCCCCCGAGGCCTGCTCGCGCAGGGCCAGCCAGCGTGACAGCCCCCAGCCGATGCCGATGAACACCGTGGTGATCAGTGCCAGCAGGCCGATGGTGGCCGGCGAGGGCTCGAGCAGCGTGCGCAGCAACTGGTCGGAGAAAATCGTCAGCGCCACGGTGCCGGGCACGAGTCCAGCCAGGCTGCCGACCAGAAAGTCGCGAAAACGAATGCGGGTGGCACCGGCAACCAGGTTGACCACCGCGAACGGGGCCAGCGGCACCAGGCGCAACGAGAACACGGTCAGGATGCCGCGGCGGGCCAGCGTGCGAGAGAGTCGATCCAGGCGCTTGCCCGCCAGGCGACGCAGCGCCTCGCTGCCAAGGAAATGGCCCGCGAGAAAGCCGGTCAGCGCCGCGATCACCAGCGCGCCGTAGGCCAGCCCAAAACCCGCCCAGGCGCCGAACAGCAACCCGGCGGCCACCACCACCGGCGTGGCCGGTATGCCCAGCAGCAGGCCGGCGATGGCCAGGCCGAGAAAGAGCCAGGTGCCACCGGGCGTGTCGCGCAGATCGGCCAATTGACCGAGCAGCTCCCCCGGGGCCAGCGCCTCGCCCAACGGGGTGAACTTGAGCGCCCCGGCGATCACCACCAGCAGCGCGATCAGCACCGCAAAACCCGCCGCCTTGCGTCGCACGGGGCGGCGCGCCTTCTTCTCGATGAACATGTCGATCAGTTCCTCCGGCGGGCGGGCTCGTTCGGGGTCGATGACGGCGGCGTCCGGCACCTGGCGGTCGATGGCCGGGTCGAGGGTGACGGTCAACGGTTCGAGCCAACGATCCCCGCCCGAGCGGTTGAGCGCGTCGATCGCCCCGGCGACCGAGCCCTGCTCGGCCTCGGCCGCCGCGACCGCCGCCGGCGTGGTGCCGAGATGCTCGGCCAGCAGCTCACGACGCATGGCGGCGATCGCCGCACGGCTCTCTTCGCGATCGCCGAGCAGGGAGAGGTTCAATTCGCTGTCGAAACCCATCGAGCGATTCGAGGTATTGGCCGAGCCGAGGTTGATCTCGCGGTTATCGCCGATGACGAGCTTGGAGTGCAGGCTCACCATGGCGGGCTCCAGCTCGGCCACGGCCGGATAGTAGAGCCGCAGGCGGCCGTGCCGGTCGGCGTCGCGCAGGCGTTTGATCAGGCGGGCGCGCAGCACGTCCATGGTCAGCCGTTCCAGCCAGCCGTCCTTCTCCCGCGGCAGCAGCAGGATCACCTCGGGGCCGTGCTCGGCCTGCAGCCGTTCCACCAGGGCCTCGCCGATCCGGTGGCTGGTGAAATACTGGTTTTCGATATAGATGCAGTGGCGCGCCTCGGCGATCAGCCGGCACAGCCGGGTCTCGATCTCGCGCACCTCGGTCTGGTTGCGCCAGGCGGGCAGGGTGCGTGCAATGCCTACCTGGGCGTCGTTCAGGGCGACGGCGACGTGCTCGGTCGGCCAGGGTGGCGCGTGGTCGATCTTGCCGGGCGGGGCGAGGCGTTCCCCGGTGGCCCGCTGCCAGCGCTCGCGTGCCAGCTCGCCAAGATCGCGGCAGATCGGTCCGGTCAATGCGAACGCCAGATCGTGGAACGGCGGGTAGGCATTGCCATCCGGATCGCGGCGCAGCGGGTCGTCGGCGGCGTGGGCGCGCCGGTCCCAGCGCCATTTGGACGGGTCGAAGCCGCCGACCAGCGCGGCCTGGTCGTCGATGACCAGCATTTTCTGGTGCTGCGAGGCGCCCAGCGGGTGTTCGTCGTCGAATTGCACCTTCAGACGTGGGTGGCGGGCCATCGGGCGGGAGAACAGCGGCAGCCATTCGCGCTCGAAGGCGTAGATCATGGCGAAGTCCCAGGGGAGCAGATGGATCGTCAGCGCCGGGTTGCGCTCTAAGGCCTGGTGCAGCACGGCGGTCAGGTGACACGGGGCCTGCTCCGCCTCGCAGGGGCGATGCATGTCCACCCGGCTGTCGACGTCCCAGCACAGGATGATCGCCTGGTGACGGGCCTGGGCCAGCATCCCGGCAAACGCCGGGAACCAGTGCTCGCCATCGACGACCAGGCCCAGCCGATCGGCCTGGCCGGTACGCCAGAAGCCCTCAGGTGCCGAAGCCGTCTCGTCGTTGCTATCGCTGGTCGTCATGCAGGCGTTCGCGCCTCCGGTGCGGGTGTGGGATAGATCGTAGTTCAAACGGGCCGGGTCGCCCGGTGGCGGCCGTGATCGTCAGGCGGTCAGCAGCGCCCACCAGGACAGTGCCGAGATCGAGAGCCAGGCCAGCGGCAGGGCGAGCAGTATCCCCCGCCGGGACAGGCGGGCCATCAGCAACAGGCCGATGGTGGCAATGGCCGTGGGATCGGGGGCGACGGCAAAGAGTTCCGTTCCCACCGGCGGCCGCCCAGTCGCCAGCCAGGCGAGCGGGTGCAGCACCAGCCCCCAGAGGGCAAGCCCCAGCCCCAGCCAGTGACGTATCCGGCGGGGGCGTCCGAGGGCGAGCCCGGGCCCGATGGTGGCCAGGATCAGCAGCATGACGGTCTGAGCCACGAACAGGGCGGCAAACCAGGGCGCGGCCAGGTTGATCTCGGCATACAGGCCGAAAAAGCGCCACGCCACCCAGCCCCAGGCGGTGGCGAGCAGCCCGGCCGCCAGCCGGTGAGCGAGGCCGCCCCGAGAACCGGCCAGCACCAGCATCGCCACGGTCAGGGCGGCGAGCAGCAGATGGCCGGGCCAGACGGCCTCATTCACCCGTTCGAACAGCCGGGCATAGGTGGCCGGCGAGAACATCAGCAGATCGCTGAGACGGTAGCTGAGCCACGTTTGCATTGTCGGGTCCATTACCGATTCCATTGTCGATTCTATCGCCTGGATCAAAGCCCCCGAACGTGGTCGGCCATCCGCCGGCGCAGCGGCTCGTCGGGCAGCGGGCCGCGCAGCGCGGTCATGTTCTCCCGCATGTGGTCGACCCGGCTGGTGGCTGGTATCGCGCAGGTGACCGCGGGGTGGGCGATCAGGAACTTGAGCAGGTAGTCGGCCCAGTTGGTTAGGCCGGCCTCGGCGGCCCAGCCGGGGAATGGTTGGCGCTTGACCCGGTCGATCAGGCGCCCGCCCTGGAAGGGTCGGTTGGCGATAAAGCCGATGCCGTGCTCCTCGGCCAGTGGCAGCAGGCGCCGTTCGGCCTCGCGGTTGGCCAGGCTGTAGCTGGCCTGGACGAAATCGATCGGCCAGTCGCGCATGATCCGTTCGATATCGGCGTGTCGGCGGCCATGGGAGGTCGTGATGCCGACATGGCGGATCCGCCCGGCCTCGCGCATCTCGAGCAGGTGCTCCAGGTGGGCCTCCCAGGCGACCAGGTTGTGTACCTGCATCAGGTCCATCCGATCGATGCCCCAGCGACGCTCCGACTGGGCGACCTGCTCGGCGGTGGCATTCCCGTCCGGGGTCCAGACCTTGGAGGCGGCGAATAGCGACGGCGGTCCGCCGATTTCGTCGAGTGCGTGACCGACCACCGCCTCGGACGAGCCGTACATGGGCGAGGAGTCGATCATCTCGCCGCCTGCCTCGAAAAAGGCCCGCAGGACGTCGGTGCGCTGGGCCCGCGCCTCGGGATCGGACCCGACGTTGAAGGTGATCCACGTGCCCATGCCGATGGCTGCCACGGACGCGCCGCTGGCGGGTACACGGCGTCGGATCGGCGAGTTTTCGGCCCAGGCCTTCCGTGGCATCGCGATGGGGGTGCCGGCCACGAGCAACCCCGCGGCAGCGGCCTGGAGCAGACGTCGGCGGGTCGGTTGTTGGGGATCGGGCACGACTGGCTTCCTCGTGGTGAGACGGGCGTCGAGGGCATCTCGGCACGGACGGGTAGTGTCTCGGCGGGGAGGCCGCGGGTCCATTTTCCGGCAGCCGGCGGCTTGTGCCCGGGGTCGGGTGGTCCGCCGAGACTCGATCGGATGCCTGCAACCTTTCCTTCAAGATAGTGTGCCGTTGCTGGTCTCGCCAGCCACGCGGCACTAGACTCGATGGCAGTAATCAGACGGGCGGGTCGTTGACCGGGCTCGAGGGGGCATCAAGGAAGCATGCAGCACCGAATCACCCTCCTCCTGTTGCTGGCGGTGGCGCTGGCATCGGCCCTGACGGCATCCAGCGTTGCGTGGTTGGCAAATCACCAGCTGGCCGAGGAAGGCCAGGCGCGGATGGCGTACCTGCACAGCCAGTTGCGCGAACGCTTCCATGCATTCGACCTCTTGCTGGCCGAGGAAGAGGTCGAACTGGACGAGCGCCTGGAGGATCGGCTGCCGCGCATCGATGCGGCCCTCCGGGCCTGGTCGGCCGACCCGTTGTCGACCTCGGCCGAGGACCTGGGTCGGCTGGCCCAGCGGTTTGGTGTCGAACACCTCTACGTCATCGACAGCGATGGCGTGGTGGTGGCGACCAACTACGCACCTGACCTGGGCCTGGATCTCTCCCGTGCCGGCGAGGGCATGCGTCGCATGCTGTTCCGGCTGCGTGGCAGCGGGGAGGTGTTCTCCGATCGATTCAATATTTCCGTGGCGACCGGCAGGCTGCGCAAGTACGCCTATTTCGGGCCGGCCGATGCCGCGTATGTCCTCGAGGCGTCACTCGACCTGCATGCCTATATCGCGGCTCGCCACAGCGAGCGCTACCTCGACTACCTCTTCAACGGGTTGTTCCGGGTGCCCACGCAGATGAACAGTCAGGTGGTGTCGCTGGATACCTTCCTTGCCAATGGGTTCGGGGCGTGGTCCCTGGGCGGGACGGGCGAGACATTGCCGCCCGACGTGGTCGAGGCATTCGAGACCACCGATCGGGACGTGTTCATCCAACGGCAGGGTGATCTGACGCGGCGCTATGAACGTTACACCCGTGTGGGGGCATCGGGCGGCGAGACCGAGGACCTCGTCACCCGCGTCGTCTATGACGACAGTGCCCAGCGTCGCCTGCTGCAGTCCACCGTGTTGCTTGCCGGGGTCGCGGTGCTGGTGTTCGGTGCCCTGGCATTTTGGACCAGCCGCTGGTTGTTTTCTCGCCACCTGATCCGCCCCGTCAACCGCATTGCCGAAGGCTTGGCGGGATTGGCGCGCGGGCGGTTCGGAACCCTTGAGCCCACCGGCGTGCGCGAGCTCGATGTGATCACGCGAGGCATCAACCAGTTGCAGGGTCGCATCACGCGGCGTGAACAGGCGTTGAGAGAAGCCAACGAGCATCTGGAGGCCCGGGTCCGGGCGCGCACGGCCGAGCTTGAGCAGGCCAACCGGGAATTGCAGACGCTGGCCACATGCGATGGATTGACCGGGCTGGCCAACCGGCGTCACTTTCTCGGCGAGGCCGAGCGTGCCTGGCGGCGCGCTCAGCGGACGGGTGAACCGCTGGCCATTGCCGTACTCGATCTCGATCTGTTCAAGGATACCAACGATCGTTATGGCCACGCGGCCGGTGATGCCGTGCTTTGCGCCCTGGCGGCCTGCCTGGGTCGGACCCTGCGCGAGACGGATCTGGCCGGACGCCTGGGTGGAGAGGAATTCGGACTGTTGTTGGTCGATACGGACCTTGACGGCGCGCAGACCCTGTTGGAGCGGCTTCGCGAGCGTATCGCCTCCACGCCGGTGGGCTTTGAGGGGCGGTCGTTGTCCCTGAGTGCGAGTATCGGTGTGGCGCGTTGCCGGCAGGCGGATCGGGGCATTGCCGAGGCGCTCTCCAGGGCGGACCGTGCCCTGTACGTGGCGAAGCGGGAGGGCCGCAATCGGGTGCGAGTCGACCGGGGTTGAGGCAAGGCGCGAGCGGCGTACAGGCAGGGTATTGAAAACAGAATATTCAAATATTTGATAATGCTGATCATGATTCTGATTTCAGCCGCTGCTTTGACGACGATATGCTGATTCGCCAATAATGACCACACGGGTTTTGTGGTCTTGTCGCGGTGGACCACGCAGTGCACTTCATCAACAGCCGAGCGGTTGGCGGCTTTCTCGACCAGGGATGGGCAAAAGCCGATGGGGAACAACGGGCGAGTCTCGGGGAGAACGGCGGCAGGCCCTCTCGGGCGGCTGATCGGCTGGTTTCGATCCCTGCGTGCGCTGATGCTGGTCGTGGCGCTGGTCGTCTCGGTGGTGGTCACCGCCGCGGTCTACCTGGCCACCGAGGCGGTCTTCACCCAGGCGGTGCAGCGTGCCAGCGTGCAGAACGCGCGGGTGCTGGCCGACGGCACCTTCAATGCCATGTACCAAATCATGCGCCAAGGCTGGACGCGTGATCAGCTCAACGAGTTTCTCGATTCCCTTAACCAGCGGGCCGATCCCGGCGCGGTGATCAATGTTTATCGCGGGTCACGAGTCAACGAGCTGTTCGGACGCCTCGAGCAGCCCGCCCCGGACAAGACCGCCATGGCCGCCTTCGAGAAGCGTCGCACCCATGTCGACGCCGGTGCGGAAATGGTGCGTTATGACCGCCCGCTGATTGCCAATGCCGAATGCCTGCAGTGCCATGTCAACGCCAAGGCCGGCGATGTCCTCGGCGTGCTGTCGATCCGACAGCCGATCGGGCCGATGATCGAGCAGGCCCATGATGATCTGGTCGATCGGCTGATGCTGATCGTGCCGGCCCCGTTGCTGGCGGCCTTGCTGATCGCCGGGCTGCTCAGCTGGCGGCTGGGGCGGTCGGTCAAGCGGCTCAACCGCTCGATCGAACAGGTCAACCGGGTCGAGGATCTGGCCGACCTGCGTTTCGCCGGCGCCTCGACCGGCTTTACCGAGTTCGACGACGTGCTCTCCCGCGTCGATGCGCTGACCGACAAGGTTCGCGACGTAGCGATCGACCGCAACCTGCTGGAGTTCGAGATCGGCCTGCTGGAGCATTTCGTCATCACCTCGGACGTGGTGCGCGACTGGCGCCGTTACGTGCGCGACCTGCTCGAGGAGATCAACCAACAGTTCACCGTGCACGGCGTGTTCACCGCCTTCTCGATCGCCGATCGGCCCATCGGCGTGGACGTGTTCTGGCACGGCGAGGTCGACGAGGTGGTCGCCGCCCGCCTCGACCGCGAGGTCAGTCGACGCGTGGGCGACGGTTTCGGCAACCAGTCGCTCGACATCACGCCGCGTCAGCACCCCGGCCGGGAGGGGGCGCCGGTGACCGATGCCGGTCGTCTCGACCTGCACACCAAGACCCTGTCGATGGACCTGCCACCGATGCGGGGCATGGTGGGGTTGATCGTGCCGATGGGCGAGGCGCGCGTGCCGGTGAAGAAGCTGGTGATCGAGTCGATCCTCTCGACCCTGATCAACGTGGTCGGTTCGGTGCGCGCGATCGAGCGCCACACCGAGGATCTCGAGTACTTTGCCACCCGCGACCCGCTCACCCGCCTGTACAACCAGCGCATGTTCTGGTCGCTGCTCGACTACGAGATCGGCCGTGCCCAGCGCCACGAGTACCGCTTCGGCCTGATGGTGATCGACCTGGACGACTTCAAGCGGGTCAACGATCGCTATGGCCACGGCTTCGGTGATGACTACCTGCGTCGCGTCGCCGACCTGTTGACCACCAGCCTGCGCGACGGGGACATCGTCGCGCGATACGGCGGCGACGAGTTTGTCGCCATCCTGCCCGATGCCGACGACGCGACCGCCGAGCAGGTGGCCGACCGCCGAGCAGGTGGCCGACCGCCTGCTCGGCCGGGCCCAGCAGGCGGTGGTCGCCGCCCCCGACGGCGAATCGCTGGTGCTGTCGCTGTCGATCGGCCTGGCGGTCGGGCCCGTGGATGCGGCGGACCCGGCTTCGGCGCAGGCGCTGTTCTCGCTGGCCGACCAGGCGATGTATCGCGCCAAGGCCGCCGGCAAGAACCGGCTGGCGGTGGCCAATCGCGACGAAGTCCGGGCCGTCCAGCAGGCCGGCGGCACGACCCACGAGGCGATCACCACCATCGACCCGGCCACCGTGTCGGTGGTCTACCAGCCGATTCTCCTGGCTGATGGCAGAGAGGTCGGTGCCGAGGTGTTCGCCCGCACGCGAGTGGGTGACCGGCTGGTGCCGGCGGCCGAATTCGTGCGCGCCCTGGGGCGTGATCAGTTGGTCGACGGGGTGGACCAGCAGGTGGTCGAGCGCGCGCTGGGCGATCCGGTGATGGCCGGGTTTGCCGGGCAGCTGTTCTTCAATATCGCGCCCACCAGCCTGATGGAGGCCCGTTTCATCGACCGGTTGCTCGCCGCCATCGAGGCCTCGCCGCTCGAGGCGTCGCAGGTGGTGATCGAGATCAGCGAAAGCCCGCTGGCCGGCGAGATCGGGGCCTTGGTGGGGCCCTTGGCCGACCTGCGCGCCGCCGGGGTGGGCTTGGCGATCGATCATGCCGGCTCCGGCCGCGAGACGCTGAGCTACCTGCGCCGCTTCGATGTCGACTACGTCAAGATCGAGGCCGACTGGCTGTGCGACCGCAAGGTCAGCCGACGCGATCGGGCCTTTATCGATGGCCTGCTGACCATCGCCGAGACCCTCGGCGTGACCGTGATTGCGCACAACGTCGAGACCGATGCCCAGGTGGGGCTGATTCGCGGGCTGGCGATCGACCGGATGCAGGGGTATCGCTTCGCGCGCGAGAGCCCCGCCCCGCCCGTGGTGCGAGAGGCGGTCAGCGGCCGGGATGGGCGAGCCTGATGTCGCCCAGCCGTTCGCCGGCCTGCTCCCGGGCCAGCCGCAGGAAGGCGTCCATGTAGGCCAGCCGATGTTCGTCGCGGCGCACGGCCAGGTGCATGGTCGCCGACAGGCCGTCGCCCAGCGGGCGGGCCGTGACGATTCCCCGGGTGAGTTCGTCGCTGATGGCCCATTTCGGCAGGGCCGCCACGCCGTGGCCACTGGCCACCCACTGGGCGATCATCGCGGTGAGCTCCGAGCGGCGTGACCCGGCTGGCTCGACGCCAGCCGGATCGAGAAAACGCCGGTAGATATCGAGCCGATCGCGCTCGACCGGATAACCGATCACCGTCTGGTCGGCCAGCATCTCGGGCGTGATGCGTGCCTCGGCGGCCAGCGGGTGGCCGGGGGCGAGTGCCAGCACCACCGGGTAATGGAACAGCGGCTCGAAGTGCAGCTCGGGGTCGTCGACCGGATCGGAGCTGATCACCCCGTCGAGCCGACCGCGACGCAACGCATCGATGGCATCGAAGCTGAACGACATCGACAGGTCGGTCTCGATCGACGGCCACTGGGCGCGGTAACGCTCGAGCGTGGGGATCAGCCAGGTGAAGCAGGAGTGGCATTCCAGCGCGAGGAACAGCCGCCCGGTCGCTCCGCCGGCAATCTGGCGCAGGTCGCGGTCGAGCCGATCCACCTCGGGCAGCACGGTGTCGGCCGCGGCCAGCAGGCGCCGGCCGGCCTCGGTCAGCCGCATGGGGCGCGAGCTGCGCGAGAACAGCGGCGTCTCGTAGTAGGACTCCAGCGCACGGATCTGGTGCGACAGTGCCGACTGCGTCAGGTGCAGGCGCTCGGCCGCCGCGGCCAGCGAGCCGGTCTGCTCGATGGCGCGGATGGTCTTCAGGTGTCGCAGTTCCAGGAACATGGTATTTCCTCCTGGGACTCTCTGCTTGAGATCTGATCCCGCTCTGCGCGCCTGGAGTCGGGCAGATGCAAGGCGTCCGTCCGACGTGGAAGGAGCTTACCTTTCCGAGGACGGCAACGCAGCAGGTGTCCGGCTCCAGGCGCGCCCTTCGGGGCCTTGCGGGTCGCCCGTGCTGGGCGTTGCGATGTCTTGACGTGGCCGCCGGCACGCTGGCGGCCACGCGCCTTCATCACGAACGACTCGCAAGGCCAGAGCGGCATCAGATCTCAAGTAGAGAGTCCTGTAAAAAAGGCCGACCGGGATGTCCCGCGCCGGCCGTCTGGGTCTCGGGTGCGTGCCGGTCGCGGTCAGTCGCGCGGGCTCTTGAGCGTGACCAGCTCCTCGGCCGAGGTCGGGTGCAGGGCGACGGTGTCGTCGAACTGCCCCTTGGTCAGGCCGGCCTTCACCGCGACGGCGAAGCCCTGCAACATCTCGTCAGCACCGTCGCCGACCAGGTGCAGCCCGGCGACACGCTCTTCCTTGCCGACGCAGACCAGCTTCATCGCCGTCTTGAAGCCGTGCGAGGAGAGCGCGTAACGCATCGGCGTGAAGGTGGTCTCGTAGATGGTCACCTGCTTCTTGCCGTAACGCTCGACCGCCTGCGGTTCGGTCAGGCCGACCGTGCCCAGGGCCGGGTGGGCGAAGACCACGGTCGGGATGGTCTCGTACTCGAGGTGGGCGTCGTTCTGGCCGTCGAACAGGCGATCGGACAGGCGCCGCCCGGCGGCGATGGCCACCGGGGTGAGCGGGTACTTGCCGATGATGTCGCCGATGGCGTAGATGCCCTCGACATTGGTGTTCTGGTAGGCATCGACCGGGATCATGCCGTTCTTCTCCACCGCGACGCCGGCCTGGTCCAGCCCAATGTTATCGGTGTTCGGCTTGCGGCCCACCGCCCAGATCACCTGGTTGAACGGACCGAGCTGCTCGCCGTCCGCACCGTGGATGATCGTGCCCTTGTCGGTCTTCTCGAGCTTGGACACCTTGTACGGCAGGTGGGTCTCGATGCCCATCTGGTGGAGGTTCTCGGTGGCCGTCTCGCGGATCAGCGGGTCGAACGGTGCGAGCACCGTGTCGAGCATGTCGAGCAGGGTCACCTGGCTACCCAGCGAGCGCAGCACACCGGCGAGCTCCACGCCGATGTAGCCACCACCGATCACGGCGGTCTTCTGCGGCAGCTCGTCGAGCTCGAAGAAGCCGTCCGAGGTGATGCCGTGCTCGGCGCCCGTCACCGGCGGGACCAGCGGGCGGCCGCCGGTGGAGATCACGATGTGATCGGCGGTGTAGGTGGTGCCGTCGACATCGACCTGGTTATCACCGGCCAGGCGGCCGTAGCCCTCGATCACCTCGAGCTTGAGGTCCTTGGCGTAGCCGTTCCAGAAATTCGTGATGCCGGCGATGAACTCGCGGCGCTTTTTCACCAGCGTGCCGAAGTCCACTGCGCCCGGCGCCTCGGGGAAGCCCCAGTCGACGGCGTCCGCCCGGTCGTGGGCGAGGTTGGCGGCGTACCACATGACCTTCTTCGGCACGCAGCCGACGTTGACGCACGTGCCGCCGAGCGCGGTGGGCTCGACCACGGCGACGCGCTTGCCGTGCTGGGAGGCCCGCTCGGCGACCGCCAGGCCACCGGAGCCGCCGCCGAGGACGATCATGTCGAAATGCTTGCCACTCATGGATGCCTCCAGAAAGGGGTGTCGGAAAAAGGGGGCGGGCGTCGCGACGCGCAGGTCGTCGCCCGTCCTGTCGTGAATGCGGCTTTCGTCTGCCGGGCCGGGCCGGGCGTGGAGCGGCGCGGCGTGGCAGGCGAAAGCCGGCCCGGGTCGTCCGGGCCGGTGGTCAAGTCGAATCAGGCGACGATCAGTAGCCGTTCTGCTTGAGCCAGGTCTCGACTTCCTCGCTGCCGCCGATCTTCTGACCGTCGATGTAGACCTGCGGGACGGTCTCAGTCTGGGCGACGGCGCGCACGGCGCGCAGGTTGACGTCGTCACCGACGATGATCTCGTCGAACTCCAGCTCCGCGTCGTGCAGCATGCCCTTGGCACGTGCACAGAACGGGCAGCCCTTGCGCGAGAACATCATGATCGAGTGCGGCTTCTTGGCGTTCGGTGCCAGCCAGTCGAGCATGGTGTCGGCATCTGAGACCTCGTAGGGGTCGCCCGGCTTCTCCGGCTCGATGAACATCTTCTCGATGGTGCCGTCCTTGACCAGCATGGAGTAGCGCCAGGAGCGCTTGCCAAAGCCCAGGTCGTCCTTGTCGACCAGCAGGCCCATGCCCTCGGTGAAGTCGCCGTTGCCATCCGGCAGGAAGCGGATGCGGTCGGCGTCCTGGTCCTCGGCCCACTCGTTCATGACGAAGGCATCGTTGACCGAGATGCAAATGATCTCGTCGACGCCGTGCTTCTTGAATACCGGTGCGAGCTCGTTGAAGCGCGGCACGTGGCTCGAGGAGCAGGTAGGCGTGAACGCGCCCGGCAGCGAGAACACAGCGACGGTCTTGCCCTTGAAGATCTCGTCGGTGGTCACGTTGAGCCAGTCATGGTTCTGACGGGTGCGGAAGGTGACGTTGGGTACCTTCTGGCCTTCACGATTCTCCAGCATGCAAAAGTCTCCTATTTGTCTGAGGATGAAAACTCGGGGACGAAAAAACCGGACCGGATCCGCGGCGGTTCCCGCTGGCATCCCGGTGCACGGCAAGATATGGGGACAAAACCCGTTAATCCAATGCCGGCAAACGCATCGCCCGACATGTGTCGCGGGCATGATCCGTCGGCATTGCTTTGAATGGGGCTCAGCTTAGTCGAGTGGTTCGATCGGTGGAAATTGAATTTCCCGATCTTTTTAATAGCGAAAAACTATCAATTGGTCGTCGACCAGTGATTGCCGACAACGGGAGGGGCTGATCGCTCAGTCGGCGGCGGGGAGCTGCTCGAGGGCCCAGAGGGAATCGAGCGGTTCGCGCCGGCGGATTTCGTGGATGGCGCGACCGTCGACCAGCACCTCGGCCGCGCGCGGTCGGGTGTTGTAGTTCGAGGCCATGGAAAAGCCGTAGGCGCCCGCGCCCAGCACGGCGAGCAGATCGCCGGCGGCGAGATCCAGCGGGCGCTCGTGGCCGAGGAAGTCGCCGGTCTCGCAGATCGGGCCGACGATCTCCCAGGTGCCCGGGTGGCGTTCGCCATCTCCCTGGCCGGCCGGGACGATCGCCATGTCGCTGCCGTACAGCGCCGGGCGCATCAGGTCGTTCATGGCCGCGTCGACGATGGCGAACGACTTGTGCTCGCCGGGCTTGAGGTACTCGACGCGGGTGAGCAGGGCGCCGGCCGGCCCGGCGATGAAGCGGCCCGGTTCGATCCAGATCGGTAGCTCGCGGGCCAGCGGATCGGCATCGACCACCGAGCGGATGGCCTCGATCCAGTCGGCGGCCGCCGGCGGGGTCTCGTCGGTGTAGCGGATGCCGAGTCCGCCGCCGAGATCGAGGTGCTTGAGCTCGATGCCGCGCTCGGCCAGGCGATGGGCGAGCTTCATCACCCGCTCGGCGGCATCGCGAAACGGGCTGACGTCGGTCAGTTGCGAGCCGATGTGGCAGTCGATGCCCGTGACCTCGAGCGCTGGATGCGCGTGTGCCCACTCGTAGAGCGGCAGCGCCTCGTCGATCGCGATGCCGAACTTGTTGTCCTTGAGCCCGGTGGAGATATAGGGGTGCGTGCGGGCATCGACGTCCGGGTTGACGCGCAAGGAGATCGGCGCGGATTGCTGCATTTCGGCCGCAATGTCGGCTATTTGTTGCAATTCGGCCTCGGACTCGACGTTCAGGCAGCCGATGCCGGCCTCGAGCGCGCCGCGGATTTCGTCGGCCGACTTGCCCACGCCGGAAAAGACCGTCTTGCCCGGGTCGCCGCCGGCGGCCATCACCCGGGCCAGTTCGCCGTAGGAGACGATGTCGAAGCCGGCCCCCAGACGCGCGAGCACGTTGAGGATGCCGATGTTGCTGTTGGCCTTGACCGCGTAGCAGATGCGGTGGGCCCGCTCGCCGAAGGCGGCGGTCAGGGCGTTGAAGGCCGACTCGATCGCCGCACGCGAGTAGACGTAGGTGGGCGAGTCGAAACGCTCGACGATCTCGGCGGCGCTCACCTGCTCGATCTGGAGGTCACCGGCGTCGTTGCGGGAGAAGAAGGGGGGCAGTTCGCTCTGGGGCACGTCGAGGCTCCGGGTCAGTCCTGATCGGTAGTGGTGGCGTTGCGGTCGGCGCCGTCGTCGGTCGCGGTCGTTGGCGCGTCGTCGGGGAGGTAGAGCGGGCCCTTCTGGCCGCAGCCGGCCAGCAGCGTGGCCAAGAGAAGGCCGGCGCCGAGGTGGCGGGCCAGCGTCGGGATCGATGAGGCGCGTTGCATGCGGACTCCGGGGCCGTTGAAGGCCGTTTTTACAGCGTGTTGGGGTTCGATGAATGGCCCCGATTATGCCTGAAGATGTGCCTTCAGGCCGTCGGTCGGTCACCGGGTGCCTGCAGGCAGGCAATGAAAAAGCCGTCACAGCCATGGCGGTCGGGGCGCAGCCGAACCCACCCGTCGGGCGTCACCGCGTCGTCCGGCAGGCCCTCGAGTGTGGGCCGTGTCGCGGTCCAGCTGGGGTGGCGGGCGAGGAAGGCCTCGACGATGGCCTCGTTCTCGGCCGGCCACAGGCTGCAGGTGGCGTAGACCAGCCGTCCGCCGGGGCGCGTGGCCTGGCTTCCCCGTTCGAGCAGCTGGCATTGCGTCTCGGCAAGCCCGTCCCAGTCGATGGCGGCCCCGCGCAGTTCCGGGTGACGCCGCCAGGTGCCCGAGCCGCTGCAGGGGGCGTCGATCAGCACCCGGTCAAAGCCGGCAAGGTCCGCGGGCAATGCTTGGGTGGCATCGAGTGCGCGTAGCTCGAGGGTCGTGTCGCCATGACGCTGGGTGCGTGTGCGCAGCCGATCGAGGCGTTCGGGGTGAAGGTCGCAGGCGGTCAGGCGCAGCTGGCCGCGGGCCTCGTCGAGCAGCCCAAGGCTCTTGCCGCCGGCCCCGGCGCAGAGATCCAGGACCCGCTCGCCCGGTTGGGCCTGCAGGGCGCGCACCACCCATTGGCTGCCGGCGTCCTGGACCTCGAACCCACCGGCCTCGAACGCGGGTAGGCGGGTCAGGCGCGCCGGTCGCTCGAGACGCACGCCCAGCGGCAGCCCGGCGATCCCCCTGGCCTCGATCTCCGCCCCGGCCAGCTCGTCGATCAGCGCGTCGCGATCGCCGTGGCGTGGGTTGGCATGCAGGTCGACGGGTGCACGGGCATCCAGCGCCCGGGCCAGCGTCTCGGGGGCGTCGGGCTGCCAGGCTTGCCATTGCGCGGCGGCGGCCGGGTCCAGGTTGAAGCGAACGGTCCAGGGCAGCGAGGCGAACCGCCCGGCGCGGCGTCGGGCCAAGGAGGCGGCGGCTTCGGGTGTCAGCCCGGCCACCTCGGCGAGCACCGGGTCGAGTGCGTCGGCCAGCGACAGGGCGGCAGCAACCCGCGCGGCCATGCTCGCTGCGCTGTCGTCGAGCAGCCAGTCGAGCACCTGGCGCTGGCGCAGCACGAACAGGGTCAGTTCGCGCACCCGCTCGCGGTCCCGGCGGCCCATCTTGCGTCGTGCGGCCAGTTCGCGTTGCAGGCTGCGGTCGGCGGGCAGGCCCTGTTCGGTGATCCGCTCGAGCAAGTCGGCGGCCAGCAGCAGCTGGGCCGGGAAGGTGCGCCCGCGGGGCAGATCGGGGGCGGGCCAGTCGTCGCCGGGGGTCGGGCTTCGGGGCTGGGTCGGGTCGCTCATGGGCTGCTCGGCGGTCGGTTAGGCTGGCGTTTGGTAGTATCTCACGATCTCGCATGCCCCCGATTGGGGTGCCGATTCCACCAAGGAAGGTCTGCATGAATCCGATACCGCTCTGCGAGCCTTGAGTCGGGCAGATGCAAGGCGATCGTCCGCTGTGTAAGAGTTGTTCTCTTTCCAAGGGCGACAACGCAGCAGGTGCTCGACTCAAGGCTCGCCCTGCGGGGCTCGGCGAGTCGCCCGTGCTCGTCGTTGTGTCGTCTTGGCGTGGCCAACGCACGCCGGCGCCGACGCGCCTTGATCACGAATGACTCGCCGGGCCAGAGTGGCATCGGATTCATGCAGACCTTCCTCAACAGAGACATGTCATTTCAATGAGCACGCAAGCAAACGCGGCAAATGCGACGGTCGACCTGCACTTCGAGGAGCGTGGCGGCGGCCTGCCGGTGATCATCATGCACGGGTTGTTCGGGTCGCTCTCCAACTGGCGCGGCATCGCCCAGTCGTTGAGCGCGAACTACCGCGTCATCAATGTCGATCTGCGCAACCATGGTCGTTCACCCCACGCCCCGGGGCTTTCCTACGAGGCGATGGCCAACGACATCCTGGCGGTGATGGATCGGCTCGGGGTCGAGCGCGCCCACCTGATCGGCCACTCGCTGGGCGGCAAGCTCGGCATGGTGCTGGCCGACCGCCACCCCGAGCGGGTCGCCCGGCTGGCCGTGGTCGATATCGCGCCGAAGTGGTATCCGCCCTGGCACAAGGATGTCTTCGCCGCGCTGGATGCCGTCGATCTCGAGACGCTCGAGTCGCGGGAGCAGGCGCGCCAGCAGATGGCCGCGCACGTGTTCGAGCCCGAGGTGCGGTCCTTCCTCGCGGCCAACCTCGAGCAGGTCGACGGCCGGTGGCGCTGGCGCTTCAACCTGCCCGAGCTCAAGGCGGCCTACGAGCAGACGTCCGACATGCCGACGCTGTCGGGCTTCTATCTCGGGCCGGCCCTGTTCATCCGCGGGGCCCAGTCGGCGTATATCGAGGCGGGCGACGAAGAGCGCATCGGCCGTGATTTTCCGCAAAGCTGCATCGTCACCCTGGAGCAGGCGCGCCATTGGCCGCACATCGAGGACACCGCCGGGTTCCTTGACGCCGTCACCCGCTTTTTCGCCCACGGCTGCCACGATTTCCCGGAGCAACCGATCGGTTGATCGGCCCGTGTAGGAAAATTCCTACAAAAGAAATCGAAAATTCCTACGAAACTTTCGGCGATTTCGTCTATCCAGCCGGCGTCAGAGCGCGCATCATGCACCCGTGCTTGGATGCACAGGGCAGGAAGCCCACCCGGCCAGGAGGCCGAGGGATCGTACGGCGGACAGGGAGTCCGCGCAGGAAGCACCGGCAGAGGATCTGCCAGTTCGGGAGGTCGGGTTCGCCCGACGCGTGCACGGCGCTTATCTAAGGAAGCGCACCGTAAACAACCGGACCTCGGGACAGAGTCCAGGTTTTTTGCGGGCAGCCAGGAAGGCCGCGGCGCGTTCGGCACGGAAGCCGGGACCGAATCAAGGATCTAGCCAAGCACCCAGGACGGGTGCTGCCACGGACGGCAAGGGACGATTCCGCGCAGGATGCGCGTTCGATGCAGGATGGCATCGCTGAAAAAAACGGTGGTAGACGCCGGCAACAACAAGAACCCGCAGGAACGGTCAGCGGCGAGACAAGAATCAACAGGATCGGCAACGGATACTGCCCTTGTCTTAAGGAAAAGCACTCGCCACACCGGACCCAGGGATTGGGACCCAAGACTCCGCGCAGGGACAACGCGCCGGATCCATGCCGCAGGGCAGGATCGTTTCCCGGCCAGGAAGGCCCTCCTCCTTTTTCCGTCATCGACGACCCAAGACGACCCAGGACCACCCTCTGAGTGATTCAGATTCGGGTGTTTTTTGCGTGTGCGTATCCGTTCCCCCGCCGGTCATCCGCCGTGGTGAGTCGCGCCGTGGTTCGTTGGTATCGCCGGCTGCCCTGTGCCCGCTGACAGCCTGCCCGGCGATCGGTTGGTCGGGCGCGCCGATGGTCGTGCTCGATGTTCCCGGTGGTCTGTCCCCGCGCGGCGGGGTAGACTGCGCCCGCCATGAAGCTCGACGCCTTCGATTACCACCTGCCTCCCGAACGGATCGCCGCCCGCCCGGCCGAGCCGCGCGAATCGGCGCGCCTGCTGGTGTTGCCGGCGGTTGGGGAATTGGCCCATCGCCATATTGGCGATCTTCCCGACCTGATCGCGCCGGGTGACCTCCTGATCCTGAACGATACCCGCGTGATTCCGGCCCGTGCGTTCGGGCACAAGGCCTCCGGCGGCAAGGTGGAATTCCTGCTCGAGCGCCTGCTCGATACCGACCGGGCCCTGTGTCATCTGCGCAGCAGTCGCTCGCCGCGGATCGGCGCCGAACTGATCATGGAAGGCGGTGCTCGACTCGAAGTGATCGGTCGTGACGGGGCGTTGTTCGAGGTGAAGCGGCTCGCCTCCAGCCCCGCGGACGGCATGCTGGGCTGGCTGGAGGCGCATGGTCATATGCCCCTGCCGACCTACATCGAGCGCGCGGACGACGACCAGGATCGCCACGATTACCAGACGGTGTTCGCCCGCCGCGAGGGGGCGGTCGCTGCCCCCACCGCCGGGCTGCATCTGACCGAGGCGCTGCTCGAGCGCCTGCGCGACCAGGGTGTCGAGACGGCCTTCGTTACCCTGCACGTGGGCGCCGGCACCTTCCAGCCAGTGCGCAGCGAGACCATCGAGGCCCACGAGATGCATCGCGAGTGGACCGAGGTGCCGCCGGCCACGGTCGAGGCGGTCGCGGCGGCGCATCGCCGTGGCAACCGCGTGATCGCGATCGGCACCACCGCGGTCCGGGCGATCGAGACGGCCGCTCGTGCGCACCCCGGGCACGCCGCCCGCGGCGAGATCGGCCCGTTTGTCGGCGACACCCAGCTTTTTCTCTATCCCGGCCAGCCGCTGCACGTCATCGACGCGATGCTGACTAACTTCCATCTGCCGCGCTCGACGCTGCTGATGCTGGTCTCGGCGTTCGCGGGGCGCGAGCGGGTTTTGGACGCCTATCACGAGGCCATCGAGCACGGCTACCGTTTCTATTCCTTTGGTGATGCGATGTTCATCGAGACGAATGCCGCCGTCGAGGGCGCACAGACCGCATGAAATTCGAACTGCATGACTGCACCCGCGCCAAGACCGATGCGGACCGCCTGGCCGGCCCGCGTCGGGGCCAGATCCGCTTCGCCCGTGGCGTGATCGACACGCCGGCGTTCATGCCGGTGGGCACCTACGGCACCGTCAAGGCGGTCACCCCGGAGGAGCTGACCGACCTGGGCGCGCAGATCGTGCTGGGCAACACCTTTCACCTGATGCTGCGCCCGGGCACGGACATCATTCGGCTGCACGGTGATCTGCACGACTTCATGCACTGGGAGCGTCCGATCCTGACCGACTCGGGCGGCTTTCAGGTGTTCTCGCTCGCCGAGATGCGCAAGATCACCGAAGAGGGGGTGCGTTTTGCCTCGCCGGTCAATGGGGACCAGGTGATGCTCACCCCCGAATCCTCGATGCAGGTCCAGCACGAGCTGGGTTCGGACATCCAGATGATCTTCGACGAGTGCACGCCCTACCCGGCCACGCTCGAGGTGGCCGGTGCCTCGATGCGCCTATCGTTGCGCTGGGCGGCGCGCTCGAAGGCGGCCTTCGAAGCCCTCAAGCCGGCGGACTCGGACCGGGCCCTGTTCGGCATCGTCCAGGGCGGCATGCACGAGCCCCTGCGTCGCGAGTCGGCCGCCGGCCTGGTCGACCTGGGCTTTGATGGCTATGCCGTCGGCGGTCTGTCGGTGGGCGAGCCGCTGGCAGAGCGCAATGCCGTGCTCGAGTTCACCCTGCCCGAATTGCCCGCCGATCGGCCGCGCTACCTGATGGGGGTGGGCAAGCCCGAGGACCTGGTCGAGTCGGTCGCCCGCGGCGTGGACATGTTCGATTGCGTCATGCCCACGCGCAACGCGCGCAATGGCCACCTGTTCACGCGTTACGGCGACGTGCGCCTGAAGAACGCCCGCTACGCCACTGACATCCGGCCGCTCGACGAGGATTGCGACTGCTACACCTGCCGGCATTACTCGCGCGCCTACCTCAAGCACCTGCACCGGGCGCGCGAGGTGCTGGGGGCGCGGTTGTGCACCATCCACAACCTGCATTACTACCAGGTGCTGATGGCCGAAATGCGCGCGGCGATCGAGGCGGATGCCTTCGAGACCTTCCGGGCCCGCTTCTACGCCGAGCGCGATCGCGGTGTCTGAACGGCGCGTAGCAATGCAAACCGCGGGGCTTGTGGCATACTCCGGCGTTGTCTTGCAAACCACCTAAAACACCACGAAATCGGAGCGACCCCCACGATGTTCTTTATCAGCGATGCCATGGCCCAGGCGGAAGGGGCCGGTGAGCCGAGCCTGCTGGCGACCTTCCTGCCGCTGCTGCTCATCTTCGCCGTCATGTACTTCCTGCTGATCCGTCCGCAGATCAAGCGTCAGAAGGAGCACAAGAAGCTGGTCGAGGCGATCGAGAAGGGCGACGAGATCGCGACCTCCGGCGGTCTGCTTGGCCGCGTCGTCAACGTCGGCGACACGTTGCTGGTACTGGAAATCGCCGACGGCACCACGGTGGTCGTGCAGCGATTCGCCGTCAGCACGGTGATGCCCAAGGGCACCATCAAGGACGCCCGCGAGGCCTGATCCTCGCCATTCCCCAGGGCTCGCTACGGCGGGCCCTCTCGTTTTATCCGCCCGCCGGCCAGGGATGCGTGTCGGTGGGCCGCGTCCCGGCCCACGGGGCGCCTTTCCTCGCGAAGGCCTAGAAGATGAACCGCTATCCCCTGTGGAAGAATCTGATCGTCGTCGTTGTCGTGCTGGTGGGGTTGTTCTACGCCCTGCCGAACTTCTTCGGCGAAGAGCCGGCCCTGCAGATCTCCAAGCGTGACGGCACCATGGAGCAGGCCGCCCTGTCCGAGGCACAGAGCGCGCTGCGCGCCGCGGGCATCGAGTACAGCCGTGCCGATTTGCAGGACGACTCCGGTCTGATCCGCTTCAACTCCACGGACGATCAGCTCGAGGCGGTCGACGTGGTGCGTGCCGCCCTCGGCGGTGACTACCCGGTTGCCCTCAACCTGGCCCCGGCCGCGCCGACCTGGCTGACCGATCTCGGCGCCTTGCCGATGTATCTGGGCCTGGACCTGCGTGGTGGTGTCCACTTTCTGATGCAGGTGGACATGGGCGCGGCGATCAAGACGGCGCTGGAGCGTCGTGTCGACGGCATGCGTGCCGACCTGCGCGGCGAGCGTCTGCGGTATGTCTCCGCCGAGGTCACCGACGAGCAGCGTATCCAGGTGCGTTTCCGTGATGCCGGGTCCCGTGACCAGGCCATCGAGCAGCTGGCCGGCGACTACGAAGACCTCGAGTTCGATTCGGCCGAGATCGAGGGCGAGCCGTACCTGACGGCGACGATGACCGAGGAGGGCGTCGAGACCGAACGCCGCGCCGCCCTCGAGCAGAACATCACCACCCTGCGCAACCGCGTCAACGAACTGGGCGTGGCCGAGCCGCTGATCCAGCAGCAGGGCGATGACCGCATCGTGGTCGAGCTGCCGGGTATCCAGGACACCGTGCGCGCCAAGGAAATCCTCGGCGCGACCGCCACCCTGGAATTCCGCCTGGTCCACGGCTCGCCGGCCGACTGGGTCGATGCCGACGAGTCCGGCAGCATCCCGCCGCAGGCGCGTCTCTACCAGCGACGCGATGGCGGCCCGGTGCTCCTCAAGCGCCAGGTGATCGTCACCGGTGATCGGGTCACCGGGGCGTCGTCGGGCTTTGATCAGGATTCCGGCTCGCCGGCGGTGTTCGTCAACCTCGACAGCCAGGGCGCGCGGCGCATGGCCGACATCACGGGCGACAACATCGGCCAGCAGATGGGCGTGGTGTTCATCGAGAACCGCATCGACACCAAGGTCGACGAAGACGGCAATCTCAGCGAGGAGAAGAAGCTGGTCGAAGAGGTGATCAACGTCGCCACCATTCGTGACCAGCTGGCCAACCGCTTCCAGATCACCGGGCTCGACTCGTCGCAGGAGGCGCGCAACCTGTCGCTGCTGCTGCGCGCCGGCGCCCTGCGCGCGCCGATGGATATCGTCGAGGAGCGCACCGTCGGTCCGAGCCTGGGTGCCGAGAACATCCAGGCCGGCGTGAACGCCGCCATTCTCGGCTTCGTGCTGGTGGCGATCTTCATGATGATCTACTACCGCGTCTTCGGCGTGATCGCCGTGGTCGCGCTGGTGACCAACCTGGTCCTGATCGTCGCGGTGCTCTCGATGCTGCAGGCAACGCTGACCCTGCCGGGCATTGCCGGCATCGTGCTGACCGTGGGCATGGCGGTGGATGCCAACGTGTTGATCTTCGAGCGCATTCGCGAAGAGCTCAGGAACGGCATGACGCCGCACGCGGCGATGAAGGCCGGTTACGAGCGTGCCTTTGCCACCATCCTGGATGCGAACATCACCACCCTGCTGGCGGCCCTCGCCCTGTTTGCCTTCGGCACCGGGCCGGTCAAGGGCTTTGCCGTGACGCTGTCGATCGGCATCCTCGCCTCGGTGTTCACCGCGGTGATGCTGTCGCGCGCCCTGGCCAACCTGGTCTACGGTCGCCAGGCGCGCCTGAAGGGACTTTCCATCTGAGCCGGCCAGGTGCCGGCAATCGAATCAGACGAGTGACACCATGAACGTATTTCCAGCCGACGCGCGATTCGACTTCTTCGGCAAGCGCTACTTCGCCTACGCCCTGTCGGCGATCCTGCTGCTGGTCGCGGTGGGTTCGCTGGCGACCAAGGGGCTCAACCTGGGCCTGGACTTCACCGGCGGGGTGGTCGTCGAGCTGGGCTACCCCGGCGGGGCGGACATCGAGGCGGTGCGCGACACGCTCGATGCCCAGGGTTTCGATCAAGCGGTCGCGCAGCTGTTTGGCTCATCGGAGTCGGTGCTGGTGCGGTTGCCGCCGACGGGGGAAAGCCAGTCGCGGCTCGCCGACCAGGTGCTGACCGCGCTGCAGTCGGAGTCGGATGACGTCACCATGCGCCGGGTCGAGTATGTCGGCCCGGCGGTGGGCAAGGAGTTGTTCAACGCCGGTGGGCTGGCCTTGCTGGTCGTGCTGGCCGGCATCCTGGTCTATGTGGGCTTTCGTTTCCAGGTGCGCCTGGCGGGCGGGGCGATCCTCGCCCTGGCGCACGATCTGGTGGTGGTGCTGGGTATCGTCAGTCTGGTGGGGCTTCGCTTCGACCTGACCGTGCTGGCCGCCTTCCTCGCGCTGGCCGGCTACTCGATCAACGACACCATCGTGGTGTTCGACCGCATCCGCGAGAACTTCCAGAAGATGCGCAAGGGCACCGAGAAGGAGGTGATGAACGCCTCGGTCAACCAGACCATGTCGCGCACGGTGATCACCTCGGGTACCACCTTCCTCACCGCGCTGGCGCTGTTCGTCTTCGGGGGCGAGGCGCTCTACGGCTTTTCTCTGACGCTGTTGCTCGGGATCGCGATCGGTACGTTCTCCTCGATCTACGTCGCCTCGGCCGTGTCGCTGGACATGGGCCTCAAGCGCCAGGACCTGCTCAAGCTGGATGACCGCGAGCGGCTCAAGCAGGCCGAGGACAGCAACATCCCCTGAGGGCCTTCCTTTCCCGCACGGGGTTGGCCGGCACGGTTCGACTGCCCGGCCCAAACGGAAAAGCCCGCAGTCGATGCGGGCTTTTTCGTGTCTGCGGGATCGGCGCCTTGGCGTTAGTCGCCGGACTCGGGCCGCGAGACCGAGCGCCAGGCCGCCTCGCCCTTGCTGATCGCCTGCAGCATGGCGTGGACCAGCTTGGGGTTGGCGCAGATGACATTGCCACTGCCCAGGTAGTCGTCGCCACCCTGGTTGTCGATCACCACGCCACCGGCCTCGCGGACCAGCAGGACGCCGGCGGCCATGTCCCAGGGCTTGAGGCCGAATTCCCAGAAGCCGTCGAAACGGCCGGCGGCCACGTAGGCCAGATCCAGCGCGGCCGACCCGGGGCGGCGGATGCCGGCGATCGGGCCGTGCAGCGCCCGCAGGGTCGCGATGTATCGTTCGAGGTTCTGGTCGTCACGGAACGGGATGCCGGTACCCAGCAACGCGCCATCCAGCCCCTTGCGCGGAGCGACGCGGATGCGGCGGTTGTCGAGGAAGGCCCCGCCGCCGCGCTCGGCGGTGAACAGCTCCTGGTTGACCGGGTTGTAGATCACCCCCAGTTCCAGTCGCCCCTGGCGTTCCAGCGCGATGGATACCGCGTAGTGGCCGATGCCGTGCAGGAAGTTGGTGGTGCCGTCGAGCGGGTCGATGATCCAGCGGAACTCGGCGCCGTCCTGCCCGGCGGCGCCGGACTCCTCCGCGAGGATGCCGTGGTCGGGGTAGGCGCGCAGCAGTGTGTCGATGATCGCCGTCTCGGCCTGATGGTCGACCTCGGTGACGAAGTCGTTGCGCTTTTTCGACTCGATGGTGAGATCGTTGACGCGATCGCGGCTGCGGGAGATGACACTGCCGGCGGCGCGGGCGGCGCGCACGGCGATATTGAGCATGGGGTGCGGCATAATGGTCTTGGTCGGCTCGACGAGCGAATGGTGGATGACGGGCCGCGGCAGGCGGTTTGATCGCTGCCAGAGGCGCGTCCGGGCCGGTCGATCGGACCGTGATGCCCGGTCGGGGCGCTGATGCGCCCCGTTCCTCGGATCCGGAATTATACGCGTAAACGCCCCTATGTCAGCCATGCCGCAATTGTCCCCTTCCGTCAGCTCCCCATCCTCCGCCGAGGGTTCCGCTCAGGCCCTTGCGCGGATCGAGATCGTGCTCTGCCAGACGTCGATGGCGGAGAACATCGGTGCCGCGGCCCGGGCGATGAAGACCATGGGCCTCTCGCGACTCGTGCTGGTCGCGCCCCGAGTCAGCCGGGCGGCGATCGACGACAAGGCCCGGGCGGTGGCGACGCACGCCGCCGACCTGCTCGATGCCGCTCGCGTGGTCGATTCGGTCGACGAGGCCGTGGCCGATTCGGTGGCCGTGTGGGCGACCACCGCGCGGACGCGCAGCCTGGCCCTGCCGTTGCTCGACGGACGGGCGGCGGCGGCCGAGGTGATGCGGCAGGTCGGTTCACTGCCGGCGGAATCGACCGGCCGGATCAGCATCCTGTTCGGCGCCGAACGCACCGGCCTGACCAACGAGGAGCTGGGCGTGGCCGATCACCTGCTGGCCCTGCATGCCAATCCAGACTACCCGGTGCTCAACCTCGCCCAGGCGGTCCAATTGGTGGCCTACGAGTTGTTCCACGCCTCGCGCCAGCCGCAACCGCTGGAGGCCGGCGGCGAACCGCCGGCCCGCAAGGCCGAGCTTGCTACACTCTGCGCTCGTCTCGAGGCCGCGCTGGCGGCGCGCGACTATTTCCCCGGCAGCGGGGCGGCGGAGACGGAGCAGCACGCCCGGCGCCTGATGCAGCGCCTGCGCGTGATGCTCAACCGGGCCGAGCCGCGTCGGGACGAGCTGCAGATCCTGCAGGGCATGCTGACCGCGCTATCCCGAGGGCGGCGCGACGGGGCGGATTGATCGATAGATTGCGGAGCAAGTGCATGGGTTGGTGGAAAACGATTCTCGATGACGTCGACAGCGTGTTCGACCGCGATCCGGCGGCACGCAGCCGTTGGGAGATCGCGCTGACCTATCCGGGTCTGCACGCCGTCTGGTGGCATCGCGTTGCCCATGCGCTCTGGCGGCGCAACTGGCGCCTGCTGGCGCGGTTGATCTCGAATGTCAGCCGCTGGCTGACCGGGATCGAGATCCACCCCGGTGCCGAGATCGGCCATCGATTCTTCATCGACCACGGCATGGGAGTGGTGATCGGCGAGACTGCCGAGATCGGCAATGACTGCACCCTGTATCACGGCGTCACGCTGGGCGGCACCACCTGGCGCGAGGGCAAGCGTCACCCCACGCTCGGCGACGGCGTGGTGGTCGGGGCCGGGGCGAAGATCCTCGGCCCGATCACCCTCGGCGAGGGGGTGCGCGTCGGGTCGAACGCCGTTGTGCTCCGTGATGCCCCCGACGGGGCGACCCTGGTGGGCATCCCGGCGCGGATGGTCGAGCAGCGCGCCGAGCAGAACGAGACCAAGCGACGTGTTGCCCAGCGGCTCGGGTTCGATGCCTACGGCGTGGCCCGCGACATGCCCGACCCGGTGGCGACCGTGGTCGATCGCCTGCTGGATCACGTTCAGACGGTCGACGGTCAGCTTGACGAGATGGCCGACGCCCTGCGTTCGCTGGGGGTGGATGTCTCCCGACCGAGTCGTCCCAGCCTGGATGGTTGTCACCTCGACGAGGAAGACGGGGCGGTCAATTGCGGTCGCGACCAGCCGGTCGAGCAGGCCCCGGACCGGCGGGACTGACCCGGTCGGCCCCGCCCATATACAGCGCGGTGTCGCCGGACTATGATGGGGCGACTATCCCCGAGAATCCCGCTCGGGATTGACCCGTTTTGGCGGCCGCGATAGCGGCTGCCGGGAGGTTTGCAATGAGGCTGACGACCAAGGGCCGCTACGCCGTGACGGCCATGCTGGACCTGGCCATCCATGACCGCGGCCAACCGACGGCACTGGCCGACATCGCGGAACGACAGTCATTGTCGCTCTCCTACCTTGAGCAGTTGTTTGCCCAGTTGCGTCGCGGGCAGCTGGTGAGCAGCGTGCGCGGCCCGGGCGGTGGCTACCAGCTGGCGCGTGAGCCGGCGCGGATCAATATCGCCGAGATCGTCCACGCGGTCGACGAGGTGGTCGATGTCACCCGCTGCGGTGGACGCGGCAACTGCCAGGGAGGTGGCAAGTGCCTGGCTCATGACCTGTGGATGGGGCTGTCGGCCCAGATCCAGGGGTTCCTCGAGTCCATTTCGCTGGCCGACGTGGTGGAGCAGCCCGACGTGCTCGACGTCTCCGCTCGCCAGGACGATCAGCTGCAACAGACGCGCGACGAGCGGTCCGAGGCCGTCGCTGCCGGCATGCGGGGCGTCGGTCCCTGATCCGAGCTCCCTGCTCGATCGCCAACGCGAACAGTCTCCACGCGGTTCGCGTGGATTGTTTTCCGGTGAATCGTCGGAACCTCTGCACGAATAGCCAACGCCTCTGCGGGTCGCCAGGTACCCAGATGCAAGGCGTAGCGCGCCGCCCAATGGCCGGAGTCATTGGCAAGCGCTGCAACACCGCAGATGGGTGCCTGGCGGCCCGCCCTCCGGGGCTTGCCGGCTTGCCCGCCCTCGGTGTTGCCGATTCTCGGCGGGCAACGAGCCCGACTTCGAATCGACGCCTTGATGGCGAACAAGCCGGTAAGCCAGAGGCATTGGCTATTCGTGCAGAGGTTCCTTAAACTATCGCGCTTTGCTGTCGCTCATCCCCGGTGAGCGACAGCTTCCTGTTTCCGTTTTCTTTTTCACGTTTCACCGGGGCGGAATGATCCCGCCCGATCAGGAGATAACTTCATGGCCGTAGAACGCACCCTTTCGATCATCAAGCCCGACGCCGTTGCCAAGAACGTGATCGGTCAGATCATCTCGCGTTTCGAGGACGCCGGTCTGTCGGTGGTCGGTGCGCGCATGATGCAGCTGACCCGCGAGCAGGCCGAGGGCTTCTACGCGGTCCACAAGGAGCGTCCGTTCTTCGGTGAGCTGGTCGGTTTCATGATCTCCGGCCCGGTCTTCGTCCAGGTACTCGAGGGCGAGGACGCCATCGCCAAGAACCGTGACCTGATGGGCGCGACCAATCCGAAGGAAGCCGAGCCGGGCACCATCCGCGCCGACTTCGCCGAGTCGATCGACGCCAACGCGGCCCACGGTTCGGACAGCGCCGAGAACGCGCGCACCGAGATCGATTTCTTCTTCAAGCCCGACGAGTTGACCAGCCGCTAAGACCGCTGGCACCTTTTCGGGTCGACATACGGGTGGCCTGAATGACTTCGACCGACGAACGCATCAATCTGCTGGGACTGGCGCCCAGCCGCCTGCGTGCCTGGTTTGCGGAGATGGGCGAGAAGCCCTTCCGTGCCAACCAGGTGCTCAAGTGGGTGCACCAGCGTCGGGTCGAGGACTTCGACGCAATGACCGATCTCGCCAAGAGCCTGCGCGAAAAGCTCAAGGAGATCGCCTGCATCCAGGCCCCCGAGATCCTGCTCGACCAGGAATCGAAGGACGGGACGCGCAAGTTTCTCGTCGATACGGGCGGCGGCAACTCCGTGGAGATGGTCTACATCCCCGAAGACGACCGCGCGACCCTCTGCATTTCCTCGCAGGTGGGCTGTTCGCTCACCTGTACCTTCTGCTCGACCGGCCGGCAGGGCTTCAACCGCAACCTGTCGACCGCCGAGATCGTCGGCCAGCTCTGGTTGGCCGAGCGGTTGGTCGAGCGTCGCCTGCCGACCGGCAAGGCGATCAGCAACGTGGTCTTCATGGGCATGGGCGAGCCGCTCTTGAACGAGCAGGCAGTGGTCGACGCCGCCGAGCTGATGCTCGACGACCACGCCTACGGCCTGTCCAAGCGTCGAGTGACCATCTCGACCTCCGGCATCGTGCCGGCGATCGATCGGCTGGGCGAGCGGTTGCCGATTTCGCTCGCCATTTCGCTGCACGCGCCCAACGACGCGCTGCGCAACGAGTTGGTGCCGATCAACGAGAAGTACCCGCTCGACGAGCTAATGGCGGCCTGCGACCGCTACGCCGAGGTGGTGCCGCATGGCGCGATCATCTACGAGTACGTGATGATCCAGGGCGTCAACGACACGCCCGAGCATGCCGATGAGCTGATCGCGTTGCTCGGCCCGCGCAAGGAGGCGGTCAAGATCAACCTGATCCCGTTCAACCCCTTCGAGGGTTCCGGCTACGAGCGTTCCTCGCGCAACCGCATCGAGCGGTTCCGGGCACGACTCAAGGCGGTGGGCATCAATACCGTGCCGCGCAAGACGCGCGGTGACGATATCGATGCCGCCTGCGGCCAGCTTGCCGGCAAGGTCGCCGACAAGTCCCGCCGCAAGGATCGCCTGGCGCAGATGGGCCTGGGCCAGGGTGTGGTGGAGGTGACTCGATGAGCCATCGCCTGCTGACGCTTTGCGCCGTGATCCTGCTCGGCCTGAGCGGCTGCGCCACCACCGGCCTGCCGGGTGGCGACAGCGGTTCGATCGAGCGCCACGTCGGCGAAAATACCCAGGCCGCCGAGATCAATACCGAACTGGCCGCCGGCTACATGCGCAAGGGCGAGCTCAAGATCGCCATGGAAAAGATTCGACGCGCGATCCGGCTCGATAGCGGCTATGCCCCGGCGCATCACGTCCACGCCATCCTGCTGCAGCGTCTGGGCGAGGAAGAGAAGGCGGGCGATGCCTTTGCCCGAGCCGTGCGGCTCGACGGCGACAACTCGGATCTGGCGAACAACTACGGCGGCTTCCTGTGCTCCCAGGGCGACTACGAACGCGCTCAGGCGATGTTCCGTCGCGCCTACGACGATCCCCTGTACGAGACCCCGGAATTCGCCCTGGTCAACTCCGGGCGCTGCTACCAGCAGGCCGGCGAACAGTCCCAGGCACTGGCCCAGTTCCGCCGGGCGCTGGACGAAGGCGCCCGTCAGCCGGGTGCCCTGCTGGGTGTCGCGCAGGCATTGCTGGAAACCGGCGAGGCGGCCGAGGCGGCCGAGGCGATGCGGCGATACGAATCGCGTCACCGGCACACCCCGGGGTCGCTGGGCGTCGCGATCGCGATCGACCGTGCGGTGGGTGACGAACAGGCATTGAAGAACCACCGCCTGATCCTGCGCGGCCGATTCCCGGACTCGCCGGAGGCCCAGGCACTGGAACAGGGAGGCAGTCGATGAGCGAGCAGGAGCGGCGTGAGCCAGCGGTCGGAGCAACGGCCCACGAGCCGGATGAGGCGATCACCCTTGGGCAGGAGATCGCCGGCCCCAGCGTCGGCGAACGGATTCGGCGCGGACGCGAAGCCGCCGGTCTGAGCGCCGCGGATCTCGCCCAGCCGCTCAACCTCGATCTGAAGGTGATCGAGTGTATCGAGCGCGACGAGCTCGATGCCGTACCGGGGCGCCCTTACATCCTCGCCTATCTGCGCACCTGGGCCGGGCAACTGGGGCTCGACGGCGATGAGCTGATCGCCCAGTACAACGCCCAGCGCGCCCCGGACAACGGGACGGTGCAGGGTGGCATTCACCCGACGCTGGACGTCATGGAGCCCCGTGGCGGTGGCGTTGGCCGTCGCTTGCTGGGATGGTTGGGCATCCTGATCGTCATCGCGATCGTGGTGCTCGCCCTCTCGCGTCTCGATGCCGATCGCGTGCAGTCCTGGTGGACCGATCTGCGCGGCGAGACGGCCGAGTCGTCGACCGACACGGGCCCGGCGTCGGTGACCGAGGACGACTCGGCCGGCGAGCGTCCGGCCATCGACGGGGCCCTCGACGAGCCCCCGGCGCCGCCGACCGAGGCGCCTTCGCCGACCGAGAGCGTCTCGCTGGCGCTGCCCGGCGAGCGCCTGGCGGCGATCGGCGCTGCGATTGAAGGGCGTGAGCCCGCCGAGGACGAGTCCGGCCAATCCGCCGGCCAATCCGCTGGCGAGGCCGACAACGAACCCGATGCCGATGAATCGGCGGCCCCTGCCGCCGACAAGCCGCCGGCCCTGCTGCTGCGCGCCACCAGCGCCGACAGCTGGGTCGAGGTGCGCGACGGCAACGGCGAGCGACTGATGTACGACGTGCTGGCCGCCGGCGAGGAACGCGCGTTTGCCGAGGCAAACGGGCCGTTCTCGCTGGTGCTGGGGCAGCCCGAGGGGATCGAGGTCGAATACCAGGGCAAGCCGGTGGATCTGGGTGAGCCGAGCGGGGACACCGGCGTGCTGCGAACCACCGTGGGGAATTCATGAGCTTTCAACCGGTTCCGGTGACGCGTCGCCTGTCCCGTCGGATCCAGGTCGGGTCCGTGGGCGTGGGGGGCGATGCGCCCATCTCTGTCCAGTCGATGACCAACACCGACACCTGCGATGTCGAGGCGACGGTCGCCCAGATCGAGCGCCTTGCCGCCGCCGGCGCCGACCTCGTGCGTGTCTCCGTGCCCAACATGGATGCCGCCGAGGCCTTCGGCAAGATCAAGCAGCGGGTCTCCATCCCGCTGATCACCGACATCCACTTCGACTACCGCATCGCCCTGCGCGTCGCGGACCTGGGCGCCGACTGCCTGCGCATCAACCCCGGCAACATCGGTCGCGAGGACCGCGTGCGCCAGGTGATCGACTCGGCGCGCGACCACGGCATCCCGCTGCGCATCGGCGTCAACGCCGGCTCGCTGGAGAAGGACCTGCAGCAAAAGTACGGCGAACCGACCCCGGACGCGCTGGTCGAGTCCGCCTTGCGGCACATCGATATCCTCGACCGGCTCGACTACCCCGAGTTCAAGGTCTCGCTGAAGGCCTCCGACGTCTGGATGACGCTGGGTGCCTACCGCAAGCTCGCTGACCAGATCGAGCAGCCGCTGCATCTGGGGATCACCGAGGCGGGTGGTCCGCGCGCCGGCGCGGTCAAGTCCGCCGTAGGTCTGGGCATGCTGTTGGCCGAGGGGATCGGTGACACCCTGCGCGTCTCGCTGGCCGCCGACCCGGTCGAAGAGGTCAAGGTCGGCTGGGATATCTTGAAGTCGCTGAAACTTCGCAGCCGCGGCGTCAACCTGATTGCCTGCCCGTCCTGTGCCCGTCAGGAGTTCGACGTGATCAAGACCGTCAACGCCCTGGAAGAGCGTATCGAGGACATCGACCTGCCCATGGATGTCGCCGTGATCGGCTGCGTGGTCAACGGGCCCGGCGAGGCCCGCGAGGCATCCATCGGCCTGACCGGCGGTCAGCCCAATCTGCTGTACGTCGACGGCAAGCCGTCGCGCAAGCTGTCCGAAGAAGAGCTGGTCGACCAGATCGAACAAACCATCCGCGAGCGCGTCGCCCGGGATAAGGCCGCCCATGAGGCCGCCCACGATTCCGGCGACGAGCGATAACCCCGATTCCACGATGAGCAAGACGCCCAAGAGCATCCGGGGCATGCACGACGTGCTGCCCGACGACACGCCCGCCTGGCAACGCCTGGAAACCGCCCTGCGCGACACCGCCGCGGCATTCGGTTACGAAGAGATCCGCATGCCGATCGTCGAGCAGACGGCGCTGTTTGCGCGGTCGATCGGCGAGGTGACCGATATCGTCGAGAAGGAGATGTACACCTTCGACGACCGCAACGGCGATTCGCTCACCCTCCGCCCCGAGGGCACGGCCGGCTGCGTGCGGGCCTGCCTGCAGCACGGCATCATCCACAACCAGCAGCGTCGGCTGTGGTACACCGGGCCGATGTTCCGCCACGAGCGCCCGCAGAAGGGGCGCTACCGCCAGTTCCACCAGTTCGGCGTCGAGACCTTCGGCGTGGCCGGCCCGGAGCTGGAGGTCGAGCTGATCCAGATGGCCGCCTCGCTGTGGGCGCGCCTCGGCATCGAGGACGTGCGCCTGGAGATCAATACCCTCGGCCAGCCCGAGGCACGCGCCCGGCACCGCGAGGTGCTGATCGAGTATCTGGAGGGCCACGCCGACCAGCTCGACGAGGAAGCGCGCCGGCGCCTGCACGAGAACCCGCTCCGGGTGCTCGACAGCAAGAACCCTGACATCCAGCCGATCCTCGAGGCCGCACCGAAGCTGGCCGACTACCTCGACGAGGAGTCGGCCGCCGACTTCGCCAAGACCTGCGGGCTGCTCGATGCGCTGGGGGTTCCCTACCGGATCAACCCGCGGCTGGTGCGCGGGCTGGACTACTACAACAAGCTGGTGTTCGAGTGGGTCACCGAGTCGCTCGGCGCCCAGGGCACCATCTGTGCCGGCGGTCGTTACGACGGGCTGGTCGAACAGCTCGGCGGCCGGGCCACGCCGGCAGCCGGGTTCGCGATCGGTATCGAGCGATTGCTGTCGCTGGCCGAGACGCCGACGGACGCCGGTCGTGCCGACCTCTACGTCATCGTGCCGGAAGCGGCCCGCCAGGGGGCGGGGCTGCGGCTTGCCGACCGTCTGCGCCGCACCTTGGTCGGCCGACGGGTGCAGTGTAATCTCGACGGCGGCAGCCTCAAGGCACAGTTCAAGCGCGCGGATCGCAGTGGTGCCGCCACCGCGCTGATCGTCGAGGACGAGGCCGGCGAGCAGGTCTCGGTCAAGCCGTTGCGCGGCGAAGGCGAGCAGCAGACCGTCGCCGTGGACGCCCTCGATACCCTCTTGGCCACTAACTAACGCATTTCGGGAACCCCTATGGTCGCCTCAGACGAAGAACAGATTGAACGCATCCGCGATTGGTGGTCGGAGAACGGCAAGACGGTGATTGCCGGCGTCGTGCTCGGCATTGCCGGCCTGGTCGGCTGGCAGGGCTGGCAGGGCTGGCAGGACAACCGGATCGCCTCGGCGTCCGCGGCCTTTGCCAATCTCGAGCAGATGGCGGCCCGCGGCGAAGGCGACGTGGTCGAGCGCGCGCGCGAGGTCGCCACCAGCCACGATGGCACCAACTACACCCCGCTGGCCTGGCTGATCGGTGCCGGTGCCGCCGTCGAGAGCAACGACCTCGAAACGGCCACGTCCTACCTCGAAAAGGCACGCGAGAGCGCCGAACGGGTCCAGCTGGTCGCGACGGTCGACCTGCGACTGGCCCGCGTACTCTGGGCACAGGGCGAACATGATGCCGCGCTCGAGCGACTGGCCAATCCGCCGGCCGGCTTTGACGGCCTGTTTGCCGAACTGCGCGGCGACATCCTTGCCGAACGCGGCGACCTGGTCGCCGCGCGCCAGGCCTACGAAACCGCCATCGAATCCGATGCCGCCAACGGCCTGCTGCAGATGAAGCTCGACAGCCTGCCGGCCGGCGCCGAGGAGAAATCATGATCAACACGCACTCGACCCGTTGGACGCTGCCGCTGGTTGCGGGCCTGGCCGTCGCACTCGCCGGCTGCTCGGCACCGCGCGAACTGGTCAAGCCCACGCCGCTGCAGGAGATCGACAACCAGCAACCGCCCCAGGTTGCCTGGAGCGGTTCCTCCGGCGGTGATCAGGAAAATCATCTGACCGCCATCGCCCCGGTCGAGGACGACGGGCGCGTCTTCGTTGCCGGCCCCGAGGGTGACGTGCTTGCCTACGATCTCGAGTCGGGCAAGCGACTGTGGTCGGTCGATCTCGAGGCCGACCTGAGTGTCGGCGGCGGCGCCGGTGAAGGGATTGTCGTCTTCGGTAGCGAGGACGGTCGCGTCTTCGCCCTGGCGGCCGACAGTGGCGAGCGTCGCTGGGATGTCTCGATCCGCAGTTCGGTGGATGCCGCACCCTCGGTCGGCTTCGGTGATGTGGCCGTGCGCGGCCGCGATGGCACGCTGGCCGTGCTGAATGCCGAGACCGGCGAGATGCGCTGGCGCCAGTCGAAAAACCCGCCGGCCCTGACCCTGCAGGGACAGGGGCGCGTGCTGATGTTCCCCGATGCCCTGGCTGCCGGTTTCGACGACGGCACGATTGCCGTCTTCGCCCGCGAGGATGGCCGCGAGCTGTGGAGCCAGGCCGTGGCGCTGCCGACCGGCCGGACCGACGTCGACCGCATGGTGGATGTCGACGCCACGCCGGTGTTCGCCGATGGCGTCTTCTATGCCGCGACGTACCAGGGCAAGCTGGTTGCCCTGGCCGCCCAGGGCGGTCGCGAGCTGTGGTCACGCGACTTCTCCAACACCAACAACATCGCGGCCGGTGGTCGCGCGCTCTACCTGAGCGATGCCGACGGCGTGATCTGGGCCATCGACCGGCGCAGCGGCGATGCGCTCTGGCGCCAATCGGATCTCAAGCACCGCGGCTTGACCGGCCCGGCCCTGATCAATGGCTACCTGGTCGTGGGGGATCGCGAGGGCTACGTGCACGTGCTCTCGACCACCAGCGGCGCGTTGGTCGGCCGGGCCGACTGGGGCGATCCGCTGATCGACCCGATCCAGCAGGTCGACGGTCAGGGCCTGGCCGTCACCCGCGACGGCGAACTGCGGGCGTTCACGCTTGACTAATTCTGGCAACAGCCACCCCACGAGTCCTTTGACGCGATGAAACCCGTAATCGCCCTGGTCGGCCGCCCCAACGTGGGCAAGTCGACCCTTTTCAACCAGCTCACTCGCAGCCGTGATGCGCTGGTGGCCGATTTCGCCGGCCTGACCCGCGATCGTCAGTACGGTGCGGCCCATCACGAGGAACGTGACTGGCTGGTGATCGACACCGGCGGGCTGACCGGCGAGCGGGGCGGCATCGAGGCCCTGATGGAGGATCAGGCCTGGCTGGCCGTCGAGGAGGCCGATCTGATCGCCTTCCTCGTCGATGGTCGGGCCGGGCTGACCGCCGCCGACGAGCAAATCGCCGCGGAATTGCGCCGCGCCGGCAAGCCGGTGCTGCTGGTGGTCAACAAGACCGACGGCGTCGATGAGCACGAGGTCCAGGCCGAGTTCTGGGCGCTGGGCATGGGTGAGCCGGAATACATCGCCGCTTCGCACGGACGTGGCATCGGCGGGCTATGGGAGCGGCTAGAGACCATGCTGCCGCCGGAGTTCGCCGAGGAACCGGCCGAGGAGCCCGAGGGGCGAGGCATTACCGTCGCCCTGGTCGGGCGTCCCAACGTGGGCAAGTCCACCCTGACCAACCGGTTGCTGGGTGAATCGCGCGTGCTTGCCTTTGACGAGCCGGGGACCACCCGCGACTCGATCAAGATCCCCTTCGAGCGCGACGACAAGCCCTACACGCTGATCGACACCGCCGGGGTGCGGCGCAAGTCGCGCGTCGGCGAGGCGATCGAGAAGTTCAGCATCGTCAAGACGTTGCAGGCGATCGACGCTGCCAATGTCGTGATCCTGGTGCTCGATGCGCACACCGGCATTACCGAGCAGGACCAGCATTTGCTGGGCTTCATCAATGAGCGTGGCCGCGCGCTGGTGATCGCGGTCAACAAGTGGGACGGGCTGGAGTCTGACGTGCGTGAGCGCGTCGCCTCGGAGATCGAACGCAAGCTCGGCTTTATCAACTACGCCGAGATCCATCGCATTTCCGCCCTGCACGGCACCGGCGTGGGTCACCTGTTCGAGAGCGTGGATCAGGCCTATGAAGCCGCCATGCGCTCGATCTCGACCAACGCGCTGACCCGCACCCTGGGGGCCGCCGTCGAGCAGCACCAGCCGCCGCTGGTACACGGCCGGCGCATCCGCCTGCGCTATGCCCACCAGGGCGGCAGCAACCCGCCGATCATCGTCATTCACGGCAAGCAGACCAAGCGCCTGCCGGGGCATTACCACCGTTATCTGGAATCCTACTTCCGCCGCGAACACGATCTGATGGGCACCCCGATCCGGATCGAATTCCGCACCGATTCGAACCCCTACGAGGGCAAGGTCGACCGGCGCACGCCGCTGCAAAAGGTCAAGCAGAAGAAGGCCGAGGCGCGCCGACGCTCGTCGGGTCGCGAGCCGCGTAAGGGCTGAATTCGTCTGGTTGGGAGGGATGCCAGCCCGTGGGCGAGACACGCGCCTGCGGCGCGTTTCGCTTGCCAGGCAAGCTCCCACAGTGGGGCGTCGCAAGTGCCCCATTGTGGGAGCGCGCCCCGCGCGCGAAGGCCGCCCCAGCGGCCGTCCCGGTCAGCAACCATGTCCCCCGACGTGACACGTTGAGCTTCCAGCTCTTAACTCTCTCGCCTGACCGCCTTCCCCTCAAATCCTTCCACCCACATCCGGGTCGCCCCGCACACCCCCACCGGCATGGCGAGGAAATTCGCCACCGGCACCATGGTCATCAGCGTCATCAGACTGCCAAAGCCGAGCGTCAGCGCCGGGCGTTGGCGCAGGCATCGTCGCTGCTCGCGGAATGACAGCCCGTGATTGCCGGCCGGGTTGTCGATGTATTCCAGGCTCATCATCCAGGCCGAGAAAATGAACCAGGCGAACGGCGCGATCAGGTTCAGGCCGGGGATGAACCACAGGATCACCAGCGGGATCGCCCAGGCCGCGAGATAGAGCAATCGTCCCACCTCGCTGGCGATCGCGCCGACCGCGTCGGCAATCAGGCCCTGGTCATCCTCGGGCGGTGAACGGCCGGTCAGGTGGGCCTCGACCCTCGCGGCGAGCACGGCGTTGAATGGCGCCGCGATCAGATTGGCGACCAGCGTGAAGGTGAAGAAGGTCACCAGCAGCAGCCCGAGTACCACGATGGGCATCAGCAGCCAGTAGAGGAAATCGAGCCACTCGGGCAGCAGGCCCTCGACCCAGTCGCCGGCACTGCTGACCAGCAGCCAGCCCGCCAGGCCGAACAGCAGCGTATTGATGAAAAGCGGGATCAGGGTGAAGCGGCGCAGCCCCGGTTGCCACATCAGTCGCAGACCGGCCAGCCAGTAGCCCAGCCCGCCCATTTCGCGCGCCGCTCGCGTCAGTGGTTGATTCATTCGCTTGCTCCGTCGGCTCGAGTGGCCCGTTGTGCCAGGCGCGCCGCGCCCACCGCCGCCTCGGTGTGTTCGGCCGTCTGCACCGGCACGCCCAGGGCCCTTGCGCGGATGCGGGAGAACACCGGGTTGTGCGCCCCGCCGCCGGAGGACAGCACCCGCCGCACGGCGGTGCCGCCCAGCGCGGCGAACCGTCGATAGCCCAGCGCCTCGATGCGTGCGATGCCGCGCAGCATCCCGCCGAGAAACGCGGCGGGGTCGTCCGGCCGCGGCGTCAGACGCGGGGACATGTCGGGCGCGACCACCGGAAATCGTTCGCCGCGCCCGGCCAGCGGCCAGTAACCCAGGGTGTCGGGTGCCGTCGGGTCGATCGATTCGCTCAGGCTGGCCAGTTCCTCGCTGTCGAAGAAGGCGGCCAGTACCCGTCCGCCGGTGTTGGACGCACCGGAGACGGCGAATCGGTCACCGAAACGATGGCTGTACACCCCGCTGGCCGCGTCGCTGACCGGGGTGGCACTGATCAGTTTCAGCGCCAGCGTCGAGCCCAGGCTGGTCACGCCGTCGCCCTCGGCGGTCGCGCCGCTGGCCCAGAGGGCCGCCATCGAATCGGTGGTGCCGGCGGCCACGATGGTGGTCTCCGGCAGGTTCCAGTGTCGGGCCAGGTCGGGCGTGATGGGGGCGACGGCCGTGCCGGGGCGGTGTACCTCGGGCAGCTGGTCGCCGAACCGATCGAGCAGGGCGGCAGGCCATTGTTCGGTCACCGCACCGAAACCCCACTTGAGCGCGTTGTTGCTGTCGCTGACATGCCGGCCGGTCAGGCGGGTGACGAACCAGTCGGCCTGGCTGACCGGTCGCCCGGCCCGGCCGCGTTTTTCGGCGAGGAATCGCCAACGGGCCAGTGCCGACAGCTGGGCGTCGGGGTCGAGGTCCAGCCGGCGCAGGGCAACGAGCGACTCATCCCCCCGCGGGTCGTCGTACATCAGGGCCGGTCCTTGTGGTCGGCCGTCGGTATCGATGGTCAGCACCGTGCCCGAGGTGCCGGCGAAGGCCAGCGAGTCGACCTCGGTCAGCCCTCCCGTCTCGCCCAGCCGGCACATCAGGCCATCGAATGCCGCCCACCAGAGGGCCGGGTCCTGTTCATGGCCATGGTCGACCGCCGGCACCGGCCAGTCGGCCTTTTCCAGCCACAGGCACTCACCGTCCGCCCCGAGGGCCGCAACGCGCAGCCCCGAGGTGCCTACGTCGATGCCCAGATGGCGTGCCGCCGACATGCGATCAGGGCAACTCGACTTTCGGCGCCGGTTCCCAGCCGTCCTGGCGGTGCTCGACCACCACGTTGGTCCAGATGCCGCCGCGCACGTTCCAGCGGCCGGTCAGACGCAGGAAGCGCGGATTGATCGCGGCGACGATGTCGTCGGCGATGCGGTTGGTCATCGCCTCGTGAAAGCCGCCTTCCTCGCGGAACGACCACATGTACATCTTCAGTGACTTCAGCTCGACGCACAGCTGATCCGGCACGAAGTCGATCAGGATGGTGGCAAAGTCCGGCTGGCCGGTCTTGGGGCACAGGCAGGTGAACTCGGGCACCTCCATGTGAATGGTATAGTCGCGTTCCGGATGCGGGTTGGGGAAGGTTTCGAGTGTCTTGCTGGGTTGCGTCGACATAAATGACTGTCCTGTTGCGGCAATATGGCAATCGCCGGTTGAGCGGGGGGGCTGATTATAAGGGTCGACGCGCCGGCTTGCAGTCCGCGTTGCCGGCCGGCCGCTCGTCGTCCGCGGGAGGCTGCCAATGCGCCTGACCCGCCTGTACCTCGCCGGCTTCAAGTCCTTCGCCTCGCCTACCGAGATCCGCCTGCCGGCCAATACGCTGGCCATCGTCGGCCCCAACGGCTGCGGCAAGTCCAACCTGATCGACGCCCTGCGCTGGGTGATGGGCGAATCCTCCGCCCGTCACCTGCGCGGCCAGGCCCTCGACGACCTGATCTTCGCCGGCAGCGGCGAGCGGGCCGCGGCCAGCCGCGCCGTGGTCGAGCTGACCCTCGACAACCGCGAGCGCCGCATCCACGGCCCCTTCGCCGCCTACAACGAGCTGACCGTCCGGCGCAGCCTCGACCGCGACGGCCAGTCCCGCTACGAGATCAACAACACGCGCGTGCGTCGCCGCGACGTGGTCGACCTGTTTCTCGGCACCGGCGTGGGCGCACGCTCCTATTCGGTGATCGAGCAGGGCCAGGTCAACCGCATTGTCGACGCCAAGCCCGACGAGCTGCGCGGCTACCTCGAGGAGGCCGCCGGCATCTCGGTCTACCGCGAGCGCCGTCGCGAGACGGCCAACCGCATCGGTCACACCGAGGAAAACCTGTCGCGGCTGAACGACATCGCCGCCGAACTCGAGCGCCAGGAGGCCACGCTGGCCCGCCAGGCGCGTGCCGCGCGCCGTTACCGCGAACTGTCGGCGGTGCGTCGTCGCCGCCAGGTCGAGGCGGCGGCCGTCGCGCTGATCGAGGCCCGCGAGGAGCGTCAGCGCCTCGATCGGATCGTCGCCGACACCGGCGAGGCCGAGGCGGCCTGCGAGACGCGCCTTTCCGCCGCCGAGGCGGCTCAGGACGAGGCCGAGCGCGCCCTGCTGGCCGCCGGCGAGCGGCTGGCCGAGCTGTCGGCCGAGAAGTACCGGCTGGCCAACGACCTCAATGCCGTCACCACCCGCCAGGCCGAGCTCGACGCCCGGCTCGAGGGACTCGAGCGCCAAGGGCACCACGACCGGGAGACCGCCGAGCGCCGCGAGGCCGAACGCCGCGACGCCGAGTCCCGTCGTGAGCGCCTGATCGCCGAACAGCGCGACACCCGCGCCTCCCTCGATGATCTGGCCGCGGCCCACGAGCGCGCCCGCGATGGTCGTGCCAGCGCCGAAGCCGAGCTCGACTCGCTGCGCCGCGAGGCGATGGCCTCCGCCGAGGCGCGTATCGGCCCCCAGCGTGAGCAGGCGCGACTCGGCGAGCGGCTCGATGCCGTGGCGCGCGAATGCCGACGACTCGAATCCGCGCCGGCCGCCGCCGAGCTGGCCCGGGCGCGTGAAGAGCTGGTGGACCTGGAGCGCGAACGCCGTCAGCGTGCCGACGAGGTCACCGCGGTCGAGACGGCCCTCGAGGGGGTCGAACGCGACCATGACGAGGCGTTGGCGGCCGTCGAGGCCAGCGAGGCCGTCCTGCAGGACCACGAGGAGGCCCGCCGACGAGCGCGCCACGTGCATGACGGGCTCACCGCCGAGCAGCAGGCACTCGATCGATTGCTTGCCGCGCATACCCGCAACGAGCCCGATGAAACCACGGGGCCGCGGCTGGTCGAGCGGCTGGTCGAGGCCGATATCCGCGAGCCCTGGGTGGGTCACGCCCTGGGTGAGGCGCTCGAGGCCGAGCTGGTCGATGACCTCGATGCGATGGTGGCCGCCGAGATCGATCGATTCAACGACACGGAGGGCGCCGGCGGCTGGTGGCTGGAGGCGCAGGCGGATACGGAGGCCGACTGGCTCGCCGAGCGCGTGCGCGACTTTCCCGGCCGGCCGGTCGAGGACCTGGACGCCGCCCTGGACCGTCGTCCGTCGCTTGCGCCGGGCGAGTTCCTGATTACCCCGGCCGGCTGGTGGGTCGGGCGCCACTGGGTGGGGCGCAGCGGCAATGCCGGCGCCGCGACCCACCTGGCCCACCTGGCCCGTCACCGCGAGCTCGAGGCGGCGATCAGCGAGGCCGAGGCCGAGTTGGCACAGACCGAGACGGCACTGGGCGAAAGCCGGAGTCGATTCGAGGCCGAGCGCAAGGCCCTCGAGGCCACGCGCCAGGAGCGCGACAAGCAGGCGCGGGCGCTCGAGTCGGCGCGCCTGGCCGACCGCCACCTCGACGAACGGTTGGAGCGCCTGGCGCAGACCGTGGAGACACTCGAGGCCCGCGCGCGCGACGAATCCGAGGAACTGGAGGTTGCCCGCCGGGAGCAGGTGCGCCTGGAGGCCGAACGCGAGGCGGCGGCCGAGGCGGTAGCGCAGGCCGATCAGCGCCGCAACGAGGCCGTCGAGCGACAGGAGTCGGCCCGCGAGGCCCTGGAAGCCGCCCGCGAGACCGCCCGCGTGGCCGCCGACCGCTTTCATCGTGCCCGTCGCGAGATCGAGCAGCGCGACGAGAGTATCGCGCGCCTTGGCGACGAGATTCGGCGGCTGGACCACGAGCGCGAGGCGATCGCCCGCCGCCTGGACGAGCAGGCCCACGAGCGCGAGCGGGCCCAGGCCGAGCGCGAGGGGCTGGTCGCCGAGCGGCGCCGTCAGGAGCAACGCCTCGCCGAGGCGGAGACGGCCGAGGAGCGGGCGCGCGACGATCAGCGGGCGGCCACCGAGGCCCAGGCCGCGGCGCGCCAGGCGGTGGTCGAGGTGCGTGGCGAGCGCGACGCGGCCCGGGCGAAGAGCGAACAGGCCCGTATTGATCGCGCCCAGGGCGAGACCCGCGAACAGCATGCCCGCGCCCGTCTGGCGGAGGCCCGCGACCAGCTGGCCGACGACGAGGACGAACCCCAGGCCGAGGCCATCGAGGCGTTGGCAGGCGAGCCGGGCGTGGCCGAGCGACTGGCCGCCGAACTGACCGATCTCGAAGCCCAGATCCGCCGGCTGGGGGCCGTCAATCTCTCCGCGATCGAGGATCACCGCGAGGTTGAGGCCCGCCGCGAGGAGCTGGCCGGCCAGATCGAGGACGTCGAATCGGCGCTGGCGCAACTGGCCGAGGCGATCGAGACCATGGACCGTCAGACCCGCGAGCGCTTTCGCGAGACCTATCACGCGGTCAACCAGCGACTGGGGCCACGCTTCGAGGCGCTGTTCGGTGGCGGCGAGGCCCGGCTCGAGCTGACCGGTGACGATCCGCTCGATGCCGGCGTGGCCCTGATGGCCCGTCCGCCCGGCAAGCGCATCAGTCACCTGTCACTGCTGTCGGGGGGTGAGCGGGCGCTGACGGCCACCGCCCTGATCTTCGCGATCTTCGAGCTCAACCCCGCGCCGTTCTGCATTCTCGACGAGGTCGACGCGCCGCTGGACGAGGCTAACGTCGGGCGCTTCTGTGCTATGGTTTCGGCCATGTCGGACCGGGTGCAGTTCATGTACATCACCCACAACAAGACCACCATGGCGAGCGCCTCGGCGCTGGTCGGCGTGACCATGCGCGAGGCCGGCATGTCGCGCATCGTCTCCGTCGACATCGACGCCGCGGTGGGCCTGATCGAGACCTGATCCGGATGTTCCCAACAATTGTCGCGAGCGGAGCCGTGAGTCACCAGATCTATCGAACCGACGAGTTGGCCTCCCCTTTGGGCTTGGCTGGCACGAGTCTCGGCGTGAATGGGTGCCTGGCATCGGGTTTCGGGGAGTAGACGGTATGGAATGGTTGCGCTGGATTGTTCTGCTGGTGGGGCTGCTGGTGATCGGCGGCATCATCTGGATGTATCGTCGGCACCGCAGCGAGCAGGCGGTTGACCTTGGCGGAGGCCAGCCTCATCGCGGTGACTACCACGACCCGATCGATGCCAGCGTCGGCGCGAGCGTGGATGCCGAAGGCGCCGAACGCGCCCGCGGCGAGCGTCGCGAGCCGCAGCTGGAACTGGGCGAGGAGCGTGGCGATGAGGGCTGGTCGCGGCCCGACGCGGAAGGCTTCATCGATGGCGCCTCCGCGGGACGGGTGGTGTGGCGTGCGCCGGATGCCGACGACGAGCCCCAGCGCCCGTCGCCGACGAGCTCGCGGGACGAACCCGCCCTCGAGCCAGAGCCGGATTGGAGCGAGCCGGCGCCCGAACCAGCGGCCCGCGAGGAGCCGCCGGTGGAGGAGGACGCCCCGGCCCGAGACGAATCCACCGCCCGCCCCCAGCCCGGCTTTTCCAGCTTGTTCACCCGGCAGGGGCAGACTAGCCAGGGACAGACGACCCAGGGACAGACGACTCGGGGCGCCGAGCCGCAGGCGTCGTTCGACCAACCCGCCGTGCCGGCTTCGGCCCATGGCTCGGGCGATGCCGAGCCCGTTGCGGACGCAGAACCCGCGGCGGATAGCGATGCGTCGGCCAGCGGCGCGGTCATCTCGATGATGATCGTTGACCGGGAGCAGGCGGCGATGCCGCCCGAACGGGTGCGCCGCGCCATCGAGGAATCCGGGTTCGAATTCGGCGAGTTCGCGATCTACCACTTCCAGGATCTCGACGGGGCCGACTGGTTCTCGCTGATGAATGCCGTCTCCCCGGGCCAGTTCAACCCCGACGACCTCTCCTCCTTCGAGACCCCGGCGCTGGCGCTGTTCATGCAGCTGCCGGTTCGCGGCGGCGCCGATCCGTCGCTGGTGTTCGAGCGCATGCACCAGGTAGCCACCTCGCTGGCCGACTCGCTGGGCGCCATGCTGATCGACGACCGTCGCGAGCCGCTCGACAGCGAGTCGATTGATCGGTATCGCGAACTGATCGATCAGCACGGCTGAGTCACCGCATATGAGTGAAGGTGACGATCGCAAGCGCCTGGCGGCACTGCGCGCCGAGATCAACCAGCACAACTTCCGCTACTACGTCCTCGACCGGCCCACCGTGCCGGATGCCGAGTACGACGCGCTGATGCGCGAGCTCGAGGCAATCGAGGCCAAGCACCCCGACTGGATCACCCCCGACTCGCCCACCCAGACGGTGGGTGCCCCGCCCAGCCACGCCTTCGAGGCGGTCGAGCATCGCGTGCCGATGCTGTCGCTCGACAACGCCTTCGATGCCGACGAGTTCGCCGCCTTCGACCGGCGCGTACGCGAGCGGCTCGGACGCGACCGGCCGGTGTCCTATCTGGCCGAGCCCAAGTTCGACGGCCTGGCGATCAGCCTGACCTACGAAGGCGGCGTGCTCGCCCAGGCCGCCACCCGCGGCGATGGCCGTCGCGGCGAGGACGTCACCGACAATGTCCGCACCATCGAGAGCGTGCCCTTCCGGATCGACCTGCCGGCGGACAGCCGGATCGAGATCCGCGGCGAGGTGGTGATGACCCACGCATCGTTCGCCGAGATCAACCGGCGGGCCGAACGCCGTGGCGAGAAGGTGTTCGCCAATCCGCGCAACGCCGCGGCCGGTTCGCTGCGGCAGAAGGACCCGAAGGTCACCGCCAGCCGCCCGCTGCATTTCTTCGCCTATGGCATCGGGGCAGCCGAGGGCATCGAGGCGCCCGAGACCCAGTCGGGCTGGCTTGACTGGCTCGAGCGGCTGGGGTTTGCGGTCGCGGAGCATCGTGATCGGGTCGAGGGACTCGATGCGGCGCGGGCCTTCCACGAGTCGCTGGGCGACCAGCGCGCGGGGCTGGCCTTCGACATCGATGGCGTGGTCTACAAGGTGGACTCGCTGGCGGACCAGGAACGTCTGGGTTTCGTGGCCCGTGCGCCGCGCTGGGCGATCGCGTGGAAGTTCCCTGCCGAGGAAAAGATCACCCAGCTGCGCGACGTGGAATTCCAGGTCGGGCGCACCGGCGCGCTCACCCCGGTCGCGCGGGTCGAGCCGGTGTCTGTCGGCGGGGTGACCGTCGCCAACATCACCCTGCACAACATGGATGAGATCGAGCGCAAGGACGTGCGCATCGGTGATTGGGTGCGCGTGCGCCGTGCCGGCGACGTGATCCCCGAGATCATCGAGGTGCTCCCGGAAAAACGCCCCGACGATGCCCGCAAGATCGAGTTGCCCGCGCGCTGCCCGGAATGCGGGTCGGAGGTGCTGCGTGACGAGGAGCAGGCGGTCGCCCGCTGCACCGGGGGGCTGTTCTGTCCCGCGCAACGACGCGAGGCGATCCGTCACTTCGCCAGTCGCAAGGCAATGGACATCGATGGGCTGGGCGAGAAGTGGATCACCCTGTTCCTCGAGCGCGAGATGGTCGATCACGTTGACGACCTGTTTCATTTGGACCGCGACGAGCTGGTCGCCCTGCCACGCATGGGGGCCAAGTCGGCGGACAATCTGCTCGAGTCGCTGGAGAAGGCCAAGGAAACGACGCTGGATCGATTCCTGTTTGCCCTCGGCATTCCGCTGGTCGGTAGCGAGACTGCGGCTGAGCTGGCGACGCACTTCCGGTCCCTTGACGCGTTGCGCCGAGCGACGTTCGAGGATTTCATCCAGCAGAAGGGGGTGACCGGCATCGGCCCCAAGCGGGCCGAGACCCTGCAGGCGTGGCTGGCAAGGCAGCCGTCGGATCGAACCACCGCGCTTGGCGAGGCGTTCGATCAGGACAGGCCGGCGGGCGTGGATGAAAAGACCCTGGCGCGCCTGCAGGAGGCGTTCCCCACGCTGGCCGACATGCTTCGCGCCGCCGAGCATGACCAACTCCAGAACGAGACCGTCACCAAGGTGCCGGGCATCGGGCCGGAGATCGCGACATCGATCGTGGCGTTCTTCAAGCAGGATCACAACAACGAGGTGATCGACGGGCTGCTCGAGGCGGGCATCCACTGGCCGACGCCAGACGCCCCCGCCGAGAACGCGCCGCTGGCCGACAAGACCTTCGTGATCACCGGCACCCTGCCGGACATGACCCGCGACGAGGCCTCGGCTCGACTGGCCGCGCTGGGTGCCAAGGTGACCAGCTCGGTGTCGAAGAAGACCACCGCCCTGGTCGCGGGCGAGGCCGGCGGCAGCAAGCTTGCCAAGGCGGAAAAGCTCGGCGTGCCCGTGCTCGGCGCCGAGGCCTTCGCCCGTCTGCTGGAAGACCCCGCCACCGCACCAGGCTGATCGGCACCTGCTTCTTGCCCGCCGCTGGGCTCTGCTGTCTGGCCTCCAGCCTCTTTGTCCCCGTCGCCAAATCGTCAACGCGCTGACACGCTACTGTCATCCATTCGGCCTAGCGTGCTGATTCGTGGGGCACTTCCGTCCCACGATCAGATTCGAGGTGCTGATTGGATATCCGAGTGGTGACGGAAACCTTCCCGCCCGATATCAACGGGGTGGCGACCACGCTGGGTTGTCTGGTCGCGGGGCTACGTGACCGTGGCCACCGGGTGGTGGTCACCTGTCCGGCGGCCGGGGCTCCCCGCGATCTGGGTGAGGGCGACGAGGTGCGCGGGCTGGCGCTGCCGTTCTACCGTGAGGTCCGTTTCGGCCTGCCGCGGCGGCGCGCGTTTCTCGCCGAGTGGCGCGAAGACCCGCCGGATGTGGTGCACATTGCCACCGAGGGGCCGCTGGGTGCCTCGGCGCTCGCCGCCGCCCGCACGCTCGATCTGCCGGTCACCACCTCGCTACACACCAACTTTCATGCCTATGCGCGTGCCTATCGGCTGGGCTGGTTGGCCACCCCGGTGGTGCGATACCTGCGCCGGTTTCACAACCGCTCGGCGAATACCTTCATCCCCACGGCAAAGCAGGCCGCCGAGCTTGAGGCCTGCGGCTTCGAGCGGTTGATGGTGCTGGGGCGGGGTGTCGATACCGAGCGGTTCACCCCGGATCGACGTGACCCGGAACTACGTGCCTCCTGGGGGGCGGACGACCGTACGCCCGTGCTACTGCATGTCGGCCGGTTGGCCGCCGAGAAGAATCTCGGCCTCCTGGCGCAGAGCTGGGCGCGGGCCCAGGAGATCAACTCGGGCACACGGCTGGTGATCGTCGGCGACGGGCCCGAGCGGGGACGGCTCGAGCGGCAGCTGCCGGGTGCGATCTTCGCCGGGGCGCTGCGCGGTGAGGCGCTGGCCCGTTATTACGCCTCGGCCGACGCCTTCCTGTTCCCCAGCCTGACCGAGACCTTCGGCATCGTCGTGCTCGAGGCCATGGCCAGCGGTCTGGATTGCCTGGCCTTCGATTACGCCGCCGGCCGCCAGCTGATCGAGCCGGGCGTGAACGGCCTGTTGGCTCCATTCGGCGACTCGGTGGCCTTTCTCGACCGGGTTCCGGATCTCCTGACGTCCGCATCGGGTCGGCGCCGTGAACGAGCCGTCGAAACCGGTCGACAGCACAGCTGGGAGGCCATTGTCGACGGCTTCGAGCAGAACCTGCTCGAGGTCGCCGAACGTTCGATGCCGCAAGTGTCGTCCCGGGAGGGCTTGGCGTGATCCCGTTGCGTGCCGGCTCGCCCGCGGCCGAGCGATGCGCACGCGTCCTCCAGGCCTATCTGGGGTGGGAGGCGCTGGTGACCGAGCGCTGCAACCGCGCGCATCGGTTGCGTGTATTGCGCGCGCTGTTCGCGACCGCCTCGCGGCTGGGCGACGGGATTGGCTGGTACGTGCTCGCGCTGCTGATGCTCGTGCTGCACGGGGCGTCGGCGGTGGTGCCGATGGCGCTGATGATCGCCTCGGGTGGGGTGGGCGTGCTGATCTACCTGACGATCAAGCGTCGCACCGCCCGCCTGCGTCCACTCAATCGCAACCAGCGGTTGGAAATCAGTGTCGCGCCGCTTGACCAGTACAGCTTCCCATCCGGCCACACCTTGCATGCGGTCAACTTCGGCATTCAGTTGGTGGCCTTCCAGCCCGCGCTGTTTTGGCTCGTCCTGCCGTTCGCCCTGTTGGTGGCCAGTTCGCGCATGGTGCTTGGGCTGCACTATCTCTCCGATGTGCTCGTGGGTGCGGCGATCGGCTTGCTGCTGGCCAGCCTCACTCTGTCATTGCTCTGATTCCTCGTTTCCGTGGCAGTGCGGCGAGGTCGGCCATCCTGGTGCGGTTGCTTGCCGCGCATCGAATATAGAAAAAACAAAAAACGTAAGTTGCTCATCCGTCGGCTTGCCGATTCATGATGCCATGTAGGCATAAAAACAATCAATAAACGCGCAATAGGCTGAAAACTGGCCTTTTGTTCGATGCCGGTTGCTTGGCTATTCGATATGGCCACAAAAATGGCCTATATAAGCATTGCAAGGCTGGAAAGCCCGAAGGTATGGTTGCAAGGCTTGGGCAGGGACAGCTCGTGCTTGTCCGGGCGGCAAGACACATTTAGGAGGATTGGGGATGTCAACGAATCGAGAAGCGGCCGCGAGCCGCCGACTACCCGCCAGGACCCTCGCGGCCGTCGGGCTTGGCCTGACGCTGTTCGCCGGCGTAACGACGGCCGGCGATCAAGCGGGGGCGATGGAAATGAGCAACGGATCGATCATCGGTTCCACCTGCATGGGCTGTCACGGCTTCCAGGGCAAGGGCTCGGGGAACATCCCGCGCCTGGCTGGTCTGCCGAAAGAGGTGATTGCCGGGAAGATGCTGGCGTACAAGTCGGATGGTCAGGAAGGCACGGTCATGAACCGCATTGCCAAGGGGTATTCCGACGAGGAGATTCAGGCGGTGTCTGAATTCTTCGCCAACCAGTAACGCCCCTGCAGGCGCAAGGAACACGAGAGGTAACCGCAATGAGTCTTTCCCGACGCGGATTTCTAAAATTGAGCATGGCGATGGCCGGCGTGGGCGCAGCGACCGGCCTGGCCGGCTGCCAGAACAGTGCCAGCACGAACGGTGGTGCCAAGCGCGTGGTGGTCATCGGCGGCGGCTTTGGCGGCGCGACCGCGGCCAAGTACGTCAAGCTGTTCGACCCGTCCGTCGATGTCACCATGATCGACGGCCAGTCCAGCCACACCACCTGCCCGTTCTCCAACCTGGTCATCGGTGGTCTCAAGGACATCGACGAGATCACCCATGACTTCACGGCGCTGGAGAAGCGTGGCGTGAACGTGGTCAAGGGCTGGGTCACCGGCATCGATGCCGAGGCCCGCACGGTCACCCTGAAGGACGGCAGTAGCTACGAGTACGATCGCCTGGTCGTCTCGCCGGGCATCGACTTCAATTACGATGCGATCGAGGGCTACACCGAGGAAGTGGCCAACACGACGATGCCGCATGCCTGGCAGGCCGGCGAGCAGACGCTGTTGCTGCGAAAGCAGCTCGAGGAAATGGAAGACGGCGGCACGTTCATCATGGCCGCGCCGCCCAATCCGTTCCGTTGCCCGCCGGGACCGTACGAGCGCGCCGCCCTGATCGCCAACTACTTCAAGGAAAACAAGCCCAACTCGAAGATCCTGATCCTCGATCCAAAGACCGGCTTCTCCAAGGAGCCGCTGTTCCGCGAGGGCTGGACGGCCAACTACGGCAACATGATCGAGTGGATCGGCGGCGACTTCGGTGGCGGCGTGACCAAGGTCGATCCCGACACCATGACGGTCACGGCCGGCGGTACCGAGTACCAGGGCGACGTCATCAACGTCATCCCGCCGCAGAAGGCCGGCTGGATCGCTCACCAGGCCGGGCTGGCGGACGATTCCGGCTGGTGCCCGATCAACACCGGCACCTACGAGTCGACCATGAAGCCCGGCGTTCACGTCGTGGGGGATGCCTGCATCGGCTCGCCACTGCCCAAGTCCGGTTTCGCGGCCAACTCGCAGGCCAAGAACTGTGCGGCGGCCATCGTGGCGATGTTCCACAACGAGAATCCGCCGGAGCCGAGCTGGGTGAACACCTGCTACAGCCTGGTCGCCCCGGACTACGGCATCTCCGTGGCTGCCGTCTACGCGGTCGAGGACGGCAAGACCGTCTCCGTCGACGGCGCCGGCGGCGTCTCGCCCCTGGGTGGCAAGAACGCCGAGAAGGAAGCCGGCTACGCCCGCGACTGGTACGCCTCGATCACCGAGGACATCTGGGGCAGTTGATCCCGGCAGGGCCGCCCGTCGGGGCGGTCGAACGAAAAAGGCCTGTCATCGCGAGGTGACAGGCCTTTTGCTCGTCTGGGGCTCAGGAAATTGTGGGGGCGTCCAGCGACAGTCCCCGTTCGTAGCCCGATGCACGCGCCATTGGCGCGTTTCGCTTGCAAGGCAAGCTCCCACAATGAGGCGGGGTCCAGCGCTTGCGGCTACCCCACTGTGGGAGCGCGCCCCGCGCGCAAAGGCCGCACCAGCGGCCGTCCCGGTTTGCCCCGCTCCCGTCTCGTCCCCGGATCGCCAAGCTCTCAGCTCTCGGCTTTCAGCTCTTCCAGCCAATCCTCCAGCAACTCCACATGCGTCGCCGCCACCGCTGACCGCGGCAGCGGCTCGAGCGGCCGGTCGAGGTAATCGATCTCGCCCTCCAGATCGGCGGATGCCCCGCCCGCCTCGTGCAGGATCAGCTGGCCAGCGGCATAGTCCCAAAGTTTCTGCTTGCCATGCACGTACACCTGCACGCGATGCGCTGCCACCCAGCACCAGTCCAACGCCACCGACCCGATCGAACGCTGCGAGGCGTAGGGCGGGTCGCAGGCCAGGTGCGCAGCCACGGTGCGCGGCAGTCGCTTGAAATCCACCGTCGCCAGACAGCTTTTCAACGGTTGTTTCGGCTCGTTGGCAAGCGACAAGGTTTCCCCGTTCAGCCAACTCCCCTCGCCGCGGACGGCGTGGAAGCACTCGTCCCGGCTGGGGTCATAGACCACGCCGAACTGGGCCTTGCCACCGACCAGCAGGGCCACGGTGACCGAGAACACCGGGAAGCCCAGGCGAAAATTGCTGGTGCCGTCGAGCGGATCGACCACCCACGTCGGTCGCCCGTCCAGGCACTCGCGCCAGGCGGCCTCCTGCTCGGCGGCCGACATCTCTTCGCCGAGAAAGCCATGCGCCGGGAACCGTTTGGCCAGCCCCACCTGCAGGTCCAGCTGCATGGCGTGATCGGTGGTGGTGACCCAGCTGCCGTCGCTTTTGCGATCGGCTGCTTGTGTGCCTCCGTCGAGCAGGTGCTGGCTGGCGGTTTTTTGGACGAGTTGGATTACCGACGAATGGTCGGCGGGTCTGAGCGGGGGCATCGTGGAAACCTCGTGTCGAATCAAGGGGGCGATTGTCCAGTGACCCTTTCACCCGAAGGTATTGAGCCACCGATTGGCCGGGGCGCTGAGTCGGTATTCTACGTGACTCGCATCACGCCTCGACCGTTCGTCGGTCCACCTCGGCCTTTCGTCATGTGACCGCTGGCAACGGTAGATCCGGCATGATTGGATCCATGTGTGAAAAAGGAATCGAACCGCATGACACGAATACGCGCTCCGCAACGACTGGTGAGTCGATCGTCCGGCTTCAGCTTGATCGAGTTGATGGTCACGATCGCCGTGGCCGCCGTGCTTCTGACGATCGCGATCCCGAGTTTTCGGAACCTGATTCTTTCAAACGAGTTGACCACGATCAGTAACGAATGGGTGGCCGCGGTCAATTACGCACGATCCGAGGCGATCAAGCGCGGCGGGCCAGCAGTCGTCTGCGGGGCTAACGCCAATGAGGGGGGCGCGAACGATCTCAGCAACGGCTGTGCCGGCACGTTGGGCGAGGTGCGTGCCCGGCCGGCCGGCTCAGCAACTGATCGTGTCGTGGTTCGTGCCGAGATTACGAATGAAGTACCGGACGGCGTCACGGTGGGCTCGACGCAGAGCGTGCGTTTCGGTGGTGACGGTGTTGGGCGGTTGCCGACCGGTACCGCGCCGCACACCGGCCTGATCGTTGATGTTTCAACCCCTGACCTTGACGCGGGGAACCATCGCTGTGTCTACCTGACCACCGGTACCACCCTGACCTCCTGCACCGTCACCGGAGCATGCCCGAATGCCGAGCCTGACCCCTGCAATCCGTAGCGCCGCCCGTCAATCCGGCGTCGGCTTGATCGAGATTTTGATCGCGGTACTGATCCTGTCCGTCGGTTTTCTCGGGATGGCTGCGCTCCAATCGAAAGCGCTGAGCAACAACAACAGCGCCATGGCGAGAAGCATGGGTACGATCGCGAGCTATTCCATTCTCGATGCCATGCGTATCGATCCGGACGGAGTCGAGGCAGGCAATTATGAGGGTGCCGACGTTGAGGTGCCGGCCAATGGTAATTGCGCTGTTGGCGGTGGCGACTTGGCTGGGGTGAACTTGCAGAATTGGTGTCAGGAATTGGCCGAGCTGGTCGGCCCCGGCACTACCGGCACGATAACCGCGTTGGGTGGTGGTAATTACCGGATCACGATTGAGTTCGACGACAGTCGTGCGACTGGCGGGGAAGACGCGGAAACCCTCGTGACACAGGCCAAATTATGAACCATGACATGATTATTTCCCGTGATTCCAGGCGCGGTCAATTCCCAGGCAGTGGGCGGCGTCTGGGAGGCTTTACCCTGGTCGAATTGATGATTGCCCTGGTGCTGGGCCTCCTGGTGATTGCCGGTGTGGGGAGCGTCTTCATTGCGAACAAGGACGCCTACCGAACGAATGAAGCGCTCTCCCAGGTTCAGGACGCGTCGCGTACCGCATTTGAGTTTGTCGCTCGTGATGTGCGCGAAGCGGGCTCGAATCCTTGTGGTGCGGCGAACGTTGCCAGTGTGCTCGACTCGCCGTCGAGCGACTGGCTGGATTGGAGTCAACCGTTTCGGGGCTTCGACGATGTGACCGACATCGACGGACTCCCCGGCGCGGGCGAAATTGGCGAGCCTGTCGACGAGCATGCGCTCCGGCTGGGCAAGGCGGAAGATTCGGGGATAGCGCTAGAGGCGGTGACCGGGCCGCGCGCCAACATCACGCTCGAGTCGGCAACCAGCCAGATTTCCGATGGCGATATTCTCATGGTCTGCGACGCCGACAAGGCGACGATCTTTCAGACCACGAATTACAACTCGAACAATACGACGCTCGTGCACAACACGGGCGGATCCTACACCCCGGGCAACCTCACCAAGTGTCTCAATCATCCGGTCCCCCAACTGGTTAGTGGCGGGAATTGCACGACTCTCAGTCCGACGTCCTACCTCGTCGTTCCGACCAACACGGTCTGGTACATCGGGACGAACGCGGCCGGCACGAGATCGCTTTTCCGCTCGCGGAATTTCCAGAGTACGGCCCCGGTGCCGGAAGAAATGGTCCGAGGAGTCGAGGGGATGGAGATCGAGTATCACCGCAGTGGTGAGGACGTCTTTGAAACCGCGACGCAGGTTGATGCTGTGGGTGGCGGTTGGGAGCAGGTTGATGCTGCAAGGATCACCTTGACCGTTCGTAGCCGTGGCCTGAACCCGAGTGATCCCGATTTCGGGTCCAGTACCGATCGAGAGCGCTTGCAACGCGATTTCTCCACAACGATCGCGATTCGAAACCGCTTGGGTGGATGAGCAATGATTGTGCAGAGAACAGACCGACTCACCCGCAAGACATCGTCCAGGCAGCGAGGTGTGGCATTGGTGATAGCGCTCGTGTTGCTGATCGCCGTCACCCTGGTTGGTCTGGCGGGTATCCGTGGGACGACGCTTCAGGAGAAGATGTCGAGTAACAGTTTTGATCGAGAAACGGCCTTCCAGGCAGCCGAGGCGGCGATGGAAGTCGCTGCGACGCGCCTCACCTCGGACTTGGTTACCTTCGAGACCGCGGTTAACACCTATGCCGAGCTGGATTGCACCAATCGTCTCTGTGCAATCAATCCGGGGCAGGATGTGCCCGCTGCCGCTTGGTTCGACGTGACCGACGGGGTGGGCGATACCAATTTCTCCGCGCGGGATTCCGCTATCCGTCCGCAGTTTGTCGTTCAGGATATGGGTAGTTGTGCCACCGGTGTGGGTGGCGGGAATTTCGTCGGCACGACCGACCAGAACGAAGCCGGCGGTGGCGCGGGCACGTATTTCAACGACACCGGCCAGTGCTTCCGTATCACGGCCCGGGCCATTGACCCGGCGCTGGAGATCGACGGCGCTGACGTCAACGCAGACCGTGCGCAGGTCATTTTGCAAGCGACCTATCGATTGTGAGAGGTGAATCCATGAATATCCTGTCCTGGCTGTCAGTCGTCTCTCGCCGCGGCCCGTTGGGCTTCTTGCTCGGCCTCTCGTTATCGGTCATGACTGGCGTATCGGCGGCCGCGGTCGACGTCGACCAGAGCCCGTTGATCGTCAGTGAGCCTCTGCCTCCCAATATCGTGCTGCTGCATGACGACTCCGGGTCAATGGCTCGGAATTACATGCCGGATGGGTTGTCGAGTGCTGAGTCGGTCAGCCAAGACCCTGCGGAGAATGGGGTTTATTACGACCCTGATGCCAGATACCCGGCTCCGCCCACGGCCGCGGGCGGCGCTTATCCTGATATTGATTCGTTTCCGTGGGCCCCTACGGATGTGTTCGCCTCCGCATCCGTTGCAAACGTCGAAAGCTACACCAGTCGATTTGATTATTGGACCTGGGTTAACTATTCAGGCGATTGCCCAAACTCTACTGATGAGAGTGGGCGTCATGAGGGTTATTGCTATAGGAGTGACCGGCCGGGATCAATTGAGGATGAGTTTGCTTTTCGAGATCCCGACAACGGTCTCTATTATTATTACGGAGGTGGCTGGCGTCAGGTCTTCACCTACCGAGTTAATGGTGACTCCTATTACGTGACGGGCTCCTGTGATCGTATGCCTGCCGACGAGGGGTCGCGCTGCTCCGACTCCGCGGCCGACAAGCAAAATGTGGCCAACTGGTTCACTTACTACCGTACGCGTGAATTGGCGGCTAAAAGTGGAATTATGTCGGCCTTTGGTGCTCTGGATCCATCGTTCCGGTTTGGTTTCGGTGCGATTAACGATTCAAACTCGGGCGATTTGGGCTCAGGCCAGTTTTCTTATTATATGAGGGTAAAAGAGGTCGAGCCATTCGGTGACGGTGCCAGTGGCACACAGAGAGCGCGGTTCTGGAATTGGCTTGAAGGTGTCGGCGCGAATGGAGGGACGCCTTTAAGGCGGGCACTGGATACGGCCGGTCGCTACTACCAGACCTCGCAGCCCTGGGCTGAAGACGGTGAGGAGTATTCCTGCCGACAGTCTTACTCGATCCTGGTTTCTGATGGGTATTGGAGTGGTTCTCGGCCATCCAATCGAATGAATCGGTCCGATAATACTTCGACGGATAACTACGACGCCGTTGATCCATTCGTTGGTGGGAACGACGACGATGGGAATGCGACGCTGGCGGACGTGGCGAACTACTATTGGAAAACCGACCTGCGAGACAATACGAACGATTCCGGCCAGGATAACCGCGTTCCGGCCACGCCCAACGACCCGGCGACGTGGCAGCACATGACCACCTTTACCGTTGGTCTTGGCTTGAGTGTGACGGGGTTGGGCGCCACGCAGTCGGAATTGTTCGATTGGGCGCGCAATGGCGATCAGGACGCCATCGATAGCTGGAGTGGTTGGCCGACTCCCGGTGATGGCGGTGGCCAGGGCGAGCCCGAGAACGTCAGCGACATGCTCCACGCGGCTATCAACGGTCATGGTGACTTCTTCTCCGCGCGCAATCCGCAGGAATTCGCCGCCGGCCTGCGAGCCGCGCTTGCGGCTATCGATAGCCAGCGATCCGCCGGCGGGAGTCAGACGGTCTCGAATCTGCAGTCGGGCGAGACATTGGTCGATGGCTCTCGCGCGTACTCCGCAACGTATTTCACGAGTCAGTGGACCGGTGAGTTGACGGCGCGGGGCTACAACGAGGATACCGAACAGTTTGATCAGGTCTTGTGGAACGGTGCGGGCGGAATACCGGCGCACGGGAGTCGAAACATCTGGACCACGGTCGATGGGCAAGGTAGTACGCCGACCGCTTCCGCTAAGTTCTTGGCAGGGCAACTTGATAATGATCAGGTTGATGCGCTGATTAACAATGTTGGCAATGGCATCGCGGTCGATGAAGCGACAATCGTCAATTACCTCCGTGGTGACCGGACCGAAGAGGGCAATGACCTTAGGCAACGGATCAACCTGCTTGGCGACATTGTGACCTCGACCCCCGTTTCGATCGGCACGCCTGATCCGGGTGTGTTCGGTGACAGCCAGTTTGACGGCATTGACGAATATCAGGCTTTCGTCACCGCGCAGGCGGATCGCGACACGTTGGTGTATATCGCGGCGAATGACGGGATGTTGCACGCCTTCGATGCCGAAACGGGCGAGGAGGTGTTTGCCTTTATCCCGGGGTCGGTGTTGAGTCAGACGGGCGAAGCCGCACTCAGCCGATTGGCTAATCCCGAGTACGGGATTGTGGATCCCGTTGATGGCGATCAACCGGTCCCCCACCAGTATTTCCATGATGGCGAGATGACCACGCAGAACGTGTATCTCGATGGCGAATGGAAAACGGTTCTGGTGGGAACGACCGGCCGCGGTCAGTCACGAACCGTATATGCCCTCGACATCACCGACCCGTCGGTGTTGACGGACTCCGATTCTGCCGGCGATGCGATTCTGTGGGAGCGATCGGCTGGTGATGGCGAATCGAACGATGATTACATTGGCATGGCCCTGGGGCGCCCGACGATCTCCCTGGTGCAGGGTAATGGCAGCAACACCGAGTGGGTTGTGCATGTGGGTAACGGTCCCAACAGTGAATCGGATCAAGCGGCCTTGTTGCAGTTCGACCTCGAGGACGGTGATCTAACCGTCTATGACGCAGGAAGCGCGACGAACAATGGCCTGGCTGCCCCGTACGTGATCCAGACCGATGCTATTGACGGCTTGAGTGACTACGCCTTTGCCGGTGACCTGCAGGGGAATCTCTGGCAGTTCCCGTTGAGCGCCAGCGGCGGTACGGCCGAGCGTATTTTCGTGGCCGAGGATGATGACGGCAACGCCCAGCCCATTTCGGCACGCATGCTGGCGGCGAAGAACGCCAGCGACGGCACGATTTGGGCGTTCTTCGGCACGGGGAGATTCCTGTCCCGCGATGACATCACGGACACAAGCGTGCAGACCTGGTACGGCTTGCGCGTGATGGGACCGGATGGCGGTCCGGCCATCGTTGACGACACGACGGGGCGCAATGATCTGCAAGAACGCACGATCGTGGCCGAGGAGACAGTAGGAGGCAACGTTGGACGAGCGACCAGCACCGGGTCGGCAGCCGATCTGGCTGCGGACGACGATGCCGGCTGGTACATGGACCTGGTGTCGCCGGTTGAAGGTGAAGAGGGCGAACGCATCGTCTACACCACGCAGTTGATTGCCGGGCGTCTGGTGGTCAATACCCTCATCCCGAAAGCCGATGACCCCTGTGACACCTTGCCTGCCGGTGCGCTGATGATTGTCGAACCATTCAGCGGAGCAAACCCGAATACGCGTCTACTTGATGTGAATGGTGATGGCGTGATTGGTGACGATGAGCTGTCTTCCGGCGGCGTCTACTTCAACGGCATTCGGTTCGATGTAGGGCTTGCGGGTGCCTTGACGGCGGCCAAAGACAGTGATGGCAATCTGAAGCTGCTGGGTGGCGATCTTGCTGGCGACGATGTGAATCTGGAGATGTCTGGCGGAGCGAGCGGCACGATGCAGCGGCTGAATTGGCGTGAGCTTTACATTGACTGAGTGCACCGGAGGAACAATGAGCAAGGAATCGACCGTCTGGAATAGTCGCCCGGTGGCTTCTCAAAAGACGATTCGGGGCTTCACCCTGATCGAGCTGATGATCGTCGTGGCGATCATCGGCATCATCGCGGCGATCGCCTACCCGTCCTACATCGATTCGGTGGTCAAGACGAAGCGCGCCGCGGCGGCGGCCTGTCTTTCGGAGCAGGCCAATTACATGGAGCGGTTCTATACCACCAACCTTCGCTACGATCAGGATCAGGACGGTAACGACAACCCGCTTGATGACGGCTCGCTAACGCTGGAATGTATGAGTAATCAGCAGACTGGGGGCGATTACACCTACACGGTCGGGAATCTCACGCGTTCGACCTACACGCTCACCGCGACGCCGCAAGAGCCGCAGTTAAGCCGGGATGACTGCGGTGCGTTGACGCTCGACCAGGCGGGCACGCGTGGCGCGGCCGATGACGTGGATGTCTGCTGGTAGGTCGTGAAGATCAAGTAAGTCATGCGCAGTTGATATCGACGATTGGGCCGGCCAAGGATGGTGGGCCTTAATTGAACACAAGGAGGTGTGCTCATGCTCAAGGAAGAGCGTGCGACCCCGACGGGGGTCGCTTTGCCTGTTTGCCGGCTGGCTGCCTGTCGCACCAATGAGGGCGGTTTCTCCCTGATCGAGTTGATGATCGCCGTCGCCCTGACGGCGATCCTGCTGTCGATCGCCATCCCTGCGTTCTCCTCGATGATGGCCCAGAACCAGTTGGCGGCGGCGACCAATGCCGCGCGTGGGGCATTGATGGCCGCGAGGCAGTCGGCAGTCACCAAGGGGCGGCCCGTCTCGCTCTGTGCCGGAACGCCCGATTCGGGATGCTCGGGCGACTGGTCGGCTGGTGAATGGGTGGTCTTCGACGACGCCGATCACAGCGGCGATATCGATGCCGACGAGCGGGTCGTGCGTCATGGTCGGGTGCCAGCCTTGGGTGACACGGTGCGTCTGGATGCCAACGGCCCGTTGCGAACGGCGTTGGTGTATGTGCCGATGGGACATGCCGAGCGTGTCAGCGGCGCGTTCGGTGCCGGGCGCCTGCGCGTGTGCGCCGCGACCGATCTGGCGCCCAATGCCCGCGAACTGGTGATTTCGGCGAGTGGCCGAGTTCGGCTGCAATCGGTCGATTTCGACGGGGCGTGTCCCGAGCTGTGAGCCGTCGAACGGCCGGCTTGTCGACGCGTAGCGTAAGTGAGCGACGGCAAGGGCTTGCCTGTTACAATCGGCAGTTTGCAGTCTTCCGGCGAACTGAACCGACGTGGCCCAACCGTGACCGATTACAAATCGACGCTCAACCTTCCCAAGACCGACTTCCCGATGCGCGGCAATCTGCCCAAGCGCGAGCCCGAGCGGCTGGCGCAGTGGCAGGAGCGTGACCTCTACCGCGCGGTACGCGAGCATGCCGCCGGACGGCCCAAATTCGTGCTGCACGACGGGCCGCCGTATGCCAACGGTGATATCCACATCGGGCATGCGGTCAACAAGATCCTCAAGGACGTGATCAACAAAACGCGCCTGCTCGAGGGCTTCGACACGCCCTACGTGCCCGGCTGGGACTGTCACGGCCTGCCGATTGAGCTGGTGGTCGAGCGCGAGCATGGCAAGCCGGGCGTCAAGCTCGACGAGCGCGCCTTCCGCCAGGCCTGCCGCGACTACGCGGCCAGCCAGATCGAGCGTCAGAAACAGGACTTCATCCGCCTGGGCGTGATGGGCGATTGGGATAATCCCTATCGGTCGATGGACTTCGCCTTCGAGGCGGACACGCTGCGTGCGCTGGCGGGCATCATCGAGCGCGGCCACCTGCATCGCGGCGAGAAGCCGGTGCACTGGTGCGTCGACTGCGGTTCGGCCCTGGCCGAGGCCGAGGTGGAATACCAGGACAAGACCTCACACCAGATCGACGTGGCCTTTGCCGTCACCGCCCCCGCGGCGATCAACCGTGCCTTCGGCGTGGAAGACGACGCCCCGGTCGACCTGGTCATCTGGACCACCACCCCCTGGACGCTGCCGGCCAACCAGGCTGTGGCGGTCAACGCCGAACTGACCTACCAGTTGATCGAGATCGACGGCCGTCGTGTCGTGCTGGCCGAAGGTTTGGCCGAGGATGCGCTGGCGCGCATGGGCGCCGAGTCGTCGCGCGTGCTGGGCGAATGCGTCGGCTCGGCACTGGAAGGCCAGGAGCTGGTCCATCCGTTCCTCGAGCGGCGCGTGCCAGTGATCGTCGGCGAGCACGTCACGCTGGATGCCGGTACCGGCCTGGTGCACACCGCCCCGGCGCACGGCGAGGAGGACTTCGCGGTCGGCAAGCGCTATCACCTGCCCGTCGACAACCCGGTCGACGGCGAGGGGCGTTTTTTCGCCGACACGCCGTTGGTCGGCGGCATGGATCTCAAGGCCGGCGGCAAGGCGATCCTCGCGCGGCTCGAGGCCGACGGTCGCCTGCTGGCGCACGCGAAGTTCGAGCACAGCTACCCGCACTGCTGGCGGCACAAGACTCCGCTGATCTTCCGCGCCACGCACCAGTGGTTCATCTCGATGACCCAGCAGCACCTGCGCGCGGATGCCATCAAGGCGCTGGAAACGGTCGAGTTCACCCCGGACTGGGGGCGGGCGCGCATCGAGGGCATGGTGGAGAACCGCCCGGACTGGTGCATCTCGCGACAGCGCTTCTGGGGCGTGCCGATCGCGCTGTTCGCCCACAAGCAGACCGGGCACGCCCACCCGGATTCCGCCGAGCTGATGCGGAAGGTCGCCGAACAGGTCGAACGGCACGGCGTCGACTGGTGGTTCGACCTGGACGCCGCCGAGCTGATTGGCGCGGACGCGGCCGAGTACGAGAAGGTTGTCGATACCCTCGACGTCTGGTTTGACTCGGGCGTGACCCACTGGGCCGTGCTCGACCGGCGGGAGGAGCTCACTTGGCCTGCAGACCTGTACCTGGAGGGCTCCGATCAGCACCGTGGCTGGTTCCAATCCTCCCTGCTGACCGCCACCGCCCTGCGCGAGCAGGCGCCCTATCGCGGCGTGCTCACCCACGGCTTCACCGTCGATGCCAAGGGGCGGAAGATGTCCAAGTCGCTGGGCAACGTGATTGCGCCGCAGAAGGTGATCGACAAGATGGGCGCCGATCCGCTGCGCCTGTGGGTGGCCTCCACGGATTATTCCGGTGAGATGACCGTCAGTGACGAGATCCTGCAGCGCACTGCCGATGCCTATCGCCGCATCCGCAATACCGCGCGTTTCCTGCTCTCCAACATCGATGGCTTCGACCCCGACCGGGATGCCGTCGCCGATGACGAGCTGCTGGCGCTGGACGCCTGGCTGGTCGACCGGGCCGCGCAATTCAACCGCGAGGTGCGCGCGGGCTTCGAGGCCTACCAGTTCCACCAGATGGTGGCGCGCATCCACCACTTCTGCTCGATCGAGCTGGGCGCGTTCTATCTCGACATCGTCAAGGATCGCATCTACACCGGCCAGACCGATGCCCCCATGCGTCGCTCGGCGCAGACCGCCATGTGGCGCACGGTCGAGGCGCTGACCCGCTGGATCGCCCCGGTGCTGTCGTTCACCGCCGAGGAGCTCTGGGAACACCTGCCGGCGCTTGGTGGTGGCCGGGAAGAGAGCGTGTTCATGGCCGCCCACGTGGACGACCTGGCGCCGCTGCTGGCCGACGGCCGCGACGGGGTGGGCCAGCGTGGTTTCTGGGAGGACGTGATCGCCATCCGTGATGCGGTCAACCGCCATGCCGAGGCGGCGCGCAACGACAAGCGCATCAAGGCGAACCTCTCGGCCAACGTCGAGATCTGGGCCGATGACGCCGTTGCGGGTCGCCTGGCGGCGCTGGGTGACGAGCTGCGCTTCTTGCTCATCGTCTCCGAGGCCACCGTTCGTCCGCTTGGCGACAAGCCGGTGGACGTCGAGGTCGAGACCATCGAGGGCGTGGGCGAACTGGCCGTGCGCATTGCCCCGGCCGAGGCGGAGAAGTGTGAACGCTGCTGGCACTTCCGCCCAGACGTGGGCACGCACGCTGCACACCCCACCCTCTGCGGGCGCTGCATCGAGAACATCGAGGGCGACGGGGAAACCCGCCGGTTTGTCTGAGCATTCCATGAGCACGCCTTCACCCAACAGCCTCGTCGTAGGAGCGGCTTTAGCCGCGATGCGACGCCGTGGCCCCTTTGGCGTTTCGCGCCTGAAGGCGCTCCTACGGTACGGGCACCGTGGATCGCGGAGTTGTACTCCGCGTCGGCGAGTGCAACTCGCCGGTCCAAAAGCGGCGGATGTGGCAAAAATATCGCGCCTGAAGGCGCTCCTACGGTTATCGATGGATGAGGTGCGAGCTTGCCTTGCAAGCGAAACGCGCCGGGAGGGGCGTGTCCGGTCCTCGGACTGCTGCCACGCTCTAACGGGCACGGCGGCTGACGCCGCCTTCGCGAGCGAGGCTCGCTCCCACGGGGCCATGTCATGAGCATCGACAAGGCGAACCTGCGCTGGCTGTGGCTGTCTCTTGGGGTGCTGGTCGGCGACCAGCTGACCAAGTGGGCGGCGCTTGTGGGGCTGACATACGCGCGTCCGGTGGAGGTCCTGCCGTTTTTCGATCTCACCCTGCTGTACAACACCGGGGCGGCGTTTTCGTTTCTCGCCGACCACGATGGCTGGCAGCGCTGGTTCTTCGTCTTTCTGGCGGTGGTGATCACCGTGGCGCTGCTCGCCTGGCTGGCCTTCGTCGCCATCCGCGACGGGCGCATCAAGGCGGGCATCACGTTGTTGATCGGCGGGGCGCTGGGCAATGTCATCGACCGGGTGCTCTACGGTCACGTGGTCGACTTCCTCGATTTCCACGTCGCCGGCTGGCACTGGCCGGCCTTCAATATCGCCGATGCGGCCATTACCATCGGCGTGGCACTGATCATCTGGGCCGAGCTGCGGCCTGCCGACCGAGAGACTGCATCCGATGAGTGACGCCGACACGTCCAATCTGCCGACCATCGGCAAGGACTCCGAGGTGACGATCCACTACGAGATTCGGTTGCCGGACGACCGGGTGGTGGATAGCAGCTTCGATGACGAGCCACTGACCGTCACGCTGGGGAGCGGGGCCTTCGAGCCGCGCCTCGAGGAGGCGCTGGTGGGCCTGCCGCTGGGCGAGTACACCCGCATCCTGCTCACCCCGCAGTACGCCTTCGGTCAGCCGGACGCGAGCAACGTCCATACCATGCCGCGCGGCCGGTTCCCGGAAGACATGAACCTCGAGCCCCAGCTGGTGGTCGAGTTCGACCTGCCCAACGGCGAGTCGGTGCCGGGCACCGTCACGGCCCTCACCGAGGATGCCGTGACGGTGGATTTCAATCACCCGCTCGCCGGGCAGAACATCCAGTTGATCGTCAAGGTGCTGGCCATCGACGGCACGCCGGCACCGGCCGACTCACCCGCCCTGCAGGGGGATGCGCCATGAAGATCCAGCTCGCCAATCCGCGCGGTTTCTGCGCCGGCGTCGACCGGGCGGTGGAAATCGTCGACCGGGCGCTCGATTCCTTCGGCGCGCCCATCTACGTGCGCCACGAGATCGTCCATAACCGCTACATCGTCGACAACCTGCGCGACAAGGGGGCGATCTTCATCGAGGACCTGGCCGACGTGCCCGACGGCGCTACCCTGATCTTCTCCGCCCACGGCGTCTCGAAGGCCATCCAGGATACCGCCGCCGAGCGCGGCCTGACCGTGTTCGATGCGACCTGCCCGCTGGTGACCAAGGTCCACATGGAGGTCGCCCGCCACGCCCGGGCGGGGCGCGACGTGGTGCTGATCGGTCACGAGGGGCATCCCGAGGTCGAGGGCACCATGGGGCACTTCGATCCGGCATTCGGTGGGCAGATCCACCTGGTCGAGAAGATCGCGGATGTGGAGCATTTGCAGGTCGACAACCCCAAGGGGTTGGCCTGGGCGACCCAGACCACGCTATCGGTCGACGAGACCCGTGCGATCATCGGCGCACTGCAGGCGCGCTTTTCCCAGATCGAGGGGCCGCGCAAGGACGACATCTGCTACGCCACGCAGAACCGTCAGGACGCCGTGCGCGAGCTGGCCGAAAGCTGCGACATGGTGCTGGTGGTGGGCTCGAAGACCAGCTCGAACTCCAATCGCCTGCGTGAGCTGGCCGAGCAGTCCGGCACGCCCGCGCACCTGATCGACGCGGCGGCCGACATCGACCCGGCCTGGTTCGACGATTGCAGCCGGGTGGGCGTGACCGCCGGGGCATCGGCCCCCGAGATCCTTGTCCAGCAGGTGCTCGAGCGCCTCAAGCTCGAGTGCAAGGCCACGCTTGAAGAGCGCGAGCCCGCGGTGGTCGAGAACATGGTCTTCCCCATTCCCGTCGAGCTGCGCAAGTAGGCCCAGGGAACTCGGCGCCACGTGTTGAGATCGGCCTGTCGTCCCGCGGCAGGCCGTTTTGCGTTACACGCGCCTCGCTCAGGCCTCAGCCTGCAGGCGGCGACGCACCAGCCGGTGCGACACCAGTCCCCCGAAGGGGATCAGCGCCGCGATCGCGACCACCGCCCCGTGGTGGAGCGGCAGCAGACGGCGCGTGAGCGTGATGGCCAGCACGGCCATCGTCCACAGGAAAAGCACCCCGTGCACCGGCCCCACGGCGCTGACGGCCTCCGGCATGTCGGCTAGGGAAGGTCTGCACGAATCCGATGCCACTCTGGCTTGGCGAGTCGTTCGTGATCAAGGCGCGATGTCGCCGGCGTGCGGGTGGCCCCGTCAAGACATCGCAACGCGGAACACGGGCGACTCGCCAAGCCCCGCCGGGCGCGCCTTGAGCCGGGCATCTGCTGCGTTGTCGTCCTTGGAAAGAGAATGACTCTTCCGCGGCGGACGAACGCCTTGCGCCTGCCCGGCTCAAGGCACGCAGAGCGGTATCGGATTCGTGCAGACCTTCCCTGGATACTTCAGCGGCATGGCGATCACGACCAGGGCGATCAACGAGCCGCCCTCGAGCAGCGTCATCCAGCCGAGGTGGCGGAGCGCGGGGTTGGTCTGGTTGGTCATGCGGGGTTTCTTGTTGATTTGAAGGCGGCCCAGGTTATCTCAAAACGGGCCGGCTAGCCTCGTGACGGTCGGCCGACCATCGCCTGCAGGCGGCCGAGATCCTCGACGAAGGTGTCGCCGCTCGCGTTCCCCTCGAAGGTCGCCTTCAACACGGCACGGGCCCAGGCGGGCAGATCCTCGGCGGCCCGGTAAAACACCCAGGTGCCATCGCGCCGCACGTCAGTGATCCCGGCATCGCGCAGGTGGGCCAGATGCCTGGAGATCTTCGGCTGGCTCAATGCCAGTGCCTCGGTCAGCTCACAGACACACAACTCACCTTCTCGCAGCAGCAGCATCAGGCAGCGCAGGCGGGTGGTGTCGCCAAGGGCGCGAAAAAGGGCCTCGGGTGGCATGGCAGTCTCTCTGTTCTCAAATGTCATCGAAAGCGATAATGATTAATTTTGCTCATTGTAACGCCGGCTCAGTGTTGCGTTGCATTCAGGTCGGCAGGGCGTCGGTGATTGCCTACAATGAAGAGGGCAAAACCGCACAGGAGTTCCGTAATGAAGTGGGATCACATCGCAGGCAACTGGCGCTCGTTCATCGGGCATGCCGAGGAATACTGGGGCAAGATCACGGGCGATGAGTTCGCGGTGCTCGAGGGCAAGAAGGACGAACTGATCGGCAAGATCCAGGCCCGCTACGGCGTCAGCGAGCAACAGGCGCGCGATCAGGTCCAGGAGTTTCAGAAGCGGATGAAGGAGGAGTTGGGCCCCGGCGGTCTGCCCAAGAAGTAACGCGCGGGCCTTGGCTGGCCTGTTTGATCGCCACGCATAAAAAACGCCCCGCAGTGCGGGGCGTTTGTGTTTCTGGGGCCGGGCAGCCGCCCGGCCGGCTACCGGCGCTTACACGCTGTAGTACATGTCGAACTCGACCGGGTGCGTGGTCATCCGCAGCAGCTGGACTTCCTCGCCCTTGAGCTCGATGTAGGCGTCGATCAGGTCGTCGGAAAAGACGTCGCCACGGGTCAGGAACTCGCGGTCCTCGTCGAGTGCCTTGAGCGCCTCGTCCAGGGAGAAGGCCACCTCGGGGATGTTCTTCTCTTCTTCCGGCGGCAGGTCGTAGAGGTTCTTGCTTGCCGCTTCACCCGGGTGGATCTTGTTCTGGATGCCGTCGATGCCGGCCATCAGCATCGCCGCGAACGCGAGGTACGGGTTGGCGGTGGAATCCGGGAAGCGCAGCTCGACGCGACGCGCCTTCGGGTTGGAGACGAACGGGATCCGGATGGACGCCGAGCGGTTGCGGCTGGAGTAGGCCAGCTTGACCGGTGCCTCGAAGCCCGGGACCAGGCGCTTGTAGCTGTTGGTCGACGGGTTGCAGAAGGCGTTCAGGGCGCGGGCGTGCTTGATGATGCCGCCGATGTAGTAGAGCGCCATCTCGGAGAGGCCCGCGTAGCCGTCACCGGAGAACAGGTTCTTGCCGTCCCGGGTCATCGACTGGTGGACGTGCATGCCGGAACCGTTGTCACCGACGATCGGCTTGGGCATGAAGGTGGCGGTCTTGCCGTAGGCGTGCGCGACGTTGTGGATCACGTACTTGAGGTCCTGGACCTCATCGGCCTTCTTCACCAGCGTGTTGAACGCGACACCGATCTCGCACTGGCCGGCGGTGGCGACTTCGTGGTGATGGACTTCGACGTTCTGGCCCATTTCCTCGAGCACCAGGCACATCGCCTGACGGATGTCGTGCAGGGAGTCGACCGGCGGGACCGGGAAGTAGCCGCCCTTGACGCCCGGACGGTGACCCATGTTGCCGTCCTCGTAGACGCGCTCGGCGTTCCAGGCGGCTTCCTTAGAGTCGATCTTGACGAACGAGCCGGACATGTCCGAGCCCCAGCGCACGTCGTCGAGGATGAAGAATTCGTTTTCCGGGCCGAACAGCGCGGCGTCGGCCAGGCCGGAGGACTGGATGTAGGCCTCGGCGCGACGAGCGACCGAACGCGGGTCACGGTTGTAGCCCTGCATGGTGTCCGGCTCGATGATGTCGCAAACGACGATCAGGGTCGGTTCTTCGGAGAACGGATCGATGTTGGCGGATTCCGGGTCCGGCATCAGGATCATGTCCGAGGCGTTGATGCCCTTCCAGCCGGCGATCGACGAGCCGTCGAACATCACGCCGTCCTCGAAGGTTTCCTCGTCGATGTGGCCGGCCGGGTAGGTGACGTGCTGCTGCTTGCCCAGCGTGTCGGTGAAGCGGAAGTCGACGAACTTGACGCCGTTTTCTTCCATCATGGTCATGACTTTATTGGTCGCGTTGGACATGTAATCCTCCGGTGAACGATGTATCTCGAATGCGGCGGGCGTGAGATCGCGCGGCATGCTGCCGACATGATCCGCTGATGCCCGACTTGGTGCAAGAAAAGCAGAAACCGTGCCTGTTTGTTGCTAACCAGTTGCTGCTTGGGCGGGCGGCCAAGATGGGCGATTGTCGGATGACCCGAGTGTGCCTAAGTGACTGTAATCACGCGGGGCATGTCGGAGCCGGCGGGTAAGGTGGCCGCCTTCATATCGGGGATCGTCACGGCTGCCGCGCTGGCTGCGCGACTCCATACGCACCAAAATGATGCGCATGGCTTCCCTTTAGCACCATATTGGGTCAACAGCGCGGCGATTGGGCGGCCGGCAGGCTGTCGAGCACCGGGATGGGGTGATGCGCTGCCAACGGGTAGTAGGGGCAATCCACCGCCAGACAGGCCATGCCGTGCCGGCATTCCTGGGCACAGGCGAGCAGCGCCAGTTGTCGGCACAGTGCGGCCTGGCCCGCCGGCCGGCGGTCGAACAGATCGGCGATCGACAGCTTGCCTTCGGCGATGAAGCGGTCGAGATCGGCGTAGCGAAATCGGGCGATCTCCCGGTCCCCTTCGGGCGAGGTGACCACGATCTGGTCGACCTCTTCCCCACAGTGGTGCAACAGCTGCATGGCGACCTCCCGGCTGGCTTGCGTGGACCGGGCGCGCTCCGTTAACGGCGGGCGCCCGCAATGGCTACGGAATGATAACGATTCCGGTTTGCGACAACAAGCGCGAGGCGGGTGATTGCGTCAGTACATGCCCCGAGGAAACCCCGTACGAATGCCCCGCGCCGCCGATGGGCGCCTGGTAACCCGTTCCGGGGCGCGAAATGCGATCGCGGGTTTGCCCGCAGGCTGCAAAATCGCCCCTCGGCGGGCCCGAGTGACACAGATGGGCCCGACCTGAGGCGCGGCGCCTCGATCGCGAACAGACGCCCGGGCCAGAGGCGCTATCGAATCGCACAGACGTTGCTTGCGACGTTGGCCGAGATGCCGTTACCAGGGAATGGTCGTGCCATCGATGTCGATGAACCGCCCGCGGTCGGCCTCGGTCAGGTCGGCCATGTTGCGACGCAGTCCCTCGGCACTCTGGGCGGTGGTGATTTCGGCGTTGGGGCCGCCCATGTCGGTCAGCACCCAGCCCGGGTGCAGGGCCACCACGTTGATGCCGCGGGCCTCGAGGTCGATCGAGGCGCTCTTGATCACCGCGTTGACCGCCGCCTTGCTCGAGCGGTAGATGTAGCCGCCGCCCGAGCCGTTGTCGCCCATCGAGCCGACCTTGCTCGAGAGGATGCCGATCTTCTTTTCTTCGCTGCGGGCTATCTGCTCGGCGAAGGCCTGCATGATCAGCATCGGCGCGATGCTGTTGATGCGGAAGACCTCCAGCCACGCCTCGACGTCGTGGACGTTGCCGAAGGCCACGCCGCGCGGGCCGTAGACGCCGGCGTTGTTGATCAGCCAGTCGATCGACTCCTCGGCGAGTTGGTCGGACAGCGCCCGGATGGCCTCGGCATCGGCCACGTCCAGGGCATGCAACTGCAGGGTGTCCGGGTGGGCGAAGGTCAGCGCCTTGAGTTCGGCCGATTCCTCCGGGTCACGCGCCGTGGCATGCACCCGCCAGCCGTCCTCGAGCAGCTGGCGGGTCAGTTCCAGGCCGATGCCTCGATTGGTGCCGGTGATCAGGGCGGTCTTCATCGGGAAATCTCCTCTCGGTTGTCGGGGTCTGCGATGTTCATTCGGCCAGCCGGAACACCAGCTGGCCCTCCTCGACCTGGACGGTCTCCACCCCCTCGGCCAGCGCCTGCCAGAAGCCCGGCTCGCCGCCGAATTCCGCGACCAGGTCGACGCCCTTGAGCCCGCCGATCCAGCTGTTCGGCAGCGGCACGCCCCACAGGCTCACGCCCGTGACGATGACGGCCAGCCTCGAGCCGTCCAGTGTTGGGACCTGTAGTACCTCGGCGCCCGCATACAGGCGCAGCGTCTGCCCGCCCATGAACGGGAAGTCCGGCGGCAGCGGCACCAGCAGCTTGACGCTGACCAGGTCCTCGGACAGGTCGATCGCCAGGCGGCGGGCCATCTCCGGGTCGCGGGCGATGATGGCGTTGAGCTCGCGTTCGTCGAACTGCACCTCGCGCGGGGCGTCCTTCTCGCGGTAGGCCTCGGGTTTCAGCCGACCTTGGTCATCGAACTCTTCCGGGCTGGCGGCAAAACGGTCATTACCGTACGGCGGCGCCGGACGGTCGGTTTGAACGCCGATGGCGGTGAGCTTGGCGTCGAGCGCTTGTTGCTCGTCGGCGCTGAGTTCCACCGGCTCGAACTGGTCCGGGAAGAGGAAATAGCGGACGGCCAGTGCCCCGAGCGCCAGGGTGACGACCATCGTGACGATGATGATCAGGCTCACGCCCAGGCAACCGATGCCGCGGCGGGGCGTCTCGGCGCGCGGGGTGGTTTCGTCGGTTGACGAAGGGGGGGTGGAGGGATTCTGGTTCTGGTTTTCGTCTGTCACCGGCGGCGTTCCTCCTGGGTTGCCGCTCGGGAACCCGCCCCGGCGGCCAAGCCTTAGGAGGTTAGCACGCGCGGCGGGCGAGCAGCCGGGTCGCGGTGGTCAGCACCAGCAGGATGGCGACCAGCATTGGTGCGAACGGTTGGTCGAGCGCCAGCGCGGCCGTGAAGGCAATCAGGTAGCCGAGCACACCCAGCCCGATGGTCCAGGCGACGGCCCGCCGCCAGTGGCCCGCGACGTGGAACCCCGCCCAGGCGGGCAGGAAGACCAGGGCGAAGGTGGCCATCAGGCCAATCGAGAGGGTGCCGGCCGCCAGTGCCGCGGCAATCACCGTGTCGATCAGCAGGCCGGCGCGTCGCCGCTGGGTGCGCTCGGCCCCCGAGGTGGGTGGCAACAGGCGCAGCGCCAGTTCATGGCGCTCGATCCGGCCGCGCAGCCCTAGCACGATGGCGGTCAGCACCAACGCGGCGACGAGTTCGACCACCCCGGTGAAGTAGAGCTGCCCTTCGACCAGCTGGCGGGCCAGGGTCTCGCCCATGGGGGAATTGGCCGCTACCAGCAGCACGAGGGCCCAGCCGGCGAGAATCAACCAGGCGTAGGCCGAATGACCCGAGGCAGGCAAGTGGCGACCGAGCATCCCCGCGATGGCCAGCCCCACGGCCCCGGCCAGCGCCGGCAGGGCCAGTGCCAGGGCGAGGACCGCCCCGGCCCCGGCTAGGTGGGCAACGGCAAGCGCGGCGAGCCATTCGTCGCGCAGCCGCAGCCAGAGCCCGGTCAGGGGCAACAGCACGGCGAGCGCCAGGCCGGTCAGGAAGGGCAGGGTGAACAGTTCGGTCATCTCAGGCGGGCCTCATCTCGACCTGACGGGGCACGCGGGAGACCAGGTCCGCGTCATGGCTGACGATCAGCAGGCAGCGATCGGGAGGGCGGTGGTCGAGGAGTTCGAACAGCGTCCGACGGCCGCGGCGGTCGAGGTTGTTGCTGGGCTCGTCGAGCAGGACGAGGTCTGCCGGGGCGGTCAGTCCGGCCCAGACACGCAGTAACTGGCGTTGGCCGCCCGAAAGCTGGTCGAGGCGCCGTGGCAGCCAGCCTGACAGTGGTGCCGGCGGTCGCGGGTCGGCCTCGGCCAGGGCCAGAAAGTCGTGGCCGTTGACGGGCAGGTCCCGGTCGGGGCGGGCGATCTGCTCGACCAGCCGAATGCGGCTCCCGGCCGGGAGGCGGCATTCGCCCGACAGAAGCGGCGCGCGGCCGGTGATCGCCGCGAGCAGGGTGGACTTGCCCACGCCGTTGGGCCCGGTCAGTGCCAGGGCTTCGCCGTCGTCCAGTGCGAGGCTCACCGGCCCGATGCGCGGTGAACGCCTGCCGGGCGGTGCCGTGACCAGATCGATCAGCTCGAGTCGCATCAGGTCGAGGGCCGGGCCAGTGCGGCCACCCAGGCGTCGATCAGCTCGATCCAGGCATCGAGGGTCGGTGCGTCGGGCTCGGTGTAGAGCTGTTCCACCGGCCAGTCGAGCTGGTTGGCGAGCTTGGCCGGACCGCGCTCGGAATAGTAGGGGGCGTGGATGATCACCCCGTCCGTACCGGCCAGGGAATCGGCGAGCCCGCCGATGTGGCGCGCGGTCGGCGGCACGCCCGGGGTGGGCTCGAGGTAGCCCAGCGTGGGCAGATCGAGCCAGTCCATGAGATAGCGGGTGTCCGCGTGGTGGAACACCGCGCCGGGCGCCTTCTCCACGCGTGCCTGCCACTGGGGCATCCGGTTCTCGATGCGCGTGATCGCGGTCGCGGCGTTCTCACGATAGGCCGACGCGCCGGCCGGGTCGATGTCGGCCAGCCGTTCGGCCAGCGCCGGCAGCACGGCCCGCATGGCGCGTGGGTCGAGGTTGAAGTGCGGATTGCCCGAGGCGTGCACATGCCCGGCCCCGGTTTCGCCCACGTCGAGCAGATCGACATGTTCGGCGGCCTCGAAGTGTCCCGGTTGGCCAGGTTGGATGTCGCGGTTGGCGGATCGCTTGACCGCGACCGGCAGCCAGCCGGCCTCCAGTTGCGCGCCCACCGAGACCACCAGATCGGCCCGACGCAGGTCGCGCATCATCGAGGGTTTTGCCTGCAGGAAGTGCGCGTCGCGATCCGGCGGGGCGAGCACCGTCAGCGCGATGCGCTCGCCGCCCACGGCGGAGGCCAGCGCCCCCATGCTGTTGGTAGTGGCTACGATGCGCAGGTCCGCGGCCTGGAGTGTGACTGGCGACAGAAGCGCCAGCGTGATCAGCAATCGTTTCAGCATTGTTCGAGTCCTCAGAAGCTGTGTGCGCCGTGCGCGCCCAGGCTCATCTGGTATTGCAGGTAGAACTGGGTGTAATCCTCGCGGTGGTCGTCGAAGGCGCCGCTGACCTGGGCGACCTGGGCGCGGATACGGCTGGTCTCGCTCAAGTGCCAGGTGGCCGCGGCGGTCCACCGTTCGCTCTCGTCGTAGTCGGCATTGACGGCCGGACGCGGACCGCGCTTTTCGTTGGTAAATCCGACGGCATCGTAGCGCAAGCCGACGTCCCAGCGCGGCGCGATGCCGTAGGTGGCCTGGACATAGAGGCCGTCCTCGGTGAAATCGCGTGCCTCGCCGATCACGCCGGGGTTGCCCTCGTGGTGGGCGACCTCGAGGTTCTTCTCGACCCACAGGTATTCGGCCGAGACGCGCCAGTCGCCCTTCCCGTAGCCCTGACCGGAATCGTACTTGTACACGGCATCCAGGCCCCAGAGGCGCGCGTCGCCGTCGAGGGCGTGCTCGTCCGGTTCGTCGTGGTGGTGCATTTCCTGGTGGCTGCGGAAGAAGGCTGCCGAGGCACCCAGCTGCAGGGCATGGTCGTGGCCGAGATCGGGTGACCACTTGGCGAAGGCGGTCCACAGGCGCGGGGCCTTGTCGCGTTCCGGCAAATGCTCGCCGTGTTCGGCCTCGGTGCCCAGCCGCTCGTTGTTGTCGCCCTGGAAGGCCTCGATGCCGAACAGGGTGTAGTGGTCCCAGGCCGGCAGCCAGGTCAGCTGCAGGCCGGTATCCGACAAACCATGAGTGCCCAGGAGGGTGCGGTAGGCGAGGTTCTGGTCGACGAAATCCCAGCTATGCGGGTGCTTTTCGTTGGTGTAACCGATACCCGAATAGAACTTACCGGCCTTGATTCGAAGCCCGCCCGGCAAGCCGGTGCTGGCGACATAGGCCTCTTCCAGCTCCACGTCGCCCTCGTCGGAGATGGCGACATTCAGTCGGGCGTCGAAGAGCGCGTCGATACCGCCGCTGAGCACCACCTCGGTGTGGCGCAGGTTGAAACCCTGTTCCAGGCCATGCTCATGGCCTTCGTGCTCGTGCTCGTCATCATGGCCATGCGCGGCGAAGATGCCGGCGGTCTCGCCGAGCATTGCATCACCGCTGCCGTCGAGGCTGTCATCGTAGTAGACGCCGTCGAGGATGACGGAAAGCTGCGGGTTCATGGGCAGGGACGGCTCCTCCGCCATGGTCGGTGCGACCCCCAGCAGGGCGGCGGCGCCGAGGAGAGTGGAGACGGGGAGTCGTTTGTGATTCTTCATTTTCTTTCTCGTTAAGGTGCGTGAGTGGTTGGTTTGAACAGTTTGGCTCTGGCTGCGCAAGTCGTGCCCTGGGGGCGGTCAGAAAGCGAGGTCGGCCCGTAGTCGTACGTTTCGACCCATGCCCAGTGCGTAGCCCTTGTAGGTATCCAGGAAGTCGCGGTAGGTCTCGTCGAGGAGGTTGTCGACTTGCAGTGTCAGGCGGAGCTCGGTCTTGCGCTGAAAGGGAACACTTACGCCCGCGCCCAGCGACACCAGCGTGTAATCGTCGGTCGAGGCCGTGCCGAAGGAGTTGTTGTCGAACTGGGCGAAAGGCTCGTAGGGGCCTGCGGCATCCTTCTCGAAGTGGTGGCTCACGCCCAGGCGGACGTGCCAGTCGCGGAAGGTCTCGCCCCCGCCATGATCGAATGCGAGACCGGCGCGCAGGCTGTCGGCCGGCATCAGCGGCAGGTCCCCGCCGTCGTCGAGTTCGCCGCGGACCGCATCGAAGCCGCCGTCGAGCGTCCAGTGTCGGGCAAATTGCCATTGGCCGGCTAGCTCGATGCCTTGCAGCTTGGCGTCGTCCTGGCGTGCCGCGTAGACAGGCAGGGGGCCTTGCGTCGTGCCGGTGTTCGCAAGATAGATGTAGTCATTAATGCGGTTCTGATACACCGTGGCCGACCATTCGACTTGTTCGCCTTGCCATGTCACGCCAAGGTCCGCATTCAGCGACGTCTCTTCCGTCAGAGACGGGTCGCCCTGCTGTACGGCGGCAACCCCGCCATGGACGCCGTCGGCGAACAGCTCGAAGATCGACGGGGCGCGGAAGCCCCGGCCGAGGTTGGCCTTGACCGTCCAGCGGTCGTCGATCGCCCAGGCAAGGCCGGCCGAGCCGGTGGCGACGGTGTAGTCGCGTTCGCGGGTGTCGATCGAGTCGAAGGCGGCGGAGCGCTCGGCGGACTGAGTGATCTGGTCGACACGCGCGCCAAGTTGGAGCGTGACGGGACCCATGTCACGTTGCTCGAAGGCATAGATGGCCCATTCCTCGCGCTCCGCGTCCGGGGTCAGGCCGCCTGAGCGCAGATCCTGATCGACGTCGGCGCGTTCGACGCCCACCTCGCCGCGCCAGCCGGCCCATTCCGGATGCTCCACGCCGAGACGCACCGTACGCCGGTCCCGCCGGATATCCAGATCGGGTCCTTGCGCGTCGAGCGCGTCGTAATCGCCACCCGTCAGTGCCTGGCGGACGTTCTCCTGCCAGTGGATCCGGGACTTGAGCAGCCAGTCGCCCGCCAGCGCGTATTCGCCCCTGATGGCCCAATCTCGGTTTTCGAGGTTCTGGCCCACCGGGTTGCCGTCGGGCAGCAAGAAGTTTTGCTGGCTGCGCCAGTCGGTGTAACTGACTTCCACCTCCCCCTGCTCCCCGGTGTAGCCGAAGGCGATGCGGCCATTGCGGTTCTCGTAGTCGGTATGGTCGAGTCGACCGGTGAACTTGGGATCGCCAGCCTGGCCGGTTTCGGCGAAGCTCGACGCACTGGGGGTTTCCATGTCGCCGGCATCACGCCAGTTGCCCGTGATTGCGAGACCGAATCCACCTTTTGCCGCGCGGATTTCCCCACCCAGGAGCTTTTCATCGTTGTTGCTGGCAAAGCCGGAGGTGAGCCGCCCCGAAACGTCGGAACCTCCCGGTGCGACCGGGAGCTCCGGCGAGATCATGTTGACCACCCCGCCCAAGGCGTCGGAGCCGTACAGGACACTCATCGGCCCGCGTACGACTTCAATGCGATCGGCGAGTAGCGGGTCGACATTGGCCGGGTGGCGCACGCCGTATTGCTGGTAATCCTGTGCGACGCCGTCGTTGAGCACCCGGATGCGATTGCCGGAGAGCCCGCGGATCACGGGATTGCCGATCTGGCCACCCGTGGCGATGGTCGCGACACCGGGGATGTCGTCAAGCGTCGCGCCGAGTGAAAGTGACTCTGCCTGGCGTTTTTCGTCACCGCCGAGTACATCGACAGATGACGGGGCATCCTCGGCCTCGGTGGCGAACGGCGTGGCAGTAATGGTGATCATGCCCAGGCGATCAGTGGCGAGAACGGCGGGGCTGTGGGTGCCGAGCAGGCTGCTGATCAGGATGGCAAGCTTGGTGCGGCGTGACATAAAGGCTCCTGTTGAGTCGTGTCTCGTGAGGGGACAAGGCCCGTGAGGTGTCGTGGCTTATTGGAACGTTATAATATAACACTCCGTCAAGTGGTTGCCACCCTGGGCTGTCATGGGCCTGCAACCTGAATCCGATACGTTGCCCATCTTTTTTGCAGAGAGACGAGTGACGATGGCGCGTTTGAACTGGGGGATTACGCAACGACTGTGGCTGGGTTTCGGTGCTTTGCTGGCCCTGCTGATCACGATCGCTGCGGTTTCGGTGATCCAGTCACGAGACCTCTCTCATGTGGTTCAGCGCCTGAGCGTCGAGGTGGTCGAGCGGGTCCAGCTTTCCCAGACGCTGGTCAGCGAGGTGGAGACCTTCCAGACCGCGCAGAAGAGCGGCCTGCTGGCCCGCGCCACTCTGCGCATCCCGCAGTCGAGGGACTATTTCGATCGCGCCGAACAGGCGGCGGCACGGATCGAGGAGCAGATGGCCGCGATGGATGCGGGCTTGAGCGATCGCGAACGAGGCCTGATCGACTCGTTCCGTAAGCCCTGGCAGCAATATCTCGAGGTGCACAAGGTCGTGCGCGAGAAGGCCTCGCAGGGCCAGATCGAGCCGGCCCTGGGCTTGCTGGAAAACGAGGGGGCGCCGCGACTGGACGAGGCCCGAGCCGCGCTCGCCCGCCTGACCGACTTCCTGCGCGAGGACCTGGCTGCCCAGCGTCAGTCGGTCGCCGAGCGCATGCAGCGCGACCAGCTGATCCTGATCGGCATCGTCGTCCTTTCCCTGCTGATCGGCGGTCTCCTCGCCCTGACGACGGCACGTTATCTGCGCGGTAGTCTCGACCGCGTGCTGAACGTGGCCGCGCGGGTGGTCGACGGCGATCTCACCGCGCGCACGGGCCTGACGCGCGATGACGAAATCAGTGCCATGGGTCAGGCGCTCGACGGCACCTGTCGCCAGTTCGAGGAGGTCGTCGGCCAGGTGTCCGGTGTGGCCCGCTCGATGAAGGAGCGCTCGTCGTCCCTGAGTCAGGCGGGCGAGCGGGTGGTTGACGGCATGCACCGGCAGGAAACGGCGACCGAGCGGGCCAATGACCTGATGGGCCGCAATCTCGCCGAGGTCGAGGGAGTGGTGGGGCATTCCGACCGCGCGGCACGCTACGCCGAGGAGGTGGATCGGCTTTCCAGCGGCGGCCTGCAACGGGTGGAGGCCACGTTGACGGCCTTGAAGGAGCTGACCGACCGCCTCAACCAGGCCGGCGCGATCATCCATCAGCTCGACGAACACGGTGGCGAGATCGGCTCGGTGGTCGACATGATCCGCACGGTCAGCGAGCAGACCAACCTGCTGGCACTCAATGCTGCCATCGAGGCGGCTCGGGCGGGCGAGCACGGTCGCGGTTTCGCCGTGGTCGCCGACGAGGTGCGTACCCTGTCGATGCGCACCCGCGAGTCGACCGATCGCATCGCCGAGATGATCGGGGCGCTGAAGACCACCATGCATCAGGCCGCCGAGTTGATGGCCGATTCCGGCGAATATGCCGCCCGCACCCTGCAGGAGGCCGAGCAGGCCGGCGGGCAGCTCAAGGAGATCGACCAGGCGGTCAGCAAGATCCGCGACATGAACGGCCGGATCGCGGCCGCGGCACAGTCGCAACGCGGCGAGGCGCAGGAACTGGGATCGGCCCTGCAGGAGATCGCCGTGCTCGCCGGCGAGGCGATCGAGATCAGTCGCGAGAACGAGCGCATGGGGAGCGCCATGCGCGAGCAGTCCGACGATCTGGGTGCGCTGGTGGGGCGCTTCCGTCTCTCCTGACCCCTTTTGATCCAGCGGGCGATCCTGCGGACCGCCTGACGACGGCATGCGAATGCAAGAAGGCCGCGCGACCGGTTTCCGGTCAGCGCGGCCTTCCTTTGTTCGGTGTTGGCCTGGTGGCTCAGCTGCTGGGCTTGTCCAGCAGCAGCGAGCGCTTCATCTTCTTCGGCAGCGGCAGGCCCATCAGCTCGAGCACGGTCGCGGCGATATTGGCAATGCCGCCGCCGGTACGCAGGCGCACCGGGGTCTGGTCGATGACGATGCAGGGCACCGGGTAGGTGGTGTGCTGGGTGTGCGGGTCGCCGGTGACCGGATCGACCATCTCGTCGCAGTTGCCGTGGTCGGCGGTGAGGATGATCGAGTAGCCTTGTTCGCTGGCGGCATCGACCAGCCGGCCGACCTCCAGGTCGACCGTTTCCATGGCCTTGATCACCGAGTCACGCACGGCGGTGTGGCCGACCATGTCGCCATTGGCGAAGTTGACCAGCACGAAGCCGTATTGATCGGCGCGGACCGCGTCGATGGCGGCATCCGCCACCTCGCGCGCGCTCATTTCTGGCTGCAGGTCGTAGGTGGCCACCTTCGGTGACGGCACCATCACCCGGTCCTCGCCGGCGAAGGTTTCTTCCTTGCCACCGTTGAAGAAGAACGTCACGTGGGCGTACTTCTCGGTCTCGGCACAGTGGAACTGCTTGATACCGGCCTGGCTGATCGCCTCGGCGAGCACGTTCTTGGGCCGTTCGGGCGGGAAGCCGATCGGCGAGAGAAAGCGCGGGTCGTATTCGGTCAGGCAGGTGACCACGATCGGCTGGTAGTCGCCGCGATCGAAACCGGAAAACTCGGCCTGACCCAGCGCTTCGGTCAGCTGACGCGGCCGGTCGTTACGGAAGTTGAAGAAGATCATCGAGTCATCGGCGGTCAGCGGCTCGAAGCCATCGAGCACCGCCGGCCGGATGAACTCGTCGTGTTGTTCAGCCGCGTAGGAGGCGGCCAACGCCTCGCGCGCATCGGCAAAGCGCGGGCCGTCGCCCCGGACGATGGCGTTGAAGGCCTCCTCGGTGCGCTCCCAGCGCTGGTCCCGGTCCATCGCGTAGTAGCGGCCGCTGATGGTGGCGATCGCCCCGTTGGCGTCCTTGAGCTTGGGTTCGATCTGGTCGAGGTAGGTCAGGGCCGACTTCGGCGCCGTGTCGCGGCCGTCGGTAATCATGTGGATCAGCGGGCGGGCGCCGATCTTCTTCGCCATCTTGATCAGCGCCAGCAGGTGGCGGACGTGGCTGTGCACGCCGCCATCGGAAACCAGGCCGATCAGGTGGATCGGGCGGTCGGCATCGGCGGCCTTCTGCATCGCCTGGTTGATGGCGGCATTCTCGTAGAAGCTGCCGTCCTTGATCGCATCATCGATGCGCACCAGATCCTGGCGGTTGATCGCGCCGCAGCCCAGGGTCAGGTGACCCACTTCGGAGTTGCCCATCTGGCCGTCAGGCAGGCCGCAGGCCCGCCCGGATGCCTCGATCACCGTGTGCGGGTGGTGGGCGTACAACTCGTCGAGCCTGGGCGTGTCGGCCAGGCTCACGGCGTTGTGCTTGCGGCTCGGGTTGACGCCGACGCCGTCCATGATCACAAGCAGGACGGGGCGTCGCGGGGCGATATTGGACATGGGCTTGCGTTCCTTTTCGTGTTTCGGTTGGAGTCACCGGAACGAATCGGGTGGCGCGTGCCGTCATCCGCCCGGCGGGGGCAGCGAGCCATCCGTTTCATTCTGGGTCGGGCGGGCGAGAGGCCCGCCCGGTCGACGAGGTCGACCGGTATCAGCGCCGGTCGTGGCGTTCGTCGTCGTTTGCGTCGGGCGTTTCGTCTCGACGGGTATCCGAGTCCTTTTGCCCGCGTTCGGATTCGGACGCGCTGGGCGCCTCGTCATCCTGGGCCACGTTCCGGGACTCGCTCTGAGACTCGTGGCGGCGCGCCTCGGCCTCGATTGCCTCGAGTGATTGCTGCTCGCGCTCGATCTCCTCGAAGGCGCGATCAAAGTCGAAATCGTCGTCCTTCTCGGTTTCAAAGGCCCGGCCGGTGCCGGTGCCGCTGGCGGCCGCGCTGCCGCTGCCCGTGCCGCGGCTCGGGCCGCCGGCGGGTGAGTCGCCGCCCGTGCCGCCGCCTGGCGGGGTGCCGTCGGGCTCGGGCTCGTCGTCGGTAGGCAGCACGGGGCCGCCCTGGCGCTTGAGCAGGACGCGGCCGATGACGATCCCCAGTTCGTAGAGGAACCAGACCGGGATCGCCATCATGAACTGCGAGAGGATGTCGGGCGGGGTGAAGATCGCGCCGAGGATAAACGCGACCAGGATCGCGTAGCGGCGCTTTTCCGCCAGTTGATCGGGCGTGACCACGCCGATCAGGATCAACAGCACGGTCGCCACCGGCACTTCGAAGACGAAGCCGAAGGCGAAGAACATCGTGATGACGAAGCTCAGGTACTCGTTGATGTCGGGTGCGAAGCTGACCTCTGCCGGTCCGGTGCCGGAGAGAAAGCCGAAGACGACCGGGAAGACCGCAAAGTAGGCGAAGGCCGCGCCCAGGTAGAACAGGACGGTGCTGGAGAACACCAGCGGGATCACCATCTTGCGCTCATGCTGGTACAGGCCCGGGGCGATGAAGGCCCAGAGCTGGTAGAGCAGGAACGGGATCGCCACGAACAGGGCCGTGAAGCCGGCCAGCTTGAGCGGGATGAAGAAGGTCGAAGCGACCTGCACCGCGATCATGGTGGCGCCTTCGGGCAGGAACTGCGACAGCGGTTCCGAGAGAATGCGGAACAGGTCGTTGCGGAACGGGAACAGCGCCAGGAACAGGACGAAGACCACGGCCACCGACTTGATCAGCCGGTTGCGCAGTTCGACCAGGTGCGAGACGAAACCCGCCAGACCGGAGGGTTCGTCAGTTGTCGCGTCCGCGTTCCGTTGGCTCATCTTGGTCTTTTGCCGTCGATTCCTGGGTCGTGGCCGGCTCGGCCGGGGCATCGGCCTCGGCCGATTCGAATGGGCGACGGAAGGTCTCGCCGGTTTCCGATTCCAGCCGGCTCAGCTCGTCCTCGAAGTCGTCTTCCTCGCCCGGGGCGCGGCCGCTTTCATCCAGGGCCGCCAGCCGCCTGGCCGAGTCCTGACGAGCCTTTTCGCCGGCTGCCGAGTCGCGCATGGTCTGTTCGGCGTCCGACAGGGCACCCTTGACGCTCTTCTCGGTGCCCGAGAGGTCGTCGCGAGTCTCTTCGACCATCGCTCGCAACTTGCTGATCTCGGATTCCTGCGAGTTCAGCAGCTGCTTCATGTCCTGCATGTTGAACTCGCTGTCCATCTCGGCCTTGGCGTTGGCGACGAACTTGCGGACCTTGTAGGTCCACTCGCCCGCCTTGCGCGCCACGCCGGGCAGCCGCTCGGGGCCGATGACCACCAGGGCCACGACCAGCACGAGAGACACTTCCCAGAAGCTGAAACCGAACACGGATCAATACCGACGCGCGCTTGGGATCAGCTGTCCTTGCGCTCGGTCGACTTCTCGGCGGCCTTTTCCTTGCCCGCCTCGATGGTCTCGCTCTCGATCACCCGGTTGGCGTTGGGCTGCTCGCCCTCCTTGTGCTCCAGGTTTTCGCTGCGCTTCTGCTCTTCCTCGTCCTTTTCCGACTCGTCCTTCACGGCGGATTTGAAGCCCTTGATCGCGCTACCGAGATCGGTGCCGAGGTTCTTCAGACGCTTGGTGCCGAACAGAAGCAGCACGATGGCGAGAATGATCAGCCAGTGCCAGATGCTAAAAGTACCCATGATCGCGATCTCCTACTGATGTCCTGTCAATCTTGTGCGCGCCGTGCCTTTTCTTCAAGGCCCGACAGTCCGAATCGGCGTTCGAGCTCGTCGAGCACGTCCGCCGGGGTTAGGTTGGCATCGGCCAGCAGTACCAGGCTGTGGAACCACAGGTCGGCCATCTCGTTGATCAATTCGTCGCGATCGTCGCCTACCGCGGCAAGCGCGACCTCGACCCCTTCCTCGCCCACCTTCTGGGCGATCTTCGCTCGTCCCTTCTGGTACAGGCTGGCGACATAGGAGCTGCCCGCCTCCGCGCCCTTGCGTTGTTCGAGCAGGGCCGCGAGTTGTTCCAGCACCTCGGTCGAGCGGTGGTCAGCCGTTGCCATAGATCGCTCTCGGGGATTTCTTCACCTCGTCGGTCGCTTGCCAGCGGCCGCCCTCGAGACGGCGGTAGAAGCAGGACTCGCGGCCGGTGTGGCAGGCGATCCCGCCGTGCTGTTCGATCGCCAGCAACAGCACGTCGCCGTCGCAGTCGAGCCGGATCTCGCGCACCGTTTGTGTGTGGCCGCTCTGCTCGCCCTTGTGCCAGAGTTTCTGGCGCGAGCGCGAGAAGTACACCGCCTCGCCCAGCTCGACGGTCTTCTCGACCGCCTCGCGGTTCATCCACGCGAACATCAGCACCCGGCCGGTCGCGGCGTCCTGCGCGATGGCCGGCACCAAGCCCTGCTCGTCGAAGGCGATCGTCTCGATCCAGTCGCGCGACTCGCGGAATGCCGGGGGTGTTGCCTGAGATTCGGTCACTGTTGGTGTCGTCGTTCAGCGGTGGGCGGGCCGGGGGCCGGCGCCGGAGTATATCAGGGATGGCGAAAAAACCGTCAGAGCCGACGGCTCAATCCTGGTCAGTCGCGAACCTCGATGCCGGCCTCGGCCATGACGGCCTTGGCCTCGGCGATACTGTGGGTGCCGAAGTGAAAGATACTCGCGGCAAGCACGGCATCGGCGTGACCTTCGGTGATGCCCTCGACCAGGTGCTCGAGGTTGCCGACGCCGCCGGAGGCGATCACCGGGATCGGTACGGTATCGCTGATCGCGCGGGTCAGCGCCAGGTCGAAGCCCTGCTGCATGCCGTCGCGGTCCATGCTGGTGACCAACAGTTCACCGGCGCCCAGCTCGGCCATGTACCTGGCCCAGCGGATCGCGTCCAGGCCGGTCGGCTTGCGCCCGCCGTGGGTGAAGATTTCCCACCGCGGCGGCTCGTCCTCGCCGGAGACGCGCCGGGCGTCGATGGCTACCACGATGCACTGCGAGCCCACCGCGTCGGCCATTTCCTTGATCCGCTCGGGATGGCGCACCGCGGCGGTATTGATCGAGACCTTGTCGGCGCCGGCGTGCAGCAGGCGACGCACGTCGGCCAGCGTGCGGATGCCGCCGCCGACGGTCAGCGGGATGAACACCTCGGCGGCGACCGCCTCGACCACGTGCTGCATGGTCTCGCGGCCCTCGTGGGAGGCGGAGATGTCGAGGAAGGTCAGTTCGTCCGCGCCGGCCTGGTTGTAGCGGCGCGCCGCCTCGACCGGGTCACCGGCATCGCGCAGGCCTTCGAACTGCACTCCCTTGACCACGCGGCCTTCCGCCACGTCCAGGCAGGGAATGATGCGCTTGGCGAGGCCCATGGCTTACTCGGAGAACGGCGGGATGCCCGCGCGATCGTCGATGCGCTTCTGCGCTTCCCGCAGGTCGATGCTGCCTTCGTAGAGGGCCCGGCCGATGATCGCACCGGAGACGCCGTCATCGGCGGCATCGATCAGCAGGTCGATGTCGCTCATGTCGGTCACGCCGCCCGAGGCAATGATGGGGATGCGTACCGACTTGGCCAGATCGCGGGTGGCCTCGATGTTGGCGCCCTGCATCATGCCGTCGCGCGAGATGTCGGTGAACACGATCGCGGCCACACCATCCTGCTCGAAGCGCTGAGCCATGTCGTGGATGTCGTGGTGGGACAGCTTCGACCAGCCGTCGATGGCCACCTTGCCGTCCCGGGCGTCCAGGCCAATGATGATGTGCCCGGGAAAGGCCAGGCAGACATCCTCGACGAAGTGCGGCTCGGAGACGGCCTTGGTGCCGATGATCACGTAGTCCACACCCAGTTCGAGGTACTGCTCGATGGTCGCCTCGTCGCGGATGCCGCCGCCGACCTGGATCGGCAGGTCCGGGTAAGCCTCGCAGATGGCCTTGATGACCTCGCGGTTCTTGGGGCTGCCGGCAAAGGCGCCGTCGAGGTCAACCAGGTGCAGGCGACGTGCGCCGGCCTCCACCCAGCGACCGGCCACGGCGACCGGGTCGTCGGAAAAGACGGTGTCATCCTCCATGCGTCCCTGGCGCAGGCGTACGCATTTGCCTTCCTTCAGATCGATGGCGGGGATCAAGAGCATTGGTCTGGCGTCCTCGATGTGCGCTTGGTTCGGAATGGGCAGACTTAGGGTCTCGCGCCTTTCCAGCGGGTGAAATTGGCCAGCAGCTTGAGGCCGTCTTCGGCACTCTTCTCCGGGTGGGCCTGGATGGCGAAAACGTAATCGTCGGCCAGCGCGGCGCAGTAGGTCAGGCCGTAGTCGGCGGTCGCCACCGTATGCGCCGGGTTGCTCGGCTCACAGTAGTAGCTGTGCACGAAGTAGAAGCGGGCGTCCTGGCGGATGCCGTCAAGCAACGGATGATCCTGTGTCTGATGCAGCTGGTTCCAGCCCATCTGCGGCACCTTGAGCGCCTCGTCTTCGGGGCGAAAGCGCCTGACCTGTCCCGGGAACCAACCCATCAGGTCGACGCCCTCGTTTTCCTCGGAGCGGTCGAGCAGCACCTGCATGCCCATGCAGATGCCGAGAAACGGTCGGGTCCGCGCCGCCTCGCGCAGGGCCTCGGGCAGGTTGCGTTCACGCAGCTTGGCCATGCACTGGGCCGCGGCACCCTGGCCAGGGAAAACTACCTTCTCGGACTCAAGGATCGCCTCGGGGGCATCGGTCAGCACCACGTGGGCGCCGTCCGGGGCGACGTGCTCGATGGCCTTGACCACCGAGCGCAGGTTGCCCATGCCGTAGTCGACGACGGCGATCTGCATTACAACGAACCCTTGGTCGACGGAACGACGTCTGCCTGGCGTTCATCGGCGCTCAATGCCATGCGCAGTGCCCGGCCGAAGGCCTTGAACATGGTCTCGGCTTGGTGGTGCGCGTTGCGCCCGCGCAGGTTGTCGACATGAAGCGTGGCGTTGGCGTGGTTGACGAAGCCGCGGAAGAATTCCTCGACCAGCTCGGTCTCGAAGCGGCCGATCAGCGCGCGGGTGAAGTCGCAGTGGAACTCCAGTCCCGGGCGTCCAGAGAGATCGATCACCACCCGCGAGAGGGCTTCGTCCAGCGGCACGTAGGCGTGGCCGTAACGGTAAATGCCGCGCTTGTCGCCGACCGCCTGAGCCACCGCCTGGCCGAGCACGATGCCACAGTCCTCGACCGTGTGGTGGTCGTCGATCTCGGTGTCGCCGTCGCAGGTCAGCGTGATGTCGATCAGCCCGTGGCGGGCGATCTGGTCGAGCATGTGTTCGAAGAACGGGACGCCGGTCTCCAGGCGGGCCTTGCCCTCGCCGTCGAGGTTGATCTCGAGGGAGATGCGGGTCTCGTTGGTCTCGCGGCGGATCTGCGCGGTGCGTGCGGCCATGTTGGGTTCGCGTCTCGGGCGGTTGAGATTGGGTTTAACGGGAAGCGTTCCCGAACTGGGAGCATACAATGCCCGCCGCGGCGCGTCAGCCTCTGGGCGGAAAACGACTGGGGTCGTTGGTTTTCAGTCCGCTCCCGACGGGGTTGACCGCGCGTCGATTTTACCGTTAAATGCGCAGCCTCGTCGCCCGGCGACGGCGCCTGATGCGCTCCGGCCGCCGGGAAAGACAGGCCGACATGGCCAGATAGCTCAGTTGGTAGAGCAGGGGATTGAAAATCCCCGTGTCGGGGGTTCGATTCCCTCTCTGGCCACCACGATTCCCGAAACCCCCGATCCCCCGGATCGGGGGTTTTTCGTTTCGAGACGGCGTTATGCTGTTCGTTCGTCGTGCCGGAGGCTTTGCGTGCGCAAGATCATTCATGTCGACATGGACGCCTTCTATGCCTCGGTCGAGCAGCGTGATCGGCCCGAGTTGCGCGGCCGGCCCGTGGTGGTCGGTGGCGATCCGGCCGGGCGCGGCGTCGTTGCGGCGGCGAGCTACGAGGCACGGCGGTTCGGTATTCATTCGGCGATGCCGGCCGCCCGCGCTGCCCGCGCCTGCCCCGATTTGGTTTTCCTGCGCCCCCGATTCGATGTCTATCGCGCGGTTTCCCGCCAGATCCATGCGGTGTTTCGCCGCTACACCGATTGGATCGAGCCGCTGTCCCTGGACGAGGCGTATCTCGATGTGACCGACAGCCCGACCTGTCGCGGTTCGGCGACCCTGATGGCCGGCGAGATCAAGGCGGCGATCCGCGAGACCACCGGGCTGATCGCCTCGGCGGGCGTGTCCTACAACAAGTTTCTCGCCAAGCTCGCCTCGGACGTGGACAAGCCCGATGGCCTTTACCTGATCGACCCCGAGGCCGCACCGGCATTCATCGAAACGCTGCCAGTGGGCGATTTCCACGGTGTCGGTCCGGCGACCGAGCGGCGCATGAAGGCGCACGGCATTTACACCGGCGGCGATCTGCGACGACACGAACTCCACGAGCTGGTCGAGTGGTTCGGCAAGGCGGGGCGGCATTACTATCAGATCGCTCGCGGTATCGACGAACGCCCGGTTCAGAGCCGGCGCGAGCGCAAGTCGCTCGGTCACGAGACCACCTACGCGAGCGATCTGAACGACCGCGTCGAGGTCGAGGCGGCCCTGCCCCCGCTGGTCGAGCGGGTCGCACGCGATCTGGCGGGGCGCGAGCTTGTCGCCCGCACGGTCACGCTGAAGGTGAAGTACGCGGATTTCACCCAGATCACCCGCCGGCGGACCTTCACGCGGCCGTTGTCGTCGGCGGGGGAGTTGCTGGGCGCGTTGCCGGGGCTGCTCGATGACACCGAGGCCGGTCGCCGGCCGATTCGGCTGCTGGGTGTGACCTGTTCGGGGCTCGAGGCCCGAAAGAGTCTGCCGTTGGGCGAGCTCGATCTCGGTTGGTCACCGGCGGGCTGATCGGGGTGGTAGCGTCTACAGTCTCTTCCGGTCACTCAACCCGGATTATCCGATGACATTTGAAGTCAGCCTGCTGACCGTCTTTATCGCCGCCTTGATCACGGCGCTGACCACCGGGCTGGGCGCGATTCCGCTCGCCTTCGCTCGGCACGTGAACGAGCGCTGGCTGGCGGTGGGCGCCGCCCTGGCCGCCGGCCTGATGCTGGCGGCCAGCCACAGCCTGGTCGCCGAGGGCAGCGCGATCGGTTCCTGGCGCGTGTTGCTGGGGATGGCATCGGGCCTGGTCCTGGTCGTGCTCGCCGATCGCTGGCTCGATCGACATGACACCCCGGATGTCAGTGATCTGCACGGGGCGGATGCCAAAAAGGCCCTGATGATCGTCGGGGTGATGACCATCCATTCCTTCGCCGAAGGGGTGGGCGTCGGGGTCTCGTATGGCGGCGGCGAGGACCTGGGCCTGTTCATCACGGCGGCGATTGCCGTGCACAACATTCCGGAAGGGCTGGCCATCGCCCTGGTGCTGGTGCCGCGCGGCGTGCCGGTCTGGCAGGCCGCCGGCTGGGCGATCTTCTCCAGCCTGCCCCAGCCTCTGATGGCGATCCCCGCCTACCTGTTCGTCACCGCCTTCGAGCCCTTTCTGCCGATGGGGCTGGGTCTGGCCGCCGGGGCGATGATCTGGATGGTGTTCGCCGAGTTGTTGCCCGATGCCAATCGCGGGCTGACGGCCTCTTCCGTGGGCACGGTGGTGGTGCTGTCGTTCATGGCGATGTTCGCCTTTCAACTGGCGATCGCCCACTGAGTGGTTGAGCCGACCGTCAGGCTGCCAAAGGGGCGTTTCATCAGTGCGTGCGGATGCGCGAATATGCGAATCCGGGGATATTTTTTCCTTCGAAATCAGTCACTCGGCGTGCTATTTTGTAATTGAATTTCCGCAATTTCAGGGGCATGCTTGTCCCCTGAATCGGAGCAGAGCGAGGGCAGGGATCATGAAACGCATCAATACATTTGGCGCCGGCCGCGTGGCGCGGGCGCTGGCATTCTCGCTGGCAGCCGGCGGGTTGGCCCTGTCGGTGTCGGCGCAGGCGGCCGACCTGCCGGCGGCGGTGGCGCAGGATCTCTACGAAAACGGCGGTGTCGAGCACTGGCTGCCCAAGGCCGAGAAGGGCGACATCTTCGCCCAGTACGTCCTGGGCCACATGTACTGCAACGGCAAGATGGTCGAGAAGAACTACGAGCTCGGCCTGCGCTGGTACCGGGCGGCGGCCGATGCCGGTTTCGCCCCCAGCCAGCTGGCGGTCGGAACCATGTACTTCCAGGGCCAGGGTGTCGACCGGGACCGTGCCAAGGCACTCGACTGGTTTGCCCGGGCTGCCGAGGAAGGTTACGCGCGAGCCCAGAGCAACCTGGCTGCGCTCTACTTGGGCGAAGAGGGCGTCGAGCCGAACTACGAAAAGGCCTTGCACTGGTATGGCGAAGCGGCGGCCCAGGGACACACCGTGGCCCGTTACAACCTCGGCATGATGTACGCCCACGGGCTGGGTCTGGATGAGCCCGACTACGTCGCGGCCTACGGCCTGCTCAGCCCGCTGGTGGAGAACGGTCACCGGGCGGCAGACGAGTTGATGAAATCGTTCCTCGGCGAAATGGATGACGAGGAGTTGGTCGCCGCGCGTGAGCTGTCGAAGGAGTTGCGGGCGCAGGACCGGATGTTGGTTGCCCTTGATCAACGGGCGGCCAGCCGCTGAGCATCCCGCCAACCGACGGGTAAAGAGCTTGATTGAACGGCGCCTTCGGGCGCCGTTTTCGTTTGCACCGACGGGATTCCGTGGTGCCGGCTGATTCAGAGCAGGGGCGAGGTCAGCCGGGCGAGGTTCTGCGCCAGGACGCGGCCGCGGCCGCGTTCGTCCCATTGCTCGCGGCTGAGCCGCGGGCAGGCGCGTCGGTAGGTCTCGATCTGGTCGGCCAATCGGGCGGCCGTTTCGCTGGAGTAGCACAGCAGGCCCAGTTCGGCGTTGATCAGTGAGGAGCGCACGTCGAGATTGGCGCTGCCGACCAGGGAGAGCCGGCCGTCGCAGAGGGTGATCTTGCTGTGCAGCAGGCGGGTGGGATGACGCCGGATGTTCACCCCGGCCTCGAGCAGCTCGTCGAAATAGGATTCCTGCGCCAGTTGTACCAGCGGGTGATCGAGCGATTCGGGCAGGATCAGCTCGCAATGCACCCCTCGGCGGGCGGCGGCCTTGAGTGCATCGAGGGTCGACTCGTCGGGGACGAAATACGGCGTGACGATCTCGACCCGCTCGGTGGCGGCATGCAACAGGCCCAGTAGCAGTCGCTGCAGCAGTGGCTCGGGGTATTCGGGGCCACTGGGCAGGCCGACGCAAGATTCGTGTCCGGCGGTGACCGGTGCCGGGAAATAGCGCTCGGTGTCCAGCAGCAGGCCCGTTTCCAGGTACCAGTCGCCGGCGAAGATGGCCTGCAGCTCCAGCACCACCGGCCCCTCGATGCGCAGCATCAGATCCTCGTAGGACTGCCCGCGGCCGAATTCCGGGCGCACCAGGTTCATTGAACCGGCGTAACCCACCTGCCCGTCGATCACCACCAGCTTGCGGTGGTTGCGCAGGTCGAAGCGGGCCGACTTGCGTGGCAGTTTCGAGCGCGGGAACGCCCGGCCGACCGCGATGCCGCGGCGGGCGAGTCGCCGCAGATGCCGCATGTTTTCCTTGGAGCCGAAGTCGTCGACGATCAGCCGGACCGTCACGCCCCGCGCCGCCGCGCGTTGCATGGCATCGAACACCGGGCGGGTGGCCCGGTCGATCGCGGCGATGTAGAAGGTCAGGTGGACATGGTCCTGTGCCGCATCGATCTCGCGTACCAGCTCGGCGGCGAAGGCGTCCATCGAATCGATCAGGCCGATGCGGTTGCCGTCGAACAGCGGGAACTGGCGCCAGCGACGCACCATCTGATCGACCGCAGCAAACCGCGCCGGCAGGTTGCCGCTGCCCTGAGGTTCCGCTCGGGCGAGCCGGTCGGTGATCGGGCGCAGGATGTGCGTCAGATGGGCGATCTTCTCGGCGCGATCGCGGGAAATCCGTGGGCGGCCCACCAGCAGATACATCACCAGTCCGACGATCGGCAGGAAAAAGAGCAGCAGCAGCCAGGCCGTTGCGGCGGCGGGTGGTCGGCGCAACGGCACGATGAACAGGGCGGCCAGCCGGATCGTCCACTCGATCAGGACGTAGAGTTGCGCTACGGGTGAGTCGAGCAGCGAGCCGAGCGCGTTCATCAGCGCTTGCCGCCACCCGAGGCGCGCATCAGCACCCGATCCATGGCCCTTGTCGTCAACAGGCGCTTGAGCACGGCGAACAGGTAGGTCGGCACGGTCACCGGATAACGCGCCTTCGGCCGGCGCGATTCGATCGCGTGGATCACGCGGCGGACCACGGCCTCGGGCGGCAGGGTGAACGGCGCGGCCGGCCCGGGGGTCTTCAGGCGTTCCAGCTGACGTTCGTAGGCCTCGTGGTGCACCGAGTGTTGCCAGTCGATATTCGCCTCGAAGGCCCGCTGGGCATTGGCGCGGAAACGCGAGGTAATGGGGCCGGGCTCGATCAGCGCGACATCGATGCCGCTGCCGGCCAGTTCCAGGCGCAGGGTGTCGCTGATGCCCTCGAGCGCGAACTTCGAGGCCACATACGCGCCGCGAAACGCCAGGGCGCTGACCCCCAGCACGGAGCTGTTCTGCACGATGCGGCCAAACCCGGCCGCCCGCATCGACGGGATGACCTGGTTGGTCAGTTCCACCGTGCCGAGCAGGTTGGTCTCGAGTTGCGCACGCAGGGTGTCGCGGCTCAAGTCCTCGACGGCGCCCGGCTGACCGTAGGCGCCGTTGTTGAACAGCGCCTCGATCGGACCGCCGGCCGCCTCGACCGCCGCCGCCAGCCCCGCGTGGATCGATGCCGTGTCATCCAGGTCCAGGTGGACGGCCGGGATGTGGGGATGCGGCCAGTTGGCCAGATCGGCCGGGTTGCGCAGGCTGGCGACCACGTGGTGCCCTCGCTCGGCGAGCCTCTCGGCGGCGCGTCGCCCGATCCCGGACGAACAGCCGGTGATCAGGACACGACGGGGGTGAGTGGCGAGGTTGGACACGAGGCGGCTCCTTGGAATCAGGTCGGGCGATTGCGCCTGAGTTCACAGCACTTATACTCCGGGATCAACTTCCGAATCACATGAATACCAGAGACGAGGTGAGGTTGCATGGCATTCGAGAATCAGGCCACCGTTCAGACGGGGGTCTCCCAGCTCGAGACCTACAAGGTCATTCGCAACACCTACATGATGCTGTCGCTGACGCTGCTGTTCTCGGCGCTGATGGCGACGGTATCCCTGCTGGCCGGCGTGCCGGGCTGGACCTCGCTGCTCACCCTGGGTGGCGCGCTGGCGCTGGTGTGGTTCGTCCTGCCGCGTACCGCGCATTCGGCCGCCGGGCTGGGGGTGGTCTTCGCCATCACCGGCCTGCTGGGTTTCGGGCTGGGCCCGATGCTGAGCCACTACCTCGCCTTGCCCAACGGCGGGCAGATCGTGATGACCGCGCTGGGCGGCACCGGTGCGATCTTCCTGGGCCTGTCGGGGTATGCGCTGGTCTCGCGCCGTGACTTCTCCTTCATGGGCGGTTTTCTGGTGGTCGGCCTGGTCGTGGTGCTCGCCGCCATGCTGGGTAACATCTTCCTCGAGATCCCGGCGCTGTCCATGGCGATCTCCGCGGCGGTCGTGCTCCTGATGAGCGGCTTTATCCTCTACGACACCGGTCGGATGGTGAACGGTGGCGAGGACAACTACCTGCTGTTGACCGTCAGTCTGTACCTGAACATCTTCAACCTGTTCGTGCACCTGCTCAGCCTGCTGGGGATGAACCAGAACGACTGACGCGAGGGGCGCTTGCCCGACCCGGCTTGCCAGGCCGGGTCATGTGCTTTGGTCAGCAGACCGGACCCCTTGCCTCGCGCAAGGGGTCTTCTTGTATGTGATCACCTGAATGTGGGCCCATTTGCCTGGGCCGAAGGGAGTGACGTGATGGATCTCTGGATGAAGATCGGCATGGCCGTCCTGCTGGGCGCGGTGCTGCTGTTCCTGTTGCCGCGGATCAAGCCGATGATGGCGGCCAGCCGCAAGGGCTCGCGCGAGGAGTGGCTGGGAGTGGCATTGATCCTGCTTGCCGTGGCCGGGTTCGTGGCGTTCCTGATGAGCGTCGTCGGTAACTGACGGGATGTTGGCGTTGGTCAGCGAATGTCTGCGCGAAAAACAGGCGCGGGCATCAAGTTTTTGTCCCGCGGGTCGATAACAACGTTTACCCACAAGAATCGCGCGGGAATCAGCCCGTCCTGATATAGGAATGAGGGCAGGAGGAGCAGATGCAAGGTTGGTTGAGTCGTTTCAGTTTGTCGCAGAAGAACCTGCTCGGGTTCGCGTTGATACTGGCCCTGATGGTCGCCATAGCCGTGCTCACCATGGTGAACATGAACAAGGTGGCCCACGAGGTCGAGGAAGTGGTCGAGCGCGGTCAGCCCGCGGCCTTTGCCGCCGACACGATCCGCATCCAGGTCGAGCGGGGGGTCGGTGCGCTGGGTTTCTACCTGCAGAGCCAGCGTGACGAGGATCTCGCCCGCTTCCGTGATGCCCTGGAAAAGGTTGAGGCGGCGCGGGCCGAACTGGCGCGCTACCGCGACAACGCGGGCGGCAAGCTCGACGAGCAACTCGACCGATTTACCGCGACGGCCGAGAAGATCATCGCCATTTCCGGCGACGAGGCGGCCAACAACCCGGGCATGCAGTACGCCAACGTCCATGCCAACCCGCTGCAACGCGAGATATCGGGCCTGCTCGGCCAGCTGCTCAACGCCGAGGAAAACGCCGATGCCAGTCGCTACTCCCGCCGCCGACTGGTGATGGATCTGGCGCGCCTGCAGGCGGATTGGGGCAACGTGGTCGCCGGCTTGCGCGGCTTCATTTCCTTCCGCTCTCCGGCCCTGCGCGAGAACTTCAACCTCTACGCCAACCAGGCCCTCGAGCGCTCCCAGAAGATCGCCGACGAGTACGACTACCTGCTCACCTTCGAGCAGCTTGATTCCGTCGAGCAGCTCAACGAGAAGTTGCCGCAGTTCATCGAGGCGGCCAACCGCGCCTTTGACATCCATGCCTCCGAGAAGTGGCGCATGGACGCCTATCTGGTGCGGACCGAATTGACGCCGGTGTTCAAGGAGATCGAGGAGAGTGTCGAGTCGATTGTCCAGCGCGAGCGTGGCGAGATCGCGGAGCGTTCCAAGAGCCTGATGGCGGCACTGGAGTCGACCAGCAACTGGCAGATCGGCTCGGTGGTCGCGGGGATGTTCGTGGTCGGCCTGCTGGCCTGGCTGTCGGTGTTGACCATCTCCCGGCCGTTGCAGCACATCGCCAACCGGATGCGCGACATCGCCGAAGGCGACGGTGATCTGACCCAGCGGCTGCCGGCCGAGGGCAACGACGAGATCGCCCAGGTGGGCGCGGCCTTCAACACCTTCGCCGACACCGCCCAGAACCTGGTGCGCGAGGTGGCTCGCTCGTCGTCGGCCATGTCCGATGCCTCGGAAAGCCTCGAGCGTGCCTCGCGGCGCGGTCGTGAAGGCGCCAAGCGCGAAGAGGCGGCGATCGATTCGCTGATGACCGGCATGGGCCAGACCCTGGAGGCGGCCGAAGAGGTCGCCCGCGGCGCCGAGGAGGCCAGCTCGGCCGTGCAGCAGGCCAATCGCCAGCTCCATGACGGTCTGGGTCAGGTCAACGGCAGTGCCCGCAACGCCGAGGAACTCGATGAGGTGCTGACCCGTGCCGAGGGCATCGTGGCCAATCTCTCCGAGCAGTCGCAGTCGATCGGCAAGGTGCTGGATGTCATCGGCTCGATCGCCGAGCAGACCAACCTGCTGGCGCTGAATGCGGCCATCGAGGCGGCGCGTGCCGGCGAGCAGGGTCGCGGCTTCGCCGTGGTCGCCGAGGAGGTGCGCTCGCTGGCCAACCGCACCCAGGATTCGACCCGTGAAATCACCGACATCATCGCCCGGCTGCGCGAAGGGGCCGGCGAGGCGGTCGACGCAATGACCTCCGGGCGCGAGGTGAGCAACAAGAGCCTCGAGGCCGTCACCCAGGCCGACCGCATGCTCAACGAGATCGCCTCGGCCTTCGAGCGGCTCGAGGACATGAGCACGCGCATCGCCGCGGCCGCCGAGGAGCAGACCGCGGTGTCCGGCGAGATGAAGACCAGCATCGAGCACATGAGCGAGACCACCAGCGAAAACGCTCAGGCCGCTCAGGAAACCGCCGAGGCCGGCGAATCGGTGGCGCGCTATGCGCACGAGCTGTCGCGCCAGGTGAGCAAGTTCAACACGGGTTGACCCGACCCGTGCCTGAGAGCCATCCATCGCCCGGGGCTTCCCGGGCGATGTCGTTTCTGGATGGTTGTTCCGGCGAGGGCTTGGTCCAGGGAAACTCTGCGCGATTCGATGGCATCTCTGGCAAGCCCCGTCCGGGCGGGGCGCCAAGGCCCCATCTGCGGCGTTGCAGCCCTTGAGAAGGGCGGCGGCCCTTCACGGCGGACTGCGCCTTGCATCTGGACCCTTGGCGATCCCGCAGAGACGCTATCGAACCGTGCAGAGTTTCCCTAGAATGATGGCAGGTTCATCGCGCCGACCGGCGTAAGCACGGCCCCGGGGCAAAGGAGATCGGAATGCGTACCACCGCCTACCTGCTCGCGCTCGGCTTGCTGATCCCGTTCTGGGCCCTGGCGGCCCTGGCGTGGCTGGGCACGCCGGCCTGGTCGGCCCATGCACTCGATGCCTTGTCCGCCTACGCGGCGGTGATGCTGGGCTTTCTGGGCGCGATCCACTGGGGCGTGGTACTGGCGACCACGCCCGCCGAGCGCGCGTTGCTGGTCGGTGATGCGCGTCATCGCCTGGCCTGGGGGGCGTTGCTGGTGCTGGTGGCCTGGGTGGCGGCGATGCTGCCCTGGGCGGTGCTCTCGCTCTCGCTGTTGTTCCTGCTGCTGATCGTTTCCTGGCAGATCGACCGCCACTGGCTCGACAGCCTGCCGGTGGGGTGGTCGTACCAGCGGTTGCGGCAATTGTTCACGCTGCTCGCCGCCCTGGCGTTGCTGGCGGCGATTGCCTCGTGGCTGCGGCCATTGCTTCCCGTGGCGGGCGCATGAGCGAGCAGCCGCAGCCGCCGGACGAGGAGGGCAAGCCCGGCAAGGGCGGGCGCTTTCTCACCCTGCGCCGCTGGCTGATCGCCGGCATTCTGGTCTGGGCGCCGCTGGCGGTCACCTTCTGGGTGGTCAACGCCCTGATCTCGTTCATGGACAAGAGCATCGTCCTGCTGCCGCCGTCGTATCGCCCGGAAGCGGTGCTTGGGTTCGAGCTGCCGGGGATGGGGGCGTTCTTCGCCGTGGTGATCGTGCTGCTGACCGGTGCCCTGGTGGCCAATATCCTCGGTCGCAGCCTGATTCACGCCTGGGAACGGCTGCTCAACCGTATTCCGCTGGTGCGCAGCATCTACTCGGCGGTCAAACAGGTGATCGAGACCTTTGTCTCGCAGGACTCGCGCTCGTTTCGCGAGGTGGTGCTGGTCGAATACCCGCGCCGCAACGCCTGGTCGATCGCGTTCGTCTCGGGTGAGCCGATCGGCGAGGTGCAGGACCGCATCGAGGAACATTTGGTGACGCTGTTCGTGCCCACCGCGCCCAACCCCACCTCGGGGTTCGTGATCATGGTGCCGCGCTCGGAGTTGGTCGAATTGAACATGACAGTCGAGGAAGGCTTTCGCATGGTGGTGTCGCTGGGCGTGGTCCTTCCGCCGCGTCGCGATGCCGATGGGCGTGTGCTCGATACCGCGCCGCCCGAGCCGTACCTTGGTCGGGCGGATTCACGCGACGAGGGTTGAGCCCGCCGGTCGCGCTCGAAAAATCCCGCGGCTGGCGCTACCATAGCGGGCTTTTCACCATGACGGATTTGATGACGATGCCGATGCGGACACATACCTGCGGACAAGTCGACCAGGCGCTGCTCGACCAGGAAATCGAGCTGGTCGGGTGGGTCAACCGGCGCCGTGACCACGGTGGCGTGATCTTCGTCGACCTGCGCGACCGGGATGGCCTGGTGCAGGTGGTGTTCGATCCGGACGACCCCGAGATGTTCGGTGTTGCCGAAACGCTGCGCAACGAGTTCGTCATCCAGGTGCGTGGCCGGGTGCGTAATCGCCCCGAGGGCACCGAGAACCCCAATATCCGCTCGGGCCAGATCGAGGTGCTTGGCCTCGCCCTGACCGTGCTCAACCGCGCCGAGCCGCTGCCGTTCCAGCTCGACGACGAGCGCGTCTCCGAGGACGTGCGCCTGCGCTACCGCTATCTCGACCTGCGTCGCCCGGAAATGCTCGATCGCCTGCGCCTGCGTCACCGGGTGACCAGCGCCATGCGCCGCTACCTTGACGATGCCGGCTTCATCGACGTCGAGACGCCGGTGCTCACCAAGGCCACCCCGGAGGGGGCGCGCGACTACCTGGTGCCCTCGCGTACCCACCCGGGCGAGTTCTTTGCCCTGCCGCAGTCGCCGCAGCTGTTCAAGCAATTGCTGATGGTCTCGGGGCTCGAGCGTTACTACCAGATCGTCAAGTGCTTCCGCGACGAGGACCTGCGCGCGGACCGTCAGCCGGAGTTCACCCAGCTCGACCTGGAGATGAGCTTCGCCGACGAGGAGACGGTCATGAACCTGATCGAGGAGATGATGCGTCATCTCTTCATCGAGGCGGTCGAGGTTGCGCTGCCCGATCCGCTGCCGCGCCTGACCTGGGCCGATGCCATGCGTCGCTTCGGCTCCGACAAGCCTGACCTGCGTATCCCGCTGGAACTGGTCGACGTGGCCGATCTGGTCAAGGACGTCGACTTCAAGGTCTTCTCCGGTCCGGCCAACGACCCGCGTGGTCGCGTCGCCGCGTTGCATGTCCCGCAAGGCGGCAAGATGCCGCGCAGCCAGATCGACGACTACACCAAGTACGTCTCGATCTTTGGCGCCAAGGGCCTGGCCTACGTCAAGGTCAACGACGCGGCCGCCGGTCGCGAGGGCCTGCAGTCGCCGATCCTCAAGTTCCTCACCGACGAGGCGATCGCCGGCATCATGGAGCGCACCGGCGCGGCCGACGGCGACCTGATCTTCTTCGGCGCCGACAAGACCAAGATCGTCAACGAGGCGTTGGGCGCCCTGCGCGTGCGTCTCGGTCACGATCTCGACCTGGTCGAACACGGTTACAAGGCGCTGTGGGTGGTCGACTTCCCGATGTTCGAGTACGACGAGAAGGACGGCCGCAACTACGCCTTGCACCACCCGTTCACCGCGCCCCACCCGGATGATGTCGACCAGCTCGAATCCGATCCGGAGAACGTGCGCTCGCGCGCCTACGACTTCGTGCTCAACGGCTACGAGCTGGGCGGCGGCTCGGTGCGTATCCACGACCCGGCCCTGCAGCAGCGGGTGTTCGCGCAGCTCGGCATCGACGAGGCCGAGGCGCAGGACAAGTTCGGTTTCCTGCTCGACGCGCTCAAGTACGGCGCGCCGCCGATGGCCGGGGTGGCCTTCGGCCTGGATCGGATCGCGATGCTGATGAGCGGCGCGACCTCGATCCGCGACGTGATCGCCTTCCCGAAGACCCAGTCGGCGGCCTGTCTGCTCACCGATGCCCCGAGCGAGGTCGACCCGGCCGCCCTGCGTGATCTGTCGATTCGCTTGCGTCTGCCGCCCAAGGAAAGCAAGGAAAACCAGGACGACAAGGGCTGAGTCCCTCGCTTGCAAACGGCGGTGTCGTCCATACTCATGGGTGACATCGCCTTTTTCGTTGGCCGCCGGCTTCGACCGGTGAGCCGCCCTTCCCGGGAGGCCGTATGACCGCGAATGCCCAATCCGATCGCGCCGCGCGCGAGATCCCCGTCGCTCTTGAGCCCGAGATCGCCCGCATCGCGCTGGCCTCCAAGCCGGCGGCCCCGGTGACCGCCGAGGAGCGTGAGGCCCTGCGTGCCGAGATCAAGGAGCTGCTGGCCGAGCAGAACGCCGTGCTGGTGGTGCATTACTACGTCGACGAGGACCTGCAGATCCTGGCGGACGAAACCGGCGGCCGGGTGTCCGATTCGCTCGACATGGCCGCCTTTGGTGCCGAGCACGAGGCGCAGACGCTGGTGGTCTGCGGGGTGCGCTTCATGGGCGAGACCGCCAAGATCCTCAGCCCGGAAAAGCGCGTGCTGATGCCCGAGTTGCACGCCGAGTGCTCGCTGGATCTGGGCTGCCCGCCCGAGGAATTCACCGCGTTCTGTGACGCGCATCCGGACCGCACGGTGGTGGTCTACGCCAACACCTCGGCCGAGGTGAAGGCGCGCGCCGACTGGGTGGTCACCAGCTCGAACGCCCTCGAGATCGTCACGCACCTCAAGGAGCGCGGCGAGAAGATCCTCTGGGCCCCGGACAAGCACCTGGGGCGCTATATTCGCGACCAGACCGGCGCGGACATGCTGCTCTGGGAAGGTTCCTGCGTGGTCCACGACGAGTTCCGCGCCGACGCGCTCGCCGAGCTCAAGGAAAAGCACCCCGGGGCGGCCATCCTGGTGCACCCGGAATCGCCCGAGGCGGTGGTCGAGATGGCCGACCGGGTCGGCTCGACCTCGCAGCTGATCAAGGCGGCCACCGAGCTGCCCAACGAGACCCTGATCGTGGCGACCGACCGCGGCATCTTCCACAAGATGGCCGAGGCTGCACCGGGCAAGACCCTGATCGAGGCGCCCACCGGCGGTCGCTCGGCGACCTGCGTTTCCTGTGCCCACTGCCCGTGGATGGCGATGAACGGCCTGGTCAGCGTGCGCGATGCCCTCAAGCACCCCGAAGGTCACGAGATCACCGTCGACCCGGCGATCCGCGTCAAGGCGGTCGAGTCGATCCAGCGCATGCTCGACTTCTCCCGGCAAAAGGGCCTCGTCACGCGGGGGAACAACGACGCCTGACGCCGGCTTCCTCGCTGCCCGGAAAGGCCCGTCCCGCGACGGGCCTTTTGCGTCTCAGGGATGCCTTTTCTTATGCATTCCTTCGTATCTGGTTGTTTTCTTAAGAAAATGGTTGCGAATATTCGCAACTGCTTTGATTTGTAATTGTGCTCGTCGAATAAAAATTTTCGACTTCCACGCTCAGGTATTCGGGGCGTACGGTGAGTTCACTGGTTTTGGACACGAAGGAGGAAAACCATGAAAAAACTGTTCACCATGCTCGCCCTGATCATCGCCGCGCCGCTGGCCCTGCAGGCCAATAGCGCCATGGCGGAGACCGAGAAGACCAAGCAGGTGGTCTATCACTTCAACAAGGCCGACATGAACACCATCAAGGCCGGGCTGCGTAATGCGACCAACCACGTCAACTCTCCTTCCGGTCCCGAGACCGAGATCGAGGTCGTGGTGCACGGTGGCGGCATTGCCATGATGACCGGGGCCAAGAAGGACCCGCAGCTCGCCGCGGCCATCGACAATCTCAAGGCCAATGGCGTCGAGTTCAAGGTCTGCGCGAACACTCTTCGAGGGCGTGACCTGGAAGTAAGCGATCTGTACTACACCGACGAGTCGGATATCGTCGCGTCGGGCGTGGCTTATCTGGCCGACCAGCAGATGAAAGGCTGGGCCTATATCCATCCGTAAGCCGTTCGTTACGTCCGTCGCGCCGGCCGTGGCGCGACGGGCAACCGACCATTGCAGCAGCCCGGGTTAGCCCCGGGTTTTTTTGTGGTTGGTCGTTCGCGACGGGGGTGTGTGATCCGTTACCTACGAGTCGTGCTGAACGTGGTAGGTCGGGTCTGTGTTCTCGCCGAAAGGCTCCGATGTCGCCCATGGGGGATTCGTCCACCGGGGCGAATAGCGTCTATCATGCGGGCTGGTTCCCAACGAGCGGCTTGATGCACGACACGATTCTTCTTTCCCTGACCGCCATCGTGGTGCTGGGCATCGCCGCCCAGTGGCTCGCTTGGCGAGTGAAGGTGCCGGCGATCCTGTTCCTTTTGCTGATCGGTATCACGCTCGGACCAGCCTTTGACCTGCTCAACCCCGACGAGTTGTTCGGTGACCTGCTGTTCCCGATCGTGTCGTTGGCCGTCGGCGTGATCCTGTTCGAGGGCAGCCTGACCCTGCGGTTTCGGGAAATACAGGGCGTCTCCTCCACCATCGTCCGCATGGTCTCGCTGGGGGCGGTGATTTCCTGGGGGGTGGCGGCCACCGCGGCGCACTGGTTTGTCGGGCTGGGCTGGCCGATCGCCTTCCTGTTCGGCGCGCTGGTGGTGGTGACGGGGCCGACGGTGATCGCGCCGCTGCTGCGCATCGTTCGTCCCAGCCCGCGGGTCAGCAAGATCCTGCGTTGGGAGGCGATCATCATTGATCCGATCGGTGCCTTGCTCGCCGTGCTCGTCTACGAATTCATCGTTACCCAGTCGCAGACTGGGGCGGCGGGCCTCGGTGGGGTGGTGCTGCCGTTCCTGGAGCTGGTCGGGCTGGGCATCGTGCTGGGTGTCGCGGGTGGCTGGCTGCTCGGCCAGTTGCTGGCGCGTCATGCCCTGCCGGACTACCTGATCAACGTGACCGTGCTGGCCGCCGTGTTGGCTGTCTTCACCGCCTCCAACGTGCTCGCCGAGGAATCCGGGTTGCTGGCGGTGACCGTGATGGGCATCTGGCTGGCCAACATGCGCGGCGTGCCGCTCGACGACATCCTGCATTTCAAGGAAACCCTGAGCATCCTGTTCATCTCCGGGTTGTTCATCCTGCTGGCGGCCCGCATCGATCCGGCCACCCTGAGTCAGGTGGGCTTCGGGGCGTTGCTGGTGCTCGCCGCGATCGTGTTCGTCGCCCAGCCGCTGAAGGTCTGGTTGTCGGCGATCGGCAGCGGGTTGAATTGGCGCGAGAAGACCATGATCGCCTGGATCGGGCCGCGCGGTATCGTCGCCGCGGCCGTCTCGGGCCTGTTTGCGCTCAAGCTGGTCGAACAGGGACTCGAGGGCGCCGAGGTGATCGTGCCGCTGACCTTCATCATTATCGTCGGCACCGTGGTGCTGGCCTCGCTGACCGCCCGTCCGCTGGCAAGGGCCCTGGATATCGCGCTGCCCGAGGATCACGGTGTGCTGATCGTTGGCGCCAATCGCGTCACGCGCGAGATCGCCAAGGTGCTGAAAAAACATGGCTTTCGCGTGGTGATGGCCGATGGCAACTACAGCGAGATCCGCCAGGCGCGCATGGACGGGCTGGAGACCTATTACGGCAACCCCGTCTCCGAGGCGGCCGACCGCAAGCTGGACCTGGTCGGTATCGGCCAGATGTTCGCCATGTCGGCGCAGTCGGAAGTCAACAATCTCGCGGCGGTGCGCTATCGCCACGAGTTCGGTCAGTCGAACGTCTTCGTGCTGCAGACCCCGCAGGAGGTGGCCGGGTCGGACAACCAGCGGATCACCACCCAGTTCAATGCCCGCGGCCTGTTCCGCGAGGACGTGTCGTTGGGACACCTGTTTCGCCTGGTGGAGGCCGGTGCCGAGCTGTTCAGCACCCGCCTGACCGAGAACTTCGGCTACAGCGAATACCTCGCCCATTACGAGGGGCGCGGTGAGTTGCTGTTCGGCATCACGCCCAACGGCAACCTGCGGCCCCTGAGTGACGAACTCAGCCAGCGGCCGGGGCCGGGCTGGGTCCTGATCGGGCTGTACGAGCCATCCGCCGACGCCGATCGGCCTGCTCCTCGCGAAGGGGCGGCTGCGCCGTCTGGTGGTGGGGAGCGTCTGCCGGGTTGATGTCAGCGGTTCTTTGCCTCCGGTCACGCCATCCTTGGGAGCGGATTTGTTGCCTGTGATCAATGGGATGGCTGATCCGGTGACCGGGGGGATGAAATTTTTTCGTCATCCGCGCCCCCAGGGGGTTGCGTCACGAATCCGGGTTTGTATAATGCGCGCTCTAGCAAACGCGGTCGAGCGATCGGTCGCGAGAGATGCGCGGGAATAGCTCAGCTGGTAGAGCACAACCTTGCCAAGGTTGGGGTCGCCGGTTCGAATCCGGTTTCCCGCTCCATCGGGTGGTTAGCTCAGTTGGTAGAGCGGAGCCCTTACAAGGCTTAGGTCGGGAGTTCGAGCCTCTCACCACCCACCATCATCTCTATAAGCAGCGGTAGTTCAGTTGGTTAGAATACCGGCCTGTCACGCCGGGGGTCGCGGGTTCGAGTCCCGTCCGCTGCGCCACATCCCGAAAGGCCCGCCTTCCATGGCGGGCCTTTCTTCGTCTGGACCCGGGCAATCGTTGCCCGGAGCCTGTCCCCTCGTGCTGCTCGTGATCGTCGGCTATCGACGCTGACCCCGGAGGGGTTGCAGCCATTGCCATGCCTGCGCCTGGGCGCGGCGCAGTGGCGCGCTTTCCTGGGTGAGCCGCCGCAGGCCGTTCTCCAGATCGCCGGGCTGCCAGGCCTCCCGCCGGTAGGTCATCACGGTGTTGAGTTTGTCCGGCACGTGGGCGACCAGGGCGTCCGGGTGGAAATGGGCCGAGAGTTGCCGATGGGCCTCGACCACCGCCGGCATGTGATTGCGCCACAGGTTGAGGCAGATGATGCCGCCGGGGGCGATCGCCGCGTTAAGGCGGGCGACCGTTTCATCCGGCAGGCGGATCATGCCGTCCTGGTCGAACAGGTCGATCAGCACGACATCCAGGGGCGCCGTCGGCTCCCAGTCCGGCGAGCTGACGTCGGCAAACCGCAGGTCCAGCCGGGGGTGGTCGAGGTCCAGCCCGAAGTGACGTGCGGCAATGGGACCGAGGGCGGGGCGCAGATCGACGGCGTGGATGCTAGACTCGGTATGTTCGAGAAGAAACTTCGCCAGGACGCCGCCCCCAAACCCCAGCAGCCCGATACGGGCGGGGTGCGGATGCAGCGCCAGCGGCAGCATCATGGCCCGGTAGTAGGCGAAGCAGAGTTGCTCCGGCTGCTCCGGGCGCCACGCCGACTGCGCGGTGGGATTGCCGAACTGGAGCGCGACCTCGCCGCCCTGCTCGATCACCTCGATGGGGCCGTGGGCGTCGTTCATTCGTTCGAGCACCTGGGGCTTCATGCGGTGGTCTCTTGATTCGTTGCGGGGTGAACGCGGCGAGAGGCCGCTGGTCTCTCGGTGACCCAAAGCGTGACCCAAGGCGGCCTGGCGTGCTTGGAAAACAGGTATTTCGAGGTAACGATAATGTGGATCTCCCTTTCAGCGGGGCGGACGATTGGCATGGGCGTGCCCGCCATTATCGGTGAGTGGCTGCGTGAGCGAATCACCCAACCGGTCACCCGGCGTATGGCGCGTGTGACCGGCCTCACCGCCGGGGGTGTGGCGCTGCTGCTCTTCGCCGGCTTGGCATCTGCCGCGAGTTTCGAGGTGGGCGAGAAGGTGTTCGTGCCCATGTTCGAACCCAATCCTGAGCTCGACGGGTACGCCGAGGGCTTTGTGGAGCAGGTGCATGATGATGGCACCCTGACCCTGCGGATCAACAAGGTCCAGACCGGCAAGGGCAAGACGCTGAGCGGCACCTGCCACCCCTCGGGTGGCACCCCCCTTTCCGGGGCGGCAATCGTCTCCGACGACCCCGAGAACCTGGTGGTCGAGCAGCGTCTCCCGGCCGATGAGGTGATGACCTATCGGCGTGGCAGCCAGCTCTATCTCAAGCGTGAGAACCTGAGTATCGCCTATCTCAAGTACCTCGGCAGCGGCATGGGCATGACGCCGGACCGGTTCGACGTGGCCATCCGTCGCGCCGAGGAGGTAGGCCTGCCGCGCATGGTGGCGGCGATGGAGGTCGGCAAGATGCAGGTCGAATCGACCCAGGGCCGGGGATTTCCGGTGCCGGCATCGCGCGCCCTGCAAAAGGCGGCGCCGATGCTCGACGAGGTCGCGGCAAAGCTCGAGGCCTATCCCGAGTCGGTCGAGAGGGCCGCGCGCATGCTGGGCGGCACCACGCCCGAGCACCGGGATGACCCGTTGGCGGCGGTGATCGTGCGCCTGCACGAGCTCCTCGACGAGCAGCTGGGCGAGCTTGCACAGCAGAGCGGTGATCCGCGCGAGGTGTCCGGATTCAGTGTCGACGAGTTGCTGGCCATCTACACCGGCTGGTTCCGGGTGATCACCGCCAATGACACCCAGCCGTTTCAGAATGCCGGGGTCGACTTCTACCGCGAGCGGGCCGCCAAGGCGCTGGGCAATGGCGAGTGGCCGGCACTCATGTAAGCGGGCTGCCCGTCGAGTCACAAAAACGCCCGGGCCATGTTGGTCCGGGCGTCTTTCGTTGGGTCCGCCTTATTTCTGGTAGCGGGCCTTCCACTCCTCGTAGGGCATGCCGTAGACGTGTTCGCGCGCCTCGGCATCCGCCAGGTCGATGCCTTGTTTCTCGGCCTCCTCGCGCAGCCAGCGAGACAGGCAGTTGCGGCAGAAGCCGGCCAGGTTCATCAGGTCGATGTTCTGCACGTCGGTGCGTTCCTGCAGATGGGCCACCAGCCGGCGGAAGGCGGCGGCCTCGAGCTGATCACGGTTGCTGGAGTCGATGGCCATGAGGTTCCCTCGCGTAACGGTTCAATTCACTGGGGGCGACTCACGTCGAATGGCGCAAGTCGGGATCGAATCAGCTGTCGGGCGTGCGCGTGTCGTAGGTGACGGCATGCAGCTCGCCCGAATCAAGCGACGGCTTGAGAATGCGATTGAGGATCTGGTGCTGCTGCAGCAGGGATTTGCCGACAAAGGCGCTGCTGGTCACGGCGATGCGGAAATTGCAGCCTTCACCGTCCGGACGTACGCGGGCGTCGGGCAGTTCGGCCTGGATCAGCTCGATGATCTCGTTGTCGGTCATCTGCGGAAAGTCCTCCGGGTCGTGGTTCAGTCGGGTGCCTGCAGGATTGGGGCGAGCAGTTGGGCGCGCCAGCCCTGCGTGAGCCTTGATGGCCGATCCGGATTGGCCAGCTGTTGTCTGAGTTCGGCGCTGGTGGCCAGCCGCGAAGGGCTGATGGCCTGCTCCTCGGCGAGGGCGACCAGCTTCGACTGCCGGGATTTTACCAGTTCGCGCTGCGCTGGCGGCATCGCCGGCGGACGCGACAGCCGCGGCCAGTCGGCGCAATCGCCACCCAGGGCGGCGGCAATCTCCTGTCCTAACTTGTCTTGGGCGCTCGAGTCCCGGCCAAACGGGGATCGCGCACGAGCGATCTGGTCGGTGATCGCCGCCGCGCTCGGCGCTTGCTCGGCCTTGGCGGCCTGCCGCGCGATGGCGTGGGCCAAGTCCAGCATGGCCTGATCGCCCCATACCCAGCGGCGTGGCCGGTCCTGTTCGCGCGCCAGTCGTTCCCGCCAGGCCGCAAGGACCTGCAGCACCGCCAGGCCGGCCCGGTTAAGGGTCTGGACGCCGCGGATCTTTTGCCAGCGCTGCTCGTCGGAGGGGGTGAAGCGGGCCGGGTCGCATTGCCGTGCCATTTCTTCGGTCATCCAGTCGCGGCGCCCGGTCTCGTCCAGCCGTTGTTCGAGTCGCGGGTAGAGGGCGTGGAGCTGGGCGACGTCCTGCACGGCGTAGTTCAGCTGTGTCTCACTCAGGGGGCGGGCGAGCCAGTCGCTGCGTGTCTCGCCCTTGTCCAGGCGGGTGCCGAGCAGGGCCTCGGTGAGGGCGGCGTAACTCAATTGGCCGCCGATGCCGAGCAGTTCGGCGGCGACCTGGGTGTCGAACACCTGCGGCGGCAGTCGCCCGGCGGCCGTGAGGATCAGATCGAGGTCCTGGTCGCCGGCGTGCAGGACCACCGGTGTGTCACGCACGACCAACTCATGCCAGAAAGGGGTGAGGTCAAGCCCGGCGATCGGGTCGACCAGCCAGACGGTATCGGTGGTGGCGATCTGCAGCAGGGCGAGCTGGGGAAAGTAGGTGCGCTCGCGGACGAACTCGGTGTCCAGCGGCAGGTAGTGGGCCATGTTCATGGCCTCGATCAGCGCGGCGAGCTCCTCGGGGCGGGTGACGAAACGGACCTGGGGGTGCTCGTGGTTCATGCGCCCGTCGACGTGGTCTGGCGGCGGGATTGAAGCACGCCGGTTATTCGGCCGGCTCGACGATGTCCGCCGACTCGATCCGCACGGTCTCGCGGGGCACGTCCTGACGGAACGGACCCGCTGCGCCGGTCGGGATGGCGGCGATCGCCTCGACGGTGTCCAGCCCCTCGATCACGCGGCCGAACACGGCGTAGCCGGGCTTGCCAGTCGCGCGGTCGAGGAAGTCGTTGTCGGCGAGATTGATGAAGAACTGCGAAGTGGCCGAATCCGGGTCGTTGGTGCGCGCCATCGACAGCGTGCCGCGCCGATTCTTCAGGCCGTTGTCGGCCTCGTTCTCGATCGGTGCCCGAGTGGCCTTGCGTTCGAAGTCGGCGGTATAGCCGCCAACCTGGACGACGAAGCCCGGGATCACGCGGTGGAAGATGGTGTCCGCATAGAAGCCGTCACGGACATAGGCGAGGAAGTTGTCGACCGTGGCCGGGGCCTGTTCGTCGAACAGCTCGACGAGGATGGCCCCGTGGCTGGTATTCAGCCGCACCTGGGTGTCGGCGGCTGCCGGCAGGGCGGCGAGTGCCAGCGCGGCGGCCAAGGCGATGGCCAGGGCGGTGGCCGCGAGACGGCGGCCGGCATCAATCATCGCGCTGGACACGCTCGAGGCGTTCGTGGCGCTCCTGGGCCTCGATCGTCAGGGTGGCGATCGGGCGGGCCTCCAGGCGCTTGAGGCCGATTTCGTCACCGGTCTCCTCGCAGAAGCCGTAATCGCCATCGTTGATGCGCTTGAGCGCCTTGTCGATCTTGTTGATCAGCTTGCGATAGCGATCGCGGGTGCGCAGCTCGAGCGCGGCGTCGGATTCCAGCGTGGCGCGGTCGTTGATGTCCGGCTCCTGCCAGTTTTCTTCGCGCAGGTGATTGATGGTCGAGTCCGACTCGGTCATCAACTGGTCGCGCCAGGTCAGGAGCTTTTGCCGGAAATACTCCAGCTGCATCGGGTTCATGTATTCCTCGTCTTCCGAGGGCTTGTAACCTTCCGGGAGTTCAACTGCCATGTTTATCCACCACTTCTGCCCGAGCAGACGCTGAAATTGAATGTGAAAGCGCCGAATGACGACTCGCGGGACGGGTCCTTTCAGGGGGAACCCGGAATATTGTGCGATCTCGCGGATCGCGCCGCTGCCAGCCTCGTCCTCCGGTCCATGGCCGAGAACGGGCGACGGGCAAGTATAGGGGCGGTGCCCGGTGAGCGCAACGCCCGCCGGATGGCGAATCAAGGGCTTGTCGCCTCGTCGAGCAGGCGTCGGTCGCTGGTGAACACCCAGGTGCGGGTTATCACCAGCCGGTCGTGCCGGGCGGCCAGTTCGTCGGGGAACGTCGGGTAGGGGGCGGCCGCCTGCAGGAGGTTGCGGGCGGCGTTGTCGAGGATCGGGTTGCCGGACGACCGGCGAATGGCGAGGTTGAGTACGTGACCTCCCTTGCCGATAGTCACCTCGAGGATCACCTGCCCCGAGAGGTTCTGCTGCACCAGGGCGTCGGGGTAATGTTGATTGCCGTATGCCTCGACCTGGCGCTTCCAGCGTGCGAGATAGCGTCCGGCCGGTCCGCCTTGCGTGCGGCTGGTGGCGTAACCGGTGCGCAGGGCGGCATTGACCTGCTCGTAGAGTTGGTCGATCTGGTCCTGGGTGGAGAGGTGGCGCGGCGTGTCGCTCGCCGCCCAGGCGCCTTCCTGCTGCGGGCCCTGTCCGTCCTCCTTGAGGGTATCGGTCGGACTGTCCGGACCACGCTGTCCGGCGAGCATCGGGTCGGCCGGCAACTCCCGGTTGAGGGTGTCGGTTTCACGACCGGCATCGACGTTGCGTTCGGCCTGGGGGGCGTCAAGGGTGATCTCGATGACCGGGCGCTGTTCCACTTCGGGGCGGGTGATTTCGAGCAGTAGCAGGCCCACGTGGGCCAGCACGGCAAGCCCGATCGCGATCGGCAAAACCCAAGACGAGCCCAGCGCGGGCGTCGCGGCAAGCCCGTCGGGGCGGCGGTGGCGTTCTCGTGTCGTTCCCTTGGTTGGCATCCCTGCGCTTCCCGGGTGGTTCGGTGTTAGGGCGTGTGCCAGTCGATCGCGCGCCCCGCGGGCGTGGTCGACATGGCCGACTGCATGCCGGCATCACGCCACGGCCTGCCATTCTCGGTTACCAGCAGGATGCCGTCGAGCCCCAGATGCCGGGCAAATTGCTCGGCCTCCGCGGGTGAGAGCAGCATCAGCGCGGTGGCGGCCCCATCGGCGATTACGGGGTCGCGGCCCAGCACCGTGGTGCCGCTGTTGTGGCGCGTTGGACGGGCGGTCAGCGGATCGATGATGTGGCCGAAGCGCTTGCCCCGATAGCGCAGGCGACGCTCGTAGCTGCCCGAACTGCACAGGGCATGTGGCCCCGACACGCGCACGCCGCCGAGTGTCTCACGGCCGCGCGGATCGCCCCTGGGGTCACGAATGCCCAGCTGCCAGTCCCGCCGGCCGGCCTGGCCCAGGGTGTAGAGATCGCCGCCGGAGTCGAGCAGGCAATCGGTGATCCCGGCGGTTTTGAGGGCATCGAGCACCTGTTCGGCGGCGAAGCCCTCGGCCAGGGCGTTGAAGTCGAACTGGACCCTCGGGTTGGTGGTGATCACGCGTTCATCGTCGATCCGCACGTCGTCGAGCGAGGGCGCATCGGCCAGCCAGGCGTCCAGCACGGACTCGGCGGGTGGCGTGATCGGCGTGTCGCCGGCGTCCCGATGAAAGCCCCACAGGGCGATCAGCCCGCCGATGCTGGGGTCGAAGCGTCCATGGCTGGCCTCGAACAGGGGGCGGGCGGCCCGGATCAGCGCGCGTACCTCGGCGCTGGCAGCAGCCTCGCCGTGTTCGGCCAGCTGGCGGTTGAGGCGGGTCAGTTCGCTGTCGCGCCAGGGGTGCAGGCGACGGTAGAGCGGCTCGACGATGCCCTGGGCGGCATTAACGGCGGCATTGACCTGCTCGGTGGGGGTGTCGGCGAAGCGCAGGGTCCAGACCTGGCCGAAGACCGTAAAGCCCGCCTGGGTGAAGGTCGGTTCGCCGGCGCAGCCGGGCAGGCTTGCCAGCGGCAGGCCGGCCAGCCCGCCGAGCAGCGCGCGCCGGCGCCGGTCGATCATCGTCCGATTCGGTTGGCGAGCCGGTCGAGCATCCGTCCGGTCACGTCCTGCCCGGTGGCCGCGCTGATCTCGCGGGCGCAGGTGGGGCTGGTGACGTTGACCTCGGTCAGCCAGTCGCCGATCACGTCCAGGCCGACGAACCAGTAGCCGCGTTCGGCCAGCCACGGGCCGACGGTCGCGGCGATCTCGCGGTCGCGTTCGCGTAGCGGCACCACCTCGCCGCGGCCGCCGGCGGCCAGATTGGCGCGGAAGCTCTTCTCGCCCGGCACCCGCAGCAGGGCATGGTCGACCGGCTCGCCGTCGATCAGCAGCACGCGGCGGTCGCCGGTGCGTATCTCGGGCAGGTAGCGCTGCGCCATCACCAGCTCGGTCTGATCGCGGGTCATCACCTCGAGGATCACCTGGGTGTTCTCGTCGTCCGCGTGGATCTTGAATATCGAACTGCCGCCCATGGCATCGAGCGGCTTGACCACGATCTCGCCCTGCTGGGCGATAAAGGCCTTGAACTGGTCGATCGAGCGGCTGACCAGGGTTGGCGGGCAAAGGGCGGGGAAATGCTGCGCGAGCAGTTTTTCGTTGGCCGCCCGGACGGCGTCCGGACGGTTGGCGACCACGACGCCAGCCTGTTCGGCCAGTGACAGCAGGCCGGTGATGTAGTGGTAGTCCAGGTCGATCGGCGGGTCCTGGCGTTGCAGGATGATGTCGAAGTCGGTCAACGCATGGACGGCGCGCTCGCCCAGCGTGTAGAAATCCGTGTCGCGATCGACCACCGTGATTGGGACGGCCTGCGCTTGTGGCATGCCGTCGGCGAAGAACAGCCAGTCCGGCTCGATGTACCAGCAGTCCCAGTCGCGGGTCTGGGCGCTCAGGAGGAAGGCGAACGAGGTGTCCTTCCAGGGCTTGATCCGTTCGATCGGATCCATGACGACGGCGATGCGCATGGGGCGGCTCCGGTTGCGGTTCGGATCAGTCGGCGGCCGGGCCGTTGCCCGGGCCGTTGCCTGGGCCGTCGCTCGCGCCGCCGATCAGATCGCCCTGCTCGCGCGCGGCGGCGAGCAGCGCCAGCCGGGCGACCACGCCGTAGCAGTACAGCCGGTTCTGGTCGCTGTCGGGCGAGGCATCCGGGGCCGGCGTGACGCAGGACTGGGTGAAGGGCAGCGGCACGAATTCCGCGCCGGGGGAGTTGAGGTTCTCGCTCTGTCCCTTCTTGGTGTGGACCCGATAGAAGCCGCCGACCACGTGGCGGTCGATCATGTAGAGCACCGGCTCGGCGACGTGTCCGCTCGAACCCAGCCGCTCGAAGCTGTAGATGCCCTCCTGGATCAGGACGCGGTTGATGTTGCGGCCGTCCTTGGAGGCCGCCATGCGCGTGCGCTGCTTGCGGTTGAGCCCGGTCACGTCGTCCGTCGACTGGGCCATCATCACACCCATGCCGTAGGTGCCTGCATCCGCCTTGATCACGACGAAGGGTTTTTCCTTGATCTCGAGTTCGTCGTACTTCTTCTGGATGGCGGCGAGCATCTCGCTGACCTTTTCCTGCAGGCAGCTCTCGCCCTCGCGCTTCATGAAGTCGATCTGGCCGCAGTCGAGGATCATCGGCGCGAGGTGCCACGGATCCAGATCGATCAGGCCGGCCAGTTCATTGGCCAGTGCCTGGTAATGACTGAAATGGTTGAACTTGGAGCGGTGCCACCAACCGAGCGCCGTGGGGGGGACCACGGTCTGTTCGATGTCCTCGAGAATCTCTTCGCGCCCACCGGACAGGTCGTTGTTGAGCACGATGGTGCAGGGCGAGAAGCCGTCCACCTCGATCCGGCGACCTTCGCGGTGGATCGGGTGCTGGGTCAAGGTGCGGCCGGAGGGCAGATCGAAGTGTGCCGGCTCGTCCAGCGCATCAAGCGAGCCGATGCGCGTCTCGAAGCCGGCCAGCTCGAACAGCTCGGCCATGGTGGCCAGCGATTCGAGGTAGAACTGGTTGCGCGTGTGGCGTTCCGGGATGATCAGCATGCCGCGCGCGTCGGGGCAGGCGTGCTCAACCGCCGACTGGATCGCCTGCACCACCAGCGGGTCGAAGCTGTGGTTGAGGTTGTTGAAGCCGGCCGGGAACAGGTTGGTGTCGACCGGGCCGAGCTTGTATCCGGCGTTGCGCAGGTCGACCGAGGCGTAGAACGGGGCCGGCGTCTTGCGCCACTGCTCGCGGAACCAGGTCTCGATCTGACGGCGGTTCTCGATGATGTGCGATTCGATCATCAGCAGCGGGCCGCAGTAGCTCGCTTCGAGTTCGGGGGTCGAGTCCTGGGTGTCCAGTTGCAGGGCGGAATGGTTGTTTGTCATCGACTTGTCGTCACGGTATTCGCAGGGGTGGGGTGCGGGCCGGTACGTGGCCGCGCTTTCGTGCCCACAGTGTAAACGATGGCTGGCGCGCTTGTTCCTTCGCCGGGTAGCCGTCAAGGCGTTTGCCAAAGGCCGGCGCGTTGGTTACATTCGGCCGACGCAAGGCAAGAATCGGCCAGCAGCAAGGACGAAGACATGGAAGCGACAGAGAATCACGCCGGCCTCGACGGCTTGAGGGTCATGGTGGTCGACGATAGCAAGACCATCCGACGGACAGCAGACAGCATCCTCAGCAAGGCGGGCTGCGAAGTGGAAAGCGCGATCGACGGATTCGACGCCCTGGCCCGCATCGGCGCGTTCGATCCGGACGTGGTCATCATCGACATCCTCATGCCGCGTCTCGACGGCTACCAGACCACGGCGCTGATCAAGAACAACGATCGCTTCGGCGAGACGCCCATCATCCTGCTGTCCAGCAAGGACAGCATCTTCGACAAGGCGCGTGGCCGCATTGTCGGTGCCTCCGATTATCTCACCAAGCCCTTCAATAGCGACGAGATTCTCGCCGCGGTCGAGCGTTTCGCGGAAGGTCGCCCCGTGGCCGACGAAGGCGCGATGGCGGACTGAGAATGGCGTGGCAAGCGGGGTCCGATTCCGGACGCCGACAGCATCGTATTGAACCGGATTTTTCTAGAGGAACAGGGTAGTGGCTCACATCGTTGTCATTGATGACTCGCCGACCGAGGTGTACGTGCTCCAGCAGATTCTCGAGCGTCACGGACACCAGGTTTCCGTCGCCAACAGTGGCGAAGAGGGCACCGAACTGGTGCGCCAGGTTCGCCCCGACGCGGTGCTCATGGACGTGGTGATGCCGGGCATGAACGGCTTTCAAGCCACCCGCACCCTCAACAAGGACAGCGAGACGAGCGCGATCCCGGTGATTATCGTCACCACCAAGGACCAGCAGACCGATCGCATCTGGGGCATGCGCCAGGGCGCCAAGGAGTACCTGGTCAAGCCGGTCAAGGAAGCCGACCTGATCGCCGTGCTCAAGAGCGTGCTCGGCTGACGTCATGCAGCGCACAGAGGACGTGTTCGACTATCTCGGCTGGATTAACCGGCAGGTCGATGAGCATGCCGTCGGCCTGCCGAGCAGCGACGACCATGTCAGGACCTGGCAGGGCATCCTGTTTGCCGTCGACGGTCGGCGGATGCTCGTCGCCTTGGATGAGGTGCGGGCAATCGTCGCCCCGCCCCGCATGGTGACGCTCCCTGGTGCGCGTCCCTGGGTGTCTGGTCTGGCCAATCTGCGCGGCGAGTTGACCGGGGTCTTCGATCTGGCCCGTTTCTGGTTTGATGTCACCACCCCGGTGTCCCGCCACAGCGTGGTCTTTCTCGCCAAGCATGCCCAGGCCTCGTCGGCCTTCCTGGTGGAGCGTTCCTACGGAATCCGCCAGGTTGCCTACGGCGACGAGCGCCCCTTGAGCGATTCCGAACACCACCGCGAGCTTGCTTCCCTGCCGGGCTTCCACCAGGAAGTGCGACTCAACGAGGAGTGGCTGCCGGTGCTCGAGTTCCGGTCGCTGCTGGAACACGACCAGTTTCTCAATGCCGTCGCATGACGTCGGCTTCGGGCGGATGCCCGGATATAACTAGACAATGACGATGAATTCCATTCAGGAGTAAGTGGCAACTATGAGTCTTGGCGCACGGATGGGCGGCATCAGCCGTAAGATACTGATCCTCGTGGTTCTGGCGGTTCTGGCCCTGGTCGCGACCGTGGTCGTGTTCATTTTCGCGGCCCAACGCGAGCAGGAATTCCTCGACCGTCGCCTTGCCGGCGCCGAATTGGAGCGCTCCTCGCAGGAGATCACCATTGAGGTGTTGCGCGCCATCCGCGGCAACCCCGGGGCCTTCGACCGGGTCCAGTCGATCCGAGCCGAGTTCACCGACAGCCTCGCGGCCCTCAAGGGCAACGACCCCGAGCGCCCGCAACTGGCGGTGCCCGGCAACCGCCAGGACCTGCTTGGCACGGTCGACAACCAGTGGAGCGCCTACAACGACTCATTGAGCAAGGTGCTCGAGGGCCGCGAGGCCATCCTCAGCGTCGGCGAGCAGTCGGCGCAGATCGAGGAGATCCTGCCGGACCTGACCGCGGCCTCGGACGAGGTCGTGCAGACGCTGGTTGCCAACGAAGCGCCCAGTCACCTCATCTATCTCGGCACCCGCCAGCTGATGTTCATCGAGCGCATCGGCACTACGCTCGACGAGATCACCGGCGGCGGCGAGCAGGCGGTCAACGCCTCGGAACGCTTCGGCCGCGACGTGGCCCTGTTCGGTGGCGTGCTCAATGGCCTGTTGAACGGTAACCGCATGGCGCCGCGCGTCAACAACACCGAGGTCCGTGACGGGCTGCGCGAGGTGGGCGTGCTGTTCGCCACGGTCAACCAACTGGTGTCCGCGGTCCTCGAGCAGGCGCCGCAACTGCTCGCCGCCAACCAGGCTGCACGTGAGATCGACCGCATGTCGGGCGATTTCACCGGCAGCACCTCGGAGCTGGCCCGCACGCTGGCCGCCGACCAGAACCAGGCCTCGCAGTTCCTCTACCTCGGCTACGCCAGCGGCGCGATCGGCCTGCTGCTGCTCGTCTGGCTGGGCGTGACCCTGGTGCAGGAATCCCGTCGGGCGCTGAACGAGACCGCGGCGGCCAACCAGCGCAACCAGGCGGCGATCCTGCGTCTGCTCGACGAGATGATGACACTCGCCGACGGTGATCTGACCGCGCACACCACCGTGACCGAGGACATCACCGGTGCGATCGCGGACTCGGTCAACTACACCATCGACGCCCTGCGTGACCTGGTCGGGACCATCAACGACACCTCGGTGCGCGTCGCCGAGGCGGTACGCGCCTCGCAGGACAGCTCGCGGGCGCTTGCCAACAAGTCACGCGGCCAGGCCGAGCGAATTACCGAGATCTCCGATGCGATCGCGCAGATGTCCGACGAGATCGAGCGGGTTTCGGTCAGCGCGCAGGAGTCGGCGCAGATCGCGGAGTCCTCGGTGAACGTGGCCCACCGCGGGGGCGATGCGGTGCGCCAGACCATCAAGGGCATGAACCAGACCCGCGAGCAGATCCAGGAAACCTCCAAGCGCCTCAAGCGTTTGGGCGAGTCCTCGCAGGAGATCGGTGACATCGTCGGCCTGATCACCGATATCGCCGACCAGACCAACATCCTGGCCCTCAACGCGGCAATCCAGGCGGCGATGGCCGGTGAGGCCGGTCGCGGTTTTGCTGTGGTCGCCGACGAGGTTCAGCGACTGGCCGAGCGCGTCAGTGACGCGACGCGCCAGATCGAGCTGCTGGTCAACACCATCCAGACCGACACCTCCGAGGCCATGCTTGCCATGGAGCAGACCACCTCGAACGTCGTCGACGGCGCGACGCTCGCCGAGAACGCCGGCAAGGCGCTGTCCGAGATCGAAAGCGTCTCGCTGAAGCTCTCTCAACAGATCAACGACATCACCTCGGTGGCCCAGAAGGAGGCCTCGGTGGCGACCGAGCTGCGTGAGGCGGTCAACCGGATTCGTCAGGACACGCAGCAGACGGCAGAAAACGCGACCCAGGCCGCCGACGAGATCGGTGAGCTGGGCTCGCTCTCGCAGGAGCTCAACCGCTCCGTGGCCGGTTTCACCATGCCCGAGCGGGACGAACCGACGGTCGCGATGCCGATCGAGGAGCGCTCGGCAGGGGAATGGGACGAACCGGCCGAAAAGCGGGCCTGATCGCAGCAGCGTCCATGGCGCCCAACCCCGGAGACGGGCGCCTGTTCGTCGGAGATTCCAGCAGGCGGGAAGCCGAAAGGTGGTGTAACTGAAGATGCGGACTGAAAGGAAAGTCGATGCGATCGTGTTCGACTGGCTCCGTGAGGGGTTGGAGGAGCGTCTCGCCGAGCTCTTGAGGGCACTGGAGCAGTTGTCCGAGGGCCAGAACGTGACCGAGCATGTCTTCGACGCCACCCAGGCGTTGCAGACCATCGACCGTGTCTTCTCCATGGTCGATATCCAGTTGGTGCGCGTGCTGGTGCGCACTCAGATGGCCGCCCTCGAGCCGCTCGAAGAGCCGTCCGACGACGAGACGGCCATTTCCGCGCAGATCGAGTCGGCAGCCCTGCTGCAGGCGCTGCTGGATCGCATGGCGGCCGGTGCGGAAATCGCGCCGGCAAGCCTGCTGCCGATGGTCAACCGCCTGCGAGGGACCCTCAAGCAACCCCCGCTTGAAGCCCGTGAGCTGGCCGCGCGCGCCTTCCTGTTGCAGGCCGAGCACGAACTGGGCAAGCGCCCGCACCGCGAAAAAGGCGTGGACGAGGAAGCCGAGCTCCGGCCGCTGTTGCGCCGGATGGAGCGTGAAGTGCTCGCCGTCATGCGGGACGACTGGTCCGTCCTGCCGGGGTTGCGGGATCTGTCCATGCAGATCATCGCCCACGAACCCAGTCGCAGCGCGATCATCGCCATTCGCGTGGTGGGTGAGTTGCTGCGTCTGACCGAATCTGACCCCGATCGTTACGCACCGGTGCTCAAGCGAGCGGTCGGGCGGGTCCTGCAGCTGTTCCGCTTGCAGCTTCAGGCGCGCAGCGAGTCGGTGATCAACCATGCCGGCCTGGACCTGGGCGCCTCGGTGTTGCTCTCCATGCTGGAGCGGGTCGACGATGACGAGCCGATCTGCCGCGATCGTGCCGGCGATTGGCGCCAGCAACTCGATCGCGCCGATGTGCCGGCGCGGTTCGTCGGTCTGGATGCCCAGGCACTCGAGGCGGTCCGGCAGGCGCTCGAGGAAGAGTTGCTTGCCACCCAGGACGTGCTCGACCTGTTCGTCCGCGGCAAGCGTGATGATCTCGAGCCGCTGGGTCGAATCCTGAACAAGTTCGAACAGATGAGCGGGGTGCTCGCCACGCTGGGCTACGCCGCGGCGGCCCAGGCGCTGGCAGACGGCCGCGAGCGCTTGCAGGCGGTTACGCGAGGTGCCGAGCTCCTCGATGACGAGATGCTCATGGATCTCGCCGGCACGGTCATGCTGGTCGAGCAGGTGATTGACGGCATCCCGCGCAGCATGGCCGACGGCGACCGAGCCGAGGCCCTGCACGACCAGACCGTCGCCAGCTCGATCGGTGCGATCGCCAGTGCGGCGTTCGAATCCCTGAGCGAGGCTCGCGAGAAGATCAATGCCGGCCTCGCCGGGCAGGGTGATGGCGAAGCGCCGTCTGACGACCCGTTTGCCCAGGCGGCCGATCGGCTGACCGGCATCGGCGAAGTGCTTCGCCTGTCCGGCCGCGATGCCGCGACCCCGCTGGTCATGGCGTTGGCCCGCTGGAGTCGTGCACAGACCTTTGGTGAGCCGGTCGGCGATGAACATGCCCTGTCCGCCCTGAGCGAGATCTTCGCGGCGCTCGAGTTCTATCTCGAGAACCTGCGTGATTTCAGCAAGGAGATCGCCCGTTTCCTCGAGGCACCCAAGCGGCGAATCGACGACCTCCTGGGCGATGCCGACGAGCGACAGGACGTCGCGGCATCGGCCGAGGGCGCTGCGAGCGAATCGCTATCCTCTGACGCGGAGGCGGCCGAGTCCGACTCGACAGCCGAGGAATTGCCCGCCGCACCGGTCGACGACAGTCTCGCCACTCCGGACGAATTGATCGCATTCTGGCAAGTCGAGGAGGAAGAGCTCGCCGCGGATGCGCCCGGTGCCGAACGCGAAGCGCCTGCCGCCGATGTCGAGCCGGTCGAGGCCGAAAACCCTGACCAAGCGAGTGGCGAGGATCTGGAAGACGCACTCGACTTTGCGCTCGACGAGGGCGAGGAAGAGCAGCGTGTTGCGCCGTCGTCCTCGGACGATCTGCCCGACCTGCCCGGCGAGGTTGCGCAATACCCGCAAGCCGCGGAAAGCCCGGCCGACCTCGATGCCCTGAGCCTCACGGCAGATGAACCGACGGCGGGGGACGAGACGGCGTCCCGACCCGAGACGTCCGAGGACGAGTCCGACGAGACGGCGCTGGGCTCTCTGCCACGGGACGAGTCGTCGACCACCACCGAGGCCGAAGGCGAGACACCGGTCGAATTGGACGAAGGTCCAAGTGTCGCATCGGAGGACCCCGAGGCGGCGCAAGCCGCGGATCAGCCGGGGGGCGATGTGGAGGCGCTGACGTTCCCCGAGGCAACAGAGGAAGACTCGGCGGCCCTCGAGTCGGCCCTTGATTTCGGCCTGGCCGACGATCAGGACGAGTTGCGTGTCGATCAGCAACCGCCGGGGCAACGCGAGTCGGCTGACGACGAGGGGCCGTCCGTCGACCTTCCCGATCAGCCGGTGGCCGCCCCCGAAGAGGCGGGCTTGTCCACCGACGAGCGGGCCCTCGCCGAGACCGAGACCGAAGGCGACCACGGTGAACCGTCGCCCAGCGACACCTCGGCCAGCAATACGGAGTCTGCTGACGACGAGACGGCAGCCCTGTCGTTCGGCGAGACGGAAGAGCCGTCGTCCCGGGAACTGGAATCGGCGCTCGATTTCGGGCTCGCCGACGACCAGGATGACCAGCGGACCGCTTCGGCGGCATCGGCCGATGACGAGATGGCGGTCGACCTTCCCGATCAGCCCGTTGAGGCCCCGGAACTGCCCGAGGCAGAAGCCGTCGACACGTCGGCGGACGAGCCCGAAGCGAGTCTGGACACCGAAGCCGTCATCGAGCCGGACGACGACCCGATGATGGCGGAGATGCGCGAGGTCTTCGCCGAGGAAATGGCCGAGACGGTGCCCGATATGGGTGAGGCGGCCGATGCCTGGCGCAACCGGGAGGATGTCGAGGCGCTGATCACCCTGCGCCGCGGTTTCCACACCATCAAGGGCAGTGGCCGGATGGTCGGGCTGGAGACCATCGGCGAGTGGGCCTGGGCCTGGGAGCGACTGCTCAATCAGGTGATCGATGGCAAGCTCGACGGCGATGAGGCCACTCGACAGGGGGCGCTCGATGCCGTTGCCCTCATGCAGGCGGTACTGCCCGATCTCGAGGCCGGACAGGCCACTCCCGAGTCTCACTGGTCCGAATCGCGCCGGCTGGCCGAGCGTCTCGAATCCGGCGAGTCCATTGAGATGGACCGGTCGTCCGGTCAGGCCGTGGTCGACTCCCCGGCGGACGACGAGGCCACCGCCTCAGACGGGCCGGTCGAATCGGACGAGGTGTCATCGGACGAGGAGTCGACTGAAGCCCAGGCGGCCACGCCGGTGATCGATGATCCGGTGCTGCGAGAGATCTTCGATCAGGAGATCGGCGGCTACATCGACGAATTGCATCGCGAGATCAAGGCCGCGCGCGAACACGGCGTCGGTCTCGCCTGCGACAACGACCTGGTGCGTCTGCTGCATACCACGCTCGGCTCGGCGCGCACCGCCGGTGTGGACATCATTGCCTCCCTGGCTCGCTACCTGGAAGACTGGACCCGCGTACTTGCCGAGCATCAGGAGCGTCTGGGCGGTGAGGAGCTGGCCCTGTTCGCCGAGGGGGCCGATGCCATCGAGGCATTGCGTCGCTGGGCGGTCGACCCGAGTCTCGAGCAGCCCGATACCCGGGACCTGGAGCAGCGCCTGGATATCCAGTTGCAGCAGGTGCTGGCCGAGTATGGCGAGGTTGCCGAAAGCGCCGAGGCCCGCGATTCGCGCCAGGCAGAAGAGCCCGAACCGCCGCTGACTGTCGAGGATTCCGGCGCCGAGTCCGACGACGTCACGTCGACTGACGACGTGGCCCATGGCGAAGAGGTTCCCGGCCCCTCGGCCGATGAGTCATCGAGTGACGAGGTGTCCGACGAGGAGTTGCCGGTCGATGAAGCGGCCAGGGACGACCTCGAGACGGACGATGTCGAGACAGGTCAGGCCGAAGAGCTGCGAACCGAAGCGGATGATTCGTCCGACGCGTCGGGCGGTGACGACGAGGCGGTGGATGAATACGCCGACATCGAGCATCGTCCGGACGATGATCCGGCGGAGCAGGACGAGGACATCCTGCAGATCTTCCTCGACGAGGCCGACGAGCTGCTCGAGCAGGCCGATGCCTATCTGGCCCACTGGCGGGTCCACCCGCACGATCTCGAATCGATCCGCCTGCTGCACCGCAACCTGCACACCCTCAAGGGCGGTGCCCGCATGGCCGGCCTGCTCAACCTCGGGGACGTGGCACACCATCTCGAGGGGCGCCTGGATTTGGCCCGGCGCGAGGAATCCACGGATAACGAGTCCCTGGTGGCGCTCGTCCAGCACAGTTACGACGTCATCGCCGGTCTGCTCGACCGGGTGCGCAGCCAGCAGCCGATCCCTCAGCAACGCGAGCTGATCGGTTGGATTCGCGATCCGGAGGGTGCGCGTCGGTTCGCCGAACGCAACCAGGGCGCTGACGTGGCCCGTCCCGACGCGGCCGGCGGGCCGCATCGGGCATCGCCAGCGCCGGCCGAGGCCGCCGCCGAGCCGTCGCCGGGAGCGCCGGTGTCCTCGCCCACCGAATCCGCCGAGGCCGGTGGCGGCCTTGGGCAGGAGGGGGGTGCCGAGCGGCGCGACGAGCAGGTGCGTGTCGCCGCGGGCAGCATCGATGCCATGGTCAATCAGATCGGCGAGTCGGTATTGCTGCAGTCGCGCATCGACCGGCAGGTCAACGGTTTCGAGCGCCAGCTGTTCGAGCTTCAGCAGACCGTCACCCGCCTGCGCAGCCAGTTGCGCCGGCTGGAGATCGAGACCGAGACACAGATCAAGGCCGACCTGATGGAAGAGGCCGGGGTCACCGAAGAGCAGTTCGATCCGCTCGAATTCGATCGTTTCACGCAGGTGCAGGAACTGTCGCGCGGCATCATGGAGTCGCTCGGGGACGTCGCGAATATCGAGGAGAGCCTCAGTTCGCTCACCGAGCAGTCGCAACTGTTGTTGCTGCAGCAGTCCCGTCTGGGGCGGAAGATGCAGGACGGTGTGCTTGCCATGCGCCTGGTTCGTTTCAATGACGTCGCCGGGCGCCTGCGGCGCATCGTGCGTCAGGTCGGCGACGAGATGGGGCGTCAGGCCGAGCTGGTGATCGAGAACGGCGATGCCGAGGTCGACCGGGTCACCCTGATGGCCATGCTGCCGTCGCTGGAGCACATGCTGCGCAACTCCATCGCCCACGGCATCGAGTCGCCCGAAGAGCGGCGCGCCGCCCATAAGCCGCCGGTGGGTCGCCTGGCGCTCAATATCGACAGCGGGGGCGGCAATATCACCGTCAGCCTGCGTGATGATGGCCGCGGGCTTGACCTGGATGCCATTCGTCGCAAGGCGATCGAGCGCAGCCTGATGCCGGCCGATATCGACATCAGTGACGAAGAGGCGCGTTCGCTGATCTTCCTGCCGGGCTTCTCCACCGCCGGAAACCTCTCCCAGGTGGCCGGCCGCGGGGTGGGAATGGACGTGGTCGCCAGCGCCACGCGTGAGCTCGGCGGCTTCGTCGACGTGGATTCCGAGCAGGGCCGCTATACCGAGATCCGGCTCAATCTGCCGCTGACCCAGGCGATGACCCGCGGCATCCTGATTGCCAGCGGTGACGATCGCTACGCCATTCCCTACAAGGGCGTGGTCGCGGTTACGCGCATGACCGGCGTGGCGCTCGCCGAGCATTATCGCGAGGAAAAGCCACAGATCGAGCACGACGGCGAGCACTTCCCGTTGTATTACCTCGGCGAGCTGCTGTGGGGGCAGCCGCCGGCGGAAACCGCACAGGACGTGGCGGCGATACGCCCGATCATGCTCTTCAAGCTGGGCGAGCGGCGTTTCGCCCTGCACGTCGACCATCAGCTCGGTGGCATCCAGTTGTTCGTCAAGTCGATGGGGCCGCAGCTTGGACGCATCCCGGGGATGTCGGGGGCCACGATCGCCGACGATGGCGACGTGATCCTCGTGCTGGAATTGTTCGAGCTGGTCCAGCAGTTCCAGCGGCGCGACTACCAGCGCCGTCTGGGGACGCAAGCGGCACTCAAGCCCGCCCGAGCCCGTCCGTCGGTGCTGGTGGTGGACGATTCACTCACCGTGCGCAAGGTCACGGCGCGCACGCTGGAACGCAACAACTACGATGTCGTCCTGGCACGCGATGGGGTCGAGGCACTGGGTCTCCTGCAGGACAGCCTGCCCGATCTGGTGCTCACCGACATCGAGATGCCTCGCATGGACGGCTTCGAGCTGTTGGGTGCGATCCGCAACGATCGATCGGCGGCCGACACGCCGGTGATCATGATCTCGTCACGGACCGGCCAGAAGCACCGCGCCCGTGCCGAGGCGTTGGGCGTTTCCGCCTACCTGGGCAAGCCCTACACGGAACTCGATCTGATCGACACCATCGCGCGCCTGCTGCCGGCAAGTGCGGTGAGCGGTGACGACGAAGGCCCGGGTGACGAGCATGCCCACTGAAGGACAGCAAGCAGCCATGGCACAGCAAGATCAACCGCAAGCCGGCGAGGCCCCGATCCGCGCCGTGCGACTCCCCACGCAGCTGACCGACCTCGAGCTGCTGATCCCCTACGCGCTGATCGCCGAGATCACCGACGTTTCCCTGCCCGAGGGCAGCATTGGTCTGGGGCGAAACGAGGCGACCATCGTCAACTGGCGCGGCCAACGCGTGCCGTTGGTGAGCCTCGAGGCGATGAACGGGGAGGCCGTGCCCACCATCGGTCGGCGGGTGCGGTGCGCCATGCTCTATGGAACCGATCCCGAGCGGGCCCTGCCTTACTATGCCCTGCTCCTGTCAGGCGTGCCGCGCTCGGAGTCGGTCGAGCGTCGCCAGATCGAGACGGCGGGCCCGCAGGACAACCCGCTCTGGCAGGCCGTCGTTCGTCTCGATGGACGCCTGACGGCCATCCCGAATATCCGCGTGCTCGAGGAGCGAATCGATCAGATGCGCCTTGGCGAGGAAGAATCGCGAGAATCCCCCGCCATCGAGTAATCCCCGCCGCGACTCGTCTCAGGCATCGACGAAAAAACCCGGCCACTGTGACGTGTGCCGGGTTTTTGTTGTGCCCCGTCGATTCCGGGGTGCCGGGGGGCGGCTAGCCGTGCCGTTGCGCCCGCACACCGTCGCGAACGAGGTTCGTGGCCGCCATGCCGGCCAGCGCGACCACGCTGTAAATTGCCGCACTGGTCACATAGCCAGACAGATAGGGCATCGTGCGCTGGGCGTATTCGAATGCCACCATGGCCTCGAATTGGCCGGAGAAGGCATAGAACGTGGCGTTCGAGATGCCGAATGCGACCACGCTGCCCGCGAGCAAGGCCACGGCAATCCACGCCAGTCCCGTGAGCGTGCCTTCCGAACCGTGCGCCAATCGCTTGCCGGCCAATCGGCCCGCGCCCCAGAGGGCGGCGTAGGCGGCCAGCACACCCGGGTACGCGGGAGAGAAGCAGCTGGCCATTGCCGCGCCATCCAGCCAGACACTGCCCAGGTCGATCGCGACGGCAAGCACCAGCAGCCCGCCCAGCACCCGTGCCTGACGAAACCACAACCCGGCCAGGAAGAACACCGCCCAGGAGGTGTCCGCCAGGTGCAGCGCCGAGCTGAAGTGGTGATAGCGCGTGGCGAGCATCGAGATCGCCATGACGGCGAGCGCCGCAAGGGCGACAACTCGGCTAGCCGGGAAGAGCCGTTCTTCAATGGGATGGGGCATGGTCGGATGACGTCCTGAAAAGCCGGGGAAGGCGCTATGTTACCGGCCGTAGCGCAGGCTCACAAACACGCCACGTGGTGCCTGGTAAAAGCCGTCGACGACCTCGTAGTCACGGTCGAACACGTTATCGACGCGCGCCTCGATGCGCCAGTCAGGCGCAACCCGATAACTCCCACGCAGGTCGGCCACGACGTAGCCTTGGTTGTCATTCTCCGAGCCGCTTCGCCCACGCAAGGTGGTGCCGAGCGAAAAGGCACCCAGCTGACGGTCCACCGTCAGGCGACCGCTCCAACGGGGCTGCTTCGGCAGCGGCTCGCCCGTGGCCTCGCTCTCCGTCGACAGGTAGGTGAGGCTCGTTCGAGCAGACCACTTGTCGGTGGTCCAGCCTGCGGCGAGTTCCGCGCCGCGAATGGTTGCCTCGCTGACGTTCTCCGGCACGTAGCTAGGCGGCGGGCTCGAGATCAGATCGTCAGCAGATGAGCGGAACGCCGTTGCCTCGATAGCCCATGGCCCGCGAGTCCAGGTGACGCCGGCCCGTGACGTGCGCGTGCGCTCCGGTTCCAGGTCCGGGTTTGCCGTCGCGAAGCACAGGCCGGGGACGATGCAGTACGGCGGATAATAGAGCAGGTTGAACGATGGCACGTTGAAGGAGGTGCCGTGGCCAGCGGTAAGCGTCCAGGCATCGTCGAGCCGGTAGGCGAGATCCAGCGAGCCGGTGTTGGCCGTGCCGAACTGCTCGTTGAAATCTCGCCGCAGTGCGGCCTGGACATCCAGCCGCTCGCCCAGCCGGGTGTTGATCTGAGCAAACAGTCCTCGGTTGCGCCGAGCGTCCTCAACGTAATCAGTCGTGCTGGAGAGCTTGTCGTCGGTCTGGTCCGCCCCGAGCGTCAGGGTGGTGGATGGCCCCAGGAAGAAGTCGTTTGCCAGCGAGAGCGTGTCGCGTTGCGTGTCAAAACGCGAGTCAAAATGCCGATCGCGGAAATAGTCCTGGTCGTCGATATGCCGCCCGGCCCGGGTGCGCAACTGCCAGAAGCCGATGCGGCCGGTGGAGGCTGACAGGCCGATGGTGCGCTGCTCGATTTCGCTATTGTTGGTCGGACCGTCGTACTCGACCTCGGCGGACGCGGCCAGCACGTGGACACGCACATGGCCACCCTCGCCGAACCGGTATCCGGCCTGCAGTTGCAGCGAATCGCGTTGGTAGCCGTCGTTGTCCGGTTCGTCCGCGTAACAGGGCGGGGTATATGGGCCACCGTTCTCGCAGGCATCGAAGCCATCGGTTTCGCGGTGGGCCACACCCAGTGAATAGTCGAATGCGCCCTGGCGAGCACCGATATGGGCATCGGCCTCGCGTTGACTGCGGGAGCCGGCGCCGATTCCACCGGACAGATGACTCCCGTCCTCAGTGCCCTCTCGGGTGAAGATCTGGATCACCCCCCCGCCGGCATCCGCTCCCCATTGACCGGAGCGCGGGCCGCGTACGATCTCGATCCGTTCGATCTGTTCTAGCGGAATGTGCTCGAGATACGACTGACCGGCGGATACCGAGCCGATGCGTACGCCGTCGAGGAAAACCGCCGTCCGGTTGGCACTCTGTCCCCAGATCGACACGCTCGACAGCTTGCCGGGGCCGCCTTCATTACTGACGGTCAGGCCGGCGCGTCCGGCGAGCAGGTCCGTGATCGATCGCGCCTGGCTGCGCTCGATTTCCTCGCGCGTGATCACGGTCTCGGGCATCGCGGGGGCGATTGCCGGGGCCTCGCGGGCGGCGGTGATGTTGATCGGGCCCAGCCGGTCATTCGCTTGTAGCGGGGCGAGGGTAAGAAGGCAGGCCAGGCCGGCAAGCTTGGCGGTGAGCGACGACGGTCGCCGAGTATCAGGATGAGTCATGGAATCAGATTCACGTGACCGACCAGCCCACCGCGGGTCGGGAATACCGATCAGAGGCCGGTCTCCGGGCTCGTGGTCTAGGGAACCTCGGAATGTTCCCTGTCGGCATCGCCTTCCCGGTCCGGCGGCTGCCGGTGGACCAGTGGCTAATGATGCCGACGTCACCACCTACCGTTGCGGGGGCAGCACGGGCCTTCGACCCGTTTCCCTGTTTCAGTGCCCGCCGCGTTCCGCGGGGACACCACCTCTGACGTCGGGGCGCATTGTTTGCAATCCGTTGAACAAAGGCAAGGGAATGGCGTGAGCCATTTTCATGCTCGAGATGAATGCCATCTCGGGCGGCGAGCCTGTCGGGCCAGGCGAGCTTGTCGGCTACAATGATGGACGAGCACGAAACCCTTTTTCACCGGATCAGGCCGTGACATGCCCTCGAACGCCCCTCCCACCATCCAGGCGACCCGCACATTGGCCGAAACCCGCCTGTTTCGCGTGGAGGGCGTGGATCTGTGCTTTGCCAATGGCACCGAGGTGCAATTCGAACGCCTCAAGGGCAGCGCCAACGGTGCGGTGATCGTCGCGGCGGTCACCGATCGTGACGAGTTCGTGCTGATTCGCGAATACGCCTGCGGCACCGAGCGCTACGAACTGGGCCTTCCCAAGGGGCGGATCGATGCCGGCGAAACCCCGGTGGAGGCCGCCAATCGCGAACTGAGGGAAGAGGCCGGCTTCGCCGCCCGGCGCCTGACCCGGCTCAACGAAATGACCATGGCGCCCACCTATTCCGGCCAGCGCACGCAACTCGTGTTGGCCGAATCGCTTTACCCGGCCCGTCTGCCGGGCGACGAGCCCGAGCCACTGGAGGTCAGCTTCCTGCCGATGGCCGAGCTCGATGACTTCGCCGCCTCGGGCGATTGTTCCGAGGCAAGATCACTGGCCGCCATGTTCCTGGTGCGGGCGCACCGGCAGCAGCGGGAAAGGGAAGAGAGCGCATGACGGATCGTGTACCCCCGACGGGCGAATCGCCAGTAGGCGAAATCCTTGGTGTCGATGCGGCACTGCTTGCCGAGGTGCGGGCCATTGCCGCCGAGGCCGGGCGGGCGATCATGGCGGTCTACCAGCAGGACTTTGCCGTCGAGCGCAAGGCGGATGCCTCGCCGGTGACCGAGGCCGACCTGGTGGCCAATCAGCTGATCGCCGACCGTCTGGCCACCCTGGGTGACGGTTGGCCGATCATTACCGAAGAGGGACGGGCCCCGGCCTGGCGCGAGCGTTGCGCCTGGCCGCGTTACTGGCTGGTCGATCCGCTCGACGGCACCCGCGAGTTCGTCAAGCGCAACGGGGAATTCTCGGTCAATATCGCGCTGATCGATGGCGGTGTGCCGGTGCTGGGTGTCGTGCTCGCTCCTGCCGTCGATCTCGAGTACGCGGCGATTCGCGGTCAGGGCGCCTGGCGTTATCACGACGAGCCCGGCCCCATTCAGGTGCGTGCCCCCGCCGATCCGCCCACCCTGGCGCTGTCCCGATCGCACGCCAGCCGGCGTGAAATGCAGTTGATCGATACCTTCTCCCGGCCGGGGGCCGAGGCCAGCGTGGTGCGCTGTGGCAGTTCGCTCAAGACTTGCCTGGTGGCCGAAGGCAAGGCGGACCTCTACCCGCGGCTGGGGCCGACCTCGGAATGGGATACCGCCGCCTCGCAGTGCGTGCTGGAGGCGGCCGGCGGCGCGTTGACCGATCTCTCGGGGCGCCCACTGCGCTACAACACCCGCGAGTCGCTGCTCAATCCGATGTTCGTTGCCCACAACGGCCTGAGTCTCGATTTCGACCGATTGCACGAGATTGCCGCGCTCTAACATTGGCCGCCGGCCCGGGGGCAAGCGTTGCCCAGGGCCAGGCTTTTGCCCAGGGCCAGGCTTTCGTTACCGTCGTCGTGCGCGCCAGCCTTTAGTCGGGCGTTTCCTTGCCGGCGCGGATGCCGGCCTTGAGGTTGTCCCAGTGGGCCCAGTTCTCGGCGGTCGGCGGCATCTGAAGATGGAAGCCCAGCTTTTCAATGTGGCTGCGCACGGTGGCGGTATCGCTGCGCGCCAGCGGCCGGTCATCCGACAAGTCGAGTGCCATCACGAACGCCAGTTCGCCCAGGCGCTCGCGCACCATTGGGTCGAGTTCGTCCATCTCCTGTCCCTCGCGGACGAACAGGTACATGTCGGGGTTCTTGCGACTCTTGAAGATATGCGCCTGCATGACGGGGTCTTGGGTTGTGAATGGGGCGCCGATTGTCGCAGATTCCGCGTTCTCGGGGCAGTCGTGTCCTGGCCGTGGTTATCGCCGGTCCGGATTATCGGTAGCCCGGGAAGCCCCCCGGGTAGCGGCCGGAGTAGCCGGGCTCCTTGATCGGTCGTCCGTCGCTGGAATAGGGATCGCGTGGCGAATGATCGCCATGGGGTGGCCGATGGTAGGTCGGTGGCCTGTGGTTCGGGAAGGGACGCCCGCTATCAAACCAGAGCGAGAAGCCGTCGTCGTCCAGGCGCATGCCGCCATGCGCGGGATCGCGGTAGCGATCGTAGGGTGGCACATACCCACCCCGTGGGTAGTAGGGCAGGTAGCGGGGCTCGTCGCGCCATGGCGCGACCACGACCACCTCCGGGTTGGACAGGCGACGTTCGAGCGCGCGCCGCTCGGCCTCTTCGCGCGCCTTGCGCTCGGCCTCCTGGCGCTGGTCGTATTCCTCGGCAATCCGCTTGATGCCTTCGCGGGCCGCCTCGCCCCCGCTGCCCGCCGGTGGCGCGGTGATGGTCTGTGTTTCCATCTTGCCGGTGCAGGGCTGGTCGGAATAGATGATGCGCCCGTCGGAATGAATGCACTTGTAGACGGTTGCCGATTCCTGGGCCGAGGCGATGGACACGACCGCCCCCAAGGCCATGGCCATCGTCAGTCGTGAAGAGAGGTTCAGCCGGATCATCCTGTTCGTGCCCCCGCGTCGTTGTCCCATAGGGTATAGACCAGATAGCGGGGGTCCGGTTTCGGTCAGGCGACAGTCATTTTGGCGACAGGGCCGCCTCGACATCCTTGGCCTTGGGCGCACCCTTGCCGGCCAGCTCCTGGGCAAAGACGTCCAGGCGATGGCCTTCGAGCAGATCGAGCAGGGCCTCGCGTCGTTGCCACTCGACCAGGTCCGGCCGGCCCTTCATGAGCCGATTGCGCACCTGTTCGGCTAGCGGGGCGAATGCCACCCGCTGCATGCGATCGCGCTCCGGCTGGCGCTCGGTCTTCTCCAGGCGCTTCGCGGCGCCATCGAGATAGCGCGGCAGGGCGTCCAAGCGTTCCGGGCTGGCCAGCCAGATCATGCCGGGGTGCACCAGCAGGTCGATCTGATCGCCGATTTCCTTGGCCGCCTCGATCACCGACAACGGCAGGCGGCCGCTGAGCTGACGACGCAGGCGGTGCTGGTGCTCGAGGATGGCCTTGATCCGTTGGGCGAGTGCCATGGCCCGGCGCGGCAGCTCGCCATCGAGACGGGCAAGGCGCTGGCGGAAGGTGTCGGGGTCGCGGATCGGCGGCTGATCGGCGACGGCCAGTTCCCAGGCCGCACGGAAGATCAGTTCCTGGTCGAAGGCGCGGTCGGCCCGCCGCGAGGCCTGCATGCCCTCGGCGGGGATCGGTCGCGGTGACTTCAGACGGCTGTAGTGCAGGCGCACCGTGTCCAGCGAACGGTCGCCGCGCAAGTCGGATTCGGCCTGCCGGACCATCTGGGCGCGGCCCAGCAACATCAACCGGACCACGCCCGCCTCGTGGATCCGGCGCGCGCGCTCCGGGTCGTCGATCAACTCGATCGCCACGTGATCACCGTGGTCCACCAGTGCCGGGTGCGCCTCCACCTGCGCGCCCGCGCTCTCGACCGTGAGGGTGTCGGGCAGCTCGTCGAAGTCCCACTCGGTCGCCTGATGATCCTCCAGGCGGTGCTTGCTGCGCTGGTTGAACGCCTCCTGCGCGCGCTGTGCCTGCCGGCCGCGCAGGGCGTTGATGTCGCGGTCGGCGTCGACCGGTTCACCCTCCTCGTCGACGGCCACGAAGCGCATGCGCAGGTGCTCGTCCAGCTTCTGCTCGTCGAACAGGGCCGGGTCGACCTCGTGGCCGGTCATGCGGCGCAGTTCGTCGGCCACAGCCTGCGAGAGCGACATGTCGGTGTCGGTGATGCGATCCTCGACCGCCTCGGCAAAGCTGGGGGCCGGGACGAAATGGCGGCGCTCGGCCTTGGGCAACGCCCGGATCATCGCCTCGATCTTCTCCCGGCGCAGGCCCGGCACCAGATGCGTGGTGGGGGTGGCATCGATGCGGTTCAGCAAGCCGAGCGGTACATGCAGGCTCACGCCGTCATCCGGCTCGCCCGGGGCGAAGTGGTAGGCAAGCTTCAGTCGGTAGCGGCCCGCCTGCCAGTGGTCGGGCAGTTCGGCCAGCCGCCGGTCGTCGGGTTCGGTGGCCAGCAGATCATCACGGGTCAGTTCGAGGCTGGCCGCCGCGGCGCGGTCGCCCTTGATCCAGTGATTGAGCTTGCGGGCATCGGTGACATCGGCCGGCACACGTGCCTGGTAGAAGTCGTAGAGCACCTGGTCGTCGACCAGGAAGGCCGGGCGACGCAGCTTGGCCTCCAGCGTGCGGATCTCCTCGATCAGGGCCTGGTTGTGTTGCCAGAACGGCTGGGCTGACTCGAAATCCCCTTCGACCAGGGCCCGGCGAATGAAGACGTCACGGGCGGCGACCGGATCGATGGCGCCGAAGTCGACCCGTCGCTTGGTCACGATCGGCAGGCCGAACAGGCGCACGGTCTCGAAGGCCGTCACCCGGCCGGATTTCGGGTCCCAGCTGGGTTCGTTGTGCTCGTGGGTGACGAGATGGCCGGCCATCGGTTCGAGCCAGCGCGGATTGATCGGCGCGTTCATCCGGGCGAATACCTTGGAGGTCTCGACGATCTCGGCGGCCATCATCCACTTGGGCTGTGCCTTGACGGTCACCGAGCCGGGGAACAGGTAGAAACGCCGGTTATGCGCCCCGAGGTAGACGGTCGGCGCCCGGCGCTTCTTGCCGCGATGGTCGCCGGCGGCCTGCTGGTAGCTCTTCGGGGGAGCGGGGTCGCGCATCCCGACGTGGTCGAGCAGCCCGGCGAGTGCCGCCTGATGCAACTGCTCGATGCGCCCGGCCAGCGCCGCGGGGAGTTTCTGCTTCTCGCCTTCCTCGGGCTTGTCCGGCATCACGATCGGCTCGAACTCCGGCAGGCGGATGCGGAACATCTCGTCGACCGACTGGCGCAGCTGGCCGACCAGGTCGTGCCATTCGGTCAGTCGGTTGGCGTTGAGGTATCGCTTGATCGCCCACTGGCGTGCCTGGCGGCGGCTCTTGTGGCGGCGCACCTCGTGCCAGGCCGACCAGAGCGCGAGCGCACTGGCGAAGTCCGAATCGGCCAGGGCGAAGTCGCGGTGGGCGGCATCGGCCGCGCCCCGTGCCTCCGTCGGGCGTTCGCGCGGGTCCTGCAGGGCGAGGAAGGCGGCGACCACCAGCATGTCCTCGGTGGCCCGGTCGCCGTGCTCGCGGGCCGCGACGATCATCCGGCCCAGGGTCGGGTCGATCGGCAGGCGCGAGAGTCGGCGGCCGATCTCGGTCAGTCGGCCGGTCTCGTCGAGGGCGCGCAGTTCGAACAGGTGCTTGCGGGCCGAGGCCAGCTGGCGGGGTTCCGGTGGCTCGATGAAGGGGAACTCTTCGGCCCTCCCGAGCTTGAGCGAGTCGAGTTGCAGCAGCACCGAGGCCAGGTTGGAGCGCAGGATCTCCGGGTCGGTGAAGGCCGGCCGGCCGTCGAAGTCCTCTTCATCAAAGAGGCGGATGCAGACGCCCGGGGCGATCCGCCCGCAGCGCCCGGCGCGCTGGTTGGCCGAGGCCTGCGAGACCGGCTCGATGCCGAGCTTCTGTAGCCGGGCGCGCGGATGGTAGCGGCTGATGCGCGCCACGCCCGAGTCGATCACGTAGTGGATGCCGGGCACGGTCAGCGAGGTCTCGGCGACGTTGGTCGACAGCACGATGCGCCGTCCGGCGTGCGGGGCGAACACCCGCTGCTGGTCGGACGCCGACAGGCGCGCGTACAGCGGCAGGATCTCGGTGTTCCGCAGTCCATGGCGCGAGAGCTGGCGCTCGGTCTCGCGGATCTCGCGCTCGCCGGGCAGGAACACCAGGATGTCGCCCGGGCCCTCGTGGACCAGCTCGTCGACGGCATGCATCACGCCGCGGGCGATCGTGGAGCCCAGTTCCTCGTCGCGGGAGGCCTCCGGCGGGCGGTAGCGCACCTCGACCGGGTAGCCGCGGCCGCTGACCGAGATGATCGGTGGGCGGCCGTTGCGGTCATCGGCAAAATGTTCGGCGAAGCGCTCCGGGTCGATGGTCGCCGAGGTGATGATCAGACGGAAGTCCGGCCGGCGCTGCAAGAGGCGCTTCATCACGCCGAGCAGGAAGTCGATGTTGAGGCTGCGCTCGTGGGCCTCGTCGATGATTAGCGCGTCGTAGCGCAGCAGGTCGCGATCGTGCGTGAGCTCGGCGAGCAGCAGGCCGTCGGTCATCACCGCCACGCGGCTGTTGGGGCGGGTCTGGTCGGAGAAGCGCACCTTGTAGCCCACCGCGGTGCGCCCGTCGCCGTCGCCACGTACGCCTTCGTCGAGCTCCTCGGCCAGTCGCCGGGCGACGTTGCGCGCCGCGATCCGCCGCGGCTGGGTATGACCGATCAGCCCGCGTCGGCCGTAGCCGAGCTCGAGCAGCATCTTGGGGATCTGCGTGGTCTTTCCCGAGCCGGTCTCGCCGGCGATGATGGTCACGGGGTGGCTGGCGATGGCCGCGAGGATCTCCTCGCGCGCGCCCGAGACCGGCAGGCTGTCGGGGTAGTCGATGTCGATCGCCAGTGCCTCGCGGGCGGCGACCTCGTCGGCGGCGGCCGTCGCCCGGTCGAGCAGTCGGTGCAGGGCGTCCTCGTCGGGCGTGCCCTCCTCGAGCCGGCGCAGCTGCCGGTCGATCTGTGGCAGATGACGCAGGGCCAGGTGATCGCGATTGGCGTTGATATACGCGAGAATGCTCGCCGGATCGGCGCTGTCGACGGGATGACTCATCCGACCCATTGTACGAGATGCCATGGGCTGGATTCGTCCCGAATCGGGATAAGGGTGGTTGGCCGCCCGATGACCCGCGCCGAACACGCACTCAAGCAGAGGTTGCAGCATGCCGGAAAACGTCAGTTTCTTCGCCGCCCTGGCCGTCGGGTTTTTCGGCGGCGTTCACTGCGTGGGCATGTGCGGCGGGATCGTCGGGGCGCTGACCTTCGGCCTGCCCGCCGAGACGCGCGAGCGTGCCTCGCGGCTGTTTCCCTACCTGCTCGCCTACAACCTCGCCCGGATCACCTCCTACACCGTCGCCGGGGCGATTGCCGGGACGATCGGGCTGCTGGGGCTGTCACTGGTGCCGATGCAGCAGGCCCAGCTGGTGCTGCTGGGCATCGCCGGGCTGTTCATGGTGATGATGGGGCTGTACGTGGGTGGCTGGTGGTTCGGGCTGACGCGGATCGAGCGGTTCGGTTCGCGGTTGTGGCGCTTTATCGAGCCGGTGGGACGTCGCCTGATGCCGGTGAGCTCACCGACGCAGGCGTTCGGCCTGGGGCTGGTGTGGGGGTGGTTGCCCTGCGGGTTGGTCTACAGCGTGCTGATCTGGGCGCTATCGGCGGGCGGGCCGTTGCAGGGCGCGCTGCTGATGCTGGGCTTTGGTCTGGGCACCTTGCCCAATCTGCTCGCGATGGGCGCGTTTGCCGCGCAGTTGTCCGCCTTCGTGCGCCGCCCGTGGGTGCGCCGGGTCGCCGGCGGGATGGTGGTCGCCTTCGGCGTCTACCAGCTGCTGCTGGCCGGCGCGCGGCTGGCCGGCTGATCCCCTGGGGAGAACCCTTGGGGAGAACCCTCAGCCGCTCACCGCAAAGCCGCTCAGCCCCTCGGGCGGTTCCTCGCGCACGGCGAGGTCCTCGACCCGCGCCCGTGGCGGCCCGTCACGCAGATGTTCCAGCATCGTCGTCACCGCATCCGTCTCGCCTTCGAATACCGCCTCGACGCGACCGTCATCGAGATTGCGGACCCAGCCGGCCAGTCCCAGCGCCTGCGCCTGCTGTCGGGTGAAGTCGCGGAAGAACACGCCCTGCACGCGTCCGCTGACATGCACGTGTCGCCGGATGGTCTCTGTCATGGTCGCCTCCCTCGGGTCTGGATTCAGTCGGGCGCCCCCGCCCCGGCCGTTTGTGGGTCGTGCGTCACGCGGGCCGCCTCGGGTACCTCCAAGTGAAGCAGGGTTCCCGGCCCGGTGCCCTCGCGCACGATGTGCAACAGATGGGGGGAGCGGTCGAAGGCGATGCCCTCCCATTGATCGATGCGTGGCAGCGAACGCGACGCGACCGGTCGGCGAATGGCCTCGCTCCAGGGCTCGCCCACGTCACGGCGGAAGAAATACAACGACGAGTAGGTCAGCACCGCCAGCAGGCGGCCGTCGGGCGATAGCGCCATGCCGGTGGGCAGGCTGGTCTGGCGACCGGTCAGCGGCGAGAGCAGCCAGTTGATCGGATCGGTGGGTGCCAGCCCGCCCATCGGGCCGAGCAGGCGGGCCTCGTGCACTTCCGCGCCGGCAAGGCGCTCGCGCGGGCTGCCCTCGCCGGGAAACGCCTCGCGTGCCGACAGTGGCAGGGCGAACAGACGTGGCGGGTCCTCGCGCTTGGTGAGCAGCAGGATCTGGCCGCCTTGCGGATCGACGGCCATGGCCTCGGTGTCGGCCGGCCCGTCCGGATAGCGGAAACGCAGCAGGTGTGTCGGCGTGGCGGCAAGGGTCTTGGCCGAGGGGGGAATCGTCCCCGGTTCGTCGATGAACCACAGCACGTAGTCCGGCCAGCTTGCGCGGTTGTCGCCGGTGTCGGCGACCACTAGGCCGTGCGAGCCATCGATCCGGACGGTTTCGATTGCCTCCCAGTCGCGCTGGACGACCCCGTCCAGTTCCAGGCTCAGCCGCCATCGACCGTCGTGGTCGATGCCGTACACGAGCGGGGTGACGCGCTGCATGGAGCCGGGGTCGTTGATGTTGTCGTTATGCGTCCAGAGCAGCGAGGCATGCTGGGCGGATTGCGCCAATCCGGAGGCCTCGTCGAGGGCGCTCGGCAACTCGTGTTCCACCGGGGCGGGTGGTGCGGCCCAAGCGAACGGGCTGACGCTCCCCAGCAAGAGGAGCAGCCCGAGCGGCCAGCGGTGTGGGTCAGGTTCGATAAGGGCCATGGTCAGCGACGGGGTGAGCGGACATGGGAACGCCCCGCTCCACTCGGTGGGGCGGGGCGTGTTTCTGGAGCGGCGGTTGGCCGGATCGGTGTGCGAGAACCCTCGCCTGGCGGCGAGGCTCCCTACCGGCTGACGGTGGGGCGGTCAGGCCGGGCCGTCTCCGGACTTGTCCGTGCCGGCGCCGCGAGTGTTCATCCCGATCAGCTTGTAGACCGGGCAGAAGTTGATCACCCCGGTGGCGAGCGGAATGATGCCGATGTACCCCCACCAGCCGATCACGTCGAACAGCGCCAGGGAGATCAGCGCGACGCCGACTATGATGCGCAACCACTTGTCGATCATTCCCACATTGGCCGTCATTACAGCTTCCTCCGGTTAGACGTGTCGTTGAGTCCGTTCCGGGAGTGTAGTCACTGCGGCGGGAATTTCCCGTGCTCGACGCGGTGCAGCGCGGTGCGCTTCTCGAAGAAGATGCTGAAGTCGGCGTAGTCCCAGCGCGTGATCGGCGGGGTCGGATGCTCGCCCGTGGCCGGCACGGGGGCATGGCGACGCTCCGGCTCGCCGAAACGGGCGATGACCTGCTCCTGGGTCAGGCCGTGGACCGAGGCCGAGCCCTCGCCGGCCTGGGTAAGGCCCTGGGCGAGCGTCGGACTGGCGGCCAGGATGCCGGCGAGTGCCAGCAGGGCGGCAGCCAGCGGTCGGGCGAGATGCGTCAGCGGGGTCATGTTCGGCTCCTTGTCTTGCATTGATGGCTCGTTCCCTGAATGATCGTCTGTCGCGACCCGGCTGGCCGGGCGGTTCCGATGCCCTGCTAGAAGCGGCCCGGCGGCCGGCGCGGCGGGGCAGGCGGCGCGATTGTCGCTAGTCTGCGCCAGGCCGCCGTTGGCTGCAAGCGGGATGACCGGCGGACGCGGGACAGGCCCGAGTGGCATGGCATGCATGCCGAGTTTCCCGGGCGCGGTTTAGACTGTTGCCCGGCTCGTGGGCACGAATGGGCCGCTTCGCGGTCCAAAAGGCCCACGACGGGGCGATTCGCCTTGGCGTTCCCACGATATTCACCTACAGCACAGGCAGGGGTCTGCATGCGGCGGACATTCGAATGGATGATCGGGTTGCGCTATACGCGCGCCAAACGACGCAACCGGTTCGTGTCGTTCATTTCGGCGACCTCGATCATCGGCATCACCCTTGGCGTGACGGCCCTGATCGTGGTGATCTCGGTGATGAACGGCTTTCAGGACGAGTTGCGCGAACGCATTCTCGGCATGACCGCCCACGTCACCGTCAGCGAGCGCGGCGGCTCATTGGGTGAGTGGAAGACGGTTGCCGATCGGATTGGCGAGGAGCCATCGGTGCAGGCCATCGCGCCCTACGTGCAGGCCGAGGGGATGCTGTCGGCCGCCTCGGAGGTGTCCGGGGCGATCATCCGCGGTATCGAGCCACAGCGCGAATCACCGGTGACCGACATCGGCGCGCACATGCAGGAGGGGGCGCTCGAGGCCCTCGAACCCGGCGAGTTCGGCATCGTGCTGGGCTCCGCCCTGGCGCGCTCGCTGGGGGTGGGACTGGGTGATCGATTGATGCTGATCAGCGCGGACGTGGCCGTCACGCCGGTCGGCGGCATGTTGCGCCAGCGACGCTTCACGGTGGTGGGGCTGTTCGAGGTCGGCATGTACGAGTACGACCGCGGCACGGCAATGATTCACATGGCCGATGCCCAGGCACTGTTCCGCACCGGCGACGGCGTCTCGGGGCTGCGCCTGAAGCTCGACGACATCTTCGCTGCACCGGCCGTGGCGCGGGACCTCAACCAGCGGCTGGGCTACCCCTACGTCGCGCAGGACTGGACCCAGTCGAACGCCAACTTCTTCCGTGCCATCCAGATCGAGCGCACGGTGATGTTCATCATCCTGTCGCTGATCGTGGCGGTGGCCGCGTTCAACATCGTCTCCACCCTGGTGATGCTGGTGACCGACAAGCAGGGCGATATCGCGATCCTGCGCACGCTCGGCGCGAGTCCCGGCTCGATCATGATGATCTTCATCATCACCGGCGTGGTGATCGGTCTGATCGGCACCCTGGTCGGGGTGGGCGTGGGCGTGCTGATCGCCGAGAACATCGACGTGATCGTGCCCTGGATCGAAGGGATGGTCGGCACCCAGTTCATGCCGGCGGACGTCTACTACATCAGCGAAGTGCCCTCGCGACTCGACTGGGCCGATGTCGGCCTGATCGGCCTGATGGCCTTCGCCCTCTCGTTCCTGGCCACGCTGTATCCCGCGTGGCGCGCCTCCCGTGTCCAGCCGGCCCAAGCGCTCCGCTACGAATGATCCAGGCAATCGTCCAGGCAATGATCCAGGCAATGACCCAGGCCCTGCGTTATGAATGATCTCCGCGATACCCCTCGGTTGGTACTCGAGGCAAAGGAACTCACCCGCACCTTCCGCGAGGGCAGCCTCAATGTCGAGGTGCTACGCGGCATCGACCTGGCCATTCACGCCGGCGAGCGGATGGCGATCGTCGGGGCGTCCGGGGCGGGCAAGTCCAGCCTGCTCTCTCTGCTGGCGGGGCTCGACCAGCCCACCGCGGGCGAGGTGTGGCTGGCAGGCCAGCGTTTCTCGGCGATGGGCGAGCGCCGTCGGGGTTTGCTCCGCAACCAGCATCTGGGCTTCGTCTACCAGGCCCATCACCTGCTGCCGGAATTCTCGGCGCTCACCAACGTGGCGATGCCGTTGATCATCCGCCGCGAGCCGCGCGAGCAGGCCGAATCGCAGGCCCGCGCCCTGCTCGAGCGCGTCGGTCTGGGGCATCGGCTCGATCATCGCCCCGGTGAGCTTTCGGGCGGTGAGCGCCAGCGTGTCGCCATCGCCCGGGCGCTGGTCACCCGGCCGGCGGTGGTGCTGGCCGACGAGCCGACCGGCAACCTCGATACCCGCAGCACCGAGGCGGTCTTTCAGGCCATGCTCGAACTCAATCAGGCCATGGGTAGCGCCATCGTTCTGGTCACTCATGATCTTGAGTTGGCCGCCCGGATGGATCGCACCCTGCACATCGCCGACGGCGTGATCACCGATCCCGCCTGAGTCGGGTCGTTATCGCGGCCGAGGTCGGGCCGGCGGCGCCCTGTTTCTCAAAACATATTGCGGCCCGGCACTCACGGTCTACGCTCCTTTGCACTGTCTTCATCGCCCCGGCAATCGGGGCGTCTGCGACTCTGCATCCAACTCAGGAGAACCGCCGTGGCAACACTCACCATCAACGGACGCTCCGTGACCCTCGAGGTCGCCGATGACATGCCCCTGCTCTGGGCCATCCGTGACTACATCGGCCTGACCGGCACCAAGTTCGGCTGTGGTGCCGGGTTGTGCGGTGCCTGCACCGTGCATGTCGATGGCGAGCCGACCCGCTCGTGCATCACGCCGGTCGCCTCCGCGGACGGCAAGGAGATCACCACCATCGAGGGGCTTTCCTCGGCCGGTGATCATCCGGTGCAACTGGCCTGGGTGGCCGAGGACGCTCCGCAGTGCGGCTACTGCCAGTCCGGCCAGATCATGCAGGCCGCCGCGCTGTTGGCCGACAACCCGGACCCCTCCGACGAGGACATCGACCGGGCCATGCAGGGCAACCTCTGCCGTTGCGGCACCTATAACCAGATCCGCGCGGCGATCAAGCACGCGGCCCGCGCCAAGATGGCCGGCAACGGTGGCCAGAACCAGGATCAGGAGGTTTCGGCATGACCACGCGCAGGCAGTTTCTCAAGGTCTCCGCCGCCGTTGGTGGTGGAATGCTGGTCGGCTTTCGTTTCGGTGCGCCCGAGTCGGCGATGGCCGCCGACGGCACCTCCGGTGCAATGGACTCGGCGGGGGTGTTCGAACCCAACGCCTGGATCGAGATGCATCCCGATGGCCGGACGATGCTGACCATCTCGGGGTCCGAGATGGGGCAGGGCGCGATGACGGTGATCCCGATGATGATCGCCGAGGAGCTCGACCTGCCCTGGGGCGAGTTCGACACCCGGTTCGCCCCCGCCGACGAGACCTACGCCAACCCGGCCCTCGGCAGCCAGGTTACCGGCGGCAGTGCCACCGTGCGCGGCTTTTACACCAAGTTGCGCGAGGTGGGCGCGGCAACCCGCGAGATGCTGATGCAGGCCGCGGCAAACCGCTGGAACGTGCCGCTGTCCGACCTGCGCACCGAGCCGGGCGTGGTGGTGCACACCGCCACGGGTCGGCAGGTCGAGTACAAGGACCTGCTGGCGGATGCCGCCAAGCTCGAGCCACCAACAGAGGTCTTCACCAAGGACCGCGCGGATTTCCGCATTATCGGCAAGCCGACCAAGCGCCTCGACTCGCCGCAGAAGGTCACCGGCCAGGCGGATTTCGGCATCGATGCCCGCCCGGATGGCCTGCTGCACGCCAGTGTCGAGCGCTGCCCGGTGTTCGGCGGCAAGCTCAAATCCGTGGAAGCCGCCGAGGCGAAAAAAGCGGACGGCGTCGAGGACGTGATCGAGCTCGACCACGGCGTGGCGGTGCTGGCGCGCGACTGGTGGAGTGCCGACCAGGCCCGCGGCAAGCTCTCGATCGAGTGGGACGAAGGCGAGCTGGCCGATCTCGACGACGAGGCGATCGACGCGCAATTCCAGGAGCGGGTCAAGCAAGATGCTCGCGCTGCGCGGACAGAAGGGCGTGGTGCCGATGCGTTGGGCAATGACGAGAACACCCATCGCGCGACCTATCGCGTGCCGTATCTGGCCCACACCACCATGGAGCCGATGAACGCCACCGCCTCGGTGACCGAGGAGGGAGTGACGATGTGGGTGCCGACCCAGGCGCCCGGCTCGGTACAGAAGGTGGCCGCCGAGGTCGCCGGCGTCGATCCGTCTAAGGTCGCGGTGCACACCACCTTCCTGGGCGGTGGCTTCGGCCGGCGCTTCGAGACCGACTTCGTTCGCGAGGCGGTCGAACTGTCCAAGCGCGCCGGTCGTCCGGTCAAGGTGATCTACTCGCGCCCGGACGACGTGCGTCACGACTTCTACCGCCCGGCGGCCTACAACGAACTGTCGGCCACCCTGGGTGACGACGGCCTGCCGGTGACCTGGGTGCATCGCATCGCCGGTCCATCGATCTGGTCGCGCGTGGCCCCCGGCATGGTCAAGGACGGCATCGATCCGGCCGCCGTCGAAGGCGCGGCGGACCATCCCTACCGGATCGAGAACATCGCGGTGTCCTACGCTCAGGTCGATCCGGGCATTCCGGTGGGTTTCTGGCGCTCGGTGGGCCACTCGCACAACGCCTACATCGTCGAGTCGTTTCTCGACGAGCTGGCGCGCCGGGCGGAGATCGACCCGGTCGACTATCGCCTGAAATTGCTCGAGGAAAATTCGCGCCACGTCGCGGTGCTCAAGCGTGCCGCCGAGATGGCCGACTGGGGTGGCGAGGTGCCCGAGGGGCGCGCCCGCGGCGTGGCGCTGGCCAAGTCGTTCGGCAGCTATTGCGCGCAGGTGGCCGAGGTCTCGATCGAGGACGGCCAGCCCCGCGTGCACAAGGTCTGGTGCGCACTCGATTGCGGCATCGCGGTCAACCCGGCGGGGGTCGAGCGCCAGGTGCATTCCTCGATTGCCTACGGCCTGACCGCGGCGCTGTCCGGCAAGATCACCATCAAGAACGGCCGGGTCCAGGAACAGAACTTCAACGATTACCCGGCACTGAGGATGGATCAGATGCCCGAGGTCGAGGTCGGCATCGTCGATTCGGGCCAGCCGCCGGGTGGCGTGGGCGAGCCGGGGCTGCCGCCGCTGGCCCCGGCCGTGGTCAACGCGCTGGTCAGCCTGACCGGCAAGCCGATCCGCCGGTTGCCGATCGAGCTGGGCGACGAGGCGTGAGTCCGTCCCCGGCGGTGGCCTCCGATCGTCAGGCGGCCCTGACGCTGGCGGTCGAGGCACTCGAGGCCGGCCGAGAGGTGGCGTTGGTCACGGTGCTCGAGACCTACGGGTCGGCACCCCGCCGCCCCGGCTCGATCTGGGTGATCGTCGACCCGGCCGGAACGGGGCCCGAGGGCATCCCAAGGCAGGCCGGCTCGATCTCCGGCGGTTGCGTCGAGGACGAGCTGCTCGACTGGCTCGCTGCGCATCCGGACCCGGCGCGGGGCGGCAGGCCGGTCGAGCGGCATTTCGATGGCACCACCCACCCGGGCCTGCCCTGTGGCGGCACCCTGTCGGTGCTGGTCGAGTGGCCGCGACAAGCGGCCGATCTGCGTCCGGCGCTGGCGGCGGTGTCCCGTCGCGAGGCCGTCTGGCGCGAGGTCGACCTGGTCACCGGCCGGGTCGGCTTTCACCCCATCGATGGCGTGGTGGCGGAATCGCCCTGTCGTCGCGAGAACGCCTTGGCCGTGCCCTTCGGCCCGGCGTGGCGGCTGGCGATCATTGGTACCGGCCCGGTGGCCGAGGCCCTTGCGCCCCTGGCGCTCTCACTGGGCTTCGAGGTGGATGTCTGCGACCCGCGGCCGCATGCCGACTGGTCCGTTCCCGGTGTGGCGCGGCATCGCGAGGCACCCGAGCGATTCTTCGCCGCGACCGGGCTCGATGCGCGCACGGCGGTGGTGGCGGTTGCCCACGACCCGCGGCTGGATGATCTGGCCCTGATGGATGCCCTCGAGTCGCCGTCCTTTCACGTCGCCGCCATGGGGGGCGCGACCACCAGTCGTGCACGTCGCGACCGGCTGGCCGCCCTCGGCATCGATACCGAACGGCTGCGCGCCCCGGCGGGGCTCGATATCGGCTCGCATACCCCGGCGGAAATCGCGGTGTCGATGGCCGCCGAACTGGTCGCGGCGCGTCATCTCGAGCGCCAGCGGGCAACGGCGCGGCAGCCCTTGGTCCGCCACGCGCTCGATGCCGGCTGACCAGGTGCCGCTCGCCGGGGTGGTCGGCGTGGTGCTGGCGGCCGGACGGTCGCGGCGCTTCGGTGCCGACAAGCGTTGGGTGCCCTGGCAGGATGAGCCACTGCTCGCCCATGTGCTGCGCACCGCCCGGGCGACCTGCGAGCGTGTGCTGGTGGTCGTCGAGCGGCATGATCCCTTGCTGGACGAGCTGCTGGAGCGATTGCCGGCCGAGTTGCTGGTCTGCCCCGATGCACGGCGAGGCCTGCCATTCAGTCGGCGCTGTGGGCTCGACGCCCTGCAAGACGATCCCGTCCTGCGCGGCGTGCTGATCTTCCTGGGCGACATGCCGGCCATTCGTCCGGTCGATGCCCGTCGCCTGGGGGCGGCAATGCTCGAGGCCGGATTGCCCGTTCGTCCGACCCATGGCGGCGCGCCCGGCCATCCGGTTGCCTGCCCCGCCCGATGGCTTGCCGAACTGGGCGAGTCGGGGTTCCCGGGCGCGGTGGGGCGGTCGATCGAATGGGATCACGCCGGCGTGGTGCGTGACGTCGACCGCCCGGTCGATCTCGCCAACCTGACGCCGCCCTGATTCGGCCGACACCGCCGCCGGTGCCGGTTACCGCATCGATCGGCTGTGCTAAGTTTTAATTGACCCTGGCGGGCGTTCGACGACATGTCGAGCCCGCCGCCCTTCCATTGCCACACCAGCGAAGGACCCCGGATGAACGAGCGTCCGTCCACGAGTCGTGCCACCGAACCGCTGCACGCCTCGCGTCATTGCTTCGCCCAACCGCGGTTCGCCGACGAGTCGGCCGTGCTTGCCGATGCCTATCGCCTGCTCGATGACGCGGTGATCCGTTACCAGGGTCGCCCGGTCGGCACGATGGCGAGCCTCGATCCGCGTGCCCCGGCCGAGAACTACCGTGATTGCTTCGTGCGCGACTTTGTCTCGGCGGCGTTTCTGATGCTGCTGGAAGGGCGCTCGGACGTGGTGCGCGAGTTTCTCGCCATGATCCTGCGCATGCGCGGCCAGCAGGAGGAGCTGGAAGGGCAGCAGGTCGCGCCGGGCGTGCTGCCGGCCTCGTTCCGCGTCATCACCCTCGATGACGGCAGCGAGCAGCTGTCGGCCGACTTCGGCGACCGGGCCATCGGTCGGGTCGCCCCGGTCGATTCGATGATGTGGTGGGCGGTGTTGCTGCGCGCCTACGTGCGCCATACCGGCGACACGGCGTTCGCCCACACCCCGGAGGTCCAGCGTGGCCTGCGCATGATCCTGAGCCTCTGCCTGCAGAGTCGCTTCGAGGTCTTCCCGACCCTGCTGGTGCCGGACGGCTCGTTCATGGTCGATCGGCGCATGGGGGTCAATGGCCACCCGCTCGAGATCCAGGCGCTGTTCGACATGACCCTGCGCACGGCCGATCTCCTGACCGTCGACGAGGGCAGCCACTGGCTGATCGATCTGGCCAAGCGCCGTCGTCACGTGTTGCGCGACTACGTGCGCCGCTACTACTGGCTGGATCTGGACGTGCTCAACGAGGTGCACCGCTTTTCCACCGAGAAGTTCGGCCACGACGTCGACAACGTCTTCAACATCTATCCCGAGTCGATTCCCGAATGGGTCGCCGACTGGCTGCCGGACGACGGCGGCTACTTCGTCGGCAATCTCGGCCCGGGGCGCATCGATTTCCGCTTCTTCTCGCAGGGCAATTTCCTCGCCACGACCACCGGATTGGCGACCGCGAAGCAGGGCGGCCTGCTGATGCATACCGTCACCGAGCGATGGGATGACCTGGTGGGGCAGATGCCGGTCAAGCTGGTCTATCCACCGGCGCGCGGGGCCGAATGGCGCCTGATGACCGGGTCGGATCCGAAGAACGTGCCCTGGTCGTATCACAACGGCGGCAACTGGCCGGTGCTGATCTGGCCGATGGTGGCCGCTGCGCTGGCCACCGATCGTCAGGACCTGGGGGAACGGGCCTTCCGTGTCGCCGAGCGGCGCTTGATGGCCGACAGCTGGCCGGAATACTACGACGGTCGGCACGGCCGCCTGATCGGTCGCCGGGCCAATCTGCATCAGGTCTGGAGCGCCACCGGGTTGCTGTTGGCGCGCCACCTGCTGGCCAATCCCGAGAGCCTGGTGGAGTTGGGGCTTGCGGAGGACGACGACAATGCCCCCGGCAGCGGACGCGGCGGCGAGGCAGAGCGAGATCAGGGAGGTGAGTGACACCATGCCGAAAACGGGTGACAACGACGGACTTTATATCTGCCTGGTCAGCGTGCACGGGCTGATTCGCGGGCAAAACCTGGAGTTGGGTCGCGATGCCGATACCGGCGGGCAAACCCTCTACGTGGTCGAGCTGGCACAGGCGTTGGCGCGCCGCCCCGAGGTGGGCCGCGTCGACCTGTTCACTCGACGGGTGATCGATCCGCGGGTGGATGCCGACTATGCCCAGCCCGAGGAAGATCTGGGCGACAACGCCCACATCATCCGTATCGATGCCGGTCCCGAGGAGTACCTGCCCAAGGAGCGACTCTGGGACTACCTCAACTGCTTTGTCGACGGCGCGCTGGCACACATCGACCGGATCGGGCGCACACCGGCCCTGATCCACAGCCACTACGCCGATGCCGGTTACGTCGGCGTGCGGCTGGCCCACCACCTGGGCGTGCCGCTGGCGCATACCGGCCACTCGCTGGGCCGCGTCAAGCGTCGCCGCCTGCTGGCGCGCGGCGAGAGCAGCGAGACGATCGAGTCGACCTACGCCATGTCCATCCGCGTCCGGGCCGAGGAGGAGGTGCTGGCCGCCGCGGACATGGTGGTGGTCAGCACCGGCCAGGAGATCGAGGAGCAGTACGGGCTCTACGACTGGACCGATCCCGACAAGATGACGGTGATACCGCCCGGCGTGAACCTGGAGCGTTTCACGCCGCCGCCCGAGCAGTTCGCGCCACCCATCTGTGCCGATCTGCGTCGCTTTTTGCGCGAGCCCCAGCGACCGATGGTGCTGGCGCTGTCCCGGCCCGACGAGCGCAAGAACATCGCCACCCTGATCGAGGCGTTCGGCGCGCACCCCACGCTGCGCGAACAGGCGAACCTGGTGATCATTGCCGGCAACCGCGACGACATTCGCGACATGGACGCCGGGCCGCGCAAGGTGCTCACCGACATCCTGCTGCTGATCGACTACCACGACCTCTACGGCGTGGCCGCCTATCCGCGTCACCACCAGTCCGACGACGTACCCGATCTCTACCGGCTGGTCACCCGCAGCCGCGGGGTGTTCATCAACCCGGCGCTGACCGAACCGTTCGGCCTGACCCTGATCGAAGCGGCCGCCGCCGGGGCGCCGATCCTGGCGACCGAGGACGGCGGGCCGCGCGACATCATCGCTGCCTGCGAGAACGGCGAGCTGATCGACCCCTTGGACGCCGAGGGCATTGGCGAACGGATTGCCGCCTTGCTCGAGGACCGCGAGCGCTGGCGGCGCTACTCGCAGAACGGCATCCGGCGCGTGCGCGAGTGCTACGCCTGGGATGCCCACGTCGAGAGTTACCTCGCGCGCGTGGCGCGGCTGTTCGAGGGCGAGCGTCGCGCGGTGCGCCCCAGCCTCCCCGATCATGTGCTCACTCAGGTCGATCGGGCGCTGGTGGTCGAGTTGGCGGCGCTGGGCGATTCCACCGATGCCGGCCCGCGCCGCCGGCTGGTCGAGACATTGCGTGCCCATCGTCGGCAGGCCGGCTTCGCGGTGGTTTCCGATCGGCCGCGCCGCGAGGTGCTCAGCGCGCTCAAGGAACTGGGCGTGCCCACGCCCGACGTGCTGATCACCCGGGGCGGCACGCAGATTCACTATGGCCCACGCCTGTCGCGGGACGAAGGCTGGAGTCGCCATATCGGCTACGCCTGGCAACCGGATCGCGTCTACAACCTGCTGGCCCGGACGCCCGGCCTGGAATTGCGTTCCCGTGCGGTGCAGGGGGTGCATGCCGTGCACGCCTTCATCGCGGATACCGATGCCTTTCCGGGCTTCGAGGCGCTGGAAAACGAGCTGCATCAACTCGACATCCACGCCAACCTGATGCGCCTGTCGCGCAACGAGTTGCTGGCCATGCCGGTGCGTGCCTCCAAGGGCTTCGCGCTGCGTTATTTCGCCACGCAGTGGGGCATTGCGCTTGATCACCTGCTGGTGGCCGGTGGCGTCGCGACCGACGAGGACATGCTGCGTGGCAATCCGCTCGGGGCGGTGGTCACGCCGGACGGGGCGAGCGAACTACCGGGTCTGACGGACCTCGATCGGGTGATCTTCACCCGGGGACGCGGGCCGTCGGGCGTGTTCGAGGCCATCGATCATTACGATTTCTTCGGTGCCTGTGCCCTGCCCGAGGGCCGGCGAGGTGATGACGGGGCGTCCTCATGAGCGAGCTGGCGCCGATCCTGTTGTGCTGTGACCTCGACCGCACCCTGATTCCCAACGGCCGGGCCGAGGAATCGGCCGAGGCGCGGCCGCGCCTGGCGCGCTTCTGTGCCCACCCGGCGGTCGAGCTGGTGTTCGTCTCCGGGCGGGATCTCCAGCTGGTGCTCGAGGGCATCGACGAGTGGTCGCTGCCGCAACCCGACTACATCATCGGTGATGTCGGCACCACCATTTACGCGCCGCGTTCGCAGACGGGGCATGGGGATGGCGACTGGATTCACTGGCCGGCCTGGACCGATCAGATCGCGCCGGACTGGAACGGACTGACCCACGACGATGTCAGCGACATGTTCGCCGACATTTCCGTCCTCCGGCCCCAGGAGCCGGCGAAGCAGGGGACGTTCAAGGCGAGCTATTACGTCGACCGACAGGCCAACCAGGAGGTGCTCGATGCCGAACTGCACAGCCGGCTGTGGCGTAACGGAGTCGACGCGCGACTGGTCTGGTCGCTCGACGAGGCGGCCGACGTGCTGCTGCTCGATGTATTGCCGACCCATGCCAGCAAGCTGCACGCGATCGAGTTTCTCGTCCAGCATCTGGCCTTCGACGAAAGTCGGGCGATATTCGCCGGCGATTCGGGCAACGACCTCCATGCCCTCGGCAGCCACATCAACGGTGTGCTGGTCGCCAATGCCGAACCGGCGGTCAAGGCGCGTGCCCGGGAGCTGGTGCGTGCCGGCGCGATGGAGGACACGCTCTACCTCGCGCAAGGCGGTCTGTTCGGCATGAACGGCAATTACGCCGCCGGGGTGCTCGAGGGGATCGTGCACTACCTGCCGGAAACCCGCGAACAGATGGGTCTGACCACCGATGTCGGCGAGGCCCCGGGTTGACGGTCTGGCGCTGGCTCCTCGGCCTGTTCGGTCGATCCTCCCGTGACGCGATCGAGATTCCGGCCCCGGCCTGGCAACGCGTCTGCCAGGGTCAACCGGAGCTGTCCGTGCTGTCGGTCGAGGAATGCGAACGCCTGCGGCCGTTGGCCGGGCAGTTCCTCGCCGAGCGACCGTTCTACGCCGGCGGAGCGATGGAGCTTACGGATGCCATGCAGCTGCGGATCGCCGCCCTGGCGAGCTTGCCGGCGCTCTCGCTCGGCATGGGCTGGCTGGCGGGGATTCGGTCGGTCGTGGTGTATGCGGATGCCTTCGAGGTCGATCACGAGGAGGTCGACGAGGACGGCGTGGTGCATCACGTCCGCGATCTGCGTGCCGGCGAGGCCTGGTCGCATGGCACCCTGGTCCTCTCCTGGGCGGATATCGAGGCCGGGCTCGACCCGGATGTCGCCACCAGCGTGGTGATCCACGAGGTGGCGCATTTCATCGATGGGACCAACGGTGCGGAAAACGGCTTCCCGCCGCTGGACAAGGGCCATGATCGTGCCCGCTGGACGCATGACTTCCAGGTGGCCTTCGACCGGCTCAACCGGGAGATCGATGCCGGGCACGAGCCGACGATCGACCCGTATGCGGCCACCAACCCGGCCGAGTTCTTTGCCGTGCTCAGCGAGTATTTCTTTCGGATGCCCGGCGAGCTGCTTGACTTCGATGCATCGCTGTATCGGCATCTCGCCCGTTTTTACGCTCAGGACCCACTAACACGCATGATCTCCGCGGGCGGGTGACATCGAGGTTGGCGAGCGAGGGACTCGCGCCTCTTGCTGGCAGCAGTCATGTGGAGGCAGAGTCCGGCTGCCGTGTGAGACGCGGACTCAACCAGACCCAAGTGATCACTGGCATGGCGAGGGTCAGGATCAGGCTGCACATCGCCAGCCCACTCATGCCCGTCAATTGTCCGTCCGGTGCCGTCGTGAGTAGCAGACTAGACAGAAACCCCGCCAAGCCCGATCCCACGCCAGAGGCGGCATTGTGAAGCGACATGAACGCCGCGCGTTGCCGAGGGCGGGGTAGCGAGACCAGCAGGCTGTTGGTCGAACTGGTGCGGGCGGTGCTCCCCGCCATGAAGAGAGCGAAGAGCAGGTAGAGCGATGCGGTCGGCGGGTGGACGAGGTAGGTCAGGGTGATGGCTATACCAGCCAGGATGGCATTGGCCATGTGGTTGCTGTGCCGCCAGCCGTGATCGAAGAAGTGGCCCGAGGCCTTGAGCAGGACCAGTGTGCTGATGCCGCCGATCAGGTAGAGCAGCGCCATGTTCTCGCGCGGAAAACCCAGGTTGAACTGAAAGTGGCTGGCGAAATTGGCCACGATCAGGAAGTGGGCCAAGGTCTGTCCGGCAACGACCGCCAACGCCAGCCCAATGGCAGGTTGACGTAGCAGTTTGAACAGTAGACCGCGGTCGATCTTTGCCTCGAGGTGGCCGGTCATTGACGGTATCGTCGCCATCGCCATCACGGTCAAGGCGACGCCGGCGAGGCCGAATGCCAAGAAGGTGCTTCGCCAACCGAAATGCAGGGACAGCTGCAGGGACAGCGGCACGGCCAGGATGGCTGCCACCGAGAACGCGGTGGCAACCAGGGCCATGGCCCGTCCCCGCTGTCGGTCGGGTATTACGTCGACCAACGTGGCCATCATTACCGCGATGGTGGGGCCGTTGATGCAGCCGGCCAGGATGAATAGTCCCGTCAATTGCGCCGGCTCGCGGGCGAAGCCGCAAGCCAGAAAAATCAGTGCCCTTGCGCCCAGCAGGGAAATCAGCAGTGGCCGTCGGTCGAATCGGTCCAGCAGTCCGGCGAACAGCACCGATGCCGCCGCCGAGCCGAGCATGGCGCCACCGACCAGATTGCCGATTTGCGCCGGGTCGAAGCCGATGCCTTCGACCAGATCCGGTCCCAACGGCATGATCATCATCATACTGCCGATGGAAACGACGCTCGCGAGAAACGCGAGGCGGACGATGTTGTTTGCCGCTCCGGCGGAAAAAAGCATGAAGACGCAAGGAAGATGTCGGTGCCGCGAACGGTAACGGCTCATGCCGTAGCCGTCGCGACGAGGTGGATCAGAAGCGGTACGAGCCGCTTACGTAGTAGCTACGTCCCAGCTGGATGACCGGGTAGTTCGGGTTGTCGTCGACCGGACGCTCGTCGGTGGCGTTCTTGATGCCCAGACGCAGGTCGAGATGCCGGCTGAAGGCGTAGCCGAGGCCGAGATCCACGGTCTGGTAGCTTTCCGTGTATTCCGGATCGCTGCCACGCGGCGCAATGTACTGTTCGCCGTGGTGGTTGGCCGCCAGGAAGGAATGAATCTGGCCGGTCATGTCCCAGTCGAGCCGCACGGTCGCCTTGTGATCCGGGCGGGCGGTCAGCGGGTCGCCGTTGCCATCTTCGGTGTCCAGGTACGTGTAGTTGCCGCTCAGGCCGAGTGTGTCGGTCAGTCGTACGGCGCCTTCGAACTCGACCCCGTGGATGTCCACCTCACTGATGTTGGTCCACACGCGCTGCGTCTCACCCGGGATGTAAGGCGCGTCGATCATGTCCTCGACGTCGTTCTTGAACAGGGTGAGTGTGGCATTCCAGCGCTCGCGCTGAACGTCGACGGCCATTTCGTAGTTGGTGCTGGTCTCCGGTTCCAGATCCGGGTCGCCCGTGATGAAGCAGGAACCGCCGCAACTGACCAACTGGTAGTTCGGGTTGAGTTGGTACGGGCCCGGGGCCTTGAATGCCTGGCTCACGCCGCCCTTCAGGGTGACCGACTCGTTGAGGCCGTAAACCAGGTAGGCGCGCGGGGTGAAATGCCCGCCGAAGTCCTGGTGATGGTCGTAGCGACCGCCGAGGGTAAGCGCGAGGTCGTTGGTCAGACCGATCTCGTCCTGCAGATAGACGGCATAGCGGTCGGTCTCGTCCTCGCCGGTATCGGTGTAGGTGTACTGATCGACGACCTTGTCGCGGCGGGCTTCCACCCCGGCGGTGATCGCGTGATCGCCGAGCCGGAAGTTCGAGTAGCCATTGATCAGCATGTTCTTTTGCTCGTAACTGCGATCCGCCGGCGGATCGATCACCGCGAAGGAGCTGTTGTAGTCCTCGATCTCGGCGGTTTCGTACTGGGCCTGAACGGTGGTGTCGCCCCAGCTCCAATACCCTTTGTGTGTCAGGCTGAACAAGTCCCGATCCACCTCTTGTTCGCGTGTGCGGCCCGGCGCGTAGTAGTCCAGTGGTCGTTCGTCGTTGCTGTGGCGGTAGTCGAAGTCGAGCGACTGATTGTCGCTCATCATCCAGCTCACGGTGGCGTTGAGATTGCGCGTCTGTTTCTCCTCCAGGCGCGGCACCTGACTGGACTCGTCCGGTTGCCAGGCATTGCGGTTGTAGGTTTCGGCGTTGACCTTGAAGAACACGTCTTCCGAGAGCGGTCCCCGCGCCGAAACGCCGTTACGAATCTGTTCGCCGCCCGTGTCGTCGGTGGTCTGGTAGGTGCTGGTCAGGCTGCCGGTCCAGTCGGAAGACGGCCCCTTGGTGATGATGTTGACCACGCCGCCGATCGCGTCCGAGCCGTACAGTGCCGACATCGGACCGCGGATGACCTCGACGCGCTCGATGTCGCTCAGCGGTACCGGGGAGGTGTCGAAATCGCTGCCCCGCCACAGGACCTCCCCGGTGGAAATGCGCTTGCCGTCGATCAGCACCAGTGTGTACTTGGATCCCAGCCCACGAATGCTGACGTCGCTACGGCCGGTACCGTTGCCCGCGCCCTGGTAGACGCCCGGCAGGCGCTTGAGCACGTCGCTGAGATCGTTGATCGGCATCTCCCGGATGTCTTCCTGCGTCAGCACGGAGATGGATGCCGGTGCCTTGCTTTTCGAGTGCGAGGTGGTGGTGGCGGTGACCGTCACCGGGCTCAGGATTTCGGCGTCCTGCGCCAGGGCGGGGGAGGCCAGCGCGATCAGGATGCCGGTTGTCAGCGCGCTTCGGCCGAACGTGGCCGCACGATTGGTTTTCATCAGGTCCCTCCTTATTTTTTAACAAATACGAACGGTTATCAGTATCATTCCTTATCTCGTTGAGTCAACTTCGGCAGGCTCATCGGCCCTGCTCTTTACACTCCCGTCCGGACGGCCCCTTGTCGGCACATGGCCCAGGCGGTGGGCAGTTACATGCCGACCGGAGTGTAAATAAGAAAGATTCGTACTTGTGTTGACGATTGCATGTCGCGTTGGTAACGTCCATGAGCCTCGGCTAATGAAATCGCGTGAAGCGCGCCTTGACGGGATACGCAAGGCCGGAGTCGGACGGTATCCCCGTGCGGGGTGCCGGCTCATGTGGTGAACCACCGGGAGGGCAGTGGGATGCAGACGCTTGAACAAATCACGGGGCAGCAGCGCGATTCGGGCTGCCTGGAAACGGCGAGCTTCGAGTTCTCGTCGTCAAGGATGACGCTTCTGGCCAACGGGGTGCGGCGTGTGCTCGCCGAGCCGGGATGTTGCCCGAGGCAATTGCCGCGCAGCGTGCTCGCCATGCTGGCCGAGCGTTCAAGGATGACGGAGGCCGGATCGATCGTCGTCGGCGCGATTCCTTTCGACGATAGAAGTGTCTGCCAGCTTTACGTGCCGGCCTCGTATCGCTTCGTCCGACGCGAACTGCCACGCGATGGAATCGTGCCGGCGGCATCCGTGATCGCGTCCATGCGCGAGGTCACCGACGAACGACAATACAAATCCGCCGTCTCGGAGGCGCTGTCGCTGATGTCGTCGACGGAGCTGCGCAAGGTGGTGCTGTCCCGTTCGATCGACATCGAGGCCGACGCGGCGCTGGACGTGCGCGCCATGGTCGATGCTCTGCGCGATCGTAATCCGCAGGCCTACGTCTTCGCGGTGCCGACGATCGGTGGCGGCACGCTTCTCGGCGCGAGCCCCGAGTTGCTCTTGCGCAAAAAGGACGATGTGGTCGTCAGCAACCCGTTGGCAGGGTCGCGCCCTCGGCCTGCAAACGCCGCGGACGAGGCGGCTGTCATCGATGAGCTCATGGCCTCCGACAAGGATCGTCGCGAGCATGCCTTGGTGGTCGAGGCGGTTGCCGCCGGCCTGTCGCCTTTCTGCAGGACGCTCGACGTGCCGGAAGCACCTGAGGTGATCCGTACCTCCTCGATGCTGCATCTGTCGACACGTATCGAGGGTCGGCTTGCCGATCCCGAGGTGTCGTCGCTCGAGATGGCGCTCGCCCTGCATCCCACGCCGGCTGTCTGTGGGACGCCCTGTGATCTGGCGCGCTCGGCCATCTCGAGGCTCGAAGGCTATTGCCGCGACCAGTACTGCGGTGTGGTCGGCTGGATGGACGCCCGCGGTGATGGCGAATGGGCCGTGTCGATCCGATGCGGACTGCTCAAGCAGAATGGCATGCGCCTCTACGCCGGGGCCGGCATCGTCGATGGCTCGGAGCCCGATAGCGAATGGGACGAGACCACCGCCAAACTCAATACCATGCTGGACGTGTTCGGTCTGCGTCCGGCCAACGACGCGAGCTGAGGGGCAGGTTATGAGTGTCGCCTTCACCTGCTGGCCGGAAGCGCTTGCCCGACGGTATCGAGACGCTGGCTACTGGCGCGGTCAACCGCTGACGGACATTCTCGACGCCCACGATCCGCGCGAAGCGGATCGTGACGCGATTGTCTGCGCCGAGAGACGGTTCAGCTACGACCAGTTGATCCGGCTTTCGCGTCGACTGGCCGCCTCGCTGGTCGCCGCCGGTCTGCGTCCCGGTCAGACCGTGCTGGTGCAGATGCCCAATTGCGCCGAGTTCTACCTGCTGTTCTTCGCCTTGCTGCGATGCGGTGCGGTGCCGGTCAACGCGCTTTTCAGTCACAACCGTCGCGAGTTGCTTGCCTTCGCCGAACAGATCGCCCCGGCGCTGCTGGTGCTTACGGATGATCACCCGGCGATGCGCGGGCGGCAGGGAACGGCATTGGTCGACGAACTACGTCGATACGCGTCTGGCGAGGCTCGGCTGTTGCATTTCGGCGACCGCGCCCTGCCGGTCGAGAAGGTGCTCACCGATTTTCGTTGGGAAGATGGCGAGCCGCTCGACGAGTCGGAGTGCCTGAACGGGTTCTCGCCGAATCCGCCGGACGAGGTCGCCTTTTTCCAGCTATCCGGCGGCAGCACCGGCCTTCCGAAGCTCATCCCTCGGACTCACGACGACTACGGTTACAGCGTGCGCGCCAGCGCCGAGTTATGCCGCTTGAACGTCGACACCGTCTTTCTCTGCGCGCTGCCGGCGCCGCACAACTACAGCCTCAGCTCGCCCGGCACGCTCGGCATATTGCACGCCGGCGGCGTCGTGGTGATGGCGCGCGACCCCGGGCCGGCCACCTGCTTCGAGTTGATCGACCGTCACGCCGTGACCATGGCGGCCCTGGTGCCGCCGGCGCTGAGCCTGTGGTTGGAGGCCGCCGACTCGGTGCGGCCGCCCAGCCTCGGTAGTCTTAGCTTGCTGCAGGTCGGCGGCGCCCGGCTCAGCCCGGCCCTGGCCGAGCAGGTCCCGACGCGTCTGGGCTGCCGGCTGCAACAGGTCTTCGGGATGGCCGAGGGTCTGGTGAACTACACCCGCCTTGACGACGATCGCTGGTACGTGGAGAACACCCAGGGCCGGCCGCTCAGCCCAGCCGACGAGATCCGGGTCCGCGACGCCGAGGGCCGGGATGTGCCGCCCGGCGAGGTTGGCACGCTCTGGGCGCGCGGGCCCTACACCTTCCGCGGTTACTACCGCGCCGAGGCGCACAACGCCGTCGCCTTCGACGTCGAGGGGTTCTATTGCTCCGGTGATCTGGTTCGCCGGACCGATAGCGGTTACCTGGTGGTGGTCGGCCGGGAGAAGGATCAGATCAACCGCGGCGGCGAAAAGATCGATGCCCTCGAGATCGAGGACCTCCTGCTGGGGCACCCGGCCATCCGACAGGCGGCGTTGGTCGCGATGCCCGACGAGGTGTTGGGCGAGCGCAGCTGCGCGTTCCTGGTCGCCGATGCCCGGCTACGGGCCGTCGACGTGCGCCGTTTCCTACGACGAGAGGGCGTCGCCGACTTCAAGCTGCCCGATCGGGTGGAATTCATCGACGACCTGCCCCGAACTGCCGTGGGAAAAATCGACAAAGCCGCGCTGCGCCGACGGATTTGCAGCGCGGCGGCGTGCTAGGGAAGTTCTGCACGAACGCGCACCCATCCGATTCACGACACCTTGAGGAGAACGTACTGGCCATGAGCATAGGCAACCTTACTTCCTACCCACTGCCCAGCGCATCGGAGCTGCCCGAGTCGCGTGTCGCCTGGCCCTTTCAACCGGAGCGTGCCGTGCTGTTGATTCACGACATGCAGGAATACTTTGTCGCGTTCTACGGCACAGACAGCCCGCTGATCGAGCAGGTCGTCCGCAAGCTGGTCGAACTCAAGGCCCGCTGCAAGGCATTGGGGATTCCCGTGGTGTACACCGCTCAGCCGACCGAACAGTCGGATGAGGACCGGGCGTTGCTCAACGACATGTGGGGGCGGGGCCTGCCCGCGCGCCCCGAACGGTATCCCGTCGTCGGCCCGCTCTCGCCCGAGATCGACGATACGGTTCTGACCAAGTGGCGCTACAGCGCCTTCCATCGTTCGCCGCTGGCGGATCTAATGCGCGACTGGGGGCGGGATCAGCTGCTGATCGGCGGCATCTACGGACATATCGGCGTCATGCAGACGGCGGTCGATGCCTTCATGCGTGACGTCAAACCGTTCGTAGTCGCCGACGCGACCGCCGACTTCTCGCGCGAGGATCACCTGACGGCGTTGCGAATCGTGGCCCGGACCGCCGGGCGCGTGCTGACCCTCGAAGATGTGGTCGCGGCCGCAGCCGACCCGGGCTGGACCCGAGCTGGCTTGCGCGGCCGGGTCCGGGGCATGTTGCTTGATGCCGACGAGTTGCGCGACGACGACAACCTAGTCGATTTCGGCCTCGATTCGGTTGCCATGCTGGGCCTGGCCGAGGAATTACAGCGCGACGGCATTCGCGTCGATTTCGCCACCCTGGCCGCCAACCCCTCCATCGACGAGTGGTGGCGCCTGATCGATGCCGCCTCGACGCCGGCCACGAGCGAAATCCATGAGTGATCGCCGACCGGACGCCGCGGATTCAGCCGACGAGGACGAGTGGCGCGGGCGTCGCGTGTGGGTCACCGGGGCCGGACGAGGCATCGGTCGGGCCGTGGCGCAGCGCTTTCAGGCACTGGGTTGCGCGGTGGTCGGTTTCGACCGCCATTTCGATGAGGCGGACGAGCCGGACGAACCGGGTCTGCGTCGGGTGACGCTCGACGTGTCGAACTCGGCGGCAGTCGATGCGACGAGCCGCAAACTGATCGAGCAGGCGGCCGGGGTCGATGTGTTGGTGAATGTAGCGGGCGTGCTTCGCCCTGGGCCACTGGAATCGATGGCGGACGCCGACTGGCGGCAGACCTTCGACGTCAATGTGACGGGGGCCTTCCACCTGTTGCGCGCCGTTTCCCCGGTTTTCCGGCGACAGGGCCACGGCTGCGTGGTCGCCGTCTCGTCCAACGCGGCCCGGGTGCCTCGGGTCGGCATGGCCGCCTATGGCGCCTCGAAGGCCGCCCTGACCAGCCTCACCCTCAGCACCGGGCTCGAGCTGGCCTCCAGCAACGTCCGTTGCAACGTCGTCTCGCCTGGTTCGACCCGCACGCCGATGCTCGAGTCACTCTGGGACGACGGGTTGGGTGAACGGACCACCATCGCCGGTGACCCCGAGCGGTACCGGCTCGGCATCCCCCTCGGTCGGTTGGGGCAGCCGGAAGACGTCGTCGAGGCGGTCGTCTTTCTGGCCTCGTCGCGTGCGAGACACATCACGCTGCAGGATCTGGTCGTCGATGGCGGCGCCACGCTTGGCGCCTGACGTCGCACCGAGGTAACACGAAGGAGAAACCATCATGTCGCTTTCGAGGCGCACCGTCTTCGAGCTGACCGAGGCCCAGGCCGGCATCTGGTACGCACAGCAGCGATTGCCGGAGAGTGCGGTCTACCAGACCGGCGAGTATCTCCTGCTGGATGGTCCGCTCGAGCCATCGGCTTTTTCGGCGTCCGTAACCGGTGCGATCGACGAGTGCGACGGCCTGCACGCCCGGTTCCTCGTCACGGCCGACGGCCCGCGGGTCTATGTCGATCGGCGCGCCTGGGCGCTTGAGTGGCACGATTTGCGCGGTCATCCCGATCCCCGGGCGGCCGCCATGTCCGTGATGCAGGAAGAGGTTGGTCGCCCGGTGGATCTCGCCGAGGGCCCCCTGTTCCGTACCGCGGTCTTTCGCCTGGGCGACCGGCACCATATCTGGTTCATCAGCGTGCATCACATTGCCATCGACGGTTATGGCATGAATCGGTTGCAACAACGCGTCGCCGAGGTCTATTCGGCGCTGGTCGACGGGACGGAGCCCCCGGTCGCCTCGCTGGCCGGTCATCGCGACCTGCTCGACGAGGAAGCAGCGTATCGCGACTCCGCGGCCCGACAGCGGGATCGCGCCTTTCACCTCGAGCGTCTGCAGGGGCTTCCCGATCCGGTCAGCCTCTCGGAACGACCGCCTGGGCCGGCATCCCGGGTTCGACGCGCGCCCGGCAAGCGTCTCTCGTCGGCGGCGTTCGATGGACTCAGGGGGGCGGCGGCGCGCTGTGGCGTGTCCTGGTACAGCGTGCTGATTGCCGGTATTGCCGGTTACATCCAGCGCCTGACCGGTACACCGGAGGTGGTGCTGGGGTTGCCCGCCATGATGCGCCTGGGATCGGTGGCGGCGGGCACCCCGTCGATGCGGGTCAATATCCTGTCGCTGCGAGTGGATGCGGACGGCAATCGCCGCATCCGGGATGTGGTGGAATCCGTCGAGCGCGACTTTGCCGAGATCCGACGGCATCAGCGCTATCGGCACGAACACCTCCAGCGCGATCTGCATCTCGGTCACGAGCCCGGACGGCTCTTCGGTGCACTGGTCAATATCCTGCCATTCGCCCAGGCGCCGCGCTTCGCCGGCCTGCAGGCCAGACTGCGCAACCTGGCAGCCGGGCCGGCCGACGATCTCTCGTTCTTCTGTCGACCCGCGGAGGGGACGGTCGAAATCGAGCTCGACGCCAACGCCGATCGATACGACGGCGACGAACTGGCACGCCATCACCAACGGCTCTTGCACTATCTGGACGGTTTCGTGCGTTGCGGGGACGACGAGCCGCTTGCGACCGTGCCCCTGCTGCTGGACGACGAGGCGCGCCAGGTCCTGACCGCATGGAACGATACCGCCACTCCGGTGCCGCGCACTACGCTGGCCGACTGGCTGCACGAGTCGATTGAGCACGCCGCCACTCGTCCCAACTCGCCCCCGGCGATCATCTTCGAGTGCCAGTCGCTGAGTTACGGGGAGGCGGCGGCGAGGATCAATCGGCTTGCCCGCTGGCTGATCGAACAGGGCGTCGGCCCCGGCGACCGGGTGGCTGTAGCGCTGCCGCGGAGCACCGAGCTGGTGACGACACTGGTGGCAATACTGCAGGCCGGAGCGGCGTACGTGCCGATCGATCCGGACTACCCGCCCGCACGTATCCACCACATCCTCGGGGGCAGTGGGGCGAAGTTGCTGCTCGCGATCGCCGAGACCTCCGCGGGCCTGGAAACCACTTTGCCGGTCCACTGTCTCGATTCGACGAGCTTCGTGCGAACGCTGGGCCGTTTCCGGGCCCAGCCGCTGGGTGCCGACGAACGGCGACGGGCGTTGCGCTCGGAGGATCCGGCTTACGTCATCTACACCTCCGGGTCCACCGGCCGACCCAAGGGCGTGGTGATACCCCACCGGGCGATCGTCAATCGTCTCGCCTGGATGCAGCACGAGTACGCCCTCGATACGACGGATCGTGTGCTGCAGAAGACCCCGGCGGGGTTCGACGTGTCGGTCTGGGAGTTCTTCTGGCCTCTGCTGGTCGGAGCGAGCCTCATCGTCGCCCGGCCGGGTGGCCATCGCGACCCCGAGTACCTGATCGATCTGATCGCAAGCACCGGCGTGACGACTCTGCATTTCGTGCCCTCGATGCTGCAGGCCTTCATCGGCCAGACCGAGCCGACACGCTGCGTATCCCTGCGACGCGTGTTCTGCTCCGGCGAGGCCCTGCCGGTCGAGACTGTGACTGCCTACTACCGCCGCTTTCACGCGCCGCTGCACAATCTCTACGGCCCGACCGAGGCGGCTGTCGACGTGACCTATTTCCCCTGCCACGCCGGTGGCTACACGGGCAGTGTCCCCATCGGCCGGCCGGTGTGGAACACCCGAATCTATATTCTCGATGACTGGCTGAACCCGGTGCCGCCCGGCGTGACCGGCGAGCTCTATATTGCCGGGGCGCAGCTGGCGAACGGGTACCTGGGGCAGCCCGAGCTCACAGCCGAACGGTTCATCGCCGACCCGTTCTCCGAAAGCGGCGAGCGGATGTATCGAAGCGGCGATCTGGCGGCTTGGCGGTCGGACGGCAGCATCGACTATCGCGGCCGGGCTGACTTCCAGGTCAAGATCCGCGGCCAGCGTATCGAGCTCGGCGAGATCGAACAGGTCATCGCGCAACGCTTCGTGGTTGTCCAGGTCGTGGTGACCGCGCCCGATTTCGCGGCGGGTGACCGCCGGCTGGTGGTCTACCTGGTGCCCGAGACGGGGCAGTCGGTGACGGCGGCCGACGCGCGCGCGGCGCTGGCCGAGGAACTGCCCGATTACATGCTGCCCGACTTCGTGGTCGAGCTGGATCGTCTACCGCTGACGCCGAATGGCAAGCTTGATCGACGAGCGCTTCCCTTGCCCGAGATAGCCGCGGGAGATGACGGTCGCTTGCCTGAAAGCCTCCTGCAGGAACGGTTGGCAGGATTGTTCGCCCGATTGCTGGGCGTGGCGCGGGTGGGTGTGGACGACCATTTCTTCGAACTGGGCGGTCATTCGCTGCTTGCCGTTCAGTTGGTTGCCCTGATCAAGGAGGAGTTGGGCGTCGAACTCTCGCTGGCGGCGGTGTTCGACGCGCCCACGGTCGCCGCGCTGGCGCGGCGCATCGATCGCGACGACGACGGCGACGAATTGGGCGTGGTGTTGCCACTGCGCCGTCGGGAGAACGCGCCAACGCTGTTCTGCGTTCACCCTGCCGGCGGGTTGAGCTGGTGCTACGCGCCGTTGACGGCGTACCTGCCCACCGATTGGTCACTCTACGGACTGCAGGCGCGGATGTTGTCGGAGGCGACGCGGGGTGCCGATACGCTGAGACTGCCGACTTCGCTGACCGAGATGGCGCGCGATTACGTCGAGGAAATCCGTCAGGTGCAGCCGCGCGGGCCCTACCATCTGCTCGGCTGGTCGATCGGCGGCATGCTGGCGCACCGGATGGCGGCGATCTTCGAGCAGGAGGGCGACGAAGTGGACGTGCTGGCATTGCTCGACGCCTACCCGACCGACCAGTGGTGCGACATGCCGCCACCCGACGAGGCGCGTTCGCTCGAGGCGTTGCTTCGCATGGCCGGCGTGACGGTCGACGAGCAACCGCTCGATCGGCTTGATCGGGAAACGGTGCTCGACTGTCTGCAACAGGCAGGCAGTTCGATGGCCAATCTCTCCGAGCAAACCCTGTCCGCGATGATCGACCTGGTGATGAACAACCGACACCTGATTCGAGAGCCGCAGGACTATCGTTATGGCGGCGACGTGCTTTTCTTTCGTGCCGCCGCGCCGCGCGAGGAGCACTGGCTCGACCCGGGGGGCTGGCAGACCTACACCGAGGGAAAGATTTCGGTCGTGGACTTCGACTGTCGTCACCCGGAAATGATTCGCCCTGAGTTCCTGCGCGACATTGCCGGACACGTCCGCGATTTCCTCTCGGAACGCGACATGGCCGCGCCGCCGAGCGCGACTGGCCGGGGCCAATCTCGGTTCTCGGTCCAAAGCCGGGTGGCTGATTCATGAACCGACGGCGATTTATCCAGTTGGCCGGCGCGTCGGCCACCTCGCTTTCCCTTGATCGATTGATCGCCGCAGAAGAGCGGCCCCCGATCGACGCATCGGCCAGCATGAGCAACATGACGTGGCGAAAGTCACCGGATTTTCTCGATCAGGCCTTGTCAGGCGGTCAGGTGGTGGGCCTGGGCGAGGCCCACTGGTATCCGGGCCTGATCCGTTACCAGCATGAGCTTGTCTGCGCGCCGGAGTTGGCCGGACGGCTGACCGACCTGGTGCTGGAATGCGGAAACCGCCGTCATCAGGCCCTGCTGGACGCGTATCTGGACGGTGCCGAAGCATTCGACGGGGCGCCGATCGACGAGCAACGCTTGCTGGCAATTCGGCTTGACTCGCTTTCGTTCCCGGCCTGGATGTCGCCATCCCACGGCCAGCTGTTCGCCCGACTTCGGGCAACAAATCTGGCGCGTCCGGCGGGTGAGCGTATTCGAGTGCACCTGGCCGAACCGGCCTTCGATTGGGGGGACCTTGCCGGGGAAGACGACTGGTGGGCGATCAACCGCCAGCGTGACGAGGCATTCTTCCGATACCTCGAGGCCCGCTTCACACCGGCCGGTGGCCGTGGCGTAGTGGTGCTCTGCGGGGCTCGCCATCTGCTCAAGGGCGATGGTGGCGATGCTGGCCCGGGGATGCCGCGTGAGCCGCTGGGTCGGCTCATGGCGCACCACCAGCCCGGGCGGTTGTTGAGCATCTGGCCCAGTACGTCGGGTGACGAAAGCGAGGTCGCCGCGCTTGTGGGCAGGCCACCTGATCGGTGGCCCGCGATTGCCTCTGTCGCCGACCGGCCTCAGTCGGCGGGGCGCGTTCTGCCTCCACCGTTCGACGACGTGGGCGAGGTGGCGCCGTCCCGGCACGTCGACGCCTGCCTCTACGCCGGCCCGCAGCAGCGCTCGATGCAATGCGATCCCGTCATCGGTCGAGGCGAATGGCCCGAGCGGTTGCGGGCGCGCGCTCACGTCCTGCCTGCCCGCTTGCGCGAGGCGGTCAGTCGCCTGCTTGAGAGTCTCGGGTGAGTCCCGGTTCGCGCCATCGCCGGCCATCCCGTGGCGCTCGCCAGTCGACGCCGAGTCCGATCCTCGAGTCCCCGACACGATTCCAGCTTGGTGACCTGCCGCTGGTGCTGCAACCGTTCGCATGGTCGGGAGTCGACGAGCGATGTCTCTCGGCCGCGCATGTCAGGCTGGGGCTGGACGAACCTGCTTGGCCGCCGCGAGTGGTCCTTCGGCGGCGGGTGGAATTTCTTGCCGGGCGACGCGCAGCGGCGCTCGCGTTGCTCGATCAGGGCGCGCGGAGAACCGGCGTGGGTGTCGGCCCGACGGGCGAGCCTCGTTGGCCGTCAGGCTGGGTCGGAAGCATTTCTCACGTTCACGACGACCGAAAGGCGCGCGGACTGGCGGTCGCCGTCACGCGGCGGGCTGATCGGGAAGGAGAGCCGGTCGTGGGCGTGGGGGTCGATGTCGAGAACTTTGCCGATGCCGATCGCGCACGAGCCATGGAACGACTGGTGATCCGCGGTGAGGAACACCTCGCATTGCCCGCGCTTGGTCTCGATCGTCGTGCCGCGCTCAGCGTGATCTTTTCGGCCAAGGAAAGCTTCTTCAAGGCCGCTTTCCCCGTGGTCTGCCGTTTCTTCGACTTTGATGCCCTCGCATTGGTCGGCGCGGAGATGGCCGGGCAGCGATTGATATTTCGTCTTCGCCGGAGCCTTGCCGCCGGGCTGGGCGCCGGCCGGAAGATCGAGGTCGAGTGGCGTCGGTTACCTGGTCGAGTGATAACCGCAACCGTTCTCCCAGCAAACCCGGTCCAGCGTGCGGGGGCGAACGGTCGAGGCCCTGCACAACCCCGTTGTTTGGGCTAGATTCGTTCCTGTATCGCAATCTCGCATCGTCAAGATGGCAAAACGAAAGGAGTGACTTTCATGTGTGCAGCCAAAGCAAAGAAGAGTGACAAGAAGACCCTAGAGAACCTGCAGAAGGCTTTGTCCATGGAGTTGACGGCCACCCACCAGTACATGTTGCACGCCCATGTGCTCGAAGACTGGGGGCTGGACCGACTGTCGAAGAAGATGCACGGTGAGGTGCAGGAAGAGTTGGGTCATGCCAGCAAGTTCATCGACCGCATCTTGTTCCTCGATGGCGACCCGGTGGTCACCGAGGCCAAGGCCGCGCGTCGTTCCAGTTCACTGGGCGACATGTTCAAGGCGGATCTCAAGGAGGAGCTCGCCTCGATCCAGTTTTACGGTGAGGCCGCGCTCGAGGCACGCAACGAAGGGGACGTCGGCACGGTGCATATTTTCGAGGAGATTCTGATCGACGAGGAGGGCCATGCCGACTGGCTCAAGCGTCAACTCGAGCTTATCGAGCGCATGGGTGAGCCGAACTACATCCTCGCCTACCACACCCCGGAAACCGGCGCGTAGTGTCAAGCCGCCGCGCCATTGCATGACTGGCGCGAAGCGCAAGAGACCCCGCGTGATGCCCGCGGGGTTTTTTCGTTGGAGTTGGGGTCAGTGTGACTGGGGCTCTTCCCATGTCACGGTGAGAGGGTTGCGCTTGGTGAACATCCAGACGTGGCGTTCGATCACGTCCATGATCTTCTCCAACGAGGCGCTGTCGTCTGCGCGGCAGTGAAAGTGCAATGCTGTGTCGCCGGCCTCGAGTCGGCATTCGCCGAACGGGAAACGCGCGTGCCCGGTGGTCTCGTCGTGCTCGACCGATATCTTCTTCGCGAAATGCCGGCAGAGTCGATCGAGGTAGGTCGAGGCCAGGGGGGTTTCGGTGGTGCCGGAAAGGGTGATCATCGGGTGTTTGCCTCATGTGTCGAGAGGGTTTCGGATGGCCGGGCAATCCGGTCGGCCTGCACGATCGGATAACCGTGCGAGCAGCGCTCGACACGGCCTTCGATCCCGTAGGCGCGGGCAAGGAGTTCGGCATCGAGTACCTCCAATGGATCGCCAGCGGCGAGCAATGCGCCGTCTTTCAGTACCACGAGACGGTCGCAGAAACGCAGCGCGAGATTGAGATCGTGTATGGCCACCAGCGCGATCCCGCCGGCGTCGGTCGTGTGGCGGACGCGTTCGAGCACCTGGATCTGCCAGCGCAGGTCCAGTGCGCTGGTGGGTTCGTCGAGCAGCAGCAACCGCGGCTGCCGCGCCAGCACCTGAGCGAGACCCAGCATCTGCCGCTGACCGCCGGAGAGTTCGCCCAGCGGCCGGAATGCCAGCGCCCGCAGACCGAGATCATCAAAGACGCGTTCCACGCGGTGCTCGATTCGATCGCGGGGCATCGAGGGATCGGCGGTCCTCAACGCGGCCATGAGGCTTTCATAGGCGACCAGTGAGCTCGCCTGGGGGAGTGTTTGGGGTAGATAGCCCACGCGCCGGAGGCGTTCGGCGGGCGGCAGTGAGCCTAGATCTTCTCCGTCGAGCCGCACTTCGCCCTGCATCGGCAGGAGTCCGGACACCGCCCGCATGAAGGTGGATTTGCCGGCGGCGTTCGCACCCACCACGGCGACCAGATCCCCGTTGCGGAAGGTCGGCAGGTCCAGGCGGTCAAGTATCCGTCGGCGGCGGTAGCCCGCCGTCAGGCCGCGCACGTCGAGTGATCCGCTCATCGTGGTCGCCTCTTTCCGAGCACCAGCATCATGAATAACGGGACGCCCACCAGCGCGGTGACGATGCCGATAGGCAGTACCACGCCGGGAACGAGCGTCTTGCTGAGCATGGATGCCAGGGAAAGCATCAAGGCGCCGGCCAGCGCGCTGCCCGGCAGATAGAAACGGTGATCCTCGCCCAGCAGCAGCCGGGCGATGTGCGGGCCGACCAGACCGACAAAGCCGATGGTGCCGACGAAGGAGATCGCCGTCCCTGCGAGCAGACTGACGCGCAGAACCACCGCCAGCCGCAGCCGCTCGACCGGCACGCCAAGGCTGCGTGCCTGGTCCTCGCCGCTGCGCAGGGCGCTCATTGACCAGACGTTTCGCAGGGCGAAGACCATCGTGACCGCGAGAATCACCGCCAGGATGGCGACTGTCTCCCAGGCCGCGCGCGCGAGGCTGCCCATCGTCCAGAACACGATCTGCTGGAGCGCGTCGCTGTCCGCGAGGAACTGGAGCAGCCAGACCAGGGCTTCGAAGGAGAACAGCAGGGCAATGCCGAAAAGCACCACGGTCTCCACGCCGGCGCCATGCAGCCGCGCCAAGGCGAGGATCAGCAGGGTCGCGCCCCCGGCACTGAGGAAGGCGAGGAGCGTGATCGCGTAGGTCTCGCCGAGTCCGAACAGGTCGAGACCGAGCACAATTGCCAGCGCCGCGCCGAAGGTGGCCGCCGACGACACGCCTAGGGTGAACGGACTGGCCAATGGATTGTTGAGCGCCGTCTGCATCTCGGCGCCGGCGAGCCCGAGTGCGGCCCCGACGAGCACGGCCATCAGGGCGTAGGGCAGGCGGATATCCCAGAGAATCACTGCCTCACCCCGCTCGAGCTGGTCGGGCTGGAACAGCCCCAGGAGCAAGCGGCTGAGGGGAAACGTCGACGGGCCTGTCAGGATGTCGAGCACCAGTGCAACGAGTGCTGCAACGGCGAGTCCGATCAGGAGCAGCCGACGTCGTCGCGTGAAGCGTCGGTAGTCGCCGGCCAGCGAGGGTCGGCGAGGCACCGGTGTCGAGTCCGCATCGGGATGGGGGCTCATCGTTGCTTGATCCAGTAGGTGCCGGTGGTTTCATAGGGCAAGAAGCGCGCGCGCAAGCGATCGAATGTCTCGGCGGGTTCCAGATCGCGGAATGCTTCGGGGTGCAGCCACTTGGCGAAGGCCTGCAGTGCCACCACGTTGAACGGCGAGTTGTAGAAGTGATGCCAGATGGCATGAGCGCGGCCATTCTTCACCGCCTCGAATTCACGGATCCCGCGTCGTTGCAGGGTCACGTCGAGGGATTGCCGCGCCTGGGCCTCGGACACGCCGGCGCCCAGCACGATATGCCCGTTGTGCGCTTTGTCGTTCTTGGATCCGATCGCGGTCCCGATGTAGATATCCGGCTGGTGGGACAGCAGGTATTCGAGACTGACTAGGCCGTGGCTCCCGGGGAGCAGGTCGGTGGCGATATTGTTGCCGCCAGCCCGTTCGACCAGCAGGCCCAGCATGCCGTTGGACATGGTCTCGCAGCATTCCTCGCGCAGGCCGACCCGGCTCTCCAGGAACACGTCGGGTTGCGTCTCGACCTCGGCAAGGCCGTCATCCACACGGGCCATCTCGCGTTGATAGGCGGAAATGAAGGCCTCCGCTTCCTCCTGTCTGCCCAGTACCTCACCCATCAGGCGCATGCTCGGCACGGTGTTGGTCAGCGGATCATGGCGGAAGTCGATGAAGACGACCGTCACGCCGGCCTGTTCGAGTCGCTCGATCACCGGTCGATCCCCGGGTGACGGACCGTGCCCCTCCAGCCCGAAGAAGGCCACGTCCGGCGCCATGGAAAGGGCGCGTTCGACGCTGAAGCTCGACGGATTGAGGCGGCCGACGCGTGGAATCTCGTCGACGGCCGGGAAGGCTGCCCTGAAGCGCGTGTAACCGGCCGGGTCGAGACGCTTGAATTCGCCCTGCATGCCGACGATCCGATCGATCGCCTCCTCGCCCTCGAGAATGGAGGTGGGTACAAGGAAACGGCCCTCACCGAGCAGGACCCGGTCGACCTTGCCGGGCAGATCGATTTCGCGGCCCGCCAGGTCGGTCGGTTCGGCCAAGACGGTGACGCCCCAGATGAGGGCCGCCAGGCCCAGCAGCCCTGCACGGGTGAGTTTGCCGGCGGGGCGACGGGTGGAGCTTGGGTGACGGTACATGTGAGTGCCTTTATTCGTTCACGGTGGACGTAAGGGCTCGCCAACGCCTCCATTGGATCAGAGAACACTAACATTAATGCGAATCGTTATTGATAGCAAGTTGATGTTGCCATTCCCGTGCAGGGTCGGGTCAGTCGGCCAACAGAAACGCCAGGCTACGTTGCGCCACTTGCGGCGATAGCAGCAGTCCGAAGTGACTGACGGGCACGCACTCATGTGTGGTCAGGGCGGTGGTGCGTGTCTCGTTGACCGCCACGGTGCCGTCGCTGGGTGACTCGAGTGCGCCGCGCAGCAGTCGGCCGGGACCGAACGGGCGGGTGCCGGCGAGCATCAGTGTGTTGGGCGTGGCCCACTCGGGTGGGGTGCCGGCCAGGCCGTCGACAAGGCTGCCATCAAGCAACCATCGCCCCAGTCGGGTCTCGGCCATTCGGCGAGCCACCCCGCTGCCGGCTAGTGGCGAGCCCAGCAGCACCACGCGCGTTGCCGTTGAGCGCGCCTCCGGGTGCCGAGCGAACAGGTGGGCCAGCACCAGGCCGCCAAGGCTGTGGGCGACGAAGTGGCGGGGGCGGTCGGGTTGGTCTGCCAGCCAATGGGCGAGCCGTTCGGCGTTCTCGGCCGGCGTTGAGCGCGTCGGGTAGTCGAAGCGGACCGGGTCGAAGCCAGCGCGTTTGAGGGAATGGGCGAGTGGCCACATGGCCCAGCGTCCCATCCACAGCCCGTGCAGCAGAACCACGCGCGGCCCACGTGCGATCGGCCCGTTTGCCACCCGTGTCGGCTCAGGAAAGACCCGAGAGCAGTTGGCCGACAAGCGCGGTGACGCCCATGGTGGCCGCCCCCCAGAAGGCGGTGCGGAAACCACCCAGCATCATCGAGGCCCCGCCCGTCCGCGAGCTCAAGGCGCCGAGCACGGCCAGTACCAGCAGGGTGAGCGGTACGGTGAGCATCATCATGCGCTCGACGGGTGCGGTCAGCGCCACCAGCAGGGGGAGGGCCGCACCGGCAGCAAACGATACCGCCAGCGGGATGGCGGCGAGCAGGGGGCGCATTTCGGTGAGACGGTGCAGGCCCATTTCCTCCCGGGCATGGGCGCCGAGGGCGTCGTGGGCCATCATCTGCCGGGCGACCCGATCCGCCGTCTCGGGATCGACGCCGCGCTCGACGTAGATGTCGCGCAATTCGCCCAGCTCGTGCTCGAAGTTGATTTCCAGCTCGCGCGCCTCCATGTCCAAGTCGGCCTTTTCCGTGTCCTGACGCAGGCGCAGGGCGACGTGCTGCCCGGCGGCCAGGGCCAATGCCCCGGCGACCAGGGCGATCACCGCGGCGTGCAGTACCTCGCCGGGCGGCAGACCGGAGGCCAGTAGACCGGCGATGAGGCTGGACAGGGCAACCAGCCCGGCGATTGCGCCCAGCACGGCCGCCCGGACGCTACGGTAGCGGTTGAGGCGGTGGTGTTCCCCGTGAAGGTCGGGCCGCTTGGTCATGCCTGTCTCCCTGTGCCTGACCGGCCGATGGGCCGGGTGGTAATCTGGGCGTCACGTCGGTCATCCGGTTGATGGCTCCGCGCACACAGACGGGATAGTGCCACGGCCCCGACGGCAACCCAACTGGCATGTGATGCCGGCGCGGTCAAGCCGGCCCCTTTTAAACCGGAATCTATCTGCCCCACATGCAGCATCCGCTCGACATCAGTTCTGATCACCTCTGCCAGCACCTGCAACAGGTGCTCGATGGCATGGGCGATGTGGTCACGCCCGACATGGCGCTGGCCGTTGAGCGCCTGTGTGTGTCGGTCACGCGGGACACGGAATCGGCGGCCGGACCACGCGTGGCCGTGGCACTGGCGGATATCCAGGCGGACCTGCCCACCCTGGTCGCCGCCTTGCTGGCCGACCCGGCCCTGGGTGAATCCGGCATTTCCTCCCCGGTTCCAACCATGCTCGACCATGACGGCAAGCGGGACGTGCAGCGCCTGATCGAGGCGATCGAACGCTTACGGGGATGGGAGGCGCGTTATCCCGAGCCACGTGCCGAGCAGCAGCGCGAGTACTGGCGCCGCCTGCTGCTCGCCGGGGCCCGTGATGCCCGCGCGGTGCTGATCGATCTGGCCTACCGGCTGGAGGGGATGCGACGCCTCGGCGACGAGGCCGACGAGGCGAGGCGCCGGCGGTTTGCCGGCATGACGCTGGCCGTCCATGCACCAATCGCCCATCGGCTGGGCCTGGGGCAGATCAAGTGGGAGCTCGAGGACCTGGCCTTCCGCCACCTCGAGCCGAACACCTACGTCGAGATCGCGCGCCTGCTCGACGAACGGCGCACCAGTCGTGAGTCGTACCTGGCTCACGTCGAGCAGAAACTGCATCACGCCCTGATCCAGGCGGGGATCCGGGCCGAGGTCTACGGCCGGCCCAAGCACATCTACAGCATCTGGGGAAAGATGCGTCGCAAGCAGCTCTCCTTCGAGGGGCTGTTCGACGTGCGCGCGCTGAGGGTGCAGGTCGATTCGGTCACCGACTGCTACGCCGCGCTCTCGGTGGTCCACGAGCTGTTCCGCCCGATTCCGAGCGAGTACGACGACTACATCGCCCGTCCCAAGCCCAACGGCTACCAGTCGCTGCACACCGCCGTCGAGGCCGACGAGGGCAAGGTGGTCGAGATCCAGATCCGCACCGAGCGCATGCACGCCTTCGCCGAGTTCGGGGTCGCCGCCCACTGGCGCTACAAGGCCGGCGGTGGTTCGGCCAATCCGTTTGACATGCAGGTCGAATCGCTGCGGCGTGGCCTGTCACGCGGCGAGATACGGCCACTGACCGCGCCGATGGTGTATGCCTTCACGCCCGATGGCGAACTGGTCGAGCTGCCGGCGGGGGCGACGGTGCTCGATTTCGCCTATCGCATCCATACCCACCTGGGGCACCGTTGCCGCGGGGCGAAGGTCAACGGCCAGATCGCACCGCTGAAGACCGAGGTGGCCAACGGCGACACGGTTGACGTCCTGACGAACAAGGAGCCGGCGCCCAGCCGTGAGTGGGCGCACGCCAAGAGCGGTTTCCTGTGCTCGGCCAGTTCGCGGGCCAAGGTGCGCAACTGGTTCGCGCAGTTCGACCGCGAGGATGCCCGTGAGCGGGGACGGCTGACCTGCGAGCGTCTCTACCGGCGCTTTTCCATGGATGCGGCAGCGAGAAAGGGGCTGCTCGAGGCCCTCGGCGTCAACAGCGAGGATCAACTGTTCCTGGCGGTGGGGCACCATCGTATTGCCCCGGAGACGCTGCAGGCCGCCGCCCGCGGTCAGCTGGGCACGGCGGCCGATCGTTCCGCGCGCCCGCGACGCGAAACCCAGCCCGAGGGTGAGCCGCTGCCCGAGCCGCCGGGCGGGCGCAGTCTGGTCATCGAGAACCAGTCGATCGACGGGCTCAAGGTCATCCCGGCCAAGTGTTGCAACCCGCAGCCGGGCGAACGGGTGATGGCCTTCCTCAGCCGATCGCAGGGCTACAAGCTGCATCGCCCCGATTGTCGCAACCTCGCCCACCTGGCTCGCCAGTACCCCGAACGGGTGTTGCCAGTCGAGTGGCCAGGAGCCGAAGGCGGTTCCGACTGACAACAAACCGTCATGCGCGCGGGGTAGGTTGGTACCAATGGAAAAGACACCTGCTTCCCCGGCGCTGCACCTGGCCGACGTCACCATGTTCTGGGGACCGGCCTCGGGCGGCGTGCGCCGTTACCTCGAGGCCAAGCGCCATCACATCGCCGGTTGCCCCGATTGCCAGCACAGCCTGCTGGTGCCCGGCCCACACCCGGCGTGGTCGGCCGATGCCAACCAGTGGCTGCGACAGTTGCCGGCGTGGCGCCTGCCCGCCGGTGATGGTTACCGTTTTCCCCTGCGTTCCGGTCCCTGGCGCGAGGCGTTGATCGAGCTGGCGCCCGATGCGATCGAGGCGGGCGATCCCTACGTCACCGCCCACGCCGCCCAGGCCGCGGCGAAACAACTGGGCGTGCCGGCGGTCGGCTTCTTCCATTCGGACCTCTCGCGCTTGCTCGCGCTGCGCTGCGGCGACTGGGTCCGGCCGCTGTCGGGGCGCTATCTGGGCCGGCTGTATCGCCGATTCGACTGGATGTTCGCCCCCAGCGACGTCATGGCCAGCCAGCTGGCCGAACTGGGCGTGCGCCATGTCAGCGTGCAGCGCCTGGGCGTGGATACCTCGATCTTTCGTCCCTCGGCGGTCCAGCCGGGACTGCGGGACGCGCTCGGGATTCCGCGTGATGCCCGCTTGCTGGTGTTCGCCGGGCGCAACACGCGCGAGAAACACGTCGACCAGCTGGTCGCGTCGCTCGACGAGCTTGACGGTCGTTACTACCTGTTGCTGATCGGCGCGGGCATGCCGGTCGGCAGTCATCCCCGCCTGCGCGTGGTCGATTACGTCGCCGACGAGCACACGCTGGCCGCCTACCTCGCCTCGGCGGACGCCTTGCTGCATGCCGGCGATGCCGAGACCTTCGGCCTGGTGATCCTCGAGGCGATGGCCTGCGGCCTGCCCGTGGTCGGCGTGGATGCCGGGGCCACGCCGGAACTGGTCGACGAGGCGGTGGGCGAGTTGGTCCCGACTGCTCGGGCCGCCGCGCTGGCCCGAGGCGTGACGCGCCTGTTCGAGCGCGACTGGTTGGCCACCGGTGCCGCCGCGCGCCGACGGGCGGTGCGTCACTACGGCTGGGGGCCGCAGCTCGATCGGCAATTGCTGAGGATGAGCCAGCTGTGCCGCGAGGGCCGGGTCAGTGACGACAGCGGCGCCGAGGCATCGTGGCCACACAAAGGCTCGGTGTCCGCCTGATCGACCTTGCCGAGAGGTTCGCGAAGACCACGCCAAGACGTGGCGCTCGCCTTGTGGCGGTCAGTCCTCGAGCCAGCTCGCCACCTGGGAGCGTGACGGCATGGAGCCGCTGTGAACGACACGGCCGTCGATCACCACGCCCGGGGTGGACATCACGCCCATGGCCAGGATTTCGGCGATGTCCTCCACCTTCTCGATTTCGATTGCCACTCCCTGTTCCTGGGCCGTGCGGGCAACCAGGTCATAGGTGCGTTGGCAGTTGGCACAACCACTGCCCAGTATCTGGATGGTCTTCATGGTCTCGCTCCGTCAACAACAGGATGTCTTTTTCTCGGCATTGCCGCAGCAATTCTCGTCGGCCGTGTTGCAACAGGAGGTCGCGTCGGCCGACGCCCGCGACAGGCAGCTTTCCAGCGGCTCGCCAGCGAGCACCGCGTCGACCATCCCCGATGCCCGCTCCCAGGATTCGGTGGCGACGGCCCGTGCCGTGGTCACGACCTCGTGGATCTGGTGGTCCGGGATGTCGCGTTTGCTCAGCCGCTCGACCATTTCCGCCGTCTTCGACGGGCAACGGGAGGCAATGGCCGCGCTCAGGGCGGCAATGTCCAGAATGGCGGGGTTGAGACCTTTTGCTTCACTCATTATTCATTCCTCAGGTAACCAGGTTGAAGGTCCAGCCGACCAGCGTGAAGGCGATGGCCAGTACCGCGGCGAACAGGGCCAGGGCGGGCCAGCGGATCACCTTGCGCAGGATCAGGATCTCGGGCAGCGACAGCGCCGCCACGCTCATCATGAAGGCGAGCGTCGTGCCCACGGCCGCGCCCTTGCCCAGCATCGCCTCGGCGACCGGGATGATGCCGGTGGCGTTGGCGTACAGCGGGATGCCCAGCAACACCGCGCCCGGCACGGCCAGCCAGTTTCCCTGCGCTCCGAGGTAGGTGGTGACCCAGTCGCCGGGCACGAAGCCGTGGAAGGCCGCGCCCACCGCAATGCCGATCACCACCCACTTCCAGATCCGGCGGACGATCTCCTTCACCTCGGCGACGGCGAAGCGGTGCCGCCCCTTCCAGCTCCGGTCGGCCGCCGGCGGTTGGGCCTCACCCATCTGGATCTTCCAGACGTAGTCCTCCACCCAGCGCTCGGCGCGGAACCACTCCATGGCCATGCCACCGATCCAGGCGACTACCACCCCGGCGGCGACGTACAGCAGCGCCAGCTCCCAGCCGAGGATGCCGATCAGGAGCACCACGGCGATCTCGTTGATCATGGGGCTGGCGATCAGGAACGAGAAGGTCACGCCCAGCGGGATGCCCGCCTCGACGAAGCCGATGAACAGCGGCACCGACGAGCAGGAGCAAAACGGCGTGACCGCGCCCAGGGTGATGGCCAGGGTGCGGGCCATCCACGGCGGTTTGCCACGCACGTAGGCGCGCACCCGCTCGGGACTCATCAGGGCACGCAGCAGTCCCATCGCGTAGATGACGACCACCAACAGGAAGAAGATCTTCGTCGTGTCCATGACGAAGAAATGCAGCGCGTCGGCGAAACGCTCGCCCTCGGTCAGGCCGAGGGCCCCGTAAACCAGGTTGTCGGCCAGCCAAGCGAACATGGCTTATTGCATCGCCGCTGTTTCGATCTGCGTGTAGGCGCGGCTGATGTTGGTGCGGTGCCAGTTGTCGAAGTGCTCGAGATGCTCGAACGGCGGCGCATCGGTCAGTCGCTCCACCGTGCTCTGCAGCCCCTCGAAGTTGTCGACCGCCGTACGGATCTCGGTCACCAGGAAATCGAGGTAGTCGCCGGCCTCGGAGCGGGCCTGGGCCATGTCGGTTACCTGGCCGTGACCGGGGATCACATGCACCGGCTCAAGGGTTTCCATCTGGTGGAAGGCCTGCCGCCAAGAGAGCACGTCCGACCAGGGGTGGATGCCCAGCATGCGATCGACGTAGACCATGTCGCCGGTGAAGACCGTCTCCGTCTCGGGCAGCCAGACGACGATGTCGCCGGGGAAGTGCGCGTCGCCGAACCAGATCAGTTCGAACGTCGTGCCACCGATCTCGAGCGTCTGCCGGTCGGCATCGATCGGGTCGGTCGCCTGCATCGGCTCGGTGCCGGCAAAGCGCTCGCCCAGCACCTCCTCGAGGCGGGCGACGTGCTGGTCGGCGAACCGCCGTTGCGTCTCTACCGTGCGCTTCAAGGCGACGATCTCGGCGCCCTGTTCGGCAAACCAGCCATTGCCCAGCCAGCGATGATCCTGGCTGCCGGTGTTGATGACATGCGTGATCGGCTTGTCGGTCACCGCGTCGATGGCCGCGTCGATCTGCTTTGCCCCCAGGCGCGAGGCGCCCGAGTCGACCAAGACCACGCCGTCATCGGTGACCACGAAGCCGAGGTTGTTGTTCAGGGCATCGTTCTCGGCGGTGCGGCCGGTGATCGGCCCGACGATGGCGTAGACGTTGTCGACCACCGGGGCGGCCTTGGGCTCATAGGGTTGCGGCTCGTCGGCCTGCGCGATGCCGGCCAGACCGAGGCCCAACAGGGCCAGCAGGGAAACAATGGCTTTATTCATCGGGGATATCCGTGGGAAAAAGGGGTCAGGCCGGGCAGGCGGCACCGGGGCGCTCGCCCATGGCGGTCAGACGCCGGCGGTCTTCGACAAAGGCGGGGTCGTCCTGCATGCCGGCCAGGGCCTCGTCGAGGATCGTGTGCGCCCAGCCGGGCAAGTCCGGTGACAGGCGGTAGTCCACCCACTGGGCGCGGCGCTCGCCCTCGATCACCCCCGCTTGGCGCAGGTTGGCCAGGTGGCGGGAGACACGGGGCTGGTCTTCGTCGACGGCGTGTTGCAGTTCGCAGACGCAGAGGGTGCCCTGCTCGGCCATCAGGAGAGCGAGGCGCAAACGAGTCGGGTGCGACAGGACGGAGAAAAGTTCGATCGGTGACATGGTGTATTCCATCGATGTCATATGCAATTAACGGAACATGGAATATATTGCATATGAAGAAGTCACCCGGTCAAGCCATTTTGCAGGAGAGTCCCATGAACCAGTCCCGCCGCATCCTGTTCGTCTGCATCCACAACAGTGGCCGAAGCCAGATGGCCGAGGCGTTTCTCAATGACCTGGGCGGTCCGGAGTTCGTGGCGGAAAGCGCGGGCGTCACCCCGCGGCCGATCAACCCCGAGGTGGTGCAGGTAATGCAAGAGCTGGGCTACGACCTGTCCGGGGCCGAGTCGGACAGTATCTTCGACTTCTTCCGCGAGGGGCGGCTGTACGAGCAGGTGATCTACGTCTGTGAGCGCGAGGCCGAGGAGGACTGCCCGGTATTCCCCGGGGTCAGACGTATCCTGCACTGGCCGTTCCCGGACCCGGCGACGCTTCCCGGCAGCGAGGCGGAACGCCTGGAGGCGCTTCGCGGGATACGTGACCAGATCCGCAGCCGGGTCGAGGAATGGCTGCAGACCGACCGTTCCTGATCCTGGGCCAGACTTGGCCCAGCTCGCCAGATGGCCTATCCCATCAGCGCCGCGCTCTTGATCAAGGCCGTGACCGGCTGGTCGGGTGCCAGCGCCAGGTGATCGACCGTGCGACTCGTTACCTCGCTGACCAGCCGCTGGCCGTCCGTCAGTGCCAGGAATACCGCCACCCGGCCGGGGCCACTGGTCTCGATTCGCTCGATCCGGCAGTCCACCTGGTTCTGCACCGAGATCCCCTCGACCCGCCCGCGGGCCAGGGCGACGTCGTCGCCACGCACCCGCAGGCGCCGCGGCCCGGTATCCGTCGGCCGGCCGTCGTGGGTCAGCCACAGCGTGACCGGCTCGTCGCCGCCCGTCGCCCGGGTGACGAAACGCAGTCGGTAGGGCTCGCCATCAACCGGTTCGAGGTGGCCGTCCAGCGAGGCCACCGGGCCCTCCTCGGTGAACAACGGCGAGTCGACCCGGCCGAGTGCCTCCTTGAGCGTCTCGACCCGCTCGACACCGCCATCGGCCATGAACACCACCCGGTCGGCGAGCCGTTCGACCTCGGCCGGGGCGTGAGTGATCATCACCGTGGGGATGGCGAAATCGCGGATGACCGTCTCGAACAGGTCGAGCAGCTCGGCCTTGGCGCGCCAGTCGAGTGCGGCCAGCGGTTCGTCCATCATCAGCACTCGCGGCCGACCGATCAGCGCGCGGGCGATGGCGATGCGTTGGCGTTCCCCCCCGGAGAGATTGCCCACCGCGCGGTCGAGCAGCGGGCCGATGCCGGTGCGCTCGATGATCTGGTCGCGGTCGATGCCCGCACCGCGGTCGGTCGGTGCCCGACTGGCGGCAAAGTCGAGGTTGCCGCGCACCGTGCGGTGGGCCAGCAGCGCGGCGTGCTGGAAGACCATGCCGATATCGCGGCGCTCGGCGGGCAGCGCACGGCGACCCTCCTGCCAGACCTCGTCGTGAAAGCGAAGCGTGCCGCGGGTATGGCGGTCGAGTCCGGCCATGGCGCGCAGCAGCGTGCTCTTGCCCGAGCCCGAGCGGCCGAACAGGGCCGTCACCCCGTCCGAGTCGAAGCGGAAGTCGCCGGAGGTCATCCGAAAATCGCCCACGGTCAGGGTCAGGTTGCCTGCGAACATTGAATGCCTCCTAGCCCAGTCGTGCCGAAAAGCGGCGGTTGATCAGGTAAACGCCCATCAGCACCGCGAAGGAGAAGATCACCATCACCGCCGAGAGCAGGTGGGCCTGGGCGTACTCGAATGACTCGACGTGGTCGAAGATCGCGATCGAGACCATGCGCGTCTGCCCTTCGATATTGCCGCCGACCATCAGCACCACGCCGAACTCGCCCACCGTGTGGGCGAAGGTGAGCACGGAGCCCACCAGCAGCCCCTGGCGCGACAGCGGCAGGATCACGGTAAAAAAGCGATCGAGAAAGGTCGCCCGCATCAGCCTGGCGGCGTCCAACACCTCTTCGGAGAGCCCCTGGAACGCCGACATCATCGGCTGGACCATGAACGGCAGCGAGAACAGCACCGAACCGATCACCAGCCCGGCGAAGTTGAAGGTCAGCTGGCCGTCGAAGCCGAACAGGCCCAGGAACTCGGTCAGCGTGCCATTCGGGTTCATGGCGATGATCAGGTAGAAGCCCAGCACCGTCGGTGGCAGCACCAGCGGCAGCGAGACCAGCGCCTCGAACACCACCCGCCAGCGCGAACGCATGCGGGAAAGCCCCCAGGCGATGGGTACGCCGATGATTAGCAGCAGGAGAGTGGTCACCGACGCCACCTGCAGGGTCAGCCAGATCGGGTGGGTGTCGAGTGGTATGCCGAACAGGGTCATTTGTCTGCGTTCCAGTTCTTGGTCGGGGAACCGCTTTCCCTTGTCTAAAAAACGGCGCGACCCCCGAGTCGTTCCGGGGGGCGCGCCAAGGGCTCCGGGAGGGAGTCTAGGAGGTCAGTGTGTGTCGTAGCCGAACTTCCGGATGATGGCCGCGCCCTGCTCGCTGCGAACGAAGGCCAAAAAGTCGTCGACCACGTCAGGGTGTTCGCTGCGGGTCAGGGCCGCCGCACCCTGCTGGATCGGATCATAGTCCTCGGCCGGCGGCATCCAGGTGTGGCCCTTGCCTGCCACCGGGCTTTCTGGATCTCGCAGTTGCGACAGGGCGACGAAGCCCAGCTGGGCATTGCCGGTGGTGACGAACTGGAAGGTTTGCGTGATGCTCTCGCCGGTCGCGATCTTCCCTTCGTCGCGATAGCGCTGGTAGAGATCGCGCTTTTCCAGCACCTGCTGCGCGGCAAGCCCATAGGGTGCGGCCTTGGGGTTGGCCGCGGCAAGATAGCGGAAGTCGCCATTGGCCAGGATTTCTTCCGCGTTCTCATCGACTGGCAGGTCGAGGCTGAACAGGGCCAGTTGTCCCTGGGCGTAGACGAAGAAGTCCCTCGCGTCACCGGCCTCGACCAGGAGTTCCGGGCGTCCCGTGTCGGCAGAGAAGTAGGCATCGAACGGCGCACCGTTCTGAATCTGCGCGAGCAGTTTGCCGGACGGGCCGAATGAGAACCGCACGTCGTGACCGGTCTTCGCTTCCCAGGCCGCGCCGATCTCCTCGGCCGCCTTGGTGAAGTTCGCCGCGATGGCGACGGTGATGGTCTCGGCCTGCGCGATCATTGAGGCCAGCAGGCTGCCGCCGAGCACGGCGGTGGCCAGGGACGTCTTCAGGGTCTTCTTGAGCATGGTTGCCTCCATGGTTGCTGCTCTCGATGTGTTGTCAGGTATATCTTGGTGGGCGCAAAAAATGCCGCCGAACGGTCAGCCGTCCACGCCCAGGATCACGTGGCTGGCCTTGATCTGGGCGCAGGTCTTGCCACCTTCGCGCAGCCCCAGCGTGTCGATGCTCGCGTTGGTCACCACCGCGGTCAGATGCGCCCCGCCGGGCAGGGCGACCACCACCTCGCTGTTGACCGCGCCGGTCTCGAGCCGTTCGACCGTGCCGCAGAGATGGTTGCGCGCCGAGGTGCGCGAGGCGGCGTCGCTGAGGATGACGAAGCTCGACTTGATCAGGGCGTGCACGTCACGTCCCTCGGCCAGACCCATGTCCTCGACGCTGCGGCTGGTGATCACGGCGACCAGCTCGTCGCCACCGTTCAGCGCGACCACGACCTCGCTGTTGACCGGCCCGCGCGTGATCGCCTTCACCTTGCCGGTCAGATGGTTCCTGGCGCTGGTCTTCATGTTGATCCTCCGGATCAGGTCCAGTTGATCGGTGATCTGTTCGCGTTCGAACAGGCCCAGCAGCTCGCGCTGCAGGCCGTCGAGCCGGCGCCAGGCGGCCAGCAGTTGCCGGCCTTCCTCGGTCAGCGCCGCCCCGCCGCCCTTCGCCCCGCCATGGCGGGTCGCCACCAGCGGACGATCGGCGAGATTGTTGATCGCGTCGACCGCGTCCCAGGCCGCCTTGTAGGTCATGCCGATCGCCCGGGCCGCGCCGCTGATCGAGCCGGTCTGCTCGAGCGCCGACAGCAGGCGCAGGCGGCGGTCTGAGACCTCGCCCTCACCCAGTTTCAGGCCCAGCGAGCCGGTGAACGACGCGTTATGTTTCTCACTATATATCGACATCGGGTGGATCGCAACGGGGTGAATCAGGGCGTTCATCATACGCCAGCGTCGGCCGGTGGCAGCGCGTGCGCCCTGCCTATGCCGCCGGATCGATGACCATGAGCAGGCGGGTCGGATCGCCTCCCCGAAGCGATGGCGAACGATGCAGTAATGTCGTCGGTGCGTCGTCCTGCCATTGCTTGCCGCGCAGGAGTAGGGGCGCCCCGGTGGGTGTGTCGAACACCTCGGCGGGAGCATTGCCGGGTCGCGCGATGCCGTATTGCGTGCCCGTCCCCCGATAGGTGCAGAGTAGCCGGGCCGGCACCGCGTCGACATGGAATTTCGGGCAGGTGACCGAGTGGATCACGTTCAGTTTTAGTCGGATATCGGTGACCCGCAGGATGGCCGCGAAGCGTTTCGCGAGTGCCGCGATGTCCTCGATCAGCCACTGGCGTGACGTGGTGTCCGGCATGCCCGCGGCGTCACAGCAGGCCGTGACGGCCTCGGCAACCCCGGCTGCCGGCACGGTGAGCTGGGCCGAGGGCAGCTGGTCGAGGGGGAGCGCGGCTATCCATTCATCGAATCCGGGCGGTCGCGGCCGTTGCCACAGGACGGCGGAGACCCCCGCATCGTGGATCGTGGCGAGGCCCTCGGCGTGGCCGGTCACCGTCACGCGCGGGCTCGTCGCTCGCTCGAGGGTGGCCATGTCGTTCATGCCGACGCCCCCATGGGCAACCAGTGGGCGAAGGGATCGGGGCGGTCCGCCAGTCCGGCCAGGGCCCGCGGCCCCGGCGCGAGGTGTTCCGGCAACAGCGCGGCGTCGAGTCTGGCCGCAAGGTCAGTGCGGTCCATCCCCGTACCGATGAACACGATTTCCTGCCGGCGGTCGCCCCAGGGTTCCTGCCAGTGCTGATCGAGGTAGGCGTGTAGCTGGGGGGAGTCGGGCCAGTGTTCCCTTGGGGCGGAGGCCCACCAGGTGCCCAGCGGCGAGACGCTCGACAGGGCGCCGGCCAGCGAGAATTCCGCCACCAGGTCGGGCTGCGTGGCGATCCAGAAATGCCCCTTCGCCCGTATCACCCCGGGCAGTGGCCCGTTGAGCAACTCGTGGATCTTCGTCGGGTCGAAGGGTCGACGCGCCCGGTAGACGAACGAGTCGACGCCGTATTCCTCGGTTTCCGGGGTGTGTGCGGCGAATCCGTACAGTTCCTTGAACCACATGGGGTGCTGGTGCGCCTTGTCGAAGTCGAAGCGGCGCGTGTCGAGAATCGCCTCCGGCGGCACCTCGGCGAAGTCGGTCTCGATAATCCGCGCGTCGGCGTTCAGGCTGCGCACGATCTTGCGCGCAGCGTCCCTCTGCTGCGGGTCGGCGGCCGAGACCTTGTTGAGGACGATCACGTCGGCGAACTCGATCTGGTCGGTCAGCAGGTGAACGAGCGTCCGTTCGTCTTCCTCGCCGAGGGCTTCGCCGTGATCGCGCAGGAAGTCGTGGCTGGAGAAGTCGCGCAGCAGGTTGGCCGCGTCGACGACCGTCACCATGGTGTCCAGTCGGGTCACGTCGGAGAGGCTTCGCCCCGCCTCGTCGCGGAATTCGAAGGTGGCGGCGACCGGTAGCGGCTCGGAGATGCCGGTCGACTCGATCAGCAGGTAGTCGAAGCGCCCTTCCTCCGCCAGCCGACGCACTTCCTCAAGGAGGTCGTCGCGCAGGGTGCAGCAGATGCAGCCGTTGGACATCTCGACGAGCGTCTCCTCCGTGCGGGACAGCTCGTTGGCAGAGCGGACCAGGTCGGCGTCGATGTTCACTTCCGACATGTCGTTCACGATCACTCCGACACGCAGGCCGTCGCGGTTGTTCAGCACGCGATTGAGCAGCGTCGTTTTCCCGGCGCCGAGAAAGCCGGACAGGACGGTGACGGGTAGGCGGTTATCTGTAGCGGCCATCGGGAACCTCCTTTGAACAGGTGAGCTTCGAGTGATTGGATTGCGACCGGGCTAGCCTGAAGACGGGCCGACTCGACCTGCCTTTGGTTGCAACGTTATAACATAACATTAAAGGGTTGCGCGTCACCCGGCGCCCAACGTCAGCGCTCGTAGTCCTTGATTTGCTGGAAGGCCTCCAGCGCGCGTTCACGTGAGGTCTTGAGGCCGACGATCGGTTCGGGGTAGGTCTCGCCCAACGTCACGCCCGCGTCGGCAAGGGTCGACGGCTTCGCCTCCCAGGGGGCGTACAGGGCCTTGTCGGGCAGCTCGGCCAGTTCCGGCACCCAGCGGCGAATGAAGGCGCCGTCAGGATCGAATTTCTCGCCCTGCAGCACCGGATTGAAGATGCGGAAGTAGGGGGCGGCGTCCGCGCCGGTGCCGGCGACCCACTGCCAGCCGGCGGTGTTGCTGGGCAGGTCGGCGTCGACCAGGGTGTCCATGAACCAGTCGGCGCCGATGCGCCAGTCGACCAGGCAGTTCTTGGTCAAGAACGAGGCGACGATCATCCGCGCCCGGTTGTGCATCCAGCCGGTGGTCCAGAGCGCCCGCATGGCAGCGTCCACCACCGGGATGCCGGTCTCGCCACGCTGCCAGGCGGCGATGTGATCGCGATCGTTGCGCCAGGGCAGGTGATCGAAGCGGGCATCGAGGTTGTCGGTTTCGGTCTGCGGGAAGTGGTAGAGCAGATTGGCACCGAACTCGCGCCAGCCGACCTCGCGCAGGAAGTGTTCCGGCCCTTTCTCATCCAGGGCATCCGGGTATTCGCTCCGCACCCGGGCGACCACCTGGCGCGGCGAGATCTCACCGAAGTGCAGGTGTGGCGAGAGCCGCGAGGTGCCGTCCAGGTCGAGCCGATTGCGGGTCTCGTGGTAGCGCGAGATGTCGTCGAGGAACGACTCGAACCGATCCCAGGCGCCCGCCTCGCCGGGTGTCCACCAGTCGGCAAAGCCATCGGCCCAGTCGAGCGGCGGCAAAAGGCCGAGCGAATCGATCGGCTCGCCCTCGATGGCCTTGTCCACCGGTGGCAATCGTTCGGGGTCGGAAACCACCGGCCGGTCGATGCCCTCGGCGAGCAGTGCCTTCCAGTAGGGCGTGAACACCTTGTAGGGCGCGCCCTGCTTGTTGAGCACGTGCCAGGGCTCGAGCAGGTAGTTGCCGGCAAAAGACTGCGCGGCCAGTCCCTGCTCGCGCAGTGACTGCTTGACCGCCCGGTCGGTGGCGATGCCGGCCGGTTCGAGCCGGCGGTTCCAGTGCACGGCCGTGGCGCCGGATTCGGTGGCCAGGCTGGCCAGTACCTCGGTCGGTTCACCGCGGCGTATGATCAACCGGCTGCCCAATGCCCGCAGGTCGCGATCGAGCGCCGCGAGGCTGTGATGCAGCCACCAGCGACTGGCCCCGCCCCGAATAAAGCCGTCGCGGCGCGGCTGCTCGCCCTCGGGCGGGAGGATGTAGACGGGTATGATGTGCTCGGATGCCAGCGCGGCGTCGAGTGCCGGGTTGTCGGCAAGGCGCAGATCCTGGCGGAACCAGACAAGAATGGACGATGTGGACATGGACGGTTCGGTAATGGCTGCAGGGAGGAGTGGCGGGTGAGTATGGCAAAGCGCCGTGGTTTTTTTCTGCCGCTGCTCGTCCTGATCGGCGGCCTTGTCGTTGTGCCGGGCCTGCCTGTTGAACGGGCGTTGGCCGAATCCAAGCCCGCGGGGGGTGACGCGCCGGTGGTATTGGTCGCCCCGGTGGCGAGCGGTGTGGTTGAACGGGCATCACTGGTCGGCGAGGTGACCGCCGAGACCACCGCATCGGTCGGCTTTCAGGCCGCCGGGCGCATCGACGAGCGCGCGGTGCGCCGCGGGCAGCGCGTCGCCGCTGGTGAGCCCCTGGCTCAACTGGACAGCCGCGACCTGGCCGCGCGGGTCGACTCGGCCGAGGCCGAGCTCGCCCAGGCCCAGGCCGAGGCGCGACTGGCCGCGCAGGAACTCGAGCGTACCCGCCAGTTGCACGAGCGCCAGGTCGCCAGCCGGCAGGCCCTCGATCAGGCGATCTCGCGCGAACAGGCGAGCCGGGCTCGCGTGGCCAGTATCGAGGCGCGACTGGCCGAGGCGCGCAATGCCCTGGATTACGCCACGCTGGCCGCGCCCTTCGCGGGTGTCGTGATCGAGCTGGTCGCCGATGTCGGTGACGTGGTGGCCGCCGGCCAGCCGGTGGTGAGGCTGGCGGCCGCCGATGGCCGGCTGGTCGAGGTGGCGGTGCCCGAGCGGCGCCTGGCCGATCTCCCCCAGGTGGGCCTGGCGCGTCTGGACAGCGATGGCGTCGAGCTCGACGCCACGCTCGATTCGGTCAGCGGCGCGGCCGCCCCGGTCAGCCGGACGTTTGCCGCCCGCTACCGGCTGCCCGCGGCGGACGAGCGGCCCTGGTCGCTTGGGCAGACCGCCATGCTGCACTTCGATGAGTCGGCGCCACGCCAGCGTGTGCCGGTCGGCGCCGTGTTCGCCCGTGGCGACGGGGCCCGGGTGTTCCGGGTCGTCGACGGGCGGGTCGAGGCCGTGACCGTGCGCGTGCGGCGTATCGAGTCCGATTACGCGGTGATCGAGTCCGACCTGCCGGTCGGTGCGCTGGTGGTGATCGCCGGCGTCAACCGCCTGCATGACGGCCAGGCCGTCGAGCCGCGGCGCGGCGACGAGGTCGCGGCGGGTGCGGCGGACGAGGTCGAGGAGACCGCGCCTTGAGCCAGTCGGTCATCAGCCGGTTCAATCTCTCCGCGCTGGCGGTCCGCGAGCGCTCCATCACCCTCTACCTGATCCTGCTGGTCGCCTTCGCCGGTCTGTATGCCTTCGTCTCGCTGGGACGGGCCGAGGATCCCGCCTTCACCCTCAAGGTGATGCTCGCCGAGGCGCATTGGCCGGGAGCGACCGCCGCCGAGATGCAGGCGCAGGTGGGCGAGCCGCTCGAGGTGGCGCTCGACAACGTCCCCTACTTCGACTTCGTCGAGACCATCAGCCGGCCCGGCTCGGTCTATCTGCGCATCAACTTCGCCGAGTCCACGCCGCCCGAGGCGGTCGACAATGCCTTCTACCAGGTGCGCAAGCACCTCTCCGATGCCGCCCCGCAACTGCCACCGGGCGTCGCCGGCCCGTTCTTCAACGACGACTTCTCGGATGTCTATTTCACGCTCTACGCCCTGACCGCGCCCGGCGTGGACCAGCGCACCCTGGTCGAGGCGGCCGAGACATTGCGTCGCGAGGCGTTACGGGTCGAGGGCGTCGACAAGGCCCATCTGATCGGCGAACAGGACGACCGGGTGGAGGTCCGTCTCGATCCGGCCCGCATCCAGTCGATGGGGCTCTCAGTCGAGGCGGTCGCCGCCGCGCTCGCCGCGCAGAACCGGATGACCGCGCGCGGACTGATCGAGACCGACGGCCCCCGTCTGTACCTGCGGGTCGGGCCGGGGCTGGATGCCGACGGCCCCGAGTCGATCGAGCGTATCGCGGCGAGCCCGCTGACCATCGATGGGCGGGTGCTGCGACTCTCGGACGTGGCCGAGGTCTCGCGCCGGCTGGCCGATCCGCCCGCCTTCGTGGTCGAGAACAATGGCGAACGCGCCCTGATGGTGGGCGTGATCATGGCCGACAACGTCAATGGCCTGAAACTCGGCGAACGGCTGGCGGCCTTCGAGCAACGTGTCGCCGCCGATCTGCCCGTCGGGGTGGAGCTGGAGAAGGTCACCAACCAGGCCGATGCGATCCGTCTGGCGGTGGATACCTTCCAGATCAAGTTCCTGATCGCCCTGGGCGTGGTCATGCTGGTGGGCTTTCTCGCCCTGGGATTGCGCGCCGGGCTGGTGGTTGCACTGGCTGTGCCGCTGACCCTGGCGATGACCTTCGTGGTGATGCAGGTCACCGGCAAGAACCTCGACCGCATCACGCTCGGCGCGCTGATCCTCTCGCTCGGGCTGCTGGTGGACGATGCCATCATCGCCATCGAGATGATGCTGGTGAAGCTCGAGGAGGGCGCCGATCGCATCAGTGCAGCGGCGCATGCCTGGACGGTGACCGCGATGCCGATGCTGGTGGGCACACTCGTGACCGTGGTCGGCTTCGTGCCGATCGGCTTTGCCCAGTCGAACGTGGGCGAGTACGCCGGCAACATCTTCTGGATCCTGGGCATCTCCCTGATCGCCTCGTGGTTCGTCGCGGTGGTGTTCACGCCGTATCTGGGCGTGAAACTGCTGCCGCGCATCCAGCCGGCACCGGGCGAGATGTACGGCGGGCGCACCTACCGCGCGCTGCGGCGGGTGATCACCGGTTGCGTCGCGCATCGCTGGTGGGTGCTCGGCGGCACCCTGATCCTGTTCATCGCCTCGGCCATGTTGATGGCCCAGGGGGTAGCCAAGCAGTTCTTCCCCAGCTCCGATCGTCCCGAGCTGCTGATCGACATCCAGCTGCCCGAGGGCAGCTCGACGACCGCCACCCGCGCGGTGGCCGAACGGGTGGCCGCGGCGATCGAGGACGACCCGGCGCTGGAGTCGCTCTCCACCTACATCGGCCGGGGTGCACCGCGCTTCTTTCTCGCCCTCAATCCCGAGCTGCCCGACCCGGCCTTCGCCAAGATCATCGCGGTGACGCACGACGCCGAGGCGCGCCAGGCCCTGCGTGAACGACTGGACACGATGATCGCCGAAGGCGCCTTTCCCGAGGCCCGCGTGCGACCGCACCCGCTGCTGTACGGCCCGCCGGTGGTCTGGCCGGTGCAGTTCCGTGTCATGGGGCCGGAAATCGAGCGGCTGGTGGCGATCGGGGAGCGGGTGCGCCGCGTGATGGCCGACAACCCGCACCTGGTCGATCCGCACCTGGAATGGGGGCGGCAGGTGCCCACCCTGTCGCTCTCGCTGGATCCGGCGCGCCTGGCGGCCTTCGGCCTGACGCCCGTTGACGTGCAGGGGCAACTCGCGGCATTGATCAATGGCCGCGTGGCCACCGAGTTGCGCGAGGGCATCCGGGGAATCGAGGTGGTGGTGCGTGGTGACCCGGCCGTGGCCCGCGACCCGGCCCGGCTGGAAACCCTGCCCATTGGTCTGGACGACGGCAGGAGCGTGCCGCTGGCGCAACTCGGCGAGATCGAGGTCGAGACCGAGTTGCCGGTGTTCAAACGACGCAACCAGACCCCGTATCTAAACGTCAACGCCGAGATCCGCGGCGCCCAGCCGCCCGATGCCACCTTCGCCAGCTGGGCGGACCTGGCCGACCTGCGCTCATCCTTGCCGGCCGGCTACCGGCTCGAGATCGGCGGCACGGTCGAGCAGTCGGCCAAGGCCCAGAACTCGCTCAAGGTGATCATGCCGCTGATGGTGGTGCTGATGTTGACGCTCTTGATGCTCAACATGCGCTCGTTCCCGGGCCTGTTCATGGTGCTGCTGACCGCGCCGCTGGGCCTTATCGGCGCGGCCGGCGCCCTGGCGCTGTTCAATCAGCCATTCGGCTTCGTCGCGCTGCTGGGGCTGATCGGTCTCGCCGGCATCCTGATGCGCAACACCCTGATCCTGGTGGGTCAGATCGACGAGAACCGCCGCGCCGGCGATGACCGCCGTACCGCCGTGATCGAGGCCACCATCCGCCGGGCCCGCCCGGTGGTGCTGACCGCCCTGGCGGCGGTGCTCGCCTTCGTGCCTTTGACGGCCAGCACGTTCTGGGGGCCGCTGGCAGTGACGCTGATCGGCGGGATCGCCGTCGGGACCGTGCTGACCATCGTGTTCCTGCCGGCGATGTATGCGGTGTGGTTTCGGGTCAAGCCGCCGGCCGCGGCCTAACGGCCACCGCTGGCGGCGGAGAGGACAGAGACTAGAGGGAAGAAGTCAGAAGCGAGGTGTCAGCGGAAAGGCGTGAGAGCGAAATTGCCACCGCTGGCGGCGGAGAGGACAGAGACTAGAGGGAAGAAGTCAGAAGCGAGGTGTCAGCGGAAAGGCGTGAGAGCGAAATTGGCGGCTTCACCATCTCCCCCTGACCCCTGACCCCTGACCCCTGACCTCGGGTTGCATCCTGTTGATCTCCCTTTGGTTCCGTCTTTCGGCTACCCTCTGTCACCGAACCGTTGTCACACTTTCATCTTGCTGTCACAAATCGTCATCAGACTCCATTCCCGCAATCGCGTTGTGTTGAACACCAAATGAGGTTTTTACTGATGAAACGTTTTGCTGTATCCAGCATTGGCTTGGCCGCCGTAATGGCCACCACCATGAGCGCCGCCCAGGCGCGTGACCAGATCCGCATCGTCGGTTCGTCCACCGTCTTCCCGTTCGCCAGCTACGTCGCTGAAGAACTGGGCGCGACCACCAAGTGGCCGACCCCGGTCATCGAGTCCACCGGTTCCGGCGGCGGCATGAAGCTGTTCTGCGAAGGTAACGGTCTGAACACTCCGGACATCACCAACGCCTCGCGCCGCATGAAGCCGTCCGAGTTCGAGCGCTGCCAGGAAAATGGTGTAACCGATGTCACCGAGGCCATGGTCGGCTACGACGGCATCGCCTTCGCCCAGAGCAACACCAACGACGCGGTCGCCGTGACCCGCGAGCAGATCGCCATGGCGCTGCTCGAGCAGGTGCCGGTCGACGGCAAGCTGGTCGACAATCCGCACAAGATGTGGAGCGACATCGACTCCTCGCTGCCGGCCCGCGAGATCCGCGTTTACGGTCCGCCGACCACTTCCGGCACCCGTGACGCCTTCGAGGAGCTGGTGCTCGAGGCCGTGACCGAGGAAATGGAAGCCTACGGCAACGAAGGCTACGCCAACCTGCGCAAGGACGGTGCCTACATCGACGCCGGCGAGAACGACAACCTGATCGTGCAGAAGCTGCAGAACGACGTCGACGCCTTCGGCATCTTCGGCTACTCCTTCCTCGAAGAGAACGCCGACAAGCTGTCCGGCGCGTCCATCGACGGCGTCAAGCCGGAGCCGGAAGCCATCGGTTCGGGTGAATACCCGGTTTCCCGTTCGCTGTGGTTCTACGTCAAGAACAGCCACGCCGACGACGTCCCGGCCATGGGTGACTACGTCGAGCTGTTCATGAGCGACAAGATGATCAGCGGCATGGGTTACCTCAAGGGCATCGGCCTGATCCCGATGCCGGAAGATCTGCTCAACGAGTGGCAGACCAACGTTGCCGATCGCAAGCAGCTCGAGCTGTCCGATCTGAAGTAAGCGAAGGAGTCGCTCCCCAGGGACGGGGAAAGGACGCCCTCCCAGGGACGGGAAAGGCCGGCGGGCATGCTCCGCCGGCCTTCTCTTGTCGCAAGCGTTTGGCGGACTTGATGCCGAACGCTTGCAACAGGAGGCAGGTTCCCAATAATGGGCCGCTTTGAATCCTTGGCCGACACGGCCTGCCGGCAGCTGCCGGCTTCGTGGTACACGACGGAATAGCGCAGACATGCAGACCGACCAGATACTGATGACGTTCTTCGCCGGGGTGCTTCTCCTGGGTGCGCTGGGGTTCTACCTCGGGCGCAGCAAGGCGGTCCGAACACGTGCCGACGGTGCCCACATGCATTCCCAGCCGGATCAGTACGCCTGGTTTGCGGTGCTGACCTCGGCCGGGCCGGCCGTAATCGTCGCCTTCGTGTCGGCGATCATCCTGGGTTTGTTCGAAAGCGCGTTTCCGGGTTGGCTGGCGGTGGCCGGCGCCTTGGGGCTGGGCGCATTCGGCCTGTTTATCGGGCTCAACCGCATCCGTCCCGAGCTGAAAGCGCGTGACTCGCTCGAACACGCAGTCAAGTGGACGCTGCTGGCAGCCGCCTCTGTCTCCATCCTGACCACCTTTGGCATCCTGTTCTCCATCCTGTTCGAGGCGATCCGCTTCTTCCAGATGGAGAGCTTCTGGTACTTCATCACCGGTACCAACTGGGCACCGGGGGATTCCTTCCTCGAGGCCGCCGGTCGCGCTGAGGCCGGGGAAGGGTCCTCCGGCAACTTCGGCGCCGTGCCACTGTTCGCCGGCACCTTCATGATCACGATAATCGCCATGCTGGTTGCCGTTCCCATTGGCGTGTCGGCGGCTATCTACATGGCCGAGTACGCCCCCGAGCGAGTGCGCACCGTGGCCAAGCCGGTGCTCGAGGTGCTCGCCGGCATCCCGACCGTGGTCTACGGCTTCTTCGCCGCGATCACCGTCGCCCCGCTGATCGTCTCCGCGGCCGGCTCGGTGGGCCTGGATGCCTCGTTCAACAACGCGCTGGCGCCCGGGATCGTGATGGGGATCATGATCATCCCGTTCATCTCCTCGCTCTCCGACGATGTGATCACGTCGGTGCCTAATTCGATGCGGCAGGGGTCGCTGGCGCTGGGCACTACCCGCAACGAAACCATCCGGTTCGTGGTCTTACCGGCGGCGCTGCCCGGCATCATATCGGCCACGTTGTTGGGCGTCTCGCGCGCGTTGGGCGAGACCATGATCGTGGTGATGGCCGCCGGTATGCGTCCCAATCTCACGGCCAACCCGCTCGAGGATATGACCACGGTCACCGTCAGCATCGTTTCCTCGCTGACCGGCGACAACGAGTTCGAGTCGGCCGCGACGCTCTCGGCCTTCGCGTTGGGCCTGATGCTTTTTGTGATCACGCTGGCCCTCAATTTCGTCTCCGTGTTGATGATCCGCCGCTTCCGTGAGAAGTACGCGGTAAACGATCTATAAACAGTTCTACCGGAAGCTCCCTGTCATGGCCCAGTCCCTAGACGATATCTCCCGTCAGCTGAGAAAGCGTCACCGCAAGTCGGCACGCATGAAATGGCTGTCGATGAGCGCGCTCATCGCTGCTGCTGCATTCTTGGTGCTCTTTCTCGTTGACATGGTGGTCAAGGGGTTGCCGGCATTCCAGCAGGCTTACATCGAGGTCGAGATCGACTACAGCGAACGAGCCGCCGAGCTGCCGCTCGCCGCGGTCCAGGCCGACGTGCGCGACCTGGTCAGCCGAGGTTATCTGCGCCTGATTCCGGGGCGCATGGCCGAGGACGAGTCGCTGCTGGGCACCCAGCGCATGGAGTGGGTGCTGGCGGACGATGCCGTCGACCAGCACCTCAAGGGCCGGGACACGCGTCTGAAGGACAAGCAGAAGGCGGTGATCGAGCGGCTGGTTGAGTCGGGCCGCGCCGAGTTGAAGTTCAACATCGGTTTCTTCACCAATGGCGACTCCAAGCTGCCGGAGATGGCTGGTCTCGCCTCCGCGGCGATCGGGTCGGTGCTCGTGCTGATCGTGACCCTCGCGTTCGCCTTCCCGGTGGGCGTGATGACGGCGGTCTATCTCGAGGAATTCGCGCCGGACAATCGCTTCACGCGGTTTCTCGAGATCAACATCAACAACTTGGCCGCGATCCCGTCCATTCTTTTCGGTCTGCTGGGCCTGGCTATCTTTATTAACTTCTTCGGCACGCCGCGCTCCTCAGCGCTGGCCGGTGGCCTGACGCTGGGCCTGATGACGTTGCCGATCATTATTATCACCGCCAGGGCAGCGCTCCGGGCGGTTCCTGACACCATCCGGCAAGCGGCCTTCGGTGTCGGCGCTACTCGCTGGCAAGCAGTGCGCGATCACGTGCTGCCGTTGTCCATGCCCGGCATTTTGACCGGCTCGATCATCGGCATGGCCCAGGCCCTCGGGGAGACCGCCCCGCTGATCATCATCGGTATGATCGCCTATATTCCGGACGCGCCTGGGAGCTTCACCCAGGCGGCGACGGTCCTTCCCGCGCAGATCTTCACTTGGGCGGGCATGCCGGAGTCGGCCTACATCGAGCGCACCGCGGCGGGCATCTTGGTGCTGCTGACGGTGCTGATCTCGCTCAATGCCACCGCCGTCTATCTGCGTAAGAAATTCGAGCACCGTTGGTGATCATGCCGGCGATGCAGACCGAAATCCCCTCAATGAACGCCAATCAACGACAGGTAAGGCGAGCATGACAAGCAAACTCGCATCCCCCGGTGCCCCGGTCACCTTTAATCAAGAGACCACCCACGATATCGAGCTGACCGTGCGCGATCTCAAGCTCTGGTACGGGGATAAGCAAGCGCTGAAAGGCATCGATCTGGATGTTTACCAGCACAACATCACCGCGCTGATCGGTCCTTCCGGTTGCGGCAAGTCCACCTTCCTGCGCTGCCTGAACCGCATGAACGACCTGATCCCCTCGGTGCGCACCGAGGGTGAAGTCGTGATGGAAGGGCGCAACGTGCTCTCCAAGCAGGTCGACGAGGTGGCCCTGCGCAAGAAGGTGGGCATGGTGTTCCAGAAGCCCAATCCCTTCCCGAAGAGCATTTACGAGAACGTCGCCTACGCACCGCGCATGCACGACATCGTCGCCAAGGGAAAGGAACAGGACGAACTGGTCGAAAAATCGCTGCGCGCCGCCGGCCTGTGGGACGAGGTCAAGGACCAGCTTGACCAGCCGGGCACCTCGCTTTCCGGCGGTCAGCAGCAGCGCCTGTGCATCGCCAGGGCCATCGCCGTGCAGCCGAGCGTGATCCTGATGGACGAGCCCACCTCCGCGCTCGACCCGATCTCCACGGCCACCATCGAGGAGCTGATGCACGAGCTCAAGCGTGAGTACACGATCGTCGTGGTCACGCACAACATGCAGCAGGCCGCCCGGATCGCCGACTACACCGCCTTCTTCCACCTGGGGGAAGTGATCGAGTACAACGACACTGCCACCATGTTCTCCACGCCGGAGCACAAGAAGACCGAGGATTACATCACGGGACGCTATGGCTAAGCCGACAGCCGGAAGCTAGAAGCTGGAAGAGGGACGCAGGCGGCTTCGATTCGCCTTTCTGGTGGCCACGTAGCGGCTGCCGGCCTCTTCAGGCTTCAAGCTGTCAGCTTCCAGCTCCCGAAAAAAGAAGAAGCCCCGCGAGTCGATGACCCGCGGGGCTTCTTAATGCCCTGGACTGTCAGGCTGCGATCAGCCTTCCTTGTGGTAGTCCCAGAGGCGCTGGACTTCGTTCTTGGAGCCCAGGATGACCGGCACGCGCTGGTGCAGCTTTTGCGGTTCGATGGTCATGATCCGGTCCGGGCCGGTGATCGACAGGCCGCCGGCCTGCTCGACGATCATGGACATCGGGTTCGCCTCGTACATCAGGCGCAGCTTGCCGCCGCGCTCACGGTGCTTGCTGTCGATCGGGTACATGAAGACGCCGCCACGCACCAGGATGCGGTGCACTTCGGCGACCATGGAGGCGACCCAGCGCATGTTGAAGTCCTTGTCGCGCTCGCCTTCGGTGCCGGCGAGGCACTCGTCGACGTAGCGCTTGACCGGGGCATCCCAGAAACGCTGGTTCGACATGTTGATGGCGAACTCGGCGGTGTCTTCCGGGATGGTCATGTTCGGGTGGGTCAGCTTGAACTCGCCCACCGAGCGGTCGAGCGTGAAGCCGTCGACGCCGTCACCGATGGTCAGGACCAGGATGGTGGACGGGCCGTAGGTCACGTAGCCGGCGGCGACCTGCTCGGTGCCCGGCTGCATGAAGTCTTCCTCGGTCGGGTTCTCCTTGCCGGTGGGGGCCTTGAGGACCGAGAAGATGGTGCCGACGGTGACGTTGACGTCGATGTTCGACGAGCCGTCCAGCGGGTCGTAGGTGCACAGGTACGGGCCGCGGTGCTTGCCGGCCGGCAGGTCGTAGACCTCGTCCATTTCCTCGGAGGCGAGGCCAGCTGTGTGGCCGCCCTCGGTGAGGATGTCGGTGAACTCGTCGTTCGAGATGATATCCAGCTTCTTCTGGGTCTCGCCCTGAACGTTCTCGGTCTCGGCGGAGCCCAGCAGGCCGATGAGGTTGCCGCGGCCGACCTGGTCGGCGATCAGCTTGCAGCCGGCGGCCACGTCGCTGATCAGGCCGACGAAGTCGGCGTCGACGCGGCCCTGGCGCTGGTGTTCGGCCAGGTACTGCGAAAGTCGCTTGGCATCAGACATGGAAAAATCCTCTGTGTCAGTCGAATGGGTAAACGGGATACCGGAGACAGGAAGTCTTTGAATGCGCGGGGCATTCAGAGCCGCCCTGTCCTCCGGGTCCGCCGCTCGAAGGGCGCCTATAGTAACCGATCGCCGGCACCAACCGAACCACGGCCGACGAGAGGCGCTGGCATGCGGTTCCCGGGTGGCTGCAGGGCAAGGGCAAAATGGGTATGCTTGTCGGCGCTCGTGCCCGGGCCGCGTAGGCTGTCGAGGCGAACCCACCGATCCGGAGTCATCGGTCTTGGACGATCAGGACATCAAAACCGTCCGCGCGCCGCGCACTATCGAGCGCTCGCTCGAGCGATTGTACGAGGCGCGCGGTCATGTCTGGCTGATTCCCGACGACGACCCCGACTTCCAGGGCCAGGTCCAGGTGGTGGGCAACGAGCCCGAGGCCCGGCGGCTGGTGCTCGACTGCCCGGATCCGGTGGTGCTGCGCCACCTCCTTCATGCCCGGCAGGTGCGGTTCCAGGCGGTCATCGACGGCCTGTTGAACTGGTTCTATTCCGCCGACCTGGCCACCCGTGAAGAGGGGGGCGATTGCTACCTTGCCGTCGGCTACCCCGAGGTGATGCAGCGTCTCCAGCGTCGGTCGGCCTTCCGCATCGACCTTCCCCCGGATGTTCCCGGTACGCTGGCGTTCTGCCCGTCGCCGCCGCGCGGCGTCACGTCCGGGGACGTGGTCAACCTCTCGGCCACCGGCTGCGCCGTGAGCGTAGTGGGCGACAAGGACCCGGGGCTAAAGCCCGGCGACGAAGTCAGCGCCGCGCGCCTGAAGGTCGGCGAGGGCATCGACGTGCGCCTGGAATTCATCGTCCGCAACCGCCGCCCCGGCGTGGGCAAGAGCGTGGTCTACGGCCTGGAATTCGCCGCGTTGCCCCCGCGCGACAGCCAGCTGATCGACCGCGAGGTCATGCGCCTGCAGCGCCTGCGTCTGACGCGGGGCTGATTATTCCGCGGCGTTGACCGGCGGCTTCAAGTCCGCAGCATGCCATTGTCGCCGGTGCCGTACGGATTGGGCACGTAGGCGTCGGCCGCTTCGTCGTTGTCCCAGTGCGCCTCGTCGATCAGGTAGCGAAAGGCATACTCCCCGCCTTGCGGCAGGTTGAGCGTGACCCGGTAGCTGCCATCGCGCTGGCGCTTTAATGGCAGGGGTTTCTCGCCCCAGCCGTTGAAGTCGCCGCGCAGTTCGACGCAATGTCTTGCCTCGTCGCCCGGTCGGTAGTTGAAGGTGACGCGACATTCGGGCCGCACCTTGAGTGATTTCTTCGTGATCGCCATGGCCTGAGCCTCCGCGTAGGGAATGGACACGCACAACCGACCGGACGCGCTGGTCGCCTGAATTGCCTAAGCAATGTCGGGCGAACCGGCAATCCAGTCAAGTGCTTGTTTACGCGACGGTCTTGACGGTTGTGTGACGCCGAGCGGAATTTCGCCCGGCGGGGCCGGGGTCAGCGCGTCAGGTTCTTCTCGAGCACGCGCATCAGGCGGCCCTCGCTGACCAGCCCGGCCGTGACGAAGGCCAGCAGCAGGAGCACCAGCAGCCCCACGGCGAGGAACAGCATCGGAGCCGTCACCGCCAGCAGGGCCTGGGTGGCCGAGTCGAGGTTGCCGGTCTGCATCAGTTCGAGCACGTGCAGCGGATTGACCAGGATGGGGCGCTGGAAGAAGGCCCAGACATAGAAGCCGATGGTCACCGTACCCAGCAGCAGGGCGATCGCCGGCCAGATGCGAATCAGCCGGCGCCGGCGGGAAATGATCTGACGCATTTCCCGGTGCATGTCGTTGGTGGCTTGTTTCCTGCCCATGGCTCAGCCTCCGGTCACCGGTGGGAAGAAGGCAACCTCGTCGCCATCCGAGAGCGGATGATCCAGGTCGACATATTCGTGATTGACGGCCGCCAGGGTGTTGCTGGGGCGCTCGATGTCGGTGACCTGCTGCCAGGCCTCGGCCACCGTGGCCGGGGTCTGATCGAGCCGGGTCTCGTCGAAGCCGATGCGCTCGCGCAGGCTGGCAAACAGGCGGACGGTGATGCTCATGGTCGGTCGTTTCGCTGACGGTGTGTGTGCGTGCCACCGAACGTTTCGACGCCTGCGAACGCCCGGTCTGGCAAGGCCCATTGTCTGCTAAAGTCTGAACCAATCCTAGTCCGGATTGCGCCCCGAGCCACGCGAATCAAGCGGGCCGATCGGACCAACCGGGCCACGCCTGCCCGGCCATCGACATTCGAGGACGACCCTGCATGAAATGGATCAAGCGCATTGGCCTGCTAATCGTTGCGATCGTGATGGTCGCCATCCTGGCGATCGTCGCCTTCGCGCTGACCTTCGATCCCAACGACTACAAGCCGCAGATCGCCGCCCAGGTGGAAAAGCAGACCGGGCGGAGCATCCAGTTCAACGGGGACCTGTCGGTAACGATCTTCCCCTGGCTAGGGGCGGCCACCGAGGACGTGGTGCTGGCCAATGCCGAGGGCTTCGAGCCCGAGGCAATGGTGGAAATCAAGCGCCTCGAGGCCCAGGCGGCGCTCCTGCCGCTGCTGCGCGGCGAGTTCGAGATCGGCACCCTACTGCTCGAGGACGCGCAGATCCACCTGACCCGCCACGAGGATGGCCGCAACAACTGGGACGACCTGCTCGAGCGCTCCGCCGAGTCGGCCGAGGCCTCGACCGGCGAGCCGGACACGGTCGAGCCGCAGGATGGTGACGGCCCGGCGATGGTGCTGACCGTCGGTGGTGTCGATATCCGCAACGCCACCCTGCACTGGCGTGACGAGCAGGCAGATCAGCAGTTGACCATCGACGGGCTGGATCTGACCACCGGCGAGCTGGCCGACGGCGCGCAGACCGACATCGAACTGGTCTCGGGCTTTCGCCTGGCAATGCCCGACATGCCGGTCCTGAGCGGTAGCGTCGACCTGTCCACCCGGGCCCAACTGTGGCTGGATCGGCAGGACATGCTGTTCGAGGGGATCGAACTCAACCTGGTGGCCAGCCATGAAGAAGGCATCGAGGCCGGGCTGCCCGAGCGCATCGAGGCGATGCTGCAGGTGGAGAAGGCCGACGTGCGCCTGGCCAAGTCGCAGGCACGGCTCGACGGCGTGGTCCTCGATCTCAACGGCAAGGGCGTCGGCCCGCTGACCTACCTCGAGAGCCGGCTCGAGACCGTGCTGGAGGCCGACTGGTCGGCCGAGCGCTACCAGTTGCCGCGTCTCTCCCTGAGCGCCGATCTCAAGGGACTCCCCGAGGTCGACGGCACGCTGAGCGTTTCGGCCAGCGCGATGGTTGACGCCGACCTGGCCGCCGGCACCGCCTCCATCAGTGATCTTGTGCTCGCCTCCGATCCGGTCAGGGCCTCGGGGCAGGTCGATGTCGGCGGTCTGGACAGCGGCGAGCTGGTCGCCTCCGGTCCGATCGAGATCGCCGCCTTCGATCCGCGTGAGTTGGCCGACCGGCTGGGCATGACCGTGCCCGAGATGCGTTCGGACGAGGCGCTGCGCGCCTTCGCGCTGACCGGCCAGATCGACGTGACCCCCGCGCGGGCGATGCTCAACGAGCTGCGCATCACGCTCGACGACAACGAACTGACCGGCCGTGCCGGTATCGACAACCTCGAGACCGGGCGGCTGTTCGCCCGCTTGCAGGGCGGTGACTTGAATGCCAACCCGTACCTCGCGCCGACGACCCAAGATGACAAGGGCGACAAGGACGCCGGCGGCTCGTCCGAGTCGGGCAATGGCGGCAGTGCGCAGAGCGTGGCCGCCGCCAGGAGCGCCGAGATCGAACTGCCGGTCGAGACGCTGCGCGGGCTCAATCTCGATGCCCGCCTGCAACTGGCCAGCCTGCGCTACGAGGACTACCGCCTGACCAGCCCGGTGGTGCACGTCACGGCGGCCGGTGGCCGGGTGCAGCTGGCCGAGCTGACCGCCAATGCCTTCGACGGGGCGATCAACGCCAGCGGGGGGCTGGACGTGCGCGGCGAGGTGCCGAGCTATGCCGGTAAGGGCCGGGTGCAGGGCGTGTCCCTGCAGCCGCTGCTCACCGCCGTCATGGACGAGGACCGCTTGCTCGGCAAGGGCGATGTCGCCTTCGACGTGACCACCCAGGGCAAGCGCGTCGACCAGCTTAAGTCGGGGCTCGACGGCACGGCCGATTTCGCGCTGCGCGACGGCAAGGTCAAGGGCTTCGATATCGGTTACCTGCTGCGTCGGGCGCAGGCGCGCCTCGAGGGCCAGACCGAGCCGGAACCCGAGGAGCTGTCCACCGACTTCACCGCGATCACTGGCACGGCGGCCATCCGCAACGGCGTGGTGCGCAACGACGACCTGGCCGGCTCCTCGCCGCTGCTGCGGGTCGCCGGCGAGGGCCAAGTCGATCTGCCGCGCGAGGAGATCGACTATGGCCTGACCGTCACCGTGGTCAATACCGCCACCGGCCAGGGCGGCAAGGATCTCGAGCGCCTCAAGCAGGTGCCGGTGCCGATCCGCATCAAGGGGACGTTCAGCGACCCGTCGATCTCGCTTGATCTCGAGTCGTTGGCCAAAGAGGCGGTCAAGAGCGAGGTGAAGGAGCGTGTCGAGGAAGAGATCGACAAGCGCCTCAAGGACAAGGGCGGCGACGCGGTCAAGGAACTGATAAAGGGCTTCGGTCTGTGAGGCGGCTAGGTGCTGGCCTCAGGCGATCGATCGGCCGTTCCCGTCGCGGGTCGTGACCGCGCCGTTCGCCGACCGGCTGCTGGCCTGGTTCGACCAGCACGGCCGGCATGACCTGCCGTGGCAGCACCCGCGCACGCCCTACCGGGTGTGGCTCTCGGAGATCATGCTCCAGCAGACCCAGGTGGTCACGGTCATACCGTACTTCGAGCGCTTCATCGCCCGTTTCCCCGATATCGACGCGCTCGCGGCCGCCGAGGCCGACGCGGTGCTCGCCCTGTGGTCGGGGCTGGGCTACTACGCCCGCGCCCGCAATCTGCATGCCGCCGCCCGACGGATGGTCGAGGCGGGCGTGCCCGACTCGGTGGAGGGCTGGGCCCAGCTGCCGGGCGTCGGGCCGTCGACCGCCGCGGCGATCGTCGCCCAGGCCTTCGACCGCCGCGCCGTGATCCTGGATGGCAACGTCAAGCGCGTGCTCGCGCGACATGCCGCCGTCGACACCCCGCAGGAGGCCGCCGCGACCCAGCGCACGCTCTGGGCCCTGGCCGACGAGCGCACCCCCGCGGCACGCGCCGCCGACTACACCCAGGCGATCATGGACCTGGGCGCGACCGTCTGTCGGCGCGGCATGCCGCGTTGCGAGGCGTGCCCGGTCAGCGACGATTGCCAGGCGCGCCGGCAGGGGCGGGTTGCCGAGTTGCCCGTGCGTCGGCGGCGCAAGCCAAAGCCGGTACGCCAGCGCGTGCTGCTGTGGCTGGAAGACGGCGATGGGAGTCTGTTCGTCGAGAAGCGCCCGCCCAGCGGCATCTGGGGCGGGCTTGCCTGCCTGCCGGTGGTCGAGACCACGGCGGATGCCGAATCGCGGCTGGACGCGCTGGGCTTGGCGCGCGATGCCGACTGGCGCGAGCAGGATCGCCTGCGCCACGTCTTCAGCCATTTCGAGCTTGATGCCCGGGTGATTGCCGCCCGCGTCGCCCCGCGGGGCGTGGCCGAGTCCGCCGGCGAGTGGCACCCGATCGAACGGCTGGCCCACGATCCGCCCGTCGGTCTGCCTGCCCCGGTGCAGCGCCTGATTCGCGAGCGGGTTGCGGGTCATTGATCCGGCGCGGGGTGTCGGACTGAAGTCCGACCGACGGGTTTCGTTGCATCGGGCGCAGGGTTGGCCGTAGGTCGGGCTTCAGCCCGACGATCCATCGGGCTGAACGGCTAGCCCCACCGCCCTGCCGCGAGCGCGGGGCACTGTTATCATCGCGGCAAACCATGCATCCGAACCGCGAACGAGGTTTTCATGACTGACCGCACCGTCTTCTGCCAGCGCCTGCAATGCGAGGCCGAGGCCCTGCCCAAGCCGCCCTATCCGGGCGAGATGGGCGAGCGCATCTACAACAACATCTCCAAGGCTGCCTGGCAGCAATGGCTGGGCCACCAGACCATGCTGATCAACGAGTATCGCCTGACGCCGATCGACCCCAAGGCGCGCGAATTCCTGGTCCGCGAGATGGAGAAATTCCTGTTCGAGGGCAAGGAAGACAAGCCCGAGGACTACGTCCCGCCGAGCGAGGGCGAGTAAATCCCGCGAGCGGGGTCTTCGGTCGGTCGTTTGTCGGACTGAAGTCCGACCTACGGTTGACGAGGTGCCCGCTGTAGGTCGGACTTCAGTCCGACATGCTCAGGGCGCGGTCAGGCGTTAGAGCGCGGCGCCAAGGCCGCCGTCGCGGCGAGAAAGTCGTCCAGCGCCACGAACGGCGCGGTCTCCATCGGCTCGCCCTGGCTGTTCGGCAGGGTGATCGCCCGCAGGTGGCGGATGCCGAAGTCCTCGGCGGCCGCCAGGGCGACCAGGTTGTCGTCGACCAGCAGGGTGCGGTCGGGGTCGAAGTGCAGTTGTTCGGCCAGCCGGTCCCAGAAGCGCGGCGATTCCTTGGCCGCGCCGATCTCGTGGGCGTTGAAGAGGCGATCGAGCCGCGCCGAGAGGTCGACCCGCTCGAACTTGAGATCGACGCTGGCCGGGTGGGCGTTGGTGACCAGCACCCGCTGTTTGCCGGCCCCGCCCAGGCGTTCGAGGAATTCGGGTACGCCGTGGCGGTAGCGGATGTGGTGGGCCAGTTCGCGCTTGAGGGCGACCAGGTCGAGCTCGTTGCGGCAGTCGGGCGCCAGGGCCCGGTGCCAGTCGTCGAGGCAGTACCAGGCCAGCTGGCCCTTGAGGCCCTCGAAGCGGGCATTGAGTCGCGCCATCGCCTCGGGCTCGGTAAGGCCGCTAAGCTCGACGTAGCGCTGCGGGAAGTGCTCTTTCCAGAAGCGGGCGTCGAAATCGAGATCGAGCAGGGTGCCGTCCATGTCCAGCAGGACGGTGTCGATCTCGCCCCAGGGCAGGGCGGACGACGCGGCAGAGGCGGCCCGGGGTGTTTCACTCATGGGTGTCGGCTTTTCGGGGAATGGGATGGGATCGGTCGGCTGTCGGCCGGTCCCGAAGTCTACCAGTAGAGACAATCGAGCCGGGGCGGCGGTTCCGGCGATGGAGGAGAAGAGGATGGCTGAATCGATGGTCCGGATCGAGCTCAACGGCGAGCCGCGGGACGTGCCCGAGGGCACCACGATCGAGGCGCTGGTCACGCTGGCCGGGACGAGCGGCAAGCGCTACGCGGTCGAGGTCAACGGCGAGATCTGCCCGCGTGCCGAGCACGCCAGCACCGTGGCCGCCGACGGCGACCGGGTCGAGATCGTCCAGGCGATCGGCGGGGGCTGAGCGTGAACATCCTGCGCCGGATCGCCCTCGTTCTTGTCCTCCTGCCGGTAGGGCTCGTCCAGGCAGCACCCACGGCGCCGGGCCAGGCCGCGATCGCCACCGCCCACCCGATGGCCACCGCGGCCGGGCGCGAGGTGCTCGAGGCCGGCGGCAACGCCTTCGATGCGGCGGTCGCGATCACGGCGACACTCGCGGTGGTCGAGCCCTACAGCTCCGGCCTGGGGGGCGGCGGCTTCTACCTGCTTCATGACGCGGCAAGCGGGCGCGACGTGATGCTCGATGCCCGCGAGCGGGCGCCGGGCCAGGCCAGTCGCGACATGTATCTCGACGACGAGGGCAATCCGCAACCGGATCTGTCCGTCGACGGGCCGCTGGCCGCCGGCATCCCCGGCATTCCCGCCGCGCTCGATCACCTGGCCGAGGAATTCGGCCGCCTGCCCCTGAGCACGACACTCGATCCGGCCATCCGCGCCGCCCGTGACGGTTTCCAGGTCACCGAGATGTATCGTCGCCTGGCCGGCTTTCGCGAGGAGCTGCTGGCCGACGATCCGGGCAGCCGGACGATCTTCCTCGACGAGGGCAAGCTGCCGGCGCTGGGTCATGTCATCCGGCAGCCCGACCTGGCCGAGACGCTCGAGCGCATCGCCATCGAGGGCCGCGACGGTTTCTACCAGGGCGAACTGGCCGGGCGACTGGTCGACGGGGTGCGCAAGGCCGGCGGCATCTGGTGTCGCTCGGACCTGGCCGGCTACCGCGTGGTCGAGCGCGAGCCGGTGGTCAGCCGCTTCCGTGGCTTCGAGGTGGTCTCCGCCGCGCCGCCGTCCTCCGGCGGCGTGGCCATCGCGCAGATCCTCAACACCTATGGCGTACTTGAGCGTCGTGCCGGCGAGCTGGACGACCTGTCCGTGCTGGGCCTGCACTACCGGGTCGAGGCGATGCGCCGCGCCTACCGTGATCGCGCCGAGTACCTGGGCGACCCCGACTACGTCGACATGCCGCTCGAGCGTCTGACCAGCGACCACTACGCCGCCGGGCTGGCGGTGGGTATCTCGCCCACCGATGCCACGCGCTCGGCGAGCCTCGCCCCGGTGGTGACCGAGCCCGAGGGGCCGCACACCACGCATTTCTCGGTGATGGACGGCGAGGGCAACTACGTCGCCGCCACCCTTTCGATCAACTACCCGTTCGGCGCCGGGGTGACCGTGCCCGGCACCGGCGTGCTCTTGAACGACGAGATGGACGACTTCTCGCAAAAGCCGGGCGTGCCCAACGTCTACGGGCTGGTCGGCGCCGAGGCCAATGCGGTTCAGCCGGGCAAGCGGCCGCTGTCCTCGATGTCGCCCACCTTCGTGCGCAGCGACGAGCTGGTCGGCGTGCTGGGTACGCCCGGCGGTTCGCGCATCATCACCATGGTGCTCGGTGGCGTGCTGGCGGCGACCCGCGGCGAGCCGGTCGACCAGTGGGTGGCCGGCCCGCGCATCCATCACCAGTACCTGCCCGACCGGATCGAGGTCGAGCCCGGCCTGCTCGACGCGGATCAGCGCGCCGAGCTCGAACTGATGGGGCATCGCATCGAGGTCAATGACGGCTTTGGCAACATGCAGGCGGTCGCCTGGTGGCGTGAAGACGGCCGGCTCGAGGCGGCCAGCGACCCGCGCGGCGAGGGGCAGGCAGCCGTGTTTGCCCCCAAGGCCCCATGAACGAGTATCGGCGGTTTGCCCTGGGCTGCTTTCGGGCCACGGCCCGGCCGGCGGGTGACCCGATGCTGTTCCGCCTCCCGGCCGCGCAGCGTCGCCTGGCGACCACGACCGGGTCGTTCACGCGGGCGTTGCATCGGCATACCGGCCACCCGGTGGTGGTGCGCCGCCTCGACGAGGGGTGGCGCGGGCACGTCGCCGGTCGCTGGCCGACCCCAAGGGTCACGCGCGTCTGGGCGCGCCGCGTCCGGCTGGAGAGCGCCGATGCCCGGGTCGAGGCCCTGACCGAGGTGGTCGGCCCGCTCAGCCCGCGCCTGCGCCGCGCGATCACCGGCCTGGCCGACACCCCCCTGATGGAGGTGCTCGCCCGGCAACCGCGCTGTCGCCGGCTGAGTTTCCGCGTCAGCCGCGCCGGCCGCCGGGTCAGCCGCGAGACGGTCTACCGCATCCATCTGGCCCGGGTGCGCGTCACCGAGTGGTTCGATATCGATCTGCGCTGATTTTCAGGGCACACAACGAAGCCCCACTGTGGGAGCGAGCCTCGCTCGCGAAGGCCGCATCAGCGGCCGTGCTGGGTCGGGATGGCAATCCGCCTGATGTGAGCTTCCTCGGTTGGTCGGGGCTCGCGCGTTCCGCGCGATTCGCGAGCAGGGCTCGCTCCCACAGTGGGGTTTCCTTTCAGGCATGAAAAAGCCGCGCCCGGGGAATCCGTGGCGCGGCTTTTCTCTCTCGGGCTGTGGAGTCGGTCTTAGCCGAATTCCATGCTCTGGGTGTTGCCGCCCAGATCGCCGAGGGTCTTTTTCACCTGATCGGTGAAGGCCGGCGGGCCGCAGACGTAGAACTCCTCGGAGAGATCGCGCACGTGCTCGCGGATAAAGCCGTCGTCGACGTGGCCGCTGTGGGTGCACAACGGCGAGTGCTCGCGGGTGCAGACGAAGTGGGCGTTCTCGCCGAAGGCGGCCTCGAGTTCGCGCTGCTGGATGATGTCGCCGGCGGTCTTGTTCGAGTAGATCAGCTTCTGCCCCTCGAGCTGGCCGCGGTCGGCGAGATCACGAATGATGGCGAGGAACGGCGTGATGCCGGCGCCGCCGGCGATGAACCAGCCCGGCCCGTCGTAGGTGAAGCTGTCGAACGGCTCGGAGAGCAGCAGCTTCTGTCCCGGCTGAGACTTGCCCAGCGTCTGCGTCATGCCGTCGTGATCGCCGTAGCTCTTGATCATCAGTTCCAGCACGCGGTCGTCGACCCGGTTGGTCAGCGTGAACGGGCGGCCCTGGTCGCGCCATTTGGGGTCGTCGATGGCCAGTTCGATCGCCTGTCCGGGCGTGAACGAGAAGCCCTCGGGCTTGGCCAGGATGTAACGCTGGACGTCGTGGGTAACGAATTCGCGCAGGAGCAGTTCGGTCTGGAACATAGTGGTGTTTAATCGTCGTTCGGCTGGAAAATGTCGGGGGAGTCTAGTCGATTTGCCGGTCGAATGGCGGGGTGTCCGTCGCGCGCCGCGGCGAATGGATGCCGAAAACCGCATGTTGTTGGCGGCTCTCGGGCCATCGTCGGGCCATCGTCGGGCTGTCGTTGAGCGGCCGCCGGGCGGCGGCGCGGCGATGCCGTTCTTAAAAAATCGCGCCGAATCCGGTACATTGACCGCCAGTTTCCGCGCGTGCGCCCGTCCGACCGATGCCGGTTTCGGCGATCGGCACGGGCGCTGCTCGACCGAATTTCCCCGAATCTTTCCTAATTATCCGAGGACCGCGAGATGAGCGACTACATCATTGCCCCGAGTATCCTGTCGGCCGACTTTGCCCGCCTGGGCGAGGAAGTGGACAACGTCCTGAAGTCCGGCGCCGACTGGGTGCACTTCGACGTGATGGATAACCACTACGTGCCCAACCTGACCATCGGCCCGCTGGTCTGCGACGCGCTGCGCAAGCACGGCGTCACCGCGCCGATCGACGTCCACCTGATGGTCAAGCCGGTCGATCGCATCATCCCGGACTTCGCCAAGGCCGGCGCGACCTCGATCACCTTCCACCCGGAGGCCTCCGAGCACGTCGACCGCAGCCTGCAGCTGATCCGTGACGAAGGTTGTCAGTCGGGCCTGGTCTTCAACCCGGCCACCCCGCTGGACGTGCTCGAGTGGGTGATCGACAAGGTCGACATCGTCCTGCTGATGTCCGTCAACCCGGGCTTCGGCGGCCAGAAGTTCATCCCGGCGACCCTCGAGAAGGCCCGCCAGGCGCGCGAGATCATCGACCGCTCCGGCCGTGACATCCGCCTCGAGATCGACGGCGGCGTCAACGCCGACAACATCGGCGAGATCGCCGCGGCCGGCGTCGACACCTTCGTCTCCGGTTCGGCGCTGTTCGGCAAGGGCCAGGATTCCGACCCGAACCGCTACGACAGCATCGTCAAGGCGATGCGCGACGAGCTGGCCAAGGTCGGCAAGTAATGGCCCGGTTCACCCCGCGCATGGTGCTGTTCGACCTGGACGGCACCCTGGTCGACTCGGTGCCCGATCTGCTGGTGGCGGTCAACGCCATGCAGCGTGAGCTGGGCAACCCCGAGCGGGCGGAAGAGGACGTGCGCAACTGGGTGGGCAACGGCGTCGAGCGGCTGGTCGAGCGCGCGCTCACCAACGACCTCGACGGCACGCCCGACCAGGCCGCCTTCGAGGCGGCCCTGCCCGTGTTCAAGCGGGCCTACGCCGAGAGCAACGGCAAGCACTCCAGGCTCTTCGACGGCGTCACCCAGGGGCTGGATTTCATCCGGTCGCTGGGCCTGTCGGTCGGTTGCGTGACCAACAAGGCCTCGGCCTTCACCCTGCCGTTGCTCGAGCAGACCGGGTTGAAGGACCACTTCGAGGTCATCATCAGCGGCGACACCCTGCCGTTGAAGAAACCGGACCCGGCGCCGCTGATCTACTCGGCGGGCTGGTTCCACGTGCATCCCTCCGAGGCGCTGATGATCGGCGACTCGATCTCCGACGTGAAGGCCGCGCGCGCCGCGGGCTTCTCGATCGTCTGCATGAGCTACGGCTACAACCACGGCAAGGACATTCGGGACTTCGACCCGGACGCCGTCATCGACTCGATGACGGAGCTTGCGGGGCTCGTCGGCAGGTAAGCATCATGGCGGCAACAGGGACGATGGCTGCGGGGACGTTCCGATGGCGGAGACGATGGCGTAGCTGAACGCCACCCCTCGCCGCCCATCGAACCCCCTTCCGGAGCCCGTCATGCCCAACCGTTTCCAGCCCTACCAGCCCACCCGCGTCGACCTCGAGCAGCTCGCCGCCGAGGGCTACAACCGCGTTCCCGTCACCCGCCGCGTACTGGGCGACTACGACACGCCGCTGTCCGTCTACCACAAGCTGGTGGAAGGCCCGTTCGGCTACCTGTTCGAGTCGGTCACCGGCGGCGAGCGCTGGGGGCGCTACTCGATCATCGGCCTGCCGTCCTCGACGGTGCTGACCGTCCACGGCCACCGCGTGGTGGTGAAAAAGGACGGCGAGGTGGTCGAGGACGAAACGGTCGACGACCCGCTCGCCTGGATCGAGACCTTCAAGGCCCGCTACCGCGTCTACGAGCCCGCCGACATGCCGCGCTTTCACGGCGGGCTGGTGGGCTACTTCGGCTTCGAGACCGTCGGCTACATCGAGCCGCGCCTGGCCAACTTCGACGCCGACGACCCGCTGGGTGTGCCCGACATCCTGCTGATGGCGAGCGAAGAGGTGGTCGTGGTCGACAACCTCTCCAGCGAGCTGCTGCTGGTGACCCTGATCGACCCCGCGGAGACCGGTGCGCTCGATCTGGCCAATGTGCGTCTCGATACGCTCGCCGCGCGCCTGCGCGAGCCGGTGGCGCACTACGGCTCGTCTGCCCCGGGTCGCGACATCGACGAGAACGATTTCACCGCCACCTTCACCCGCGAGGGCTACGAGAACGGCGTGCGCGCCATCCGCGAGTACATCGCGGCGGGCGACGTCATGCAGGTGGTGCCCAGCCAGCGGATGAGCATCGAGTTCGGTGCCGCGCCCATCGACCTCTACCGGGCGCTGCGCTCGATCAACCCCTCGCCGTACATGTACTTCATCGATGCCGGCGAGTTCACCGTGGTCGGCTCCAGCCCCGAGATCCTCGCCCGCCTCGAGGACGGCACGGTCACCGTCCGCCCCATCGCCGGCACCCGCCCGCGCGGCGCCACCGAGGCCGAGGACAAGGCCCTCGAGCAGGATCTCTTGAGCGACCCCAAGGAGATCGCCGAGCACGTCATGCTGATCGACCTGGGACGCAACGACACCGGCCGCGTCGCCCGGGTGGGCAGCGTCAAGCTCGAGGAGCGCATGATCATCGAGCGCTACTCGCACGTGATGCACATCGTCTCGCAGGTCACCGGCCAGCTCGACGAGGGGCTGAACGCCATGGACGTCCTGCGCGCGACCTTCCCCGCCGGCACCGTCTCGGGTGCACCGAAGATCCGCGCGCTGGAGATCATCCAGGAGCTCGAGCCCGTCAAGCGTGGGGTCTATGCCGGGGCGGTGGGTTACTGGGCCTGGAACGGCAACATGGATACGGCGATCGCCATCCGTACCGGGGTGATCAAGGACGGGCAGCTGCATGTTCAGGCTGGGGGCGGGATCGTTGCTGATTCCGTGCCCGCGACTGAATGGGAGGAGACGTTGAACAAGCGGCGGGCGTTGTTTCGGGCGGCGAATATGGCGAGTCGGGGGTTGGATGGCGATCAAGACTGATTGCTAGCCGCGGTGTCTTGATCGGTACGTTGGCTGCATGGAGGCTCCAGGAAATGAACCGTCTGACGCGCATAACTTTGTCTGTCCTCGTCGGTATCGGGACAGTGTTTTTCCTGCTTCCAACCACCGTTGTCTACGTGTTCGGCTACTTGTTTCTCTTGGGGCCGGCATGGGCGAGTCATCCCGAACCCGCCACGCTGGTGTTTTCCATTGTTTGCCTGCTTCCCGGGTATGGCCTTTACTCGGTGTGGTGGTTGGTATTGAAGAACCGCAGCGCTTCGTTCTACCAAATTCCGAAGTATGTTTGGGTTGGTTTGGCCGTGGGTTGTTTGATTGCGGTGCTTTTTTATTTCCCCTTCATGTTGTCAAATTCTGATACTTCATACCGTGACCAACTTGCACAAACGCTTCTGTTTGGTGGTGGCGTGTTCCTGGTTGCCGTGACGACGTTGACCGCGATGTGGCTGGAGCGGCATGAAGGTGAATGACTCGCACGGGGTCGGGCTTGGCCAACTGCTTGATATGGCAATCTTAGCCCCTCTGATGAGGGGCTTTTCATGTCTTAGGGCGTCATTTTTGCCATCAAAACTGATCTCGTAAGAGGTTGCAGTTGTTCCCCGCCGTGAAGCGCGGTGGAACGGTTTCACGCGCTCGGTGCGTGAGGTGGCAACGCTTTGGCCCCGTGCCTGGCGCGCGAGTCGGTTTTCTTGCTTGTCCAAGAAAACCGACGAAAAGAAGGACACCCCGACGCCTTGGCCCTGCGGGCCTGATCGCTGCGCGATCAGCCTCGCGAACGGGCAATCGCGGACGGGTCGGTTCGACGCGACGTCCTGTCGCGGCGAACCTCGGGCTTGCGTCCATGCAAGCCCGACCCTGCGATCCCCCGCTCGCGAGGCAAGGCGTAAGGGGATTCGCCCTTCGATCCGCATAGTTGCCCGATCTGAGGCGCGCGACTTCCCTTTGATCTCTGGTGGAGTGAACGCTCGTCGGTCGGCACGGCGGTAGGCGAAGGTTGGTGCCCCCCCCCCCCTGGGGCTTGCCTCACGGCCGGCGGGTGGCCGGGGTCGGAGCGACATGGACGTCGCTCCGAGGCTCAGCGCGACAGGAGGTCGCGTCGAGCCGGCCCCGAGACATTCGCTGGTCGTGAGGCTTCGAGGTCGGACCTTGTCCGGCCTCGAAGGCCCGAAGGGCCAAGCCGTGGGGTGTCTTTCTTTTCGCCCCTTTTCTTGGACAAGCAAGAAAAGGGGCTCGCGCGCCTGGCAGGGCGATCAATATTGCCCGCGCTACGCAACCGGCGTGCGAAACGATCCACCATCATTTGGCCGAGAACTGACGTAGTCGGCCTTTGGCGGACGTCGGACTGAAGTCCGACCTACAGGAGTGGCGAGGGTCGGCCTATTTCTCGGGCGCTTGTTCTTCCCAATCCGCCTAGACGAGGGGGGCAAAACAGTTTTCCGAATTTTCCGTGATGAGGGATCGGTTTCATGCGCCTGTTGCGCGAGGTGGCATGGACTCGCCCCCGTGCTCGGAGCGCGAGTCGCTTTTCTTTTGCCAGGCAAGAAAAGACCCTCACGCATCGGGTAAGGCTCAGGACGGTTCCTGGTCGTCCACCAGCCGGGCCCTCAAGCGAGGCAATTGCGCCGGGTAGTTTTCCTGGATGAAGGTCACAAGCCCTTCACGAATGGCGCACCGAAGGTCCCAGTTCCGGGAGGAGTCCGGTGCGCTCATCAAAAAACGGACCTGCAGGGCCCGGTCGCTGGCATCGGTTACCTGCACCGTGGCAACCTTTCCGTCCCAGAGATTCGAATGGGCAAGCAGGCGGTTGAATTCCTCTCGAAGCGGTTCTATCGGCATGGTGTAGTCCACCCAGATAAACACCGTTCCCAACAGTTCGGAGCTGTGCCTGGACCAGTTCTGGAACGGGTTGTCGATAAACCACTGCAACGGAATAACCAGGCGCCGCAAATCCCAGACCCTGACCACCACGTAAGTGGCGGTCACCTCTTCCACCCAGCACCACTCGCCCTCGACGTTAAGTACATCGTCGATGCGAAAGGGCTGTGTGAGCGCAATCTGCATCCCGGCCAGCAAGTTGCTGAGCACCGGGCGGGCAGCAAAACCCAGAATCAAGCCGCCCACACCGGCGGACGCCAGCAGACTGGCTCCCATATGCTGAACGGAATCAAAGGTCATCAGGGCCGCGCCAATCCCGATGATCACGATCAGGATCTTTAGCGCCCGCACAAGAAACCGGGTTTGGGTTTCAACCTTGCGTGCTCGCTTCCACTCGCCTTCAAGCACGGGGTTCAGCGCGACAATTACGTCGCCAATCGCAGACGTCAGCCGCACCGAGGCCCAGGTAATCGCAAGCACCAGCAATAATGAGGTGGTGTGCTGGATGCCTGTTAGCAAGGGCAGATCAGGTGGCGCCGACGCGAGCGTTCCCGTTAACGCCAGCAGGGATAGTACCGCCCCGAGGGCACCGGCCGCGGCGTCGACAAATAGCCGAAGTACCGCCCGTGATTCGGAGAAGTGGCGGAAAACCGCCAGTGCGGCGCGGTAAATGGCGTAGGTGACCACCACCGAGAGAACGGCCGACAACCCGGGCCACAACCACGCTTTCAAACCGGCTTCCAACGCGTCCAGCATCCATCCTCCGCAAGCGCGCTATTTATGAATCGCAAGAACAGCGAAAAAGTGCACTTGCCCGCTTTCGGGGAGAATTGCACCAGCCTCTATCCAGCAGAGAGATTAGTCGTGATGGAGTAGATCGCAGGATCTGATCCAAGTATTGCTGCAATCCGAGGCCCGTCGCGACACGACGTCGCGTCGAGTTGGCCCCGAGGTCGTGAGGCTTCGAGGACGCGCCGCGTCCGGCTTCGAAGGCCCGAGTGGCCTCAGCAACCGCCACCCCCGTCACCTCCGCCGCCAGCACCACCACCGCCTGCACCGCCCCCGCGGCCGGGCAGAACCCAGAAGCTCAGGTGTGCGGCCAGCAACAGGGGTTCAAGCTCCATGGGCTGCACGGCGGTAATTTCGTAGCTGCGGTGGTCGTGCGGGTCGGAGTCTAGGCGGGCGATCAGTTGGTTGTCACATAACCACTGGGCAGTCAGGTCCCTGGTGAGAAAGCGGCGTTCGTATCGGGCGGCGACTGTATATTGGCCCGACTCCAGTTCGAACCAGCCGGTGGGGCGTTTCCAGGAGTCTGCTTCCCGCCCCATGTCGATGCGTTTGCCTCCGGCTGAATGCCAACGCATACGCTCGCGGCGTCCGGAGAAATGCCGGAAGAAGTCACTGAAGAATTCGGCGAGGGAGACATCCCCCGGGCTGCGCAGTTCATAGCGCCGAAAGCCGATCCAGAGTTGGGTGCGTCCGCGTCTCGTGCCCATGCGGCCGACTTCTTCGCCGTCGACGAGCAACACGCGGTCGGCGTGGCGAAACGGGTTGAGTGTTTCCGTCACACCGGGATCGAGCACTTCGATCTTGCTGTTGGGGGTGACTTCGGTCGGGAGTTTCTCCGGCATGACTGGCTCCCTGTCTGTGCCTGAAGGAGATGGGCGCGCTACGTGGGAGAGAGTGTGGGGTGATGGTTGGGGGGATCGCAACCTTGGCGCCAAGCGTGAGGTGGCATGGCCGCGCAGGGCGGTTGTTATTGCCCGCTCCGCGCAGCAGGCGTGCGAAACGATCCCGCGGCGGTTAGTCGATGGGTCGGGGTAGTCGGCGGATGGCCGATGTCGGACTGAAGTCCGACCTACAGCGGGTGGCAGTCGGGGGAGCCTGGCAGAACCCTCTTTATCCCGGTGATCAACCGGGCTGGCGATCCCCCCAATCCGCCTGCGCCGCCCGGCTCTCGTCGAGCGCCTCGTAGGCACGCTGGACGACTGCATCGGCATCCTCATCCTCGACCCGGAACGCATCCACGCCCACGCTGACATCAAATCTCGTCGTTGCCTCGGCGTCCTCGACCAGGAAGTAGGCCGCCGCCAGGCGCAACTTGTCCGCTACCGCCGAGGCACCGTTTACGGGGGTATCGGGCAGGATCACGGCAAACTCGTGCTCGGCAATCCGAAACGACATGTCCATGCCACGCAGCGTCTCTCGCAGGCAATCCCCGAACGCACGCAGCACGCGGTCTTCGGCCGACGGCCCGTGGTGGTTTATGTATTGGACGATGTCGAGCAGGATCAGGCTCACCGGCAGGTCATTGCGCTGATTTTGACTGAACAGGGTGTCCAGTTGGCGCACGAAGTCGCGGCGATTGCCCAGGCGGGTGAGGTCATCGATCAGCGCGTGCCGACCGAGCCACAGACGTTCACGCCCGTGAAGCAAGTCGAGTTCAGCGGCCATGGCGCGCACACGCTCGATCAGATCCTCGCGATCTAGCGAGTCGATATCCGCCAGCCAATGCGCGGACGGGGTGGTGGAAGGGGACTGACTCACGGAAGACTCCTTTTCTGACCTGGTCATGCGGCTGAACTGCAGCTATGACAATAGCAAGCTGAAGGCAAGATGGGACGATGAGCCCGGATGCTGCGCGCTGAATGGAGTGAGAGCGGCGGTCCGCGATGGCGTGGCGGGCTGTTTATACTTGCTCCACGCGCGAACGGCACACCGATTCGCCGTTGTTCCGGGCGTAAGCAATATGCCTCCGAACCCACGTCGCAGGTGGCCGTGCTGCCATCCGTGCCCCGCCCGCTGTGATAGGCTCGCCTGGAAGCCACTTCGACAGGAAGTCGAGACGCTTGGAAGGGAATCCGTTGTTTTCCGACCTTCCCCCGGTCGGCGTTGCCACGCCGGCCATCCAAACCGGCTGGCGCCCCGGCTCCGCAGGGCTCCCGTCGTCTCCCGTCTTGACCGTCCTGCGTGCTTCACAAAAAACCAAGAACCAAAAAAGGAATAAGAGCATGAAAGACCTTCTTTTCTTCGACAAGATGCTGACGCCGAAATTTATTACCGTCATCTACTGGCTGCTGTTGGCCGGCGTGGTAATCGGCGGCATCGGCATGATGTTCGCCAATTACGGCGGCATGTCGTTCGGCTCGTTCATGGCGGGCTTGCTGACCATCGTGTTCGGCGCGATCGGGGTGCGCATCTGGTGTGAGCTGATGATCGTGCTGTTCAAGATGAACGAGGCGCTCCAGGACCTACGTCACAAGTAACGGCCGTTGCTGGCCCGGTGAGCCCGGGCCGTTGAAGAGAAGTCGCAGTCTGACCCGGCGCGGTCACTGCGGCTTTTTTGCGTCATGGCGGGGCTCGGTGGCCGAGTGGCGGTTCGTCCACGCGGTTGGCCCGCCCGTCGTCCACTACAATCCATTCAGGATCAGCGGGCCGGAGATCAGCGGCTTGCGGTTGGTGCGGCGGTGCCCATGTCGCTGAGTCCGGCCTGTGCCGTTATGTCGATCGAGGCGGGGGATAGATGACTGCGATTGCCCCGGAACTGAGTTACGCCGTTCGCATGCGCGTGCTGGCGAAGTACCTGGGGCTGCTGGCCTCCATGCTTGCCCTGCTGACGCTGGTGCCGCTGGGCGCGGCGGTGCTGTTCCAGGACTACGGCATTGCCCTGCGTTACCTCGTGGTCATCGCCGTGCTGCTGGCCGCCTGGGGGGCGTCGCGCTCCATTCCCGAACCCCGGCGGATACAGACGAACGAGGCGCTGACCATCGTCGCGCTGGCCTTCGTGCTTTCCCCGCTGCTGATGACCTTCCCGTTCATGGGCAGCGGGTTGAGTTTCTCCAGCGCCTTGTTCGAGGCGATCTCCGCGGTTACCACCACGGGCCTGTCGGTGACCACCGACCTGGCCGGCAAGCCGGAGACCTTCCTGTTCGCCCGTTCCTGGGTGCAGTGGTACGGCGGCCTGGGGGTGGTGGTGCTTTCGATTGCCATCCTGATGGGGAGCCAGATGCCCACCCGCCGCCTGGGCAAGCCGCTGGGGGGTGAAACCCTGGCCACGACGACCCGCGCCCACGCGCGCCAGGCGCTGGTCATCTACAGCGCCCTGACGGTGGCCGGTATTGCGGTGGTGTGGTTGATCTCCGGCAATGGCGCGGTGGCGATCAACCATGTGCTGGCCGCGGTGTCGACCGGGGGGTTCTCGTCTTTCGACAACAGCCTGGCGGGCCTCGATAGCTGGGCCAGCCGCTTCGCCATTATCGGCATCAGCCTGTGCGGGGCCTTGCCCCTGACGCTCTATGCGCTGATGGCCTCGAGGAAGTGGCGTCGGGGCGTGCAGGATGCGGAGCTGCTTGCCCTGGTGGCGGCCATTGCGCTGGTCGCGCTGCTGTTGTTTCTGTCGTTGCGTTTCCAGACGGGCATGGCCCTGTCGGATGCCGCGGGCCATGCGCTGTTTCTTGCCACGTCGGCGCAAACCACGGCGGGGTTTGCCACGCTCGATCTGGGCGCGATCGATGACAGCGCCAAGCTGAGCATGATCGTGTCGATGTTGATCGGTGGTGGCGTCGGGTCGACGGCTGGCGGGATCAAGTTGTTGCGTGTGCTGATCCTGCTGCGCCTGATCCAGGTGGTGCTGCAACGCACGGCGATGCCGTCCAGTGCGGTGCACTATGCAAAACTCCGCGGCAGGGTGCTGGACGATGACGCGATACAGCGCGTGCTCATCCTGATCCTGCTGTACGTTGGCGTGGTGGCCGTCTCCTGGTTCGCCTTCCTGGTGTATGGCTATGCGCCGATGGACGCGCTCTTCGAGGTGGTGTCGGCGACCGCCACGGTCGGTCTGAGCACCGGCATCACGTCGGCCGAGATGCCGACCTTCCTGAAGGGGGTCTTGTGTCTGGACATGCTGCTCGGGCGGGTGGAAATCATTGCCTTGCTGGTCGTCCTGTATCTCCCCAACTGGGTCGGAACGCGTAAGGGTGCGTCATGAAAGCGATATTTGTCGGTGCCAGTTCCACTGCCGTCATGACGGCGCAAGTGCTGTTGAAGCGGAACCACGAAGTGGTGGTTATCGATCGGGAAAAGGCGAAGCTCGATCAGTTGAGTAACGAACTGGACTGCGGGTTTCTGCTCGGTGATGGCAGCAAGCCCGCCCTGCTGCGCGAGACGAACCCGAAGGAGGGTGACGTGCTCTACTGCCTGACCGGCCATGACCAGACCAACATCATCGCCAGCCTGGTGGGGCGGTCGCTGGGGTTCGAGACGGTGGTCACCAAGATCCAGGATCCGAGTTACGAGCATATCTGCATCGAACTGGGGCTCGATTCCACGATCATCCCGTCCCGTACCATCGGTCGGCACCTGGCGGACATGTTCGAGGGCCGTGACCCGTTCGAGCTCTCGACCATCTTCCGTTACGACGCCTCGGCCTTTTCCTTTGTCGCCAAGGAAGAGCAGGTTGGCACCATCAGCGACCTGGCCTTGCCCAAACCCAGCCGCGTCATGTGCCTCTATCGCGACGAACAGTTGATCATCCCGGATGACGACGAACGGATCGAGATCGGTGATGAGGTGGCGGTCATCACGCATCGGAAAAATATCGATGCGTTGCATGAGACATTGGGTCTGGTCATCGACGCGGAATCGGATGGCCCGGATGGCCCGGATGGCCCGGATGGCCCGGATGGCCCGGATGGCCCGGATGGCCCGGATGCCACGCCACCGGCGTGAAGGCGAACGGATCGGTGAGAACGATCACCGCTGTGATTGAGTGCACCGGGGCCGATCGAGGTGGAATCCTCGCCGCGCTCTGGCATGCTTGCGGCCATGTTTGCCCAACGACATCTTCTTCTACTGACTCGTGCCGGCTATGAAGGCGATTGCGCCGCCCAGGTGCAGGCCGTCGCCGCCGAGGCCGGCGTGCATGGCTTCTGCAAGGCCAAGGCCGATACTGGCTACCTCACCTTCATTGCCCACGACGCGCACGCGCTCGCCGCGTGGTTCGAGACACTGTCCCTCGACGACCTGATCTTCGCCCGGCAGCTGTGCCTTGCCGGCGAGCCGCTGGACGACCTGCCGCCGGCCAACCGGCTGGGGCCGATCCTCGCCGCGCTCGACGGTCAGGAGTTCGGCGGCGTGTATGTCGAAACGCCGGATGCCGAGGCGACTCGGCCGCTGATGCGATTGGCCCGCCAGTTCACCAAGCCGCTGGAGCAGTCGATGCGCAAGCGCGGGCTGCTTCAGCCCGGGAACCGCGAGCTGCCGCGGCTGCACCTCACCTTTACCGACACCACCACCGCGATCCCCGGCTGGTCGCATCCGGGGCAGGCGGCCCCGCAGCCGATGGGCATCCGGCGCCTGAAAATGGCGAAGGACGCACCCAGCCGCTCGGCGCTCAAGCTCGAGGAGGCCCTGATCACCTTTCTCTCGCCGGCGGAGCGCAAGGACCTGCTGCGCGCCGGACTGGAGGCGGTCGACCTGGGTGCCGCGCCCGGCGGCTGGACCTGGCAGCTGGTGCGCGACGGGTTGATGGTGACCGCCGTCGACAACGGCCCGATGGCCGAGGTGCTGACCGGGCACGTGTCCGTCGAGCACCGTCGCGAGGATGGCTTCACCTTCCGCCCCGAACGGCCGGTCGAGTGGCTGGTTTGCGACATGGTGGAAAAGCCCTCGCGCGTGGCCGACCTGATGGCCGACTGGATGGCGCGCGGGGACTGCCAGCGGGCGATCTTCAACCTCAAGCTGCCGATGAAAAAGCGCCAGCAGGCGGTGATGGACGCGGTCGAGCGGATCGCGGCTCGGCTGGAGGAGGCCGAGGTGGGGTTCGAGATCGATGTTCGGCAGTTGTATCACGATCGGGATGAGGTGACGGCTTACTTACGACGAGTGTCGTAGTCGTCTCTCGTCAGGCGTGGTTTGTGGTTTCGCACGCCGGTTTCGCTCGGTGGTTTGCGGGATGACGCCATGCCCGGCGCGCGAGCCCCTTTTCTTGCTTGCCCAAGCCAAGCTATGACTCCGGGGGCGAAAAGAAGGGCACCCCGTCGTCCTGGCCCTGCGGGCCTTCGAGCCCGGACGACGTCCGGTCTCGAAGCCTCGCGACCGGCGGCTGTCTTCGGGGCCGGCTCGACGTGACTTCCTGTCACGGCGAGCCTCGGAGCGACGTCCCTGTCGCTCCGACCCCGAGCCAACCACCGGCCGCGAGGCAGGACGCAAGGGAACCTGATTCCCAACCATCAGGTGGCGTAACGTAACTCTCCAAGGGGGCTGCTGCCCTGAGGTCGCGGTCTGGGCCTAATCGAAGAGTTGAGTCCCCTTGTGCCTTGCCTCGCGAGCGAGGGGTTGCAGGGTCTGGCCGGCAGGGAGGCCGGCCAGAGGTTCGCCGCGACAGGACGTCGCGTCGAACCGACCCGTCCGCAATCCCTCGTTCGCGAGGCTGATCGTCGCGGATGCAATCCGCGGCGATCAGGCCCGCAGGGCCAAGGCATCGGGGTGTCTTCTTTTCGTCGGTTTTCTTGGACAAGCAAGAAAATCGACTCGCGCGCCGGGCACTGCGGCAATTCCTTGCCGACTCGCGCAACCGGCGCACGAAATATCATCCAGCGGCAAAGCACGTGTCCTCCAAAGGCGCGTGCAACTGCCTTGTCGAGCTGGCCCGTCGCTGATGCGGCCTTAGCGGACGAGGCTCGCTCCCACAATGGCTGGATGGTATCGATTCTTGGCCGTGATGTCGGCAAGGGGTCGTACAGTCGCAACAAGCCGTCGCTGGCAGCTATATTTCCTCTTGCCGTACCACCGAGCTGACAACCTGTTGTCACACCCAGCGATTCACCCCAGCCGGAGCCCCTCGATGCCGCAGTCCGAGAAAATTCAGCAGCTTGCCGAGGTCTTCGAACGCTTCGAACGCGAGGAGATCGAGGCCGACGGTCTCTGCGATGACCTGGGTGCCGTGCGCGACCAGGACATCGCCCGGGCGATGGCGGGGTTGTCGACCGACGGCATGTCGCGGGTGGTGGATGTGCTGCCGGACGACCGCCGAGCCGCGGTGTTCGGTTTTCTCGAGCCCAGGGCGCAGTACGCGCTGGTCGAGAGGCTCGGCGAGACGAGGGCGCGTGAATTGCTCGAGGCGTTGCGCCCGGACAACCTGACCGCGCTACTCGAGCATCTCGAACCGGAAGAGGGCGAGGCGGTGGTGCGCCGCCTGAGCCCTCACCGGGTGCAGCAGGCCCTGCGGCTCTTGGGCTATCCGCCGGAGAGCGCCGGGCGGCTGATGACGCCGGAGTTCATCGCGTTGCGGCCGGAGTGGACACTGGCCTACGCGCTCGAACACGTGCAGCAGCATGCCGGTCGCAGCGAGACCATCGACACGCTTTACGTCACCGACGCGCACGGCCGGCTGCTCGGCTGGACCGGCCTGCGCAAGCTGGTGCTGGGTGCTCCCCAGTCCACGGTGGAGTCGCTGATGGACAGTGATCCGGTGCATGCGGTGGTCGGCGACGACCGCGAAGAGGTCGCCCGCCAGATCCAGCACTACGATCTCACCGCCCTGCCGGTGGTCGACGAGGGGGGCGTGTTGCTCGGCATGGTGACCATCGACGATGTCATGGACGTGGTCGAGGAGGAGGCCACCGAGGACATCCACAAGCTCGGCGGCCTGGGGGCAAGGCAGGTCAGCCTGCGCGGGGCGTCGATCCTCGATCTGTTCAAGAAGCGCATCGGCTGGCTGTTGCTGCTGGTGTTCCTGGCCATCTTCGCCGCCGGGGCGGTTTCGGCCTTCGAGGAGACGCTGGAGGCAGCGGTGGTGTTGAGCTTTTTCCTGCCGTTGATCATCGGCTCGGGCGGCAACGCCGGCTCGCAGGGGGCGACCATGATGGTGCGCGCCCTGGCCACCGGGGACGTGGGGCCCAAGGACTGGCTCAAGCTGTGGGTGCGGGAGCTGGGCGTGGCGAGCGCGCTGGGCCTCACCATGGGCGCGGCGGCCTGGGGGATCGGGCTGTTCTACGGTGGCACGATGCTGGCCAACGTGGTGTTTCTGTCGATGATCGCGGTGGTGGTGTTCGGCAGCATGGTGGGGATGCTGATGCCGTTCCTGCTCACCCGCTTCAACCTTGATCCGGCCACCGCCTCGGCGCCGCTGATCACCTCGATCGCCGATATCGGCGGCATCCTGATCTACTTCGGCATCGCGACCGCCTGGATCGGGGTGACCGGGGCGAGCCCGGCGGGCTGATTCTCCGGACGGTCAGTCGCGGCCCGACGATTGGCCGGGCTCTCGCCGCTCCGCCGGTCCGTCGCGGCGCTGCCGCTTCTGCTGGTACATCCGGCCATCGGCACGCGTGATCAGTGTGTCGAGATCGTCGCCTTCCTCGGGCCAGCGCGCCCAGCCGATGCTCAGCCGCGGGTGGATGCGGTGGTCGGCCACATCCAGCGGACGTTCGAGTTCGGCGCGCAGGCTGGCCTCGAGTGGGGGGGTGGCATTGTCGCCGTCGGGGGCCAGCAGGCAGAACTCGTCGCCGCCCAGTCGAGCGACGATGCCCGGCTCACCGGCGAAGGCCTGCAGTCGCTCGGCAAGCCGGGCAAGGACGTCATCGCCGATGGCGTGGCCGTACTGGTCGTTGACCGGCTTGAAGCAGTCCAGGTCGATGTAGGCCAGCGCGAACGGCGCGCGGTCGTCGTGGATGCGCCGGTGGGCCCGTTCGTAGAAGGCCCGCCGGTTAAGCAGTCCGGTCAGGGCATCGTGGCTGGCCTCGAAACGCAGTCGTTCGCCGGCCTGGTCGAGCCGTTCGGCCTGTTCGTGCAGCTCGTGTTGCAGGCGCCGGAAGGTGCGACGGGTGCTGACCATCAGGACGCCGGCGAACAGGATGCCGCCGAGGCCGAACCAGAGCATGAACTGTCGCGAGGTTTCGGCCGTGTCGCGGGCGCGGTCGACGGCCGCCTGCATGTTGGCCTGCTCGTGACGGCGCAGTTCCTGGATGACGCCGTCGAACTCGCGATCGAGATCGAACAGTTCGCTGCGCACGATCTGCATGGCGGGCTCGAGTTGGTCGCGCGCGGCCAGATCGACGACGCGATCCTGCAGCGCGACGGTCCGCGGGATCAGTTCGTCCTGTCGCTCCATCAGCGCCAGGCTGCGCTCGTCATCGAGCCGGGCGCGCAGCGCGTTACGAGCCTCGCCGACGCGGTTGCCCCACTTGTGATAATCCATCATCAGGGCGTCGCGCTCGAACGGGTCGTGGGTGAGCAACTGGTTGATCATGGTCTGGTGGCGGTTGTAGGCCGCCTCGAGCAGGTCGCTGGCCAGTTGCAGGCGTTGGCCGTGGTCCTGGGTGACGCTCTTGAGCTCGACCTGCAGGCGGTGGTTCTGCCACAGGCCATTGGCGACCACCACGATCATGCCGGCGAGCAGGATGCCGAAGGCGGCGGTGATCACGCCGATCTGTCGGCCGTGCGTTTCGCGCAGGTGGTGGCTGAACTTCATGGCGTCGTCTTCTTCCCTGTGTTGCCGTTATCGGGGCGGATCAGCCCTTGCCGGAGCGGTCGCGTTTGACGGCCTTCTCCACCGCCTCGGCCGCGATGCGCATCACCTCGACCCGTGCGTAGCGCTTGTCGTTGGCCGGGATGATGTGCCACGGCGCGTACTCGGTGGAGGTGCGGATCACCATCTCGTTGATGGCGGCCTTGTAGGCATCCCACTTGTCGCGATTGCGCCAGTCGTCGGGCGTGATCTTGTGCTTCTTGTAGGGCGTCTGCTGGCGGGCCTCGAAGCGCTTGAGCTGCTCCTCGGGCGTGATGTTGAGCCAGAACTTGAGCAGGGTGACGCCGTGGTCGGCGAGCTGCTCCTCGAAGGTGTTGATCTCGTGGTAGGCACGCGCCCAGTCGGGCTGGGGGGCGTAATCCTCGACCCGCTCGACCAGTACCCGGCCGTACCAGGAGCGGTCGAAGATGGTCCAGTAGCCGTCGCGCGGCATCTGTCGCCAGAAGCGCCACAGGTAGTGGTGATCGGCCTCCTCGTCGGTGGGCGCGGCAATGGGAATCACGCGGTAGAGGCGGGCGTCGAGCGCCTCGGTCAGGCGGCGGATCGCCCCGCCCTTGCCGGCGGCATCCCAGCCCTCGAACAGGGCGACGACCGGCCGGCGTGCCTCGAAGCCCTGCCAGCCGAGCCGGTTGAGGCGGGCGTCGAGCTCGCGTTTTCTGTGCTTGTAGTCCGCCTTGTCCAGTACCCGGTCATCGGGGACGTGGTCGACGATGGTGCGCCGGGCACTGTCGGCCTCGGGCAGGGCCGGGGCGTGCGAGACCTTGATGGAGTTTTGCTTTGCGCCGTTCGCCAGGCGGGTGTCGATGGCGCGCAACAGGGTCTTGCCGGCGGTCAGGTCGCGAAAGTGCGGATCGGTGGCCTCGATCAGGAACCACGGTGCCTCGCCGGTATCCGTCTCGCGCACCACGCGGGTGGCGATGTCGATGAACTGATCGTAGTGGTTGGCCGCCTTGGCCGTTTCCGGGGCCATGTGCCAGTGGCTCTGGGGGTCGCGGCGTCGTTCTTTGACCCGGCGGGCCTGTTCCTTGGCCGGGAGGTGAAACCAGAACTTGATCAGCAGCACGCCGCCGTTGATCAGCATGTGCTCGGTCTCGCGGATGCGTTCGAGCTCGCCGCTGATGCCGTCTTCCTCCAGGTGGCCGTGCTGGGCGTCCTCGATCAGGTGCTGGTACCAGCCGCCGAATAGCACGCCGATCTCGCCGCCCCCCGGCATCGCCCGCCAGTAGCGCCACCAGCGCGGGCGCTGCTTCTCCTCGTCGGTCTCGTCCCAGAACACGTGTGTCTGCACGCCGCGCGAATCCAGCCATTCGAGCAGGTGATTGACCAGCTCGCCCTTGCCGGCGCCGGCCACGCCGTTGATCAGCAGGAGCACCGGCAGGTTGGCGGCCCGCGCACGGCGCTGGGCGTCGAGCAACTGCAGGCGCAGGGCTGGCACGGCGTCCTTGAAATCGGCCTTGGCGAGGCGGCGGCCCAGTTCGGCGGCTTCGAACATCGGGATTCCTGCATAAACGGGGAAAACAGCAAGCCTAGCACCGCCCGCGTGTGTTGCCGCATTGTCCGTCGGGCTGTGCCATTCTCGGGGCCGGGATCGACTGATGGGGTGATGGGATGAATCGATTGCACAAGTGGCTGTGGCCGCTCGTCCTCCTGGCGATGACCATGACCATGACCATGACCATGGCCATGGCCCGGGCCGGGGCCGGCGGTCCGGCCGTGGCCGAGAATCGCTTGGCGGACACCGCCTCGGATTACCTGCGCGATCACGCCGACAACCCGGTCGACTGGTATCCCTGGACTGAAGAGGCCTTGGCGTTGGCCCGCGAGCAGGACAAGCCGATCTTCGTCTCGGTGGGCTATTCCACCTGCTACTGGTGCCACGTCGCCAAGCGCGAGCTCTACCAGGACCCGGAGATCGCCGCGGCGATGAACGCGGGGTTCATCAACATCAAGGTCGACCGCGAGCAGCGCCCGGATCTCGATCGCGTGCTGATGGCGGCCACGCGGGCGTTGGGCGAGGGCGGCGGCTGGCCCAACAACGTCTTTCTCACCCCACAGCTCGAGCCGTTCTTCGCCGGCAGCTATTTCCCGCCCGAGCCGTTGCCGGGACGCGAGAGCTTCCCGCAGATTCTCGAGCGCCTGTCCGAGCAGTGGCAGACGAATCGCGAGCCACTGCTAGAGCGGGCCACCAGAACGGCCGAGGCGCTGCGCGAGGGTGCGGATGCCAGTCTGGCGCCCGAGCGCATCGACCCGGCGGGCTGGCAGGCGCGTGCCATCGAGACGCTGGCAGGGCAGTTCGATCCGCTGGTGGGCGGGTTCGCCCCGGCGGGGCAGTCGAGCCGCTTTCCGCAGTCACCACGGCTGGCGTTGTTGATCTCGGCGCTCGATGACGACGAGCAGGCCGCCATGGCCGAGCCGATGCTGCGCCAGACCCTGGCGGCGATGAGCATCGGCGCGCTGTTCGATCACGTCGGCGGCGGATTCCACCGCTACACCGTCGATCCCGAGTGGGCGATCCCGCACTTCGAGAAGATGCTGGTCGACAACGCCCAGTTGGTCGGTCTCTACGCGCGGGCCGGGCAGCGACTGGGCGATGACTGGTTCGACGACGTCGCCGCGCGCAGCGTCGATTATCTCGAGCGCCGGCTGTGGGCGGATGAGGGGGGCTATTTCACCGCGGAAAACGCCGAGCTCGACGGCATCGAGGGCAAGAGCTACGTCTTCACCAGCGAGGCGATCCGCGCGGTGCTGGGCGAGGATGCCGAGGCATTCCTCGACTGGCATCAGCTGGTCGCCCTGCCGGAAAGCCGGATCGATCACCAGCTGCCCGATGGCGGGGCCGTGAATCTGGCCGTGGGCCGGGCCCTTGATGCCTTCGAGCAGGGCGAGCTGGCCGAGTCGATCGGCGGATTCGATACGGATTACGCCGCCCTGCTCGAAGCGCGCCAGGCGCGCGGCCTGCCCCAGCGCGATCGCAAGCGGGTGGCCGAGTTCAACGCCCTGGCCGGTCTGGGGATGCTGGCGGCAGCCCAGCCGCTCGATCGGGGCGACTGGCACGCGCGCGCGCAGGCGGTAGGTGACTGGCTCTGGACGAGACTCTGGGACGCCGATGCGCAGCGCCTGAATCGACAGGCCTACCAGGGCGAGGTCTCCGGCGAGGCGTTCCTTGCCGATCACGCGGCCGCGGGTCGCCTGATGCTGGCCCTGTACGGGACGAGTCACGACATCCGTTGGCTGTTCCGTGCCCAGCGGCTCGCTGCAACGATCGAGCGCGATTACCTCGACGAGTCGGGGCGGCTGCACGAGCGCCCGCCCCAAGCGGGTGGCGGATTGCCGCTCTCGCCGCCGCTGGTGGGAGACGATGCCTCGCCTTCGGGGCATTCGCAGGCGGTGGTGTTCCTGCTGGATCTCGGCGCCGTGCTCGAGGACTCGGCGCGGCAGGAACGCGCGGTGCGTGCCCTGGCGGGGTTTGCCGCCGAGGTGGATGCCGCGCCGGCGGACTGGGGCTTCCTGGTCGGGGCGCTGGCCCGGCCCTCACGCGCCGAGGCGGTGACGCGCGAGGCGGTGCGCCTGGTCGAGGCGGCCGATGCCGGCGGCGGGCCGGGCGAGACGCGCGATCACGTCGAGGTCGAGGCGCGCCTGATCGAGGGTGGCGCGGCCATCCTCGTGCGGCTGGCGATCGATGACGGTTTTCACCTCAATGCCAATCCGGCCAGCGAGGATTTCCTGGTGCCGACGCGAATCACCGCGCTGGACGGCGAGATCGGGCCGATCGACTACCCGCCGGGCAAGCCCTTCCGCGCCCAGTTCGCCCGTTCGGCGATCGATGTCTACGAGGGCGCGCTCGAGTTGCGGGTGCCGGTCACCGGCGAGAGGCCGACGCGTCTGCGCCTGGAGCTGCAGGCCTGCAACGACGAGGTCTGCCTGGCGCCGGACGAGGTGGAGGTGGCGGTTGATCGGGGCGGCCAATAGCGGCCCGAAACGGCCGTAGGAGCGGCTTTAGCTGCGAAATGGCAAGGCGTCACCCGATCCCATCGCGGCTAAAGCCGCTCCTACAGCGCCCGGCGCCCCCTGTGGGAGCTTGCCCTGCAAGCGAACCGCGCCGCGAGGCGCGGGCCCCGGGCGGATTGGTCATCACAGGACGGCGACTGCCGTCGTCTTCGCGGGCAGGGCCCGCTCCCACAGTGGGGCTTTGCTTGCTCGGCCGGCCAAACGAGTCGGGCCGCGGCCGACCGGTGGGTCAGTCGCGGCCCGTGCTGGCCGTCTTGTCCTGTGCTGGCCGTCTTACCGTGGGCGATCAGGCCGAGGCGGAGGCCGGCGCGCTGTCGGCCGGTTCGTCGAGCTGGCAGCCCTCGGGGATCAGCGGGGTCAAGCCCAGCTTTTCGAACATCGCCTCGTCGGCTGCCGCGTCGGCGTTTTCGGTCGTCAACAGCTTCTCGCCGTAGAAGATGCTGTTGGCCCCGGCGAAGAAGCACCAGGCCTGGATCGCCTCGCTCAGGCCCTCGCGGCCGGCGGACAGGCGCACGTGCGAACTCGGCATCAGGATGCGGGCGACCGCGATGGTGCGGATGAACTCGATCGGGTCGAGCGCCGGCACGTCGGCCATCGGCGTGCCGGGGATGCGCACCAGCATGTTCAGCGGCACGGATTCCGGCGCGCGTTCGAGATTGGCCAGCGTGGTCAAAAACGAGGCACGATCCTCGCGGGATTCGCCCATGCCGAGGATGCCGCCGGAGCAGACGTTGATGCCCGCCTCGCGCACATGGTCGAGCGTCTCGAGGCGGTCGTCGATCGAGCGGGTGGTAATCACCTGGTCGTAGAACTCGGCCGAGGTGTCGATGTTGTGGTTGTAGTAGTCGAGCCCGGCTTCCTTGAGGCGGCCGGCCTGCTCGGGCTTGAGCATGCCGAGCGTGACGCAGGCCTCCATGCCGGTCTCCTTGACCACGCGCACCATGTCGATGACCCGCTCGAGCTGGGTGTCGGTGGGGTTGCGCCAGGCCGCGCCCATGCAGAATCGCGAGGCGCCCTTTTCGCGCGCCCGGCGGGCGGCGGTGCGCACCTCGTCGAGAGGCAGCAGGCGCTCGCGTTCGAGGCCCGTGTCATAGCGGGCGCTCTGCGAGCAGTACTTGCAGTCCTCCGGGCAGGCACCGGTCTTGATCGAGAGCAGGGTGCTGACCTGGACCGCATTGGGATCGAAGTGCTCGCGGTGCACCGTCTGCGCCTGGAACAGCAGGTCGTTGAAGGGCTTGTCGAACAGGTCGAGCGCTTGTTGCTTGCGCCAAAGCGGGCGGGTCATGGGAATCAGTTATCCTCGAACGATTCGGGCGGTTCGGTGAAGGAATCTTCCCAGGTATCTTGCTTGATCCGGTAGAGGTCGTAAAGCGACCAGGGGATCAGGATCACCGCGGCAATCGCCCAGAGGACCAGGTAGAAGGTCAGGCTCGGCGGGGCGAATACGGCGACCACCATGGCGGTGCCGGCCACGCCGTAGAAGCGATAGGCGGCCCATTGGGTGTAATAGCCCACCTTGGGATTGGGGTGGTGCTTGTTCAGCGCGTAGACCAGCATGGAAAGGCCGGTCCAGAAGATCGCCAGCGGCAGCGGCACGATCATCGCGACGATGTTGCCCCAGTTGAACCAAGTGGCAGCCCGACGGGCCGACTTGCCCGAGATGCGAGTCGGGACGTGTTCGTCGTTCGACTCGAGTGTCTGGGCGGATGCATCGTGGTTCATGATGAAACGACCTCTAAATATGCGTATGGGATGCAGATTAGCATGGAATGGAAGCCCTCGCGACGGCGGCGCTGGTTCGACGCACCCTGTCATCTCTGCGGCCTCGATACCGTCGATGCCGATGGTCTGTGCCCGGACTGCCGCCGCGAATGGCGCGCCGGGCTGGGCCGGCCGCGATGCCGGGCCTGCGGGCTGATCCTTGCTGGCGACCCGACCGCCGGGGCGGGGGACGAGACCTGCGCGGCCTGTGTCGGTCGGCAATCGCCGTTCGAGCGCGTGATCGCGGCGGTCGATCTCGACCCGGCGGTACGCGCGCTGATCCATCGGCTCAAGTATCGTCAGGATTTCAGCGTCGTGCCGCTGTTGCAAGCCACGCTGGTCGAGGCCGTGGCCCAACAGGTGCCGGCGGTGGGCCCCGATGCGCTGGTGCCGATGCCGCTCCATCCGCGGCAGCGCCGCCGCCGCGGCTTCAACCAGGCCTGGTTGCTGGCCGACGGGGTGGCCCGCGCGACCGGCGTGCCGTTGCTGCGTCACGGGGTGCGACGGGTGCGCGATACCGGGTCGTTGACCGCGCTGTCGGCCCGTGCCCGTCGTGGCGCGTTGCGCGGCGCCTTTGTCGCGGAGGGCGCGATTCCCCGCCACGTCGCGATCATCGATGACGTGCTGACCACCGGCGCGAGCGCCCAGGCGCTGGCCGCGGCCTTGCATCGGGGCGGCGCGAGCGCCGTGTCCGTCTGGGCGTTGGCGCGAACGCCCTAACCCGGATATTTCATGAAATCCACGCGTAGATGTGGCTTGTGCCGTGCCGGGAGTTTGGGTAGAATCTCGCGCCTTGGCCGTCCCGGCCGCGTACGCCCGTGGTGATTGTCAAATCCCGGCGTGTAGCGGCGGGGCGGCGGCCCCGCGAGGGGCGAACCCGAAGACGATCAACCTGAGATGCGGCCCCGGCGGCATCCGACCCAACTTTCGAACCTTTACCAGGGGCAGAATCGAGATGAAAGAAGGCATTCACCCGAACTACCAGCCGGTGGTGTTCCAGGACGTCGCGGCGGACTTCGCCATCCTGAGTCGTTCGACCATGAAGTCGAAGGAGACCATCAAGTGGGAAGACGGTAACGAGTACCCGCTGGTCAAGATCGACGTATCCTCCGCGAGCCACCCGTTCTTCACCGGCAAGCGTTCCGAGGGCAGCATGGCCAAGCAGGTGGACAAGTTCCGCAACCGTTACGGCCAGAAGAAGTAAGACCGGTATGGTCGCGTTCCTGCCAATCGGCCGGGCGCAGCAAAAGGGCACCGCGGGTTTTCCCGGTGCCCTTTTTCGTGTGCGCTTGATGGGGTTGGCCGCGCTGTTCGTCGCATTGGTTGTCTCCAACGGCTGCGTGGCCGAGGAGCCGCCCCAGTCGCCCACGGGGAGCTGCGCGCCACCGCCGGAACGGGCGCTCGAGTCGGCCACGGTCGGCTACGTCAACGACGGCGATACCGTCCGGCTTGCCAACGGCGACCGGGTGCGCCTGGTTGGCATCGACACCCCCGAGCTGGGGCGCGATGGCGCGGCCGATGAGCCCTATGCCGCCGAGGCACGGCAGGCCCTGCGCGCGTTGCTGGCCGAGTCGCGCAACCGCGTGACCGTGGTCGATGCCACCGAGGGCGAGGACCGCTACGGCCGCCGGCTTTCCTATCTCTACCTGCCCGACGGGCGCTCGGTGCAGGCGCGGCTGCTCGAGCAGGGCATGGCCATGGCGGTGTTCGTCGCCCCCAACCTGGAGCTCGCGGACTGTCTTGTGGCGCACGAGAAACGCGCACGGCAGGACGAACGCGGCATCTGGTCATTGTCCGCCTATGCCCCCGGCCTGCCGAGTGCGGCGGGGATTCCCGAGACGGTGCAGGGCGCGGCGATCGTCCGCGGCCGCGTGGTGTCGGTGGGTGACAGCCGGCGCCATGTCTGGCTCAACCTGGAAGGCCGGGTGGCCGTGCGCATCGACAAGGCCGACCTCGCGCGTTTCCCCGGCTGGGATTTCGAGGCGTTGGAAGGCGAGGAACTGCGGGTTCGCGGCTGGATCGTGCACCACAGCAACCGCTACCAGGACTGGTTTATCCCGGTGGATTCGGCGCATGCCCTCGAGCGGCTGGATTAGCGTGACCCCGTCACGACGCTAGCCGGGAATGAACGCCGTAATCAAAGAGGGCGAACCCAACCGGGTTCGCCCTTTTCTGTGGGATGGTGCGTGCCCGCTAAGTGGGCGTGCGCGGCACCCCGGGACTCGCGTTTTCCCTCGTAGGTCGGACTTCAGTCCGACAATCCGTCCGGTTGCGAGGACGGAGCGGGAGCGATGTCGGGCTGACGCCCGACCTACTGGAGGGGGCTTGTGCGGTTATCAGCTGGCCGATGATCTGACGCGATTCAGCGTTCGGCCAGCCAGTCCCGCGGGCGCAGGAACTCGTCGTAGAGTCGTGCCTCCTCGCTGCCCGGCTCGGGGTGGTAGTCGTAGCGCCAGGCGGCGCGCGGCGGCATGGACATCAGGATCGACTCGGTGCGCCCGCCCGACTGCAGGCCGAACAGGGTGCCGCGGTCGTAGACCAGGTTGAACTCCACGTAGCGGCCGCGACGGTAGGCCTGGAAGTCGCGCTCGCGCTCGCCGTACGGGGTGGCCTTGCGCTTTTCGACCAGCGGCAGGTAGGCCGGCAGGTAGTGGTCGCCCACCGAGCGCATGAAGCCGAAAGCGGTATCGAAGTCGACCTGGCCGTCGGCACCGTAGTCGTCGAAGAACAGGCCGCCCACGCCGCGCGGCTCGTTGCGGTGCTTGAGCCAGAAGTACTCGTCGCACCACTGCTTGAAGCGCGGATAGTGATCGTCGCCGAACGGCCGGCAGGCGGCCTCGGCCTGCTCGTGCCAGTGGACGGCGTCCTCGGTAAAGCCGTAGTAGGGCGTCAGGTCGAAACCGCCGCCGAACCACCACACCGGCTCGACGCCTTCCTTCTGTGCCTGGAAGAAGCGCACATTGGCATGCGAGGTGGGCGCGTACGGATTGCGTGGGTGGATCACCAGCGAGACGCCCATCGCCTCGAACGAGCCGCCGGCCAGATCCGGGCGGTGGGCCGTGGCCGACGGCGGCAGCTTGTTGCCGGTCACATGCGAGAAGTTGATCCCGGCGCGCTCGAAGGTGCCGCCATCCTCGAGGATGCGGCCCCGACCCTCGCCGTTGAGGTGGTCGCCGGGCGGGCGCTTCCAGTCGTCGTGCAGAAAGCGCGTGCCGTCCTCCTGGCTCTCCAGGCCGGCCACGATCCGGTCCTGCAGGTCGATGAGGTAGTCACGAATGGCCTGGAGGTCGGCCTGCGTATCGGCCTTCTTGTCCGCCATGTCAGCTCCTGATGGTCCGCCCGGTGGGCCAGTGGATGATCTGGGAGGGTCGGGCGCGTCGATCGACGTTGCCCGGGATGATCTGGACGTCGGCGCGCGCGAACAGGCGTCGTGCCGTCAGCGCATCGCGCGCCGCCGGGCGGCCGCTGATGTTCGCGCTGGTGGAGACGATCGGGCCGCCGAAGGCGCGACTGATCGCGCGCGCCGTCTCGTGGGCCGGGACCCGCAGGGCAATCTCCTTGCGCCCGCCGGTCAGCCAGGGCGGCACGCCGTCGGCCGCCGGCACGATCACGGTGCGCGCCGCCGGCCAGTCGGCCGCAATGCGCGCCCACTGTTCGGCATCCACCGCGGCGAACGGCTGGAGCATCTCCGGGGTGTCGGCGATCAGGATCAGCCCCTTGCCGACCTCGCGCTGCTTGAGGGCGAGCAGGCGCATGACCGCGAACGGATCGAGCGGCGCGCAACCCAGACCGAAGACCGCCTCGGTCGGGTAGGCGATCAACCCGCCGTCATCGAGGTGCCGAGTGATCTCGCGCAGCTGGAACGGCGACGGGATGCTCATTCAGCCTTGTCTCCGGAGGCGCTTTTCGGGGCGCTCTTCTTGGCCGCGGTCTTCCGGGTGGTGGTCTTCTTTGCCGGTGCCTTCTTGGCAGGGGCCTTCTTCGCCGGTGCCTTCTTGGTCGTGGTCTTGCTCGCCGGCTTTTTGGCCGTCGCCTTCGTGGTCGACTTGGCAGTGGTCTTCTTCGCGGCCGTCTTGGGTGCCGCCTTGCGACCGCGGCCCTTGCGCTCGGGCGCCTTGGCGATCATCTCGATCGCCTGCTCGTGGGTGATCGCCTTGGGGTCGTCGTCCTTGGGGATCTTGGCGTTCTTGTTGCCGTCGGTCACGTAGGGCCCGTAGCGGCCGTTGAGCACCTGGATGCCGTCGTCGAACTCGTTGATGATGCGGTTCTTCTCGGCGAGCTTCTTGACCTCGATGATCTCCAGCGCGCGCGGCAGCTCGACGGTGTAGGGGTCGTCGTCCTTGCCCAGGGAGGCGAACTTGTTGCCGAATTTCACGTAGGGGCCGAAGCGGCCGATGTTGGCCTCGACCGGCTCGCCCTCGGGCGTCTCACCGAGCTTGCGCGGCAGCTTGAACAGCTCCATCGCCTCGTCGAGCGTGATCGTCGCGATGCTCTGGTGCGGGCGCAGCGAGGCGAATTTCGGCTTTTCCTCGTCGTCCTTGGTGCCGATCTGGACGAACGGGCCGAAGCGGCCCAGGCGGGCAACCACCGGCTTGCCGCTCTTGGGATCGGTGCCGAGCTCACGGCCCTGCGCGGCCTCCTGGCGGGAGACGTTCTGCTGGGTGTGCTCGATGCGCTTGGAGAACGGTTCCCAGAATTCGCGCAGCAGCGGCACCCAGTCCGTCTCGCCGCGCGAGACGGCATCGAGCTCGTCTTCGAGCTTGGCGGTGAACTCGTAGTCGACCACGTCGCGGAAGTATTCGGTCAGAAAGCCGTTGACCACGCGGCCCATGTCGGTGGGCTTGAAGCGGCGCTGCTCGAGCTCGACGTATTCGCGCGAACGCAGCGTCGAGATGATGCTGGCGTAGGTCGACGGGCGACCGATGCCGTATTGCTCGAGCGTCTTGACCAGGCTCGCCTCGGTAAAGCGCGGCGGCGGCTCGGTGAAGTGCTGGGTGGCGTTGATCGCGGCGAGTTCGATCTGCTGGCCTTCCTCCAGCGGCGGCAGGCGACGATCGTCGTCCTTGTCGGAGGCCTGGTCGTCCTCGTCCTCGCGGTACGCGGCGATAAAGCCCGGGAACTTCAGGGTCGAGCCAGTCGCGCGGAAGCTGTGCTCGTCACCGGCGGCCAGGTCGACGGAGACCTGGTCGAAGATCGCCGGGTTCATCTGCGAGGCCAGCGTGCGCTTGAAGATCATCTCGTAGAGACGGAACTGGTCGCGGTTGAGAAACGCGCGCACCTTGTCCGGCGTGTTGGCAATCGAGGTCGGGCGGATCGCCTCATGGGCCTCCTGCGCGTTCTTCGACTTGGTGCGGTACTGGTTGGGGGTTTCCGGCACGTAGTCGGCGCCGTAGCTCTGGCCGATGTGGTGGCGGATCTCGCCGATGGCATCGTTCGACAGGTTGACCGAGTCGGTACGCATGTAGGTGATCAGACCCACGGTGCCCTGGCCGATGTCGACGCCCTCGTAGAGCTCCTGGGCGGTGCGCATGGCGCGCGAGGCGGTCAGCCCGAGCTTGCGCACCCCCTCCTGCTGCATGGTGGAGGTGGTGAACGGCGGCGCGGCGTGGCGCTTGCGCTCGCGGCGATCGACCTTGGCGACGCTGAGCTTGCCAGCGGCGGCCGCCTCGAGGCGTTCGCGCGCCGAGGTGGCGCTGGTCTCGTCCTCGAGGGTGAACTGCGCGACCTTCTTGCCGTCGAGTTGATAGAGGCGCGCGGCGAACGGCTGGTCGTGGGTGCGGCAGTCGGCGGCAATCGACCAGTATTCGCGCGGGTTGAAGGCCTCGATCTCCTGCTCGCGCTCGACGATCATCCGCAGGGCCGGGCTCTGCACACGGCCGGCCGACAGGCCCGGGTTGATCTTCTTCCACAGCAGCGGCGAGAGGTTGAAGCCCACCAGGTAATCCAGCGCCCGGCGTGCCTGCTGGGCGTCGATCAGGTCCTCGGACAGCCCGCGCGGATGGGCGATGGCCTCCTGCACGGCGCGCTTGGTGATCTCGTAGAACACCACGCGCTTGGCGTCCTTGTCCTTGAGCAGGCCGCTGTCCTTCAGCAGTTCGTAGAGATGCCAGGAAATGGCCTCGCCTTCGCGGTCGGGGTCAGTCGCGAGCAGCAGGGTGTCGGCCTTCTTGAGCGCCTTCTTGATGGCATCGACGTGCTTCTTGTTCTTGTCGATGATCGTGTAGTTCATCGCGAAGTCGTTGTCGGGGTCGACCGCGCCGTTCTTGGGCACGAGATCCCGCACGTGGCCATAGGAGGCCAGCACTTCGTAGCCGGGGCCGAGGTATTTCTTGATCGTCTTGGCCTTGGCAGGCGACTCGACGATAACGAGATTTTCGCTCATAAGGTGTCTTTTCTAGTCAGTGCAGGACGGCGGCGTCGTCGAAGACGAGGTCTTCCATCCAGGCAAAGGCCTGTTCCTCGCCGGGTTTGGCGAACAGGACCAGCAGGACGATCCACTTGAGACGCTCGACGTCGATTTCATCCTCGCCCAGCGCCATGGCGCGCTCGATCACCGTCTCGCGGGCCGAGGGCGAGAGCACGCCGATCTGTTCGAGTTGCATCAGAAAGCCGCGAGCGTCGACGTCGAGCATCATCTGCTCGTCGTCACTGTAGACCCGGAAGGCCTGGTCGCGCTCGGGGCCGGACTCGCTGCCCTGTTCCAGTACGCCCTCGAGCCAGGCGAAGGCATGTTCGATCTCGTCGTGGTCGAAGCCGGCCTCGAGCAGCTTCATCTGCAGGCCGGCGCGCTCGTTTTGCGGGGGGAAGCGGTCCTCGTCTTCCATGTAATTCTCGAAGAGGAACATCAACAGGTCGAGAACGGTCTCTTTCATCGGCTCACCGGGACATGATGGCTTGAGTCTGCGCACGCGGGCGGGAATGCGATCGGTGCGGCGGCAGGCGCGGTCGGCAGGATGCTCTAGCTCGTGCGGACGTATAGACCGCCGGGCAGGGTGGATACATCTCCCGCCAGTTCAAGCATGAGGAGGATGGAGGAAACCTCACCGGCGGTCAATCCGCTCGCCTCGATCAGGGTGTCGGCCGGCTGCGGGTCATGGCCGAGCAGGTCGAGGACGCGCTGCTGGTCCGGATCGCGCGCCGGGGTGGCCCCTTCGCTCGCCTCGTCGGTAGCGGTGGTAGCGGTCGGGTTCATGGCGGCGGCCGTGGCTTCCAGTTGGCGGCGCAGGGTGGGGGCCAGTTCCTCGAGCACGTCCTGGCCGGTCTCCACCAGCTTGGCGCCCTCGCGTATCAGGCGGTGGCATCCACGGGCCAGCGGGTTGTGGATCGAGCCGGGGATGGCGAGCACGTCGCGCCCCTGCTCGCCGGCCAGGCGGGCGGTGATCAGCGAGCCGCTCTTGACCGAGGCCTCGACCACCAGCACTCCGCTGGCCAGTCCGCTGATCAGGCGGTTGCGGCGCGGGAAGTGCCCGCGGCGTGGTTCGGTGCCCGGCAGCCATTCGGACAGGATCACCCCGCCGCCGGCGACGATCTCGTCGGCCAGGGATGCGTGCTCGGGCGGGTAGATGCGGTCGATGCCCGAGCCGAGCACGGCGATGGTGATCCCCTCGGCTTCCAGCGCGCCGCGATGGGCCTCGCCGTCCACGCCCAGGGCCAGCCCGCTGGTGATCACCAGCCCCTGGCCGGCCAGATGCCGGGCAAAGGCACGGGCGTTCTGCCGCCCGCCGGTGGTGGGCGTGCGCGAACCGACCATCGCGACCTGCGGCTCGGTGAGCGCGGTGAGGCGACCGCGGACAAAGAGTGCGGCGGGGGCATCGGGGAGATCGTCGAGGGCAGCGGGGAAATGCGGGTCGCCGCGGGCAACCAGGTGATGGGTCGCGTCGGCGGCCAGCCAGTCGGTGATTGCCGCGACCTTCTCGGCATCGGGGCGCGCCTGGACGACGCCCTCGGGCAGTCCGGCGCGACGCCATTCACCGCGCGGGCTGTCGAGGGCATCCCTTGGCGTGCCGAAGTGGGCCAGCAGCAGAGCGAGCCGCTTGGGACCCATGCCGTGGATCCCAAGCAGCTCGATCAGTGCGGTGGTCTCGAGGCCGATGCCCGGCGCGGTCGTCCGGGCGCTCGGTGGGGAGGTTGGTGCGGGAGGCACCGCTTAGAGGCGACTTTCCTGGACCGGGGTCTGGGCCAGGTCGCCCTCGTGGACCGGCTGGGTGGCCTTGATGACCAGCGCGTAGCTGACGCGGTCATAGGCGCGGAAGACCATGGCGGTGCCGATCGGGTGATCCGGCAGCAGCACGGCCGGGCCACGAGTGGCCTCGCGGCCATCCTCGCCGGCATCACGCTCGGCGAAGCGGTCCTCGACCACGCGCCCGCGCTTGCTGATCTGCAGCAGGTCGCCGGCCGTCACGCCCGACTCCATGCCGCGGTCGATCACGATCACCTGCTGGCTGCCCACCTGGGTGATGGCGTCCGGCAGCAGGATGATGGTCGCGTCGATCGGGAAGGCCGGGATCTGGGGGGTGACGTCGCGATCGAAGGCCTCGTCGGTCATCTCGACCAGTCGGTCGCCTTCGTCGACTTCGCGCACGGTATCTTCGAGTTCGACGGTGGTCGGATCGTCGATCTCGACCACGTTGGCCTCGCCCTTGAAGATGGCGCGGTAGCCGAGGTGTTCGCCGGTGCGGCCGTCGACCAGTGCCTTGCCCTGCTCGACGACGGCAAAGCGCTGCTGCGAGCCGTCGAGCGGCGGGCGGACGTAGGCGGTGTCACCGCTGCTGGCGTGAATCGAGCCTTCACGGTTGGCGAGGATGTAGGGGGCGGCCTCGAACTCGTCCTCGGTCATCACCTGGTCGTGGGTCAGGAACGGACGCACCAGGTCGAGCGGCACGGCGGCGACCAGCGGCGGCAGCGATTCGTAGCGGATGTGCGGGCGCAGGCCGACGGCCAGCCGCGGGCGATCACCGACAAAGACGATCTGGATCCGGTCGCCCGGGTAGATGCGGTGCGGATTGGCAATCTCGGGGTTCGCGTACCAGATCTCGGGCCAGTAGTAGGGATCCTTGAGGAAGTGGTTGGCGATCGACCAGAGGGTGTCGCCTTCCTTGACCACGTAGTCCTCGGCGGACAGGTCACGGAACTGGTCGCGGGTTTCCTCGGCGCTCAGCTGCCGCTTGACCGGGCCGCGCTCGGCGCCCAGCGGCAGGGCATCGGCCGACATGGGTTCGCGCGGGTTGACCACGTCGTCTTCGGTCAGTGCGCAGCCGGTGAGGCTGCCGGTCAGCGGCACGAGGCCCGCGAGCGCGAGTGCCAGGGCTGGTGCCAGGGGGAGTCCTTTGGTCGATCTCATCGTTACAACGTCCTTGGTGTCCGGCCGAGAGCAGCCCGCGTGCGGACTGTCCCCCCGTGATTGTCGACATTCATCTGGGTTCTGCCGAGTGCTGGCGTACAATGTATCCCCAAATACGGCTTGTTGTAAAAGATTTCGCCCCTGCCGTCCAGTCGGCCAGTGGGCGACCGAAGTGCCGTGCCAGTGACGCCGCCACGGCGAATAACCCATACCAGTGACCGACGTATGAGTCTGCGAGACATCCTCATTTATCCCGACGATCGCCTGCGCGAGATTGCCCGCCCGGTCGATTCCTTCGAGCCCGCGCTGGCCGAACTGGTCGCCGACATGTTCGAGACCATGTACCAGGAGAGCGGCATCGGCCTGGCTGCCACCCAGATTGACGAGCACCGGCGGCTGTTCGTCGCCGACGTGAGTGAGGATCGCAGCGGGGCCATGGCGTTCGTCAATCCCGAGATCGTGGCGCGCGCCGGGGAGGTCGAATCCGAAGAGGGCTGCCTGTCGATCCCGGGGATCAACGAGACCATCCCGCGCGCCGAACGCATTCGCGTGCGTGCCCGCGACGAGAAGGGCAAGGCCATCGAGCAGGATCTCGACGGGCTGCTGGCCATCTGCTTCCAGCACGAACTCGACCACCTGGACGGCCGGTTGTTCATCGACTACCTCTCGCCGCTCAAGCAGCAACGCATCCGCAAGAAGATGGAAAAGGCCGCGCGCCGGGAGCGTGTATGAGCCTGCGCGTGGTCTACTGCGGCACGCCCGATTTTGCCGTGCCGGCACTCGAGGCGCTGGCGCGCCTCAACGAGATCGGCGGCGAGAAGGTCGAACTGGTCGCCGCCTACACCCAGCCCGACCGCCCGGCCGGGCGGGGCAAGAAACTTACCGCCCCGCCGGTCAAGCAGGCCGCCCTCGAGCTGGGCTTGCCGGTGGAGCAGCCGCTCAACCTGAAGGACGACTCGGCCCAGGCACGGCTGGCCGAGCATCGCCCCGACCTGCTGGTCGTCGCCGCCTACGGATTGATCCTGCCGCCCGCCGTGCTCGAGATGCCGCGTCTGGGCGCGATCAACATCCATGCGTCATTGCTGCCGCGCTGGCGCGGGGCCGCGCCGATCAACCGCGCCATCGAGGCGGGCGACACCGAGACCGGCATCACCATCATGCAGATGGAGGCCGGGCTGGATACCGGCCCGATGTGGTTCAAGCGGATCGAGCCGATCCATCCCGACGATACCGCCGCCACCCTGCACGATCGGCTCGCGCCACTCGGTGCCCAGGCGCTGATCGAGGCGCTGCCGGCCATCATCCGTGGCGAGGGGGCGCCCGAGCCTCAGGACGATACGCAGGCCTGCTATGCCGCCAAGCTCGCCAAGCCCGAGGCAAAGGTCGACTGGCGCGAGCCGGCGGACCTGATCGAGCGGCGCGTGCGCGCCTTCAATCCCTGGCCCGTCGCCCAGACCACGCTGGCCGGCGAGCCATTGCGCCTCTGGGGCGCCCGAGTGGTCGAGGGCCGCGAGGGGGCGGCCGCCGGCGAGGTGATCGAGCTGACCGCCGACGGCCTCGTGGTGCAGACGGGCAGCGGTGGTCTGGAGTTGACCCGCGTGCAGCGCGCCGGCGGCCGGCCGGTGGCAGCCGCCGACTTCGCCCGCGGTCGAGATCTGCTGGGGGTGCGGCTTGGCGGATAACCCACAGGCCGATCGCCAGTCCAGGCGCCGCCCCGACGGCCAGCGGGGGCGTCCGCGTCGCCGCCCCGCTGGTGCCGATCACGGCGGGCCGCCGCGCTCGCCCGAGGCCCTGGTCGCCGAAGGGTTGCTGCAGGTGGTCGATCACGGCCGTTCCCTCGATAGCGTGCTGCCCGAGCTGACCGCGCGCGCCCAGACCGCGCACCGCAGCGTGGTCCAGGCGATGAGCTACGAGGTGTTGCGCCACTACGAACCGTTGGCCTGGTGGCGCGACCAGCTGCTCGACCGGCCGCTCAATCCCCGCGCCGCCGAGGTGGGCATGCTGCTGCTGGTCGGCCTCGAGCGCCTGACCGGCTCCAAGCGCGAGCCCTCGCGCGTGGTCAATGCCGCCGTGCATGCCGCCCGCGAACTCAATCACAACTGGGCCACCGGACTGGTCAACGCGGTACTGCGGCGCGCGGTACGTCAGATCGAGGCCGGTGAGACGCCATTCGACAACGCGCCGCCGGCGGTACGGGCCCGTCTCCCGGACTGGCTGTTCGGCATGCTGGCGAACGACTGGGGCGAGGAACGCACCATCGCACTGGGCGAGCAGCTGGCCACCCACCCGCCCATGACGCTGCGGGTGAATGCCGCCGAACAGAGCGTGTCGGCCTATCTCGAACGTCTGGCCGAGCAATCGATCGAGGCCAGCGCCACGCGCCACGCGCCGCATGGGGTGGCCCTGGCCACGCCGCTGGATGTCGAGCGACTGCCGGGCTTTCATCAGGGCGAGGTGTCCGTGCAGGACGAGGCGGCCCAGTTGGTGGTCGACCTGATGGACCTGTCACCGGGCTTGCGCGTGCTGGATGCCTGCTGCGCCCCGGGTGGCAAGACGTTGGCTATGCTCGATGCCCAGCCGGCCGTGCAGATGACCGCGGTGGATATCGACGTCACCCGGCTGGCGCGGGTGCAGGACAATCTCGAACGCTCCGGGCGCTACGCCGAGCTGGTCTGCGCCGATCTGACGTCGCAGTCGATCGAGCCGCCGGCGAGCTTCGACCGCATTCTCGCCGACGTGCCCTGTTCGGCCACCGGCGTGATCCGGCGCCACCCGGACATCAAGCGGCTGCGTCGCCCCGAGGATCTCGACGCCCTGGTGCGTCGACAGCGCGAGATCCTCGAGCGGCTGTGGGCGCTGCTGCGCCCGGGCGGGCGCCTGGTCTACGCGACCTGCTCTATCCTCAAGCGCGAGAATGACAAGCAGGTCGAGTCGTTCCTGCGCGATCACCCGGATGCGGTGGCGGTGCCGCTGGATGTCGACTGGGGCGAGCCGCAGGTGGTCGGTCGGCAGCTGTTCCCGCAGGTCGATGGCCACGACGGGTTTTATTACGCGGTATTGGAAAAGCCGGTGGCCAACGGATGATCCCGGCGCGCGTGTCACGTCCCGGTTGGTTGCTCCTGATGCTCGTGGTCGGGCTCGGCGGCTCGACCGGGCTGCACGCGGATGCCCGGGTGATCGACGTGCACGCCGAGGTGCGCGAGGAGTCGGTGTTCCTCGATGCCAACCTCGAACTGTCCTTGGGCCACGAGGTAATCGAGGCGCTGCGCAACTCGATTGCCGTGAACCTGATCGTCGAGGCAGAGATCGCCGAGCCGCGCGAATGGCTCTGGGATCGGCGCCTGCTGACCGATCGGCGCCGACTGCGTCTGGAGTATCACGCGCTGTCCCGTACCTGGATGGTTACCGATTTCCATGCCCGCGAGACGCACACCTTCTCCGAGCTGGCCGGCGCGGTCGAGTCGCTCTCGCGCGTGCGGGCGTGGCGGCTGGGACCATGGGCGGCGCTGGCCGACAAGCCGCGTCTGCTGGGCAAGCTGCGCGTGACGCTGGACGTGAACAAGCTGCCACTGCCACTGCGTGTCCCGGCCCTGTTCGAGGACGCCTGGGACCTGGACAGCGACTGGTTCCTGTGGGGGCTGTCTGAGGTGAGGCGATGACGCGTCTGGGCCGCCGCATGCAACGCTGGGTGAGGCGCGCCATCCCGCCGATCAGCGCGATGGTCATCGTGCTGTTGCTGGTGCTGCTGTATCTCGTTTCCGACTCGCTGCGTGCCGTCGAGCAGCCCGAGGGGCTGTTCCTGACCCTCCTGGGCGTCAGCGCGGTGGGGCTGCTGTTCCTCGCCATCGTGGTGCTCTGGCATATCGTCCGGCTGATCCGCGATTATCGCCGTGGCACGCCCGGCTCCCGCTTGACTGCGCGCCTGGTCGTGACCTTCGTCGCGTTGTCGGTGGTGCCGGTGGCGATCGTCTTCTACTTCTCGCTCACCTTCGTGCAGCGCGGCATCGATTCCTGGTTCGACGTGCAGGTCGAGCAGGCGATGACCGATGCCCTCTCCCTGTCGCAGATGTCCTTCGATGGCCGCATGCGCCAGGCACTGGAGCAGACTCGCCGTGCCGCCAGCGAGTTGCAGGACGGCGGCTCGGAGCTGATCGCGCTGGAGCTCTCGCAGATGCGGCGCACGACCGGGGCCGAGGAAATGACCATCCTCGGTCAGCGCAACCTGATCGTCGCCTCCTCCTCCGAGGATGCCACCAGTATCGTGCCGGCGCGTGCCGACGAGACCGCACTGGCACATGCCCGCTCCGGGCGGGATTTCATCGGGCTGGATCCCGGTGGCGACGGCAACCTGCAGATCCGCGTGGTGGTGCCGATGGAGGCCGGGCTCACCAGCGAGGGCGGCAAGCGCGTCCTGCAGGCGCTGTTCGACGTGCCCGATGAGGCCAACGAGCTTTCCAAGAGCGTTCAGGATGCCTTCAACAACTACCGCGAGCTGGTCTACCTGCACAGCTCGCTCAAGCAGACCTTCACCCTGGCCCTGACCCTGGCGCTGTTGTTGTCCCTGCTGACGGCGGTCTGGCTGGCCTTCCTGGCCGCGCGCAAACTTCTCAGTCCGATCCGCGAACTGGCCGCCGGCACCCACGCGGTGGCCGAGGGCGACTACAGCCTGCGCCTGCCGGTCGACCGGCGTGACGACCTGGGTCAGCTGGTCCAGTCGTTCAATACCATGACGGCCCGGGTACGGCGCGCCCACGAGGTGATGCGTGAGCTCCAGGAGCTGGCCGACAAGGAGCGCGACTACCTGGACACCGTGATCCAGCACCTGTCCTCGGGCGTGCTGACACTGTCCTTCGACGGGCGCATCATCAGCGGCAACTCGGCGGCGCAGCAGATCCTGGGGGTGGCGTCGGACGAGCTGTTCGAGGGCTCGCTGCAGGCGGTCTGTCGCGAGCACGCCAGCCTGTTGCCACTGTGCGAGGCGTTCCTCGATAGGCTGGGCGCGGCCGGGCCGCCGCCGGGCGAGACGGTCGAGGCCCAGGTGCGCATCATGAACGGCAGTGGCCGCAAGGTGCTGCTCGCCAGGCTCGCGGCCTTGCCCCCGGACGGCGATGTGGACGCCGGCGGCTACGTGATGGTGCTCGAGGACGTCACCGCGCTGATCCAGGCGCAGCGGGATGCGGCCTGGTCGGAAGTGGCGCGTCGCCTGGCGCACGAGATCAAGAACCCGCTCACCCCCATCGGCCTGTCGGCCGAGCGGCTGCGCCGGCGTATCCTGCCGCAGCTCGACGAAGGGCATGCCCCGATCCTTGACCGGGCCACCGCCACGATCATCGCTCAGGTCGACGCCATGAAGCACATGGTCAACGAGTTCGCCGATTACGCGCGCAGCCCGCAGGTGAGCTTCGAGCGGCTCGACTTGCAGGCCCTGGCCGGCCAGACCGTCGAGCTCTACCGCGGCAACACGGCCGTCAAGGTCCGTTACCTGCCGGAGGTCGACGAGCCGGTCTGGGTCGAGGGCGATGGCAACCGGCTGCGCCAATTGCTGCACAACCTGATTCGCAACGCCAGCCAGGCGCTGAATGAACGCGGCGCGGTGGCGGGCGAGCCGATCGTGTTGCTCGACCTGCGGGTGATCGGTGAACAGGGGCATTGCCTGGCCGAGCTGACGGTGGCCGACAACGGCCCCGGTTTCCCGGCAGAGATGCTCGATCGCCTGTTCGAGCCCTACGCTACCACCCGGCCCAAGGGCTCGGGCCTGGGGCTGGCGATCGTCAAGAAGATCGTCGAGGAGCATGCCGGGGCCGTGCATGCCTGGAACGCGTTCGAGCAGCCGGAGAACGACGACACCGAGGCGGGCCGGCGGCTTGCCAATCACGGTGCACGCGTTACGATTCGCCTACCCTTGGAATCGGGGCGCTGCGAGGCGCGCGGCAATCGCCGCCGGGAAGACGCCCCCATCGAAAAGGGCCGCCACGAGGGCGACCACGTCGATAAGGGTCGCCAAGGTGGCCCCCACGGAGAAACGGGAATTTCCTGACGAATGAGTATCGGACACATCCTGGTCGTCGATGACGAGAGCGAGATCCGCAATCTGCTGGTCGACGTGCTCGAGGACGAAGGGTTTACCGTCAGCAGCGCGGCCGATGCCGTCGAGGCACGCGGCTCGATCGCGGTCCGACGGCCCGACCTGATCCTGCTGGATATCTGGATGCCGGGCACGGACGGCATCGCGCTGCTGCGCGAATGGCACGAACGCGACCAACTGGTCTGGCCGGTGGTCATGATGTCGGGCCACGGCACGGTCGAGACGGCCGTCGAGGCCACCCGTCTGGGCGCCTTCGACTTCATCGAGAAACCCATCTCGCTTGACAAGTTGCTGCTGCTGATCGAGCACGCGCTCGACAACCGGCGCCTGGCGCAGGAAAACGCGGCACTCAAGCGCGGTGAGATCGACCCGCTCGACCTGATCGGCGACTCCGAGTACATGCAGGAGTTGCGCGACCAGGCGAAGAAGATCGCCGACCACGACGCCTGGGTGCTGATTTCCGGCGAGCCGGGCACCGGCAAGCAGGCGCTGGCTCGATTCATCCATCGGCATTCGGCCCGTCGTCACTTCCCCTTTGTCGACACCGGCGGCAGCGCGGTTTCCGGGCGCCAGAACGCTGCGGTCGAGCTGTTCGGTGCCGAGGACGACGGCCGCATCCGTTACGGGCTGCTCGAACAGGCCAACGGCGGCACGCTGTTCATCGCCGAGGCGGCGGACATGGACGAACAGACCCAGATGCAGCTGATCTCGGCGCTCGAGAGCCAGTCGTTCTTCCGCGTCGGGGGCAACGAGCCGGTGCGCGTGGACGTGCGCGTGATCGCCGCGACCCGCAAGGACCTCGAGGCCGAGGTGCGCGCCGGCAACTTCCGCGAAGATCTCTACTACCACCTTTCGGTGGTGCCGGTGCACATCGAGTCGCTGCGCGAGCACCCCGAGGACATTCCGGTGCTGCTGTCCCACTACCTGGAGACGGCCCACAAGGTGGAGGGATTGCCGCGACGCGAGCTGACCATCGGCGCGCGCAACCTGCTGCGCTACCACCATTGGTCAGGCAATGTCCGCGAGCTCAAGAACCTGGTCCAGCGCCTGCTGATCCTGGGCAGTGGCGAGGTGATCGACGAGCAGGAGGTCCAGCGGGCACTGGGGCTGGCGCCCATGGACGAGGCCGGGGCGGACAAGAGCTCGGCCCTGGTATCGCTCAACCTCGATCTGCCCCTGCGCGAGGCGCGTGACGAGTTCGAGCGGCGCTATCTGCTCGCCCAGCTGAAGAACGTCGAAGGCTCGATGACCGAGCTGTCGCGGCGAACGGGCATGGAGCGCACCAATCTCTATCGCAAGCTCAAGTCGCTGGGCATCCAGACCGGCGGCGAACGCTCCACGGGGACCAACGCATGAAGGTAATCGTGCTGGGGGCCGGCCAGGTCGGCAGTTCGGTCGCCACCGCGCTGGCGACCGAGACCGACAACTCGGTCACGGTCGTCGATACCGACGCCGAGGCGCTCAACTGGCTGCAGGAACGTCTGGACATTCGCACGGTGACCGGCCTGGGCTCGCAGCCCAGCGTGCTCCAGGAGGCGGGGGCGGCCGATGCCGACATCCTGATCGCGGTGACGCAGTCGGATGAGACCAACATGCTCGCCTGCCAGATCGCCTGGACACTGTTCCACACGCCGACCAAGATCGCGCGGATACGGGTGACCGACTACCAGGATCACCCGGCGCTGTTCGACAACGCGGCGATCCCGGTCGACTTCATCATCAGTCCCGAGCGGCTGATCAAGGACTACATTGCCCGGCTGATCCAGTATCCCGACGCCCTGCAGGTGCGCGAGTTCGGCGACGGTCGGCTGCTGCTGATCGGCATGGAGGTCGACCGCGGCGGTCCGATGGTGGGCGAGCCCATCCATCGCCTGCGCGAACTGTTGCCGGGCATCGAGGCGCGGGTAGCGGCGATCTACCGCCACGACACGTCGGTCCCGCCCGAGGGCGACACCCGCCTGCTGGCCGGCGACGAGGTGTTTTTCCTGGCCAGGAAGAGCGACATCCGCCGCGTGATGAGCGTGATGCGCCCGCTCGACAAGCCCTACAAGCGCATCATGATCGCCGGCGGCGGCAATATCGGCGGGGCGTTGGCGGGCAAGCTCGAGGGCGATTACCAGGTCAAGCTGATCAGCCACAATCTGCGCCGGGCGCGCGAGCTGTCGGCCGAGCTCGATCGCAGTATCGTGCTCTCGGGCAATGCCTCGGACACGGAACTGCTCGAGGAAGAGAACATCGAGGACATGGACGTCTTCCTCGCCCTGACCAACGACGACGAGGACAACATCCTCGCCGCCATGCTGGCCAAGCGCCTGGGCGCCCGGCGCGCGATGTGCATCGTCAACCGGACCGAGTACGTCGACCTGATCGAGATGGGCTCGATCGACATCGCCCTGTCGCCGCACCAGATCACCATCGGCGAGGTGCTGACCCACCTGCGCCGTGGCGACGTGGTCAGCGTGTATTCCCTGCGCCGCGGCGCGGCCGAGGCGATCGAGATCATCGCCCGCGGCGATGAAAGTACCTCGCGAGTGGTCGGTCGGCGCATCGATGCCTTGAATCTGCCGCGCGGCACCACCATCGGCGCGATCCTGCGCGATGACGAAGTCCAGATTGCCCACCACGACACGGTGATTCGTGCCGATGATCATGTGGTGCTGTTTCTGACCGACAAGCGCCGTATCGGCGAGATCGAGCAGTTGTTCTCGGTCGGCTTCGGCTTTTTCTAGGGAAGATCTTCACGAATGTCATACCGCTCTGCGTGCCTTGAAGCGGGTAGATGCAAGGCGACCGTCCGCCGTGGAAGGGTGACTCCCTTTCCAAGGACGGCAACGCCGCAGATGCGCGGTTCAAGGCGCGCCCTGCGGGGCTCGGCGAGCCGCCCGTCCCCCGCGTTGCAATGTGTTGGCGAGGTCGCCGACACGCCGGCGACACGCGCCTTGATCACGAACGGCTCGCCACGCCAGAGCGGCATGGCATTCGTGCAGATCGTCCCTGACGTCGGCAGCGAGAACCAATGCAATTCCTGATCGTCATCCGTATTCTCGGGATCCTCCTGATGGTCTTCGGCCTGACCTTCATCCCGCCGTGGTTGGTCGGCTGGGTGATGGGGGACGCCAACCTGACGCCCTTTACCCTGAGCTTCGTGATCAGCGTCACGCTCGGCGGCATCCTCTGGAGCCTGACCCGCAACTACCGCCGTGAGCTGAAGCTGCGCGACGGGCTGCTGATCGTGGTGTCGTTCTGGGTCGTGCTGGGCCTGATCGGCTCGACGCCGATCTACCTGCAGCCGGAACTGGGCCTGAGCTTCACCCAGGCGGTGTTCGAATCGGTCTCGGGCATCACCACCACCGGGGCGACGGTGATCACGGGGCTCGACGAGTTGCCGCGCTCGCTGTTGTTCTATCGCCAGCAACTCCAGTGGCTCGGCGGCCTGGGGATCATCGTGTTGGTGGTCGCCTTCCTGCCGCTGCTGGGCGTGGGCGGCATGCAGCTTTACAAGGGCGAGATGACCGGCCCGATCAAGGATTCGCGCCTCTCGGGGCGCATCTCGGAGACCGCCAAGGTCCTCTGGCTGGTCTACACCGGCATCACCGTGTTCTGTGCCCTGGTCTACAAGATCGGCGGGATGACCTGGTTCGATGCCGTCAGCCACGCCTTTTCGACGGTCGCCACCGGCGGGTTCTCCACCCACGACGCGAGTTTCGGCTATTTCCAGAGCCCGAGCATGCAGGTCGCGGCGATGATCTTCATGATTCTCGGGGCGATGCCCATGGCGCTGCACTTCATCGCGCTGCGCCACGGCTCGTTGCGCGCCTATTGGCGGAGCGCCGAGGTGCGCTTCTATTTCGGCTGGATGGCTGCGATCGCTGCGATGGTGGTGGTGTTCTTTCTCGTCAACCTGCCCGACGGCAGCTGGCTGGAGACGGTGCGCCTGAACCTGTTCAACCTGGTTTCGTTTGCCACGACGACGGGATACACCGCCACCGATCACACCGCCTACGGGCCGTTTTTGATGCTGTTGCTGGTGATGACCACCGTCATCGGGGGCTGCGCCGGCTCGACCACCGGCGGGATGAAGTCGGTGCGGGTGATGCTGCTGGCCCGCCAGGGTTTCCACGAGGTGCGTCGCCTGATCCATCCGCACGCGGTGTTCGTCATCCGCCTGAGTGGCCGACCGCTCGACCCGGGCGTGATCAGCGCCGTCTGGGCCTTCTTCGCCGCCTGGATGTTTACCTTCCTGTTCTTCTTCTTCGCCATGCTGTTCACGGGCATGGATATCGAATCGGCGCTGGGGGCAGTGCTCGCCACCCTGGCCAACCTCGGCCCCGGCATCGGTTCGGTGGCCAGCAACTTTGCCGGCGAATCCGACACGGTGTTGTGGCTGGGCATGATGGCGATGATCCTTGGCCGCCTGGAGATCTTCACCGTGCTGGCCATTCTGCTGCCGATGTTCTGGCGGCGATGACTCGCCGGAGTGCCGCTGTCGGTCCGCCGGCCTTTCGGCGCGGGCTGCTCGCCCCGCGTTACTGGCCGACCTGGCTGGGGATTGGCCTGCTGCGACTGCTGGCCGTCGGCGGGCATCCGCTGCGCCGTGCGGTGGCACGGCTGCTTGCCGGGCTCTACCGGCGCGTCAATCCGCGCCGGGTCGGCATCATCGCCACCAACCTCCGCCTGTGTTTCCCGCATAAGACGGCCGCGACCCGTGAGCAGTGGCTGCGCGAGTACCTGGAACGGCACATGCTCGCGTTGCTCGATCTCGGCCGCATTCGCCGCGCGCGCCGTGGTGAGCTGACCCGTCAGACCGAGATCGAGGGGCAGGCGGTTCTCGACCGGTTGCGCGTCGAGCCCGGCCTGATCCTGACCGTGCACAGTGTCGGCCTGGAGTGGGCCGCGGCCATGCTGGCCGAGACGGTCGAGGGCTCGACCATCTACAAGCCCTTTGCCGACAACCCGGTGATCGACTGGTGGTTCAGTGGGATGCGCACCCGGCATGGCACCGAGGCCCTGCCGCGCGAACGTGGCATGGGGCCGCATCTGCGCGCCCTGCGCTCGGGGCGGAGTTTCTTCTATATCGCCGACGAGGATCTGGGCGCCGAGCACAGTGTCTTCGCGCCCTTCTTCGGTGTGGAGAAGGCGACCCTGCCGCTGGCGGGCAAGCTGGCGCGGGCCAGTCGGCGGCCGGTCTATCCGGTGATCGGTCAGCTCGATCAGGTCACCGGGCGGTACCGGTTGCGCTTTCTCGAGCCGGTCGAGTTGCCGGCCGGTAACGACCGCGAGGCGGCCACCGCGATCAACCGCGTGATCGAGGCGCTGGTGGTCGATGATCCGGCCCAGTTGATGTGGTCGCTCAAGTACTTCAAGACCACGCCGCCGGGCGAGGATGATCGCTACCGGGATTGACCGGCGGACGCCTGCCGTCAGTCTTCCTGACGCTGCTCGCGCCGGATCCGGCCGCTGGCCTGGCGCCGAAAGCGCGGGTAGGTCCACTGGTACTGGGCGGGGTTCTCCCGCACGACCCGCTCGACCTCGCGGTTGAGGGCCGCGGCCGCCTCGGCCGGGTCCTCATGAGCGATGGGCTCGGCGACGGCTGCGTAGTGAATCGCAAACCCGCGGGCCTCGGGCAGCCGTTCGGCCCAGCCGGTGAAGGCGGCCGCGCCGGTGCGTCGAGCCAACGTACGGATCAGGGTCATGGTCAATGCCGGCTGACCGAAGAACGGCGCCATGACGCCCTCGCCGTGTCGTGGTGCCTGATCGGGCAGGATGGCGACCAGCTCGCCGCGCTTGAGCGCGCGCAAGGCCTTTCGCACCCCGCCGAGGTTGGCCGGGGCCATGTCGGCGCCGAAGCCCGAACGCAGTTCCACCAGCAGGGCTTCCATGGCCGGCTCGCGTGGCGGGCGGTACATGACGGTCGTGGGCGTGCGGATGCCGGTCATCAGCCCGCCCAGTTCCCAGTTCCCCATGTGAGGAGCGAGTAGGATCGCGCCTCGCCCTTTTTCCAGCGCCCGCTCGATCTGCTCGAATCCGGGCATGCCGGTCACGATGGGCTCGATTCGCTCGCGGGGCCAGCGCCAGGTGGTGCCGGTCTCGATCAGGCCCATGCCGGTCTCGATCAGGCTGCGTCGAGCTAGGCGGGCACGTTCGTCGGGGTCAAGTTCCGGCAGGCAGCGCGCGAGGTTGTCTTCGACGGTGCGTCGCGTCTTGCCGTTGGTCACCCAGAACAGCCGTCCGATCACTCGACCCAGCCGCTGCGCCCCGGCGAGTGACAGCCCGCCGAGCAGGCGGAGCAGCAGGCCCGCCAGTCCGACGCGCAGTCTCCCGCGCAATCGGTACCAGGCGCTGTCCCGGCGTCGGCTCATGATTGTTGTGCCGTGAGCGGGGCGGCGTGCGCCATGGCATGGGCCTGGGCCTGGTGTTGGGCTTGGGCGTGCGCGATCGCCCGGTCGGCGCCGTCGGCGACCAGCGGTGCGATCGCCGACCTGAGTGAGTGGAACAGCTGGCCATTGCCCTGCTCTTCGGTCGCGAGCAGCTGCTTGAAGTGTTCGCGCTGGGTCGGCATGGCAAAGCAGGCGGGGCAGTTGTCGTTGATCACCGGCAGCTCGAAGCGGCGGGCGAAGTCGACCAGGGCCGATTCGCGCACGTCGACCAGCGGGCGGATGATGCGCACGTCGCCGGCATCGTTGAGGTAATGCGCCTTCATGGTGTTGAGCTTGCCACCGTGGAACGCACTCATCATGAAGCTCTCGGCGAGATCGTCGAGGTGTTGGGCCAGTGCCAGCACGTTGAAGCCTTCCTCGCGGGCGAGACGATAGATCAGCCCACGCTTGAGCCGCGAGCAGAACGAGCAGTAGGAGTCCCCGCTCATGTGGTCGTCGGCCAGCGCGACGATGTCTTCCTGCACCCGGTAGTGGCGCACGCCGAGGGTTTCGAGGTAACCACTGAGCGGGCCGGGGTCGAAACCGGGCACCATCGGGTCGACGGTGACCGCGGCGATCTCGAAATCGATCGGGGCGCGTCGCTGGATATGCCGCAGGATGTGCAGCAGCGAGAGCGAGTCCTTGCCGCCGGACAGCCCCAGCAAGACTCGGTCGCCGTGATGCAGCATCTGATAGTGCATCACGGCGCGGGCGACCTGTTTCTGCAGCCCGCGGCCGGGTGTGGCCCAGCGCCCTTTGGGCGTATCGGCGATATCGACGGGATCGTTCTTCAGGGTGACGGGCATGGGACGGCTCGATGGAGTCGTTGATGATGGACGGCCATCTTACCAGTCGTGATCCGGCCGCGGCCTCGCCGTATCGCGCGGGCTATTCGTCGTAGAGGGGGCGGCCGCGGTAGTAGCCGCGGATGCGCGGGCCGGGTTGAGCGGGCTCTTGAGGTTCGGCGGCAGTCGCGGGCTGGTCGAGCGATGCGGCGAGGGCCTGGACCGCCGGATCCTCGCTCGCCCGGGCAAGGCGCAGCAGGCGCTGCTCGACGCCGTAGCGAGACATGTCGACGGTGATCCCCATGTCCTTTTCCAGGGCGCGCTTGAGTTCGATCAGGCGTTGCATTTGCTCGCGTTGTGACATGAGGGTCTCCGGTGAGGCATTGACGTCGAGTTAGCAATATCCACACCATGGCGCCGGCCCCCCGCCATGGCGGCCAGTCGTCGATCGGGCATCAACCGTTGCACCGGTACGGAGCGTGTCGGCCGCCGGCTGCGCGGTAACGAGGCGTTGTCGATCCATACCAAGTTTCCCTAGACTGAATCCGGCCATCCGGCCTGTTCGTCCATCGCAGCCAATCGAGGTCCGCCAGCATGCGTGCGCTCTATCCCCCGATCGAACCCCTGGTCAATCACAGCCTGCCGGTCGGCGATGGGCATGTCCTGCATGTCGAGGAGTGTGGTCGGCTGACCGGTCTGCCGGTGCTGTTCCTGCACGGTGGGCCCGGGGCGGGCTGCACCCCGATGCATCGACGGTTCTTCGATCCGGATCGTTACCGCATCGTCCTGCCGGACCAGCGTGGTGCGGGGCGTTCGACGCCGCATGCCGGGCTGGAAGCGAATACGACCGCCGACCTGATCGCGGATCTGGAATTGCTCCGTGAGACCTTGGGCATCGACCGCTGGCTGGTCTTCGGTGGCTCCTGGGGCTCGACCCTGGCCCTGGCCTATGCCCAGGCCCACCCTGAGCGGGTGACCGGCCTGATCCTGCGGGGCGTGTTTCTCTGTCGTCGGCAGGACATCCGCTGGTTCTACCAGGATGGCGCCTCGCACGTGTTCCCCGATTACTGGCGCGATTACCTCGAGCCGATTCCCGCCGCCGAGCGTGCTGACCTGGTCGCCGCCTATCACCGTCTGCTCAATGGCGACGACCAGATCGCCCAGTACCAGGCCGCGCGGGCCTGGTCGGTGTGGGAGGGGCGCTGTGCCACGTTGCGGCCTGAGCCCGAGGTGGTGGACTACTTCGCCGATGCCCATCACGCCCTGTCGATCGCCCGGATCGAAAACCACTATTTCACGAACGATTCGTTCCTCGAGACACCGCTACTCGATGGCATGGATCGCCTGGCCGACATCCCGGGGCACATCGTCCATGGACGTTACGACATGGTCTGTCCCATCGACCAGGCCTTTGCGCTGCACGAGCGTTGGCCGAATGCCACGTTCGAGGTGATCGATGATGCCGGTCATGCGGCGAGCGAGGCGGGGATCGTCGATGCGCTGGTGCGTGCCACCGACCGATTCGCCGACGAGGCGCGTTCATGATCGGCCTGATCCAGCGCGCGCGGCGGGGTGCCGTGCGGGTGGATGACGAGGTGGTTGGCGAAATCGGGATGGGGCTGGTCTGTCTGGTGGGGGTCGAGCAGGGGGATGGGCCGGCCGAGGCCGAGCGCCTGGCCGAGCGGGTGCTCAGTTACCGCGTATTTCCCGACGAGGCCGGCCGGATGAATCGATCCCTGCGGCAGGCCGAGGGTGGGGTGCTGGCCGTGCCGCAATTCACGCTGGCGGCGGACACGCGCCGCGGCAATCGGCCCAGTTTCACCCCGGCGGCCGATCCCGGCGTGGCGGAAGGGCTGTTTGATGTCTTCGTCGAATCGCTCAGCCGCCGTTACCCCGGGGCGGTGGCGACCGGGCGCTTCGGCGCCGACATGCAGGTGGAGCTGGTCAATGATGGGCCGGTGACCTTTTGGCTGGAAGTGCCGCCGCCCGCTTGATCTGCCCGCCGCGGTGGGCCGCGTCCCGCCCAGAGAAAACGTCAGGCACAAAAAAAGGCCCGCCGAGTGGCGGGCCTTGTCCTTCGGGTAGCTCAGTCTGCCTTAGGCAGCCTGGGTAGCCTCGTCGGACTCGCCGGTGTTGGAGGTCCAGGAGATCTTGACCTCGTCACCTTTCTTGCCCGGTACCTTGATGTTCAGGTAGGGGTTCTTGGAAACGGCTTCCGACAGGTTGCCGTCCATGACGTTCTCACCGTTGACGGAGACCATCAGCTTCTGGATGTAGTTCGCCGGGATCTTCTCGCCGGTGGACTTGTCTTCGCGGTTGCCGGATTCCATCGGGTGACGGATCAGGGCCTTCACGTCCAGAACGTCGCCGGCCGGAGAGATGCGCATGCGGATAGTAGACATAATCTATACCTCTTGGGTTATCTGTCTTTAATCAATGACTTCGGGTTCAGAGGCTGATTAGCCGCCGCAGCCACCGATGGTTACCTTGACTTCCTTGGACGCCTTGTACAGCTTGCCGCCCGCGTGAACTACGCCGGTGACGTCGTCGGTCTCGCCCATGCGGATACGGGTGGAGACGAACGGGTTGGCGCCGGACAGGTCGAAGGAAGCGACCAGCGGGGTCGGGTTCTTCGATACGAAGATGGCGACCTTGTCGGAGTCGGCGATGGAAGACTCGACGGTGACCGGGACAACCGCGCCGTTCTCGGCGATGTCCGGGGCCTTGACGGAGACGTCGCCGGACTCGGCAGCGTCAGAAGAACCGAACAGCTCGTTCAGGCCGTTGTCCATGCTCTCGGAATCGAAAGCGGCAGACGGCCAGTCGGCCGCCAGAACCGCACGCGGGGACAGCAGGCCGGCACCAACAGCCAGACCAGCAGCACTGGCAGCGAGGCTGCCCTTCAGAAATACGCGACGCTTGGTTTGCATATCTTAACTCCTCGTTAATGTGTGGGTGTCCACGCCTTCAGTGAAGCATGGCCCGTGCCAGATTTGTAACTCATTGTCGTAGCAGGGGAATGTGGGGTTTGGGGCGCCCGTTGCAAGTTGCAATCTGCAATATTGATGCGTCCGGCATTGCAATGAGTCCGGCCGCGTTCAGTGCAAGGGCGCGTGGCGATCACTTCTTGCCGTAGTTCTGCAGCTTGCGCCAGAGGGTCGACTTGTTGATGCCGAGGATGTTGGCGGTCTTCTCGCGGTTGCCCTCGGTGTGCTTGAGCGTCTTTTCGATGTAGCGACGCTCGAGCTCCTCGAGGGTCGGGAGATCGGCGTCGATGGCGCTCGTCTCGTTACCGGTTGCCACCGGCGCGGTGTCCTCACCCACCAGTTCCAGGTCGATCTCCTCGCTGTCGGACAGGGCCACGGCCCGCTCGATGGCATTCTTGAGTTCGCGCACGTTGCCGGGCCAGGGGTAGTCGAGGATCGCCCGCTCGGCACGTTCGGTCAGGCGTTGGGCCGGCCGGCGAAATCGGCCAGCGAACTCGTCGATGAAGTGCTGGGCGAGGGCCGGGATGTCCTCGCGTCGTTCGCGCAGTGGCGGCATCAGCAGGCGCACCACGTTCAAGCGGTGATAGAGGTCGTGTCGGAACGTGCCCTCGCGCACCATCTCGGCGAGGTTGCGATTGCTCGCGACGATGAAACGCACGTCGATGGGAATGGTCTGCACCCCGCCGACGCGGGTGATTTCCTGTTCCTGCACCACTCGCAGCAGTTTGACCTGCATCGCGTCCGAGATGTTGCCGATCTCGTCGAGAAAGACCGTGCCGCCACTGGCGACCTCCAGCAGGCCGGGCTTCGCGGTGTTGGCGCCGGTGAAGGCGCCCTTCTCATGGCCGAACAGCTCGTTCTCCAGCAGCGTGTCGGTCAGCGCGCCGCAGTCGATCACGATGTACGGCGTGCCGGCAAAGTCGGAGCGTTCGTGGGTGGCGCGTGCGGCCAGTTCCTTGCCCGAACCGGATTCGCCCTCGATCATCACGTTGATGCGCACGTCGCGGATCTTGTCGAGGATGTGATACACCGCCTCGATCGCCTTCGACTGGCCCAGCATCGCCCGTTCGCCCGGCTCGGCCGCGGCGGGTGGCTGGGTCGGCCCCTCGTCGAGCAGCCGGCGCACCAGGTCGATCAGCTCCTCGGGGTCGTAGGGCTTCTTGACGAAATCGCTGGCGCCGAGCCGCAGCGCCTGGATGGCGTTGTCGATGGTGGAATAGCCGGTGATCAGGATCACCGGCAGTTCCGGCCATTCGCCGCGCAGCCATTCCAGGAATTCCAGGCCGTTCATGCCCGGCATCTTGAGATCCGAGATGACCAGGTCGACCGCGTTGTCGGTCAGCCATGTCTGGGCGGCCTCGACCGACTGAAAGCCGTGCACCGTCAACCCTTCAGTGTGCGCGTAGCGCGTGAACAGGTCCGAGGCGCGTTCGTCGTCGTCGACGAAGGCGATGACCGGTGGGTTGTCGTTTGGCCTGGCAGTCGTCATGGCGTCGGTGTCGATTGTTTGGATGTTTCCGGTGGGCGGATGACGCGCGGTCGCGCCTTGTGGCGCGGCAGCACCACCCGGGCGAGCACGCCGGTGGCGTCGGGTTCGCCCAGGTCACGCCGATTTTCCAGTGTCAGTTCGCCGCCGTGGTACTGCACGATCCCCAGGCTGATCGACAGCCCCAGGCCCGTGCCGCGATCGACCGCTTTGGTGGTGAAGAACGGGTCGAAGATCTGCTCGATCACCTCGGTCGGCAGGCCGCCGCCCTCGTCGCGGATCTCGATCCGGACGGTTTCGTCGAGGCATTCGGCCTGGATCAGTATATGCCCGCCGGTGGGGCTGGCGTGGATGGCGTTGCGCACCAGGTTGGCAATCACCTGCTCCATCTGGCCCGGGTCGAATTCCGCCTCGCAGCGCGCGGTGGCGCTGAGCAGGGCCAGGTGCACGTCCGCCTCCATGGCCTCGGGCTCCATGCGATCGATCACCTCTTCCAGCCACTCGGCCAGCGCGATGGTCTCGTGCTCGGGGGGGAGCTGGCGGGCGAAGTTCATCACGCCGCGCACGATGCGACTGGCGCGATGCGCCTCGGCGCGCAGATCGCTCATGTCCTCGCGGATCCCGGGCTGGTCGGCCGGGAGCTGGCGCTCGACCAGCCGGGTGAGCGTGAGGATGTTGTTGAGCGGGTTGTTGATCTCGTGGCCGATGCCGGCGGCCATCTCACCGATCGAGGCGAGCTTGGCCTGTTGCAGGGCCTTCTTCTCGGCGCGGTCGCGTTGCCGGGCCTCGCTGGCGAGTTGCTCGGTCAGGTAGCGGAACGAGGCCTGCAGCTCGTGGACCTCGGTGGTGCGCGAGTCGACCGGGATGGGGTCGTCACGGTCACCGTCGGCGAATCGCTTGAGACTTTCGGAAAGCCGGATGATCGGCCGGGAGAAGAATCGTGCCCCAAGCCCCGCGAACAGCAGGCTCATCACGAGGGCCAGCAGGCCGAAGCCGAACAGGCTCAGCCGGATGTCGCGAAACGGGGCGGTGGTGATGTCGGCCGGCAGCTTGAATGCCACGAACCACGAGGCAAGGCTGTGCGGGTAAGGGTGGTACTCCTGGTAGTAGTAGCGGGTATCGCCGTCCTTGCTCAGGTAGGAGCCGTTTGATTGCGCCACGGCGGCATCCCAGAATGCCCCGTCGTCGATCTTCTGGACGTCGGTATAGTCGGCCGTGCCGCCGTTTTCGAACGGGCTGATGAAGCTGATGTTGCGCTGATCGTCAAACAGCAGCAGGCCGTCGCGCGCGGGGATGGCCGTGTTGTGTTCGATGATCATCACCTTGCCGTCCCGGGGGCGGGGCGAGAACGAGAGTATCTCGTCGAGTTGCTCGCCGAAGGTGTTGACCACCACGTAACCGGCGGTCCGGTCGTCGACGTTGCGCAGCGGGCGCACGGCATACAGGGTGCTCGGTTCACGGTCGGGCAGCGCATCGCCGAAGGCCAGCGGCAGGGTCATGAAACTGATCTGGTCGGTGGGCAGGTCCTCCAGCCGCCGGAGGAAGCGGTTGTTGTCGAATTCCTCCTCGACGTAGTTGACCTGTCCCAGGCTGTCGAACGAGGGCGAGGCGACCCGTCCCAGGGTGACCTTGATTACCGTGTTGCCGGCCGCATCGAGAATGCGGATACTCCCCAGCCCCGGCACCGTGCGTTGCAGGCCGGCCAGAAAGCGGTTGGCATTGATGCGCATCGAGGTGAGCTCGGGGTGACGAATGCCCATGGACGAGGCCATCAGGGCATTGAGCATCGTCTGGATTTCCTGCGATTGCCCGATGCCTTCGACCACTTCGCGCTCGTAGCGCATCCGGTTGCTCATCTCGCCGATTAGCGAATCGATGTTCTCGTCGATCTCCCGGCTGACTTCCTTCTGAAACCGCTGTTCGCTGTAGCTGGTCACGCCCCATACCAGGAGCACGAGCGGCACCAGGGTGGCGGTAAAGGTCCACAGGAAGATGTTGACCGGCAGACGCATGCGGGCGAGCCTCGGGGTGCGTCCGGCCGACGGCCGGCGCATGGATTACGGTGAAGGTGACGCTATCACAAAGCATGATTGGACACAGTGGCTCGACGAGCGCGCGGCGGCCGGGCTGACCCGGCGGCTGAGGGTGGCCGGCTCGCCGCAGGGGGCGCGCATGCGGATCGACGGGCGCGAGTATCTGGCGTTCTGTAGTAACGACTATCTCGGGCTGGCCAACGATCCGCGACTGGCGATGGCCATGCGCGAGGGCATCGACCGCTATGGGGTGGGCGCCGGCTCGGCGCACCTGATCAACGGCCACTTCGAATCCCATCAGCGGTTGGAGGATGAGCTGGCGAGCTGGCTCGACGTGGATGCCGCGCGGCTCTTTTCCACCGGCTACATGGCGAACCTGGGTGTGGTCGGGGCCTTGATGGGGCGCGGCGACACCGTGATCGCCGACCGGCTCAATCACGCCTCGCTGATCGATGCCGTGCAACTCTCCGGTGCGCGCCTGTCACGCTATCGCCACAACGACCTGGCCGATCTCGAGGCCCGTCTCGAGCGGGCGCGCGGCGAGCGCATGATCCTCACCGACGGCGTGTTTTCCATGGATGGCGACATCGTGCCGTTGGCCGAGCTGGTCGAGCTGGCGGAACGATTCGATGCCTGGTTGGTGGTCGACGAGGCGCACGCCTTCGGTGTCCTCGGCGACCAGGGGCGGGGCAGTTTCGAGGCGGCGGGGCTGGTTCCCGGCGAGCGGGTGCTGCGGGTCGGCACCCTGGGCAAGGCCTTTGGTACGGCCGGGGCCTTCGTGGCGGGGGCCGCCGAGCCGCTGGCGGTATTGCTGCAACGGGCACGTACCTATCTGTTCACCACGGCGCAGCCACCGGCCGTGGCCGAGGCCTCGCGCGCCGCGCTGGCGATCGTGCGCGACGAGGGCTTTCGTCGGGACCGCCTGGCCGACCTGGTCAGCGCTTTTCGGGCGGGCGTGGCCGGCATCGAGGGGCTCGAACCGATGCCGTCATCCACCCCGATCCAGCCCCTGACGGTGGGTGAGGCGGACCGGGCGCTGGTCATGGCCGAGCGGCTCGACGCGGCGGGGCTCCTGGTGCCGGCAATCCGCCCGCCAACCGTCCCGGTGGGTGGCTCGCGCCTGCGGGTCACCCTCAGTGCCGCACACGATCGGGACGATCTGGAAGAACTCCTGTCGGCCTTGCGTGAATGCACTAGTATTCCCTGACAGACCGGGGTGCTTGCGGTACGAGGGCGTTTCGCCGCGAGTTCGGTGGAACCAACCGGATTGCCGGGAGTCTCAGGCGGGCGTCTGAGGCCTGCCAAGTGGCCGTTCAAGGCCCCGTGGCACACATTCAGCCGGATGCGAGCGCTCGAATGGCCGCGCGTTTCCGGCCGTTATCCAAGGAGAGATGAACATGAAACCCATGACGTTGATCGCGATTGCCGCCAGTGCGCTGATCGTGGCTGGCTGTGCCCAGAACCCCTACACCGGTGAAAACCGCAAGACCGCGACGGGCGCCACCGTCGGCGCCGGTGCTGGCGCGCTGCTCGGCAATGTGATCGCCGGCTCGGGCAACAAGACCGGCGGTACGCTGATCGGTGCAGCCGTGGGCGCGACCGTCGGTGGCCTGGTCGGTCGCCAGATGGATCAGCAGGAACGCCAGCTGCGCCAGGACATGGCGGGCACCGGCGTGGACGTGCAGCGACAGGGCGACACCATCCGCCTGCAAGCACCCGAGTCGATCACCTTTGCCACCAACAGCGCCGACATCAAGCCGCAATTCCGTGGCGCGCTCGATCAGCTGGCCCGGTCGATCCAGCAGTACCCGAACACCGTGGTGCGCGTCGAGGGCCACACCGACTCGACCGGTTCGGCGAGCTACAACCAGGACCTGTCGCTCAACCGCGCCCAGAGCGTGACGAGCTACCTGGCACGCTCCGGCGTGGATGCCAGCCGTCTGCAGCCGGTCGGTTACGGCTTTAGTCGTCCGATTGCGACCAACGACACCGCTCAGGGTCGCGCGCAAAACCGTCGGGTCGAGATCCTGATCCTGCCCGCACAGCAATAAATCGCGATTTAGGTCGCAATGGCAAAGGCCCCGGCTCAGTCCGGGGCCTTTTTCTTGGTGGCGCCGACGGCAACGGGTGGGTCAAGCCGGCTGCCCGGTTCCAGTGACAAGCGGCTTGCCGTGCCGGCGGGCAGTTCCAGGACGTAATGCGCCGCTTGATGGCTCGGATAGCCGGGACAGGGATCGCTGCGGCAGGGCGGGACGGCCTCGTGCAGGTGAACCAGGCGCCAGTCGGCATCGAGATAGAGGATGTCGATCGCAAACGAGACGTTCTTCATCCAGAACGAGCGCGGCGCCTCGTCGGGGTAGACGAACAACATGCCCTGATTGCTCCCCAGTGAGGGGCGGTGCATCAGTCCTCGCTGGCGGCTCGACGGGGTGGTCGCCAGTTCGACCTGGAAACGCTCATCGCCCAGCCACATCACCTGCCGGGCACCGTCGTCGGATGACGGGCTGCCCCACGCCAGCCAGGCGATCAGCAGCATCGTGCCCAGCAGGATGGTGGCGGTGAGCGGGCGCAAGGCCAGGGGCTGAGGTGAAGAGATCATGCGAGCAGCATAGCGCCGAAGCGACCGGGGTGCCGGAGTTGATCGCCCTGACGAGCCCGGCGCGCACTGATAAGATAAGCGCCCCTCATCGACACCGCTCAAGCCCCATGACTCAACGTTCCGATGCCGAACAACGGCGCGCCGAGGCGCTCGACTACCACGCCCACCCGCAGCCGGGGAAGATCGCCACGGCGATCACCAAGCCCACCGAGACGGCGCGTGATCTGGCCCTGGCCTACTCGCCGGGCGTGGCCGAGCCGGTGCGCGCGATTGCTGCCGATCCCGATGCCGCCTGGCAGTACACCGCCCGCGGCAACCTGGTGGCGGTGATCTCCGACGGCTCGGCGATCCTGGGGCTGGGCGATCTCGGCCCACTGGCATCCAAGCCGGTGATGGAAGGCAAGGGCGTGCTGTTCAAGCGCTTTGCCGACATCGACGTGGTCGATCTCGAGGTCGAGGCGGAAAATCCGCAGGCCTTCATCGACACGGTGCGGCGTCTCGAGCCCTCTTTCGGTGGCATCAATCTCGAAGACATCTGCGCGCCGCGCTGCTTCGAGATCGAGGCGGCGCTGAGCGACGTAATGGACATCCCGGTCTTCCACGACGACCAGCACGGCACGGCGATCATCATTGCCGCCGGGCTGACCAACGCCCTGCGCCTGCAGGGCAAACGCCTCGACGAGGCGAAGCTGGTGCTGGTCGGGGCGGGCGCGGCCGGCACGGCCACCCTCAATCTGCTGCTGGACATGGGCCTCAAGCGCGAGAACCTGTTGGTGGTGGATCGCGTCGGCGTGCTGCACGAGGGGCTCGACGACCTGCCCGAGCATCACCGTCGCTTCGCCGCGGCCACCGAGGCGCGCACGCTCGCCGAGGCACTGGTGGGCGCCGATGCCTTCGTCGGCCTGTCGGCGCCCAATCTGCTGAGCGAGGAGATGCTTGCCAGCATGGCGGACAAGCCGGTGGTATTCGCCCTGGCCAATCCCGACCCGGAGATCCTGCCCGAGCTCGCCCACCAGGTGCGCGATGACCTGATCATGGCGACGGGGCGCAGCGATTACCCCAACCAGGTCAACAACGTGCTGGCCTTCCCGTTCATCTTCCGCGGCGCGCTCGATTGTCGCGCCCGGCGGATCACGGCCAACATGAAGATCGCCTGCGTCGAGGCGCTGGCGGCACTCGCCCGCGAGGCGGTGCCCGAGTCGGTACTCAAGGCCTACGATCTCGACGCGATGGCGTTCGGTCCCGAGTACATCCTGCCCAAGCCGTTCGACCCGCGCCTGATCGAGCGCCTGCCGGCGGCCGTGGCCAAGGCCGCCGAGGCCGACGGCGTGGCCCGCACGCCCTACCGTCCGCATGCGATGCCGGAGGCAGGCTCACAATGAGTCAGGCGCGTGCCTGGTTGATCGACGCCCACGCCCAGATCTGGCGGGCGTGGCACGTCTACGACAAGGAACGCACCGATCGTGCCGGTCGGCCGGTCAACGCGCTGCTGGGTTTCGCCGACTACCTGCTGGCCCTGCTGGAGTCGACCTGGCTGCCCAACCAGCCGGCGCCGATCATCGCCGCCATCTTCGACGCCCCCTGTGGGCGCGGGCATCGCCAGGCGATCTACCCCGACTACAAGGGGCATCGCCCCCCGCATCCCGCCGATCTCACCGAGCAGTTCCCCCGCTGCCGGGAGCTGGCGGCAGCGGCCGGTTTCGGGGCGCTGGATCACGCCGGCTTCGAGGCCGACGACGTCATCGGCACGTTGGTGGGTCGGTTGCGCAACCGCGAGCGGGCCGTGACCATCGTGACCGGCGACAAGGATCTTGCCCAGCTGCTGGGCCCGGACGACCGCTGGTATAACCCGATGCGCGGTTCGGTGATGGCCTACGGCGACGTCGAGCGGCGCTTCGGCGTGCGCCCGGCGCAGATCGCCGATTGGCTGGCGCTGACCGGCGACGTGGCCGACAACATCCCCGGCGTGCCGGGCATCGGCCCGCGCACCGCCGCCCGGCTGCTGCGCAAGCATGGCTGTATCGACGGCATCTACGAGAACCTCGCGGCGGTCTACGGCATGAAGTTCCGCGGCGCCCCGCGCGCCCAGCGGCTGCTCCAGGAGCACGAGGCGCAGGTGCGACTGTCGCGCCGGCTGACCGAGATCGTCTGCGACCTGCCGTTGGCCGAGACCCCCACGCCATGGCAAGGCATCGACCGCCCCGCGCTGGTCGGGCTACTCGAGCAGGCGGGGGCCGACCCCGCCCAGATCGAGCGCTGGGAAGCCTGGGACGCCCCGCTCGTGCGTTCCGCCTGAGGCGTTAATGACATGACCCTGCTTGCCTTCAACAAGCCATTCGATTGCCTCTCCCAGTTCACCGCCGAGGCCAACAGCCCGGCGGCGAGCCTGGCCGACTGGATCGACTTCCCCGGCGTCTATCCGGCTGGACGTCTCGATCGCGACAGCGAGGGCCTGTTGCTCCTCACCGACGACGGTCGCCTGCAGAATCGGTTGGCCGATCCTCGCCACAAGCTCGCCAAGGTCTATCTCGCCCAGGTCGAGGGCGAGATCGACGCGGCCGCGCTGGCCGCCCTGCGTGCTGGCGTGACCCTCAAGGACGGCCCCACCCGCCCGGCGGGCGCCGAGCCGGTCGTCGAACCCGACTGGCTTTGGCCGCGCGATCCGCCGGTGCGCTATCGCAAGAGCGTGCCCACCAGCTGGGTGCAGATCACCCTGCGCGAGGGCCGCAATCGCCAGGTGCGACGCATGACCGCCCACGTCGGCTTTCCCACCCTGCGCCTGATCCGCGTCGCGATCGGCCCTTATCGGCTCGATGGTCTCGCCCCGGGCGAATGGCGTGAACTGACGGCCTGAAGGGCCCTTGCCCGGCGGGCCTGTCGCGATCACGCCATTCCCGGATTTCCGCCCCGGTTCGTCGGGTAAAATCCGTTTTTCCGCAATGGGTTAGCCCGCAAATGCGTCCCGTTATCACCCCCTGCTTTGCGCCAGGGGCGATTATCCGGTAGATTGCGCGATCCGCTCGGCGCGGCGGAGTGCCCGAAGTCGCTGCTTTGATGTTTCAGAACAGTGACTTGCGGGGTGACAGGTGAGCAAGAATACGGGGCGTGCCATGAACATCATGAAGCAGTTTGTGCTGGGTCGTCGGCTGGTGGGCGGCTGGGCGTTGGATCAGGGCGTCACGCTCGACGATGCGGCGGCCATTCGTCTGGCCGAGAGCTTGGCCGAACGTGACTGGCAGACCCCCCGGGCCGCTGACGACCTTGACCTGTCGCTGCTCTCCTTTCTGGTCCTGGAGACGGCCCACCGCTACTACGTCCAGGCCGACAAGGCGCTCAAGACCTGTCAGTCCGAGGAAGGGCGCACGCTCTACCCGGCCGCGATGCTCCCCGAGCGGCTGGCCGACCTCGCCGCCACGCTGCGTTTCTACGATCAGGCGCCGGTCATGGCCGAATCCCTGCCGGTCAATGGGCTGGCGAGCCTGCAGAGCCTGACCAACACCCTGTTCGCGGTGATCGCCGCGCAGTTCCCGGAGCACATGGCCGAGGTGCACCCGCAGACGATGCGCGCCGAGGTGGCTGAGGTGGTTCGTGCGGACTTCGCGCGCCAGGCCGCGCACGTGCCGGTCTACTCGCCCACGCACCTGGAATTCATGGGGGCGGTCGACAAGACCCGCTGCATCTTCGCCCCGTCGGGCAAGTACTGGGGGGCACGCGACTACGACCCGGCGCGTGGCTTCGATGCCAACGTGCGCCAGTTCGGCGAGGACCTGTTCCGGTTCATGACGGTCGCGCACAAGGAAAAGTTCAAGGGCCTGGCCTTCCGCCTGCCGGCCTCGTACAGCAGCTCGATCGAGCGGCTGGCCGAGGCCACCGCGACATTGCTCGACGGGCTCAACCGCATCGACCCGGCCGGGTCGGACTGCCTGCGTCACGTGGATGACAGGGCCGGCTGGAAGTTCGTGTGGGCCGGCGAGAGCATGTTCCTGACCGCCTTCGGCGTCTGCTACCCGGCCGATCACCCGCGCAACCCCTACGGCTTCGATTACACCTACTTCTTCTTCCAGCCGGATTTCGTGCTGCGCAATCACCCCGGGTTGATCGACGGCAAGGAAGAGATCTCGCGCCAGCGCATCCTCGCCTCGTTCCGCAAGGACGGCATGGACTACGACAATGCCGGCAAGGAGGCCGAGCACGCCCGCTATCTCCGCCCGATGGCATCCGATGGCCCGGCCGTGGCCTGGTGGGAATACCTGCCTGCCCGGCGGACGCTCGAGGAGCCACTGCCGGCGGCCGTCTGAGCCTTCCTTCGAGCGACCGTCCGACCTCCCGGACGGCCGTTCTTTCCTTCCCCTTGCCGCTGTGCCGTCAGTCCACCCGCGAAAGCAGGGCGGCGCGCAGCTTGTCCGATAGCGGCGGCTCGGCCAGCCAGATGCCGAAATAGGCCCGCGCCAGTTCGCGGTCGTCCGACTCGAAGCGGGTCTCTCCATTGAGGCTCAGGCTCAGTCGCGGCCCCTCGGGCTCCCAGTCGAGTCGATAGCGATCGCCGTCGGTGACGTCGATCATGGCGTTCTGGATCGCGTCGATCTTGGGACGGATGATCTCGCGCTGTTCGGCCTCGTACTGATCGTCCAGGGCCGCCCAGGTGGCCTTGCGGATGTCCTCCACGCCGACGTCCCGGTGGTATTCGAGGATCAGGGTCATGGGCACCTCGGCGTTGACGATGGCGGCCTTGTCAGCCTCGGCCGGGGCGTAGAGCGCCGCGTCGTACACGTCCCAGAGCATGTAGCTGGCGGTGCCCGATCCCAGCAGGACCAGCGGGGTCTCGCCCAGCGCACCCGGTGGAGTGACGTCCTCGGCGGCAGCCGGGACGAGCGCCGCGCCGATCATCATTGCCAGGCCGGTGCCCAGCAGGGCCTCGCGGCGGATCACGGCGCACTCCCGTCCGGGTCGGACTTGGTGAAGAACAGCGTCACCTCGCCGACCCGGATGCCGAATTTCTTCACGGTCGCCCGGTTGATCACCACGTTCTCGCTCTGCCGGATCATCCAGTCGTCGAAGGCGACGTCGATGGTCGAGTCGCCATAGGGCAGGCGCAGCACGTAGCGCCAGTTCAAGGCCTGGCCCATCTCCCTGCCTTCGGCGGTGCCGACGATATCGCCGGCCCGCCCGACGTAGGTCTGCTCGCCGGTAGGCGTGATGCGCCAGGTGCGCTGGTCGGTCTCGCCGTCGTCGTAGACGAAGTCCTCGTCGAGGACGAATTCCTCGCCCTCCCAGTAACCGTCGATCTCGACGCGGAACTGACGTTTGATTTCCCCGCCCCGGCTCTCGAATATCCCGTAGGCCCAGGTCTGGCCCTCGAAGTAGTCGGTCAGGTCGAAGGCGGGCGTAGTGCCCCGGAACTGCTCGAGTTTCATGCTGCTGCATCCCGTGAGTAACAGGGTGAGGGCGACGGTTGCCGCCACGGTGACGCGTCGAATCATGGCGTGGTTCCTCGCAGGGTGGTTGGTCTCAATTGGGGTTCGGTGTCGGTCAGCTGGCGGAAGACCAGCCAGGCGGCCGCAAGCTTGAACGCCACGGGCAGCGCGCCGTAGGTGACGGCCAGGGCGGTGGTCTCGCTGTCGCCGGCCTCGAAGCCGGCCAGTGCCAGCACGCCGTAGCCCACTCCGACCGCCACGGCCAGGGCGAGCTTGGTGGCCAGTCCCAGCAGGCCGAAGAACAGCCCGGCGCGGTCACCGCCGCCGTCGTCACTGTCGATGCCGGCGATGTCGGCCTGGATCGAGGCCGGCAGGGCCATGTCGGCGCCCAGGCTCAGGCCCGAAACCGCGCAGATCAGGGCGAACCAGGCGACGTCCCCGCTCCCCAGCCACGGCGCGAACGAGAAGCTGATCGCGGCAAGCAGGATCGAGGCGCCCCAGGCGCGCCGCTTGCCGATGCGCCGCGCCACCGCCGTCCAGGCGGGCAGCGCCGCAATGCCGGCACCGAAATACAGCAGCAGGAGCCAGCCCAGCCAGTCCTGCGCACCCAGCCGATCGGCGACGAACATCAAAAACAGCGCCGCCGGGATGCCGTTGGCCAGGTTGTTGAGGAAATAGCCGCCCAGCAGGCCACGCAGGCGGTGGTTGTGCTTGAGCAGCGGCCAGCCGTGACGCCAGTCGACCTGCGGGCGATGGACGGCCGGCTCTGGGGTGGCCGCCGCCATGAGGAGAAAGCCGGCTGGCAGCCCGATCGCCATCAGCCAGAACACGGCCGTGAGTACGTCCGCCGGGGCCTCGCTGCCCAGTAGGATCGGCAGGGCGGCGGCGAGCACGGTGCCCACCAGGGCCAACCCCTCGCGTCCGGCCGCCAGCCGGGTGCGCCCGTGCGGCGACGGGTCGGCCTCCGCGCCCAGGCTGGTGTAGGGCAGCTGGATCATGGTCCAGCCGAGGAAGGCGGCCAGGCCCCAGAGGTAGAGGTGCCAGAGGCCGACGTCGTCGTCCGGGCGCAGCAGGAACCACAGCGAGGCGATCAGCAGCGGCATGCCGGCGCCCATCAGCCACTTGCGTCGATGGCGGCCGGGGATCCGGTCGGAGAGATAACCGACCACCGGGTCGGTAATCACGTCCCACAGCCGGGTGAGCATCAACGCGGTGCCGACGGCGGCCAGTCCCAGCCCCAGTTCGTTGGCGTAGAACGGCGGCAGGTAGACGTACAGCGGAATACCCATCAGCGCCAGCGGCAGGCTGGGGGCACCGTAGGCGAGTACCTGCCATAGATTCAGTCGCGGCGTTGTGCTCGCCGTCGGGTTCACGGACGTTCCAGGATGACCTGGGCGACGTTGATCCGGCCGGCGAGAAAGCCCGCCTCGCAATAGGCGAGGTAGTAGCGCCAGGTCTGACGGAAACGGTGATCGAACCCCATGATGTCCAGTTCGTCCTCGACGGCGTCGAAGCGCTCGCGCCACCGGGCGAGCGTGCGGGCATAGTCGTGACCGAACAGGGCGGTCTCGCGCACCGACAGCCCGGCGGCGGCCGCCCCGGCCTCGAAGCGCTCGATCGAGGGCAGCATGCCGCCGGGGAAGATGTAGAGCTGGATGAAATCGGGTTCGCGGCGGTAATCCTCGAACGCGTCTTCGTCGATGGTGATCACCTGGATCGCCGCGCGGCCGCCGGGCTTGAGCCGGTCATGAACCGTCTGGAAGAACGTCGGCCAGTAGCGCTCGCCGACCGCCTCGAACATCTCGATCGAGACGATGTGATCGAACCGTCCGTGCTGGTCGCGGTAGTCGGTCAGTTGCAGGCGGGCGCGGTCATCGAGGCCGGCCGAGGCGAGCCGGTCGCGGCCGTAGGCGAGCTGCTCGGTGGACAGGGTCAGCCCGTCGACCTCGAGGCCGCGGCGGGCGGCGGTCTCGGCCAGCCCTCCCCAACCGCAGCCGATCTCCAGCAGCCGGTTTCCCGGGCGGGTCTCGAGCCGATCGAGCAATCGGTCGTACTTGCGTTGCTGGGCGGTGGCCAGCGACTCGTCGGGCTCGGCGAACACCGCCGCGGAATAGGTCATCGACTCGTCGAGCCACAGCCGGTAGAAGTCGTTGCCCAGGTCGTAGTGCGCCGCGATATTGCGCCGGCTGCCGCGGCGGTGATTGGCACGCAGCGCATGCTGGATGCGATGACCGAGTCGAGCCCAGAAGCCGGGGCGCAGCTCGTGGCCGATCGCCTCGACGTTGCGCGCGCCGATCTCGAGCAGGCCGGTCAGGTCATCGGTGGTGAAGTCTCCCTCGATGAAACCCTCGGCGATGCCGATGTCACCCAGGCGGGCGATGCGGGAGAGCAGTCGCGTGGGATGGAGCAGGTGCACGCTGGCCGACAGCTCGGTTTGCTCGGTACCGGTGCACTCGGCCACGCCGCCATCCTCGGTGGTCACCCGGAGGCGGCCGATGCGGATGTTGGCGAGGAAATGACCGACCCAGCGGGCGCTCAATGGCAGCGCGTGTTCGGCCGGCCGCTCGCCGGCGGTCGAACCCGAGACCGGGCTCAGGTTCCGTGTCTGGACGATGGGCATGAACTGACCTCCGATGCCGGTGGTGGTGGGCTCTTGTGGAAACGCCCACCCTTGAGCCAGATTTTCAGGGCCTGCCAATGGATCAGGCCGATGACCTTGACGGTGAGAAACGGGATGCGCAGTGCCTCGAGCATCAGTCGTCCATCCGTGAGCTCGCGACGTTGCGCGTTGTGGGTAGCGACCAGCGTCAGGGTTTCCTCGCCATCCGGGCCGAGTTCGGTCTCGCGGATCGACACGCCCAGCCGCTCGCCGGGGCGCGAGAGGCGGAAGTGGTAACGCATGTTCATGGGAAGGAACGGCGAGACGTGAAACACCTTGTCGGCCTGGGCGCGAAAGGGTTTTGCCAGCGGACGGCCATGGTCGTGCAGGAAATAGTGGTGATGTCCGCCGAAGGTGTTGCTGACCTCGCAGTCGATCGCGACCAGCACGCCGGTCCGGTCGTGGCAGTACCAGACGGTCAGCGGGTTGAACTGGTAGCCGAGCACCCGCGGATAGGCCGAGACCAGGATCGTGCCGCCCTCGATGTCGATGCCCTGGGTGCGGGCGATGGCCGTGATCCAGTCGCGCAGCGGCATGTCGCGGCGCGGGCCGTGATCGCGATCGTGGATCGAGAACAGGTTGAAACGGTTGTGCGACAGCAGGCGCTGATTCGGGAACCCGGCCTCGAGGTCATCGAGATCGACCAGCAGTGAAAACACGCGATAGCGAAAGCGGTAGCAGGCCCGCGTGAACCGCTGGTGCATCACCCAGCCCTGGTAGAGCGCCGAGTTCACGCCGCCTCCGAGCCGTCAACCGGGGACGCGCTTTCCCACGGAATGGTCGCGCCGAGCTGCCGGGCGATGGCCACGGCCGAGGCCAGTCCGTCCTCGTGGAAGCCGTAGCCCGTCCAGGCGCCGGCGTAGAAGGTGCGACGGTGCCCTTGCAGGGCCGGCAATTCGGCCTGGGCGGCCACCGCCCGGGCATCGAAGACCGGGTGGTAATAGGTGATCTCGCGCTCGACGAGAGACTCGCGGGGCGGCTCGAAGGGGTTGAGGGTCACGAGCCAGTCGTGGGCCGCGTCCAGTCGCTGCAGGTGGTTCATCCAGTAGGTCACGGCCACGGCTCGCTCGCCGTCGGCGTCACGTCGGCCCAGGTAGTTCCAGCTCGACCAGACCTGGCGTCGGCGGGGCATCAGGTTCGTGTCGCGATGCAGGAAGGCGCGATTCTCCTGGAAGCGGAACGAGCCCAGCACGCCGGCCTCGGTCGCATCCGGCCGGTCGAGCGAGGCGAGTGTCTCATCGGCGTGTCCCGCCATCACCACCGCATCGAAGCGGCGATCGTATTCGGGCAGCGTGACGCCGTTTTCATCCCGATCGACCCGGTTGACGGGGTGTGCCGGCAACGCCACGAAACGGCGTTCGGCCAGCATCCGGTCGACGTAGCGTCGCGAGCCGCCCTGTACCGTTTCCCATTGCGGGCGATCCTGCACGTTCATCAGGCCGTGGTTGTCGAAAAACTGCAGGAAACTTCGTGCTGGGAAGGCGCGCATCTGTCGGGTCGGGCAGGACCAGATCGCCGCGGCCATGGGCAGCAGGTAATCCTCGGCCAGTCGCGGCGAAAAGCGGTGCTGCTCGAGGAATTGGCCCAGGGTAAGTGTGCCGAGCGAATCGCCGGCGAGCGCCGCCTTGCCCAGGCGATTGAAGCGCAGGATCTCGGCGACCATGCGCAGGAAACTGGGTCGCAGCAGGTTGCGGCGCTGGGCGAACAGGGTATTGAGGTTGTCGCCGCTGTACTCCAGTCGACCGTTGTCCATGCTCATGCCGAACGACATGTCGGTGGGCTGGGTGGCGATGTCGAGTGACTCGAGCAGACCGAACAGATGCGGGTAGTTGGGCCGGTTGCAGACGATGAAGCCGCTGTCGACCGCCACGCCCCCGCCGCGGCCATCCTCGACCAGGTGGGTATGGGTGTGGCCGCCGATGTAGTCGTTTCTCTCGAACAGCGTGACGCGATGCTGCTGGCCCAGCAGCCAGGCCGCGCCCAGCCCGGCAATGCCCGAACCGATCACGGCGATCTCGAGCGGTCGGTCGGTTGGCGATGTAAAGAGAAGGGTCTGGCTCACTTTCTGCTCCGAGGCGTCGGCGGGATCCGAATTGTTCTATAGTCAGTGTATAAACGTTGTACAGGTTTTGCACAGAAATTTGCGTCGCCATGTTTTCCGTTTCCATCTTCCCGATCTTCCGCGTGGGTTGTCGCCCGCCGGACGACACGGCCAGGTCCGGTCGGCGTGGCCGAATGCGGGCTCTGCGCGGTCGTCGTCGCCATCGGGGCGGTTCTCGGCATCGCCTGCGGTATTGCCAGGATGCGGCATGGTCGGGCCCTGGGTCCTGATGGCCCGACAGGCGCGCAATCACCGGGCCAATCGGCCGAGCAAGGTCTGTCCAGTCTGTCGCCGACCGTTCACTTGGCGACGCAAGTGGGCCCGCGACTGGGATCGCGTTATCTACTGCTCCGAACGCTGCCGCCGCACCAGGAAATCGCATGACTGAATCCTCTGTCCGTCACCTGCTGGTCGTGCTCGGCGATCAGCTCAATGCCGACAGCGTCCTGTTCGATGATGCCGATCCGACTCGTGATGTCGTCTGGATGGCGGAGGTGGCCGGCGAGGCGACCCATGTCTGGTCGCACCAGTCGCGCATTGCGCTGTTTCTCGCCGCGATGCGTCACTTTGCCGCCGATCGCCGGGTGGATGGCTGGCGGGTCGACTACCGCGAGCTGCCTGCCCGTGCCGAGACCGACGCCCTGCCGACCCTGGAGGCGGCGCTGGTCGAGGCGATTGCGCGCTGGCGCCCCGATCGCGTCATCTGGGTCTGTCCGGGCGAGTACCGATTGCGACGGAGCTTGAAGGCGGTGGTCGAGGAGGCTGGGGTTGTCGCCGAGGAACGACCCGATCGGCATTTCCTGGTCGACGAGTCGTGGTTCGGCGAATGGGCGGGCGGGCGCAAGACCTTGCGCATGGAGCATTTCTACCGTGCCCAGCGCCGTCGGTTTGCCGTGCTGATGGATGGCAAGGAGCCGGTCGGGGGCAAGTTCAATTTCGATGCGGCCAATCGGCGGTCGTTCGATGCCCGCGGGCCGGGGCTGTTGCCCGAGCCGGCCCGGTTCTCGCCCGATCGGATCACCCGGGCGGCGCTCGATCGGGTGGCCGAGCGATTCGCCGATCATCCCGGCGGTGAGCATCAGGCCCTGGAAAACTTCGACTGGCCGGTTACCCCGGCCCAGGCCGAGCAGGCGCTAGCCGATTTCCTCGAACAGCGGGCGACCGGATTCGGCGATTACCAGGATGCGATGTGGACGGGCGCGCCCTGGCTGTATCACTCGCGGTTGTCCGCGGCGCTCAATCTTAAGCTGATCGACCCGCGCCGAGTGATCGAGGCGGTGCAAGCGGCCTATCGAGACGGGCGTATGCCGCTGGCGGCCGCCGAGGGGTTCATTCGACAGGTGCTGGGCTGGCGCGAGTTCGTCCGCGGGTTGTACTGGTGGGCGATGCCCGACTACGCGGCCGGCAACGCGCTCGAGGCGCGGGAATCGTTGCCGTCGTTCTACTGGCAGGGGCGAATGCCCGGTGGCGAGGCTATCCCGATGGCCTGTCTCGATCAGACGATTGGCCAGACGCTAGAACTGGGGTACGCCCACCACATCCAGCGCCTGATGATCACCGGGCTGTTTGCCCAGTTGCTGGGCGTGCGCCCGCAGGCGGTCCACGAGTGGTATCTCGCGATCTACGTCGATGCCGTCGAATGGGTGGAGCTACCCAACGTGATGGGCATGTCCCAGTACGCCGACGGTGGGCTGATGGCGAGCAAGCCGTATGTCGCCTCGGGGCGTTACGTGCAGCGGATGAGCAATTACTGCAGCCACTGCCGCTTCGATCCGGGCGAGGCCACGGGGGAGTCGGCCTGCCCGTTTACCACCCTCTACTGGGACTTTCTGCTGCGCCACCGGGAGCGATTCGCCCACCACCCGCGCACGGCGCTGCAGTGGAAGCATGTCGAGCGCATCGACGCCCCACGCGCCGCGGCGATTCGCGAACAGGCCGAAGCATGGCGTGAGCGGCTGTCACGATCCGCTGGCCGTTAGCGATACTCCGCGCGAATCCGGAATTCCCTGTTTTTTTCATGGGCTTGTGCGTCTCGTCGTGGCCGGCTCTGGTGGCCCCGGACGCGGATTTCTGGGATAATCTAGCGTTGGAGCGCGCCTGATTTTTGCGCTTGTCCCGCCGCCTAACCGAGTTGCCCCTTGCCGGGCGGCTTGGCCTTCACCGGAGCCCCCGGCCCATGCGCGAGCTCGCTGCCATTCGACTGATTCGCCGCAAGGCGATGCTGCTTGCCGTGCTGGGCGTTTTCGTCAGCGGCATTCTGGTCGCGGTGGTAACGGCGGTCCCCATGTACCAGTCGGCGCGCGACGGACTCGAGCGCAGCACCTTGATGGGGATCCAGGCGCAGGGAGCGGCCCTCGACAACCTGGTGCAACGCTACGAGGGTGTTGCTCGCCAGGTCACCAGTCGCACCGAGATCCGTCGCCGTCTGGAATCATATGTCGACGGGGAGCTCTCCCTGGATCGCCTGGTCGCCTTCACCCAGTCGCACGTGTCCGATGCGGTCGACAGCTCACCGGCGTTGGTGGGCATCAAGCGTCTGGGCCCGTTCGGCGAGGTGATCGTCGACGCGGGCGCCGGCGAGATGCCCGGCCTGTCGATGCTGGTCGAGCTCGACGACATCGAAAGCCGGCTGGTGCGTTCCGGTGATCGCATCATCTGGCGGACTCTCTCTCCGATCCGCGACGACCAGGGCCGCCGGCTGGGCACGGACGTGCTGTTCTTCGAGGTCGACAGCCTCGTTCGGTTGCTCAATCGCGCACGCGTTCTCGAGCCATCGGCGCGCGGTTTTCTTCTCGATCGCGCGGGTGGGCGCGTCGTGGGCGTCGATGCACTGGACGAGGGCCTGGTCATGTCGTCGGCCAGCGAGGTGCTGACGGGAGACTTGTCGCGTGTCGACCCGGCCCGGTCGGGCGTGGTCTGGCCGGACCTGGACAGCCAGGGTGGTGTGCTGTTCTACACGCCGGTGGGCGGCGGGCGTTGCCTGCTGCTGGTCGAGGTCGGGTTCTGGGCGTTCTACCAGCCGGTGATCATGCGCCTGCTCTGGCCGTTGGGTCTGGTGTTTCTGTTGTTGCCCATCGTCGCCTGGTTGACCGCCCGGGCGCTTCGCCCTGTCCTGCAGCGCCTGACCGAACAGTCCGAGGAGCTGGAGCATTCCGCCGGCGAGATTCGGCTGGCTGCGAGTGTGTTCGAGGGCACCGGCGAGGCCGTGATGATCACCTCGCCGAACCATCGAGTCCTGCGCGTCAACCCGGCGTTCACCCGCATTACCGGTTTCGAGGGCGACGAGGTGGTCGGCCGGCCGATGACCGACCTGTTCCAGCTGGACGAGTCGGACAGCGAGCGCCTGGAGGCCATTTGCAGCCGGTTGGGGCGCGATCACAGCTGGGAAGGGGAAATGGACTACCGCAACCGGCAGGGCGAGCGCATGACCGCCCTGCAGACCATCAGTCAGGTGGCGGACGATCAGGGACGCGTCAGTCATTACATCCACATCTTCAACGACATCACCGAGAGCAAGGCCGCCCAGCGGCAGATCCGCCACCAGGCACGCCACGACGCACTCACGGACCTGCCCAACCGTGCCTCGATGTGGTTTTGCATCGAGCAGGCCGTCGAAGGCGCACGAGCGGACGGCGGGCGCGTGGCCGTGTTGTTCCTCGACCTCGACTACTTCAAGGAGGTCAATGACCGGCTCGGTCACGCCATGGGTGACCGATTGTTGCGCGAGGTGGCCGAGCGGTTGCGTCGCCTGCTGCGCCACGAGGACATCGTCGGCCGGCTGGGGGGCGACGAGTTCCTGATTCTGCTGGAGGGGTTGCCGGCACCGCGGTTTGCCGGTCAGGTAGCGCACAAGGTGATCGAGGCGCTGACCCAGCCGTTCGAGATCGAGGGCGAATCGATCCAGATCGGTGTATCGATCGGCATCGCGGTGTTCCCGGGGCAGGCGGCGGATGCCGACGGGCTGATTGGTCACGCTGATTCGGCCATGTATGAGGCCAAGGCGGCCGGGCGCGACACGTACCGTTACTTCGATCGGGGTGTCGGGGCCACCGCGGGCGACTGAGACGCCCGTCCCGGCCGGCAGCCGGGCAAAAGAAAGCCCCCGCGGCATCGCCGGCGGGGGCTTTTGCGTGCCAGTGGCGAACAGCGCCTTAGCTGTTGCGTTCCTGGATCAGGCGATGGATGCGCGGGGTCAGGATCAGGTCCATCGCGTAGCTCATCTTGCCGCCCGGCACCACGATGGTGTTGTAGCGGGACATGAACGAGTGCGGGATCATCTGCAGCAGATACGGGAAGTCGACGCCGAACTCGTCCGGATCGCGGAAGCGGATCACGACCACGCTCTCGTCCGGCGTCGGGATGTCGCGGGCGATGAACGGGTTGGAGGTGTCGACGGTCGGCACGCGCTGGAAGTTGACGTCGGTCTCCGAGAACTGCGGGGTGATGTAGTTCACGTAGTCCGGCATGCGGCGCAGGATGGTGTCGACGATCTTCTCGGCGGAGTAGCCCCGCTCGGCGTTGTCGCGGAAGATCTTCTGGATCCACTCGAGGTTGACGATCGGCACGACGCCGACGCCCAGGTCGACGTGCTCGGCGACGTTGACGTCATCGGTCTTCACCAGGCCGTGCAGGCCTTCGTAGAACAGCAGGTCGGAGTCGGCCGGGATGTCTTCCCAGGGGGTGAACTCGCCCGGACCGAGGTTGGTGTTCAGGCGCGCGTTGTGCTCGGCGGCCTCCTCGTCACTGTGCAGGTAGTAGCGCTTCTTGCCGGAGCCGGACTCGCCGTAGCTCTTGAACAGCTCGCCCAGCTTGTCGAAGTGGTTGGCGGCCGGGCCGAAGTGGGAGAAGAAGTTGTTGCCCTTCTCGGCCTCGGCGGCCATGCGCTCACGCATGTCCTTGCGGTTGAGTGCGTGGAAGCTGTCGCCCTCGATCACGACCGGCGAGATTTCCTCGCGGCGGAAGATGTGGTTGAAGGCACTCTTGACGGTGGACGTGCCGGCGCCGGACGAGCCGGTAACCGCGACAACGGGATGCTTCTTGGACATGGTCCCTCCTGTTGGAAAGCAATAAAAACGAGACGTGGAAAGCGGTGGAATTCGGTCGGTTGGCCGGCAAGGAGCGCGGCGATCGCGGCGCGGCTCGACTCACCCGGCAAAACGAAAGCCCACGATAATAGGGGTTTACGCCACCGGGAACAAGTTGCTGACTATCGAATAGGGGCCCCGGCTGGGCGGCCCGACGGCCCACCGTGAGGAAGCTCAGCTCTTTTCGGCCGATGGGGCTTGTCGCCGGCGCAGCCGTTGCAGATGAATGTTCCTGGCCAGCCGGATACTGGGGCGCACAAGATACTGGACCGAGGCCATGACGAAGATCCAGGCCCCGGCCGACTCGTAGGTCGGGCTGAGGAAGGCCAGGCTCCCCAAGGTGAACCAGAGGCCGATCAGGAAGTCGTTGGCCAGCACCGCCGTCTCGTAGCGACGCCGGATGACCAGGGCGTCCGGGCCGAGGGTCAGGGTCAGCGCGGGATCGCGATCCGTCATCGTCAGCGGCGTCGGTAGAGCAGGTCGAAGACCTGGTGGCCGCGCTCCTCGCCGCGTCGCTCGAACTTGGTGCGCGGGCGCCAGTCGGGCCGCGCGTTCTCGCCGCTGCCCTCGTGCTCGGCGACGAATGTCGGATGCGCGTCGAGCACCTCGCGCATGTGCTCGGCGTACTCGGTCCAGTCGGTCGCCAGGTGCCAGAGCCCGCCGGGCTTGAGACGACTGGCGACCAGATCGGCGAACGCCGTCTGCACAATGCGGCGCTTGTGATGGCGCTTCTTGTGCCAGGGGTCGGGGAAGTACAGCAGCAGCCGATCCAGGCTGCCCTCGGCTAGTCGCTCCTCGACAAACGGGACCGCATCGCCGCAGACCGCCTTGAGGTTGGTTAGGCCGAAGTGCTCGATGCCGTTGAGCAGGTGGCCCACGCCCGGACGGTGAACCTCGATGCCGATGAAGTCGCGATCGGGATCTTTCGCGGCCATCTCGACCAGGCTGTCGCCGTTGCCGAAACCGATCTCCAGGGTCAGCGGTGCGGCCCGGCCGAACAGCTCGGCCGGGTCGATGCGCTCGCCCTCCGCCTCGATTAGGTATTTCGGCCCCAGTTCGTTCAGTGCCCGCTGCTGCCCCGGGGTGAGCCGGCCCTCGCGGCGGATGAACGAGCGGATGCGGCGCCGGATGCCATCACTCTTTTCGGTCGCGTCACTCATGGGATCAGAAGAACAGGCCGTCGATGGGCGACGAGGCGCTGGCAAAGCGCTTTCTGGGCATGCGCCCGGCAAGGAAGGACTCGCGGCCGGCCTCGATCGCCTTTTTCATCGCCGAGGCCATCAGCACCGGATTCTTGGCGTGGGCGATCGCGCTGTTCATCAGCACGCCGTCGCAGCCGAGCTCCATCGCCACGGCGGCATCCGAGGCCGTGCCAACACCGGCGTCGACAATGATTGGCACCTCGGCGTTCTCGATGATGGTCATCAGGTTGTACTTGTTCTGGATGCCCAGCCCGGAGCCGATCGGCGCGGCCAGCGGCATGACCGCGACACAGCCGATTTCCTCGAGCCGTTTGGCGACGATGGGGTCGTCCGAGGTGTAGACCATCACCTCGAAGCCGTCCTCGACCAGGGTCTCGGCGGCGAGCAGGGTGTTGGTGATGTCCGGGTAGAGGGTCTTCTCGTCGCCGAGCACCTCGAGCTTGACCAGGTTGTGGCCATCGAGCAGTTCGCGAGCGAGCCGGCAGGTGCGCACCGCCTCGGTGGCGGTGTAGCAGCCGGCGGTGTTCGGCAGGATGGTGAAACGCTCCGGCGGCAGCACGTCGAGCAGGTTGGGCTCGTCCGGATTCTGGCCGATGTTGCTGCGCCGGATCGCCACGGTGACGACCTCGGCCCCGGCGGCCTCGGTGGCCTCGTGGGTCTCGGTCATGTCCTTGTACTTGCCGGTGCCGGTCAGCAGGCGTGAGGTGAAGCGGCGACTGCCGACAATCAGCGGTTGGTCGGCCGTCGGGCTGGATTCGGGACGGTTGTCAGTCATGGGCGTGGTTTCGTTGCGTGTGATGTGCGGGGTGGCGGTCAGTGCCGGGCGCCGGCCCGGTGGCTGCCGCCCTCGATGGTGTCGTGCGGGTCGAGGCTCAGGGCCAGGCCGTCGATCGTCAGCGAATCGTGCAGATGCTTGAGCTTGATCACGGTGAGCACCAGGCTGCCCGAGTCATCCGGCAGCGGGGCGCTGCGCACCACTTCGCCGGCCGACTGGTCCTTGTCGTTGATGACCGCGGTGCCGGGCGTCGGCGGGGCGAGCCCGAGCACATGACCGGCAAACAGGCGCCGATTGGGCTTGCCCAGGTAATGCATCCGGGCAATGACCTCCTGGCCGGGATAGCAGCCCTTCTTCAGGCTGAAGGCCTCGAGCTCGTCGAGGTTGATCCATTGCGGCACGAAGTGCTCGGCCGTCGCGCTCGTTACCTCGGGCAGGCGGTCCTCGATCTCGGCGCGCTCCCAGTGATCGGTCGCGACGATGGCCGTGTCGCCGGTCGCGGCGCGGACCATGGCGCTCAGGTCGCTGGTCGGGCCATGGATGGCAATGCGCATGCCGGTGTTCGCGTCCTGTTCCTCGCGCAGGAACAGTCGACCCTGTGCATCGACGACGGCGGGCCAGCGGCCGGGCGCCGGTTTGGCCTCGCGCAGCCGCTCGATCGCCTCACAGGCGATGGCGTCATCGAACGGGCATGCCATCGACGCGGCCTCAGCCGGCCAGATCAGTCCGAGAGCGGCCTGATCCTCGGCCAGCGACAACTGCACGTCGCGTCGCAGGACATACATCTGCAGGCGCTTGAGCAGCCCGGGGGCGAGTTCGGTGCGCGTGACGAGGCGGAAGCCGTCCTGGTGCGCGGCGATGCGCAGCAGTCCCATCGCCCGGCCCTTGGCGCTGCAAAGCGCGGAGAAGGCGGCGGCCCCGTCGGTCAGGGCGTTGACGTCCTGCGTGAGGATCGCGTGCAGAAACGCGCGCGCCTCCGAGCCGGTGACCTCGATCACACGACGGTCGGGCAGGTCGGTCAGCAGAATCGCACCGGCGGCCGGGGTGGCGTTCGGCTGCATCAGGTCGTGCCAGGTTGTAGTGTTCGCGTCGGACATTGGCGCATTCAAGGTCGTCAAGGATGGTGCGCAAGGATAGCATCACCCCCGGCGGCTTCGCTGCGATGGATGAGTTGATCGAGGTGTGCCCATGGAACGGGTATCGGAAGGATTCAGTGAGCGGCTGGTCGCCGACCGCGGCTTGCTGGCGGCCTGGATGGGGCTGGTATTGGCCGCCTGGCTGGCAATGAGCCTGATCGTCTGGCAGGCGCCCCGGCCGGTTGGAGCCGACACGCCGCTACCGGAATGGCTGTGGCGTGCGGCGGCCTGGCTGGTGGTCTCCGGGTGGTTATGGCGTTGCCTGCGTCACCGTCCACCCGGCTTTGCCATCGAGGGCCAGCTGGCCTGGTCGGCGGGGCGCGCCGAGGTGTTGCTGCCCAGTGGCGAGTCGATCCGCGGTGAGACGCGCGTGCTTTGGCAGGGCCCGTTGCTGGTCGGGGTGGCCGTCGATGACGCCGGTTCCGGGCGGGTCACCCTCTGGCTGACGCCGTGGCGGTTGGGTCGGCGCGGATGGTGGCGACTGCAGCGCTTCTTGATGCTGGGGGCGCCGTGATCAGCCAAAAAGTCGGCACGGATGGAACTAGTCGTGCCGACCTTGCCTGGGCGAGCCGAGATGCCGGAGGCGGCGGTCGAGGTCGATGATCTGCTCGCGCAGGGCCTCGGGTGAGCGGTCGTTGACCAGCTCAAAGTCGGCGATCGCCTGGCGGGCGCGGTCATCGACCTGGGCGGCGATCAGTTGCTCGGCTTGCCGGGCATCGATGCCCGGGCGGGCGGTGAGCCGCTCGCGCCGAAGCGCGGGTGGGGCGGTCAGGGTGATCACGGCATCGAGCCAGTCGCGGTAGGCCGGCCAGACCGAGGCCTCGGCAAGCAGCGGCACGACCACCAGCACGTAGGGCGCCTGTCGAGCCGCCGCCGTCGCGCGTTCACGGGCCCTTGTCCGGATGGCCGGGTGCAGGATCGCCTCCAGTGCGGCGCGCTCCCCCGGCTGATCAAGGATGATCCGACGGAGCCGGTCGCGATCCAGTCGGCCGTCCTCGAGCAGGATCCCGCCGCCGAATCGAGCCTGAATCGCATCGAGGCAGGGGCTGCCCGGCTCGACCAGCTCGCGGCTGATCGCATCGGTATCGATGATCGGAATGCCCAGCTCGGCAAAGATCGATGTCGCCAGGCTCTTGCCGCTGGCAATCCCGCCGGTCAGGCCGATGGGGCGCCCGGCGGTCTCACGCTCTGGCGACGGAGTCGAGGTCGGGATCGTCATGCCCGGATCAGAGTGGGCCGCCCAGGTAGGCGCTCATGATCGGCTCGCCGAGATACAGGGCTATCAGCCCGGCGATGGCCAGATAGGGGCCGAAGGGGATGGGAATGCGCCGGTCGTGGCGCAGCAACAGGATCATGGCGATGCCGATCACGCTGCCGGCCAGAGCTGATAGCAGGATCACCAGCGGCAGCAGTTGCCATCCCAACCAGGCACCCAGCGCGGCCAGCAGCTTGAAATCGCCGAAGCCCATGCCTTCCTTGCCGGTGAGCAGCCGGAACAGCCAGTACACCGACCACAGGGCGAGGTAGCCGAACACGGCGCCCAGCACCGCCTCGTCGAGCGAGAGGTGATAGGCCGGCAGCAAGATCGGCAGCAGCAGGCCCAGCCATAGCAGTGGCAGGGTGAACACGTCGGGCAGCAGCTGGGTCTTGAGGTCGATGATTGAGGCGGCCAGCAGGGCCCAGCTGAACAGGAAAACCGCCAGTGCCAGCGCGGTCGGGCCGAATTGCCAGGCGGCCAGGCCGATCAGCGCGGCACTCGCGAGTTCTACCAGCGGGTACTGCCAGGAGATGGCCCGGCCGCAGTTGGCGCAGCGACCGCGCAGCCACAGCCAGCTGAGCACCGGGATGTTCTGCCAGGCACGGATCGGGGTGCCGCAGGAGGGGCATCGCGAGCGGGGGTGGACCAGGTTGAAGGGCGCGTCGTCCGCCGCGGCGGGGGTCTCATCATCGGCCAGCAGGGCGCGGCATTCGCGCCGCCACTCGCGCTCCATCATCACCGGTAAGCGGTTGATCACCACGTTGAGAAAACTGCCCACCAGCAGGCCGAACAACGTGGCGACGCCGATCCAGAGGGCCGGGTATTGCTGGAAGATCGCTTGCAGTTCGGACATGTTTCAAGTGCCTGACATGGAAACGGCCCGGTGAGGCGGGCCGTAAGGGAATCGAGCCGGCGGCGTGGGGATCAGACCACGGCGCCCAGCTTGAAGATCGGCAGGTACATGGCGATGACCAGGCCGCCGACGACGATGCCGAGGAATGCCATGATCATCGGCTCGAGCAGGCTCGACATCGCATCCACCATGTTGTCGACCTCTTCCTCGTACATGTCGGCCACCTTGGCCAGCATGTTGTCGAGCGCGCCGGTCTCCTCGCCGATGGCGACCATCTGGATGACCATCACCGGGAAGAGGTTGGATTGCTGCATGCCGATGCGCAGTGGCGAGCCGGCGGAGACCAGGTCACGCATGCTCATCACCGCGTCGCGGAACACGGCGTTGCCGGTCGCCCCGGCGGTGGGCGGCAGGGCCTCGACCAGCGGCACGCCGGCGGAGAACATGGTCGACAGGGTGCGGGCGAAACGCGCGATCGCGGACTTTTCCATCAGCGGGCCGAAGATCGGCAGCTTGAGGATCATCCGGTCCAGGAAATGGTTGAAGCGATCCGAGCGGCGCTTGACGAAGACGAACAGAAAGATCACCGCGGCGATACCGCCGAAGATCCAGTACCAGTATTCCCGGAACAGGTCGGACAGGCCGATGACAAACTGGGTAAAGGCGGGCAGGTCGGCGCCGAAGCCCTGGAACAGCGATTCGAATTGCGGGATGACGAAGATCAGCAGGATCGCGGTGACGATGAAGGCGACCACGAGTACCGCCGTCGGGTAGAACAGCGCCTTCTTGATCTTGCCCTTGAGGCTTTCGGTCTTTTCCTTGTAGGTCGCGATGCGATCAAGCACCACTTCCAGCGCACCGGATTGCTCGCCGGCGCGCACCAGGTTGACGAACAGCTCGTCGAAGTACTTGCGGTGCCGATCGAGGGCGTCGGCGAGGTTGGTGCCACTCTCGACGTCGTTCTTCACGTCGTTGATGAGGTCCTTCATCGTCTTCTTTTCGGCGCTCTGGGCAATGATGTCCAGGGCCTGCACGATCGGCAGGCCGGCGGTCATCATGGTCGCCAGCTGTCGGGCGAAGGTGGCAATGTCGCGCGGCTGGACCGGCTTGGAGTTGGAGAACAGCGGCTTGGCCTTGCGCTTGACCCGGATCAGGGTCATGCCCAGCCGGCGGATCTCGGCGCGCACGGCGGTGTCGTTGAACGCCGCCATCTCGCCCTTGATCACCCGGCCTTCCTTGGTGCGCGCCTCGTAGCTGAAGACGGGTTTTTCGGTGGTTTTGTTCTTGCGTGCCGCAATGGCCATCTTGTCTCTCCCTTGAGCCCGGCCGGGTTCAGTCCTTGGTGACGCGGTTGATTTCCTCGAGGCTGGTCACGCCGGCGAGGACCTTCTTCAGGCCCGAGCGCCGCAGGTCGGGAATCCCCTCCTTGTGCGCCTGGTCGGCAATGTCGATCGCGTTGCCGCCTTCCATGATGATCCGTCCCATTGCCTCGGAGACCGCCATGACCTGATAGATGCCGACCCGGCCCTTGTAGCCGTTGGTGCACTGGTCACAGCCGACGGCCTTGAAGATCTTGGGCGACCCGGCCAGGTCCTCGTCGGTGAACCCCTCGCGGCGGAGTTCCTCGTCGGGGATGCTCTCCTTGGTGCGGCAATTATTGCACAGGCGCCGCGCCAGTCGCTGGGCGATGATCAGGCTGACCGACGAGGCGATGTTGTAGGCCGGCACGCCCATGTTGACCATCCGCGTGAGCGTCTGCGGCGCATCGTTGGTGTGCAGGGTCGAGAGCACCAGGTGGCCGGTCTGGGAAGCCTTGATCGCGATCTCGGCCGTTTCCAGGTCGCGGATCTCGCCCACCATGATCACGTCGGGATCCTGACGCAGGAACGCGCGCAGGGCGTTGGCGAAGGTCAGTCCCACCTTGGGGTTGACGTTGACCTGGTTGATGCCCGGCACCACGATTTCCGCCGGATCCTCGGCGGTCGAGATGTTGCGGTCGCCGGTGTTGAGGATGTTCAGGCCGGTATACAGCGAGACCGTCTTGCCCGAGCCGGTGGGGCCGGTGACCAGGATCATGCCGTAGGGCTTGTCGAGCGCGTCCATGTAGAGCGCTTTCTGCTCGGGCTCGTAACCGAGCTGGTCGATCCCCAGCTGGGCGCTGGTCGGGTCGAGGATACGCAGCACCACCTTTTCGCCGAACAGGGTGGGGCAGGTATTGACCCGGAAGTCGATCGAACGGCTCTTGGACAGCTTGAGCTTGATGCGCCCGTCCTGCGGTACGCGTCGCTCGGAAATGTCCATCCGGCTCATCACCTTGACCCGCGCGATGATGCGATCGGAGAGGTTGGCCGGCGGCTTGGCGCTCTCGGTGAGCATGCCGTCGATGCGAAAGCGCACCCGGAACTGCTTTTCGTAGGGCTCGATGTGGATGTCGGAGGCCCCCTTGCGGATGGCGTCGGTCAGGAGCTTGGTGACGAACTTGACCACCACGTCGTCCTGAATCGAGGCATCCTCGACGTCGTGGGCCTCCTCGTCCTCGCGCTCGAACTCGACGTTCGACAGATCGTCGTCGAGCTCGTCGCCCAGGGCATCCATGCTGTCGCTGAGCGCTTCCTCGAGCACGCGGGCGATCTTGGGCGCCTCGGCGACCACCGCTTCGATCGCCATGTTGGTCGAGAAGCGAAAGCCGTCGATGGCGCCGGTGTCGGACGGATCGGCCACGGCCACCGTCAGGCGACGGCCGCGCTTGAACAGCGGCAGCGCCATGTTGGCCTGCAGGACCTTTTCGGGGACCAGCTTTAACGGCAGGTCGCTGGTGTCGATGGCATCGAGATCCACCAGCGGCAGGCCGAAGCGCTTGGAGGCGACCGCGGCGATGGTCGCCGCCGACACGCCCTCGGCGATTACGGTATTGAGCAGCGAGTCCTCGCTGCTGTCAGCCTTGGTTTGAAGGGCCTTCGCCTGGTCGGAGGACAGGGCGTCCTCCCTGACCAGGGCGCTGAGCAGTCCATTGACGGGGGGTGCGCTCATCGATCCGCCTATGCGTTGTCGCGTCCGTGTTCTCTGCCCCGGGAGCGGGGCGGCATGCGCAAAGCATGCCCGCTTGGCCGGTTTCTGACAAGGTTCCTCAGCCGGTTCAGTCGGCTGCGCCCGACTCCTGATGGGATTCGAGCTCGGCGATCCGGGCACGCAGGCGCTCGTTCTCCTCGCGCATTTGGACCAGTTCGGTCACGTCGCGCTGGATGCCGATGAAGTAGGTCAGGTGATCGTCGTCGTTGAATACCGGGGTAATCGACAGCTCGTTCCAGAACAGGCTGCCATCCTTACGGTAATTGCGCAGCACCACGCGGGTCGCCTCGCCGCGGCGAATGGCCTCACGGATTTCCGCCAGTGGGCTCTGGTCTCGATCTCCGGCCTGTAGGAAGCGGCAGTCCTGGTAGAGGATTTCTTCCTCGGAGTAGCCGGTCAGTTCCTCGAAGGCCTGATTCGCATAGATCAGGATGTTGTCCGAGCCTTCCTGCTCGGCAATCACGATCCCGTCCGTGGAGGCGTTGACCGCCTTCTTCAGCAGATTCGCATCCAGCATCAAGGTCCTGGATCTCCTGTTGCGCGTTGGACAACGCATTGTGACACAGACGAAACGATGTCCACAGGGAGGGGCGATCGGGGAGGGTCAGTGCCGGGTCAGGCGGGCCGGGGCCGGTTCGGGGCGTCCGAGTGCCTGAGCCACTTGTTCGCGACAATGCTGGATGTCCTTTTCCACCAGATCGCGCCAGCGCTGCATGAAGTCGACCGCCTGGTCGCCGTTCTCGGGTTCGAGCAGGGGCAGCTCGCACCAGAAGACCCGCGCCCCGGCGGCGCTGCCGACCGGATGCTCGGGTGGTGTCGTGTCGAGGCGAATCCAGGCGCGTGCCCCCCCAGCGGCGCGCCATCTGCTCGCGCTGAGTCTCGTTGAGGCCGGTTGGCAGCAGCCGGACATGGAACTGATCGTCGTGCAGGGCGGTGAACAGTCGCAGGCCGCCGGCGGAGAACGGCCGGCCCGGGACCAGGTTGTCGATCACGATCACCGGGGCGGCGGGCCGCCCCGGTGCTTCGGCAACCCATTCCGCCCGCCCCTTGATGTACTCGGCCAGCCACACCAGCCCCAGGTCCCGGTCTGGCCAGGCGGTGCGCGCCTCGAGTTGGGCGAGTGCCTCGATCAGCACCTCGCGCAGATAGTCCTCGGGGGTGAGCCACATCAGGGCGGTAGCCTCGGCCGTGCGCAATTCGGATGGATCGAGGTCAATCGCCGCGCGCATCACCCGGTCGAGCAGCGAGCGTGGTGGCGAGATGGGAGATGGCGTCGCTGTCGGCGGGGCGGGTTCGCGCGTCTCCCTGCCGGTGTCGGCCCCTTCCTGTTCGAGCAACGAGGCGATCTGGGCGAAGCCCATGCCGCTCTCGGCCAGCTCCTGGATGCGCTGGATGGTGCGGATGTCCGCCTGGCTGTAGAGCCGGTGTCCGGCCGGGGTGCGCGTGGGGCGGATCAGGTCGTAGCGACGCTCCCAGGCGCGCAGGGTGATCGGGTTGACCCCGGTGATCTGCGATACCGATCGGATGGGCAGCAAGGCCTGGCTTTCGGTTTCGGCTGGGCTGGATTCGGTCGTGGACAAGGCGCCACCTGCGACGTATCGAGTGATGTATAACTTCTGCATCGATATTGTAGCAGCCCTCGGCTACGCTCGTGTCGTGATTTCCGACAAGATCTCCGCGGGGGCGCCGGCTGCTGTCCGGCCCTCGAACGGGGCAATGCGAGGCCCAAGTTAATGACCGACTCAAAAGCGAATTCGAATGCCCGTACCGAACGGATCTACTGGCTGGTGGGCGCGAGCAGCGGCATCGGCGCGGCCCTGACCGATCGCCTCGTGGCGCGGGGGTATCGGGTCGCGATCTCGGCACGTCACCAGGAGCGCCTGGATGAGCGTGCCGCGCGCGATCCGGATCGCGTCCTGCCGCTGGTCGCCGACGTGACCGATCCGCAATCGATGGCGACCGCCTACCGGGCGTTGGTCGCGGAATGGGGGATGCCGGACTCGGTGATCCTCAATGCCGGCGACTACGAGCCGATGGGGCTGGCGGACTTCGATCCGGCGTTGTTCGAGCGGCTGATCCGGGTCAATTTCCTCGGGGCGGTCAACGGCATCGAGACCGTGCGCGAGGACTTCATCGCGAGGGGTGCGGGCGAGATCGTGCTCACCGCGAGCGTCGCCGGGTATCGGGGCTTGCCCTACGCCGCCCCCTACGGTGCGAGCAAGGCGGCGATGATCAACCTCGCCGAGTCGCTGCACCCCGAATTCGAGCGGGCGGGGGTGGCGATCCGGGTAATCAATCCCGGCTTCGTGCGCACGCGTCTGACCGACAAGAACGACTTTGCCATGCCGGGTCGCATCGAGCCGGACAAGGCCGCCGACCTGATCGCCCGTGGCCTGGAGGGGCGTGGCTTCGAGATACTCGCGCCGCGCGGATTCGGTTGGGTGATGAAGGGGCTGAGACTGCTGCCCTACGCGCTGTATTTCCGGCTGACCCGCCGGATGCTCAAGGAGCCCGGGCAATGAGCGTGCCCGGGCGTGGTCTCAACAACGCGGCGGCCCTCGAGCGTTATGTCGGTGTGATGGAGAACCTGCGGGCGGATCATCTCGGGGCACTGGAAACGGTCTATGCCAACGGGGCGCGCTTCGTCGACCCGTTCAACGAGGTGCGCGGGATCGAGGCCATCCAGGCGGTGTTCGCCCACGGTTTTGCCCAATGCCCCGGAATGCGGTTTCTGGTGCAGGCCCGGGCGGTGGATGGCGATTGCGCCTTGCTGCGGTGGCGCATGCAGTGCGACACATCGTCGCCGGGGCTGTCGATCGAGGGCATGTCCGAACTGAAGCTGGGTGGCGACGGCCGGGTGGTCGAGCATGTCGACTACTGGGACCCGGCCCGCCAGCTCTACGAGCGCGTCCCCGTCCTGGGCTGGCTGATGCGACGTATCAGGGCCCGCCTGGCCGCCCCGGATTCCCCGAGCCGTTGAGGCGGTCGGGCTCGTCGATAGCCCCCGGTGGCCCCTCATAGTCCTCCCAGGCCGGGTCGGTCTCGTAGATGGGCGGGGCCGCGTCGTTGACGTGTTCGCTCGCCGGCGGGGTTTCGGTCTCCTCCTCGGTCGCGCGTGGGTCGAGTTCCAGACCGGCCGCCGAGGTGCGGTGGGTGAAGACGTAATCGCCGCGTTCGTCGTCCGGCACCGGCGCGTCGATCAGGATGCGCCAGAAGATCAGCAGGATCATGGTGCCGAGCGCGGCCAGCACGAACAGTGGAAAGCCGGCTGCCCCGAACCAGCCCATGGCCAGGCCGCTGACCATCGGTCCCACGGCCGAGCCCGCGCCGTTGACCATCAACAGGCCGCGCGTGCCTTCCAGTACCTGGTCGCTCGACAGGCGGTCGTTGGTCTGCGCGACACTGATAGCGTAGAGCGAGAAGGAAAAACCGCCGAAGACCAGCGCCAGGGCGAACAGGCTCCAGCCCGGGAACCACTCCTGCAACGCCAGCAGTACCGAGAAGGCCGCGCCGATCGTCGAGATCACGATCAGCACGTAGCGGCGGTCACGGCCGTCGGAGAGTCGCCCGATCGGCCACTGCAGCAGGCCGCCGCCGACGATGATCGCGGCGACGAAGGTGGCCACCTGGGTGTCGGGCAGACCGACTCGGTTGGCGTAGACCGCGGCCATGCCGTAGATGGTGCCGGTGATCGTGCCGGACATCGCCGCGCCGATCACGCCGGTGGGTGCCAGGCGGAACAGCTCGAGGAGCGGCAGGCGGGTGGTCTCCATCGGTGGCGGTTGGCTCACCCGGGTCAGGGCGATCGGCACCAATCCGAGCGAGAACAGCAGGCCGACGATGGCGAAGGTGGACACCTCCATCGGCCCGTAGATGCCGATCAGGAACTGGCCGGCGCCGTAGGCGAACAGGCTGACCATCATGTAGATGCCGAACACCTGGCCGCGGTGCGTGGTCACTTTCTCGTTGATCCAGCTCTCGATCACCATGTAGAGACCCAGCAGGGTCACGCCATTGATCAGTCGCAACAGCATCCAGAACCAGGGCTCGACCCACAGGCCGTGCAAGATGGCCGCCGCCGAGGAAATCGCCGCCAGGGCGGCGAAGGTGCGAATGTGGCCCACCCGGCGGATGATGGCCGGGATGGTGAGCGTGCCCAGCACGTAGCCGATGTAGAAGGCCGACATGACCAGGCCGATGGTGCCGTCGGAAAACCCCTCCTCCGCGGCGCGCAGACCGAGCAGGGTCGCCAGCAGGCCGGAGCCGGCCAGCAGCACACCCATGCCGGCGAGCAATGACTGCACCGAAAATACCGTGCTAAGCATCGTTCGACTCCGCGGCGTGGTGGGCGACCTGCGGGTTCACTTGTCGACCTTGGGCGTCTGGGCGCCTGGGCAGTCAATGGCGAACAGGGCCTCGTCTTCCAGGCGCAGGGCAGTCAGCTGATTTCCCCACAGGCAGCCCTGGTCGATGCCCCAGGCATTGGCTCGCCCTTTTGCCCGCCCCAGCGTCGACCAGTGGCCGAAGACGATCCGCTGGTCGGCCATGGCCCGGCCGGGCATGGCGAACCAGGGGGTCAGTGCCGGATCGGCATCGGCCGGGGGGCGCTTTTCCCGGAAATCCAGTCGACCGTCGGCATGGCAGTAGCGCATGCGGGTGAACACGTTGATCGCGAAGCGTTGCCGGTCGGCCGGGGTGAGGTTGTCGTCCGGGTGGTCGCTCTGGTTGCCGAAGATATCCTCGAAAAACGCCAGCGGTTCGTGTGTCTGCATGGCCGTCTCGGTTTCCCGGGCGGCCGCTCGGGCCGCTTCCAGGCCCCAGGCGGGGTGGATGCCGGCGTGTACCAGGGTCCAGTCGAGGCCGGGGTCGTGATGCAGCAGGGGGCGGTGACGCAGCCAGTCGATCAGCTCGTCGCCGTCCTCGGCGGTCAGGATGGGTTCGAGCGTGTCGCGACCGCGGGCTACCCGGGTGCCGAAATAACAGCCCAGCAGGTGGATGTCATGGTTGCCCAGGACGGTGACGGCGCGATCCCCCAGGTCACGGACGAACCGCAGCGCCTGGAGCGATTGTGGGCCCCGGTTGACCAGATCGCCGACGAACCAGAGTCGGTCGGTTGCCGGGTCGAAGTGGATCTGGTCGAGCAATGCCTCAAGCGGGTCGAGGCAGCCCTGAAGGTCGCCGATTGCGTAGGTGGCCATGAGGTGGGCGATTTCCGTCGCGTGATGGTGGACAAAGGGGGCAATGCTAGCACCCGCGGGCGATCGACGAGCTGGTCGATTTGCCCCTCAGTCGGCGGCGGGATTACTGGATGGTGCGGAAGGCCGCCGGGGCGACCAGGTCGAAGGTCGGGATGGTTACCCGGAGCACGTCGCCCTGATCGCTGACAAAGCCATAGTCGCCCCACATCCGGCCCGCGGGTGACTCGATCACCGCGCCGGAGCGGTAGGCGAATTGCTCGCCGGGAAGAATCCGGGGTTGTTCGCCCACCACGCCTTCGCCGCGCACCTCTTTGAGGCAGCCGTTGCCATGGTCAATCACCCAATGGCGGTCCGTCAGGGTGACCGGCTGGTCGCTGTCGTTCTCGATCACGATCTCGTAACCGAAGGCGAACCGCTGCACGGTGGTCTCGCTGTGCTCCGGCACGAACACGGCGCGCGGACGGATGCGGATCGATTCGGCAAGGGGGGAGGCGGTCAGCATCATGGGTCACCTGCCGCGGCGCGGTCGACGAACCAGTGAGTGGCGCGTTTGGCGGCCAGCCGCTCGGCCGGCAGCTCGGCCAACCCGTCGCGGATGCGCGCGAGCGACGGGCGCTTGTCCTCGCCCAGCACCAGGAAGACCACATTGCGGGCGGCCTCGAACACCGGGAAGGTCAGCGTCAGGCGATGGCCGTGCAGCTTGGCGACCGGGTTGACCACCACCAGACGCTCGCGTTCGCGCAAAGCCGGGGTGTCCGGGAACAGCGAGGCGAAGTGCCCGTCGCTGCCCAATCCCAGCAGGGTGACGTCGAAGCGGGGCACCTTGCCCGCGGTCCAGCGCCGCAGGGCCATCTCGTAGGCATCCGCGTCCCGTTCGGGGTCGCGTTGCTGATCCGAGATCATCGGGAAGGTGCGGTGCGGCTGGATGCCCAGCGGCTCGAACAGGGACAATCGCGCCATGCGGAAATTGCTGTCGGGGTGGTCCAGCGGCACATTGCGCTCGTCTCCGAAATAGAACTCCACCGCTTGCCAGTCGAGGGCATCGCGGTAGCGATGGGCGAGCAGCTGGTAGAGCCGGCGTGGCGTACCCCCGCCGGCCAGTGCGAGTCGGGCAACGCCACGGGCCCGTATGGCCGCGGTCAGTCGTTCGACCAGGAACTCGGCGCAGGCGGCAAAGACGTCTTCGGCCTTTGGATAGGCATGGATGTCGGCGGTGGCGGACATGGCCGTGTTGTTCCTGCGGTAGATGGAGAAGGCGATGGTGCCGGCAGGCACCACCCGGACCACAAGTCGACCGGCGGCCGGTCAGTTGCTGGGGTCGAGCCGCCGGGCCAGCGTCAGGAACGCGGGGATATCCAGTGCCTGAGCGCGTAGCGACGGGTCGATACCCGACGCCTCAATTGTTGACGCTGGCATGAGGGGTTTCAAGTTGTTGCGCAGGGTCTTGCGACGCTGGGCGAAGGCGGCGGTGACCAGGCGCTCGAAACCGGCCTGCTCGGCAGGCGGCACCAGCGGCTCGGAGCGAGGCGTGAGGCGGATGACGCTCGAGTCGACCTTCGGTGGCGGATTGAAGGCCTCGGGCGGGACATCGAACAGGTGTTCGACCTTGGCGTGCATGGCGGTGAGCACGCTCAGTCGCCCGTAGGTCGAATCGCCGGGTGCGGCGGCCAGGCGGTTGCCGACTTCGCGCTGCACCATGAACACCATCTCGCTGATTTGCCCGCGCTGGGCCAGCAGTCGGGTGATGAGGGCCGTGGCGATGTTGTAGGGCAGATTGCCGACCAGCGTCAGTGGCGGCGTGAGTCCGTGGGCCTCGGCCAGCGCGGCCAGATCCAGTCGCAGGGCATCCTGGGGCACCAGCTCGACCTGTCGGCCGACGCCCTCGGCGTCGAGCTTGATGCGCAGATGCCGGATCACGTCGCGGTCGAGTTCGATCGCGATCACGCGATTGCCGCGCTGGGCCAGTGGCACGGTGAGTGCCCCCAGCCCCGGTCCGATTTCGATAACGGGGCCGTCGCCCGGGGTCGCGCCGAGGATGCGGTCGATCACGCCGTAGTCCACCAGGAAGTTCTGGCCGAAGCGCTTGCGCGCTCGGTGGCCGTCCTGGATGCCCTTGGCGGGGTTGCTCGAGGACGCCATGATCAGGCCGCTGCCCGCTGAGTGATCTCGGCGGCCAGCGCGATCGCCGCGGCCAGCGAGCCGTGCTCGGCGCGCCCGGTGCCAGCCAGGTCCAGGGCGGTGCCGTGGTCGACGGAGGTGCGCACGATCGGTAGGCCGAGGGTAACGTTAACCGCGCGGCCGAAGCCGGCGTACTTGAGCACCGGCAGGCCCTGGTCGTGGTACATCGCCAGTACGGCATCGGCGCCGTCGAGGTGGCGGGGCGTGAACAGCGTGTCGGCCGGCAAAGGTCCGATTGCCTGAATGCCGCGCTCGCGCATGGCCTCGAGCGTCGGCCCGATCACACGGATTTCCTCGTCGCCCAGGTGGCCCGATTCCCCGGCGTGCGGATTGAGCCCGGCAACCAGGATGCGCGGTTGCGGCTTGCCCAGCCAATCGACCAGCGCGGCATGCAACGTCTCGAGCACCGTGGTGAGGGTGTCGCCAGTGATCGCGGCCGGTACCTTGGCCAGGGGCAGGTGGGTGGTGGCCAGTGCCACGCGCAGGGTGTCGGCCGCCAGCATCATGACCGGCGTGCCGCCGACCCGTTCGGCGAGATATTCGGTGTGCCCGGTAAACGGGATGCCGGCGTCGTTGATCACCCCCTTGTGCAGGGGGGCGGTGACCATCGCGGCGTAGCGGCCGTCACGGCAGCCCTCGCTGGCATGATCGAGCATGGCGAGCACGTGGCGCGCGTTGCCCGGGTCGAGCCGGCCGGGCGTGACCGGGTTTGCTGCGGCCAGGTGATGGAAGCGAAAGCCGGATGCGGCTGACGTGGAGTCATCCGCTGCCGGCCAGTCGAACGGTAGACCCAGGGAGTCGGCGCGTGCCGCGAACACGTCCCGGTCGCCCAGGACAACCAACTCGCCCGGGGGCGTGAAGGCCGGGTCGGCGGCGAGTGCGAGCAGCAGGTCCGGGCCAATGCCGGCCGGTTCGCCGCTACTGACGACCAAGCGCACGCTGGCCACTGGCGTCGTTGACGGTGCCGGTCAGGCGGTTCTCGATATAGGCCTCCGAGCGCAGGCGGCGGATGTACTTGGTCAGCTCCTCGTCCGCGCGACGCTCGCCAATGGCGTTGCGTGCCTGCTCGCGCAGGTTCTCGCCGGAAACCTCCTGGCGGCGCTGGTCGTTGACCCGCAGGAAATGGAAACCGAACTGGCTTTCGAACACCGGGCTCAATTGCCCGATCCGGGCCGATTCGAGCGCATTGGCAAAGGCCGGCACCATGTCTTCGGGGTTGACCCAGCCGAGATCCCCGCCGCGCTGTGCCGAGCCCGGATCGTCGGAGAACTCGCGTGCGATCGAGGCGAGCGTGGCATCGCCGCTGGCGACCTGCGCGCGCAGCTGTTCGGCCAGCTCGCGGGTCGCGGCCGGGTCGCGATCCTCGCGGGGACGCAGCAGCACGTGCTCGGCCCGGTACTGCGTCACGGCCGCGCTACCGGTGGTGGTGCGAGTGTCGCTCACCTTCACGATGTGAAAGCCGTTCGGGCTGCGGATGATGTCGCTGACCTCGCCGGCCTCCATGCCCTGGACGACGGGCAGGAACAACGACGGGATGCGCGCCGGATCACGCCAGCCCAGGCTGCCGCCCTCGTCGGCATTGAGGGCATCCGACCGTTCGGCCGATACGCGCGCGAAATCGGCGCCGTCGACCAGCTCGTTGCGAATGTCACGAGCACGCGCCTCGGCCGCTTCGATCGCCTCGGGCGAGGCGTTCTCCGGCACGGAGACCAGGATCTGCGCCAGGCGGTACTCGGTCTGCTCGGCCGAATTGCCGGTGCGCTGCTCGATGTAGGTATCGATGTCGCGATCGGAGACGTTGATCTGGCTGTAGACCTCGCGCTTTTGCAACTCCTCGAGGAGCATCTGCTCGCGGATGCCGTCGCGGAACTCGGCCCAGTCCTGGCCCTGGCCGACGACGGCGTCGCGCAGCTGGGATAGGTTCATGCCGTTGCGCTGCGCGATGCCGTTGAGCGCCTGGTTGAGGCGGGTGTCGTCGATCTGGATGCCGATCTTGTCGGCTCGCTCGAGCATGGTCGCCTCGGTGATCATGCGGTCGAGCACCCGCTCGCCGAGTCGCTGCTGGTCGGCCGGACTCATGTTGGCGAGATCCACTTGGCTGCCCAGCTGGGCCACCTCGGCTTGCAGTTCCCGTTGCGTGATGACGCGATCGTCGACCACGGCCACGATGCGGTCCAGTGGCTGGAAGCCACTCATGCCGGGGTTCTGCTGGACTGACGAGCCGCCGGTGGCCTGGGCGGCGACCGGCGAGGTGGTCAGGGTCATCGAGGTGGCGGTGAGCAGCAAGGTGGCCAGCACGGCCAGCGGTCGACGCGCGTGGCGGTGTGTCGGGGCGTGCGAAACGGGCATGGATCTACTCGCGGTTGCGGCGTTGAAAGTCAGTAGCCACTCCGGGGTGGCGGTTCCGGGCTCGGGCGATCATAACGCATTCGACCGGGACGGGCCGATGCCTGGCGGTGCATTGCGGCTCAAGGCACGCAGAGCGGCATGGCATTCGTGCCGACCTTCCTCAGGGATCGAAGCCGAGAATGTCGTCGCGGAACTGGTTGCCGCCGATGCCGCCGAGCCCCTTGAGCTCGATCTGGAAGACCACGGCGTTGGAGTACTCGGCATCATCGCCCAGGTCGGCGCCGACGTCCGGGCGGACGATGTAGCGCTTGAAGGCCAGGCGCGCCGACCAGCAGCAGGACTCGTAGCCCACGCCGAGCAACGACTGGACCACCTGCTCGGAGTCGAAGTCGTAGCCGACGCGACCGAGCATCGACCAGCGCCTTGAGAGCGGCCACGCAAACGAGACGTCGCCCTGGCGGTAGTCGTTGTCATCCGCGGTAATGCCCTCGCGGGTGAACCAGGAAAAGTTCAGGACGCGATTGTCCTCGCCCCGGTAGCCCAGGCGGGTCTGCGAGCGGGCGATCACTTCCCGGTCGGTGTCGTACTCGGCGGTGAACGAGCCGTTCCAGTGCTGGGTGACGTCGCTGTAGACCTCGGCGAGCACGGTCGACCCGCCGGCGTCCTTGTAGGTCTCCGGCCGGTTCGGGAGCATCGTTTCGGAAGCCTCGAAACGATAACGCTGGGCCGCACGTAGCGAGAGCGGCACGGTGCCCTGCTGCGTGTCGATCAACGACCAGGACAGGCCGTAGGTCAAGGCGTTCTCGTCGGCCACCCGGTCGCCGCCGGAGTAGCGGTTGGCACGGAACAGTTCACTGTAACTAAGCGTCGTCGGTCCGGTGTCGAACAGCGGGATGTCGCTCTGGTCGCGATGCGGCACGTAGAGATAGTAGAGCCGCGGTTCGAGCAGGGCGCGGTAGCGACCGGTCTCGCCGTAGGCGCGCTCGAAGAACAGGCTGCCATCCAGGCTGGAGATGGGTACGGTCCGCGTCGCGCTGGTGTCGTAATCCCGTCCGGCATCGATGCTGCCCGGGTCGGCGTCATCGAGCTGGTAGCTGGTGGTGTCGAGCATCACCTCGGGGCGCAGTCGGTACCAGGTATCGGCAAACGTCTGGCCGAGCCCGATGGCCGCGTGGGCGCGATCACCGGCGATGCGCTCACTCGACGGGTGGGCGAAGCGGGTGACGTCGGCGCGCACGCTCAGGCTGGGCGCGACATGCTCGCCCCATTGGCCCAGGCCGAAACGATTGCTGGCAGTCAGTCGCGGCATGATCCGGTACGGGTACTGGTACTCGGTCAAGTCCGGGTTGATGGTCTGGTAGCGCTGGGCCTGCAGGCCGAGGTTCCAGCCGCCGCCGGGGCGGGCGTCGATGCGCACGTCGCTGCGCAGGTGGCTGGTGGTCGACTGATCCAGGTTGGTGGAGAAGTCCTGGAAGAACTGGTCGTCCGAGACGCGATTGATGTCGACGCGGTAGTCGAGCTCCGGGTTGACCCGCCCGCTGCTGTCCAGGCCCAGCGACCAGCGCGAGCCGCCGTCGACTCGGTCATCCGGCAGGTAGAAGAAATCGAGCTGGTCGCGCCCCAGGTCCTGCTCACCGAACCGGTGCAGCCAGCGCACCTGCCCGCCCAGCCCCAGGCCCCGCTTGGTCAGCAGGGTCGGGGTAAGCGTGGCATCGAGATTGGGGGCGATGTTCCAGTAGTAGGGCTGGGCGTACTCGAAGCCGCCCTCGGTGCTGTTGCCGAAGGTCGGATAGAGCAGGCCCGACTGGCGCCGGTCATCGATCGGGAAGTTGAGGTACGGCGCGTAGAACACCGGCACGCCGCCGGCGCGCAGGGTGGTGTGCCAAGCCTCGCCCCGACCCGTCTCTCGGTTGAGGCTGATCTCGCGGGCCTGGAATTCCCAATCGCGCTTTTCGGTCGGGCAGGTCGAGAACGTGGCCTGGCCGAGACGATAGTGCTGGCGATCCTGCTGGACGATGGTCTCGGCCACGCCGGACAGGTGCTGGCTCTCCAGCCAGTAATGCGCCCGTTCTAGGCGACCGGCGTCCGTGTCGAGGTTCAGCTCGCCGCGCTCGGCCTGTACCGCCATGTCACCGGTCTGCAGCCAGAGATTGCCCTCGGCGGAGACACTGGCCTCGGGGCCCTGCCGGTAGATCAGCCGTTCGCCGCGCACGCGCCGTCCCGGTTCGTCGACGATGGCATCGCCGATCAGGGTGACGACGCCGTCGGTGCCGTATTCGGCCCGGTCGGCCGAGGCCTTGCCCGGCTCGCCCTCGGCCAGTGGCTGGTAGGCCGGGCGCTCCGGTCCGAAGGCCGGACACAGGCCGAATTCACCCGTGCCGGGCGCCTCGGCCGAATGCAGCGACTGGCTGGCAGCCAGCCCGCCGGCCCCGAGGGCGGCGGCGATGGCGATTGCCAGTGGTTTGCGCGTCTTCCCTGACTCCATGCGTGGGGCTCAGCTCTCGGACGACGGGGCGATGGGGTCGAGGATCGTGCGGAAGTCCGTCGCGATCTGCTCGATTTCCCGCTCGCCGTCGACGCGGGCCAGGCGCCCGTCGCGCTCGTAGTATTCGACCAGCGGGGCGGTCTGCTCCTGGAAGACCTCCAGGCGACGCCGCACGGTGTCCTCGTTGTCGTCGTTGCGCTGAACCAGTTCGTGCTCGCAGTGGTCACACTGGTGGTCGGCATCCGGCGGATTGGTGAAGCGATTGAATACCGCGCCACATTCCTTGCAGGTCATCCGCCCGGTCAAGCGCTTCATCAGCTTGTCGAGCGGCACGTCGATGAGGATGCCGAGCTCCAGCGGGCGCTCGAGGCCCTCGAGCATCTCGTCGAGCGCCTCGGCCTGCGCGATATTGCGCGGGAAACCGTCGAGGATGAAGCCGCGTTGGGTGTCCGGTTGGGACAGGCGTTCGCGGATCATGCCGAGCACGATGTCATCGCTGACCAGTTGGCCCTCGTCCATGGCGGCCTTGGCCTTGAGGCCGAGCTCGGTGCCCTCCGCCACGGCGGCGCGCAGCAGGTCGCCGGTCGAGATCTGCGGGACCTTGTAATGTTCCACCAGGCGCGCTGCCTGTGTGCCCTTGCCCGACCCCGGGGCGCCCAAAAGTACGATTCGCATGGTTTTCCAGATCTTGATAGCCGTGGCGATTGCCGTGGATTTTGCCGACCGAATTCGAGACCGGGACTCCGGTCGACCGGCGAAAAACGGTATCATAACGAAAACACCGCGGCTTGCCTCGCGCTTGCCACGAAACGACCGTTTTTCTTCGTTCAAATCGACACGCAATCAATCGAGGCTGATTTCATGGACCTGTCCAAGATCCCCGCCGGCAAGAACCCGCCGGAAGACATCAATGTCGTTATCGAAATCCCGGTGCAGGGCGTTCCGGTCAAGTACGAGCTGGACAAGGATTCCGGCGCGCTGCTGGTCGATCGCTTCATGGCGACCTCGATGTACTACCCGACCAACTACGGGTTCATCCCGCAGACGCTCTCCGACGATGGCGATCCGGTCGACGTGATGCTGGTCGCGCCGCTGCCGCTGCAGCCGGGTTCGGTGATCCGTGCGCGCCCGGTGGGCATGCTGGAGATGACCGACGAGTCGGGCGTCGACGCCAAGATCATCGCCGTGCCGCACGACAAGCTCACCCCGCACTACCACGACGTCAAGAAGGTCGAGGACCTGCCGGGCTTTCTGCTCGAGCAGATTCAGCACTTCTTCGAGCAGTACAAGGCGCTCGAGCCGGGCAAGTGGGTCGAGTGCAAGGGCTTTGCCGACAAGGCCGCGGCCTGCAAGGAGATCGAGGACTCGATCGCCCGCCACGAGCAGCAGTGATCCGGTGTGAGTCGGAGCGTGGTTTGCGTCCGACATGACTGAGTTGACGCGGCCGGCGGGGTGCTTCCCTGTCGGCCGCGCTTGTTTTCCCCGATGGCGCCGATTGTGATGGCGCCCCGGGTCCACCTCGAGTAACGGCGAGCCCCGAGCGAATCGATGCTAGATCGTCTCCATGACCATGGCCGGGCCCGGCGGGTATTCCGCCAGCGGATCCTGTTCGCGGCCCTGATCTCGCTCGTCGTCGTCCTCACCTTGCTGGGGCGCGCCGCCTGGCTGCAGATCGCCCAGCACGATCACTACCTCGCCAAGGCGGAAAAGAACCGCACCCGCCTGGTGGTCGTGCCGCCCGAACGCGGGCGGATCTTCGATGCCCAGGGCGAAGTGGTGGCCGACAATGTCGCCACCTACCAGGTGCAGATCACGCCCGAGCACAGTCAGGACGTGGGCGTCGAGCTGGCCATGCTGGCCGACGTGCTGGGGCTGGACACGCGCGCCGTCGAGGCGCTCGAGGAGCGCATCCGGGTCAGTCGCCGCTTCGATCCGGTGCTGGTCAAGGCCGATCTCGACGAGGTCGAGCGGGCGCGGATCGCGCGTCTCAAGCCCTGGCTGCCGGGCACCGAGATCGTCTCCAGCCTCAAGCGGGTCTACCCCTATCGTGAACTGCTGGCGCACGTGGTCGGCTATGTCGGGCGCATCAACGCCGAGGACGTCAAGCGCCTCGATCCGGACGCCTACCAGGGCACGCAGTACATCGGCAAGACCGGCATCGAGCGCCAGTACGAGGATCGTCTGCATGGCGAGCCGGGCTACCGGGTGGTCGAGGTCGACGCGCTGGGTCGCGAGGTCAAGGTGCTCGACACCCAACGTCCGGTGCCGGGCAAGGACATCGCCCTGACCATCGATGTCGGCCTACAGGGCGTGGCCGCCGCCGCCCTGGGGGAGTACGCCGGCGCCGTGGTCGCCCAGGATCCGCGTGACGGGGCGATTCGTGCCCTGGTTTCCCGGCCGTCGTTCGACCCCAACCTGTTCGTCGACGGCATCAGCCACAAGGCCTATCGCGAGTTGCTCGAGGACCCGGACCGACCGCTCTACAACCGGGCGACGCGGGCCACCTACCCGCCAGGCTCGACCATCAAGCCGGTGATGGGGCTGGCCGGCATGGAGTACGGGCTGATCGATCCGGACGAACGTTTCTTCGCCGGGCCGTATTACCAGATCCCGGGCAATGACCATCGCTATCGGGACTGGCGTAAGTGGGGTCACGGCTGGGTGGACTTCGAGGAATCCGTGTTTCGCTCGGTCGATGTCTACTACTACGACCTGGCGTTTCGGATGGGCATCGATCGCATGCACGCGTTCCTGACCGAGTTCGGCATCGGGCAGGAGACCGGCATCGACCTGCCGGGCGAGTCGGCCGGCCTGATGCCCTCGCGCGACTGGAAGCAACGGGTCAAGCAGCAGGTGTGGTTCCCCGGCGAGACGGTGATCGCCGGGATCGGCCAGGGCTACATGCTCTCCACGATGCTTCAACTGGCCGACATGACGTCCACCCTTGCGCTCTCCGGCGTGCGTCACGTCCCGTGGCTGGTCGCCGATGATCGCGAGCCACAGCCGCGCCTGACGCTGTCGAGCGATGATTATTGGCAGCGGGCGCGCGGGGCGATGCGTGCCGTGGTCGGCCACGAACGCGGCACGGCACACAAGATCGAGGCCCCTTATCCGATCGCGGGCAAGACCGGCACGGCCCAGGTGTTCTCGGTGGCCCAGGACGAGGAATACGATGCCGAGGAGCTCGAGCGTCGCCTGCACGATCATGCGCTGTTCGTCGGCTTTGCCCCCTTTGATGACCCCAAGCTGTCGGTGGCCGTGATCGCCGAGCACGGGGGCAGCGGGTCGGGGACCGCCGCGCCGATCGCGCGCCAGGTGATGGACTTCTGGTTCGGTGTCGAGCCGGATGCCGACGTCCAGCCCGAATTTTCCGAGCACGGGGACTGATTCATGGCCAGTGATCGTCTGCAACCGACACGCTGGGGCGACCGGCTGGGCACCACGCTGCGCTCGGTGTTCAAGCTCGATCCCATCCTGCTGTTCTTCGTCGCGGTGATTGCCATGATCGGCGTGGTGGCCGGCTATTCGGCCGCCGAGCAGAGCGAGGCCTGGGTTGAACGCAGTATCGTGCGCCTCGGGTTGGGGTTCGGCCTGATGCTGCTGATCGCCCAGATCCCGCAGCGCTGGTTCTTCGCCGTCGCGCCCTGGCTCTATGCCATGGTGGCGCTGATGCTGGTGGCCGTCTGGCTGGTCGGTGACATGGGCGGCGGCGCGCGGCGCTGGCTCGACCTGGGTGTCATCCGTTTCCAGCCGGCCGAGCTGATGAAGGTCGCCATGCCGATGATGATTGCCTGGTTTCTCGCCCGACGCCCCCTGCCGCCAAGGCCGCTGGACGTGCTGGTGGCGGTGCTCGCGGTCGGGATTCCCACCGTCCTGATCGCCGGCCAGCCGGATCTGGGCTCGTCCCTGCTGATCATGGCCTCAGGCCTGTTCGTGCTGTTCTTCGCTGGCCTTTCCTGGTGGTACCTCGGCGCGTTTGTCGGCCTGGTGATCGCCGCCATGCCGGTGATGTGGTTCTTCGTCATGCATGCCTACCAGAAGGAGCGCGTGCTGACCCTGCTCGACCCGACCAGCGACCCGCTGGGCGCCGGCTATCACACCATCCAGTCGATGATCGCGATCGGCTCGGGTGGCGTCTGGGGCAAGGGCTGGCTGCAGGGCACCCAGTCGCATCTCGACTTCCTGCCCGAGGGCACCACGGACTTCATCCTCGCCGTGTACGCCGAGGAGTTCGGTCTGATGGGGCTGCTGGTGCTGTTCCTGCTGTATCTCGCCGTCATCTGGCGCGGGCTGTGGATCGCCGAGCACGCCGAGTCGGTCGAGGGGCGCCTGCTGGCCGCCTCGATCTCGATGACCTTCATGGTCTACGTGCTGGTCAATGCCGGCATGGTGCTGGGGCTGTTGCCGGTGGTCGGTGCGCCCCTGCCGTTGATGAGTTATGGCGGCACCGCGCTGGTGACCATCATGGTGGGTTTGGGTATGCTGATGAGCATCCGCACACAACGCAGTTTCCTGGGGCACAACCGCTGATGACACACGCTTTGACCCGCGCCACGCAAGGCGTTCTGGCCGCCGCCTTCCTCGCCGTTGGCAGCGCCCAGGCCGGCGAGTACCTCGACCGCGAACCGGTGCAGGCCTTCATCGACCAGGCGGTCGGCGAGACCGGCGTTCCGCGCGAGCAGATCGAGGCCTGGCTGGGGGATGCCGAGTACCAGCAGAAGATCATCGATGCGATCACCCGCCCGGCCGAGTCCAAGACCTGGGGCGAATATCGACCCATCTTCCTCACCGACAAGCGCATCGAGCGTGGCGCGGCGTTCATGCAGGAGCACGGCGAGTTGCTCGACGAGGTCGCCTCGACCTACGGCGTCTCGCCCTACGTGATCACCGCGATCATCGGCGTGGAAACTTACTACGGGCGCATCACTGGCGGCTACCGGGTGATCGACGCGCTGGCGACATTGGGCTTTGATTACCCGCGCCGCGGGGAATTTTTCCGCGGCCAGCTGGTCGACTTCATCCGGCTGGCCGGTGAGGAAGGTATCTCGATGGACAAGGCCGAGGGCAGCTACGCCGGGGCGATGGGCCTGCCCCAGTTCATCCCGTCGAGTTACCGGCATTACGCGGTCGACGGCGACGGCGACGGGCACCGCGACCTGTGGGACAGCCACCATGACGTCTTCGCCAGCGTGGCCAACTACTTCGTCGAGCACGGTTGGGGGCAGGGCGAACCGGTGATGTTCGAGGTCGACATCAATGATGCCGAGGTCGACGACCTGCTCAACCAGGCACGGGATCTCGCGCCCAAGACCACGCTGGGCGAACTGCGCGAGCGGGGCGTGGCCGTGCCCGATGACGCGCCGGTGCCCGACGACTTCGAGGTGATGCTGTTCACCCTCACCGATGGTGACGCGGTGGCCTATCAGGTGGGGCTGAACAATTTCTATGTCATCACCCGGTACAATCACAGCGTGCTCTACGCCACGGCCGTGTGGCAGCTGGCCCAGGCCATTGAAGGGGCGGTCGGCGATCGCGACGAATGAGGTAACCGGCATGACGGGGCAGCGGTTGTTCGTGACGGGGTTTTCGTGGTCGGCGACTGCCGTCCCCATTGTCGTCTTATTGTTCGCCCTGCTGCTGGCCGGTTGCGCGAGCGGTCCCTCGCCGGATCGGGTCGCGACCCGCGATGCCGTGCCGCGCGACGAACCCTACTCGACCCGCGGCAACCCCGATAACTACACCGTGCTGGGCAAGCGCTATACGGTGCTTGCGAGCAATGCCGGGTTTCGCGAGCGCGGTGTTGCCTCCTGGTACGGCAACAAGTTTCACGGGCGACCGACCTCGTCGGGCGAGCCCTATGACATGTACAAGATGACCGCGGCACACAAGTCGCTGCGCCTGCCGACCTACGTTCGGGTGACCAATCTCGACAACGGCAAGAGCGTGGTGGTGCGCGTCAACGATCGCGGTCCGTTCGTCGAGGGGCGGATCATCGACCTGTCCTATGCCGCGGCACACAAGATCGAGATGACCGGCAAGGGAACCGTGCCGGTCGAGATCGAGGTGATCGGGTCGGAGGGCACGCGTACCGCCGCCCGATCAGCCGCGCCGGCAAGGAATCCCGGCAAATCACGGAACCTCGGGCCCCGCCCGATGCCCAATGCGCGCTGGGGCGAGAACGTCTTCGTCCAGATCGGCGCGTTCCGCAACGCGGACAATGCCGAAGCGATCGGGGCGCGGTTGCGTCGTGCTGGCCTGTCCGCGGTCAGTCAGTCGGCTGGTGGCTGGACCCGCGTACGGGTCGGGCCGCTGGCCTCGGCCGACGAGTTCGATTCGGTGCGCGAGCGCCTCTATGAGCTCGGCTTTCAAGAAACAACGATGGTGGTTAAGAAATGATCAATGCCTTGTCCGCGACATGGCGACGTGGCTGGCTTGCCGGCCTGCTGGCGACGACCCTGCTTTCCCTCATGGCGACGGCGTCTCACGCCGCCCTGCCGACGCCGGGGGCGCCCGACCTGTCGGCTCGGTCCTACGTGTTGCTGGACTACGGTACCGAACAGGTGATCGTCGATCGCGATGCCGACCGCGCCGTGCCGCCGGCGAGCATCACCAAGCTGATGACCGCTTATCTCGTCTTCCAGGCGATCCAGAGCGGCAACATCGCCCTCGACGATCAGGTGACCGTCAGCGAAAAGGCCTGGCGCATGGGCGGCTCGCGCATGTTCATCGAGGTGGGTAAGCAGGCATCGGTCGAGGAATTGCTGCAGGGCATGATCGTGCAGTCGGGTAACGATGCCGCCACCGCCCTGGCCGAGTACATCGGCGGCAACGAGGACTCGTTCGTCGCGCAGATGAACGCCACCGCCGAGCGCCTGGGCATGACCGAGACGCACTTCGAGAATCCCACCGGCTGGCCGGCCGAGGGGCATTTGATGTCCGCGCGCGACATCGCGACTCTGCTCTCGCGCCTGATCCACGAATACCCGGACCTCTACCAGTACTTTCGCCAGAAGTCCTACACCTACAACGGCATCAAGCAGTACAACCGCGAGAAGCTGCTGTTCCGCAACGAATGGGTCGACGGTGGCAAGACCGGTCATACCGAGGCGGCGGGGTATTGCCTTGCCACGTCCGGTGCGCGCGATGGCATGCGCCTGATCGCGGTGGTGCTGGGCACCGACAGTGACGAGGCGCGCAACAACCAGGCCGAGGCGCTACTCAACTACGGCTTTCGCCACTTCGAGACCGTCGACGTGCGCTCGGGCGGTGAGACGCTGGCCAGCCCGCGCGTCTACAAGGGCGAGACGGACGAAACCCCGGTGGGTCTGCGCCAGGATCTGTCCGTGCTGGTGCCGAAGAACCAGCGTGACCAGCTCGCCGTCAGCCTCAAGCTCGATGGCGAGCTGGTCGCCCCGCTGAACGAGGGTGATGCCGTCGGCTCACTGGTGGTGCGCCTCGGTGAGCAGGCCATCGCCGAGCGACCGGTGGTGGCCCTAGCGGACAACCCCGAAGGTGGTCTGGTCAAGCAGGCCACCGACAGCTTCTGGTTGTGGTGGGACAACTGATGAGGGGCCAGCCACGGCCGGTCTACCTCAACGGCGAGTGGTGCGACACCGAAACGGCCCGCGTATCGGTGTTCGACCGTGGTTACCTGTTCGGCGACGGCGTCTACGAGGTGATCCCGGCCTTCGCCGGGCGGCTGTTCGGGTTGGACGAACACATGGCGCGCCTGTCGCGCAGCCTCGAGGCGATCGGTATGGCCGAGCCGCTGGGGCGCGACGAATGGCAGGCAATCTTCGATCGGTTGCTGGCTGGCATCGATGCCCCCGACGCGGCCATCTACCTGCAGGTCACCCGCGGGGCCCCGGCAAAGCGTGACCATGCTTGGCCGGGGAATGACGTCCCGGCGGGCGTCATGGCCACGGTGTCGCCGATCGGTTCGATCGCCGGTGGTGCGCGCGTGATCACGTGTCCCGATGCGCGCTGGGCGCGTTGCGACATCAAGAGCATCAACCTGTTGCCCAACACCATGGCGCGCCAACAGGCCGCCGAGCAGGGCTGCGACGAGGCGGTGCTGGTGCGCGACGGGCTGGTCATGGAAGGGGCCGCCACCAACCTGTTCGCCGTGATCGGCGGTCGGCTGGTAACCGCGCCGACCGGACCGCGCCTGCTGGCCGGCATCACCCGCGGGCTGTTGCTCGACCTGGTGCACCGCGAGCAGCTGATCGAGGCCGAGGAATCCTTCATTACCGTAAGCGCCCTGCGCGAGGCCGACGAGGTGTTCCTGACCAGCTCGACCAAGGATCTCTGGCCGGTAGTCGAGATCGACGGCGAGCCGGTCGGATCGGGCGCGCACGCCGGTCGGGCGGGGCCGATCACCCGGCGGCTCGATCACCATTTCCAGGCACTCAAACATCCGCAACGGAGTTCGCAATGACCGACGATTCCTCCCCGAAAGGCAATGGCCCACTCGACGGCCGCCCCGACGGGCAGTTGACCTCCTGCGACCCCAACGCCAAGCCCACCACGGTCGAGGACGAGGCGGCGCTCGAACGCGAAACCTTGATCGACTTCCCCAGCGAATTCCCGATCAAGATCATGGGGCCGGCCACCGATGCCTTCATCAACGACATCAAGCAGGCCGTCGACGGCGTCGTGCCCGGCCTGCCCGAATCGGCCTGGAAAGAGCGGGCCAGTGGAAAGGGCAACTTCGTCGGCCTGACCGTCACGTTTACCGCCACCTCCAGACAGCAGATCGACGACGTCTATCGCGCGATCACCGCGCACCCGGACGTGAAGATGTGTCTCTGATCGAAGCCGGACGCTTGACGCTGATAGCGTAAAGGGAGGCACGCGGAGCGTCGGGTCGGGTTCGTCTGATTCAGCCGGCTTCCCGCTTCTCACCGTGGGTCGGGCTTCAGCCCGACGGTCGGCCAGGAGGCCGGCTTCCCGCCAACTGGTTCCAGGCCTGCCACGCATGTCCCGATCTTCCGAATTCCGATGGCTCGGCGAAGCCCGTGATTACCGCGCCACCTGGGCGGCCATGCGGCGCTACACGGCCCGGCGCACGCCCGAGACCCCGGATGCCTTCTGGGCCCTGACCCACCCGCCGGTGTTCACCCAGGGGCTGGCCGGTCGGCCGGAGCATTTGCTGAATCCCGGTTGCATCCCGGTAGTGCCCACCGATCGAGGCGGGCAGGTGACCTATCACGGCCCCGGCCAGTTGATGCTCTATACCCTGGTCGATCTGCGCCGCGCCGGACTCGGCCCGCGCGACTGGGTGCAGCGCCTCGAACAGGCGGTGATCGACTGGCTGGACGCTCGGGGCGTGGCTGCCGAGCGCCGGGCCGATGCCCCCGGGGTCTACGTCAATGACGCCAAGATCGCCGCCCTCGGTCTGAAAATCCGCCAGGGGCGCTGTTATCATGGCCTGTCGTTCAATATCGACATGGACCTGGCGCCGTTCGCCCGCATCAACCCCTGCGGCTACGAGGGTCTGGCCGTCACCGATGTCAAGCGCCTGCTCGGCGAGACCGGGGCCCTGCCCGACATCGCCCGCGAGCTGACCGCCGATCTGGCCAGATCATCAACGCCGTAGGAGCGCCTTCAGGCGCGATATCCGCTAACGCGACCGCCCTTTCTTGGAGCGGCGGGTACAACTCGCCGACGCGGAGTGCAACTCCGCGATCTACGATGCCCGTTGCGCCACGCGCACGCTGGAGACCCAGCCGGAGAACCGAATCATGACCGACGCCTCGTACAACGCCGTCAAGCCCGACGCACCCACCCGGGAGATGCGTTCCTCCGACAAGGTCTCGCGTATCCCGGTCAAGATCGAGCCGTCGGCCCCGATGCGCAAGCCCAGCTGGATTCGCGCCCGGCCGCAGGGCGGGGCGGAGGTCCAGCGCCTCAAGCGCGTCGTGCGCGAGCAGGGGCTCAATACCGTCTGCGAGGAGGCCAACTGCCCCAATCTGGGCGAGTGCTTCAACAACGGCACGGCCACCTTCATGATCCTCGGCGATATCTGCACGCGGCGCTGCCCGTTCTGCGATGTCGCCCACGGCAAGCCGCGCCCGGTCGACCCCGAGGAACCCGCGCGCCTGGCCGAGACGGTGCGCGCCATGGGCCTGAAGTACGTGGTGATCACCTCGGTCGATCGCGACGACCTGCGTGATGGCGGCGCGCAACACTTCGCGGACGTCATCCGCGCCCTGCGCGAGGCCAACCCCGGACTGATCGTCGAGATCCTCACCCCAGACTTCCGCGGCCGGGTGGAAAAGGCGATCGACATCCTCAGTGCCGAGCCACCGGACGTCTTCAACCACAACCTCGAGACCGTCCCTGAGCTCTACCGCGCCGCGCGCCCCGGCGCGAGCTACCAGGGCTCGCTGGATCTGCTGGCCGAGATGAAGCGCCGCTGCCCCGACGTGCCCACCAAGTCCGGCCTGATGCTCGGCCTGGGCGAGACCGATGAGCAATTGCTGAGCGAACTGGCCGACATGCGCGCGCACGGCGTCGACATGCTCACCCTCGGCCAGTACCTGCAACCGTCGGTCCACCACCTGCCGGTCAAGCGCTTCGTCTCCCCCGAGCACTTCGCCGATCTCGGCCGCCAGGCCGAGGCGCTGGGCTTCACCCACGTCGCCGCCGGCCCGATGGTGCGCTCGTCGTACCACGCCGATCAGGGTGGGTTTGATGTGTTGAAAAAAGCGGGGAGCTGAAAGAGCCCGTAGGAGCGGCTTTAGCCGCGATGCCCCGTCGAGAGGGAATAGACCAGAAGTCAGGTGTCAGAAGGCGCGCCGGCCAGCCTGAGCCGCGGTGACGCCGACGGCGATGGTCCCTCAACTGGGCTTGGGCTACGCGCGGCGCAATGTGAGGCAGGCATTTCCCTATCTGGATTTTGTTCGTTCGCAAGCCGATTGTTGTAAATGTGCCGCACCGGCTTCGGAGCTTGTTCCGGTCGGTGTTCACCGGCCCTGACGTGGTGCGTTCCTCGATCGACCGCACTGCGATGTTGCAAAAATGTCACAGTCGGGAAGTCTTTTTGAAAGAAAACACTGGCTCAGGGTTGTGGCGCTGAAGTCGTTGGCTAGGATGACGTCATCCCTGAAGGGAAGCCCTGCTCAGGGAAACTTGTGAATCTCACAACCACATTGGAGATGGAACCGATGAAAAAGAACATCATTGCAATGGCAGTTGCCGCTGCAGTTGCCGCTCCGGCAGCCGCTATCGCCGACACCACCCTGTACGGCAAGATCCACGCGTCTTACGACGTCTTTGGTGGCGATAACGCTTCGAACCAAGATTACAGCTTTTCTTCCAACTCTTCCCGCATCGGCATCAAGGGCAAGGAGCAAATCTCCGATGGCCTGGCGCTGATCTACAAGTGGGAAGAGGCAGTTGACTGGGGCGACACCGGCGGTGGTATCGGTGGCGCGCGTAATACGTACGTCGGCTTCACTGGCGATTGGGGTACTGCCCTTGCTGGTCGTCATGACACCCCGATGAAGGGCGTTGGTCGTAAGTACGATCTGTTCGGCGACACCGTTGGCGATTCTCGCGCAATCATCCGCGGCCGTGGCGCCAACTCGGCAGCTGGTGGCAACACCGTTGGTTTTGACGAGCGCATGAACAACGTGCTTGTGTACGCTACTCCGGATATGGGTGGCTTCAACGCAATGGTCGCTTACGTATCTGATTGGGATACGGAAACCGTTGATGGCACTACTCGTACCTACGACAGCAACAAGTTTGATGCTTGGAGCGTTAGCGCGGGTTACAGCGTTGGTGGGTTCTCCATCGATGGCGCTTACGAGATCCACAATGCCGCGGACATGAATGGCGACGGCGATACCTTCGCAACCGATAGCGAAGAAGCTTATCGTGTTGGCGCTGGTTACAAGATGGGCGGCTTCAAGATCGTCGGTTTGTACCAGAGCATCAGCGATCTCGGCTTTGTAGACGGCGCAGAAGTCGACATGTGGGGCCTCGGCGGCGCCTACAGCTTCGGCAACAGCACCATCAAGGCGCAGTATTACACCGCAGACGACGTGGACGGCGTTAATGACAGCGCTGCCGACCTGTGGGCCGTTGGTTACGACTACAAGATGAGCAAGCAGACCAGCGTCTACGCTGCTTACGGGTCCATGACCAGCGATAGCGGCGACTACGTTCTGGCTAGCGGTACCGGTCATGGCGAAAGCCCGGTTCTGGATGCTACTGGCGAAGACAGCAACTCCTTCTCCGTGGGTATCGTCCACAAGTTCTAATCGATCCTGAGATAGATCGGAACCACAAGGGCGCCTTCGGGCGCCTTTTTTGTTGCAAGAGGAAAACGCCCTGCCGGGCGTTTTTTTAGTTCGGCCGCCACGCCGCCATAGGCCCACGCTCAATACCGACTCCCTGCAAAAACGAGTTGTTTTCTTACAACGCATCGCTGGGACCGCTGTGGCGCCGTAATCATCCTGTCACTCCCTAACCGCAGCATGCCCAGCGTCTGACGGCCAGCCCGTCCGGACCTTTGCAAATTTCATTTGATTTCGGGAGTTCCACTGATGAAAAAGCACATCATCGCCATGGCCGTTTCGGCCGCGATCGCCGCTCCAGCGGCTGCCATCGCCGATACCACCCTGTACGGCAAGATTCATGCGTCATATGATTTCTGGGGCGGTGACGTTGTTGATAACGCCGACTACAGCCTCGCTTCCAACTCCTCGCGTCTCGGCGTCAAGGGCAAGGAAGCGATCTCCGACGACCTGTCCCTGGTCTACAAGTGGGAAGAGCAGGTCGACTGGGGTGGTGAAGGCGCCGGCATCGGCGGTGCACGCAACACGTTCGTTGGCTTTTCTGGCAACTGGGGTACGGTCATCTTTGGTCGTCACGACACCCCGTTTAAGGGCGTCCGCGGCAAGTACGACCTGTTCGGTGACACCATCGGTGATGCGCGCGCCATCGTCCGCGGCCGTGCGCTCGGTTCGAGCACCAACAACTGGGATCAGCGCTACGATAACCAGATTGCCTACTCCACCCCAGATATGGGTGGCTTTGGTGCAACCGTCGCCTACATCTCGGACACCGACACCCAGGACCTGAACGGTGATGACGTGCTGGATAATCGCACCGATGCGATCAGTGCAAACGCGTCCTATGAGGTTGGTGGTTTCGGCATCATCGCTGGCTACGAGCAGCATAACCGTGCTGAGCAAGCTAACTATGAAGACGAGCAGACTGCTTACCGTATCGCAGCGCAGTACAAGATGGATGGCTTCAAGGTCATGGGCCTGTACCAGGGCGTTGAAAACGTCAACTATCTCACCGAGTCTCAGGGTGTCGCCCTGGACGAGTTCGGCGGCGATATGAGCATGTGGGGTGTCGGTGCCGCTTACAGCTTTGGCAAGAGCACCATCAAGGGCCACTACTTTGCTGCCAGCGAAGTGGATAGCCACGCTGACACCGGTGCTGACCTGTGGGCGATTGGCTACGACTACAAGCTGAGCAAGCAGACCACGGTCTACGTTGCTTATGCCGCCGTGTCCAACGAGAGTGGTATCGGTGACTATCGGGTCGGCTACAAGACTGGTCACGGCGAAGACGCAGCCGTGGACACTAGCGAGCTGGGCAACGACAGCAACGCCTTCTCCTTGGGCGTGGTCCACAAGTTCTAACCAATCCTGAGATTGGTCGGAACCACAAAGGCGCCTTCGGGCGCCTTTTTTGTTTTTGATGTGGATACAGGCGCTACAACGAGAAGGGCGCGGTGAAGCCGAGTGATCGTATCCGGAGGGCATGCGCCCTTCACCTTGAAAAGCATGGGGTGGCGCTTTTGCCGGGGCTTTTCCTGCGGTATTCCCCGGCGTTATCGGCAGTAGTATGCGGGTCAATCGAATCTCGGGCAGTCGGCCAAGGCCGCGGCGAGGCCGGGATAGCGCGGCGTCCACCCGAGCGCGCGCTGGATGGCGCTGGCATCCACGCGACGGGATTCGCTCAGGAACTCGCGTGCCATCGGGCTGGCCTGCTCGAGGACGGTGGCCAGCGATGCCTCCGGCGGTTGCGGCAGGCCAAAGTGCGCGGCGATCTGGCGGTAGGTGACGTTGGTCGGGGTGGGCTGGTTGTCGGAGACATTGAAGGTGCCGGTGAGGGGGTGGCCCGTTTCGATGCGATCGATCAACAGACGCAGGATGTCGGACAGATCCTCGGCATGGATGCGGTTGGACCAGGGTGCCTCGGGCCCGGCGGGCACGGGTGTGCCCTGGCGGACCTTATCCACGGGCAGACGATCGCAGGCGTAGATGCCCGTCACGCGCAGCGTGCAGGCGGGGATCTGGTTAGCTTGCGCGTACCGTTGGCACTGGCCCTCGGCATTCAGGCGCCGATGCCCCCGATCGTGGGCCGGGGCCGGCGGTGTCGACTCGTCCACCCAGTTCCCGCCCCGATCGCCGTAGACGCCGGTGGTGCTGATGTAGATCAGGCCGCTCGGCGGGTTCGAGGCCTCGGCCATCCATTTGGCCAGGCGGGTATCGGTCTGTCCCCGGCGCGGCGGTGGGGCGAGGTAGATCCAGATCGCGCCCTGCGGCGTTGCCTCGGCGGGAAGGTGATCCTCGTCGTCCAGGTCGATCGTGACAGATTGCCAACGACCTTGATGGCCGGCGGGGCAGTCAGCCGGGTGGCGGCCGATGGCGACGAGCTCGTGGTCGGTCAGTCGATGGGCGAGTCGTCGTGCGACATCGCCGTAGCCGACCAGGACGATCGGCGAGCGGTTGGGTTGGGCGTGTGATTGCATGGGCGGCCTGAACGTCAAGGTGGAGGCAAAGGCGACAAGCCTAGCGCTTCCTCGGGGCGCCTGCAGTAAGGTCGCTTTCCGATCACCCCAAGGGTTCGTGCTTTCTCAAGTGAGGTCATCACAAAAAACCCGCCGGATGGCGGGTTTTGTTGTTTCAGCGCGTGTGCCGACCGGCGGCTTAAAGCTTGAAGCCGGCCAGTCGCGCTTGCAGCTCCTCGGCCAGACGGGCGAGTTCGGCCGAGGCCGTCTTGGTCTGGGTGGCCCCCTGTGCCGATTCCTCGCTGATCTGCGAGATGGTCTGCACATTGCGGTTGACCTCCTCGGCCACGGCGCTCTGCTCCTCGGCGGCGCTGGCGATCTGGAAGTTGAGATCGTTGATGCCGTTGACGCCCTGGGCAATCTCGCCCAGGGCCGCCTCGGTCTCCGACATGGCCTGGGTGCTGTGATCGACCTGGTTGTGCGCGCGCTGCATCGCGGCCACGGCCGCGTTCGAGCGTGATTGCAGCCGATCGATCATGCCGTGGATCTCTTCCGTGGAGCCCTGTGTGCGCGAGGCCAGCGCGCGGACTTCTTCGGCGACCACGGCGAAGCCGCGCCCGTGTTCGCCGGCACGGGCGGCCTCGATCGCCGCGTTGAGGGCCAGCAGGTTGGTCTGGTCGGCGATCGCGCCGATCACGTCGAGCACCTTGCCGATCTCCTCGGATTCGGCCTTGAGCGAGTCGATTGTGTCCGAGGACTGGCGGATCTCGTCGGAGAGGATGCCCACCGCGTTGACTGCATTGCCGAGGATGGTCTGGCCGTGCTTGGCTGAGTCGTTGGCCGACTGCGCACTCTGCGAGGCATCCGAGGCATTGCGGGCCACGTCCTCGACGGTGGCGGTCATCTGGTTCATGGCTGCGGCGACCTGCTCGATCTCCTGCATCTGACGCGCCACGCCACGATCGGTCTGCTCGGAGACCGCCGAGGTCTCCTCCGCGGCGGAAGCCAGCTGCTCGGAGGCCTCGCCGATGCGTTTGAGGGTATCGCGCAGGGATTCGCGCGCGGTGTTCATGTGGGTGATGATCTCGGCGATCTCGTCGCGGCTGTCGAGTTGCACCGGCTCGTTGAGGTTGCCCTCGGCGAAGTTGGTGGCAAAGCGGTCGGCCGCCTTGAGGCCACGCGTGACGCCATGGATGATCCAGGCGGCGATCATGATGATGATCAGGACGTTGATCACCGTGATGCCCAGCGAGATCATCACGTCTTGCTCGACCCGCTCACTGGTGCGGGCTAGCTCCTCCTCCATGTTGTCGCGCAGGATGCCCTCGTAGGTGCTCGCTGCCTGCTCGAATCTCGGCAGCACTTCGGTGAGGGTAAGGATCAGCAAGGCCTGGGCACCGACGTAGTTGCCTTCCTCAAGTTTCTGGATCAGCGGCAGGAAGGCGACGTTGACCAGTTCTTCCTGCGTCGAGAACAGGGCCTGCTGAGCCTCGTTGGACTCGGTCTGGCGGTGCTCGATGGTGGCGATCTTGGCGTTGACCTCCTCGAGCGCCGCGAGGTTGTCCCGGATGATGTCCATGTGCTGGTCGATGCCGTGAGCGTGCATCGCGGCCGTACGCCCCTGCGGATCGTGTTGCAGTGCCAGCAACGACTGGGTGGTCATCTGGTTGAGCAACTGCACCGAGGTGCCGACGTGGTTGATCGGCATGATGCGCAACTCGTGGTTCTTCTCGGCGAGTTCGTGGCCCTTGAGTTCGGCATAGATGCCGAACAGGCTGGTGGCGACCGTGGCGGCGCCGGCAAGGACCACGAGCAGGATGAGTTTGGCCTTGATGGTCATGGTGGTGGCAATGCTCCTGTAGTGGCTCGAGTCGCCCTGCCGTCACTTTGGAAACACCCGCGGCAGCGGGGTCATGGGTGACTTTGCGGTGAGGGGCTCTCGCTCGTCTTGTTGGTTCTATCGGTCGATCGGCGGCCGACTTTAGCGAAGCGCGGGACTTTTCGTCCACGCCGTCGCGCGTGGGGCAGGTCTAGCCAGAATCATGCCGAAGGCAGCTGTTGGTATCGGGGCGACGTCTGCGCGGGCGTCGGATGCAGGCGCCCGTCGATCGTCAATGGCTTGACGGCCCCGGGCGCCCTGACGATTCATCGAGATCCGTCGGGGACCCGCAAACAAAAAACCCCGCGTCGGGAAGGCGCGGGGTCGGTCATCGAGTGAGGCGAGGTGCTCAGCCGCCGCTTTGCTCGATGGCCTGCAGCACGACGTTGGCCGGACGGTAGCCGGGCATGGCCGCCCCGTTGGGCAGGATGGTGTACGGGGTGCCGCTCATGCCCAGACGGCTGGAGAGCGCCATGTTCTCCTTGATCATGTCATTGCGGCAGGCCTGGGCATCGACCGAGCCGCCCTTCATGGCGCGATCGAGGGCGTCCTTCGGGTCATCGGCGCAGGCCACTTTCGAGGAGATCTCGAAGCCTTTCGAACCCGGCCCCTGTCGCGGCGTGAGGATGTAGGTCACCTCGACGCCGGCCTCACGCAATTTCGGCAGTTCCTTGTGGAGCTTGTCGCAGAACGGGCAGGTCGGGTCGGTGAGGATGGTGATCGAATGCCTGGTCTCGCCGTCGGCCGGGTAGACCAGCTTGCGCTCACCGGGTACGTCCTCGAGCGCGGCGATGCGCTGGGCATCCTGCTTGCCCTGGGTCAGGTTCTGGCGGTTCTCGACGTCGATCAGGTCGCCGGCGATCAGGTACTTGCCGTCGGCGGTGACGTAGGCGATCTGCCCGTTGGAGGTCAGCTCGTAGATGCCCTTGGCGGGTGTTTCCTCGATCGAGTCGATCGGTACGCCCGGCATGTGTTTCTGGATGCTGGCGGTGATCGCATCCTTGTCGTCGGCCATCACCGCGGTGCTCGGCAAGGCCAGGGCGAAGGCCAGGGCGAAAGCCGGGGGCAGCGCGGTCAGTCCGCGACGGGTGGCAAGCGGGAGACGAGTGTTTCGCATTGGGTAATCAACCTGGGTTTGTATGGTCGTGTCCGGATATTCGGCCGGCGGCCCGAACTTGGAGTGCCGAGTCCCGGCGGGGTTCCGTAATCGCCACGTAATTGTGGCATCCCTGCAAGGTCACGGCGAGCGTTGGCGATATTGACCGGCATCGATGGGCTATCACCCCCTGTCGGCGCATCAGCCGCGCGGGTGGTGCTCGGCGTGCAGGGCCTGCAGACGGGCGGTGGCCACATGCGTGTAGATCTGAGTGGTTGACAGATCGGCGTGCCCTAGCAGCATCTGCAGGGCGCGCAGATCGGCGCCGTGATTGAGCAGGTGCGTGGCAAAGGCATGTCGCAGGGTATGAGGTGAGGGCAGTCGCGCCAACCCGGCCTCGCGGGCATGGTGCTTGAGGCGGTACCAGAAGGCCTGGCGGGTCAGGGGCGTGGCCCGGTTGGTGACGAACACGGCCGCGGTCTGTCGCTCGCCCAGCATCGTCGGTCGCGCCTGGTCGAGGTAGCGGCGCAGCCAGTCGATCGCCTCGTCGCCGATCGGCACCAGGCGTTCGCGCCCGCCCTTGCCGGTGATGCGCGCCAGGCCGTGGGCGAGATGGATCTCGTTGAGTCTCAGGTTGACCAGTTCCGAGACCCGCAGGCCGGTGGCGTAGAGCGTCTCGAGCATGGCGCGGTCGCGCAGGCCCAGCGGCGAGCCGGTGTCGGGGGCGTTCAGCAGGGCCTCGACGTCGGCCTCGCTCAGATCGGTCGGCAGCGCGCGGGGGCGGCGCGGTGCTGGCAGGTCGGTGGCCGGGTTGGGCTGGATCAATCCCTCGCGATTGGCCCAGGCATAAAACCGGCGCAGGGCCGAGCGCATGCGGCCCACGGAACGTGGGGCCGCCCCCTCGGCCAGTCGCTCGCCGAGAAGGCGGTTCAGGGCATTGCCGTCGGCGTCGGCCAGGGCGCGGCTTTCGTCCAGTGCGGCGGTCCCCGAGAGTCGGCGCGCGGTCAATTCCAGGTCGCGTCGGTAGGCCGCGCGACTGTTCTCCGCCAGGTTTTCCTCCAGCCAGAGTGCCTCGATGAAGGCCGTGATCAATTCGTCGTCCCGCATCGGGCTCGCTCTCGGTGGGTCGTGTCCGCGGAGTTTATATTTCGGCGGACAGCGTGCATGTCGACGGACAGTATGGCGTGCCGGCTCGGGACCATGGCAGCGAAACGCCTGATCTGACAACGGATCGGCGAGGATTTCCCACCTTTTCAGACCGGTTGTCCACTTTTTTATCCACAATCAGGCCGTCTTTTATGCCGATCTACCACAAGCAGCGCCAGGGCGCCAAGCCCCGCCGGGGCGATCGTTCGCCAGTGGCGTCGCGAAATGACAATAACCATGTATAACAACATGTTATTTAATTTGCCGAGGTGGGCTGATCCGACTGGCCAAAAAATGCGCAATCCGTGCAACTGCCTGATCGGGCTTTGTCCGGCGTGGTTGTTGGCGTGTTTTCCACTAGGTTGTCCACAGCTTCTGTGCATAAGTGAAATCGGCCGGAGGCAATCCCTTTTCCACCAACCGGTTAGCGGCGGTTTCTGTCATTTTTTTCGGGATGTGCCTGCTAAGTCGGACAAGGTGCTTCCCAGCCACGCGGCGAATTTTGCTAATCTTGCGCGGTGCGATTGCCCCGGTCCCGTGCCGGGGCGGTGCCTGCTTCTATTACAGGTGCGACAAACCGATACACGATTACCGATGGAGTCTATATGGATAACCTCGAGTCCATTCTGAGCGAGAACCGTGTCTTCTCGCCGGCGCCGGAATTTTCGGAGCGGGCGAGAATCGGGTCTCGGGCGGCCTTCGACGAGCTGGTCGCCGAGGCCGAGCGCGATTTCGAGGGCTTCTGGGCGCGGCTCGCGCGCGAGTTCGTTACCTGGGACACGCCGTTCACCCAGACGCTGGACGACTCGAACGCGCCGTTCTTCAAGTGGTTTGCCGACGGTAAGCTCAACGTCTCGGCCAACTGCATCGATCGTCACCTGCCGGCCAAGGCCGACAAGACCGCCATCATCGGCGAGTCGGACGACGGCAGCGTCACGCATATCTCTTACCAGGAGTTGCACGATCGCGTGGCGAAATTTGCCAACGCGCTCAAGGCGCAGGGCATCGAGAAGGGCGATCGTGTCGTCATCTACTTGCCGATGATCCCGGACGCGACCGTGGCCATGTTGGCGTGCGCGCGCATCGGTGCGATCCACTCGGTGGTTTTCGGCGGCTTCTCCGCCGAGGCGCTGCGCGATCGGATCAACGACACCGAGGCCAAGCTGGTAATCACCGCCGACGGCAACATGCGTGGCGGGAAGAAGGTCATCCTCAAGGGGCAGGTGGACAAGGCCCTCGAACACGGCTGCCCGTCGGTCGAGGCCGTCATCATGCTCGAGCACATCGGTGGCGTAGCCACCGGGACCTCCAGTGTGAAGGAGCTGACCTGGGCCGAGGCGATCGACGGCCAGCCGGCCGAGTGCGAGCCGGTCATGGTCGAGGCCGAGCACCCGCTGTTCATCCTCTACACCTCGGGCTCGACCGGCAAGCCCAAGGGTATCGTCCACTCCTCGGGCGGTTATCTGGTAAACGCAGCGATGACCTCTTCCTGGGTGTTCGACCTGAATGACGACGATGTCTACTGGTGCACCGCCGACGTCGGCTGGATCACCGGTCACACCTACGTCACCTACGGCCCGCTGGCGCTGGGCGTGACCCAGGTGATCTTCGAGGGCGTGCCGACCTACCCGGACGGTGGCCGCTTCTGGGACATGGTCGAGCGCCACAAGGTGAGCGTCTTCTACACCGCGCCGACCGCCATCCGCGCGCTGATGAAGCTCGGTGACGAGGTGCCCAACAAGTACGATCTCTCCAGCCTGCGCCTGCTGGGCACGGTGGGCGAGCCGATCAACCCCGAGGCCTGGGTCTGGTACCACCAGGTGATCGGTGGGGGGCGTTGCCCGATCACCGACACCTGGTGGCAGACCGAGACCGGCGCACACGCGATCGCGCCGATCCCGGGGGCGATCGACCTGGTGCCGGGGTCCTGCACCTTGCCGCTGCCGGGCATCATTGCCGACGTGGTCGACGACCACGGCCACTCGGTACCGACCGAAAGCGGCGGCAACCTGGTGATCAAGAAGCCCTGGCCGTCGATGCTGCGCACCATCTGGGGCGACGACGAGCGTTTCCAGCGCACCTACTTCCCGGACAACCTGCCGGGCTACTACCTGGCGGGCGACTCCGCGCGTCGTGATCAGGATGGCTACATCTGGATCATGGGCCGCATCGACGACGTCATCAACGTCTCCGGGCACCGCCTGGGCACCATGGAAGTCGAGTCCGCGCTGGTGGCGCATCCGGAGGTGGCGGAGGCCGCCGTGGTCGGCCGCCCGCACGACGTGAAGGGCGAGTCGATCGTTGCCTTCGTCGTGGTCAAGGGCGACCGCCCGCAGGGCGAGGCCGCCGAGGCGATGGTCAAGACGCTGCGGGACTGGGTGGCCGAGCAGATCGGGCCGATCGCCAAGCCCGAGGAGATCCGCTTCGGCGACAACCTGCCCAAGACCCGCTCGGGCAAGATCATGCGCCGCCTGCTGCGCGGCATCGCCAAGGGCGAGCCGCCGGAAGGCGATACCTCGACGCTGGAGAACCCGGCGATCCTCGAGCAGCTGATGGGCAACGACTGAGCCATCCGCTCTCGCTGAATCGAAAAGCCCCCGTAGCCGATGGCTGCGGGGGTTTTTGTTTGTGAGTCTGAAGCTGATAGCTGATAGCTGGAAGCTTGAAGAGATCAGAGCTCAGAGGTCAGTTGGTCGAGGCTTTCCCGTGGTTGACGCCCAGAGGGGGGGCGGGCCAACCATCTCGCCCAGCTTCCGCATTGCCGCCTGTGGGAGCGCGGCCCCCGCGCGAAAGCCGCCATAGCGGCTGTCCCCGTTTAAGCCGAGCAACGCGCCCAACGGGCGCCGGTGCGACCTTCGCCGTCAGCGCCGCAAGGCGGCGAAGAGGAAGCCGGCTGCGGCGATGAGTTCCGCCCAGCCCAGCCAGCCCAATCCCATCAGTCCGCTCTCCTCGAGGCCCCGGCCCTGGGTGGCGAGGAACACGACCAGCAACAGGGCACCGATCAGGGTCAGGCGATTGCGGGCGCGGTCGCGGCAAGCCTGTTCGCGTATCGCTGCCAGTTCCTGTCGTTGCCCCTCGAGCAGTTCCGACTGGCGATGGACCTGTTGCATGGCCTGGATCGACAGGCGGGGCAACTCGGCCAGGTGCTGGTTGAGATACGGCAGCTCGTCCTTGAAGCGCTCGAGGAAGGCCTTCGGGCCGATGCGCTCGCGCATCCAGCGTTCGATGAACGGCTTGGCGGTCTGCCAGAGGTCGAGGTCCGGGTAGAGCTCGCGGCCCAGCCCTTCGATGGCGAGCAGGGTCTTTTGCAGCAGCACCAGCTGCGGCTGGACTTCCATGTCGAACTGGCGCGCGACCTGGAACAGTCGCAGCAGGAAGTGGCCGAAGGAGATCTCCCGGAGCGGCTTTTGGAAGATCGGCTCGCAGACCGTGCGGATCGCCGCCTCGAATTCCTCCACGCGGGTGGTGTTCGGCACCCAGCCGGACTCGACGTGCAGCTCGGCCACCCGGCGGTAGTCGCGGTTGAAGAAGGCGTGGAAGTTCTCGGCGAGATAGCGCTGGTCCTCGGGCATCAGCGAGCCGACGATGCCGAAGTCCACCGCCATGTAGCGGGGTTGGTCGGGGTCGGTCGCGTCGACAAAGATGTTGCCCGGGTGCATGTCGGCGTGGAAGAAGTTGTGCTTGAACACCTGGGTGAAGAACACCTCGACGCCGCGCTCGGCCAGCCGCTTCATGTTCACGTTGGCCGCCCGCAGCAGGTCCATGCGCGCGATCGGAATGCCGTGAATGCGCTCCTGGACCAGCACGTCGGTGCGGCACCAGTCCCAGTAGACCTCGGGGACGTAGAGCATCTTCGATCCCTCGAACTGGCGCTTGAGTTCGGCGGCGTTGGCCGCCTCGCGCTGCAGGTCGAGCTCGTTCATCAGGGTCTTGTCGAACTCGCGTACCACCTCGACCGGGTGCAGGCGCGGGCCTTCCGACCAGTAGCGTTCGGCCAGTCGGGCCACGGTGTAGAGGATCTCGAGATCACTGCGGATGCGCCGATGGATGCCCGGTCGGGTGATCTTGACGACCACCTCCTGGCCGTCGTCCAGCGTGGCGGCATGCACCTGGGCGATCGAGGCCGAGGCGAGCGGTTCGGCCTCGAAGCGGGCGAAGTGCTCGGTGACCGAGTCGCCCAGTGCCGCCTCGATGCGCTGGCGGGCAAGCTCGGCCGGGAACGGGCGCACCCGGTCCTGCAGCGCCGAGAGCGCCTCGGACAGGTCCGGCGGCAACAGGTCGCGCCGCGTGGAGAGCATCTGGCCGAACTTGACGAAGATCGGTCCGAGATCCTCGAGCGCGGCGACCAGCCGTTCGCCGCGCGTGCGTTGCCGGTTGTTGGAAAACCAGTACCAGGGCGACGTGAATTTGAGAAAACGGATCGGGCGGAAGATCTTGAGCGCCAGCACGATCTCGTCGAGACCGTGGCGCAGCAGCACGAACTGGATGACCACCAGTCGCCAGAGCAGTCTTGGTCGCATCAGGCCTCCCGGCGGTTTGCTTTGTTGGCGTGGGCGGTTGACGTGGCATCGAGTCGCCCGATCCGTCGCTCGAGTCTTTCCACGCCGGCGCGCGCCTCGTCCACGCCCTCGAGAAAGGCCGCCAGGTCGAGGTCGTCGGCGATGACCCGGGCCTCGTGCACCAGGTAGTCGTGTTGCTCGATGCGGCGGGTTTCGCGCCATTCGCTCGCGGTGCGTTCAACCTCTCGCGCTGTCTGTTCGACCAGGCCGGCGGCCGAGACGCCGACTTTTTCCGCCAGCCAGTCGGCCCAGTCGATGTCGAGTTCGCTCAAGGCGCGCAGGAAACGGGTGGCCGTCTGTTCATCGCCCTCGATCACGAGATCACCGGTAAACAGCGAGTCCGAGCTGTGCTCGCGCTGTAGGGCGGCCAGCAACGCCGGCCCGCTGGTATGAATGCGGGCGTCGGGCGGCAGATCGTCCGCGGCGCGCCACATCAGCCCGTTGGTGGTGGGCGTGACGGTCAGCGTCAGGCTGGGGTGTTCGATCTCGAGGGCAATTACCAGGCCGGCCAGGTCGGCCAGCCGGGCGCGCGCGTTCGGATCACGCTCAATCAGCCGATTGATCACGGTTTCGGCGCTGAAACGCAGGGCGGTGGAAATCATGGGTGCGCGGGCAGTGAGGAATGGATCAGAGCCAGTCGGTCAGGGCAATGCCCACACCGATGCGGCTGACCGAGCGATTGTAGTCGATCAGGCTTTCCCCGTAGCCGTTGAAGTACTGCACGTAGCCCTTGACGCGATTTGACAGCGGGAAGCTGTAGTCGACCTGGATCGCGCCCTTGTTGTTGGCGAAATCGAGGTTGTTGCGCAGGGTGGCGGCGATGGTCTGATCGTTCCACTTGTAGGCGAGCAGTAAATCGCCGTAGCCCATGTAGTCGGTGATATCGGGGTTTTCGTCCTCGTCGGCCTCGGGTAGTCGGTACCAGCCGCGCAGGCGGCCGGCGAAATTGCCCCGACCGAACGAGGTGCTTGCGGCCAGCCGATTCCAGCTGCGCGAGCGCTCGCCGCCCTGGCCGTTGGAAGTATGGATCAGCGACAACCGGCTGCGCTTGAAGGTTAGGCCGGCCAGCGAGAAATCCGTCTCGAGGGTCAGGCCCAGCTCGGGCTCGTAGTTGGTCTCGCGGAACGGAGACGAGGCGTCCTGCTCCTCGCCCAACAGCTTGGTGTTGTAGGTCTGCCAGAGCGAGAGTTGGGTATAGCCGAAATACAGGGCGGTGTTGGGGCCGAACGGGTCCTCGAACCAGTCGAACTGGAACGACAGCTGGAACTTGGTCTCGGCGTGTTGCGGCTCGAAGTCGTAGACGTCGCGCGACAGGTCGGTGGGCGTGTAGGTCGCCGGCATGATGTAGTTGGGTCGGTAGCTGCGCATCACGAACGGATTGCGCTCGCCCGACTGTTCCGACTGCAGTCGACGCTCCAGGGCGACCGGCTCGGACTCGTTGATCAGCGGGATGGTGGCCTCTTGGTCCGCTTTCGAGCCGGTGTCGATCGCATCGCTGCTGGCGCTGGGCGATTGACGACGCTCCTCGTCCTGCGTGGCGTCGTCCTCGATAGCAGCCGGTCCGCTCGAGGCCAGTCGATCAAAGCAGGCCAGCCGTTCCGCGTCGGCATCGATCTTGGCGCACGCCGACCAGTCGGGCGTGGCTGTCTGGGCAGTGGCCGGGCTCAGAACGCCGAGCAGGACCAGTCCGGCCAGCGTGGCGGGCAGCTGACCGTGATTGAGATGGAGCAAGGGACGGGACATGGCGGCAAGTCTTTGATGGATGGCGGCCGGTGGGCCATGATAGACGGTAGGGCAGGTCTGCACGAATCTGATGGCGCTCGGCGTCGTCCTGACGTGGCCGCCGGTACGCCGGCGGTGCCATCTTGGCAACGAGCGACTCGTCGGCCCAGCGTGGCGTCAGTCGCAACGGCGGCCTGCAGACCTCTCCCCATTGAGGAACGCGGAGTCGGCGGCGTCATGCCGCCTCGGGAAGACACGAGTCAGGGGCTCGGAGTTCCGCCATCGATGCCGGAGGACAGAGGTATGGGGCAGGCCAAGAAGCACGCTCGGCAACTGGATGCCGATTTCCTTACCCAGCCGGCCGGCGAGGTCGCTGCCGTGCTCATTCGCGCCCAGCAGGCCGTTTTTCGTCGTGCCTGGGCCCATTACCTCGAGGCGGCCGATGATGACCCCGAGGCCCTGCACGACCTGCGGGTCGAGTTGCGGCGCCTGCGTGTCTGGTTGCGGTTGTCGCGCGACGTGGTTCGAACGCGCAAGTCGACACGGCGGCGCCTCAAGGCGCTGGCCCGGGCCAGCAGCCCGATGCGCGATCACGAGGTGATGCTGGAATTGCTCGATCGCGTGGCTCGAGATGCCGACGGCGCCGATGTCGCGGCGCGGATACGTCGTCTCGCCGATGAACGTCAGCCGGCGGGCGTTGATCTGGCGTTTGACGTCAAGCCGGGCCTCAAGCCGCGGGCACGCAAGGGCACTACCCCGTTCGACCGCTGGTTCGCGAGCCAGGTTGCCATGATGACCGAGCAAATCGAGCGGGACCTGTCGTCCGGTCGTTCGGGGTTCCACGCGGCACGCATCCAGGTCAAGCATCTGCGCTACCTGATCGAACCCATGCACGAGCCCTTTGCCGTGGTCGACTCCATGCTGGCCGATCTCAAGACCGTTCAGGACTGGCTGGGCGACCTGCACGATCTGGTGGTCTTCCGTGCGCACCTGGCCGATTACGCCGGCTGGCTACTGACCGACGCATTACCCGCGCCTCTCGCCCGTCCGGGCAAGCAGGCCAGACCCTTGAGCCAGACCTTCGCCGGCGTACGCGACGACATCATCCGACTCTCGGCCTGGCAGGACGCCCAGTTCGAGGCGATGTGGCGTGACTGGGAAACACGCCGCCCGGCGCTTGAGAAACGACTGTATGCGGCTCGCAATCGGCTGGTCGGCGAGCTCGACAAAGCCGCCGGTGCCGCCGATTGACAAGACAGGGCAAAACGACAAGAATGCCCGGTCCCGCGCCGGAGTAGCTCAGTTGGTAGAGCAGGTCATTCGTAATGACAAGGTCGGGGGTTCGACTCCTCTCTCCGGCACCACTTTTCTCTATATCCGTAACGGAACCTTTGCCACGCGTTGACTGTCTTACCAGTCAGTAGATCGGGCAAAAGAATTCGTTTCGAGTGTCTTGAAATACGGGTCGACAGTCCCAACACTGTTAATCAACCGGGGGTGATACGGCTTCGACGTGGGTCGCGAAACTCAAGGTGCATGCCGAGGTGTAGTCTCCTCGTTAAACAACTGCAAAACCAATAGTTGCCAACGACGACAACTACGCACTCGCAGCTTAAAACCCTGTAGGGTGCCGTCTGGCCGGAGCCGTGCTTGTGCGTCCGGAACCCAGGCGTCGACTCTCACAAGCTCGTGGTGAAGCGCGTCCGGCGTGGATCCACTAAAACTCAAACCGGACTCGCCGAGTATCTTCCCTGCCTGTCGGGTAGTACGCGGTTAAAGCAATAGACAGGACAAGCATGTAGGACCGAGAGCGTAGGGCTTGCGGACGCGGGTTCGACTCCCGCCACCTCCACCAAACTCCGCCGAAAGGGCTAGCCAGCGATGGTTGGCCCTTTTTTTGCGCGCGTCTCTCGGCCTCGGCGGAGTCCCGCCCTTACGGCCGGCGTTTCCGTAGCGTTCCGGACGTGCCATGATCCGAACATGAATTCAACCGATCGTTTTGCCATGACATCGAGGGCGTCGTGCTGAGGCTGGCGCTATTGTCGGTGTTGATGCTGTTCACGGCCGCGGGTCAGGCCCGCGAGGTGACGGTCGGGTTGTACGAGAACGATCCCAAGATCTTCCGCGATGCCGGGGGGCATCCGTCGGGCATCTTCGTCGAGCTGATCGAACGCATGGCGGCGGAAGAGGGGTGGGAACTCGAGTTCGTGGAGTGTGCCTGGGCCGACTGCCTCGAGCGCACGTCGCGTGGCGAGATCGACCTGATGCCGGATGTGGCCATCAGCGAGCAGCGGGAGGTTCGATTCGACTTTCACACCTTGCCTGCCCTGCACAGCTGGTCGCAGGTCTATCGCCGCCCCGGCCTGGAAGTGGACTCGATCTTCGACCTGAGCGGGCGTCGGGTGGCGTTGCTGGAGGGGTCGATCCAGCAGGCGCGGATTGGTGCCTTGCTCGACGAGTTCGGTATCACCCACGAGTCCCTGGCGGTCGATGACTTTCATGCCGCCTTCGAGGCGGTGGCCGAGGGGCGCGCGGACGTAGCCCTGGTCAATCACCTGTTCGGCAGCCGCTATCACGCCGACTACGGCCTCAAGCGCACGCCGGTGGTAATGGAGCCGGCCCGGCTGTTCTTCGCGACCGGCGCCGGGCGCAATGCCGAACTGCTGGCGGCGATCGATCGCCACCTGGCGCGTTGGCAGGCCGACGGCGACTCGGTCTATTTCGACATCCTGGAGCGCTGGCTGGGCGAACGCCCGCGGGTGCTGGTGCCCGGCTGGGTGGGATGGCTGTTCGCGACCGGTGGCCTGCTGCTTTTGATTGGCCTGGGCGTGGTGTTCTGGCTGCGCCGAGCGGTGGTTGTTCGTGGTCGCCGCCTGGCGGAAACGCGTCGTGCGCTCGAGACGGCCTACGAGGTGATCGAGGCCAGTCCGGTGGTGCTGTTCCGATGGCAGCTTGCCCCCGGTTGGCCGGTGGAATTCGTCTCCGGCAACGTCGATCGTTGGGGCTATTCCCCCGAGGAATTCCTGAACGGGACGCGCGATTTTGCCGAGATCCTCCACCCGGAGGATCTCGATCGCGTCGCCGCCGAGGTGGAGGAACGGCTCGGTGCGGGCGCGACGGCCTTCCGGCAGGAGTATCGCATTCTGCGTGCCGATGGCAGCGCGCGCTGGGTGGCCGACCTGACGCACGTGTTCCGCCATGAAGACGGTGAGGTCGATCGCATCGAGGGCGTGATCACGGACATCACCGAGCAGCGCGAGGGCGAACGACGCCAGCGTGAGGCCGCGGCGGTGCTGGAAAACACGCTCGAGGGCGTGATCATCACCGATGCCGACGAGCGCATCGTGATGGTCAATCGCGCCTTCCAGTCGTTGACCGGCTACACCGAGGCGGAGGTGCTCGATCGGCCGGTCACCCTGCTGGATGCCGAACACGCAACCAGCCCCTGGCCGGCAATCCGCGAGGAGCTGGCGGCGAGCGGGCACTGGCAGGGCGAATTGACCAGTCGGCGCAAGAATGGCGAGCGCTTTCCCGAACTGCGGGCCATCAGTCGGGTGGTCGGGCCGGCCGGCGAGGACGATCACGTGGTGCACCTGTTCACCGACATGTCGCGCCTGCGGGCGACCGAGGCGCGCCTGGATTTTCTCGCCCGGCACGATGCCCTGACCGACCTGCCCAACCGGGCGCTGCTGCTCACGCACCTGCGTGAACGTGTGGCCTCGGCTGACGTCGGGGCGCTGGGCTTGCTGCTGATCGATCTCGATCGCTTCCGCGACGTCAACGACAGCTACGGCCACCACGTCGGCGATGCCCTGTTGCGTCAGGCGGCGCGACGCCTCGAGTCGCTGATCGAGGGGCGCTGCCTGGCGCGCCTGGGGGGCGACGAATTCGCCGTGCTTGCCGAAAACGTGGGTCGGGCCGATCTTGCCACGCTGGCCGAAACGATCATCGCGGCGCTCACCCGACCATGGCGACTGGATAACGGCACCGAGGTGCGTCTGGGCGCCAGCGTCGGCATTACCTGCTACCCGGATTTCGGTCGCAGCCCCGAGGCCCTGCTGCAACAGGCCGACGCCGCCGTCTATCGGGCCAAGGCCGAGGGGCGCGGCAGCTTCCGTTTCTTCGATGACAGCCTCACCGCCGGTGCCCGTCACCGCATCGAGATGGAGACCCGCCTGAGGCGCGCGATCGAGGCCGATGAACTGGAGTTGCACTACCAGCCGCAGGTCGATGTCACCAGCGGGCGGATGATCGGTGCCGAGGCACTGGTGCGCTGGCGCGACGGCGACCGGGGGCTGGTGCCGCCGGATGCCTTCATCCCGGTGGCCGAGCAGACCGGCATGATCGCCGCGCTCGGCGACTGGGTCCTGCGCGAGGCCTGCCGTCAGGGGCGGGAGTGGCACGATGCCGGCTTGCCGGTCCCGAGACTGGCCGTGAATGTATCGGCGCGACAACTGCAGGACGAGTCGCTGGTTGATCGGGTCCGAGCGGTGCTAGACGAGACCGGCTACCCGCCCGATCGGCTCGAGCTCGAACTGACCGAAAGCGCACTCATGCATCAGCAGGAACGCTCCGTCCGGGTGTTGCGCGCCCTGCGGCGACTGGGGCTGCATCTGGCGATCGACGATTTCGGTACCGGTTATTCCTCGCTGGCCTACCTGAGGCAATTCCCCATCGACGTCCTCAAAATCGACAAGCGCTTCGTCGATGACCTCGCCGACAACAACGACGACCGCGAGATCGCCGGGGCAATCCTCGCGATGGGCCATGCCCTGCGCCTGTCGGTGCTCGCCGAGGGGGTCGAGACCGAAGCGCAACTGGCCTTCCTGCGGGCCAATGGCTGTGACAGCTACCAGGGCTACCTCTTCAGCCCGCCGCTGCCGCCCGCGGGTTTTGCCCGCCTCCTGGCCGACTGAGTCGGTCGGGGCGCCCGCGCGCTGCTACGCTCAGAGCCATGGCCCCTCGGTGAACGCTGGCGGGCAGGGGCCGCGTGACGATGGAGGAACGAACATGACGAAAAACGGTGGACTGCTGGCCGATGCGCTGGTGCACCTCAAGCCGTTGATGGACGACGAACGCATCTCGGGGGACGCCCGGCGACGATTGTCGCAACCCAACCGGGTGGTCGAGGTGGAGATCCCGTTGCGCATGGATGACGGTTCGCTCAAGGTCTTCACCGGCTGGCGATCGCTCTACGACAACACCCGCGGGCCGGGCAAGGGCGGCATCCGCTTCCACCCCAGCGTCACCGGCGACGAGGTCGCCGCGCTCAGTTTCTGGATGGCCGTCAAGTGCGCCGTGGTCGACCTGCCGTTCGGCGGGGCGAAGGGCGGTGTCTGCGTCGATCCCAAGCAGCTCTCGCGCCTGGAGCTCGAGCGCCTCTCGCGAGGCTACATCCGCGCGCTGCTCGACGTGATCGGCCCTGATCGGGATATCCCCGCACCGGACGTCAACACCAACGAGACCATCATGGGCTGGATGGCCGACGAGTACCGCCAGGCCGCCGGCCGGCACCAACGCGGCGTGATCACCGGCAAGCCGCCGGGGCACGGCGGCTCGCTGGGGCGTACGGCGGCCACCGGCCGCGGGGCGCTGCAGGTGCTCAATATCTGGGAGCGCCGGCGCGGACGGGCCGACCAGCGCCCGCGCGTGGCCGTGCAGGGCTTCGGCAACGCCGGCTTTCACTTCGCCCGCCTGGCGCACGATGCGGGCTACCGGGTGGTCGCCATCGCCGATTCGCGCGGCGCGATCTACCGGGAGGAGGGCCTCGACCCGCTGCCGATCTGGGAGCGCAAGCACCAGTCCACCGAGCTCTCGGGTCAGGTCTACTGCGAGGAGTCCGTCTGTGCGGAGGTGGAGGTCGACAAGCTCACCAACGAGGAGTTGCTCGCCCTCGACGTCGACGTGCTGGTGCTGGCCGCACTCGAGAACGCCATCACCGAGAAGAACGTCGATGCGATCCGTGCGCCGACGATCCTGGAGATCGCCAACGGCCCGATCAACAACGCCGCCGACCGCCAGCTGGCCGAGCGTGACATCACCGTCATTCCCGACGTGCTCGCCAATAGCGGCGGGGTGATCGTCAGTCACATGGAGTGGGTGCAGAACCGCATCGGCGACTACTGGACCGAGGACGAGATCGAGCGGCGATTGTCCGATCGCCTTGCCGAGCAGGCCGACCTGGTCTTCGAACGGGCGGTCACCGAGGAGGAATCCTTGCGTTCGGCCGCCTACCGGCAGGGTATCGAACGCATCGCCATCGCCATGGACGGGCTGGGCACCGAGCGGTATTTCTGCGGCGATACCGGGCCCTAGAAAGGCCGTCGGCGCATGGGCGGGGCAACCGTTTCGGGCGGTCGGTTTGCACGGCGGTTCCGGTACAATGCGCCCATGTCTCAAGATCCCATTCTCGATCCGCTCAACGCCGCCCAGCGCGAGGCGGTCACCAGTCCGTCACTAGCCACCCTGGTGCTTGCCGGGGCCGGTTCGGGCAAGACCCGCGTGCTCACTCATCGCATGGCCTGGCTGGTTGCCGAGCAGGGCATCTCGCCCTACTCGCTGCTGGCCGTGACGTTCACCAACAAGGCCGCCGGCGAGATGCGCGGGCGTTTGGGCTCCTTGCTCGACGGGCAGGAGCTCGGCCCGCGCGGTGTCGACGGCATGTGGGTGGGCACCTTCCACGGCCTGTCGCATCGCCTGCTGCGCCAGCATGCCCGCGAGGCGGGTCTGCCCGAGGGCTTCCAGATCATCGACTCGGACGATCAGCTGCGGCTGGTCAAGCGCCTGATCCGCGAGGCGGAACTGGACGAGAACCGCTTCCCCCCTAGGCTGGTTGCCTCGATGATCAACGGCTTCAAGGAGGACGGCCTGCGCGCTCGTCACGTGGTGCCGGGCGACGATCCGATCCGCGACCAGGTGATCGTGATCTACAAGGCCTACGAGCGTGTCTGCGAGCGCAGTGGGCTGGTCGACTTCACCGAACTGCTGCTGCGCGCCACCGAGTTGTTGCGCGGCAACGATGCGCTGCGCGCGCACTACCAACGCCGTTTCCGTCAGGTCTTGATCGACGAGTTCCAGGACACCAACGCCCTGCAGTACGCCTGGGCGCGGTTGCTGGTGGGCGAGGACAACGGCATCTTCGCCGTCGGCGACGACGACCAGTCGATCTATGGCTGGCGCGGGGCGAAGGTCGAGCACATCCAGCACTTCTCGCGCGACTTCCCCAATACCCACCTGATCCGCCTGGAGCAGAACTACCGCTCGACGCGCACCATCCTCGAGGCGGCCAACAGCGTCATCGCGCGCAATCAGGGCCGCCTGGGCAAGAACCTCTGGACCGAGGGCGATCACGGCGCGCCGATCCGCTTCTATCGCGCCTTCAACGACCAGGACGAGGCCAACTTCGTGGTCGAGCAGATCGCCACGGCGGTGCGTGAGGGCCACGACCGGGCCGACTGCGCGGTGCTGTACCGCTCGAATGCCCAGTCGCGCCTGCTGGAGGAGGCACTGATACGCGAGGGCATGCCGTACCGCATCTACGGGGGCTTGCGCTTCTTCGAGCGCGCCGAGATCCGTGATGCGCTCGCCTACCTGAAGCTGGTGGCCAATCGCCATGACGACACCTCCTTCGATCGGATCGTCAATCGCCCCACCCGCGGCATCGGCGACAAGACCCTGAACGAGGTCCGCCAGGCCGCCCGCGAGCAGGGCGCCTCGCTGTGGGATGCCGCGCTGATCCTCTTGGCGGAGAACCGCCTGTCCGCCCGGGCGGGCGGGGCGCTGCGGCAGTTCATGACCCTGATCGAGGCGATCGACCAGCAGACCATCAACGACGAGTTGGGCGAGCGGATCGAGAAGACCATCGACAAGAGCGGCCTGCGCGCCCTGTTCGAGAAGGACCGCGACCGCGAGCGCGGCGAGGCGAAGATCGAGAACCTCGACGAGCTGGTCAACGCCGGGCGCGGGTACGTCATGGACCGCGACACGGCCGAGGAGATGGGCGAGCTCGAGGCCTTTCTTGCCCACGCGAGTCTGGAGGCCGGCGAGGCGCAGGGCGCGGCCTGGGAGGACTGCGTGCAGATGATGACCCTGCACGCGGCCAAGGGGCTCGAGTTCCCGCAGGTGTTCCTGGTCGGGGTCGAGGAGGGCTTGTTCCCGCACCAGATGTCGATCGACGAGCCCGGCCGCCTCGAGGAGGAGCGCCGGCTCTGCTACGTGGGCATCACCCGCGCCGAGCAGCAGCTGACCATCACCTGCGCCGAGTCGCGACGGCTGCACGGCAAGCAGATCTTCCCGATGCCGTCGCGCTTTCTGGGCGAGCTGCCGCCGGATCTGGTCGAGGAGGTCCGCCCGCGCGCGGCCCGCGCGGCTACCGCCTTCGGCGCCCGTCGACCGGAGGGCGAGCCCGGTCCGCGCACCCACAAGCAGAACGAGACCGGCTTCGAGATCGGCCAGAACGTCCGCCATGCCAAGTTCGGCGAAGGCACCATCCTCGACTGCGAGGGCACCGGCGCCTCGGCGCGGGTGCAGGTCAACTTCGGCCAGCATGGCGCGAAGTGGCTGATCCTGTCGTACGCGAATCTGCAGCCGGCCTAGCCGAGTTTGAAGCTGGAAGCCGGAAGCTCGAAGCGACTATTCTTCCAGCTTCAGGCTTCGAGCTTCCGGCTCATGCCCCTCTTTTTTGCGCATGCTGAATAATTCGAAACCTTCAAGGAGTCCTGCCATGAAACGCCGCGAGTTTTTGACCTGGGCCGGTGCTGCCGGCATTGCCGCCACCGCCCTGACCGGCTGCAACAACGAAACCGGCGAGCAGCCGGCGGCCACCGCGAGCGGCCCGACCGCGGCCGATCCGATCAAGTGGAAGATGGTCACCACCTGGCCGAAGAACTTCCCGGGCCTGGGGACCGGCGCGAACAACATCGCCAAGTACATCACCGAGATGTCCGGCGGCCGGTTGGTGGTCGACGTCTACGGCGCCGGCGAGATCGTCCCGGCCCTCGAGGTGTTCGACGCGGTCAAGGCGGGCACCGCCGAGATGGGTCACGGCGCGGCCTACTACTGGCAGGGCAAGATGCCGGCCGCGGCCTTCTTCGCCGCGTTTCCCTTCGGCCTGACCGCCGACGAGATGAACGGCTGGCTCTACCACGGCGAGGGTATCGAGCTGTGGGAAGAGCTCTACGCCCCGCACGGCATCATCCCGCGTCCGGGTGGCAATACCGGCCCGCAGATGGGCGGCTGGTTTAGAAAGCCGATCGACTCGGTCGAGGACTTCAAGGGGCTGAAGATGCGCCTGCCGGGCATCGGCGGCGAGGTGCTGCGCCGGCTGGACGTGTCGGTGGTCAACACCCCGGGGGGCGAGCTGTTCCAGGCGCTGAACGACGGCACCATCGATGCCGCCGAGTGGGTCGGACCGTTCAACGATCTCGCCTTCGGCTTCCACCGCGCGGCCAAGTACTACTACGCGCCGGGCTGGCAGGAACCGTCGGCGACCATGGAGGCCCTGATCAACCAGGAGGCCTTCGAGGCGTTGCCCGAGGACCTGCAGGCGATCGTCGACGGGGCGATCAAGATGGCGGCGCTCGACATGCTTTCCGAGTTCACCGCGCGCAACAACCGGGCGCTCAAGACGCTCACCGAAGAGCACGGTGTCGAGCTGCGCTATTTCAGTGACGAGATCATGGCGGCGCTGTTCGAGAAGTCCAACGAGGTGCTCGCCGAGATCACCGAGAAGGACGCATTCGCCAAGCGCGTGTTCGAGTCGCTGACCGACTATCGCCGTGACGTGGCCGGTTGGACCGAAGGCTCGGAGTACGCCTTCCTCACCTCGCGCCAGCGCTTCCTCGACTGAGTCAGTCGCTGGCCGAGCGGATCGTCCAGACCCGTTCGGCCAGCGTCGCTGCCAGCGGCCGCTCGTGGCGACCGATGGTCACCACCACGTCGGCCGACCCCGGCTGGCTGGCGCGACGTCGCACGAACTGCCCGGGCAGGATCCCCAGTTGTGTCAGGCGGCGCAGGTCGGCGGCGTTCTCGGCGGCCAGGCGCACCACCGTCGCCCCCTCGTCGATGGCCAGATCGCCCAGTGCGACCATCTGGCGGCGTTCGACCGGCGCCTCGTCCGGGCGTGGGATCGGCGCGCCGTGCGGGTCGAACTCCGGCTGGCCCAGATGGTCCCACAACCGGTCGATCAGCCGGCTGGAAAAGGCGTGTTCGAGGATTTCCGCCTCGGCATCGACCTCGGCCAGCGGCAGCTTGAGATCCTGGGCGAGAAAGGTCTCGATCACCCGGTGGCGGCGGATCATGTCGACGGCGATCGTCCAGCCGGCGTCGGTCAGCGCTGCGCCCTGGTAGCGGGCGTAGTGGATCAGCCCGTCGGCGTGCAGGCGCTTGAGCATGGCCGTGACCGACGCGCGCGCGATGCCCAGCCGGTCGGCAATCGCCGAGGTGGACACCGCCGGCTCCGGCGACTGCTCGGCCAGCTTGAAGATCGCTTTCAGGTAGTCCTCGTACGCGGTGCTTGCCATGGTGGGGCCTCGTTTGCGATGCCTTACGTTAGCATGCTCGCAGTGCGTCGTTCTTGCGGGGAGTGGCCCGGCTTTCTACCATCCGCCACCCCAGAGATCGGACTCATCCTGACCCACGCTTTACTCACGCGAGGCCCGTTGTGCAGATATTTACCCGTTGGCTTTCTCGTGCCGCGACCCTGTCGCTGGCCGTCGTTTTCCTGGTGCCCGCCGCCCAGGCGCAGGACGAGGTGCTGCAATACGCCGGCGGCGAGCAGGATATCGACACCCTCCGCGTGGTGACCGATACCTCCTTCACGGCCGGGTTGGTCGACAACATCGCCGGCTCGTTCGTCGAAGTCGAGGCCGTGGTCGACGGCGAAGAATCGCCGCTGAACCATTCGCTCGACGAGGCCGATCGGGAGCGGATCGCCTCGGCCGATCTCGTCGTCTACCAGGGGCTGGGCCTGATGCCGGAATTCATCCAGGCGGCCAAGGCGCGCGAGTCGGCCGATCGGGTGGTGCTGACCGATCGTATTCCCGAATTCCGACTGCTCAAGACCGAGGATGGCGTCAACCCGCACACCTACCATGACCCGTCGCTGCTGCAGTACTCGGTGGATCACCTGACCATCCAGCTCAAGGAGCGTCTCGAGGCGGTGGCCGGCGAGATCGAGGGCAACCGCCTGCGGGTCAATATCGAACTGCAGTCCCTCAACCGCGAGACCGAGGGGTTGCTGGAAGACCTGTCGCGCACCGAGCGGGTCTTGGTCACCGACAACGACGTGTTCGCCTACTTCGCCAAGGCCTACCACTTCGAGTTGCTGGACGTCACCGACGAGAAACAGGGCGAGCAGGCGATCGAGTTGATCGCGCGCAACCAGACGCCGCACGTCTTCCCGGTTGCCGGCGCCGGCGGTGGGGCGCTCGAGGAATGGCTCGAGGCCAAGCGCGGTTCGGCGATCGCCGAGTCCGTGAGTCTGGCGCCGCCATTGACCGGCCTGTGGCTGGCCGAGAGCAATCTGCCCACCGGCACCTATATCGGCCTGTTCCGCGAGAACGTCAGCGAGATCATCCTGGGGCTCAAGCCGCTGCCGGCGGCGGGCGCCGAGGCGCCGGCGCCGGCCGAGTAGGCCGGGTCCGGCCGGCGGTCAATCGGTCGGCCCCGAGAGGCCGTCAGGCGGATCAGCCGCTGGTGCGATGGTCCTGCGCCAGCTCCCGGTAGAACCGGGCCGACTCGGCGAGGTGCTCGCGCTCCTCGTCGGTCAAGGGGCGGACCTTGCGTGCCGGCGCGCCGACGTAGAGGTGGCCGCTTTCCAGCACCTTGCCGGGCGAGACCACGCTGCCGGCGGCAATGATCACCTCGTCCTCGACCACCACGTCGTCCATCACGATCGCGCCCATGCCGACTAGCACCCGGTTGCCCACGGTGCAGGCGTGCAGGATGGCGCGGTGGCCCACGGTCACTTCCTCGCCGATGCGGCAGGGCATGCCCTGCGGGTGGCCGGCCGAGGGCTGGTTGACGTGCACGATGACGCCGTCCTGCAGGTTGGTCAGTCGTCCGGCACGGATCTGCTGGACGTCGCCGCGCAGCACGGCGTTCGGCCAGACGGAGACACCTTCCTCCAGCACGACGTCGCCGATCACCACCGCGGTCGGATCGACCCAGCAGTCCTCGGCCACGGTCGGGAGCGTTGACTGGAAATTGCGGATCATGCGGAAACCTCGGGTTCGGTCGGGCGACGATGTAATCGCGCGCATTCTAGCGCAGGGAGCCCTGAGAGGTGAGGGGACAGGAATCAGCGGCCAGCCGTATGGGCGGTCTGGTATCTTCTGACGTCCGTTTTCTGATTGCTAAGGTAACGCCTTGTCCCTGATCGCCGAGAAAACCCGTGCCTATCTCGCCCTGACCCGGCTGGATCGTCCCGTGGGTATCTTCCTGCTGCTCTGGCCGACCTACTGGGCCCTGTGGGTCGCCGGCGAGGGCCGCCCGGACCTGTTCATCTTCCTGATCTTCACCTTGGGCGTGATCGCGATGCGCTCGGCCGGCTGCGCGATCAACGACTTCGCCGACCGGCATGTCGACGGTCACGTGACGCGCACCAAGGGCCGTCCGTTGGCGACCGGGCGGATCACGTCACGCGAGGCGCTGGCCGTTTTTGCCGCCCTGGTGGGCGTTTCCTTCCTGTTGGTCCTGCAGCTCAACGCCACCACCATCGCGCTCTCCGTGGTGGCGGTGATCCTGGCGGCGACCTATCCCTTCGGCAAGCGCTTTCATCACCTGCCGCAGGTGCATCTGGGGCTGGCCTTCGGCTGGGCCATCCCGATGGCCTTTGCGGCGCATCACGGTGAGGTCGCGCCGGTGGCCTGGCTGCTCCTGCTGGCGAACATCGGCTGGACGCTCGCCTACGACACCTTGTATGCGATGGCCGACCGGCCCGACGATCTCAAGATCGGGGTGAAGTCCTCGGCGATCCTGTTCGGTCGATTCGATCTCGCGGCCGTGGCCCTGGCCTACCTGTGGACGCTGGCCTGGCTGGTGGGCGTGGGCTGGATGGCCGGCCTGGCCGTCGGCTACTTCGTGGGACTCGCCATCGCTGCGGTATCGGCCGTCTGGATCCTGCGCACCGCCCGCTCGCGGCAACTGGCGGATTGCGTGCTGGCCTTCCGGCGCAACAATGTCTTCGGCGCGATCGTGATGCTGGCATTGATCGCCGGATTTCTTTGAGACAGGACGATCGGCTGGACTACACTCCGTTAGCTGACTAATGAAAATCGCTTTTCACGATTGGTCAGAAAGGTCCACCCAGGCGAAACGGAGCGTTCTCCATGATCAAGCGTAGTGTCCTGTCCCTGATGTCCGCGGCGGTGCTGGCCGTCGCCATGCACGGTGCGGCCCACGCCGCCGACCCCGTCAATGACACGGCGGCCCTCGCCGGCGTGGAGGAGGCCAAGGGCGTCTTCCAGATCGACTTCACCGAGGCGGAGAAGACGGCCTTCTACCTGGAGATCATTCGCGGCACGCACGCGAACTTCGTCCGCCAGGGGCTCGATCCGGACCTGGTGATCGTGTTCATCGGCCCGACAGTCCAGTTTCTGACCACCGAGGCGGGCGAGGATGTCGCCGACCCGGCCACCCTGATGCGGATCGAATCCGAGGTCGCGCGGCTGGCCGAGCTCGGCGTGCGCCTGGAGGTCTGCGCGGTGGCCACCGAGGTCTTCGGCGTGGACAACGACACCTTGTTCGACGGCCTCGAGCTGACCGGCGACGGCTTCGTGTCGATGATCGGCTGGCAGGCGCAGGGGTATCACCCCGTCACCATGTTCTAAGGAACCTCGGCACGAATGCGCAAAAAAGCCCCGCTTGATGGCGGGGCTTTGTCGTTCCGGTGGGCGTTTTCGGGTTAACCGCGCTCGAGGCGGAACTGGCCCACCATCCCGGAGAGCGAGGAGGCCAACCGGGCGAGGTCGGCGCTGGCCGTATTGATCTGCTCGATGGCATCCAGCGACTCGTGGGAAACCTGGTCGATGTTCACGGCGTTGCGGTTGATCTCCTCGGTCACCGCGGTCTGCTCCTCGACGGCGCTGGCCACCTGGGTGGAGAGATCGGTGATCTCGCGCACCGACTGGGCGATCTCGTCGAGCAGCCCCTGGGTGTGACCGGTGCGATCGAGCGTGTCGCGGGCGCTCTCGCTGCTGCGCTCCATCACGCCCACCGCCTCGCGCACGCCGGATTGGAGTTTGTCGATCATCTGCTCGATCTCGCCGATCGAGTCCTGGGTGCGGTTGGCCAGGCTGCGCACCTCCTCGGCCACCACGGCAAACCCGCGGCCCTGTTCGCCGGCGCGGGCCGCCTCGATCGCGGCATTCAGGGCGAGCAGGTTGGTCTGTTCGGCAATCCCGCCGATCACGTCGAGTACCGAACCGATCGAGTCGCTGTGCGTGTTGACGTCACGGATGACGTCACCGGCGCGCTGCATGTCATCGGAGAGCGACTGCATGGCGCGCATGTTGTCGTCCATCGCTCCCATGCCGGCGCGTGCGCGCTCGTCGGTTTCGGTGGCCGAGTCGTTGACGCTCTGCATGTTGCGCGCGATTTCCTCGACCGCACTGCTCATCTGGGTGATGGCGGTGGCGACCTGCGAGGTCTCTTCACGCTGCTTTTCCGCGCCGCCCTTGGTCTGCTCGGAAACGGCCGACATCTCCTCGGTGGCCGCCGCCAGTTGCGACGAGCTGTTGGAGATGTCCCCCATCATCTCGCGCAGCCGTGTGATCGTGGCACCCAGACGGCGGATCAACTGGCCGGTCTCGTCCTTGGCATCCGAGTGGGGCGTGGTCGTCAGGTCGCCCGCGGCGATACGGTCGGCGATCTCGACGGCCTCGTCGATGGGGCGGACCACCGAGCGGGTGATGAACAGACCGGCGAGGATGGCGATCAGCACGGCGAACAGGCTGCCGAATCCGAGGATGCCCTTCATGAACGCATCGACGCGTTCGAGGCTCGCCTGACGTTCCTCGAGCAACCCGTGCTCGGTGTCGATCATGGCGTGATCGATCTCGCGCATCGCATCCATGTCGGTCTTGGCCTTCGCCATCAGATCCTGGACCCGATCGCGCACGTCGTCGTCGAGATTGCCCGCCTCGCGGCGCAGGTCGATTGCCGGCTGAATGTAATTGTCGATCCAGCTGTTGTAGCGCGTTTCCAGCTCCGTCAGTCGCTCGAGTTGTTGCGGGTTGTCGGCGGTCATCTCCTCGAGGCGGTCATTACGCCGCAGGAATGCCTCACGGCCCTTGTCATAAGGTTCCAGATAACCCGCTTCCCCGGTGATCAGGTAGCCGCGCTGGCCGCTCGCGATATCCACCAGCGCGATCATCTGTTTCTCCAGCTCTTCGATGACCTCGTAGCTGTGCTGGTTGATTGCCTGCGCCTCACGCACCTGGCCATACTGCAGCCACACCGAACCGGCGATGAGCACGATTAACAGGGTCAAGAGGCCGAAGCCAAGACCAAGGCGGGTGCCGATGGGCAGGTTCTTCATCAACGTTCTCCTATTCTGAATCGGGTCACGGGCGCCAGCCAGCGCGCGGAATGTATGGGTATCTCGGCGTATCGGCCGGCCCGAGGAAAGAATGAGCGGTTTCTCATGAATTGATCGTTTCGGGTAGCGTGCAAAAGGGTAGATCACGAACGAGTCTTGCGCTGAGCGGCAAGGCGTTTGCCGCGGTTTCATGCGTTCTGCGCCATGGGTTACAGTCGACCCAGACCGGGATATTCCCCGGGTCGAGGAGTTGCCGATGTTGACCCTGCCGCAAACCGCTCGCGCCGCCCGCGTCGCCCGGGACGAGATGGAGGCGACCTTCAAGGCCGAGATCGCGGCCCTGTCACCGGATGCCTTGCCATTGCAGCAGGGCATGGCCCACGGCAACGTCGCCCAGGGGGATACCCTCTCGGCGATGGTGATCGGCAGCGTGATTGGTCCGGAACGGCTGCGTATTCACGCCGGCCTGTTCTTCACCAGCGTGGTCGCCGGCTGCGCCTGCACCAACGATCCCAGCCCGATGAACGACGAGCCCGAATACGTCGAGGTCGAGTTTGAAATCGACTGTCGTGACGGGGCGACGCAGGTGCGGCTGCTGGACTCCGACGAGTGAACACGTCGTCGACACCAGGCCAGAATGCCGAAGAGTCGGTGCCGGCGGCGGACTCGCCGCCACGAGCGGCCTGGCCTGTGCACCGAATCGGGTTGCTGTTGCTCGCCATCTGGGTGTTGGTAACGGCGGCCCTGGCCTGGTCCAGCCTGCAGGCGATCGAGCGTTACGAGACCCATGCCAACCAACAGGTCGAGCAGCGCACCCGGCTGGTGGCCCTGATGCAATCGACCCTGATCGACAGCGAGTTCGACGCGATCGACCGCGACCTGCGGGTGATTCGCGAACGCCTTGTGAATCGGCTGGACGAGCCCTCGTCACGAATGGCCCGGACGATGGAGTCATCGCTGGATGCCAATGCCCTGGTGCGCGACCTGTGGTGGTTGGACGAGACCGGTGAACGATTGGCCACGCGCCGCCGCGCGGATGATTTGATGATCGATCCGGTCAAGGAACCCTTTTTCCGCCGCCACCGGCAAGCGCCACGTCGGCATGCGGGCGACATGGTATTCCTCACCCGTCCGCTCGACGTAGGCGATGCGCGCCTGATGGCCATGAGCCGTGCGCTTCATGATCGGGCGGGGGCGTTTCGCGGGGTGCTGGTGGCCTATGTCGATCTCAACGCCCTGGCCGCCCTGCTCGAACGGGTGACGGCCGGGGAGCGCCTGGTCTCGCTGGTCGCCGATCGACAGGGCCACGTGCTGCTCAAGCTGGCCGAGCAGGGCCTTTCGGCCGAGTCGCTGACCCATTGGCTTGAAGAGGGCGAGGCACTGCCGCCGCAAGCGGGGCGGTTTGTCGGGCGATCGGACGGGCATGACTATCAATATTCCCTCGCCCGGCCCGAGGGATGGCCGTTGAATGTGGTGGCCGCCGAGGATCTCTCGGTGCTGCAGGAGCGGCTGGCGGCCAACGCCAGTGATCATCACTGGCGCCTGCTGATCTGGGCGGTGGTCTCGGGCCTGTTGCTGCTGCTGGTCGGCTGGTTGTTCGCGCGGCGTGCCACGGCATTGGAGCAGGTGGCGGAGAGCGAGCGGCGATTGGCCGAGAGTCACCGGCGCAATGCGGCGATCATCGAGGCGATGCCCGATCTGCTCTTCACCATGGATGCCGAGGGTCGCATCCTCGATTTCGAGCCGGGTGAGGGCATCCCCCTGCTGATGGAGCCGGCGGCATTCCTGGGGCGGACGGTGGCCGAGGTGCTGCCACCCGATCTGGCCGACCTGACCCGGTCGGTGATCGATGACACCTTGTCGAGTGGCGAGGTGCGGACCTATCAATATCATCTCGATTTCGACGGCACCCGCCATTACTACGAGGGGCGTTGCTCGCCGCTGACCGAGAGCAGCGTGTTGATCCTGATCATCGATATCTCCGCGCGCAAGCGGGCGGAGAATGCCCTCGAATGGGCGGCCACCCACGATGCCCTGACCCGGTTGCCGAACCGGCGCCTGTTCCTCGACCGCCTCGAGCTGGCGGTCAACGAGTTTCACCGCTACGGCGGGATCGGATTCTGTCTGCTGTATCTCGATCTCAACGGCTTCAAGGCGGTCAACGACAGCCTCGGGCATGCCGCCGGGGATCAACTCCTGCAGCGGGTGGCCGAGCGTCTGGGACAACAGGTGCGAGACGCCGACAGCGTGGCGCGCCTCTCGGGTGACGAGTTCGTGGTGATGGTCACCCACGCCAGTCGGCCCGAGGCGCGCGTGGTGGTCGACAAGTTGCGCGAGGAGATCGGGCAGCCGTACTGGCTCGACGAGGGCGAGGCCGAGATCAGTGTGTCGATCGGGATGGCCTGCTGCCCGAACGAGGGCCGTACGGCGGATTCACTGATGCGCGCTGCCGATGAGGACATGTATCGGCAGAAACCCGAACGGTAGTCGGCGGGAGGTCGGCGATTGGCTGATCGCCGCCGTCCGTCCCGATCGACGGGATGGTCGCTCGGGTGAGCGCCAGGTCAATGATCACCCGCGCGATCTGGTCGCAGTCGCCGGGCTCCTCGATCCGTTGGATTCGGCCACGGCGACCTGATTGCGGCCATTGCGCTTGGCCTCGTACAGCGCCTGGTCGGCGCGATGGATCAGGCTGTCGAGCGACTCGTCCGGACGGCCTTGCGCCACCCCCTGGCTGACCGTCAACGCCCCATCTCCCTCGGGCCGGCGATTGCGCCGGGCAACCGCCTCGCGGATGCGTTCGGCCGAGCAGCGCGCATCCTCGGCATTCGCATCAGGCAGCAAGATCAGGAACTCGTCACCGCCCCAGCGGCAGAGCGTGTCGGTCTCCCGGATCTGGGCGGACACCGTTTCCACCAGTTCGCGCAGGACCTGGTCGCCGGCCTGGTGGCCGTGACGGTCGTTGATCGCCTTGAAGTGGTCGATGTCCAGGTTGATCAGGGAGATCGGCTGGCCATGACGGCGCGCGAGCTTCTGCGCCTGCTCGAACAGCATCTCGAGGGCCTCGCGATTGCTCGCCCCGGTGAGGCGGTCGGTGGTGGCCATGCTCTCCAGCCGCCGCTGATAGCCGCGCAGGGTCCAGCCGCCGATCACGACCACCAGGGCGGTGATCCCCAGCGCCAGCAGGACATTGACGATCAGGGTGTTGAGCAAGCGGGCATTGGCCGCCGATTCGCGTTGCTCGACCACCAGGTACCAGTCGAGTTCGGGGATCAGGCGCGTGTTGACGTAGACCGTACCCTCATCGGGGCGCTCGTAGGCGAACTCGGTGCTGGGGCTGGTGAGAATGCGGGTGGCGTAGCGCGCCAGCCCCGGCTGGCCCTGAATGCTGATCGGCCCGTCGTAGCCCGAGCCGCGCAGGGTGATCTCGCCCTCGCGATTGATGAAGTAGATCGAGCGGTCGTAGCGTCGCTGGTAGGTTTCGATCAGCCTGGCAACGCTCTCGACTGCCAGGCCGATGCCGGTGACACCGATAAAGTCACCCGATTCGTCCTCGACGCGGTAATTGACGAAGATCGACAGTCGGGCCGGATCGGCGGTGTCGTGATCGATGTTGATCTCGAACGGCTCGTTCATCTCCCGGACGCGGAAGTACCAGGCGTCAGCGGTGTTCGCCCGCGAGACCGTCTTCAAAACGCCGTCGGGGTGGTAGTAGCGCCGACTGGGCTCGCTGACGAAAAACGCGGTGGTGGTGTCGTATTTCGCCTGTATTTCCGCGAGGTAGCGGATGATCGACTCCCGATCCTCCTCCCCGTCGACCACCCAGTCGCGCACGAAGGTGTCGTGGGCCATCAGCGAGGAAATGAGGATCGAGCGCAGCAGGTCCCGCTCGATCTCGGAGAAGATGTTGTCGCTGGTCAGCGGCAGGGTTTCTTCGGCGATCTGCTTTTCCAGCGAGTCCTCGGCGACGAAGTAGCCGATCACGCTAGTGGCGACGAATCCCAGGGTCAGCAGAATGGTCAGGGCGGTAGCGAAGAGCAGCTTGTTGCGTTGCATCAGGAAGGCGGTTTACGTCCTTGTCCGGGGTGGTGGGGCTAGCCGTGGTGGAGGTAGCGTTGGGCGAACTGGTCTTCCGATAGCGGCTGGCTTTCCAGGTAGCCCTGGTAGATGTCGCAGTGATATTGGCGCAGGAATTCGAGCTGGCTGCCACGCTCGACGCCCTCGGCGAGCACCTTCAGCCCGAGGGTGTGGCCCAGGTCGATGATCACCCGCGCGATCTGGCCGCGATCGCTGGGCTCCTCGATCAGGTCGATGAAGCGCTTGTCGATCTTGAGCACGTCGATGGCGAACTCGCGCAGTTGGCCCAGTGACGAGTAGCCCGTGCCGAAGTCATCCAGCGCGACGTGCACGCCCATTGCGCGCAGCCGGTTGAGCAGGTCGCGCGCCTCGGACTCGCGGCGCACGATCGCGCTCTCGGTCAGCTCTAGTTCCAATCGCTCGGCCGGAAAGCCGGTTTCGCCGAGCACGCGTTCGACCAGCCGATCGATCTCGCCGTGGCGCAACTGGTGCGGAGAGAGGTTGACCGCCAACCGGCCGAATTCGTGGCCCGCGTCCAGCCAGGTCTTGCCTTGCCGGCAGGCCTCGCGCAGCACCCATTCGCCCAGCGGCCAGATCAGGCCGGTGGTCTCGGCCACCGGAATGAAGCGGTCCGGCGAGATCAGGCCGTCGACGGGGTGTTGCCAGCGCACCAGCACCTCGGCGCCATGCAGACCGTTGTCGCCGAGCCGGGTCTGGGGCTGGAACACCAGTCGCAGCTCGTCGTTGTCGATTGCCTGGCGCAGTTGCAGTTCCAGCGCGACGCGGTCGCGCGCGGCGTCGGTCATCTCGTCGGAGAAGAAGCGGAACGTGCCGCGCCCCTCGTCCTTGGCCCGGTAGAGGGCGGTGTCCGCCTGCTGCACCAGGCCGAGTGGCGAGGCGGCATTGTGCGGATACAGCGAAATGCCCACCGAGGCGAGTACCCGCACCTGTTGCCCCTTGGCCAGCTCCCAGGGTTCGCCCAGGGCATTGATCACGGTGTCGGCCAGCTCGCCGACGGCCGCGGTGTTGTCGATGCCGGTGATCGCCATGGCGAACTCGTCCCCCCCGAGGCGCGCAATGGTGTCGGCCTGGTCGAAGCGATCGCGCAGCCGGTCGCTGACCTTGACCAGCAGCTGGTCGCCAACGGCATGACCGAGGCTGTCATTGACGTCCTTGAATCGGTCGAGGTCGATCATCAGCACGGCGATCTCGCCGTCCTCCCGGCGCGCGACGTCGATCAGCTGTTCCAGGCGCGCCATCATCAGCAGGCGGTTGGGCAGACCGGTGAGCGGATCGTGATGGGCGAGGAAGTCGAGCTTGGACTCGTTCTCTTTCTGGCGGCTGATATCGACGAACAGCCCGACGTAGTGGCTGATGTTGCCTTCACGGTCGGTGACCGTGCTGATGCTCAGGATCTCGGGGAAGGTCTCGCCGTTCTTGCGCCGGTTCCAGATCTCGCCCTGCCAGTGGCCGTCGCGTTCCAGTGTCTCCCACATGTCGCGGTAGAAGCTGGGATCGTGCTGTCCGGAGGCGAGCAGGTCGGGGCTCTTGCCGATGACGTCCTCGGCGGCAAAGCCGGTCAGTTCGGTGAAGGCCGGGTTGACCTCGATGATGACCTGGTCGCGGTCGGTGATCAGCACCCCTTCGCGGGTGTTCTCGATCACCTTGGCCATCAGGCGTTCGTGCTGCTCGATCTCGTGACGGTCGTGGATGTCGGTGACCACGCCGTCGAACCAGAGAATGGTGCCGTCGGTGTCCCGCCTGACCAGGGTCAGGTCCTCGAACCAGCGGTAGTCGCCGTCGCCCATGCGCAGTCGGTATTCCTGGCGATACTGCTGGTGGCCATTGGTCAGATACTCGTCGATCTCGGCGTTCATGCTGCGCAGGTCGTCCGGATGGACGATGTCCGCAAAGCGGATCTCGCGTTCGAGCCACTGCGCCGTGGTGTAGCCCCAGCGCTTGATGTTGTCGGAGACGTAGGCGGCCGGCCAGCCATCTTCGGGCAGCCAGCGGAACAGGACGGCAGGACTCGCCGCGACCGCCTCCTTCGCACGTTCGAGGTCTTCGAGTCGGTCGAAATAGTCCAGGGCAAAGGAAATGTCGGTGGCCAGTTCCCCGACCGTGTTGCAGATGGCCGCATCGAAAAAGTCGTTGACCGAGGCATAAAGCGCCATCGCGCCGATTACCTTGCCGTCTCGAGTGATGGGGAAGGCCGCCACGGCATCGACGCCGGCCTCGATCGCCTGCTCATGCCATACGCCGGTCGCCAGCGAGGTCTGGAAATGGTTGACCACGACCAGCTCGTTGGCGCGAATCGCCCGGCCGACCGGTCCCTGACCGGCCGGTTCGTGCGCATGGACGCTCACTTCGATGTTGTCGACGTAACCGACTTCGTCGCCGAACCGGGCCACCGGATTGACGGCCCCCGTCTCCGCATCGATCAGTCCGATCCAGGCAAAGGCGAGATGGCCGTGTTCGACCGCCACCCGGCAGGCCGTCTCGAACAGCTCGTCGGCGGTGCGGCAGCGGGTAATCGCCTGGTTGGTCTGCGAGAGCAGGTCGTAGAGGTCCTTCTGGTGCTCCAGGGCGCGGTAGGCCTCGCGCTCGCGCGTGACGTCCTCGGCGATCGACACCAGGCGTTCTGCCTGGCCGTCTTCCGAGCGGGTCAGGCGGGTGTCGAATCGCAGATGCGCGGTCGTGCCGTCGGGGCGGTTGACCGCGTATTCCTGCGTGCAGTGATCGACGCGTCCCTCGATCAGGTCGATCGTGGCCTGGCGCTCCTCGTCGTACCGGGCATCACCCAGCAAGTCGTCCCAGCTCTTGCCGACCAACGAACCGCCCGGGTGCCCGAGCATGTCGGCCAGCCGGGTGTTGGCATCGGTAATGCGGCGGTCGGCCGGCGAGCTGATCGCCATGCCGAAGAACGGCATGTCGTAGAACACGCGCAGCAGCCGGTCCTGCTCGGCGGTGCGGGCGGCCCAGCGCAATGCGTCGCTTTCCCGCGTGCGGCGCCAGAGCAGGGTCAGGACCACCGCGATGATCGCGAGCAGGAAGAACGCCACCACGGCCAGCAGCCACAGGGCTTGATGCAGTGGCGCGAGCACCGCGCTTCGTTGCTGGGTCGTCACGATCGCCCACTGCCGCCCGGGGAGCGGATGGATTGCACCGACGATGGCCGCGCCATCAAGCCCCGAGCCCTCGAGCGAGCGTGGCTGGGCGGCGGGCGTGAAGTCATCCGGCTCGACCGCGCTCCGGCTCCAGGGCAGGCTTGGCCAGGGCTCCTCGGCGGACATCCGGTCCATGTCGTCGAGGTAGAGAACGGTGTCGCCCACCGGGTAGGCCAGGTGCGTCGCCGCGTGGGCATGCCTCGCGCCGGCCGGCATCGACGGCACATTGGCCCGCAACAGGACATGGGCAAGGATGTCGTCGCCCCGGGTGATCGGCACCAGCCAGTCGATATGGGCATGACGATCGGTGTACAGATCCGGGGGCAATTCGATCACGCCGCCATCGGCCGCGGCGCGGATGCCCATCATCAGGTCGTCCGGCCAGCGGGTCACGCCGCGGTTGACCAGGGGGATCGTTCCGCTTGCGTCGAGCAGGGCCACCCCTTCGTAGTCGTAGGCCTGGCGCAGCGCATCGAACTGGTCGATGACCCGCTGGCGGGCCGAGTTGGTCTCGTGGGAGGCTGTCTCCGGGCTCACCAGTGCTTGAGCCGCCTGGCGCAGGGAGTCGGACGACTGGATGACCGACGCATCGCTGGCCCGTTCATCCAGCCAGGCGTCAATGAAATCGGCGCGCAGTGCGGCGACATCCGCCATGCGTCCCTGCGCCGATTCAATGGCGGCGGGGGCCTGGTAAAGATAGGTGCCGATGGTGATGCTGGCGACGACCAGCAGGTTGGCGACAAAGACGGTCAGTGGCCCGCGTCGTGACGTCGAGGCGGCCTGGGTATTGCCCTGGGTGTCGGCCCGGGTATCGGTCGTGGCGGTGTCCGGCGTCAGCCACCGCAGCAACAGGTACAGAATCAGCCCGGTAACGGCGACGAAGGACAGCCCCTTGACCACGCCGGCGCGGGCGAGCTGCTCGGCGGGCACGAACAGGCCGAGCAGCCAGTCGGAGGTCAGGATCCACAGGCCGGCGTAGACGACGTACGAGAGGGCCAGCACCAGCGGCGAGAACGAGCGGCGTCCGGCAGTGGCAGGCTGATGATCTCGCGACGTCATGTCGTCCGGCGGTTCCTGGCGTCAAGCGTGACGGGTGGTCGGTTCTACCAATAAGGCGGCCTCTGCGGGCCGCCTGAAGGGCTCACTCAAGAATGGGCCAACCGACTGGTTAAGTCCAGTGCACGCCGACGCCAATTCATCCCGGTCCTATGGCTCGGGATTGCCCAGCAGCAGTGGGTCGAGCAGCAGTTCGCGGGCGTTTTCACGTGCCAGACGGCGGGCGACCGAATCGGGCAGCTGATCCAGCCACTGGCGGATGGTGTCGGCGGCGTCGCCGAACCGCTGCCAGCGGGCGAGGCTGTAGGTATCCACGCCGACGACGAAGCGGTTGGGGTGATCGACGAACAGGGCCCGCCACTCGGCCAACAGCTGACCGTCGTTATCCAGGAAGCGCTCGTCGCGCACCGAGGTGTCGATGAACAGGTGTTCGGGATGGCGCGCCAGGGCGGCGCGCAGGATGGTCGGGTCGGGTTGATCGCCCAGGTGTGCCCAGAGCACGTCGACCTGCGGGGCGATCTCGAAGATGCGGTCGATGATGGCGAGATCGCCGTGGATCATCAGCACCAGCTCGCGCTCGGCGGCGATCTCCACCAGCCGCTTGAGCACGGGGCTGTCGCGGTCCTCACCGAAGATGTGCAGTTCGCCCAGGCCGCGATAGTCGCCCTGGTCCAGCCACGTTTCCACCCGCGCGGGCAGGTCGGGCCGGTGCATCCAGGTTTCCTTGTCCGCCTTGGCGCGATAGACGCCCAAAAACGGCACGATGCGATCGGGGGCAAGCTCGCCCAGCAGGCGGGCGTTCTCCGGCGGGCGGCTGGTGACCACGGCATGCTCGATGCCGTTGGCCTCGAGTGTCTCGAGGATGGCCTGGGGATCGATGACGGCGCGCTGTTCGGCATTGTAGTGCAGGTGGGCGTCGAACAGGGGCGTGGCCGCCTGGCCGGGGATCGCCCAGAGCAAGACCAGGCAGGCGATCAGGCCGTCTGACAGTGTGGCCGAACGTTTTGCATCACTCGTCGTCGCTATCGGCATGGCGGAAGCCTCCTCCGCGCGGGAACAGCACCAGGTGGGTGAAGGCCGGGCGCAGGTTGACGCGCACACCCGGAGCGTAGTGGTCGTGGCTGGGCGCCAGGCTCAGCAGGCGGGTGCCGCCGGGCAGGGCGAGGGTGTAGAGGAAGTTCGCGCCGCGGAAGACGCGCTCTTCGATCTCCGCCACCCCGGGCCCATCCGCATCGATGATCACATCATCCGGACGCACCAGCACGTCGACCTCGGTGCCCGGCGGGTACTCGTGCGAGACCTGGCCTTCCAGCAGCCCCAGTTCGGTCTTGACGCGTCCGGGACCGACCATGGTGCCGGCGATGCGCGTGCCCTGGCCGATGAAATCGGCGACGAACGGCGTCTCCGGGCGGTGATAGAGATTGTAGGCGGTATCCCACTGGTGCAGGCGCCCGGCCTGCATCACGCCGACGATGTCGGCCATGGCGAAGGCCTCCGTCTGGTCGTGGGTGACCAGCAGGGCGGTGGTCTCCGCCTCGCGCAGGATGTCGCGCAGCTCGCGCGGCAGGGTCTCGCGCAGCTCGACATCCAGGCTGGAAAACGGCTCGTCGAGCAGCAGGATCTCGGGCTTCGGTGCGAGTGCGCGGGCGATCGCCACGCGCTGCTGCTGCCCGCCGGACATGTGGTGCGGATAGCGCTTGCCCATGCCCGGCAGCCCGACCAGCTCCAGCAATTCGTCGATGCGTTTCTGGCGCTTGTCGGCGGGTTTTTTCGGCAGGCCGAAGCCGATGTTGTCGGCCACGGTCAGGTGCGGGAACAGGGCCAGGTCCTGGAAGATCATGCCCACCCGGCGCTGCTCGGGCGGGTGGCCCCAGCCGGCCCCGGCCACCGTGTTGCCGTGCAGGCGCACCACGCCGGCCGACGGTGACTCGAACCCGGCGACCGTGCGCAGGATCGAGGTCTTGCCGCAGCCGGACGGGCCTAAGAGGCAGCCGATCACGCCGGTCGGCAGCTTGAGGTTGACGCCCTCGACCGCCGTGGTGCGGCCGAAGCGCACGGTCAGGTCCACCAGGCTGAGGCGTTCACTCATGAGTGACTTCCCCGGGAAGCCGCCGGCTTATTCATCGATCGGGTCACGGCTGGAAATGCCTTCATGTCCTCTCGCGCGGGTAATCGAACGACTGACCAGGATCACCGGGATCAGGCCGGCGGCCACGATCGCCAGGGCCGGCAGCGCGGCGTCGCGCAGTCGCTCGTCGGAGGCCAGTTCGAATGCCCTGACCGCCAGCGTATTGAAGTCGAATGGCCGCAGCACCAGCGTGGCCGGCAGCTCCTTGAGCACGTCGACGAACACCAGCAGCGCGGCGGTGAGAAGACTGCCACGAATCAGCGGGATATGCACCCGCCACAGCGTGCGCCCGGCAGTCGCGCCCATCGAGCGCGCCGCGTCGTCCATGCTCGGCCGGATGCGCCCCAGGCCCGCCTCGACCGTGTTGAGACTCACCGCGAGAAAGCGCACCAGGTAGGCGAACACCAACGCGGCGACCGTCCCCGACAGCAGCAGGCCGGTGGACATGCCGAACTGCTCGCGCATCCAGCTATCCAGCGTGTTGTCGAAGGCGGCGAACGGGATGATCACGCCCACGGCGATCACCGTGCCGGGCACGGCGTAGCCCATGCCGGCGATGCGGTTGATGGTGAACGTCAGCCGGCCCGGCATCAGCCGGTGGCCATAGGCGAGGAACAGCGCCAGTAGCAGGGCAAGGATCGCGGTCAGCCCGGCCAGGCCCACCGACCGGCTTACCAGTATCGCGAACTCGGCCAAATTGCGGGTGGGGGCCACTTCCAGGCTCCAGGCCAGCAGCTGGGCCGAGGGCACCAGAAAGCCCAGCGCCAGCGGCAGGGCGCAGGCAAGAAACGCCAGCGCCGCCGTGCCCCGTCGCAACTGGAACGACGGTCGGGCCTGCCAGTTGCCGTGATGGTGATAGCGTGCCTGGCGCCGCGAGAGCCGCTCGATGATGATCACCGTGAAGATGAAGGTCAGCAGCAGGGCCGAGAGTTGCGCCGCGGCGATGGTGTCGTTGAGCCCGAACCAGGTGCGGAAGATGCCGGTGGTCAGCGTCGGGATGCCGAAGTACTGCACCGTGCCGTAGTCGGCCAGCGTCTCCATGATCGCCAGCGACAGCCCGGCGACGATCGACGGCCGCGCCAGCGGCAGGGCGACGCGGCGGAACATCTGCCAGGGGTTCAGACCCAGCGAGCGGGCCACGTTCAATGCACTGGCCGACTGCTCGAGGAAGGCCGCCCGCGTGAGCATGTAGACGTAGGGGTAGAGCACCAGCGTGAGCATCACGATGGCGCCGCCCAGCGAGCGGATCTCCGGGAACGGGTAATCGCCCACCGACCAGCCGGTCAGCGCGCGCAGGCCCGATTGGACCGGCCCGGCCACGTCCAGCAGGCCGGTGTAGGTGTAGGCGATGATGTAGGCCGGCATCGCCAGTGGCAGCAGCAGTGCCCACTCGAAGATCCGCCGGCCGGGGAATTCGCACACCGACAACAGCCAGGCCGTGCCGGTGCCGAGGATGAAGGTGCCGAACCCGACACCAATCGCCAGCAGGGCGGAATTGATGACGTAGTCGGCAAGCACCGTGTCGGCCAGGTGCGACCAGGTCGACTTGTCCGGCCAGAACACGGACGCGACGATCACCGCGAGCGGCACGGCCAGCAGCGCGGTGATCAGAATCATGGCCCCCTTCCACGCAGACAAGCCGCCCGCCCCTTTCGGGACGGCCGGCTTGTCGATCAGGACGTGGGGCTGTGCGTCCTGGCTTACTGCCATCCGGCCCGGTCCATGAGCTTCACGGCGGCCGGGTTGAGTTCACCCAGTTTCGACAGGTTGAGATCGTCGGCCTTGAACTCGCCCCACTGGGCCAGCGTTTCGGCCGCCGGCACGCCGGGGCGGACCGGGAACTCGTTGTTCACCTGGGCGTACCACTCCTGCGAGGACTCGGTGGTCAGGAACTCGAGCAGCTGGGTGACGGCCTCGGTCTTGTCGCTTGCCGCGACCATGCCGGCACCGGAGACGTTGACGTGCGCGCCGCGGTCGTCCTGGTTCGGCCAGACCAGCCGCACGGCATCGGCCGCCTCGCGGTCGGTGTCGCTGCCGTTCTGCATCGCACCGTAGTAGTAGGTGTTCGCCACGGCGATGTCGCACTCGCCGGCGGCTACGGCACGGATCTGGTCACGATCGCCGCCCTGCGGCTTGCGCGCCATGTTCTCGACCAGGCCCGTGGCCCATTTCTCGGTCCATTGTTCGCCGTGCTCGGCGATCAGGGAGGCGACCAGCGACTGGTTGTAGACGTTGTCCGAGGAACGGATGCAGATCCGGCCCTTGAACTTCGGGTCGGCGAGATCGGCGTAGCTGGTGATCGCGCCGTCCTCGACACGCTCGTTGTGCGTGAAGATCACGCGGGCACGCTGCGACAGGCCGAACCACTGGTTGTCGACATCACGCAGGTTGGCCGGGATGCGATCGCTCAGCGTCGCCGAGTCGATCGCCTGGAACACGCCCGATTCCTTGGCGCGCTGCAGGTTGCCGGCATCGACGGTGATCAGCAGGTCGGCCGGGGTGTTGCGGCCTTCGCTTTCCAGCCGGGAGAGCAGGGCGCCGGCCTTGGCGGTCAGCAACTGGACCTCGATGCCCGTCTCGTCGGTGAAACGATCCAGCAGCGGGGCGATCAGGTCTTCCTTGCGGGCGGAGTAGACGTTGATCGTGGTGGTGGCCTGCTCGGCGCCGGTGTCGGCAGCCTGGTCGCCATTGTCGCTGCACCCGGCGAGGGTGAGGCCCGAGGCGGTGAGCGCCAAGGCGGCAAATCGAATGAACCGGGACATGCTTGAAACCTCGTGGTGGATCGTTGGGATTTTTCTGACGAAAACGGCTTGATCACGTGATAGCGGGAGCCAAGATAGCCGAGCCGAAAACGACTGTCAAATGCGAATCATTCCTAGTCCAGCTTCGATTGATATCCGAGTTTGCCGCTTGGCCTTAGCTGCGCGAGTGCCCGGCTCGACGGCACGGCTTGACGGCGCGGCTGGCGGCGAGCCGGCTCAGCGGGTTGCCGGCCCCTTGTCCGCGATCGGCAGGTGGTGATCCCAGTAGGGCTCGCCGGCGAAGCGCTGGGCGAGAAAGTCGATGAACGCGCGCACCCGCGCCGAGAGGTGGCGGGTCTGCGGATAGACCGCGTAGGCGCCGATCTCCGGCCAGGGCACGTCGGTGAGGATGGGCACCAGCCGGCCCTCGCCGATCTCGCGGTGCAGCAGGAAGGTCGGTTCGATCACGATGCCCGCGCCGCCGATGGCCGCCTCGCGCAAGAAATCGCCGTTGTTGACCCGCAGCCGGCGCCGACCGTGCACGGCCTGCCAGCGTCCCTGGGTGTCGGTGTAGCCCCAGACGCGCGTCTCGGGAACATTGCTGTAGATCAGGCAGTCGTGATCGGCGAGATCCGCCGGGTGGTGCGGGGTGCCGTGGCGGGCGAGGTAGTCCGGGCTGGCGGCGGCGAGGTTGCGGATCGGCGCGAGCTTGCGCGCCATCAGGGTGGAGTCCGGCAGGCTGGCCAGTCGAATCCCGAGGTCGTAACCGTCGGCGACCAGGTCGACCTCGTTGTCGTCGAGATTGAGATCGAAGCTCACTCCGGGGTGGGCATTCATGAACGCGGTGATCGCCGGCTGCAGGTGCGTCAGGCCGAACGAGAGCGGTGCCGCGATCCGCAGCACGCCGGAAAGCTCGCCATGCTCGCGGGTGACCGCCTCCTCCGCCTGGTCCAGATCGGCGAGCAGGCGCGCGGCACGGTGGTAGTACGCCTCGCCCGACGGGGTGAGCGCGAGGTGGCGGGTGGTGCGATGTACCAGCTCCACGCCCAGATGGTTCTCCAGCTCCCGCAGGCGCCGGCTCACGGCGGACTTGGCAATGCCGAGGCGCTCGGCCGCGCCGCTGATCGAGCCGACATCCGCCACGCAGGTGAAAGTGGCCATGGCGGTGAAGCGATCCATATTGTTCTCTTTTCGGCAACAGTGTTTTCAGAGATTAGTGATTTAAAAACCACCGCGCAACGACCATGCTCTCGCCGTGATCGGACGGCAATCGCCAATGATCGGAACAGGGAGCAGGCATGCAGTGGCGTAACACGCAATCGGGATACGGCTGGACGGCCATCGGCTTTCACTGGCTGGTGGCCGTTGCCGTGGTGGGGCTGTTTGCCCTGGGCTGGTGGATGGTCGAGCTGACCTACTACGACCCGTGGTACCGCCAGGCCCCGGCCATCCACAAGGCCGTCGGCGTGCTGCTGTTTCTGGTGCTGACCGCGCGTCTGCTCTGGCGGTGGCTCAACCCGTCCCCCCGCCCACTCGGCCGACCGTGGGAGCGGCGGCTGGCCCGCCTGGTGCATGGCCTGTTCTACCTGCTGTTGTTCGCCCTGATGACCGCCGGCTACCTGATCTCCACCGCCGACGGCAGTGCGATCGACGTGTTCGGGCTGTTCTCGGTACCCGCCACCATCAGCGACCTGCCGGAACAGGAAGACATCGCCGGCGATGTTCACCGCTGGCTGGCCTGGACGGTGATGGGACTGGTCGCGCTGCACACGCTGGCGGCCTTCAAACACCACCTGATCGACCGGGATGACACCCTGCGCCGGATGCTCCGGCCCGGGGCGTCCCGGCGCTGAATTCGACTGACCCCCATAGGAAGGAGACCACCCATGATCAAGCGCACCCTGACTACCGCGGCACTCGCCGCCGCCATCGCCACCCCGGTTGCCCTGCCGACCACCGCGCAGGCCGCCGAGTACGTCATCGACACCGAGGGCCAGCACGCCTTTATCGAATGGCGCATCCAGCACCTTGGCTACTCCTGGCTGTACGGCCGTTTCAACGATTTCGAGGGCAGCTTCGAGTACGAGGACGGCGCGATTGAAGATGCCAGCGTCGACGTCACCATCGACATGGCCAGCCTGGATTCGAACCACGCCGAGCGCGACAAGCATCTGCGCGAGAAGGACTTCTTCTACGTGAAGGAATACCCCGAAGCCACCTTCAAGAGCACCGGCATCGAATCGACCGAGGACGGGTTCGTCATCACCGGCGATCTCACCATGCGCGGCGTCACCAAGGAGATCGAGATCGAGGCGGAGAAGATCGGCGAGGGCGAGGACCCCTGGGGCGGCTACCGTGCCGGTTTCCTCGGCACCACGACGCTCACGCTCAAGGACTTCGGTATCGACTACGACCTGGGGCCGGCGGCGACCACAGCCGAGGTGACGTTGTCGGTGGAGGGCGTTCGCCAATAAATCAACGCTCGCCCCCTGCGATCGAAGAATCACCCGGCACGCGCCCCGGCACATACTGTCGGGGCGTTTCTTTACTCAGCCTGAATAATGACCATCCTTTCTCCCTGCGCTGCCTTCCCCTCTGCTTCCCAACTCGATAGGCTGGCCATCAGGCATTGCACGCCCACACGGGCCCTGATTGCAGAGGGAAGGACGCTCGATGTCACGGAAGGCCACCTTGAAAACGCGCCATGAATCCCACATCGGCTGGCCCACTTGCGGCGAGCAGTCGGTTCAGGATGCCCGCAAGAACCCCTGCCATGGGGCACCCCTGTCGCCCGCACGCTCTCCTTGCACGTCACTGATTTGCAAGGATGCCTGCGCGATATGGAGATGCCTTATGCGGCGCATGCGCCGCATAAGGCGTTACGCGGCGGATCTGCCGCATAACACCCTTCCACAACTTCCAGGCACTCGTCGCAAGACATTGATCCCTCAGGGAACCCTCGCTGTGCCAGGATCAAGGCCGGGATGTTATGCGGCGTTTCGGCCGTCCAATTATAGTTATGCATCAAACAAGGAGTATTAATTTGACCGATAAAACAGGAAAAAAAGAAGGTTCACCCCTCTGGGAATGGGTTAAAGCAATTTCAATGCTCGTAATTGTTGGCGTGTTTTCATACAAGGTATATTTGACTCCAATTAATCTAACGGTAGATTTTCCAACCCTCCTTTCACTTCTTCTAGCCCTATTTTCAGTAGGCTTGGCGGCTCTTTTCTATTTTAAAGCTACGGAAACAAGCAACACTTTCTACGACAATACATACAACTTTACGAAGGACATTGCTCAGCTTTTGGTAAAGATAGAAAGTGGTTTTGGTGAAAAGCTTAGGAATCTAGATGAAGGTTATGCGGCAATGCGGAGTCAGCTTCAAAGAGATCCTACTTACAATTCTGAGGCCAAGGAAACAAAGCAGAAAATTGAAGGCGAGAAACAAGAAATCGAAAAAGTTCTTGAAGAGAGAAACGCAATTCTTAGTAACCTTTTAGAAAGATCCCAGCTTGAGCAAGACGAAAAAGAGAAGGTTCTTGCTGAGTTAGCCGAAAAAGAAAAAGAGCTAGAAGAATCTCAGAAAGAATTAAATAGAATGAATAAGCGGCTATTTATGGAGCGAATGAAGAAGAGGGAGCTGGCAGATGAATTTGATTCAGCGTTAGAGAGATATACATATCAACGTATTATTGAAGGAATCGGACTTGAACGAGTTCTTCATCTCAGCTCACTTGGTGTTAAGAAGAAAGTCGATCAGTTGTTAAATGAGATGCCACATCAATACATTGAAGATTTAGAAAAAAATGGATACTTCGATAATGGAATTACAAGAAAAGGCGTTGAATTTATAAGGGAGTTGGCGCGTAAAAATGCATAACAAAGCCATAAAATACGCTCCCTTTGGTCGCCGGACGCTCACAAGTTCGCGCCGTTTATGGCGGCGTTAGCCATCATGGAGACGTTTTCATGAATCCTCAGCTTCTGTTTAACGAGTACTTCGAAATCGACCAGAAGGTGGTGGATCGGTATGGGGCGCTCAACATATGCGTGGAAGCAGACCTTCCACTTTTTGTTGATCCGTTTCTGTTGTTCTCATCTGAGAATCCCGAGTATCAGGCACTGCACGACAAAATAGTCGGACATCTGATTTTTCTCCGCGAACTTGCCTCGAATAACCCTTCAATTGGGCCTTCACTTTTTAAGTTCCCAGAAGTCCCACAGAACTGGCTTGGAATGTGTAAGTGGGGCAACAACGGTAAGGGTCTAGGCCCCAAGTTCGCTCGCAACCTAGTAGGCGCATTTAATGGCTTCTATCGCAATTTTGGGGCCGAGACAGTCACCAACGCTTCTCACATAGAAAAGTTGACACTAGTTGGGTCAGGAATTGGTCGCGATTTCATAAGCGATTTCACAACTAATCTCATGCTGGAATTTCTGCTGAGCTACTCTCAAAAATTTGCACAACAGCATCTTTCTCAACAACAACGCAAAACTTTCACGGTGCGCTGTAGCTTCGATCAAGACCTCATGGTTTGGACTCCAAAGTCGTTCGAGCTTCCATACTTCTACAAGGGAGATCGGGACGAGGATTTCATACTGCTAACACCCGTGGATATACTGACAAAAGATGAGGCCTTCATCTGTCACAGCGATTTTACGAGTCAGTTCAGGAAAGTTGCAAACTCCCTGGGCAACGCGGCGCTCCGAGATGCTATCAACCTCTACTTCCAAAAACGCCTTCCGACCAACCCTAAAAAGGAAGATATTGAACGGGCAATTGATGCAACGGTTCACAAATACCCTGAAATCCTCGACTACTACATTGCGAAAAAAGAATCGGAAAAGGACAAGGCATCTGTACTTTCTGCTGAGAAAGTTGAGAAATTACGAGTTGAGCTACTCGCCACGCTCACAGACTTCTGTAAGCACTTGTTTTCGAACAGCGATTTCTACAATATCGAGCCCAATAGCTATGGTGAAGCTCTGAAGCGGGCGCACTTCCTTAAGCAGGTGATTGAGGACAACGACGGCTACAAAATTTTCTACAAGGGTGGCAAGCCAATCTCATCAGAGGAAACGGTTCAACGAATTTTTCGTCTGACCTGGTTTGCTTCGCCATACGACGTAAACGCCGAAGTTAACAATGGTAGAGGCCCCGCTGACTACAAGGTCTCGTTTGGGGGTCGGGATTCAACGATAGTCGAATTTAAGCTTGGTGGCTCTAGTTCCCTTAAGAAGAACTTGCAAAATCAGACGGAAATTTACAAGAAAGCATCGAAGTCGATTTCTGATATCAAGGTTGTTCTTTGTTACACGAAAGTTGAAATCGCCAAGGTCTACCGGGTGCTCAAGGCTATTCAGCAGGAAAACGCCGAGAACGTGATTGTCATTGATGCAACGCCAAAACTCTCGGCTTCAAAGGTGGGCCAACGGGGTCGGACCAAGCCAACCTTATGATATTGCAAGTATAAGCGTCGTTGTGAAGTGGTTCACTGATCTTGGACACCCGGATAGGTGGTAATTTTGCCACCGTGACCACGAGGTGTATCAGGATGGGACGACGACATTTTTCAGCCGCGTTCAAGCTCGAGGCGACCAGCCTGGTGCTGGATCAGGGCTACACGGTGCCCGAGGCATGCGCTTCGCTGAACATCGGCGATACTGCACTACGTCGGTGGGTTAAGCAGGCCCGTGCCGAGCGGGAGGGTACCGTCCCGGCGGGCCATGCCCCGTTGACCGAGGAGCACCGCCGCATCGCCGAGCTGGAAGCCAAGGTCAAACGCCTGGAGCAGGAGAAAGCCATCCTAAAAAAGGCGACGGCTCTCTTCGTCGAGGACGAGACGCGACATTCGCGGTGATCGACCGACTGGGAGAGCCTGCCAACGTAGCCTTTGTCTGTCGGACGCTGGGTGTTCCCCGATCCAGTTACTACCACTACCGCGAGCGGAAGGGCCGTGAAGTGGACGTCGACCGGCTTGAGCTTCGAGCCCAGGCAAGGCGGTACTTTCACGAAAGCCGGGGGTCAGCCGGCAGCCGCACGCTGCGGGGTCGTTTCGCGGCCGACGGCATAGCGATCGGCCGATTCAAGGTCCGCCGGCTCATGCGGGAGGCCAACCTCGTCAGCCGACAGCCACGCCGGGCCCCGTACAAGCACGCCCGGCAAGAAAAACCCGACGTGCCGAACCGGCTGGGCCGAGCGTTCGCCGTCGAACAGCCCAACCAGGTCTGGTGTGGTGACATCACCTACCTCTGGGTCGAGGGCCGATGGTGTTACCTAGCGGTGGTCATGGACCTGTTTGCCCGTCGGGTCGTCGGCTGGGCCGTCTCGGACTCGCCGGATGCCCGGTTGGCCGAGAGCGCCTTGTCGCATGCCTGGCAGCAACGGGGGCGACCCCGCCACATCCTGTTCCACTCCGACCAGGGTGTGCAGTACGCCGCGGCTTCTTATGCCGCGGCCCTGTCCCGTTTTGGCATGGAACCGAGCATGAGCCGGCGGGGCAACTGCTGGGACAACGCGCCGATGGAGCGACTTTTCCGCAGCTTCAAGAGCGAGTGGATGCCCCACCGAGGCTATGGCTCGATCGCCGAGGCGAGACGAGATGCCGGCGCCTACTTGATGGGCTACTACGATTCGGTCCGCCCGCATCAATACCTGGACGGTCAAACGCCGGCGGAAACCGAGAAATCACTCAACGAACTGTCCAAGATCGCTTGACCACTTCATTGGTTAGCGGTTTGATGGCGTTAGAAGGGCGTTTTGAGAAGCAAAATTGGCGCTCTAACGAGGGAAGTATTGCCGCGTGTTGAACGCGATGGAGGGGTTTCACGCGCAGTTGCACAAGCGGGCACTGATTGGCGGCAGTGCTTGGCGCGCGAGTCGGTTTTCTTGCTTGTCCAAGAAAATCGACGAAAAGAAGGACACCCCGACGCCTTGGCCCTGCGGGCCTGATCGCTGGTGCGATCAGCCTCGCGAACGGGGAATCGCGGACGGGTCGGTTCGCCGCGACGTCCTGTCGCGGCGAACCTCGGGCTTGCGTCCATGCAAGCCCGACCCTGCGATTTCCCGTCCGCGAGGCAAGGCGTAAGGGGGGACTCCCCCTTCGATCCACATATTTCATGGACTTCAGCGGCGTACATGCCTTGGGGTCCGGTGGAATGAACCCTCGCAGCTGGCATGGCGGTTAACGAGGGCCTTTGCCCCCTAGGGCTTGCCTCACGGCCGGCGGGTGGCCGGGGTCGGAGCGACACGACGTCGCGTCGAGCCGGCCCTAGGGAATCTCTGCGTGAATGGATAGTGCCTCTGCGGGACCGCCAAGGGTCCAGATGCAAGGCGCGGTGCGCAGTGAATGGCCGTCGCATTCGCAAGCGCCGCAACGCCGCAGATGGGCAGTTGGCGGCCCGCCCGTGCGGGGCTCGCGGGTTTGCCCGCACTCGTCGTTTCCGGCCCTCGACGGGCAATGAGCCCGCCTTCGGCCCGGTGCCTCGATTGCGAACAAACCCGCAAGCCAGAGGCGCCATCGATTCGTGCAGAGATTCCCTGGCCAGCCGTCGGTCGTGAGGCTTCGAGGTCGGACGCCGTCCGGCCTCGAAGGCCCGAAGGGCCAAGCCGTGGGGTGTCCTTCTTTTCGCCTCTTTTCTTGGACAAGCAAGAAAAGGGGCTCGCACGCCGGGCACGGCGGTAGTTGTTGTCCACCCTGCGCAACAGGCGTGCGAAACAAATCTCACCCGGTGATGGATGCCCACTCGAGTGGCGACTACGCTTGTAAGCGATAGCCGCAGACGTCTTTAACGAATCACCGTCGGAGGCTCCATGACCAATCGCGAAGATATAAAAGACCGTGCCGCCGGCGCGATCATGGGGGCCTTCGTCGGCGATGCCCTGGGGTTGGGTCCGCACTGGTACTACAACCTCGACGAGTTGCGTCGGGACTACGGCGAATGGATCGACGGTTATACCGCCCCCAAGCCCGGTCGCTACCACGAGGGCCTCAAGGCAGGCCAGCTCTCCCAGGCGGGGGTTATCCTCGACTTGATGCTGCGTTCGCTGGTCGCGGCGAATGGTTACGACGAAGCCGATTTCTGTCGGCGGCTGGATGATGACCTCTTCCCAATGCTCGATGGCACCCCGGCCGCCGGTCCCGGCGGTTACACCAGCCAGTCCATCCGTGATGCCTGGCGAAAACGGGTCGAGTACGGCTTGCCCTGGGGTGAAGTCGGCGGCCACGCCGACACCACCGAAGCCATTGAACGCACGCTTGCCATTGCCGTGCGCTATGCATTCCAGCCCAAGAAACTGGCTGCAGCCATTGCCGGCAACACCACGCTCACTCAGGTGGACGAAACGGTGGTCTCCATGACCGTGGCGCACGGTGCGCTGCTGGCCCAGCTGGTTCAGGGGCAACGCCTGGATGCGGAAATCTCCGCTCGGCTGATGGCCTTGGTGAAACGTGGCGATTTGCCGTTTCATGCCGTCACCAGCGATGACTTGCAGCCTCCCCAGCCGGGGCAGCCGGACCCGCCCCGGGCCGGTCGTTTTGCCTCGCCCGATGCCTTGCTGACCCCGTCATTCATCGCCGCGGCGGCTGCCGATCCCGGGGTGCGCATCGAGCCGCCCTGGAAAGTCTCCCTGGTGTACGGCATGCCCTGCGCCATTTATCACCAGCTGCCGGCGGCCTACTACCTCTCGGCAAAATTTGCCGACGATTTCGAGGCGGCGGTATTGCACGCGGTCAATGGCGGTGGCCAGAACATGGCCCGGGCGATGCTGACCGGGGCGCTGACGGGGGCGCAGGTGGGTCTCAGCGGAATCCCGCAGCGGTTTATCGACGGGTTGGAAAACGTCGGCGAGTTGCAGCGGCGGGCCGAGCGAGTGGCCTCCGCGGTGGCAGCCGACGGTCTTCCATGATGGTCCAGGTATCCGAGCGGCGGAGGCCGAACGGGCGGCGACGCCCCCAGGTCAGCCCGAACCGGCGCTCATCGTCGTCACATGGCCGCCGCAGCGCCCGTCGAACGAGCGCCGTGGCGGGCGTTCGTCCGTTGTTCGCTTCCCGTCGCGGAACGGTTGCACGAGCCATTAAACGCCCCGGCAGATGTTGCCGGGGCGCTTTTTCGTCTGTCGTGTCAGGGTAAGAAGACCCTTTTCTATCGCTTTGTGACCCGCAATTGCTCGCTGGGCGAGTTGTCGTGCGGTCTAAGCTTGAAGGGCCTCGTGTGGTTTCGGGATCGCCGCGCCCACAGGGGATGAGCACCACGGCGTGCGCAAGCCGCGCTGATTTACGCGCTGATTGATGGGGAGCGAGTCATGCAGGAAGGTTTCGGAGCAGGGGTGTTGGCCCTCTGGCAGGCCCCTCTGTACCAGGCGGGCGAAACGACCATCCACCTGAGCCAGTTGGTGATAGCGCTTCTCGTCATCGTGCTGGGCTTTTTGCTGGTGCGTTACGTGGGGCGCACGCTATCGCGTCGCATCGACAAGGATTCGCGCGTATCGGCCCAGCGGGCGCACGTGATCCGCAAGATGGTCGCCTACGTGGGCTATCTGACCATCGTCCTCATGGCCCTCCCGATCGCCGGCATTCCGATCACGGTGTTTGCCATTCTGGGTGGTGCGCTCGCCATCGGTGTGGGTTTTGGTGCCCAGAATCTGCTCAACAACCTGATCTCGGGCATCATTCTGCTGGTCGAACACCCCATCAAGATTGGCGATGTCGTCGAGCTGGAGACCGACAGGGGGCGCGTCGAGGATATCGGGAATCGTTGCGTGCGCATCCGGCGTTTCGACGGGGTGCATGTGCTGGTGCCGAACAGTTACTTTCTCGAGCAACGTGTCACCAACTGGACACTGGTGTCCAACGAGGTGCGTGGTGGGGTAACGGTAGGCGTGGCCTACGGCTCACCCACCCGCCGGGTGGAACAGCTGATGTTGCAGGCCGCGATGGAGCAAAGGGCCATTGACGACAGCCTGGCGAATCCCGAGGTGCTGTTCGAGGACTTCGGCGACAACAGCCTGGTTTTTACCGTGTTCTTCTGGACGCGGGTTCAGGTGGCCACGGACCTTCGTCGACTCCAATCGACCATCCGATTCCGTATTGATGAGCTGTTTGCCGAAGACGGGATCGTGATTGCCTTCCCGCAACGTGATGTGCACCTGGATACCAGCGATCCCCTGCCACTTCGCATGGTCGATGAGTGAACGGGGCGAAGGGAGACAAAAACCCGTCCGCTGTGGCCGTGTTCGTGGCTCGGCCCGAGCACGGGACTGACAAAGGGGTCAGAACCCTTTAAGACGCTTCTATGATTTCGCACGCCCTCAACGCAAGTGCTGAGTGCCAAACCGCATTGGTAGGCGCGCGAGTCGGTTTTCTTGCTTGTCCAAGAAAACCGACGAAAAGAAGGACACCCCGACGCCTTGTGCGGGCCTGATCGCTGCGCGATCAGCCTCGCAAACGGGGCATCGCGGACCGGTCGGTTCGACGCGACCTCCTGTCGCGGCGAACCTCGGGCTTGCCGGTCCAGCTACGCCAAGGCTCCGCCTTCATCGGGCATGCGGCGTGCCACTGGCACGCCGGTCCCGATTCACCCATGCCGGCCCGACCCTGCGATTCCCCGCTCGCGAGGCAAGGCGTAAGGGGGCGCCCCCTTCGATCCACGTAATTCACGGACTTCAGCGGTGTACATGCCTTCGGTTTCCGGTGGCATGAACGCTCGGCAGCCGGCACGACGGTAAGCGAAGGTTTTCGCCCCATGACGGCTTGCCTCACGGCCGGCGGGTGGCCGGGGTCGGAGCGACATGGACGTCGCTCCGAGGCTCAGCGCGACACGATGTCGCGTCGAGCCGGCCCCGAGACATTCGCCGGCCGTGAGGCTTCGAGGTCGGACAAACGTCCGGCCTCGAAGGCCCGAAGGGCCAAGCCGTGGGGTGTCCTTCTTTTCGCCTCTTTTCTTGGACAAGCAAGAAAAGGGGCTCGCGCGCCGGACACGGCGGTGGTTATCTGCTTCTTCGCGTAACAGGCGTGCGAAACCCTCCGCCTCGTTTTGAGAATTCCGGATAGTTGGGCGGAGCCGATGTTGGACAGAAGCCCGCCCCATAACGCGACGCTCCTTCCAAAAAAGGAACCCCCGGCAAGGTCACCCTTGCCGGGGGGGTGGTCTCGAGTCGGTCGTGCCGTTCGATCAGAAGTCGAACTGTGCCCCGACCATCACGGTCCGCGGCTTGCCGACCCGGAAACCGGCCGGACGGATCGCGGCGACGTAGGTTTCGTCGGTGAGGTTTTCCACCGTGGCGAACAGCTTGGCGTTCCTGGTCAGCCGGTAGTTTGCCGACAGGTCGAAGATGGTGCGCGCATCGACCTTCTCGCTAGCCGGGATGGAACCGCTGCCGGCCACGGCGCGGGTCTCGCCGACGTAGTTGGCGGTGGCATGCACGCCGAAGCGCTCGCCTTCCACGCCCGCTGACACGGAGAGCTGGTGCTCGGGGGTGTTGGGCAATTCGTCGCCCTTCTGCACGTCGCCCCAGGCGCCGTAGTCGGAGTCAAAGCTGTTCTGGAACTCGGTGTCGGTCCAGGTGTAGGCCACGCGCAGCGGGACCTTGACGGCCCAGTCGCGTGCCGCGCCCAGGTCGTACACGGCGAGTGCCTCGAGACCGCGAACCTGTACCTCGCCACCGTCGAAGCTGTCGCCGATGGTGCAGCCGCCGCCGGTGGAGGCGGTGCACACCCCGACCAGGTTCTCGTAGTCGTTGAGGAAGCCGATCACCTCGGACTGGAACGCGCCGTCCTGGTAACGCACGCCGGCCTCCCAGTTGATCGCCTCTTCCTCGTCGGCCTCGCCCACGCCGGTGGGCGCGAAGCCCTTGTAGACGCCGGCGAGCAGTTGCCAGTTCTGGTTGACGTCGAAGGTCGCGCCCAGCCCCGGGATCAGGACGTCGTAGTCGGCCGATTCGTCATCACGCGAGACGGTGCTCCGATCGGCATCGGCGTAGCGGGTGCGGTCGATGTCGATCGACTCGTAGCGCAGGCCCGGGGTGACGGCCAGTCTGCCGAAGTCCATGCGGTCCTGGACGAAGGCGGCGATGGTCTTGGCCTCGGTGACGCGGTTGCCGGCGCCGCCGAGCTCGCCACGATCGGTGAGTACCAGCGAGCCGTCGACCATGTCGTACTCGTCCTGCCACTGGAAGCGGTCGATCTCGTCCTCGTGGTAGCGCAGGCCGAATTTCAGGTGATGGTCGATGTCGCCAGTGGCAATCCGCCAGTTGGCGCGCGACTCGATGCCCTGCGAGACGTACTCGCGGTTGTTGGCCTTGATGTGGCCGCGCAGGTCACCGTCATTGGCACCGGTGATCCAGCTCATCTCGTCACTGTTGGCATCCGGTTTGGCGAGGATGGTGGAGATCCCCGTCCCGTCGACATCATTGAGCTTGTACCAGTTGCGGTGGAACTCGTTGCGGTAGAGCGTCGTGGTGACGTCGAGATCCGGGGTGACCTCGATGAAGTGACGCAGCTGGTACTGGGTGTGCTCGGTGTTCATCTGGTCGATCGCCGAGCCGGCGTAGCGGCGATAGGGCGTGGCCTCGTAATCCTCGCGGGTCAGGCCCAGATAGGTCTCGTCGATGGTCTTTTCATCGCGGGCGAGCTTGAGTTCCAGTTCCTGGTAGCGCTCGGCGCTGGCCGGGGTGTTGAGGCGGAACTTGCCCAGGTAGTTCTGGATCTCGTAGCCGGGGTTTTCCGTGCCGCGCTGGGGGGTATCCAGGTCACGGAAGCCATCGGCATTGTCCTGGTAGGTCTCGAGCAGGTAGCCAAAGGTCTCCTCGCTGTTGCCGTACCAGGCGTGCAGGCGACGAGCATCGCGTTCGCCGGCGGAAACGCGCACGCGCCCCTGTGCCTCGCCCGGGATGGGCGTGGAGGTCATGTTCAGTGCGCCGCCAACGGTGTAGGGGCCGTACTCGATCGACGATGAGCCCTTGCGCACCTCGACCGAGTGCATGCGCGCGATGTTGGGGAAGTAGTAGGCGGCCGGCGCGGCGTAGGGGGCCGGGGCGATCATCACGCCATCCTCCATCACCGTGATGCGGCTGTTGCGATCCTGGTTCGCGCCGCGGATGGAGATGTTGGGAAACAGGCCGTGGCCTTCCTCCTCGGTGACGTAGACGCCGGGCACCTGGCGCAGCACCTTCATCGAATCGTTGCCGGGAATGGTTTCCAGTTTGTCGTGATCGAGCACGTGTGCCGAGCCGGCGACGTCGCGGATGGCATCGGCCCCGCCGACGATCGAGATGCGGTCGAGCACCGGGCTGGCGGTGACCGGTACGGCCTGGGTGCTGTCCTGGGCGAATGCCAAAGTGGCCGGGGCGCTCAGTGCGGTGGCGATGGCGGCAGCCAGTGCCCCGCGTCGGGCGGGTCGGAAGGTCATGTCAGCTCTCCTGTCGTGTCGTTTTATGCCGGTGGGACCGGCCGATTGGCAGTGCTGGCTGGCTTGATCTTGCACTCCGCTCTGCGCGGGGGCTGGGTCTGGCTGGCTTGCAGTTACTTGGTAAGAATCAGTTTGTTGGCGGCGGTTATCCGCAACTGGTAGCGCTGGCCGTCGTGGCAGATCCAGCATTGTCCGTCGGGGGACATCAGGTGCTGGCTGTCGATGCAGCGCTCGCCGTCCGGGGGCTGCCGGTCGGCAGCTGACGGGGGCGCTGGTGGCTTGGCTGGTCGGTTAATGTCGTTCATGGCGTTTCCGGTTCCGAGACAAAGCCGAGGCGTTCGATGCCGGCGGTCTTGACCGTGGCCATGGCGCGGGCGACCAGCCGGTAGGGCACGGATTGGTCGGCGCGCAGGTAGACGACCAGTTCGTCGTTGTCGCGGCGGGCCTGGACGAGCACGCTTTCCAGGCGCTGCTCCGAGACCGGCTTGTCGTCGAGATACAGCTGGCCCTGGTCGTCGAGCGACAGGGTGACCGACTCGGGGTCCTCCGCCTGCCGCTCGCTGCTCGCCTTGGGGAGATCCAGGGTGACCGAGTGGGTGATCACCGGCGCGGCGACGATGAATACCACCAGCAGCACCAGCATCACGTCGACCAGCGGGATGACGTTCATCTCCGCCATCGGTTCATCGTGATCGTCAAGTCGACCGAAGGCCATGGCTCAGACCTCCGCCGCCCGGGCGGTGGACGGGGCGGCCGCGTGCCGGCTGGCCGCCTTGCCGCTTCTGCGTGCCCACTCGGCCAGCTGGTCGTCGTGCATCAGTAGCGAATGGACGTCGTGGGCGGCGGCATCCAGTGTCTGGCGGTACAGCCGATGGCTGCGATTGAACAGGTTGAAGAACAGCACGGCCGGGATCGCGGCGGCCAGGCCCGCGGCGGTGGCAACCAGCGCCTCGCCCAGCGGGCCCGCGACCAAGCCCATCGAGACGCTTTGCGCCGAGGACAGGTCGATCAGCGCGCCGTAGATACCCCAGACGGTGCCGAACAGCCCCACGAACGGGGCGAGCGAGCCGACGGTGGCGAACAGTAATTGGCCCGCCTGCAGCCGGGTTTCCTGGCGGTCGAGCGCCTGGCGGATGCCGCGGATCAGGGCCTCGTCGAGTCGTTGGCGGGCCTGGGCATCGCCCTCGAGCGGGCCGCGATAGTCGCGCACGGCCTGCAAGCCGGCCTGGGCGAGGGCGGCGGTCGGGTCGTCGCGGTCGGCCAGGCGTGCCTCGAGTTCGGCGGCGCGATGGCTGTGCGCGATGACCTGCATGCTGTGACGTGTCGCGCGACGTCGCTGGATCAGGGCGAACAGCTTGGTGGCGGCGACCGCCCAGGTCGCCAGCGACATGATCAGCAGGGTGACGAAGACTCCTACCAGGACGGCGTCGCCGTGATCGAAAACCAGAAGGATGTCCATTGTGCGAGTCCTCGTGGGAGTGGCTGCCGAATGAGGCGGCCATGATAGTCAAGAAAAAGGCAAATGAAAACCGTTCGCAATCGCGTCTGTGGTGATGGCCCCGTCGGGGTGGTTCAGCGCAGCTTGAACCGCAGCGGGACGATCACCTCGCCTTGGACGGCGTTCCCGCCGCGGGTCGCCGGCTCGAATCGCCACTTGGCCACGGCCTCCATGGCGGCGCGGTCGAGTCGTTCGTGGCCGCTCGAGCGCTCGACCGACCAGTCGATCGGCCTGCCATCGGCATCCACCACGACCAGCAGGCGGACTTCGCCTTCCTGGCGCAGTCGTTGGGCCGCCCGGGGGTAGACCGGGGGTGGGTTGTCCAGGTAGCCGGCCGAGAAACCGGGGTCGGTCGTCTCGGTGTCGACGTCGGGGCCGGAGTTGGCGGCCGTGTCGCTCGGTGCCGTCTGCCTGACCGAGGATTCCTGTCGGTCGTCCGTTTGCTCGGAACGCTCGGGCGCGGTTTCGCGATCGCTCTGAGTCGGCTTGTCCATCGTCGGCTCGGGCTGCGGTTCGGGCTCCGGTTCAGGCTCTGGCTCCGGTTTAGGCTTTGGTTCCGGTTCCGGTTCAGGCTTTGGCTCCGGCTCCGGCTCCGGCTCGGATTCGGGTTCGGGTTCGGGTTCGGGTTCGGGTTCGGGTTCGGGTTCGGGCTGTGGCTTGGGCTGTGATTCTGGCTGTGATTCTGGCTGTGGTTCCGGTTCGGGTTCCGGCATGGGGACGTGATTGGGGGGTGCCGGCTCGGTCGTTGTTGGTTCCGGCGCCTCGTCTGTCGGCGTGGGGGGCGAGCCGAGATCGGTCTTGCTCAGGTCCACCCATTGCGCCTCGACCGATTGTCCGCCGCCGCGATTCGCGGCGCCCAAGCTCGCGTCGGGGCGTGTCCAGGCCAGCAGGGCCAACACGATGGCCGCATGCAGGACGACGCTCGTCGTAACGCCGGCCCACCAAAGGCGGCGATGCGATCGAGGGGCGCGAGGAGTGGAGCTGGTGGCGGACATGGGGGCTCGGTAGCGGGACTGGTCGGGCAGAATAGAGAATCAATAAGGCGGATGCAAACCGTAATGATTCGCAACCAGGGTTGTGCGGTGGGCGCGATCTCCCTTTGTCGATGTTCTGCAGTAAAGTGGCGCCCGAAACGATCACCGAGATGTTCCGAACGAGGAGTTGATGATGTTGATGCCTGTGTTGGCCGTTCTGGCGGGGCTGGTGCTGTTGGTCTGGAGCGCGGATCGGTTTGTCGATGGGGCGGCGGCCACCGCCAAGCACCTGGGCATGTCGCCGCTGCTGATCGGCATGGTGATCATGGGCTTCGGCACCTCGGCGCCGGAGTTGGTGGTGTCGGTGATGGCCTCATTGGACGGCAGTCCGGGGATTGCCCTGGGGAACGCCTATGGCTCGAACATCGCCAATATTGCCCTGATCCTCGGCCTGACGGCGGTGATCGCGCCGATCGCGGTCCACTCGCAGGTCATCCGGCGCGAGATGCCGATCCTGCTGGCGGTCACGGCCGTCGCGGCCTTGCAGGTCTATGACGGCGAGGTGACTCGCATCGAGGGCGTCGTCCTGCTGGTGCTGCTGGTCGCCCTGCTGGGGTGGAACATCTACCAGGGGCGCCGCGGCCAGGTCGATGCGCTGGGTGGCGAGGTCGAGCAGGAGCTGGTCGCCCACCCGATGCCGATGAAGAAGGCCCTGACCTGGGTCGTGATCGGTCTGCTCCTGCTGGTCGCCAGCTCGCGCCTGTTGGTGTGGGGCGCGGTGGATATCGCGCAATTCTTCGGCGTCTCGGATCTCGTCATTGGCCTGACGGTGGTGGCCATCGGCACCTCACTGCCCGAGCTGGCCTCGTCGATTGCCGCGATTCGCAAGAACGAGCACGACATGGCGCTGGGCAACGTGATCGGCTCGAACCTGTTCAACACCCTGGGCGTGGTGGGTCTCGCCGGCGTGATTCACCCGATGGTCGCCGAGCCGGAGGTGTTCACCCGCGACATGCTGGTGATGGGCGCGCTCACCCTGGCGCTGTTCGTCTTTGCCTACGGCTTTCGCGGGCCGGGGCGCATCACCCGGATCGAGGGCGGCGTGTTGCTGGTGGCGTTCGTCGCGTACACGGCCTACCTGTTGAGCACCACGTTCGCCGCCTGACATGCGCGCGGTCTGTCCGCTCTGCGAGAGCGGCCTGTCCCGTTTCGTGACCGTGGCGATGGGCAGAAAGGCCTCGCGTCGACCGCTGGCATTCCTGGAATGCCGCACTTGTGGGCTGGTGGTGCGTGATCCGGCCGACTGGCCTGCCCCGGCCGGCGAGCGCGCGTATTACCAACTGCACGAGAACCGGGCCGATGACCCGAATTACCGGCGCTTCCTGGCGCCGGCCATCGAGCGGTTGAGGCCGCTACTGGGGCCTGGCGTGACGGCGCTGGATTTTGGCTGCGGCCCGGACTCGGCCCTCCTCGCGCTGGGCCGGGAAGCAGGGGCGTCGATGCTGGGCTACGATCCGCTGTTTGCCCCGGACGAGGCGTTGCTGCGCGCATCGGCCTATGACGTGGTCAGTTGCACCGAAACGGTCGAGCATCTGCATCGGCCACGGTCGGTGTTTCGGCAGATGGGGCGACTGCTGCGCCCGGGCGGCCGGCTGGTGATCCAGACGGGGTTCGCCCCGGATGCCGCGTCATTCGCAGACTGGCACTACTGGCGCGATCCCACCCACGTGATCTTCTTCCGCGCCCGGACTTTCGGATGGCTGGCCGCCGCCTTCGACTGGCGGATCGTCGAGATCGAGGCGCCGGTGGCCGTGTTCGAGATGCCGGTGCGCGGTGACTGATCGACAGGAAGGAGAGACTTTCATGAGAGCACTTCGAAAAACCGTCGTGAGCCGCCCGAGTGCAAGGAGCCGCGGAGCGAGCGACGAGACATATCAAGCAGATAGGCGAGGATCGAGTGAGCACGCGACGCCGCAATCGGGTGGCGCAACAGGTTTTTCGAGGTGCGTATGAAAGCGATTGGATTCGAACGTCATCTGCCCATCGACCACCCGCAGGCATTCGGGGAATACGAATTGCCGGTGCCCGAGCCGGGGCCCACGGACCTGCGCGTGGCGGTCGAGGCCGTCTCGGTCAACCCGGTGGATACCAAGGTGCGCGCCCCGCGCCACGCCGACCCGGATCATCCCGACAACCGCGCCGATCCCGCCCCAAAGGTGCTGGGCTTCGATGCCCTCGGGGTGGTCGATGCGGTCGGTTCGGCGGTCACGCGTTTTCAGCCCGGCGACGTGGTGTTCTACGCCGGCGACATCGGCCGGCACGGCAGCAATGCCGAGTTCCAGCTGGTCGACGAGGCGATCGTTGGGCATGCGCCGCGCGGTATCGATCCCGCCGATGCCGCGGCCCTGCCGCTGACGGCATTGACCGCCTGGGAGACGTTGTTCGACCGGCTGGGCCTGGACCCGGACGGTGCCGATGCCGGCACCCCGGTGCTGCTGATCAACGGTGCTGGTGGCGTGGGCTCGATGGCGATCCAGCTGGCCCGTGCGGCCGGGCTCAAGGTGATCGCGACCGCCTCGCGGCGGGAATCGCAGCAGTGGTGTCGGGAGCTGGGTGCCGACGTGGTGGTCGACCATTTCGGTGATTTGCCCGCGCAACTGGCCGAGCATCAACTCGACTCGATCCCGGCGATTGCGTGTTTCAACGATCTCGATCGCCACTACCCCGCGATGGCACAACTGGTCGCCCCGCAGGGACGGCTGGCCAGCATCGTCGGCAACAAGACGCCTTTGCCGTTCCAGGAGTTGCGCGACAAGAGCGTGGGCTTTTTCTGGGAATACATGTTCACCCGGCCGCGCTTCGACACGGCGGACAAGGGGCGTCAGGGCGAGATCCTCGACACGGTCGCCGCCATGCTCGAGGCAGGAAGGCTCAAGACGACCCGCCACCAGGTGCTCGGGCGGATCAACGTCGATAACCTGCGTGCCGCCCACCGGGCGCTGGAGGGTGGGCGCGTGATCGGCAAGCTCACCCTGGCCGGATTTGACGATCAGTAGCGGTACGCCGCCCGGGTGGGCTGTCGGGCTGAAGCCCGACCCACGGCAGTCGGGTGGGTTTGTGGTGAGTTGAACGGTCGAACCGACGTGATTCATCCCCGTCAGGTAACAAAAAAATCCCCCGGGCGTGCCGGGGGATTTGTCGTTCAGGGTGGCCCTCTGGCCGGCGATTACGCCGTTCAGCCGGTCCGCGCGAGGTAATCCTGCATCAACGCCTGCGTGCGGGCGGTGATCCAGTAAGCCGGTTCGGCCATGGCCTGTTCCAGCGTGGTCGAGCCATCGCACAGGGCCCGGGCGTCGGCCAGGCCGAACGCGGTCAGTTCCTCGTCGCTGCAGGCAATGCTGCCGGCGATGGCCATGACCGGCACGGTCAGGCGACCGGCCCGTGCGACCACCTCGGCGACCACCTTGCCGCGCGAGGTCTGCCCGTCGATCTGGCCTTCGCCGGTGATCACCAGATCCGACTCGGCGATGGCCGCGTCCAGTCCGATCAGCTCGGCGATGTAGGCCGCGCCCATCCGGGCCGTGCCGCCCAGCACGCAATCCAGCGCAAACCCCAATCCGCCGGCGGCGCCGGCGCCCGGGGTATCCACCGGGCGTTGCAGGTGACCGGCCGCCTCGATCTTTTCCGCCAGGTGCTCGAGGTGCCGGTCCATGGCCTCGATGTCCGACTCGGCCAGCCCCTTCTGCGGACCGAATACGGGGCTGGCCCCGTGCGGGCCGGTCAGCGGGTTGTCGACATCGTTGAGCACGGTGATCTCGACATCCGCCAGTCGCGGATCGATCGAGGCGAAGTCGACTCGGGCCAGCTGGCGCAAGGCGGATGGATGGCTGTCCAGCAACTGGCCATCGGCATCGAGAAAGCGCACGCCCAGCGCGGCGAGCATGCCCGCACCGCCGTCGACCGTGCCGCTGCCGCCCAGGCCGATGAGCAGGTGATTGGCGCCGGCATCCATCGCCGAGCGCATCAACTCACCCACCCCCCGTGTCCCGAGCCGCCACGGGTCGCGGCGGTCCGTGGGCACCAGGTCGAGCCCACAAGCCGAGGCCACGTCGATCACGGCCCGACGGTTGGTGGCATCGAAGCCCCAGCCGGCGGTCAGGTGCGTGCCCGTGGGCCCGTGGACGTCGGACAGATGCCACTCCCAGCCCAGCGTGTGCGCGACTAGGTCCGCGGTGCCCTCGCCGCCATCGGCCATGGGCAGGGCGCGGATCTGTGCCGTCGGGCGGGCCGCGTGAACGCCGCGCGCCATGGCCGCGGCCACGGCGTCGGCGTCCAAGCTGCCCTTGAAGCTGTCCGGGCAGAGGACAACGTGCAGGTCGTCAGACAAGGATCAGCCCCAGCAGATAGATCGTGATCATGGCGCTGATGCCTTGCAGCAGGGTGGCCGTGGTGAAGGTCTTGTAGGCCGTGGCCACCTTCATGCGACTGAACTGCGAGACCACCCAGAAGAAGCTGTCGTTGGCGTGCGAGACGGTCATCGCACCGGCACCGACGGCCATCACGGCCAGCACCTTGCCCATGTCCGAATCCAGCCCCAGGTCCGGCAGCAGCGGGGCGACCAGCGTCGAGGCGGTGACCAGCGCCACGGTCGAGGAACCCTGCGCGGACTTGAGCGCCGCGGCGATGATGAACGGCACGAACAGGCCCAGGCCGAGACCGGTGAGCATCGCGCCCAGCTGGTCGCCCAGCGGGGTGGAACGCAGCACGTTGCCGAAGGCGCCGCCGGCACCGGTGATCAGGATGATCGGGGCGGCCAGCAGGATGCCGTCGACGGTCATCTGGTGGAAGCGGTCCTTCTTCTCGTCACCCTTGATCAGGCCGAGTGCGAACAGCACACCGACAGCCAGCGCCACGACCGGCTGGCCGAAGAAGATGAAGAAGTCCGCGATAAAGCCCGGTTCGGCATCGCGCGTGGCGAGGCTGGCGATCGAGCCCAGGCAGATCAGCGCGATCGGCGCGATGATCGGCATGAACGAGGCCAGCGCCGACGGCCGGTGGGTCATGTCCGGCTCCGGCTCCTCGATCTCCTCGCCGACCGCCTCACTGATCGGATCGGGCTCGAGCATGTCCTTCTCGTTGGCCGGGTCGGAGTAGCGGCTGGCCCACAGTGCGCCGACGATGGCCGTCACCGCGGCAACCAGCAGGCCCACCAGGATTACCAGGCCGAGCGAATCGGCAATGCCGAGGTTGGCGGCCGCGGCGATCGGGCCCGGCGTCGGTGGCACGAAGTTGTGGGTGGCGAACAGGCCGGTGGCCAGCGCGACACTCATGGCGACGACGGAGATGCCGGTCTTCTTCGCCATGGCGTTCTTCAGCGAGTTGAGGATCACGTAACCCGAATCGCAGAACACCGGGATGGAGACGATGTAGCCGATCAACGAGACGGTAAAGTTGGGGAAGCGATCGGACAGCAGGCGAATGATCGCCTCGGCCATCACGACCGCCGCGCCGGTCCGTTCGAGGATCACCCCGATGATCGTGCCCAGGGCAATGACGATACCGATGTAACCCAGCGTGCCGCCGAAGCCATCGTTGATGATGCCGATGGCCTCTTTCGGCGCGATGCCGCCGGCAAGGGCCATGGCGAAGGCGGCCAGCAACAGGGCCAGGAACGGGTGCATGCGCAGTTTCGCGGTGGCGAACACCAGCGCGATCACCACGATGATCAGGCTTGCGATAAGCATGGCGCTCTATCTCCTTGGATGGGGTGGTTCTTGTCGTTGTCGATTCTTGTCATGGTCAGGCGTCGGGCGGGAACCGGCGGGCGGTTCCCGGCTGCCCGCGCATGACAGGCGCAGTGTAGACCCCATGCCACGGCGCCGCGACAAAGGATTGCCTATCAGGGATCAAGTGAGTTTGCTAGCTAATAATACGATCGACAAAACATGAAGGCGGCTTGATGCCGGGGCATCGTCCCACCGGGTCACGGTGCGGGTGGTGTCCTTGCTGCACGAACGCTCGGCCCAAACGAGAAAAAGGCCGCGCCGGGCATGCCGGGCGACCTTCGTGTCTGGTCGATTGTTTGAATGGTGGGCCCAGCAGGGCTCGAACCTGCGACCAATCGATTATGAGTCGACTGCTCTAACCAACTGAGCTATGGGCCCGTGCGGCCGTGGTGGAAACCACGAAGGCCGGCAATAAGCCGGCCTGGAAGGGGATTATTCCAACTTCGCGTCGATGAAGCTGCGCAGCTTTTCCGACCGGGACGGGTGGCGCAGCTTGCGCAGGGCCTTGGCCTCGATCTGGCGGATGCGCTCACGGGTGACGTCGAACTGCTTGCCGACTTCCTCGAGGGTGTGGTCGGTGTTCATGCCGATGCCGAAGCGCATCATCAGTACCTTGGCCTCGCGCGGGGTCAGCGTCGAGAGGATTTCCCGCACGATCTCGGAGAGCGAGGCGTTGGTGGCCGAGTCCAGCGGCGAGACGGCGCCCTGGTCCTCGATGAAGTCGCCCAGGCTGGAATCGTCGTCCTCGCCGATCGGCGTCTCCATGGAGATCGGCTCCTTGGAGATCTTCATCACCCGGCGGACCTTATCCTCCGGCAGGTCCATCCGCTCGGCCAGCTCCTCGGGGGTGGCCTCGCGGCCCATCTCCTGGAGCATCTGCCGGCTGATGCGGTTCAACTTGTTGATCGTCTCGATCATGTGCACCGGGATGCGGATGGTGCGCGCCTGGTCGGCGATCGAGCGGGTGATCGCCTGGCGGATCCACCAGGTGGCGTAGGTCGAGAACTTGTAGCCGCGACGGTATTCGAACTTGTCGACCGCCTTCATCAGGCCGATGTTGCCTTCCTGGATCAGGTCGAGGAACTGCAGGCCGCGGTTGGTGTACTTCTTGGCGATCGAGATCACGAGACGCAGGTTGGCCTCGATCATTTCCTTCTTCGCCCGGCGCGCCTTGGCCTCGCCGAGGGTCACCTGGCGGTTGACCTCGCGGATGCCGCTCACGGGGAGCTGGCTGTCGCGCTCGACCGTCGCCAGGCGCTTGGCCAGGCGCTCGATTTCCGGCTGGACCGCGGCGAACTTGGCCGTCGGCTTGCCCTTGGTGACCTCGGCGATCCAGTCGTTGCTGGTCTCGTGGCCGCGGAAGGCGTGGATAAAGGTCTCGCGCTTGATGCCGCCCTTTTCGACCGCCTGCTGCATGATCTGCTTTTCCAGCAGACGGACGCGGGCGATGGCGTCGCGCACCTGCTTGACCAGCTTCTCGTTGAAGTTGGGGTTGAGCTTCAGCGTGATCAGCTGATCGGCGATCTGGTCGGTCAGCGCCTTGATCTTGGCCGCATCGGTCTTGGCCTTGCGGCTCTTGGTGGCGACCGCGTGGCGCTGCTCGTGCAGGTCCTTGAGGTCCATGATCACCGTGCGCACGGCCTCGACGTCGATGCCGGTGTCCTTTTCCTCTTCGTCGTCGTCCGAGTCGTCGTTCTTGTTGCCGCCCGGTGTCGGGATTTCGTCGGTGAGCACATGGAAGCCCACCACCACGTCGGCGAGCTTGATCTCCTCGGCCTCGACGCGGGCGTACTGGGCGAGCAGGGTGTCCAGCGTCCGCGGGAAGGCCGCCATCGCGATGGTGACCTCGCGCAGGCCTTCCTCGATGCGCTTGGCGATCTCGATCTCGCCTTCGCGGTTGAGCAGGTCGACCGTGCCCATCTCGCGCATGTACATGCGCACCGGGTCGGTGGTGCGGCCGAACTCGGCGTCCACCTGCGAGGCGAGGACGGCGACGGCCTCTTCGGTCGCCTCGTCGTCGTTGGAGACGCGCTGCTCGTCCGACAGGCCCAGATCATCCTTGTCCGGCGGGGCCTCGGAAACCTGGATGCCCATGTCCTGGATCATGCTGATGATCACTTCGATCTGTTCGGCATCGACCAGGGATTCGGGCAGATGGTCGTTGATCTCGGCGTACGTCAGGTAACCCTGCTCGTTGCCCAGGGCGATCAACTGCTTGATGCTGGTTTGTTGGTCTTGCTGCATCGGCGTGGAACCTGCTCCGGCAATTCGGTGAAAACGTCTGAAAATCGCGCCGCGGGAGTGCAGGCGCCGAGCGCGGCGCGCCCGGGTGCCGAGCGGGCCGCGTCAGTGGATTCTGGCGGCGCGAGGAGACGTTTGGGCCTCGCGCGGGGTGGCCCGAAGAGCCGGCCAATCGGGCTAGCTGATGGTTCGGGCGTTCCCGTTGGGGAACACGAAATTATACCGCCCCGGGGACGTTTCGTCCATGTTGCGGTCAGTCGCGCGGGGGAGGGCTGCCGGCCAGATTGGCGCGTTGCTGCCGCTTCTTCTCCGCGAGTGCCTCGCGTTGACGCCGCTTCGCGAGGATGTCCCCCAGCATATTGGCGGCGATTTCCGCGTTTTCAATGCCGACGAGATTCTGCGCCTCGGCGATCTGGCGATCTTCCGCGGTCAGGCTGTCGTCAAGCAGGCGCTGGATCACGACCGGCGGCTGGCCTCCGTGCCAGACCTCGGCGGGGCGCAGGCGGTCGGTCAGGCGGGGGTGGGTCAGTGCCAGACGCAGGATGGCATGCTCCTCCGAGCGAGCCGGCGGTGGACGCTTGGCGGCAGTCGGTCCCGTGGCCTGTTGCTCTTCCCGGAACGGGCGGCCGAACAGGCCGTGGTGGCGGTCGACCTGGCGTGCGGTGAGACGCTTGAGGCTGCCCGGGGGCATGCGCTCGATCAGCTGATGGGCCTGCTTGTTCTTGCGCGCCCTGGCGGCGGTGTCATCGCCGGGGGCGGCCTCGTCGAGGTGCAGGGTGAGAAAGCGATCGAATCCCATCGCCTCCTGCTCGACGAAGCGATTGAAGCCCGTCTGGCCATGCGCGCGCACGAAGCTGTCGGGGTCTTCGCCCTCGGGCAGGAAGGCAAAGCGCAGATCGCGCCCGTCCTGCATCAGGGGCAGGGCGACCGAGAGCGCCTTGACCGCCGCGCGCCGGCCGGCCGCATCGCCATCGAAGCAGAACACGATCCGCTCGGTCTGCCGATAGAGCAGGTCGAGCTGCTCGGCGGTGGTGGCGGTCCCCAGCGTGGCGACCGCGTGAGCGACCCCGTTCTGTGCCAGCAGGATCACGTCCATGTAACCCTCGACCACGATCAGCTGGTCGGGCCGCTGGTCGACCTGGCGCGATTCGTACAGGCCGTAGACGCCATAGCCCTTGTGGAACAGTTCGGTTTCCGGCGAGTTGAGGTACTTGGGTTCCCCCGGCCCGATCACCCGGCCACCAAAGCCGATCACGTGGCCGCGCGGATCGCGGATGGGGAAGATCACCCGGCCGCGGAAGCGGTCGTAGCGGTCGCCGTTGTCCCGCTGGATCAGCAGGCCGGTGGCGACCAGCTCCTCGGGCTTCGCCCGGCTGCCCATCGCCGCCTCGAGGTGATTGCCGGCCGGGGCGAAACCCAGCGCGAAGCGGGCGGCGGTCTCGCCGGTCAGGCCGCGCTGCTTGAGAAAGTCGATCGCCTCGCTCGACTGCTTGAGGTTGCCCCGGAACCAGTCGCTGGCCATCGCGGTGACCTGGCGCAGCCGGCCGATCCGGTCGAGCTTTTCCTGGTCGCCCTTCTCGCGCGGGATTTCCAGCCCCAGCCGGCCGGCCAGGTGCTCGATGGCGCTGGGGAAGTCGAGATGATCGAATTCCATCAAAAAGCCCACCACGTTGCCGTGCGCCCCGCAGCCGAAGCAGTGATAGAACTGCTTGTCCGGGGTGACGTAGAACGACGGCGTCTTTTCCTGGTGGAACGGGCAGCAGGCGGCGAACTCCTTGCCCTTTTTCTTCAGCGGCACGCGCGCGCCGATCACCTCGACGATATCCGAGCGCGAGACGACTTCCTCGACGAAGGCTTCCGGGATGCGACTCATGGCGATTCTCGAGCGTCGCAAATAACAGGACCGACCACCCCGGGGAGGGTGGTCGGTCCCGGATTGACGATGCTTCGAGCCATAGCGGGCCCGCGCATCGGTTTACGCCGCCTTGTTGAGCAGGTCGAGCAGGTCACCGATCTCCATCGCCTTGGGCTTGACCAGCCAGAAGCGCTGCAGGTAGGCGTCGAAGTCTGCCAGGATCTCCTTCGCTCGGGCGCTGCCGGTGCGCCGCGCATGCTCCTCGATGATCGAGCGCAGGTGCTGGCGGTGCGGCTCGAGTTCGGCGGCCTGCAGGCGGTGGATGTCGACCAGCTCGTGGTTGTAGCGATCGACGAAGTCCTTCGTCTCGTCGAGGACGTAGGCGAAGCCGCCGGTCATGCCGGCACCGAAGTTGATGCCGGTCGAGCCGAGGATGGTGACGACGCCGCCGGTCATGTACTCGCAGCCATGGTCGCCACAGCCCTCGATCACCGCCTGGGCGCCGGAGTTGCGCACGGCGAAGCGCTCGCCGGCCTGGCCGGCCGCGAACAGCTTGCCGTTGGTCGCCCCGTACAGGCAGGTGTTGCCGATGATCGGGGTTTCCGAGGTGGCAAAGGTGCTGCCATTGGGCGGGTAGATGACGATCTCGCCGCCGGCCATGCCCTTGCCGACGTAGTCGTTGGCATCGCCCTCGAGCTCCAAGTGCAGGCCGCCGGCGTTGAATACGCCGAAGCTCTGCCCGGCAATGCCGGTGAACTTAAGCTTGATCGGGTGATCGTTCATGCCCTGGTTGCCGTGGCGGCGGGCGATCTCGCCCGAGACCCGCGCGCCGATCGAGCGATCGGTGTTGCGGATCGGGTAGCTGTACTCGCCGCCGGTCTTGCCCTCGATCGCCGGCATGACCTCCTTGACGATCTTCTCGGCCAGCAGACCCTTGTCGTGCGGGTCGTTTTGCGGCGCGACGCAGCAGTTGGGCGTATCCGAGGTCATGCCCGCATCCGAGAGCAGCTTGGACAGGTCCAGGTGGCGCTGCTTGTCGGTGGCCGGCTCGCGCATCTCGAACAGGTCGGTGCGACCGATCAGCTCCTCGATCGAGCGCACGCCGACGCTCGCCATCAGGTGGCGCGCTTCTTCGGCGATAAAGCGGAAGTAGTTGACCAGCTTGTCGACTTCGCCCTTGAAGTGCTCCAGGCGCAGCACCTTGTTCTGGGTGGCGACGCCGGTGGCGCAGTTATTCAGGTGGCAGATGCGCAGGAACTTGCAGCCGATCGCGATCATCGGGCCGGTGCCGAAGCCGAAGCTTTCCGCGCCCAGGATGGCCGCCTTGACCACGTCCAGGCCGGTCTTGAGACCGCCGTCGGTCTGCAGGCGGACCTTGTCGCGCAGGTCGTTGGCGCGCAGGGTCTGGTGAGCCTCGGTCAGGCCCAGCTCCCACGGGCTGCCGGCGTACTTGACCGAGGTCAGCGGGCTCGCGCCGGTGCCGCCGTCATAGCCCGAGATGGTGATCAGGTCCGCGTAGGCCTTGGCCACGCCGGCGGCGACGGTGCCCACGCCCGGCTCGGAGACCAGCTTGACCGAGACCAGCGCCTGCGGGTTGGTCTGCTTCAGATCGAAGATCAGCTGGGCCAGATCCTCGATCGAGTAGATGTCGTGGTGCGGCGGGGGCGAGATCAGCGCCACGCCCGGACGGGCGTAACGCAGCTTGCCGATGAACTCGTCGACCTTGTGGCCCGGCAATTGACCGCCTTCGCCGGGCTTGGCGCCCTGGGCGATCTTGACCTGCAGTACCTCGGCGTTGACCAGGTAGTGCGGCGTGACGCCGAAGCGCCCCGACGCGATCTGCTTGATCTTGCTCATCTTCGGCGTGTTGAAACGCGCCGGGTCCTCGCCGCCCTCACCGGAATTCGAACGCGCGCCCAGGCGGTTCATCGCCTCGGCGATGGTTTCGTGCGCCTCGGGGGAAAGCGCGCCCAGGCTCATGCCGGCCGAGTCAAAGCGCGAGACGATCGACTCGATCGGCTCGACCTCGTCCAGCGGGATCGGCGAGACATTCTCCTTGAGGTGGAACATGTCGCGGAAGGCCGCCACCGGGCGCTCGTTGACGTGGGCGGCGTATTCCTCCCAGGCCGTGTAGTCGTCTTCCTTGACCGCCTTTTGCAGCGTCTGGACCACGTCCGGGTTGTAGGCGTGGTACTCGCCGCCGTCGATGTACTTCAACAGGCCACCCTGGCGCGGCAGCTTGCGCTTGGTGAAGGCCTCCTTGATCAGGATCTTCTGGTCGGCCTCCAGATCGACGAAGCTCGCGCCGGCCACGCGGCTGGTGGTGTCCTTGAAGCACAGGTCGACGACCTCGTCGGCCAGGCCGATGATCTCGAACAACTGGGCGCCGCGGTAGCTGGCGACCGAGGAGATGCCCATCTTCGACAGGATCTTCTTCAGGCCCTTGTTGATGCCCTTGACGTAGTTGCCGGCCAGCTTGTCGGCCTGCTTGACGTCGATCTGGTTGCGGCGACGCATGTCGTTGATCGACTCGAAGGCCAGATACGGGAACACCGCGGTCGCGCCGTAGCCGATCAGCACCGCGTTTTGGTGCGAATCACGCGCGGTGGCGGTTTCGACGACGATGTTGGCATCGGTGCGCAGGCCTTCGCGGATCAGGCGATGATGGACCGCGCCGGTGGCGAGCAGGGCGTGGACCGGCAGGCGATCGGCGGCGATGTTCCGGTCGGAGAGTACCAGTACGGTGTGCTCGCCCTGGATGGCGGCGACGGCCTCGTCGGTAATGCGACGGACGGCCGCTTCCAGGCCCTCGTCCGGGGCGTAGTTGAGTTCGATGCGCTGCGAGGAGAATTCCTTGTCGGCCAGTTTGGTCAGGGCCTCGAAGCGAGCCGGCGTCAGGATCGGACTTTCCAGCTGCACGCGGTGGGCGTGCTCCGGGGTTTCCTCGAAGACGTTGCGTTCCCGGCCGATCAGGGTCTCGAGCGACATGACCACCGCCTCGCGCAACGGATCGATCGGCGGGTTGGTCACCTGGGCGAATTGCTGACGGAAGTAGTCGAACAGCGAGCGCTGGGTCTGCGAGAGCACGGCCATCGGCGTGTCGTCGCCCATCGAGCCGATCGCCTCCTGGCCATTCTCGGCCAGCACGCGAATGACCTGGTCGCGCTCCTCGAATGAGAGCAGGAAGGCCTTCTCGTAGGTGCGGACCGTGTCGTCGTCCATCGGCTCGCGCGACAGGACTTCCTCGTCGGTGATCGAGTTCTTCAGGCGCACGGACTGTTCACGCAGCCACTGGCGGTAGGGCTTGCGGGTCTTGAGCTGGCCATCGATTTCCGGCGGCAGCAGCAGCTTGCCCTCGGCGGTGTCGACCGCGACCATCTGGCCCGGGCGCACGCGGCCCTTCTGAACCACGTCGGCCGGATCGTAGTCCCAGACGCCGATCTCGGAGGCGAGCGTGATGTGGCGGTCCTTGGTGATCACCCAGCGGGCCGGGCGCAGGCCGTTGCGGTCCATGGCGCAGGCGACAAAGCGGCCGTCGGTCATGACGATGCCGGCCGGGCCGTCCCACGGCTCCATGTGCAGGGAGTTGAATTCGTAGAAGGCGCGCAGGTCGGCATCCATGTGCTCGACGTTCTGCCAGGCCGGCGGCACGATCAGGCGCATGGCGTGGATCATGTCCAGCCCGCCGGTGATCAGTACCTCGAGCATGTTGTCCATGGAGGACGAGTCCGAGCCGGTGGTGTTGACCAGCGGCTGGATGCGGTTCATGTCCGGGATCAGCGGCGAGGAGAACTTGGCCGCGCGCGCCAGCGCCCAGTTGCGGTTGCCGCGGATGGTGTTGATCTCGCCGTTGTGGGCCAGATAGCGGAACGGCTGGGCAAGCTTCCATTCCGGGAAGGTGTTGGTCGAGAAACGCTGGTGGAAGACCGCCTGCGAGGACTCCAGCTGAGGATCGTTGAGATCCTTGTAGAAGCGCGGCAGGTCCTCGGGCATCAGCAGGCCCTTGTAGGAGATGACCTGGCTCGCGAGCGACGGGATGTAGAAGTCCGGATCGTCGTGGATCAGGTTCTCGGTATCCCGGCGCGCGACGAACAGGGCGGCGTTGAACTGGCTCTCGTCCATGCCCTCGGCCGGGGTGATGAACAGGTGCTCGATCTCCGGGCGCTTCTCGGCCGACATCTCGCCCAGCACCGACGGGTCGGTCGGCACGGTGCGCCAGCCGGCGAGGTTGAGCCCCTGTTCGGCGATCGCGCCGATCAGTGCTTCGCGGGCGCGCTCGCGCTTGGCCTCGTCACGGGAGAAGAACACCACGCCTACGGCATAGGTCTCGGGCAGGTCAATGCCTTGAGCGCTTGCCGCCTGACGGAAGAAGCCATCGGGTTTTTTCAGCAACAGGCCGCAGCCGTCGCCCGACTTGCCGTCGGCGGAAATGCCGCCGCGGTGAGTCATGCGAGCCAGCGCACCGATCGCGGTCGATACCAGGCCGTGGCTGGCGTGGTCGTCCATGTGGGCGATCAGGCCGAAGCCGCAGTTCTCTTTCTCGAAACTCGGGTGGTACAGACCTTGGGTGGGGGCTTGGCTCATGAGTTGCGCAACCTCTTGGATTCTTCCGGCTTGCCGGGCGAGCGACGCTCATCCCGCCCTCGGCTTGGCGGCCCGGCCGTCTCGTCGGCGCGCTCTGACAGCGCGCCTTCAGTCCAGGTGCCGACCGTGGTTCGATGTGCGCCCGTATCCGGGGGATTTGGGCAAAATGGGCCGGAATTTTACCGGCCCCGGGGGATTCAGGCAAATCGACAAATCCGCGCGTCACCGCCTCGGGTCAGGCGGATGACGCGACGGAGGCGGGTGGGGCGCGGATTGCCTGGCGGCCGGGCCGCGAGGTCCCTTAATCAGTGGCGTCGATGAGTCGATCCTGAATCGCCCCGATCGAGCGCGGGTAAGGCTTGAGGTCGCGCAGCGCGGTCGGCAGGGAGTCGATGGCGTGCTCGGCTCGTTCGGCCGAGGCGAAGTCGCCGAAGGTCACCGTGTAGAGGATCTTGCCGTTGATGGCCTGGGTGTAGATGCGCCACTGATCACGCGGCTGGGCGTCGGTTGCGAAACGCTCGATCATTGACTCGGCGCCATCGAGGTTGCCGAAGGCGGCCAACTGGATGGCGGCCCGGGCCCGTGGCTGGTCGCGGAACCAGGCGTTGTCGACGTCCGCCGGTGGCGTGGACGCGGCGGTGCCACGGGCCTCTTCCGTGACGGGGGTCGTCGCGGCATCGGCCTCTTGTCCGGTGGCGTCGCTGCTGGACGTCTCGCTGCCGTCGGTCGATTCGGTGGCATTGCTGTCGGAGGCGGCGGCGTCCGCGGTGGCAGGCGCACTGCTCTCGCCCGTGCTTTCCTCCGGGAATGGGACATGCGGCGGCAGGCCGTGGTCGACCGGTGCGGCGGTTTTGGCCTCGGTGTCCGCCGCTTTCTCGGAGGCGATGTCGGTGCCGCTAGGTGTCTCGCTGTCGGCCCCCTCGTTCGCTGTTTGCTCCTCGGCGCCCTGGGCGTCGGCCGACGCTCGCGCGGCGGATTGCTCGCTTGACTCGTTCAGGGCGATCGCCTTCTCGGTGGTCGAGGGCGTGGGGGCCTCCGACCGGCCGAGCAGGGCGAACACCCCAATGGCGACAACGGCAACGCTGATGACTGCGGCAATCAGCAGGGTCGGGCTGGCCCAGAGCGGGCGACTTGCCGGCGCCGGCCGGGAAGGCTGGTTGTCTGTCGGCGGGGCTGAGGAGGTTGTCGTGGCGGCCGCGGCGGCGCTATCCGGGGTGCCCGCGGCGGCCGCTGGTGCCGCCGCGGCCGCTTGCGTGCTGCCGAGCAACTGGGCGCAATGCAGATCGGCGACCAGGCCGGCCAGCGGTTGGGCCGTTTCCGCCTGTTCACACAGGCCGGCGGCGCCGACCAGGAGAAAGAGGATGCGTTCGCGTGCCAGTTCGTGCGACTGGGTGATCAGGTCGAACAGGGCGTCGGCGGCGTCTGATGCCAGCCAGTGGTCGGCGTTTTCCACCACGATCAGCAGTCGCTCCTGGCCCTCGAGCGTGGCGGTGGCGGCGCTGATCAACTGGTCGATCGTTTCGATCCCGGCGGACAGATGCAGCATGGTGCTCAGCTGGTCGATCAGGGCGGCGGAGCCGTTGCCGCTGTCGGCACGCAAGACGGCCGGGCGGACCTGGCGGGGCAGTTTCTGGCCGATCAGCTTGACGAAGGCGCGGCGCTCGGCGGCCGATTCCCCCTCGACGACCATGAACCGGTCGGAGTACTTGGCGTACTGGACGATTCGTTCGGCCTGTTCCAGGGCGTGTTCCGTCGCTTCGGTCATGGCAGCATCCTTCGTTGCTTGAGTCGGGAATCAATCAGTGTTCAGTCGGCGGCCCGCGTGGCCTCGATGGTGGCGCGAATGTCCTCGTCCGCCACCCGGTCCACCAGGCGTGCCTGGCCGAGCCGGCCCAGCAGGACGAGTCGCAGTCGACCATCCTCGACCTTCTTGTCGCTGTCCATCAACTCCCGCAGGCGGTCGGTGGAGAGCTCGGCCGGGGCCCGGGTGGGTAGACCCGCCGATTCGACCAAGGTTTCGATGCGCTGGACCGTGGGCGTGTCGATCAGGCCGAGGCGGCGGGACAGGTCGGCCGCCATGCACATGCCCGCACCGACCGCCTCGCCGTGCAGCCAATGCCCGTACCCCATGCCGGCCTCGATGGCGTGGCCGAAGGTGTGGCCCAGGTTGAGCAGGGCGCGAATGCCGCCCTCGCGCTCGTCCTGGCGGACGATCTCGGCCTTGATCAGGCACGATTGGCGGATCGCCTCGGTGAGTGCGGCGCGGTCACGCTGGCGCAGCGCGCCGATGTTGCTCTCGATCCAGTCGAGGAAATCCTCGTCCCAGAGCAGCCCGTACTTGATCACCTCGGCCAGCCCCGCCGAGAGCTCGCGATCGGGCAGTGTGTCGAGGCTGGCGGTGTCGGCCAGCACGCAGCGCGGCTGATAGAACGCGCCGATCATGTTCTTGCCGCGCGGGTGGTTGACGCCGGTCTTGCCGCCCACGGAGCTGTCGACCTGGGCGAGCAGGGTGGTCGGCACCTGGATGAAGGGCACGCCGCGTTGGAAGCTCGCCGCGGCAAAGCCGGTGATGTCGCCGATCACCCCGCCGCCCAGGGCGATCAGGGTGGTCTTGCGATCCACCTGCTTTTCCATCAGGAAATCGTAGATGCGCTCGAGTATTTCGAGATTCTTGTATTGCTCGCCGTCGGGCAGGGCGATCAGGTCGACGCGCTTGTCGGCCGCCTCCAGTGCCTGTGTCAGTCGCTCGGCGTACAGCGGGGCGACCGTGGTGTTGCTGACGATCACCGCCCGCGAGGAGGGAACGAAACGGGCGATCTGTTCGCCATCGATCAGTCCGGCGCCGATGAAGATCGGGTAGCTGCGCTCACCCAGGTCCACATTGACGGTGGTGGGCTGCGAGTTGGGAGCGGCGGGATCGTGCATGATCGGTGCCCTGTCGGCTGCATTTCGTCGGATATCGACGGCCTCGTGGGGCCGCCTTGGGAAGTCTACATCAACCCGTCTGGTTGTCGTCGGCGTCGAGCCCGCTCTGCCGGCTTGCGGCGAGGATGCGGTCGGCCATCGCCCGCGGGGTCTGGCCGCCGGTCTCCAGCACCACGTGGGCGGTTTCCCGGTAGAGCGGGTCGCGCTCGTCCATCAGCCGCCGCAGTGTCGCCTTTCGGTCGCCGTTCTGCAGTAGCGGTCGCTGGGTGTCGTGCTGGGTCCGTTCGAACTGGCGTTCGACCGAGGTGTACAGGTAGACGACCAGGCCGTTTTTCCGCAGCAGTTCCCGGTTGTCCGCTCGCAGAACCGCGCCACCGCCGCTGGCGAGCACCATGCCCTGGCCCGCGGTCAGGCTGGCGAGCATGTCGTGTTCCCGCTCACGGAAGCCCGCTTCGCCTTCGATATCGAAGATCAGCGGAATGCTCGCGCCGGTGCGTTTCTCGATTTCGCGGTCGGAGTCGTGAAACTGCCAGTCCAGGCGGTTGGCCAGGATCCGGCCGATGGTGGTCTTTCCGGCCCCCATCGGGCCGATCAGGATGATATTGCGCATGTGATCCGATTATACCGACAGGGGACACGAAAAACCCCGCCGAAGCGGGGTTGGTTTTATCCACTCAGCGGTCTGATCAGTTATTGATCAGCACGCCACGGTTGTGGTTCGCCAGGTTGTCGCGATCGACGATCTTCGGCGTGACGAAGATCAGCAATTCGAACCGCGAGTCATCGCGCAGCCGGTTCTTGAACAGGTTGCCGATACCCGGCAGGTCACCGAAGAACGGCACTTTCTCCAGCTGGGTGACGTTCTCGAACTCGTAGATGCCGCCCAGCACCACGGTCTGGCCGTTCTGCACCTGCACCTTGGTCTGCACCTCGCGGGTGTTGATCGGCGGCTCACCATTGATCGCGCGGGTGTAGTCCGGCTCTTCCTTCATCACCAGGATGTCCATGATCACCATGTCATTGGGCGTGATCTGCGGCGTGACCTCGGTCTTGAGCAGGGCTTCCTTGAACTCGATGTTGGCGATGGCGCCACCGCCCGAGGCCGTCTGGGACTGGTAGGGGATCTCCACGCCCTGCGAGATGGTCGCCTTGTGGCCGTTGGTGGTGATTACCTTCGGGTTGGAGACGATCTTGCCGGTGCCCTCGCTCTGCATGGCCTGGAGCTCGAGGTTCAAGAGCACGTTCGAGCCGAGGATGGCCAGCCCCAGCGAGCCGGTCGGATCGCCGCTGATCGGGGTGTTGACCATCCAGCTGTCTTGGGCCGCGAACGTGGTGCTGTTCAGAGTGCCGTCGCCCGTATCGATCGGGAAACTGGGCGCGTCGCTGCCGTCGTAAGCACCACCCCCAAAGCCAACGCGCTGTCCGCCGCGGTCAAAGCCGCCTTGCAAGCCCCAGCGAACGCCCAGTTCGCGCGAGAAGTTGTCGGTGGCGATCACGATGCGGGTCTCGATCAACACCTGCTTGACCGGACGGTCAACCTGCTCGATCAGGCCACGAACGCGATCGAGCGCCTCGGCGGTGTCGGTCACGATCAGGTTGTTGGTGCGCGAGTCGACCGTGATCGAGCCGCGGCGGCTGAGGAAGTTGCCGTCGCTCTTCTTTTCGCCCGAACTCTCGCCCAGTCCGGAACTCTGGCGCACCAGGGCCGCGATGTCGTCGGCCTTGGCGTAGTTGATCTGGACGATGTCGGTGATCAGCGGTGCCAGCTGCTGGGCCTGCTCGCGGGCGGCCAGCTCGGCCTTGTCGCGGGCGGCGATCTCGTCGGTGGGCGCGACGTAGATCACGTTGCCGTTCTCGCGTGAGGAAAGGCCCTTCGTGGTCATGATCAGGTCGAGGGCCTGGTCCCAGGGCACGTTTTCCAGTCGCAGGCTGATCGAGCCCTGGACGGTGTCGCTGACCACGATGTTGTTGCCGGTGAAATCGGCAATCAGTTGCAGCAGCGGGCGGACCTGGATGTCCTGGAACTTCAGGGTCAGGCGCTCGCCGGTGTATTCCTTCTTGCCCAGCGAGGTGCGTTGCTCTTCCTCGGGGATCGGCTGGACCTCGATGACCAGACGGTTGCCGGTCTGGTAGGCCAGGTGTTCGCCGGCATCCTTGGTCTTGAGGGTCACCCGGCTGCCGTTGCCTTCGCGGCGGACATCGACGCGTTCGACCGGGGTGGCGAAGTCGTTGACGTTGTAGCCGCCTTCCTCGATGCGGGTGCCGGGCAGACGCACGACGATCTGGCTGCCCTGGCGGCGGATGTCCATCGGTGCCTCGGTGCTGCCGACATCGAGCAGCAGGCGACCGGCGCCGCTGGAGGCGCGGCGGAAGTCGATCGGCTGGCCGGCGTCCATGGCCGTGGCCTCGGAGCTGCCCGGGGTGGTCACGGCCAGCCCGCTCTCGGTGGTCGTGGCCTGGCGCACCTGGTCAAAGGAGACCGTTACGCGGTTGCCGTTTTGGTCGATGGAGTAGGGCACCGATTGGTCGAGGTTGAAGACCGCGCGGGTCTTGCCGTTGGCCTCGGCGAGCATGACCGATTTCACCGCACCCAGGCCGATCTCCGTCTGGCGGCTGCCGGTCTGGTTGTCGACGTCCGGCAGGTCGACCGCGACACGCGCCGGGTTGTCGATCTTGAAGCTACCCGGCTCGCCGGCCAGCGGCTCGGAGAGGCTGAAGTGCACTTGGACCGTGCCGTCGCTGGTGCGGTCGTAGGTGATCTCGTCGAGATCGCCGGCCAGTGCCAGGCATGGAGCCAGAGCGGCGGCCATGGTGATCGCTGGGAGGCCAAGCCCTCGACGCAGTCCGGTGCTCAGGCGTGAAGGTTTCTTGAGGTTGTCCATATCGCTGCTTCCCATCATTTAGCTCCGGCCGCTCTGAGACTTGACGACCGTTGTCTGTTTTCTCCAGCCACCCTGTCCATCGGGTACGACTTCCTCCAGCGTGACGCTGGTCTCACCGATCTCCATGACTTCGCCGTAGTTGCGACCCATGTGGTCACCCAGCATTACCTCGTGAATGACGCCGTTGCCATCGCGGATCAGGGCGTAGGTATTGCCCTGACGAGTGATGATGCCGCGCATCGCGAGTGCATCCAGCGGGAACTGCTCCAGCGGTTCCTTGGGACGATCGACATCCGGCTTGAGACCATCCGAGTCGTCGATGTCGTCTTGCGTCATTGGCATGAACGGCGTCCGCGCCTCTTCGGGCACGCTGTAGGCGTACTTGGGCAAGGGTTTCATTTCCGGGATCGGCTCGATCTTGCCGCCCGGGCGGGCCTCCAGCTCGGCGACCTTCTGCTTGAGATCGGTCATGTCCTGGGCGCAGCCACTGACGACGCCGATCAGAACGAGCCCCGAGCCGATCAAGCCCAGCCGGGTCAGGCCGGTTCGCTTGTGATCCATGTTCATTGACCGCCTCCTTGCTCGCCGCTTTCGAGATACCGGTAGGTCTTCGCCTGGATGCCCATCGTCAGTTCGCGCGGGCTGTCCGCATCGTCCGCGGTGCTGGCGTCACGCGGCTTCATCGCCGGGTTGTGCAGGGTGACGATCCGCGGCAGGTTGGCCGTGTCGCTGATGAATTGCGTCAGTTCACGGTAGGTGCCGCGCAGCGACAGGTGATAGGTCATCTCGGCATAGAAGTCGTGCTTGACCTCACCGCCGGGACGGATCTGCTCGTTTTTCAGCCCGTTGGAGAGCGAGGTCTGGGCGACGTTGTCGATCAGGTTTTCCGCCTCGCGCTTGTTCGGCAACTGGCGCAGCAACTCGCCGAAACGGGTCTCCATTTCCTTGATCTGGGCCTGGTAGGCCTCGAGGTTGGCTGCCAGGCGCTGTTTCTGGTCGACGGTCTGCAGGAGCGATCGCTCTTCCCGCTGTTCGCGCTCGAGCAACTCCTTCTGCGGCATGGTGTCGAAATACACCACCCCGCCAACGATCAGCACGAAAACGAAGGCGAAGATGACCAGTCGCGTTCCCAGCGAGGTCAGGCCAATCGTCTGAAAATCGAGATTTCTCAGTTCGTTGAGATCCATGGCTCAGTTCTCCTGGTCCGCGTCATCTTCCTTGGGCGGCGTGATCTTCGCTTCGATCGAGAACACGTACTGGCCGGCATCGGTGGTCTGGCCCGAGCCCTCGGCAAGGATGCCCGACCCCACCAGGCTGGCGCTGCCGATGTAGTCGGCGCTGTTCAGGCGGCGGAGATAGGCCGCGACCCGTGCTTGGGCATCGGCCTTGCCCTGGATGCTGATCTTCTCGTCGTTGGTCACCGTGACGTCGGTGAGCTGGACGCCGTCCGGCAGGGTGGTGATGAAGCTTTCGACCAGGTGGACGATCGTCGGTCGGCTGGACTGAAGCTTCTCGATGACCTGCATGCGGGCGGTGAGCTCGGCTTTGCGCTGCTTGAGCTCGTTGATCGTCTGGATCTGGCGGTCGAGCTTCTTGATCACGTCCTCGAGATAGGCGTTGCGGGCCTGCTGGTTCTCGATCTGCGACTGCATGTAGCTGTGGATGCCGAAGGCGACACCAACGGCGATCAGCGCGGCCAGCACGAGGTGGACGACAAAGTCGCGTTGCCGCTTCTGGCGCCGTTCCTCGCGCCAGGGGAGAAGGTTGATCCGTCTCATCAGTCGAAGCTCCTTAACGCAAGCCCGCAGGCAATCAGCATTGCGGTGCCATGCCGAGCCATTTGCTCGGCGGACACGCCAGGTCCCTTGGCGAGTGCGGCGAACGGATTCGCCAGCCGGGTCGGTACCCCGGTCTCGTTGTTGATGCGCTCAACGGCGCCGGCGGTGTTGGCCGCGCCGCCGCCGAGAAGAATCAGGTTGACGGTGCTACCACTGGATTCCGAGTAGTAGTACTGGATGAATCGCTCGATGTTCATGGCGAGCGAGTCGAGGTAGGGCTGAAGCACCTTGCGGGGATAGTCCTCGGGAAGGCTGTCGTCGCGCTTGCGCTCCTCCGCCTCCTCGAGCGTCAAGCCGTACTGGGCAGCGATCTCGCTGGTGAGCTGCTGGCCGCCGCCTTCGTGTTCGCGGGTATAGACGATGTCGTCGCCAACGAAGATGCTCAGCGTCGTGGTGGTGTCGCCGAGGTCGAACACCGCGACCGGCTGGGAACGTTCTTCCGGGGCGAGTGTCTGAGCGATTATCTCGGTAAACGCGTTCTGCAGGGCGAAGGATTCGATGTCGACCACGTCGACCGTCATGCCGGCCGCCTCGGCTACCGCCACCCGACTGTCGACATTGTCGGTGCGCGTGGCGGCCATCAGGACGTCGACACCCTCGGATTCCCCGGTGCGTCGCTTGGTCTGCTTGCCGAGGATGTCGGTCTGGACCGGTTCGAAGTCGAAGTTGACCTCGTCGATCGGGAAGGGGATGTACTGGTCGGCTTCCAGTCGCACCTGTTCCTCGAGTTCGAATTCGTCGCCGGGGTTGTCGATATGCAACACCCGGCTGACGGCCGAGGAGGTCGGCACCGCCATGCACAGGTGGCGTCCCTTCAGTCGGGTCCGCCGCACGGCGCGGGTCAGCGCGTCAGCGACGGCTTCCGTGTCGGTGATCGACTTGCCCTGTACGGCGCCTTGCGGCAGGGGTTCGATGGCGAATGCCGTGGTGCGATAACCACCGCGGCGTTTCTCCAGTTGGATTAGCTTGACGGCGGTCGAGCTGATGTCGACGCCGAGGCGAGCGGGTTTAGCGCTGAATAGTGGCACGGTCATTCCCTTCCTTTTGAGCGTGCGTTAAGGTTTCGCACACACGCACCTTGTCTCCCAGAGATGCATCCTATGGCATAACCGTCGCGCTTGTCGACAACGGCGCCGGTGCGTGCCCGCAACAACAGGCACTGGGCCTTTTTTTCGCTATTCGAATGAAGCTTATCAAGATTATTTCCTATCTAGTTGGTTTGGGGTTGATTCTGGCCCTTGCTGGCGCTGGTGTCCTGTATCATGTTTACAACACCCAATTGCCCAGTGTCGACGAGTTGGGCGAGGTGCGATACCAGATGCCGATGCGCATCCACGACCGTGAGGGCGGCTTGATCGCGGAATTCGGCAACCAACGCCGTTTCCCGGTCTCCTACGAGCAACTCCCGCCGGTCGTGGTGGATGCGTTCGTCGCCGCCGAGGACGATCGGTTTTTCGAGCACATCGGGGTGGACTTCCTGGGGCTGGCCCGAGCCGCCGTCGAACTGGTGCGTACCGGCGAGAAGTCGCAGGGCGGCTCGACCATTACCATGCAGGTGGCGCGCAACTTTTATCTCGGGCGGGAGAAGACCTATACCCGCAAGCTTTACGAGATCCTGCTGGCGGTGAAGATCGACCGGGCCTTCAGCAAGGAAGACATCCTTGCGCTTTATCTGAACAAGATCTTCATGGGGCACCGGGCTTACGGCGTCAAGGCCGCTGCCCAGATCTACTTCGACAAGGATCTGCCGGAGCTGACGGTCGCCGAAGCGGCCATGCTGGCGGCTCTGCCGAAGGCCCCCTCGACGACCAATCCCGTCAGCGATCCCGAGCGCGCCTTGGCGCGCCGCGCCTACGTGCTGGGGCGCATGCTCAAGCTGGGCCAGATCGACCAGGCCACCTTTGATCGCTCGATCGATGAGCCCTTGCCGGGACGCCTGTACACCTCGTCCGAGATCGAGACCCCGGCGCCTTACGCCGCGGAAATGGCGCGGCGCGACCTGGTCGAGAAGTACGGGCAGGAAGCCTACGAGATGGGCCTTGCCGTGCACACGAGCATCGATCCCGACGCGCAGCGGTCCGCGACCCGCGCCTTGCGCCAGGCGCTGATCGACTACGATCGACGCCACGGGTACCGCGGCCCGGAGTCCGACTGGAGTGAGTGGCTTGAGGATCGCGAGGCGCTGGAGAAACAGTTGGCGAACACCAGTCGGGTCGGCGGCCTGCTGCCGGGTGTGGTGCTGCAGGTCAACGCGGCCGAGGCGAGCGTGCTGGTGCGAGATGCGGGTGAAGTGATCCTCGACCTCGACTCGATGCGCTGGGCCTGCGAGTACCAGGCCACCGATCGCTGCGGGCCGAAGCCCAAGGCGGTCGACGAGGTGCTGGGCCGGGGTGATCTGATTCGGGTCGAGCCGATCGAGTCCGGTGACGGTGTGGCTTATCGGTTGGCGCAGATTCCCGAAGTGACCGGGGCGTTTGTTGCGCTGGACCCGGCCAGTGGGGCGATTCGCGCCATGATCGGTGGTTTCGACTTCTTCCACGACAGTGAATTCAACAACGTCCTCCGGGCCGAGCGTCAGCCCGGTTCGGGGTTCAAGCCCTACCTCTACTCTGCGGCGCTTGATCAGGGATTCACCTGGGCAAGCATGATCAACGACTCGCCGGTCGTGGTGGAGGATGGCGTCCGTCAGGGCATTGACTGGCGCCCAAGCAACTACGGTCGCAGTTTCGGTGGCATGCGTCGCATGCGTGACGCCCTGACGCGTTCGGTGAACCTGGTTTCCATCCGCCTGGCGCAGGCCGTCGGCACGCCGATGGTCCTGGAATATGCCGGTCGTTTTGGCTTGCCGGTGGAGAACTGGGAGCCGACCCTGTCGATGGCCCTGGGCAGCTATACCCTGACCCCGCTGGACCAGGTCGCCGGCTTCGCCGTGTTTGCCAATGGCGGCTACCGCGTCACCCCGTTCCTGATCACCGAGCTGGACAATCCGGACGACGGCGTGATCGACTCGCACCCGGCGGTCAGCCTCTGCGACAGCTGTCCGATCGATACGGCTGACCCGAGTCTGGCCCCGCGTGTGATATCGGCGCAGAACGCGTTCCTGATGCGTTCGGGGCTCAGGGGTGTCGTCCGCGAGGGGACCGGTGTGCGTGCCTGGCGGGCGCTGGAGCGCGAAGACATCGGCGGGAAGACCGGTACCACCAACGACCAGCGCGACGCCTGGTTCACCGGCTTTGGGCCCGGTTGGGTGGCCACCGCCTGGGTGGGATTTGCCGACAACAGTGAACTGGGCCGGCGCGAGACGGGCGGCAAGGCGGCGCTGCCAGCGTGGATCGACTTCATGCGCGACGTGCTTCCGCCGCCCGGAGCGGCCGAGGAGCCGCCGGAGGGGGTCGTTACCGCCTGGATCGATCCGGACAGCGGCAAACGCTTGCCCGAGGGGCATCCCGGGGCGATCCGCGAGTATTTCGACTCGACCAACCCGCAGGCGGATCTTCCCGAAAAGGATGCGGCGGCCGCGTCGGGCACGTCGCGTGAGGTGATCGACAACCTGTTCTGAGCGTTGAGGGGTGGCCAGTCTCGACCCGGCGCCCCAACGAATGAGGAGAGTGCGACATGGGGCCGGCTTCACTGGAACTGTTGCGTTGTGCGGCGCGTCATGCGGCCGACTCGCCCGGCCAACCCCGCCGTGATTCGTTGCGTCTTGCGGCGGATGAGCTGGGCGAGACCCTCGATCCACGTTTTCGCGCCGCGGACCTGGAGCGGCTCGAGCTGGAACTGGGGCATTACCAGGCGACCTTTCGCCCCGAGCAACGAGAACAGTTGGCGACGCTCCGGCGAGCGGCGCTCGAGGCGATGACCTTTTTTGCCCAGTTTCGGCCGCGGCTGGTGGGTGACGTGCTCACCGGCACGGCCGACGACTATTCCCCCATCGTCTTGCAGTTGTTCGCCCCGACCCCCGAGCGTGTGATCGAGTGCCTGCTCGGTCACGACATCCCGTTCGAGGAATCCGAGACCCGCTATCAATACCCCGACGGCCGGCAGGAGCGGGTGTCGGTATTCGCCTTCGGTGCCGGTGACGATCACATCGTGCTGGAGGTCTTTCCCGAGGAGCGGCTGCGCGAGACGCCACTGGTATCCGGTGGGGCCAAGTTGCGCCGCGCCTCCCGGCGGCAAGTCGAGGCGCTGATGCAGGAAGGGGTGGCAGGCACGCACTGACAGTGTCGGTTGCCGGAACCCCCGACAGGCTCAAGGGCGTTTTTCGATCACTGTCGCAGCAATGAAAATGCCCCCGGCGAAACCGGGGGCATTTCTGGTTGAGTCGGGGTGACGCCCGGGTCAGTCGCGCGCGCTCAGGCGGTGCACCGCGTCGACCAGGACCTTTACCTTGTCCGGGTTGACGTGCTGGTGGATGCCGTGGCCGAGGTTGAAGACGTGGCCCGGATTGGGGCCGAATTCTTCCAGGATGCGAGCCACTTCGCGCTCGATCACCTCGTCCGGTGCGTACAGTACGCTCGGGTCGAGGTTGCCCTGCAGGGCGACGCGATCGCCGACCCGCTTGCGGATCGTGTCGAGATTCACGGTCCAGTCCAGACCGATGCCGTCGGCGCCGGTGTCCGCAATCCACTCGGCCCACTGGCCGCCGCCCTTGGTGAACAGCGTGACCGGCACGTAGCTGCCGTCCGGACGTTCGCGGTTCAGGCCGTCGACGATGCGCTGCATGTACTGCAGCGAGAAATCACGGTAGTCGTGCGGGGCGAGCACGCCGCCCCAGGTGTCGAACACCATCAGCGACTGCGCGCCGGCCTCGATCTGGGCGTTGAGGTAGTCGGTCACCGCGTCGGCCAGCCGGCCAAGCAGATCGTGCGCCGCCTTCGGGTCGCTGTAGACCAGACCCTTGACCTTGGCGAAGTCCTTGGTGCCGCCACCCTCGACCATGTAGGTCGCCAGTGTCCACGGGCTGCCGGTAAAACCGATCAGCGGTACGCGACCGTCGAGCGCCTGACGGATGGTGGACACGGCGTTCATCACGTAACCGAGATCCGATCCCATGTCCGGCTTGGGCAGGCGAGCGATGTCGGCGGCCGAGCGCACCGGGCGTTCGAACACCGGACCTTCGCCGGCAACGAACTTGAGTCCCAGCCCCATGGCGTCGGGGATGGTGAGGATGTCGGAGAACAGGATGGCCGCGTCGAGGTCATAGCGCTCCAGCGGCTGGAGGGTGACCTCGCAGGCCAGGTCGGCCGAGCGACACAGGTCCATGAAGCTGCCGGCGCGTTCGCGCGTGGCGCGGTATTCCGGCAGGTAGCGACCCGCCTGGCGCATGATCCAGATCGGGGTGCGATCGACGGGCTGGCGCGCCAGTGCGCGTAACAGGCGATCGTTCTGCAGCGGAGCGGTCATGAAGCTTATACGTCCAGGTAGTCGAGGATGCCGAAGGCCGCGTTGCGCCCCTCGAAGACAGCGGTGACCACGAGATCCGCGCCGCGCACCATGTCGCCGCCGGCAAAGATCTTGGGGTTGCTGGTCTGGAATTCCGGCTTGTTCTGGTCCTTGTGAACCATCACGCGGCCGCTGGGGTCGAGTTCGATCTTCTGGTTCTCGAACCAGTCGGCCGGGGAGGGACGGAAGCCGAAGGCGATCAGCACGGCGTCGGCCTCGACCACCTGCTCGGAGCCCTCGATGGCCACCGGCCGGCGGCGACCGCGCTCGTCCGGCTCGCCCAGGCGGGTCTCGACGAACTTCACACCGGTCACCTGTCCGCCTTCGCCGAGCACCTCGACCGGCTGCAGGTTGAACATGAAGTGCGCGCCTTCCTCGCGGGCGTTCTTCACCTCGCGGCGTGAACCAGGCATGTTGTCCTCGTCACGACGGTAGACGGTCGTCACCTTGGCCGCACCCTGGCGCAGCGAGGTGCGGGTGCAATCCATCGCGGTGTCGCCACCGCCGAGGACCACCACGCGCTTGTCCTTGACGTTGATGTAGGGGTAGTCACCGCCAAAGTCGAGCTGGTGATTGGTGTTGCCGATCAGGAAGGGTAGCGAGGCGTGTACGCCCTCGAGATCCTCTCCCGGGAAGCCGCCTTGCATGGCGTTGTACGCGCCCATGCCCATGAATACCGCGTCGAATTCGCCCAGGATGTCATCGATGGTGATGTCGCGGCCGACCTCGGTGTTGAGGCGGAATTCGATGCCCATGCCCTCGAAGATCTCGCGACGCGTCTGCATCACGTGCTTCTCGAGCTTGAACGACGGGATGCCGAAGGTGATCAGGCCGCCGATCTGCGGATGGCGGTCGAACACGACCGCCTGGACGCCATGGCGCGCCAGGATGTCTGCGCAACCCAGGCCCGCCGGGCCCGCGCCGATCACGGCAACCCGCTTGCCGGTGGGCACCACGTCGGACATGTCCGGACGCCAGCCCATCTTGAACGCCTCGTCGGCGATGTATTTCTCGACCGAGCCGATGGTGACCGCGCCGAAGCCGTCATTCAGGGTGCAGGCGCCTTCGCAGAGCCGGTCCTGCGGGCAGACGCGACCGCAGACTTCCGGCAGGGAGTTGGTCTTGTGGGCCATCTCCGCGGCCTCGAGCAGATTGCCTTCGGCGATCAGCTTGAGCCAGTTGGGGATGTAGTTGTGGACCGGGCACTTCCATTCGCAGTACGGATTGCCGCACTCCAGGCAGCGATCGGACTGTTCGGCCGCGTGATCCGGGGTGAATTGCCCGTAGATTTCGTTGAACTGTTGGACGCGTTCCTCGGCAGGAGTGGTCTCCGGGTCGCGTCGCGGCACGTTCAGGAACTGGAAAGTCTCGCCCATGGCTGGTTCTCGAATTGATGGTTCGGATCAACGCGGTGCCCGGGGTAGGGGTCCGACGGTGCGGACCGCGGCCCGGGGCGATCCCCGTGGCTCAGGCCGAGAGGCGGGAGCGGACGGCCTGACTGACGGCGGCCATGTCGGCCCGTCCGGCCAGGCGTTCGCGGGCCGTCTTCATCACGGCCCCCATCTGGCTCAGGTCAGTGGCCTGCTCGGCGGCGATGATCTCGGCCACCGCGGCCTCGATTTCCTCGGGGGACAGCGGCTGAGGTAGGTAGGTCTCGATGATCGCGAGTTCGGCTTCCTCGATGGCCTTGAGGTCATCGCGACCGGCGGACTCGTACTGGGCGATCGACTCGCGGCGCTGCTTGGCCTGCTTGGTCAGGATCGCCATGGCCTCGTCTTCCGAGACCTCCCGGCGCTCATCGATCTCCCGCTGCTTGATCGCGGCGATCAGCATGCGGATGGTGGCCAGACGCGACTTTGCGCCGCTCTTCATGGCCGTCTTCATATCGGCGGTCAGGCGCGCCTTGATCGTGCTCATGCGGTAGTGGCCGTCACAAGTGCGATCAGTACAAGCGAACGCGACGCGCTTGTTCCTTCGAGAGGCGCTTCTGGTTGCGCTTCACGGCAGCGGCGGCCTTGCGCTTGCGGGCGGCCGTCGGCTTTTCGTAGTACTCACGCTCGCGCATCTCGCTGATGATGCCGGCTTTCTCGCAAGAGCGCTTGAAACGACGAACTGCTACCTCGAAAGGCTCATTTTCCCGAACACGTACAGAAGGCATGAATGCGTTCCACCTCGTTGATTTGAAACTGAAATGTTTGGCTTCGGACCCACGCGGCCCAAAATAAAAGGTGTTGTAGTATAAAGCGTTGCCCGAGGTGTGCAAGAGGCAAATGCCAGCACAGGCGGCGCCTTCGGGATTACTAATGATGTGGTGAGGAGTATCGCGCGTGCGCGTATTGGCAATCGAGAGTTCCTGTGACGAGACCGCCGTGGCCTTGTTCGATGGCGGCAGCGGTGAGTTGTTGGCCCATCGCGTCCATTCCCAGACCGATGTGCATGCCGAATACGGTGGGGTGGTTCCGGAGCTCGCGGCTCGTGATCACATGCGTCGCCTGCCCAGTCTGACCCGCGCCACGCTCACCGACGCGGGTCTGGGCTATGACGTCATCGATGCGGTTGCCTACACCGCCGGTCCGGGGTTGGCCGGCGCCCTGATGACGGGGGCGGCGTTTGCCAAGGGTATTGCCGCCAGTCGCGGGTTGCCGGCGCTCGGCGTCAATCACCTGGAAGGGCATATCCTCGCGCCGTTGCTGGGTGATGACCCGCCGGCATTCCCTTTTCTCGCCTTGTTGGTGTCCGGCGGGCACAGCCAGTTGATCGAGGTGCGCGAGGTGGGTGACTACCGGCTGCTGGGCGAGAGCATCGACGATGCGATCGGCGAGGCGTTCGACAAGTCGGCCAAGCTGATGGGGCTGGGTTATCCGGGCGGGGCGGCCTTGTCGCGCCTGGCCGAGCAGGGTGACCCGACCGCGGTGCCCTTCACCCGGCCGATGGTCAATCGGCCCGGCCTGGACTTGAGCTTCAGCGGGTTGAAAACCGCGGTGGCGAACGCGATTGCCGCTGGTCACGCCCACCAGGACGTGGCGGCCTCGTTCGAGCGGACGGTGATCGACACCCTGGTGATCAAGCTCACGCGGGCACTGGACCAGACCGGTCTGGATCGCCTGGTGGTCGCCGGTGGGGTGGCGGCCAATCGGCCCCTGCGGCAGCGACTGGTCGAGATGATGGCCGATCGGCGCGGCGCGGTGCATTTCCCCGAGATCGAGTTGTGCACCGACAACGCCGCCATGATCGCGTTGGCGGGGTACCGTCGGCTTGCCGCCGGCGAGCGCGACGCCCAGCCGGGGTTCCGCGTGCGCGCCCGCTGGCCGCTGGCCGAGCTCGAGTTGCCGGGGGCGCTGGTGGGTTCGACGGTGGCCGTCACTCCTTGATCGACGAGTCGGATTTTTCGCCGATGCGGGGTTCCTCGCCGCGCATCAGCCGGCGGATGTTGCCGTGGTGGCGCAGGATGAGCAGCAGGGACATCAGCGAGATCGCCAGGGCGATGAACGGTGGGGCGATGAAGGTGGCCAGGGTCGCGGCCACCACTGCGGCAAACAGGGCGGACAACGAGGAATAGCGCGTTGCCCAGGCGGTGCTCAGCCAGCCGACAATGGCGAACAATCCAATCAGTGGTGCCATGGCGAGGATCGCGCCGGCGGCAGTCGCCACGCCCTTGCCGCCCTTGAAGCCGAAGAACACCGGATACAGGTGCCCGAGGAAGGCAAACAGGCCGGCGGCACCCATTGCCGCCTGGTGCGACGCGCCATCGACGGCCAGGCCGGCGACGATCACCGGGGCCAGGCCCTTGAGGAGATCGCCGACTAACGTGACAATGGCCGCCTTCTTGCCGCCCAGGCGCAGGACGTTGGTCGCGCCCGGATTGCCCGAGCCGGCCGAGCGCGGGTCCGGCAATCCCAGCAGGCGCGCCGTGATCACCCCGGTGGACAATGAGCCAACCAGGTAGGCGGCGACGGCGATGATGAGCAGAAGGGGCCAGTCGAGGGCAGTCAATTGCTGAATCCGGGGTTTGAATGGGGGCGTCATTATCACGGTCCGATGGCTTGCTCGCAAACCACGGCGATGCGGTGGGGCCTCAAGCGTGTGGCGCAGGAGCGTGACGCGTGAGGCGCGATGCCCCCTCCGCCATGACGGCCTCGGTCGGGCTGGTTGCCGGCTGGTCCTTTCCCGCGACGGTGTTTGATCCGCTGGTGCGCCGGTTGCCCGGTAACGAGGTGGTGGCCTTCGACTGGTCCACGTTTTCGGCCGACTGGCTTGGACCGGATGGACCGGAGTGCGCGGAATTGCCGCCGAGCCCCGCGGTCTGGGCGGGGTGGTCATTGGGCGGCGCGTTGCTGCTTGAGGCCGTGCGACGGGGAATCATTCGGCCCGCGCGGCTGGTGTTGATCCAGGCCACGCCGCGTTTCCTGACGGGGGATGATGGTTGGCCCGGGGTGAGCCTGGGCGACTGGCAGGGCCTGCGGCGAGCGGCGGGGCGGCAGCCCCTCGCGGCTGCCGCCGCCTTCCGGCGTCGCTTTGACCTCCCGGATGCGCCCGCCACGTCCGAACGGCTGGCCGCCGGCGACGGTCTCGACTGGCTGGCCCGGCTGGATCTTCGACGGACGCTTGCCGCCATCGATGTGCCCGTCGACATCTGGTTGGCGCCCGACGACCCGCTGGTGCCGGTCGACTGGCCGCGGCACCTCGACCTGCCCCCGCATGTGCGTGTGCACCGGTTCGAGCAGGGTGGGCACGCCGAATGGCTCGACCATCCGGACTTGCTGGTGCCCTCATTGATCCGTCCTGCTCGCCGTTGACCCGGGTGCCCGTCGGCGGGCTGAGTAGCGCGTTTGCCGCGGCGCCTAGTCCCAACCGTCGCGGCTTCATACACAAGTTCAATCGTGAGCTCCTTTCGATAGCATGTCTGCCTTGCCCTCCTTTGACCTGCGCCGCGTCCGTGACCGGTTCAACCGCGCGGCGTCCGACTACGACCGGCATGCGGCCGTTCAGCACGAAATTGGTCGGCGGCTCGATGAGCGCTTCGACTGGTTGAAGCTCGATCCGCAGCGGATTCTCGACCTGGGGGCGGGGACGGGGCAGATGGTTCGAGCCATGCGTGCGCGTTATCCGCATGCGGATGTGACGGGGCTCGATCTGGCGGATCGCATGTTGCGACACCTGCCCCGACGACACTGGTGGTCGCCGCACCGTGCGGCGGTGGCCGCCGACATGCACGCCCTGCCGTTTGCCGGCGGCAGCATGGATGTGGTGGTTTCGAACTTTGCCCTGCAGTGGAGCGATCGACCCGCGGCCCTGTTCGGTGAGGTGGCCCGGGTGAGTGCCTCGGGTGCGCCGTTCGTCTTCACCACGCTGGGGCCGGATAGCCTTCAGGAGATCCGGCGCGCCTGGGCGGCGGTCGACCCGACGCCCCATGTACACCAGTTTCTCGACATGCACGATCTTGGCGATGCGCTGGTCGCGGCGATGCTGGCCGATCCGGTGATGGATCGCGAGATGGTCACGGTGACCTACCCCACGGTTGATGCCCTGCTGGCCGATTTGCGGGGGGTGGGCGTCGGCAATGCCCAGGCGGGGCGCGCCGCGGGGATGACCGGCCCCAAGGCCTGGCGCCGCTTCCGGGAGGTGTTGGCCGCTCAAGCGGTCGACGGTCGCATCCCGCTGAGTTACGAGATCGTCTACGGCCTGGCGTGGGGGACGGGGGTCTCGCCGATGGCCGAGGGGGCGCACGGCCGGGTGGGTGCCAGTTGATGGCCAGTTCGGGGGGCGTGTCGCACTTTTGCAACAGATAAAACTTGTGTGTTCAGCGATCAGCTTTGCTTATCCGTGGGCGGAATGGCCGCTAACTGCTTGAAAGCGCGTCCCGCGCGCCCTTTGCGGGCGAGTAAATTAGTAAATTCATAGGTTTTTGTCGGCAGGGGATTCGATTATGATTGCCGCCCGAGAAAAAGGGTCTGGCCGCCGCGGCCGGGATGAACCTAAAAGTCTGGAGGGGTCACGATGTCCACCAATGCAGTGCCGGTAGCTACCGAGCAGTACAATTACGGCATCGTCAAGAAGTTCGCCATCATGGCCATGATTTGGGGCGTGTTGGGGATGCTTGCCGGTGTCTATATTGCCAGTGAGCTGGCATGGCCGTTTTTGAACTTCAATATCGCCGAGATCACCTTCGGTCGGCTGCGCCCGGTGCACACGACGCTGGTGATCTTCGGCTTTGGTGGTAGTGCGCTGTTCGCGACGTCCTATTACATCGTGCAGCGCACCTGTCAGGCGCGTCTCTGGGGCGGCAAATTGCTGCCCGAGCTGACCTTCTGGGGCTGGCAGTTGGCACTGGTGCTGGGCGTGATCACCTACATGGCCGGCTACACGCAGGGCCGTGAGTACGCCGAGTTCATCTGGCCGATCGACCTGCTGATCACCGTGGTCTGGGTGATCTACTTCGCCGTCTACGCCATGACGCTGGTCAAGCGCAGCCAGCCGCACATCTACGTGGCCAACTGGTTCTTCATGGCGTTCATCCTCGCCACCGCCCTGCTGCACATCTTCAACAACCTGCAGGTGCCGGTCGCCTGGAACAGCCTCGAGTCCTACGCGCTGTTTGCCGGCGTGCAGGATGCGATGACGCAGTGGTGGTACGGCCACAATGCCGTCGGCTTCTTCCTGACCGCCGCGTTCCTCGGCATGATGTACTACTTCGTGCCCAAGCAGGCGGGTCGCCCGATCTACTCCTACCGCCTGTCGATCGTGCACTTCTGGGCGCTGTCATTCCTCTACATGTGGGTTGGTGCTCACCACCTGCACTGGACCGCGCTGCCGGACTGGGTTTCCACCCTTGCCGCCACTTTCTCGATCCTGCTGCTTCTGCCCTCCTGGGGCGGCATGATCAACGGCATCATGACCCTCTCGGGTGCCTGGGAGAAGCTGCGCACGGATCCGATCATGCTGTTTTTGATCACCTCGCTGGCCTTCTACGGCATGTCGACCTTCGAAGGTCCGATGATGTCGCTCAAGTCGGTCAACGCCCTGTCGCACTACACCGACTGGACCGTGGGTCACGTGCACTCCGGCGCACTGGGCTGGGTCGCGATGATCACCATCGGCTCGTTCTATCACCTGATCCCGCGGCTCTGGGGCACGACGCTCTACTCGACCAAGCTGGTGTTCGTCCACTTCTGGCTGGCCACCATCGGCGTGGTGCTCTACATCGTCGCGCTGTGGGTCGCCGGTATCGGTCAGGGCCTGATGCTGCGTGCCTTCGATGAGTACGGCAACCTTGCCTACACCTTCATCGAGACGGTGTCCTTCCTGCACATCCCGTACGTGGTACGTGCCATCGGTGGTGCCTTCTTCCTGTCGGGCATGCTGCTGATGTCGTACAACATCTACATGACGATCTCGGGTGCCCGTCAGCCGGCATCCGATGAAGGCCGCGACGCCGTTGCCGCCGCCGCACGCTAAAGGATTGAGGTCAAGCGAATGAAACACGAAAGCATTGAAATCAACTCCGGCCTGCTGATCGTCCTGACACTGGCGGTCATCAGTATCGGGGGGCTGGTCGAGATCGTCCCGCTGTTCCACATCGAGGAGACGGTCGAGGACGTGGACGGTGTCCGCCCCTACACGCCGCTGGAGCTGCGCGGCCGTGACATCTACGTGAAGGAAGGGTGCTACACCTGCCACTCGCAGATGATCCGTCCGTTCCGTGACGAGCAGCTGCGCTACGGGCACTACTCGCTGGCCGCCGAGTCGCAGTACGACCATCCGTTCCAGTGGGGCTCCAAGCGCACCGGGCCTGACCTGGCCCGCGTGGGTGGCAAGTACTCCAACGAGTGGCAGACCCAGCACCTGGTCAACCCGCAGTCGCTGGTGCCGGAATCGATCATGCCGGGCTACCCGTGGTTGCTCGAGAACGAACTGGACTACAGTCAGATCGAGGGCCGCATGGTCGCGCTCAAGCGCGTCGGCGTGCCGTACTCGCAGAGCCAGGAAGAGTACGACGCCAACGTCGAGCAGTTCGGTGCCGACATGGCCGACAAGCTCCACGTCTCCAACGCCACCGACGTGCTGGAAAGCCAGGCCGCGGCGCAGAACTGGGACGGCGACCCGAACCGCATCACCGAAATGGATGCCCTCGTGGCTTACCTGCAGATGCTGGGCACGATGGTCGACTTCTCGAAGTATGAAGACGGCCACTTCAACCAGTTCCGTTGATACTGAAACGGCCACCGTCGAGGTGATCTCTTGATTGGCGATATTTTTGCGTGGTTGGGTGACATGGAGAACAGCAAGCCGTTGGCGCTGATCCTGTTCTTCGGCACGTTCGTCGGCATCATCCTGTACGTCTACACCGGCAAGCGGCGCAAGCAGCGGCTGGAGTCGTACAAGGACATCCCCTTCATGGACGACGACGAGCTCGACCCGACCCAACAAAAGAAACAACAGGTGAAGAAAGATGAGTCAACCGGAAAATAAGAAGGGGCAGGTCGAGACCACCGGGCACGTCTGGGACGGCGATCTGCGCGAATACAACAACCCCCTGCCACGCTGGTGGCTGTGGGCGTTCTACGTCACCATCGTTTTCTCGGTGGTGTACTGGATCCTCTACCCGGCCTGGCCGTATGGCGACAGCTACACCAAGGGCATCAACACGGTCGAGTACACCGTGGAAGGTGAGGACGGTGAAGAGAAGACAGTAAGCGAGCACTGGAACACCCGTGCCCTGTTCACCCGCGACATGCAGTCGAGCCCGTCGGCGCTCGCCCAGAAGGAGTGGGTCGGCAAGGTCGAGAACATGAGCTTCGAGGAAATCGAGCAGGATCCGGATACGCTGCAGTTCGCCATGTCGATGGGGAACTACACCTTCGGTGACTATTGTGCCGCCTGTCACGGCGCCGGCGGTCAAGGCAAGATCGGCCTGTTCCCGAATCTGGCCGACAATGCTTGGCTCTACGGCAGCTCCTACGAGACCATCGTCAACAAGATCAATAACGGCATTCAGGGCATGATGCCGGCCCAGAACGTCCCGGAGGATACGATCGACGACCTGGCCAAGTACGTGCTGAGCCTCTCGGGTAACGCCGAGATCAGTGGCGAGGCGGCAAGCCGTGGCAAGCAGGCCTTCGCCAGTTGCGCCGGCTGTCACGGTGCCGAAGGCAAGGGTAACGAGGCCATGGGCGCGCCAAACCTGGCCGATGCCATCTGGGGCGTTGCCGACGTGCCGGGCTGCGGCGATGACACCGCCTGCAAGGTCGACGAGATCAAGCATGTGGTCAACAACGGTATCCAGCGCCAGATGCCGGCCTTCGGTGATCGTCTGACCGAAACCCAGGCCCGCATGCTCGCCATCTACGTTCGCCAGATGGGCGGGAATTGATCAGCGATGGCTGACCACTGACGGCGCTACATCGTCGTTCGCGATACTCGGAGACACCGGCCGTTTGGCCGGTGTTTTTTTTGGGATATGGGGCGGGGCAGGGTGGATTTGACCCGATCGCGGGGCGACCGAGGACGCGGTGGCGACCACGGAATACCGCTTGCCGTGAAATATTATCTTTGGGTTTAGAGAAAAACCCTATGGGATATAAGATATTCCCCTGCGCATCCATTTCGGAGACCGACAGATGGCTCATCACGACGATCCGAGCTACCCGGCTGACCCCTTGTACCAAGCCCGTGAGCCGATTCATCCCAAGGCGATCCATGGCCGGTTTCGCCGGTTCAAGGATCTGGTGCTGCTGCTGGCCTACGGCGTGTTCTTCTTGCTGCCGTGGGTGCGCTGGGAGCGCAGTGTCGGGCCGGATCAGGCCGTGATGTTCGATATCCCCTCGCGGCGGTACTACCTGTTCGATCTGGTTATCCACCCGCAGGACATGTTCCTGCTGGCCGGTTTCCTGATCCTGGCGGCGTGGCTGCTGTTCTTCGTCACGGGGCTGGTCGGCCGGGCGTTTTGCGGTTACTTCTGTTTCCAGACCCTGTGGACCGACGTGTTCATGAAGGTCGAGGCCTTGGTGCAGGGAGATCGCAACAAGCGCATGCGGCTGGAGAAACAGCCCTGGAACGGGGAGAAGATCGCCAAGAAGGGGATCACCGTGGCCATCTGGACGCTGATCGCGTTCTGGACCGGCTTTACCTTTACGTCCTATTGGGCCGATGCGCCGCAGCTGTTCGTCAACTTCTTCACTCTGGAGGCGGTCGGCGCGGCGTATATCACCACCGGCATCCTCACCGCGACCACGCTCCTGGCCGCCGGCTTCGCCCGCGAGCAGGTCTGCATCTACATGTGCCCCTACGCCCGTTTCCAGAGCGTGATGTTCGACAAGGAAACCCTGCTGGTCTCCTACGACGCCGGGCGCGGCGAAGGCGAGGCTGGTCGGCAGCCGCTCCATAAAGGGCTGATGACCCTCGAGGAGCGCCATGCCCAGGGCGTGGGTGACTGCATCGATTGCAACCTTTGCGTGCAGGTCTGCCCCACCGGGATCGACATTCGTGACGGGTTGCAGCTGGAGTGCATCTCCTGCGGGCTGTGCATCGATGCCTGCGATCAGATCATGACCAAGCGCGGCTGGCCGACCGGCCTGATCCGTTACGCCTCGGAGCAGGAGCTGGAGACCGGCGAGAAGCCCAACCTGCTCAAGTTCCGCACCATTGGTTATGGTCTGGCCACCATCGCGGCGACTGTGCTGTTGCTCTACGGCATCTTCGCGCGCGCACCGGCTGACATATCGGTGGAACAGGTGCGCCAGCCGTTGTTCACCATGCTTGCCAGCGGCGACATCCAGAACAACTACAACGTCAAGATTAACAACAAGCTCCAGGAGCCGTTGGCATTCGATCTGACAGTGGTCGGGCTGCCGGACGCGCGGGTCAGCGTGGTGGGGGATTTCGAATCGCTCGAGCTGCCGGCGGACGGCTCGCGCAAGTATCTGGTGCATGTGCGCGCCCCGAGTGATGCGCAGGTGGACCGTCGCGAGATACAATTCATCCTCACCGAGGAAAATGGACTCGTCGAACCGCTGGAACATGACGCCAGCTTCGTGTTCCGCTAATCACCCGCATTCACGTAACCCCGCCGACAGCGGCCGTTGGCGGGGTGCCAGTACCCAACCGGATTCCTGAACCATGGCTGTATTGCTGCCTGCCGCCCTCGGCATGACCATCATTCCGATGCTGTTCTTCCTGCTGCGCTGGCGCTTTCCCAGCGCCGGGCGTCAGATCGCGTTCATCCTGGGCGTCTTGTCGCTCGCGGCCTATGCGCCCTACGCCATCATCAACTGGCCGGGGCTGGACGTGGTGGCAATGGTGGGCGCGATCCTGGTGATGACCGCTTTCATTCTCGGATTCATTTCGCCGCCCAAGCACGCCGAGTCGCAGAAGATGGCGTTTCACCGCGGTCCGGCGACCATCATTGCCTTCTTCGCGGTCATCATCCTGCTCGACTCGATCTTCCTGACCATCGCGACCACGGGGCTGAGCGAGAACGTGGCGCGCCAGATTCTGCCCGAGCCTCAAGGTGGGCCGGTGGCAACCTCCTTCTTCCCCGGTACGGTCGCTCACGATTATCAGGAAAAGGTGCGTGCGTTCGAGGCCTACGATGCGGCGCGTGAGGAGCAGTCTGAGCGCGGCTGGCAAGTTCAGCGGGGTTGGATGGGGGAGGCGGTTGTTGGCCAATCGACCCCGTTCCGGATCCAGGTGCGCGATGGCCAGGGCAACCCGGTCGAGGGCGCCGAAGCGACAGCCCGGTTCCTCCGCTTTTCAAGCCAAAGCCTCGATTTCTCGCGGCGCCTCGAGGAGATCGATCCCGGTGTCTACCAGGCCGATGTCACGCCGTCGCGCCCCGGGCGATGGGAAGTGATTGTCGACGTCCGCCGTGATGGCGAAACCCACCAATTGCGTGGCATGACCGACGTCGCGGCCCGCTGATCATCGGGGGTCGCGTGAGAAGCCTGTTCGTACGATGTCGGTCGATCCGTTGAACGAGCCTCGCCCCGAGACCGCCCAGTCCGAGAGCGCGGCAACATGCTTCCATTGTGGTCTGCCCGTGCCCACGGGCTCGGACTACCGCGTTCGTGTGCTGGGCGAAGATCGCGACATGTGTTGTCCCGGCTGTCAGGCGGTCGCCCAGGCGATCGTCGAGGCCGACATGGAGGAGTACTACCGTCACCGCACGGAGGCCTCGCCCCGGCCGGACGACGACCTTGAGCGCGTGCTCGAGGAACTGGCGATCTACGATCGCCCCGAGATGCAGAAGTCGTTCGTCGCCAATCGCGAGGGCGACAGGCGCGAGGCATCGCTGATCCTCGAGGGCATCGTCTGTGCGGCCTGCATCTGGCTGTCCGAGCGCCATGTCCGCCAGTTGCCCGGGGTGGAATCCTTCTCGGTGAACTTCACCACGCACCGTGCCCAGGTAGTCTGGGACAATACCCAGGTGCAGCTCTCCGAGATCCTGCGGGCGATCGCGGCAATCGGCTATCGCGCCTATCCCTACGACCCCGATCGCCAGGACCGTGTCTACCGGCGCGAACGCCACGACATGATGCGTCGTCTGGCGGTCGCCGGACTGGTCTACCTGCAGGTGATGATGATCTCGCTGTCGCTGTACTTCGGCGACTTCCTCGATCTCTCCGATGACCTGCGCTACTTCTTCTGGTGGGTCAGCCTGGTGCTGTCCACGCCCATTGTCCTCTACTCCGGCCAGGCCTTCTTCCGTCCGGCCTGGCGCGACCTAAAGCAGCGTCGCGTGAGCATGGACCTGCCGGTGTCGATCAGCATCCTGCTGGCCTACTCCGGTAGCGTCTACGCGGTGTTGACCCACAGCGGCGAGGTGTACTTCGACTCGGTCACGATGTTCATCTTCCTGCTTCTGGCCGGACGTTTCCTGGAGCAGGGCGCGCGCCACAAGGCGGGTGAGCTGGCCGAATCATTGAACAAGCTGGTGCCGCAGGTGGCGAACCGCTTCGAGGCCGATGGGTCGGTGACGGTCATCCCGGCGTTCGACCTGGCCCCGGGCGACCGTATCCTGGTGCGCCCCGGCGGGCCGGTGCCGGCCGACGGCGTGGTGATCGAGGGCGAGAGCGGCATCAATGCCTCGATGCTCACCGGCGAGAGCCTGCCCGAGTTCAAGCGCGCCGGGGATCGCGTCTCCGCCGGCACCGTCAATACCGAAAGCCCGTTGGTGGTCGAGGTCGACAAGGTCGGTCAGGACACCATGGTCTCCTCGATCGTCCGCCTGATCGACCGGGCCCAGTCACAAAAGCCGCGGATTGCCGAGACGGCCGACCGCTTCGCGCGCAAGTTCGTCATTGCCCTGCTGATTACTACCGCGCTGGTCACGGCGGCCTGGCTGGTTATCGACCCGACCCGCGCGTTCTGGATCGCCGTGGCGATTCTGGCCATCACCTGCCCCTGTTCGCTGTCACTGGCCACGCCCGCGGCGATCGCGGTGGCGGTGGGTCGCCTGACCCGTTCGGGGCTGCTGGTCACCCGGGGACGAGCGCTGGAGGGCCTTGCGCGGGTCACCCATGTGGTGTTTGACAAGACCGGCACGCTGACCACCGGCGAGTTGACGGTGCGCGACGTGGCGTCCTTGGCCGATGTCGAGTCCGCGCGCCTGGCGGATATCGTCGCGGCGCTCGAGCAGTACGCCGATCACCCGGTCGGCCGGGCGTTGTCCGCCTGGGGCAATGAACACGCGGCTGGAGAGGCCTATGCGGTCACCCAGGTCGAGAACGCCAGCGGTCGTGGCGTGACCGGCTGGATCGACGGTGAACGCTTTGCGGTCGGCAATGCCCGTCTGATGGACGATCTGGTTGTGGATCTGCCCGAGCCGCAGGCCGCGGTCGACGAGCTGGTGGTCTGGGTGGCGCGTGGTCCGCAGGTGATCGCCCGCGCCGTGCTGACCGACCGGTTGCGCGACGATGCCGTCGAGGTGGTCGAGCGTCTCAAGGGGCAGGGTGTGTCGGTCTGGCTGCTTTCCGGTGATCACCCGGACCGGGCGGCCATGATCGGGCAATTCCTGGGCGTGGATCATGCCGAGGGCGGCCTGTTGCCGGAAGACAAGATGGATCGCGTGGCCGCGTTGCAGGCCGACGGTGGTCGGGTGCTGATGGTCGGTGACGGCGTCAACGACGCGCCGGTGCTCGCCTGCGCGGACGTCTCCATGGCGATGGGCGGCGGGACCGCGGTCGCCAAGCACAGCGCGGACATGGTGCTGCTCAACGACCGCGTCGCCGAGACGGCCTTTGCGGTGGGCTATGCGCGGCGAACCATGGGCGTGATCCACCAGAACCTGACCTGGTCGGTCTGGTACAACGCCATCGCGATCCCGATCGCCGCGCTGGGCTTCGTTCAGCCCTGGCTCGCGGCCATCGGCATGTCGGTCAGTTCGATTGCCGTGATCGGCAACGCCCTGCGCCTGCGACGAGGGTAGGGCGGAGTAGCCACCCGGGGTGGAGTCTTAACCACCCATGCTGTGGATGTATTGGTTGAGCTGGGCGACGTCGGTGCTGGTGCGCCGGTAGAGGTGGTCGAGGCTGACGATCGCGTACTCGAGCAGCAGCACGGTAAACACCGGGTGCTCGAGGCGCAGCCGGTTGTATTTCTCTCGCGGCAGGCGGAGCAATCGCACCGACGAGCGCGCCCGCATGCGGACATTGCGTGGCTGGCGGTCGAAGAAACTCATCTCGCCGAGCATCTCGCCAGCGTGGATCTGGCCCACCGGCACCTCGTTGGTGGTCGGGCCGACGATCAGCTCGGCCGTGCCGTCGAGCAAGAAGTAGAGCGATTCACCCACTTCACCGATGTCGGCGATGATGTGGCCGCGATCGATGATCTCGAAGTCGCAGAAATCGAGGAACGCACTGACCTCGGCGTGGGTGAGGATCTGCGTGTCGACGTGTCGGGCGAGAAAGTCGACCAGGGCGTCGCGGTCGTTTTCGGTCATCATCGCTTGAATGCTCCCATGCCGTTTGCGGGGAAGTTGGGTTCCTTGGAGGGCTTCCATTGTCGCGAGCCGGCGCGGTTTTGTCGATCCTCGGGTGGCCACCGGTCGCCATGACGCGGATTCATGCCGTTGTTGCAACGCGCTCCCATCTGCCAGGGGAGGCGACCGATCGCAACATGCTAGAATTCGCGGCATTGTTCGGTCGCCCTCGATAATGCTCGGGGCGGCCGCTTGTCTTTCCGACCCGACCAGCGTGCGGGCCGAGCCGAATTTGATCTCACCTTTTTCAGGAGCCGATTCATGTTTGCCAAGTCCATGACCATCGCGGGCTACGACCCGGAACTTGCTGATGCGATCAACGCCGAGGTGCGCCGCCAGGAAGATCACGTTGAGCTGATCGCCTCGGAGAACTACGCCAGCCCGCGCGTCATGGAGGCCCAGGGCTCCGTGCTGACCAACAAGTACGCGGAAGGCTATCCCGGCAAGCGCTACTACGGTGGCTGCGAGTACGTCGATGTGGCCGAGCAGCTGGCCATCGATCGGGCCAAGGAGCTCTTCGGCGCGGACTACGCCAATGTCCAGCCGCATTCGGGCTCGCAGGCAAACGCCGCGGTGTTCCAGGCACTGGTCGAGCCGGGTGACACCGTGCTGGGCATGAGCCTCGACGCCGGCGGTCACCTGACCCACGGCGCCAAGCCCAACTTCTCCGGGCGCATCTACAACGCGGTGCAGTACGGCATCGACGACGAGGGCTACGTCGATTACGACGAGGTCGAGCGTCTGGCGAAAGAGCACAAGCCGAAGATGATCATCGCCGGCTTCTCCGCCTACTCGCGCGTGATGGACTGGGCCCGCTTCCGCGAGATCGCCGATGCGGTGGGTGCCTACCTGATGGTCGACATGGCCCACGTCTCGGGCCTGGTCGCCGCCGGCCTCTACCCGAACCCGGTGCCGCATGCCCACGTGGTCACCTCCACCACGCACAAGACCCTGCGCGGTCCGCGCGGCGGCATCATCGTGGCCAAGGCCAATCCGGACCTGGAGAAGAAGTTCCAGTCGCGCATCTTCCCCGGCTCGCAGGGCGGCCCGCTGATGCACGCGATCGCCGGCAAGGCGGTGGCCTTCAAGGAGGCGATGGAGCCGGAGTTCAAGACCTACCAGCAGCAGGTGATCGACAACGCCCGCACCATGGCCGAGGTATTCGTCGAGCGCGGCCTGGAAGTGGTCTCCGGCGGCACCGACAACCACCTGTTCCTGGTCAGCTTCGTCAAGCGCGGCCTGACCGGCAAGGCGGTCGACGAGGCGCTGGGCAACGCTCACATCACCGTCAACAAGAACGCCGTGCCCAACGACCCGCAGTCGCCGTTCGTCACCTCCGGCATCCGTGTCGGCACCGCGGCGATCACCACGCGCGGCTTCGGTACCGAGGAGAGCCGTGATCTGGCCGGCTGGATGTGCGACATCATCGATGACATCGAGAACGACTCGGTGATCGAGGCGGTGCGCGAGAAGGTCACCGCGCTCTGCCGTCGCCTGCCGGTCTACGAGGCCAACCGGGCCTGATTGGCCGGACCGGGGCTCGCCATGCGTTGCGCGATTTGTGGCAATGACGACACCCGCGTGATCGATTCGCGGGCGATCGACGCGGGTGAAGGCATCCGCCGCCGGCGTGAATGCGCCGCCTGCGGGCAGCGCTTCACTACCTACGAGCGGGCCGATCGGCAGATGCCGAGGGTGGTGAAGTCCAATGGGGCGCGCCAGAACTTCGACGACCGCAAGCTGCGCGACGGGCTGATGCGGGCGCTGGAGAAGCGACCCGTGCCGACGCGACGCGTCGAGGAGGCAATCGAGCAGATCGAGCGCCAGCTGCGCAGTCGCGGCGAGCGCGAGATCGCCGCCCGCGAGATCGGCGACATGGTGATGGCCCAATTGCGTCGGCTCGACCACGTCGCCTACATCCGCTTTGCCTCGGTCTACCTGAGCTTCGACAGCGTCGAGGCCTTCCGTGACGCGATCGAATCGCTGGCCAATGACGTGATCAGCGACCCGGATCACCAATTGCCCCTGATCGGCGATGCCAACTAAGGGCCGCCCCACGGCGACGGCCGCGGATCGGCGCTGGATGACCCACGCGCTAACCGTGGCCGAGCGTGGCCGCTATACCACGTCGCCCAATCCGCGGGTGGGCTGTGTGCTGGTCCGTGATGGCGCGATTGTCGGCGAGGGCTTCCACGCCCGCGCCGGCGAGCCGCACGCCGAGGTGCATGCCCTGCGGGCCGCTGGTGAGCAGGCACGTGGGGCCACGGCCTATGTGACCCTCGAGCCCTGCAGCCATGTCGGTCGAACGCCGGCCTGTGCCCCGCAACTGGTCGAGGCCGGTGTGGTCCGCGTGGTCACGGCGATGAGCGATCCCAATCCGCAGGTGGCCGGTCGTGGGCACGCCATTTTGCGCGAGGCCGGGGTCGAGGTGGTCGAGGCGATCGCCCCGGCGGCGGCCCGAACGCTCAACCCGGGATTCGTCTCGCGCATGGAACGCGGGCGGCCCTGGGTGACGGTCAAGGTGGCCCAGTCGCTCGACGGGCGCAGCGCGCTGGCCAGTGGCGAGAGCCAGTGGATCACGGGTGAGGCGGCGCGCCGCGACGTGCAATTCCTGCGTGCCCGCCAGTGCGCCGTGCTCAGCGGCATCGACACGGTGCTGACCGACAGCGCCCGGCTGAATGTGCGCCTGGCGGCAGACGATCTCGGCATCGAGGGCGAAGTGCGCCAGCCGGTGCGTGTGGTGCTCGATTCGGGGCTGCGACTGCCGCCCTTCGCCGCGATCTTCGATGCAGCGGGGCCGATATGGATTTACACCCGCGATGCGACCGACGGGGTGCATCACGAGGCCCTGCTCAGGCGCGAGGCAACCCTGATCGAGGCGCCGGCCGCGCCCCGCTTGGGTCTGGACCTCGACTTCATCCTGGCCGACCTGGCGCGGCGGGAAATCAACGAGGTGCTGGTCGAGGCTGGTGCCAAGCTCGCCGGGGCGTTTGTTGCAGCCGGGCTGTGCGACGAGCTGGTCGTCTACCAGGCCCCGATGCTGCTCGGTCACCAAGCCCGTCCCGCACTGGCGCTGCCCGAGCCGGCGGCGCTGGCCGATGTCAGGCGCTGGACGCTGGTCGACGAAACGCGCCTGGCAGACGACCTGCGCCTGACCCTGCGCCCGGTGCGCTAGTTCATTACCCGCGGAGAGAGTTCATGTTCACCGGCATCATCCAGACCGTCGGCACCCTGGTCGAGCAGACCCCCACGGGCGGCGATGCCCGCCTGACCATCGAGGCCCCGGGACTCGACCTGGCGCACACGTCCATCGGCGACAGCATCGCCGTCAACGGTGTCTGCCTGACGGTCACGGATCTGGACGGCGATCGCTTCTCGGTGGATTGCTCGTCCGAGACCCTGCGGCTGACCACGGTCGGGCAGCTCGCGCCCGGCTCGCGCGTCAATCTCGAGCCGGCGCTGACACTGGCCACGCCGCTGGGCGGCCATCTGGTCAGTGGTCACGTCGACGGGCTTGCGATCGTGGATGCCCGGCGCAGTGAGGCGCGGGCCACCGAATTCTGGTTGCGCGTGCCGCCGGAACTGGCGCGTTACGTCGCCAAGAAGGGCTCGGTCGCCATCGACGGGGTGAGCCTGACGGTCAACGAGGTCAGCGGGACGCGCTGTCGCCTGACCATCATCCCGCACACGCTGGACGTGACCATCATGGGCGAGTACCGCCCCGGGCGGCAGGTCAACCTGGAGGTGGACCTGATGGCCCGTTACCTCGAGCGCCTGCTGCAGGCGGGCGAGGGGAAGGCCGGTACCGGTGGCCAGAGTCCCTATCAGGCGTTGACCTGAGCCGCACGGGCCGGCTTGGAGGCCGGATGGTCTACAGTCGGGCCCGCGATGATACAATCACCGATTGCCTTCGACGGCGCTGAGAGACCCTATGAGCTTTAGTTCCATTGACGAGATCCTCGACGAGCTGCGCGCCGGACGCATGGTCATCATTGTCGATGACGAGGATCGCGAGAACGAGGGCGACCTGGTCATGCTCGCCGAGCAGACGCGTCCCGAAGACATCAACTTCATGGCGCGCTATGGCCGTGGGTTGATCTGCCTGACGCTCTCGCAGGCGCGTTGCGAACAACTGGAACTGCCGCTGATGGTCAGTCGCACCCGCGAGGCCTTCCAGACGGCATTCACCGTCTCGATCGAGGCCGCGCGCGGCGTGACCACCGGCATCTCGGCGGCCGACCGCGCCACCACCATTCGCACGGCGGTCGCGCCCGACGCCAAGCCGCTTGATCTGGTTCAGCCGGGACATGTCTTCCCGCTGATGGCCCGTCCCGGCGGCGTGCTGGCGCGTGCCGGTCATACCGAGGCAGGCGTGGATCTGGCCCGGCTGGCCGAGGCGCGCGAACCCTCGGCGGTAATCGTCGAGATCCTCAACGAGGATGGTTCGATGGCGCGGCGCCCGGACCTGGAGCGGTTCGCGGCCGAGCACGACATCAAGATCGGCTCGATCGAGGACCTGATCCGCTACCGCATGCGTCACGAGCGCTCGGTCGAACACCAGTTCGCCACCGAGATCGACACGCGCCACGGCCGGTTCACGCTGCACGCCTACAAGGATTTCACCAGCGGGCAGTTGCAGTTCGCCGCGGTGCGCGGCACCCCGGATGCCGAGACGCCCACGCCGGTGCGCGTGCATGTGCACCACGCGGTCTGCGACCTGTTCGAGCCACAGGACCGCGATTGCGGCTGGCCGTTCTCCGACGTGTTGGCCCGGCTGGGTGACATGGAGACGGGGGTGGCCGTGGTGCTGCGCTCGACGCCCAACGAGGACGAGATGCTGCGCCAGCTGCAGGGCTGGGAGCATCCCTCGTCGCCGCCGGTCGGGGGTGAGGTCGAAGAGCTGCGAAATTACGGGGTGGGTGCCCAGATCCTCAAGGATCTGGGCGTCCGTCAGATGCGCGTGATGAGCGCGCCCAAGCGCTTCCATGCCCTGGCCGGCTTCGGTCTGGAAGTGGTTGACTACATTCACGACGAGGCGGAATGACCGCCGCTCACGGGACAGACAGGCATGAATGAAGTTCAGGTGATCGAAGGCGGGCTGACGGCCCGCGCGGGACGTTACGCCATCGTGGCGACGCGCTGGAATGCACAGGTGGTCGACCGGCTGCGTGATGGCGCGATCGACACCCTGCGTCGCCACGGCATCGACCCGGCCCAGATCACGGTGGTGATGGCACCGGGCTCCTTCGAGCTGCCGCTGGTCGCCCAGCGTGTCGCGGCGAGCGAGAAATTCGATGCGATCATCTGCCTGGGCGCGGTAATCCGTGGCGCGACGCCGCACTTCGACTACGTCGCGGGCGAGGCCGCCAAGGGCATCGCCGGCGTGGCGACCGACTTCGACATGCCGGTGATCTTCGGCGTGCTGACCACCGACACGGTCGACCAGGCGATGGAACGCGCCGGCAGCAAGGCCGGCAACAAGGGCGCGGAAGCCGCCGCCACCGCCATCGAGATGGTCAACCTTCTCGATCAGATCGACCAGATTGCCTAAGACGCCATGATCAAGCAGTTTCCCCAGGACGAGCCCACCGGTGGCGAGATGTCAGAGGGCCCGAGCGGCGCCGAGGGCAATCCCTCGTCTCGCGGTGGCAAACCCTCTCCGGCCCGCAAGCAGCGTCGCTGGGCGCGTGAACGGGCCGCCCAGGGGCTCTACCAGCAGCTGATGAATCCGATTCCGCTCGACCAGCTCGAGGCGCAGTTCATGGAGGATGCCTTCATGCTGCGTATCGATCTGGACCTGTTTCGCCGCATCATGCGGGGTGTCGAGCAGCATGCCGCCGAACTCGATTCGGCCATCGAGCCACACCTGGATCGCCCGGTTCACGAACTCGACCCGATCGAGCACGCCATTCTCCGCCTGGGTGCCTTCGAGCTGACGCACATGCTCGAGACCCCGCGCGCGATCGTGATCAACGAGGCGGTCGAGCTGGCCAAGCGATTTGGCGCGACCGACGGGCATCGCTACGTCAATGGCGTGCTCGATCGGCTCGCCGACCGCACCCGCCCCACCGAACCCCGCCGCCGGGACTGACGGCCTCCACCCCGTCGGGTCGTCCGCAAGGAGACTGGTCGACATGCAGGAATTCGACCTGATCCATCGCTATTTCGACTGGGCTCCGGCCCATCCCGAGGTCGCACTCGCCGTCGGTGACGATGCCGCGATCCTGGCCCCGCCACCGGGGCAGCATGTGGTGATCGCCACCGACATGCTGATCGCCGGCCGGCATTTCCCCGAATCGACCGCCCCCGAGGCGATTGCCCACAAGGCGCTGGCGGTCAATCTCTCCGACCTGGCCGCCATGGGTGCCATCCCGCTGGGTTTCACCCTCTCGCTGGGGCTGCCCGAGATCGACGAATCGTGGCTGCAGCGGTTCTCTGCCGGGCTGCGCGCGGCAGCGGATCGCTGGGGTTGCGATCTGGTCGGTGGCGACACCGTGCGCGCCTCTCGATTGACCCTGTCGATCACGGCGTTCGGCTCGGTGGCCGTCGGGAAAGCCATTCGGCGGGGCGGGGCCCAGGCTGGTGACCGGCTGGCAGTGACGGGGACGATCGGCGACGCGGCGCTCGGCCTGATGCTGGCGCTGGAAACGGGCAAGGCACCTGCGAACCTTCTCGAGGCGGATGGCAGCTATCTCCGCGAACGACTCGACTGCCCGGAACCGAGGCTATCGGTGGGTCGGGCCCTGTCTGGCGTGGCCCGTGCCGGTCTGGATGTTTCCGACGGCCTGTTGCAGGATCTCGGTCACATGCTGAGCGCCAGCGGGCTCTCGGCCGAAATCGACCTCGACGCCATTCCCTTGTCGCCGGCGGCGCGACGCTGGCTCGAAGCCGACCCTACGGCCATCGATCATGTGCTGGGCGGGGGCGATGACTACGAGTTGCTGCTTGTCCTGCCGCCCGAGCTGCCACTGGACCCGGAGTGGGGACTGACGCTGATCGGTCGGCTGGACGATGCCGGGGCGGTGGGCGAGATCCGGGAACGGGCCGGCCGGCCCTTGCCGGGGCAGCGCGGCTATGACCATTTCACCGAGGATGGCGCATGATCGGCGGCAAGGCCTCTCGGCGCGTGCGGGTGGCAGACCTCGGTCGCAGCCCGGTGATGTGGCTCGCCTTCGGTGGCGGAACGGGACTCTCCCCACGTGCGCCCGGCACCGTCGGTACGCTACCCGGTCTCCTGCTCGGTTGGTTGCTGATGACGCTCGCCGCGCCCTGGGGCGAGGCGGTGGTGATCACCCTGCTGCTGGTCGCCACCCTGGTCCTCTCCGTCGTCGGGGTCTATCTCTGTGGTGAGGCCAGCCGGCGCCTGGGCGTGCACGACCACGGCGGGATCGTCTTTGACGAGATCGTCGGGGTATTGCTGGTGTTCACGGTGCTGCCGGAGACCTGGTGGCAGGTGGTGCTGATCTTTGTCTGGTTCCGGGTGTTCGACGTGATCAAGCCGTGGCCGATCGGCTGGCTGGATCGGCGGGTGCACGGCGGGTTGGGGATCATGCTCGATGACCTGTTGGCGGGTGTCTATGCCCTGGTGGCCGTCTGGTTGACGCTGTGGGGCATCGGCGCGCTCTAGGAATCTTCCCTAGCGCTCGGTCAGTCGCGGCATCAGCTCGACCAGGTTGCAGGGACGCTTGCGGTAATCGAGCTGCGATTCGATCAGGTTGTCCCAGGCATCCTTGCAGGCGCCGGTCGAGCCAGGCAGGACGAACAGATAGGTGCGATTGGCCACGCCGGCGGTTGCCCGAGACTGCAGGGTCGAGCTGCCGATGGTCTGGAACGACAGCGCCCGGAACATCTCGCCGAACCCGTCGATGGTCTTGTCGAACAGCACCGAGACCGCCTCGGGCGTGCCGTCGCGCCCGGTCAGGCCGGTGCCCCCGGTGGTGATCACCACGTCGCAATCGGGCGCGGCGATCCATCGCGAGACGGCCGCGCGGATCTGGTAGATGTCGTCCGGGCGCAGCTGGCGCTCGTAGAGCCGGTGACCGACGCCCTCCAGTCGCTCGACCAGCAGGTCGCCGGAGCGATCCTCGGCCAGGCTGCGGCTATCGGAGACGGTCAGGACGGCAATGTTCAGCGGCTTGAAGTGACGTTCTTCGCTCATGGTCGATTTCCCTCCGGGGGCGCCGGTTGCGGCATCGGGTCAGGTTCGGCCCCGTCGGCGCACTTTCGGCAGGGCAGTGGCGTGCCCAGCATGGCAATGCGCCCCAGGCTCTGTTCCACCCAGGGACGGTTGATCCAGGGCGGATCATGGCGGGTATGCTGGTGATGACCACACTCGAGTCGTGCGAACCAGTGGCCCTCGGCATCGCGATGGAACGAGCGGATGGCCCGCGGCGGTGCCTCGACCGAGGTCATCAGGGGACGGGGATGCCCCACAGGTCGTGCTCGTCCGCCTCGATGATTTCCACCTCGAGGAAATCGCCGGGTGCGACGTCGGTAACCTCCGGCAGATAGACCACGCCATCGATCTCCGGGGCATCGGCCATGCTGCGGGCCACTGCCCCGGAGTCATCCACGGCATCCACCAGTACCGGCATACGTTGCCCCACCTTCTTCGCCAGTTTGGCCGCGCTGATCGCCGCCTGCTTCTCCATGAAGCGCGCCAGTCGCTCCTGCTTTACGTCCTCCGGCACCGGGTCGGGCAGGTCGTTGGCGGTCGCCCCGTCGACCGGCGAATAGGCGAAGGCGCCGACGCGGTCGAGTTGAGCCTCATCGAGGAAATCGAGCAGTTCCTGGAACTCCGCTTCCGTCTCGCCGGGGAAGCCGACGATGAAGGTCGAACGAATGGTGATCTCCGGGCAGATCTCGCGCCACTTGGCGATTCGCTTGAGCACATTCTCGCTGGAGGCCGGCCGCTTCATTAGCTTGAGGATGCGATGGTTGGCGTGCTGGAACGGGATGTCCAGGTACGGCAGCACCAGTCCCTCGGCCATCAGCTCGACGGCATCGTCCACGTGGGGGTAGGGGTAGACGTAGTGCAAGCGGATCCAGGCGTCTAGCGAGCCCAGCGCGGCGGCCAGCTCGCGGAAGCGGGTCTTGAGTGGCCGGCCGCCCCAGAAGTCGAGTCGGTAGCGGGTGTCGATGCCGTAGGCGCTGGTGTCCTGGGAGACGACCAGCAGTTCGCGCACGCCGGCGTTGACCAGATTTTCCGCCTCGGCCATCACCTCGCCGATCGGGCGGCTGACGAGATCGCCGCGCAGGCTGGGGATGATGCAAAAGCTGCAGCGGTGGTTGCAGCCTTCGGAAATCTTGAGATAGGCGTAGTGCCGCGGGGTGAGCTTGACGCCCACCGCGTCTTCCAGTGACGGGGTCTCGCCCTCGACCTGGCCGCGGGCCGTCTGATTGGATGACTGGCTGCCCGGCTCGGGCATCACGTCGATGAACGGGTCGAACCGCGGCGGCAGGTGCTGGTGGACCGCGTCCATTACCTCGCGGTAGGCCTGCGGGCCGGTCACGGTGAGCACGTTGGGGTGCGTCTGGCGGACCAGTTCGCCCTCGTCGCGTCCACCCAGGCAGCCGGTGACGATCACCCGGCCGTTCTCGTCCAGCGCCTCGCCGATGGTGTCGAGCGATTCCTGCACCGCCGAGTCGATGAACCCGCAGGTGTTGATGATCACCAGCTCGGCGCCCTCGTAGCTGTCGGACAGGGCGTAGCCCTCGGCGCGCAGCTGGGTGAGGATGCGTTCCGAGTCGACCAGCGCCTTGGGGCAACCCAGGCTGACAAAGCCGATGCGCGGCGGATTGTGGGTCATGAGGAAGCCGTGTCCGGGGATGTCGGGGCGTTGTCGCCGGTGTATTCCTCGAGATGACCGTCCGGATACTGGACGTGCATCTTGAGGTTGTTGCGCTCGATGAACTGAATCACCGAGTCGAACATCTGCCGGTTGCCGGTCTTGAGCCCGGGCTCGATGGCGAGGACCTTCTGCCCGTTGAGCATCACCGGGTGCAGGCGTTGCGAGTAGACCAGACGGTGCTGGGCAAACGTCGCATCCCAGCTCGAGATGCGATCGATCCAGTCACTCGGGCGGAATCGGGCGCCGGCCTTGGTCACTGACTCGACGATGTAGCGTTTCGGCTGGTTGTCCATGAAGTCGTGGCTTGCTCGGCCTGCACCGAATGTGGATGGGGCGTGTCGAAGGCGTCCAGCGGCCGGATAGCTTCGCGGGCCGCTGTTGGCCCGTCGCGATGAGCTCTGGCTCGATCGGTTCCCGCCCGGAGGAGGTCACCGTGGTGGTCACTCCTGGCCGGGCAATAGCCGGGCGCTCGACGCTTCCTTTAGAATCAATCGGCCATTTTACTTCACTTGGCCGGCAAACGCATCCGACCAGATAAAACGAGGCGAGGAGAGGGCATGAAAACACGCGCAGGAGAGGGTCAAGCGTGCCGGGACGGGGCGTTGCCGATCATCTTGGTGGATACCGGCGGCACGTTCAATAAGTGCTATCGGCCCGCCGCCGGCGACCTGGTCGTCGAGCCCGGCGCCCGGGCCGCACGCGAGATACTGCGTTCGGCCGAAATGAACCTGGATGTCGATTGGCTCGAGCCCGTGTGCAAGGACAGCCTGGACATGACGGATGCCGATCGTGATGCCATCGTCGCCTTGTTGGCCGATGTGGCGCGTCGGCGACCGGGTGCGCCGATTGTCGTGGTGCATGGAACCGACACCATGGTGCGCACCGGCGAGGTGCTTTCCCGGGCGTTTCCCGGGCATTGCGTGGTGTTGACGGGGGCGATGCGCCCCTACGAGATCGACCCGGTCGAACCGGCGTTGAATCTGGGATTGGCGTTGGGGTTCGTTCAGGGATGCCCTCGTGCCGGGGTCTATCTCGCGATGAGCGGCCGTGTTTGTCCGTTGGGAGAGCTGGAAAAGGATCGAGTCGACGGCTGCTTCCGACCAATCTCTCCCCGGCCAGCATAAAAAAGGCCCCGCCAAGTGGCGGGGCCTTGATGGTTCAGGCATCCCTCAAAAGGGATCCCGGCATCAGCACTTGTTGGTGATGCCCGGGTTGCCTTCCACGCCCTTGAGGACGGGCTCGTTGAGCTCGACCGGCTTGATGTGCTTCTGATCACGCAGCCAGGTCTCGATCTGGTCCCAGATCATCTCGCCGGTATCGCCCGGGATGTTGCCCGGCTCGGCAACCGATGCCCAGCCCGCGACCTTGTAGGTCTTGTTTGGGTCGAGCGGCTCGCCGTCCAGTTCCATGTCCTGGATGCGCTTGCCCTTCTCGGCCTTCGGTGCGCAGGCGTACTTCAGGCCACCGACGCGAACCATGTCGCCACCCTGCTGGTAGTAGGGATCGGTGTTGAAGATGTTGTCGCAGACGTCCTCGAGGATGCCCTTGATCTGCTCACCGGTGAACTCGTTGACCGTGACGTTCGGGTAGGTCAGGGCCACGTGGGTCATCATGTCGTCGTAGGTGATCGGCTCGCCCGGGATCAGGGAGGTGCCCCAGCGAACGCCCGGCGAGAACGAGATCTGCGCGTCGTTGACGTCGATCAGCGCGTCGCAGAGCAGTTGGTCCCAGGTGCCGGTAAAGTTGCCACGACGGTAGAGCAGGGCGTCGTTGGTCGCCAGCACGTCGCCGGTGCGCTCGCCCACGTTGAAGGTCTTGCCCTCGAAGGTGAGTTCCTGGCTGTACAGCTTATCGATGTACTCCTGCATCTCCTTGTCCGGCTCGATGAAGTCGGAGAAGACCGGCAGCAGGTGGTACTTGTAGTCCTGGACCTTGCCGTTGCGGACGTCGAGATCCAGCACACCCAGGTACTTGGCGTTGGAGCCGGCGTTGGAGACGATGGTCTGGCCACCGCGGTTCTTGACGACGGTCGGCGTCGGAACGGCGTCGTGGGTGTGACCACCCATGATCGCGTCGATGCCGGTCACACGGCTGGCCATCTTGAGGTCCACGTCCATGCCGTTGTGCGACAGGACCACGACCACCTCGGCGCCTTCGGCGCGGGCGGCGTCGACGGCTTCCTGCATCTTCTCGTCGCGGATGCCGAAGGTCCAGCCTTCCGTCATCCAGCTCGGGTTGGCGATCGGGGTATACGGGAAGGCCTGGCCGATAACCGCCACCTTGACGCCGTTCTGTTCGCGGATCACGTACGGCTTGAACACGCGCTCGTAGAAGTCGGAGTCGAGGATGTTCTGCGCGACGAAGGCCATGTCGGTGGCAGACTCGAGGTCGGCGATGCCTTCCATCATGCGATCCTTGGTGTAGGTCGCTTCCCAGTGCGAGGTGAAGAAGTCCGGCTTGGCGATCTTCATCGCGTCGATCTGACTCTGGGCATCGGTCCACAGGGCCAGCGCGTTGCCCTGCCAGTTGTCACCGCCGTCCAGCAGGAAGGCGCCCGGACGCTGCTCGCGCATGTGCTTGATCAGGGTGAGCAGGTGCGCAAAGCCACCGACCTTGCCGTACTTCTTGGCCGCCTCGGCGAAGTCGAGGCAGGTGAAGGCGTGGGCGGCCGGGGTGTTCGGCTCGAGGCCGAAGTACTCAAGGAAATGCTCGCCTACCAGGTGCGGCGGGTTGCCCTTCATGGAGCCCACGCCGAGGTTGATGTTGGGCTCACGGAAGTAGACCGGCTTGAGCTGGGCGTGCATGTCGGTCATGTGCAGGATCGACACGTTGCCGAAGCGCGGCACTTCGTACATGTTGCTCGAGGCGTTGTTCGCCTTGACGGAGCTCGCTACGCGCTGGGTGCCGGTGCCGGCCTGGGCGGTCTCGAGGTTGATGCCGGCGGCCGAGGCCACGGCGAGCATCTGCAGAAATTCGCGACGAGAAAGACTCATTGAAAACTCCCCTTTACGTTTTCAGTTTGGGTCAGCTCCCGGCCCGGCGTGGAGCAGGGGACGGGATCCTTGGGATCTTTGGCGGTTCCCTGACCCGGCCCAAGCCCGGTGGGCACTTCGGGGCAGTGCCAGGAAACTGAACCGGGCCATTTAACCATACTGACCACGGCGACGATAGAAAAAATACTTATGCCGGACCATGAATAACGCCGGCATGGCAAGGCTTGCCGGTCGAAATGCGGTGCGGGTGGCGCTCGTGGTGTCTGATCGCCGGGCATAAAAAAAGCAGGCCGAAGCCTGCTTTTTCGTTTCCCGATAATCCCGGAGGATTACTTGCGGATACCCGGACCGTTGAGTTCCAGTTCATTGTCGTTGTAGGACATGAAGAACTCGAGGTCGCGGTAGTACGGGGAGTACTGCGCGAACGGCACCGTGCCGGTGTCGCGGAAGCAGCCGTAGATCCGCTTGTGCAGGGTGAACATGCTGCCCTTGCTGTAACGGAACAGCGGGAAGTGGGTGGTGTTGCCCAGGTTCATGTGCAGGTGCTCGGCGCGGACGTACTTGCCGCCGTGGTACTGGTGGCAGTCGGCGCAGGAGTTATCCAGACGACCGGTGCGACGGAACCACGCTTCCTTGCCGCGGTTGTAGGCATCCTTGGCGCCTTCGCTGTTGATCTGCACGTTGTTGGTCATGCCGTTCGACTCGCTGGCGAGGTAGGCAAGCACGTTGGCCAACTTCTTGTAGTTGTTCTTCGGATCCCAGACCTTCTCGGCCTCTTCGCCGGCGTTCTTCTGGCAATTGATGATGTCCAGGCCCAGGCTGTGCACTTCGCCGTCCTTCTCGTTGAAGTACGGGTACTTGGCGCGCAGACCCTTGGCCTCGCCCAGGCAGGAGGACAGCGGCTTGCCGTTCGGCAGGCGGTATTCGTTCCAGAGCTCTTCACCGGCAGCGACGTACTGGTCGGTCTCCGGGAAAACCATCATGCCTTCCCACTGCGAGCGGGCATCTTCGTCGATGGCGTAGACGCCGTTGTTGTACTCCTCGAACGGTACGTCCGGGTAGCGCTCGGCGTAGAACTCAACCATCAGGTCGCGGAATTCTGCCGGGTCGGACGGGTTGGCCGGCTCGGCCATCGCGCCGCCGGTAGCCAGAACGCTGGCGGCGATCATGCTGGAAAACAAGCGTTTCATTATGGATATCTCCTCGTGATTCGGGTCTTGGCTTTTCTAGTTCCTGAGGCCTGTGCTTACAGGGTGTAGAGGTAATCGACGATGTTGCTGATTTCCTCTTTGCTCAGGATTTTGTTGGCCCCGAACGGCGGCATGATGGTCTGATCGCCGAACTTGTCGCGTGGGTCGTAGATGACCGCCTCAAGGTCCTCACGATCCGGATAGCGAGCTTGCATGGCGATCAGGGCCGGGCCGATGTTGCCGGCGAGATTACCGCCCTTCATCTGGTGGCACGCCAGGCAGTTGCCCGCGCCACGGCCGAAGGCGATTTCCTTGCCCTTCTTGGCGGAGTCAGACAGGCCTTCATCGTTCTGTGCCGCGGCGGCACCGGAGAAACCCATGCCGGCCGCAAGCAGTGCAGCGGCGCCTGCCGTGGTGATCACGGATGTGAACTTCTTCATTGTTATCCTCCTCTGCGGTCGCTGTGTCAGCGCCGAGATTCCTTGGTGAGTTGTCTCATTCATCGAATCGACGTGTACCACTTTAGTGGCCTGAACACTCGAGACAATAAAAAATAATTTATGGCGACATGATGGATTGATTATTAGCGTTTGTTGAAATTCCATCGTCTCGCCACCCCCGCCATGAGGCGGTTTGCGCAATCATTAGTATCACATCGTCGCCGCTTTTGCCGAGTTGGTGCGTCGAGGAGCGATTGGATCCACTGTGCATGCCGCACCGCCCATGCTGGCAGGCCCGATCCAATGATTTGCCTGCAAAAACCGCAGGTTCACTCGTCCGTCTGGCCCGCGCGTCGTTCGATTTCCTGCAGGGTCGACTCGATGCGGGCCTGGGCGCGCGGGTTGTCTGCCGTGTAGGTGTAGGCGGTCTCCAGTTCCTGGTGGGCGGCTACCAGGTTGTCCTTGAGCAGGAAATAACGGCCCAGTTGTTCGTGATGCTCGAGAGGACGATTGGCGGCGCTGGCCGCGCGGGAGAGTGTTAGCGCCGCTTCGGCGTCCTTGGGGCGCTCTTCGACGGCCTGGCGTGCCGTCCGATAGGCCGTCTTGGCATCGCCGCGGTCGAGCAGCCAGTCGACCTCGACGCGCAACAGGGTGCTGTCGCCGGGGTAGAGCGAGATCAGATCGGCGAGGACACGGTCGGCCTCCTGCGTTCGACCGGTGTCGTTCAGGGCCCGTGCCAGCGGCAAGGCGTACCAGCGATTGCCCGGATGATCGCGGTAGAGCGGGCGCAATTTCTCGACGGCCTGATCGTGGTCTCCCCGGCGCTCGGCCGTGACGGCTTGGCGATAGGTCTCGGCAGGCTGTTCCAGAGAGAGCCCGCTAGTGCCGGTGAGCGCCGCGAGTCGTGCGCGGGCAAGCCGGAACGACTGGCTGTCGCTGGCGCCGAAGCGGTCAGCATTCAAGCCAGCGAGCCGATCGCGGATCGCGCTGATGCGTTCGCTGTTCATCGGGTGGGTGCGCAGGAACTCGAATTGTCGCCCGGGGCTGGCGCCCGCCCGTCTCTGCAGCGTCTCGAAGAAGCTGGCCATGCCGCGTGGGTCGACATCCGCCCGCCGCAGGGTATCGATGGCAATCCGATCGGCCTCGCGCTCGTGCATGCGCGTGTAGTTGATGGCGTTCTGCGCCGCGCCGGCGATGCCGGCCGTCGCCACGGCGGCGCCGAGTTGCGGGTCGATGGCGCCGAGCAGGATGCCGGCGATGAAACCGGCAACGGCGGTCATGCTGTTGCCGGTCTGGGCGGCGACCATCTGGGCAATGTGCCGCTGGGTGGCGTGCGCAATTTCATGGGCGACCACGCCGGCCAGTTCGCTTTCGTTCTCGGCGGCAAGCATCAGGCCCGAGAATATGGCGATGTATCCCCCGGGCACGGTGAAGGCGTTGATCATCGGGTTGTCGACGATGATCAGTTGGGGGGCGAAGCGTGTGCCGGAGGCCGATGACATCAGGCGGATGCCCAGGTCGTTGAGGTAGGAGTCGAGCAAGGGGTCCTCGATCACGCCACCGCGGGCACGCAATTGCGCGAACACCTCCGCGCCGATCTGGCGCTCTTCGGCGGGCGAAAGCACGGTGTCTACCGGGTTGCCCAGTTCCGGCAGTTGCGCCTGCGCGCGGCCGGGCAGGCTGGTGAGCAGCAAGAGGGCCAAGAACAGGGTGAAGAGGTGTCGCGTCATGGGTTTCGCCTGGTATTTCTCGTGGCTCATGTTTTTGCTTGCGCTTGGACCGCGTGGTCGGCTGCGGGTTTCCGGGAGCCTTGATCGCGTCGCTGAACGCCAGGTGGAGCGACTCGATCCGAGCTGGGGCGATGCATTGCTTTTCCCGGCCATTTGGCGGCCGAGCTCGCCTTGCCCAACGATGGGCTCGCCGAGGCCCGGTTCAACTCGCCTAGGCGAGGTTTGCCCGCAATGGCTTTCGATTCCAGCCTGGGCCGGGGTGTTGATGGACGCGATGCGGCGCTCGCCGCTAAACTGCCGCGATTCCTACGTGAAACGGTCTGGAGACGATTATGGCAGCCTACGAAAGCATCAGTGCCGATGAATTGAATGCGCGCCTCGGCGAGGTCGCCTTGTTCGACGTGCGCGGCCCGGCCGAGACGGATCGCGGCGTGATCGAGGGGGCCACTCTGGTGCCGTTGCACCTGGTGCCCATGAATGTGGATCGTTTTCGCGGTGATCGTGACGTAGTCATTTATTGCCACAGCGGGGCGCGTTCGGCGCAGGCCTGCCAGTTCCTGGCAGGTCAGGGCATTGATCGACTTTTCAATCTCGAGGGCGGGGTGATGTACTGGGCCGGCTCGGGACTGCCGTTGGTGGCACCAGCGCAGTAAGGCTTCCCTTGATGGCCCGGGCGTATGGATTGCCCAGGCTTGTTTTATCGTCGCCGGAGGGTGTGTCGATGACTGAAGAGACGCCGATCGAGGTGGATGCCCGGGGCTTGTCCTGTCCCATGCCGTTGCTCAAGGCGCGCAAGGCCTTGGCGACGGCGGCGATCGGGCAGCGGATCGTGGTGCTGGCCACGGACCGTGGGGCAGAGAGTGATTTTCGCGCCTACTGCGAGCGCGCTGGCCACGAGCTGGTGGGGCTCGAGTGGCAGGGGGACGAGTTGCGGGTCGAGTTGATTCGCGGCGAGTAGTGCCGTGGGAATGATCCGGCGGCTGTCGGTGATCCCGAGGATGGGGGGTCATGTCGTTGTGTTGTGGGGCGAGTGCCGATGTTCTGGGTGATGCTACCGGTCGGGGTAGGCGTTCGCGGGGGTTCTGGCGTATTGTCGGGATCGTCAATGACAACAACAACGACAGAACGAATTTGACACAAGGGAGTGATGAGCCATGGGGAATGCCCACCCGATTCGCCTGCTGCTGGCAGGTATCTTCATGTTCGGCCTGCTGTTTTCCGGACTGGTCCGGGCCGAATTTCAGCCGTTTATCGAAGGCACGGCGATGCCGGGGGATGTCGCGGCGTCTGCCGACTCGGCCCGCGAGAAGTTGATCGCCGAAGGCTTCGAGGTGGTCGGTGACTATGCACCTACCGAGGGCGTGCATGTCCTGGTGGTGACCAATGACACCTTGCTCGACACGGCGGCGCGCAGTCCGCGAGGCGGATACGGCGCGGTCCTGAGCGTGGCGCTCGAGCAAACCGAGGCCGGCACGCGCGTTTCATACCAGCATCCGCAGTACGTCGCGCACGGTTACCGGCTGGAGTCGGACAACGAGGCCGTTTTTCAGACGATGGCAAAGGCGCTCGGTGCAATCGGCTATTTCGGTGCCGAGCCCATCTCCAGCACCAACCTGCGCACCTATCAATACGCATTCGGTCTCGAGACCTTCGAAGATTCGGTCGATCTTGGCGGCTTCGATTCCTTCAATGCCGCCGACCGGCAGATCGCCAATCGTGCCGATAACGGCGAGTTGGGTACAGAGTTGGTCTACCGTGTGCGCATTCCGGGACGCGACCAGATGATCTACGGCGTGGGGATGCACACCGACGACCCGAATGCGAATGGGGCGGCACTGGTGCAGGCGGTCGACAATGAAGCGCCTCGCGGCTATGCGTTCCTGCCATACCCGGTGCTGCTGGATGGCACCGAGGCGGAGACGCTCAGCCTGCGTTTTCGCATGGCGCTGTTCTTCCCCGACCTGCCCATGATGGGCGGTGATGCCTCGTTCTTTAAGCTGCGCAAGGCGCCCGATGCCATCAACAAGTTGATGCTTGAGGTGGTTGATGGCGAGATCGAGCAGGAAGAGCGGAGTTCGGGCGGGGCCTTCGGTACCTTCTGAGGTCCGGGGTGATCGGGCGCTATCGCTCGTCGCGGGCGTCTGTGTTGCGCCCAAAGTGGTGAAATCTGTCCAATAACACGTTATATTGGCAGGTCTAGGATTGAGACCGCCGGGCCCTAACGGGCGCATCCGCGGTTGATGGCAGCCTGCTCGGTCGGCGATGATCTCGCCGCCCGGCGGGCTGCCGTCGTCATGGGCTGCGTTGATCGCGTTGCACTCTTTGCTTTCGAGCAAACTCAATGAGAAGTGGATGACCATCCGGGGCACGCCCCCGGATGCGGGGACGGTTACCCCGAAATCGGACGCTCGCTCCGGTGGTTTGTCTACCGTCGAGTCGATCGTCAAGTCATTTAAGTCAGTGAAACGCGCAAGTTTCGAGGTGAGTACTCTCGTGGAATTATCCGGCGGTCAAATCCTGGTCGAGTGCCTCAAGTCGGAAGGGGTCGATACGGTCTTCGGCTACCCCGGTGGGGCGGTCCTGCATATCTACGACGCCCTGTATCAGCAGGAACAAGTGAATCACGTGCTCGTGCGTCACGAGCAGGGCGCGGTCCACATGGCCGACGGCTATGCCCGTGCCACAGGCAAGCCGGGCGTGGTGCTGGTCACCTCCGGTCCGGGGGCGACCAACGCCGTCACCGGTATTGCCACGGCGCACATGGATTCGATTCCGCTGGTGGTGTTCACCGGTCAGGTGCATAGCGCGCTGATCGGCAATGACGCCTTCCAGGAAGTCGACAACGTCGGCATCACCCGTCCCTGCGTGAAGCACAACTTCATGGTCAAGGACGTGCGTGACATGGCCGAGACCATCAAGAAGGCCTTCTATGTTGCGACCACGGGCCGCCCCGGCCCGGTCGTGGTCGACATCCCCAAGGATGTGACCGATCCGAAGGTCAAGGTGCCGTTCTCCTACCCGGAGAAGGTCGCCATGCGCTCCTATCAGCCCACTGAGAAGGGGCATTCCGGGCAGATTCGCAAGGCGGTCGACCTGATCGTCAACGCCGAGCGGCCGATGATCTACACCGGTGGCGGTGTCATCCTGGGACGCGCGGCCGACGAGCTGACCCATTTCACGCGCAAACTCGGCTACCCCATCACCCAGACGCTGATGGGGCTGGGTGCCTACCCGGCGAACGACAAGCAGCACCTGGGCATGCTCGGCATGCACGGGACCTACGAGGCGAACATGGGCATGCATCATTGCGATGTCCTGATCGCCATCGGTGCGCGCTTCGACGACCGGGTAACCGGCGACCTGTCGAAGTTCTGCCCGCATGCGAAGATCGTTCATGTCGACATCGACCCGTCCTCGATCTCGAAGAACGTGATCGTCGACGTGCCGATCGTGGGCGCAGTCAAGTCGGTCTTGACCGAGATGATCGAGCTGATCAACCAGGCCGGCGGCGCGAAAAAGACCCAGCAACTCGAGACCTGGTGGGATCAGATCGAGCAGTGGCGCGGCATGAAGTGCCTCGATTACCACTGGTCCGACGAGATCATCAAGCCGCAGTACGTGGTGCAGAAGCTGTGGGAGGTCACCGGCGGTGATGCCTTCGTCACCTCCGACGTTGGCCAGCACCAGATGTGGGCCGCGCAGTACTACGGCTTCAACAAGCCGCATCGCTGGATCAACTCCGGCGGGCTGGGCACCATGGGCTTCGGCCTGCCGGCCGCGCTGGGCGCCAAGTGGGCCTTCCCCGACGAGGAAGTTGCCTGCGTGACCGGCGAGGGCAGTATCCAGATGTGCAGCCAGGAGCTGTCGACCGCGCTGCAGTACAACCTGCCGATCAAGATCGTCAGCCTCAACAACGGCTATCTCGGCATGGTGCGCCAGTGGCAGGAGTTCTTCTATTCCGGCCGCTACGCGATGAGCTACATGGAATCCCTGCCGGATTTCGTCAAGCTGGCCGAGTCCTACGGCCACGTCGGCATGCGCATCGAGAAGCCGTCCGACGTCGAGGGCGCGCTCCGGGAGGCGTTCGCCATGAAGGACCGGCTGGTCTTCATGGACTTCCAGACCGATCCGGAAGAGAACGTCTACCCGATGGTCCCCGCCGGTGCGGGCCTCAACGAAATGATCCTGTTGTGAGGGCGGCCTGATATGCGACACATCATCTCGATCCTGATGGAAAACGAGGCCGGGGCACTCTCGCGGGTGGCCGGTCTGTTCTCGGCACGTGGCTACAACATCGAATCCCTGTGCGTGGCGCCGACCCACGACGAGTCCCTGTCGCGCCTGACACTGGTCACCAGCGGTGACGAGCAGGTGGTGGAACAGATCGTCAAGCAGCTCAACAAGCTGATCGACGTGGTCAAGGTCCAGGACATGGCCGATACCGCCCACATCGAGCGCGAGCTGATGCTGGTAAAGCTGCAGGCCTACGATGCCATGCGCGAGGAGGTCTACCGGCTCGCCGACATCTTCCGCGGCCAGATCATCGACGTGACCGAGTCGAGCTACACCGTGCAGCTGGTCGGCCCGGGGAACAAGCTCGATGCCTTCATCGACGCACTCGGCTCGACCCCGGTGGTCGAGATCGTGCGTTCGGGCGCGCTGGGTATCTCGCGCGGCCCGCGCGGCATGCTGGTCCCCGAGGTCTGAGCCTCGCCGATTTCCCCTTTCCCTTACTCAAATAACTCGACTGGAGACACATCTCATGCAGGTTTACTACGACAAGGACTGCGACCTCTCCCTGATCCAGGGCAAGAAGGTCGCCATCATCGGCTACGGTTCGCAGGGCCACGCCCACGCGCTGAACCTCAAGGAATCGGGCGTCGAGGTCGCGATCGGCCTGCGTGCCGGTTCCGGCTCGCAGAAGAAGGCCGAGGGCGAAGGCCTGACGGTCAAGACCATCGAAGAGGCCTCGGCCTGGGCCGACGTGGTCATGGTGCTGGCGCCGGACGAGAACCACGCCGAGATCTACGCCAACCAGATCGAGCCGAACCTGCGTGAAGGTGCGACGCTTGCCTTCGCCCACGGTTTCTCCGTGCTCTACAACCAGGTCACCCCGCGCAAGGATCTCGACGTGATCATGATCGCGCCGAAGGCCCCGGGCCACACCGTGCGCTCCGAGTTCGCCCGTGGTGGCGGCATCCCTGACCTGATCGCGATCCACCAGGACGCCTCCGGCAAGGCCAAGGACATCGCGCTGTCCTACGCCTCCGGCGTCGGCGGTGGCCGCACCGGCATCATCGAGACCACCTTCAAGGACGAGACCGAGACCGACCTGTTCGGTGAGCAGGCCGTGCTCTGCGGCGGCACCGTCGAGCTGGTCCGCGCCGGCTTCGAGACCCTGACCGAGGCGGGTTACCCGGCCGAGATGGCCTACTTCGAGTGCCTGCACGAGCTCAAGCTGATCGTCGATCTCATGTACGAGGGCGGCATCGCCAACATGAACTACTCGATCTCCAACAATGCCGAGTACGGCGAGTACGTCACCGGCCCGAAGGTGATCAACGAGGAGTCCCGCCAGGCGATGCGCGAGGCGCTGGCCAACATCCAGAACGGTGAATACGCCAAGCGCTTTATCAACGAGGGGGCACTGAACTACCCTTCAATGACGGCACGTCGCCGCCAGGATGCCGAGCACCCGATCGAACAGGTCGGCGAGCGCCTGCGTGGCATGATGCCGTGGATCAGCGCAAACAAGATCGTCGACAAGTCCCGCAACTGATCGCGGGACCGTCGCACGAGGTAATCCCGGGAGGGGCAGAACATGGATCACGACACGCAGACCGAGCAGCAACCGGCCGACCGGCAGGATGACCATCGGCGGCGCAAGGCGATCTACCTTCTGCCCAACCTGATCACGACCGGCGCCTTGTTCGCCGGTTTTTTCGCGATTGTGATGGCCGTCCAGGACAACTTCGTTCCGGCGGCCATCGCCGTGTTCGTTGCCATGCTGCTCGACGGCATGGACGGGCGCGTGGCGCGGATGACCGGCACCGAGTCGGAGTTCGGCATCCAGTACGATTCGCTCTCCGACGTGGTCTCGTTTGGCATTGCACCGGCCTTGATCGTCTACCTCTGGAGTTTGCAGGGCATGGGCGATCGCTGGGGCATGCTCGGTGCGTTCGTCTTCGCCGCGGCGGCGGCCATTCGCCTGGCGCGCTTCAATGTGCAGGTGGAGACGGTCGACAAGGGGTATTTCGTGGGATTGGCCTCGCCGGCGGCAGCGGCCGTGCTGATGGGCATGGTGTGGTTTTTCGAGGCGCACGGGATCGCCTTTCACCAGCAGCAGGGCTGGGTCTGGGTGATCACCATCACCACCGGCCTGCTGATGGTCTCGAGCTTTCCGTACTTCAGCGGCAAGCGGCTCTCGCCGCGCCTGCGGCTGTCTTTCCTCAGCCTGCCGATCGCGATCATCGTGTTCGTGCTGCTCTTGAGGGATTTCGCGTTGACGCTGTGGGTGCTGGCCAGTGCCTATGCGCTTTCGGCCCCGCTGTGGACGCTCTCGCATGGATTGCGCCGGCGGCTGAAACGCTCGGCGTCTTGAATCGGAGCGCCTGGGTCGTTAACTTGGCAAAGATGAGCAGTCGTTTTTACGCAGCCCGTTGTTCCCTCCCGGCCACCGTTCCGGTGGTGGGGCTGCGTGGCGTCTGCCCGTCGCTGCTGCTGCGACTGCCCCGCTGGGGCTATTGAGAGACGATGCCTGGCGAGGCGATCCACGCGACCAACTACCGACTAGATAAAGAACGTCCGACGGGAAGACCCCGGCGGCGACACCCGAGGTTTTTGCCATGAGCAGCAGTGACTCCCTGATCATCTTCGACACCACGCTCCGCGACGGCGAGCAGAGCCCGGGCGCGTCCATGACGCGTGACGAGAAGCTGCGCATCGCCCGTCAGCTCGAGCGACTGGGCGTGGACGTCATTGAGGCCGGCTTTGCCGCGGCGAGCGAGGGTGATTTCAACGCCATTCGCACCATCGCCGAGCACGTGGAACACTCCACCGTCTGCTCGCTGGCGCGCGCCGGCGAAAAGGACGTGCGTCGTGCCGGCGAGGCGGTCTCGCCGGCACCCAAGCGTCGTATCCACACCTTCATCGCCACCAGCCCGATCCACATGGAAAAGAAGCTCCGCATGACGCCCGACGAGGTGGTCGGGCATGCGGTGAACGCGGTCAAGATCGCGCGTGAGTACACCGACGACGTCGAATTCTCGGCCGAGGACGCGGTGCGCTCGGACATGGACTTCCTGGTGCGGGTGTTCGAGGCGGTCATCGAGGCCGGCGCGACCACGCTCAATGTGCCGGATACCGTCGGCTATGCCACGCCGGGGCAATGGGGCGAGCAGATGGCGACCTTGATCGAGCGGGTCAAGGGCTCGGACAAGGTGGTCTGGTCGACGCACTGCCACAACGACCTCGGTCTGGCCGTGGCCAATTCGCTGGCCGCGGTGCGCTCGGGATTCCGTCAGGTCGAGTGCACCATCAATGGTCTCGGCGAGCGGGCCGGCAACGCCGCGCTCGAGGAAGTCGTCATGGCCACCCGCACCCGGCCGGACATCTACGGCGTTTCGACCCGTATCGATGCCACCCAGATCGTGCCGACCTCCAAGCTGGTCTCGACCATCACCGGCTACCCGGTGCAGCCGAACAAGGCGATCGTGGGGGCCAACGCCTTCGCGCACGAGTCTGGCATCCACCAGGATGGCGTGCTCAAGCACCGCGAGACCTACGAGATCATGCGCGCCGAGGACGTCGGCTGGTCGACCAACCGGTTGTCGCTGGGCAAGCTCTCCGGGCGCAACGCCTTCAAGAGTCGCCTGAAGGATCTGGGTGTCGAGCTCGAGAGCGAAGAGGCGCTCAACGACGCCTTCCGTCGATTCAAGGAACTCGCCGACAAGAAACGCGAGATCTTCGACGAGGACATCCAGGCGCTGGTCTCCGAGGTCTATGACGAGCAGGAGGAGCTCTTCCGCCTGGTCGCCCTGCATGTCTGCTCCGAGACCGGCGAGACACCGGAGGCGACCATCACCGCCTCGATCCGCGGCGAGGAGATGACCGCCACGGCCACCGGGGCCGGCCCAGTCGACGCCGCGCTGGCCGCGATCGAGAAGATCGTCGCCTCGGGCGCGAACCTGCAGCTCTATTCGGTCAACAACATCACCAGTGGCACCGACGCCCAGGGCGAGGTCAACGTGCGCCTGGAGCGCGCCGGTCGCATCGTGACGGGGCAGGGCGCGGACACCGACATCGTGATCGCCTCGGCGAAGGCCTACCTCAACGCCATCGAGCGCCTCGAGCATCCGCCCAAGCGCGCCCATCCGCAAATGGGTGACGTGTGACTCGGAGCCCGGTCTGAGCATGGCCTTGCGGGTCGATCGCGAGGCTGCTCTGGGGTGGCTCGGCATCGAGGGCTTCCGCCCCAGTGGGCGCGTGCGCCCGGCTCAACGACGGCTGGCCGGTGAAAGTGATGTGCCGACCGCCGATGGGCCCGTCGAGCCACAGGGCGAGCGGCAGAACCAGCCACCGAACGGGCCACAGAATGGGCCACCGCCGGCCCCGATCGACATCCCGGTGGATACCTCGGCCGATCGCGCGAGCCCGGTGCCTGACGGGGCGGGCGACGAGCCACGCCGGGAAGCGCCCGTGGTCGAGGCCGCCGCGGCCCCGGTCGAGCGGGCCGACGAGGTGTTGCCGGATCGCGTGTGTCTCGCTGCCGACTCCCCTCACCGGGCGCTGGCCGAGGCGATTGCCCAGGTCGCCGGCCTGGCCTGCGAAACGGGCGAGGGTGGCGATATCGTGACCGTGCGAGGCGAAACCTGGGAGCTGGCGTCTCTGGCCGGCGACGGGGCGGCCAAGCGTCGGCTGTGGCGGGCCCTGACGGCCCGTGGCCGACGGGCGCGCGGGTGAGGGCCGAGTCCGCCGTCATGCCGACATGGGACTGGGCCGCACTGGCCGGCGAGGACCTGCCGGAGATCGTCGCGATCGAGGAGGCGGCCCATTCCTACCCCTGGAGCGAGGCGATCTTCGAGGATTGCCTGCGGGCCGGTTATCGGCTCGACGGGGCCTTTTCGCGCGGGCAGTTGATCGGCTACTCGGTGGTCATGAGCGTGCTCGACGAGCGGCACCTGCTCAACCTGTGCGTCGATCCCGCCGTCCAGCGGCGCGGGGTGGGGCGATTCCTGCTCGAGCGACTGTTCGAGTCGGCGCGCGCCGGCGGGGCCCGGTGCGTGATCCTCGAGGTGCGTGCCGGCAACGACGCGGCCATCGCCCTCTACGAGTCAGCGGGCTTTACGGAGATCGGGCACCGCAAGGCGTATTATCCGGCCCCCGGTGGCCGGGAGGATGCGCGCGTGATGCGCTGCCTGCTGTAGTTCCCAGTCATTGTTCCATCGGCCCGTCGTGACGGCGGGCCCTGTCATTGCAGACCCGAGAGTCCATGAGCACTACCCCCGAAAACGATTACTCCAGTCGCCGCACCTTCGCGATCATCTCGCACCCGGACGCGGGCAAGACCACCATGACCGAAAAGCTGCTGCTGTTCGGCGGTGCGATCCAGCTGGCCGGCACGGTCAAGGGCAAGAAGTCCGGCCGGCACGCCACCTCCGACTGGATGGCGATGGAGAAGGAACGGGGCATCTCGGTGACCTCCTCGGTAATGCAGTTCCCCTACCGCGAACGCATCGTCAACCTGCTCGATACCCCCGGTCACGAGGACTTCTCCGAGGACACCTATCGCGTGTTGACCGCGGTGGACTCGGCATTGATGGTGATCGACGCGGCCAAGGGCGTCGAGGCGCGCACCATCAAGCTGATGGAGGTCTGTCGCCTGCGGACCACGCCGATCATGACCTTCGTCAACAAGCTCGACCGCGAGGGCCGTGATCCGCTCGAGCTGCTCGACGAGGTCGAGACCGTCCTGAATATCCGTTGCGCGCCGGTGACCTGGCCGATCGGCAGCGGCAAGCGTTTTCGCGGCATCTATCACATTGCCCAGAACACTACCTATCTCTTCGGCTCGGCCGATGGCACCCGCGATCAGGCCGTCGAGGCGATCAAGGGGCTCGACAACCCTCTCCTCGACGAGCGTCTCGGTACCCAGGCCGACGAGTTGCGCGAGGAGATGGAGCTGGTGGAAGGCGCGGCCGACGTGTTCGACCTCGGCGCCTATCTGAAGGGCGAGCAGACGCCGGTGTACTTCGGCTCGGCGATGAACAACTTCGGCGTGCAGTCGCTACTCGATGACTTCGTCGAGTACGCCCCACCACCGCAGCCGCGCGAGGCGACCGGCCGAACGGTCGAGCCCTCGGAGAACAAGTTCACCGGTTTCGTCTTCAAGATCCAGGCGAACATGGACCCGCAGCACCGTGACCGGATCGCCTTTCTGCGCATCTGCTCGGGCGAGTTCCGCCGCGGCATGAAATCTCACCACGTGCGCCTGGGGCGCGACGTCAAGATCCCGGATGCGCTGACCTTCATGTCCTCCGACCGCGTGCGGCTGGAAACGGCCCAGGCCGGCGACATCATCGGCATCCACAACCACGGCACGGTCCGCATCGGCGATACCTTCACCGAGGGCGAGAAGCTGGCCTTCACCGGCATCCCCAACTTCGCCCCGGAACTGTTCCGCCGGGCGCAGCTCAAGGACCCGCTTAAGTCCAAGCAACTGCTCAAGGGCCTGTCGCAGTTGTGCGAGGAAGGGGCGACCCAGCTCTACCGGCCGATGACCAACAACGACCTGATCCTGGGGGCGGTGGGCGTACTGCAGTTCGACGTGGTCGCCCAGCGCCTGAAGGACGAGTACAAGGTCGACTGCCGCTTCGAGGCGGTCAACGTCAATACCGCCCGCTGGGTGGAATGCGACGATCCCAAGCGCTTCGAGGAGTTCAAGAACAAGAACCAGGCGAACCTGGCCATCGATCACGCCGGTGAACTGGTCTATATCGCGCCGACACGCGTCAACTTGCAGATGGCGCAGGAGCGCTGGCCCGAGGTGCGCTTTCTCGCCACCCGTGAGCACGGTGACTACCGCACCGAGTAACTCCGGTAGACGTTCACTCGTGGATCCTCCGCGCGGCGACGTCCCGATTCAGTGGTCTTCCGGGTCGCCTTCGGGCGCTCCGCCCAGCGTGCGTTCGACCAGCTGGTCGAAGTGGGCCGGGTTGATGTACTGGAACAACTCCTTGTCGTCCGCTTCGACGGTGATGGCCAGTCCCTTCTCCGGGTAGAGCCACAGCATTGCCGGCGGTTCGTCGTCTCCTTCGCCGCGGGGGACCGCTCGCTTGTCCGCCGGTTCACCGAAACGTCGCGTAATGAGTTCCTCTTCAAAATCCGCGGTGGGCGCATAGCTGATCGAGCGGATCGGCTTTTCCTGTGCCTCGAGCAGTGCCTCGTCCGACATCGAAAGCTTGCGTGCCCCGCTCGGCGTCGGGTCCGCAATGCGCGATTCGTCCGCCCAGCGCTCCAGGGTCTCCTGGTCCACGTCGGCCACCAGGACCACGGTGGCGGTCAGGGGACCGACGTTCATCCGGCCGAAGAACGCCTCCATCGACAATGGCTCGTCGGGCTGGGCGAAGATCGACAGGTCGGCCTTCTGATCGTAGAGCCGCTTGAAGTCCAGCAGAGTCGATTCCTCCAGCGTCACGCCGAACACCGATACCTGCCCACGCTCGTTGACCTCCACATCCCAGGGCAGGAACGGGTGGTCGGGCGGGGTCGGTTCACAGCCTGCCAGCAGGCCGGCCAGGAGGGTCGCGCCGAGGGCGAGCGAGCGGGGGGCGGTAACAAGGCGGCGCATGGGCATTCCAGAAGACTCGAGGGGGTGGAGGCGATGGCTCGTCAAAGCGACCGTCGGTCGCGACATGAGCCCGGATTTAATCAGCCCGGCGCGCGACGGGCAAGTCGCAGCTCAAGGCGGGCGTCTCGTCCGTATTGCGTCCAACGAGCGCAAGGGGGTATGTTGCCTTCATTCGGATTGTCACATAGGGAAACGCCTTCGCGTTTCCACAGGGAGGGACGCACATGCCGTATGCCGGGAGTTCAAAGGGAGTTGTCAGTCGGTTGAGAGGGGGGCGGCGATTGTCGGGTGCGTTGGCACTGGGACTGAGCCTGCTCTTCACCGGCCTGGTCGCCGCGGACGATTTTCCGTTACGCGACAAGTACGCCTCGGTGGGCGTGCCGCCGGTGGAAACCGAGGAGCTGGCTTCCTCGCTGGATGCCATGACCGTGGTCGATGCGCGCTCGCCCTACGAATACGAAACCCTGCATATCCGGGATGCCGTCTCGATCCCGCTTGCCTCGCGGGACTTCGGTGAGTCCGTGCTGGGCTTGGCCAAGGAGTCGGGCCAGCCCCTGGTGTTCTACTGCAATGGCGTGACCTGCGCGGTCTCCTACAAGGCGGCGCTGAAGGCCAAGGAGGCCGGAGTGGAGGATGCGCGTGTCTACGATGCGGGTGTATTCGCCTGGGCCCAGGCCCATCCCGAGCACACGGTGTTGCTGGGCGAGCCGCTGCAAAGCGCCGACCGGCTGATCGCCAACGAGGCCTTCCAGGACCACGTGCTTGACGAGGACGCCTTCTACGCGCGCATCCAGTCGAGTACCAATCCCGTGATCGTCGACATCCGCAGTAAGAATCAGCGCCAGGGCGTGTCGTTGTTCCAGATGCAGGATCGTCACGTTCCCCTGACCAACGACAACCGCGAGCTCGGTGGGCTGGTGCAGGCGGCCATGGCGGAACAGCGGCCGATGTTTTTCGTCGATGCCACCGGCAAGCAGGTGCGCTGGCTGCAGTACTACCTCGAGGCGCAGGGCGTCACGCAGTACTGGTTCCTCGAGGGTGGCGCCAGCAAGATCTACGAAAGCATGGGGCTTCAATAACGCCGCGCCACCCGCCGGTTGCCAGGCCGGGTCAGAGCGACCCGGTCATCCTGCGGGTCGGTGGGGGCTTGCTGGTTGGCGAGCTGCGGGGGCGCGGTCGCGCCATTCGGTGGTCCAGCGTTCCAGCAGGCCGGCTGCCGTCTCCCGGTCGGTCATCGCGGTGTCCAGTCCCAGCACGCCGGCCGCCTCTCGAAGGTTCTCCACGGCCCGCCGGTTGTCCAGCGGGGCGGCATGATTGGTCTTGCTCAGTTTGCGCCCGTCGGGGCCATTGACCAGTGGCAGGTGCAAGTAGCCTGGCACCTGCAGCCCGAGCGCCTCGGCGAGTTCCGCGTGCAGCGGCGTGAGGTCGGCCAGGTCCTCGCCCCGGACGACCTGCGTGATGCCCATCTCGTCGTCATCGACCACGTTGGCCAGGTGATAGGCGATCGGCCCGTCGGCCCGTCGCAGGACCGGATCACCCACCTCGGTGGCCAGGCACTGTGCCAATTCGCCCAGGCGTCGGTCGGTGACCACGCGCCGATGCTCGCCCACTCGGAATCGCCACGCATGACGTTCCTGCGCCTCGGCCGGCCGTTCGCGGCAAAAGCCGGGGTAGATCGGACCGATCGCCCCCATGGCCTGCCCGTGTCGTTCGGCCCAGTCGCGCAACCGGGCCCGTGTGCAGTTGCAGCGATAGACCCGTCCGGCCGACTCCAGTTGCGCCAGGGCGGTTTCGTACTGCGCGGTACGCTCGCTCTGAAAGACCACGTCGCCGTCGAAGACCAGCCCATGGGCCTGTAACTGATCGAGGATCGTCTCGATCGCCTCCCGACGGCTGCGTGCCTGGTCGGTATCATCGATTCGCAGGGCCCAGCGCCCGTTGTGGGCCCGGGCATCCAGGAAGCTTCCCAGCGCCGCGACCAGCGAGCCGGCATGCAGCGGCCCCGAGGGCGTTGGCGCGAAGCGGCCATGGTAGGTCGTGCTGCTGGTGGTCATGGGCGTGCCTGCATTGCGTGATGCCTTGCGATGTAATGGCCGATGGCAGCGAACTCAAGGCCGATCGGCGCATCCTACGGGATGCCGTTCGATCCGGAACTGAGCCGGGCCATGTTCTTCTCGTTTCCCCGGCGGCCCCTCCACCGTCCCGATGTCGTAGAGTATCGATATGTTCCGATTCCGTGTTCCCGCTCCCACTCCTGGTCGTGTTGTCGCCCGTCGCTTCAAGAAGGGGGCTGCCCTGTTGCTGGCGCTCGCGCTGCCCTTTGTCCCCGCGCTGAGCCCCGCCAACGAACCCAGCGGCGTCATGGGCGAGGCGCTGGATGGCAAGCTGGGAACGGCCCTCGAGGCGATCGAGCGCGGTGATCGTAACGTCCTGGATGGCGCCCTGGCACAGTTGCAAGCCGATCGGCATGGTGACCAGGTTGCCCGCTATCTGGAAGTGCGGTGGTTGCTGGCACGGGGCGAGCGTGAACCGTCGGCCGTGGCCGCCCGGCTGCGAGCGCATCCGGAAAGCCCGTTGATGCCAAGGCTCAAGCGCCGATACCTGGATCAACTGGCCGAAACCGAGGCCTGGGGCGAGTACCGGTTGGTCTTCGACCGCGCCCCCGAAATCAACCCGGGCACCCGGCGCCAATGCGCCTACTGGCAGGCCGAGTTGGTGCTCGAGGGCGTCTTGAGTGATGGGCAGGCCGACGCTGCCCTGGCGGTGTGGAAGCGCGGTCGCAGTCAGCCGGAGGCCTGTGACCCGGCATTCGACTGGCTCGATGCCAATGGCTACCTCGACGAGTCTGCCTATCGGGCGCGCGTGCGCGCCGCCGTCGAAACGGGCCAGGATGGTCTGGCGCGTTACCTCGTCCGCCAAGGCCCCACGGGCCTGGCAGCCTACCGGGACCGTTGGCTGGCCCTGCGTGATCGTCCCGCGACCGCCGTGCCGGCGCTGATCGAGGCCGAGGGGGATGCCGAGGAGGTCACGCAGGGACTGCTCTGGCTCGCCAAGCGCGAGCCGGCGCTTGCTCGCGAGTGGGTGGCGCGTGCCGCTTCCCAGGAACTGATCGACGCCGAGCAGGCCGGCCGCGTGTCCCGACTGGCAGCGCTGAAGGCCGCCTATCGCTACGAGCCGCAGGCGCACGAATGGCTCACCGAGGTGCCGTTGGCTGCCCGTGACGAGGAGGTCTGGACCTGGACCGTGCGTTCGGCCTTGCGGTACCTGGACTGGTCACGGGTCAAGGCGTCGATCGATGCCATGCCCGACGAATTGAGCGAGCGGCGCGAATGGCGCTACTGGCGGGCCGTTGCCGACGATCACCTGGGGCAGGCGACAGCGGCACGTACGGTCTGGCGCGAGTTGGCCAAGACACCTGACTACCATGGTTTCCTGGCCGCTGACCGGCTCGGTATCGTCTATCCCCTGCCCGCGGATCAAGGCGCGCCGCCGAGGCCCGCGGACGAGGCCGTCGCCACGCTGGCCGCCAATCCTTGGCTGTCGCTCGCCTTTGCCCTGCATCGGCTCGATCGCCCCGACGATGCCCGTCGCCTGTTCAATCACGAGATCGACGGATTGGGCGAGGATCTCCTGCCGGCACTTGCCTACCTCACCGACCGGGCCGAATGGCACGACCGGGCCTCGGTGGTGATCGCGCGCATGGACAAGCTGCACGATCCCGAGTGGTATGCGACCCGTTTTTCGCTGCCGCACCGGGCACTGGTGCAGGCACAGGCCGAACGACAAGGCGTGCCGGCCGAATGGGTCTACTCGATCATGCGCCGCGAAAGCCTGTTCATGCGCGACATCGGCTCGGGTGCCGGGGCGCAGGGGCTGATGCAGTTGATGCCGGCGACCGCACGCTGGATCAATCGGCAGGCCGGGCTGGGGTTATCGCCGGGACAGCTGGCCGACCCCGGCACCAATGTCGCGCTGGGTACGGCCTACATCGGGCACATGGCCGAACGGTTCAAGGGACAGTACCCGTTGGCCACCGCGGCCTACAATGCGGGTCCGGGGCGCATCAAGGGGTGGTTGCCGGCGGTGCCGTTGCCGGGGGATGTCTGGGTTGACACGATCCTGTTCGACGAGACGCGCGCCTATGCGCAGGCGGTGCTGGCGGGCATGGTGACCTATCGTTGGCGGCTGACCGGTGAGCCCCGTCGCCTGGGCGAACTGCTGTCGGTGGTCACGCCGCAGGAATGAACCGGAGCGATCCGGAATTCCCCGGAGTGACCCCGGAATGACCCCGGAACACCGGGGCTGATCCCCTTATTCACTGATGCCACGGAGTCGGGCCTTGTCTGTTGCCACCACGCCACCGAGCTTCCTGTTTTTCGACCTGGAGACCACGGGGGCCGACCCGGTCTTCGACCGCCCGCTGCAGTTCGCGGCGATCCGTACCGACATGGCGCTCGAGCCGATCGGCGAGCCGGTGGTCTGGTACGCGCGTCCCCCCGAGGATTGCCTGGCGCATCCCGCGGCGGTCATGACCACCGGCCTGCTGCCCGATGACCCGGTACTGGCCGGGGCCGATAGCGAGGCGAATCTGGCCAATCGCATCCACCGACTGGTGAGCCAACCGAACACCTGCGTGGTCGGATTCAACAACCTGCGCTTCGATGCCCCGATGTTGCGCTTTCTCTTCTGGCGCAACCTGCTCGATCCCTATCGTCACGAGTGGGCCGACGGCAACAGTCGGTTCGACGTGCTGGATGCCGCGCGCGCCTATCGCCTGCTGGCACCCGATGCGCTCAATTGGCCGGTGAACGGCGAAGGGCGACCGACGCTGCGGTTGTCCGAGCTGTCGGCGGCCAACGGGCTGACGCACGAGAATGCGCACGATGCCCTCAGTGACGTCGAGGCCACCATCGAGCTGGCGCGCGCCCTGCGCGATGCCGATCCGGTGCTCTGGGAGCGCCTGCTGGCGGCAAGGGACAAGCGGGAGGTGGCGCGTGTGATTGATCAGCCCGGTCACGGGCCTTTCCTGCACGTCTCGCCACGCCTGCCGGCGCGGGTGGCCTCGGCATCGATGTTCGCCTCCTTCGGTCAGGTCGACCGCAATCGCAATCGGCGCGAATGCTGGGACCTGCGCTTCGACCCGCTGCCCTGGCTGGATCTGGATGCCGAGCAGTGGGCCGAGCGTCGCTTCCTGAAAAATCCGCCGATCGACGCCGAACGAGACTGGGACGACCTGCGCCTGCCGATCAAGTCGATCCACCTCAACCGCGTACCGGTCGTCCTGCCCGCCGAGACGCTCGAGCGCGACGGGGTGGCCCAGCGCATGGTGATCGATCGCACCCGGATCGACGAGCATGCCGAGTCCTTCCGGCGTCACTTCGATGCCTTGCGCGACCGTCTGATGGGGGCGTTGGCGCAGACCGAGGGCGAGTTCCCGCCCCGGCCGGCCGAGCAGTCGCTCTACGCGGGCTTCGTGCCCAATGCCGACCGGCGCCACCTCGAGGATTGGTGGGGGCGGGCACGAAGCCTCCGGTCACGACGGGACGCGATCGCCCATGCGCGGGACCTGCTTGCCTGGTCGTTCGAGGATCCGCGCCTGCCGGACCTGGTGGAGGGCTTTGTCGCCCGCAATCTGCCCGAGGCACTGGATGCGGCCTCCGGGGAACGATGGCGGGCCCGTCTGGTCGATCAACTACGGCCCGGGCAGCGTGCCGGGCATGGCGACGGGACGGACATCGGGGTGGCGCGCGATTTTCCCTCGCTGTTCGCGGAGGTCGAACGCCTGGCCGACGACGACCACTGGTCGCCTGAGCAACGGGCGCTGCTCGGTCCGTATCGGCGCTGGCTCGAGGCGCGCGAGCGGGCGGTGGCCGAAGGCGTCGGTAAGTGATTCAAAGCTTCTCTGACAGCAGCCAAGCAGCCGCAATTCAGACACTTGCGCTCAAGTGATCAGGCCCAAAGCCGATAACCCGACAGGGAACACGAGGAATTCAGCATGAGCTTTACGGTCTTTGGTCGCGGGGTCAGCGACGGGGTGACCATCGACGAGGCGGCGTCACCCGGTCTGCTGCGCCCGCCAATGATGGTCGAGCCGCCGCCGGCGGTCCGCGAGGACCAGGCCGGTACGCCGTTCGCGCTGGATCGTGATGCCCGTGCCCCCCGTGATGATTCGCTGCGTGCCTATCGAGAGGCCGCCGGGCAGGTCAATCGGGAGCCGGCACCGGTGTCGGTGGCCGAGCAGATCATGTCGCGGCCGGCACTGACCATCCGCATCAATGAGACCGTGGGCCGGGCGCGCGACCTGATGGCAGAGCGGCGCATTGGCCTATTGCCGGTGCTGGGGGAGGACGGTCGCATCGAGGCGATCATCACCCGCGGGGACATCACGCGTCAGCGCATTCGCTATTCGGATCTGGCCAAGATGCCCGTCGGAGCGATCGCTCGCTTCGAGGTGCTGACGGCCGGGCCCGCGACCAATATTCGTGAACTCGCTCGGGTGCTGCTCGAGCAGGATATTCGTGGCATGCCGATCGTCGACCAGGCCGAGGATCCGCCCCGGGTGGTGGGGGTGGTTACCCGCAGCGACATTTTGGGGGCCTTGATCAACTATGCACCGCTCGAGCTCTGGCTGTAGTCGATCCTGAAGCCTTAGATGGCGGGCGTCGTGCCCTGCCGTTGGGCCAGCTCGCAGCTGTCGCTGTAGGCATCCCGCATCAGGTTGAAGCAGGTGGCCAGGAACAGGCTCTGCAGTTCGACGAACTCGTCAAAGGATTCTCGCTCGGCCTGTGTGCCGCCTTCGGCGCTGGTGATCAGGGTGTCGGCCGACCGGTGCATCTTCACGTGCAACTGGTGGACGTTTTCGAACTCACCCTGACGCCCCGGCGGCGCGCCGTGGCTTTCCAGGAATCGGCCGAACCGACATTCGTGCTCACTCACTGTCGGTCGGGGCGTGCCGTACAGCAGTACCGCCATGATTCGTGAGTACCAGTCGAAGTGCCAGTAGGTCACTTCCTCGAAGCCGTCGATGAAGGCCTGGTAGTCGAACGGATCCGGCAGGTTTGGGGACGATGCGCTCATGGGCGGTTTCACTTGCGGTGTAGGGCGTGGGGTCAGTTTAGGGAAGGGCTGCACGAATAGCCAACACCTCTGCGGGTCGCCAGGCGTCCAGATGCAAGGCGCAGTGCGTCGCCCAATGGCCGTCGCCATTGGCAAGCGCTGCAACACCGCAGATGGGCGCCTGGCGGCCCGCCCGAAGGGGCTTACCGGCTTGCCCGCCCTCGGTGTTGCCGATTCTCGCCGGGCACTGAGCCCGACTTCGAATCGGCGCCTTGATGGCGAACAAGCCGGTAAGCCAGAGGCATTGGCTATTCGTGCAGACCTTCCCTAAGCGATTTCATTTCGCCCTGACAGGATGATTCGAACATTCGGCCATGACGACTTGATGTCGCCAAGGCGGTATGGAATGCGGCGTGCCGACCTGTCCTAGCGTTCCAGCAGCCCAGCGAGATAATGCAGATCGACCAAGCCGTTGTCGGGGGCGGGGCCGGCAACCGTTTCGGCGGGGTTGCCCGGCTCTCCCAGCTGGGTATGCACGGCAATCGCCCCCTCGAAATCGTCGCCGGCGGTGTAGTCGTTGATCGTGACCACCACCGGTACGTTGGCGGCGCAGGCCGACCGCACGCCGTTGGCCGAGTCTTCCAGGGCCATGGCCTCGTTGGCGGCGAGCCCCATTTTCTCGAGGGTCCAGGTATAGATGTCCGGCGCGGGCTTCTTTGCCGGCACGATGTCGCCGGCGGCGATCAGCTCGAACCAGTCGGGGCTGTCATCGCCCAGCGTGGCGCGCAGCAGGCCGGTCACGTTCTCGGGAGTGGTTGTCGTGGTGATCGCCAGGCGCATGCCCGAGGCGCGGGCCTCGTCGATCAGCCGCTTTACCCCCGGGCGCAGCGGGATCTCGCCGCGGCGCAGGAGCTCGAGGTAATGCGCCGTCTTGGCCTTGTGTAGCCCGGCGATCCAGCTGGCGAGGTCGTCGATGGCGGGCAGCGCGGGGGCATGGGTGTCGATGAAGTGCCGGATGCGCTCCTTGCCGCCGGTCACGGCCAGCAGCTCGCCGTAGGTGGGCACGTCCCAGCGCCAGTCGAGCCCGGCTTCACGGAAGGCGAGGTTGAAGGCGACACGGTGGCCGTCGCGCTCGGTGTCGGCCATGGTGCCGTCGACGTCGAAAAGAATGGCTTTCAGCATGCGGTGTCCGTGCGTTTGTGGTTACCATTGGGCCCGGCCGTCGGGCCACGAATCAAAACGAACGAGAGTCTACTCAATGCGCAAACGACCGGCCAGTTCCGGTGCCCGCTGGATTGCGGGTGGCTGGCAGCTTTTGAAGACCCGCCCGGGTCTCGTGATCGGCAGCGTACTGCTGATGTACCTGTTGGTGTTCCTGACGAGTTTCGTGCCGTTGATCGGCATGGGGGCGGGCTACCTGCTCGCCCCGATCCTTGGCGGTGGCGTGATCGTGATCTTCGCCCGGATCGCCGAGATCCTCGAGCGGGCCGAGGAAGAGCCGCTGGCGCGCGAGCAGTCGATCGGTTTCGATCTGCTGTTCTCGCAGTTCTCCGGGCAGGCGCCGTGGCGCCCCTTGCTGGGTTTGGGTGGCGTGACCATCCTGGTGAACCTCGCCATCCTGCTCCTGCTGGCGGCCTTTCTCACCGCGGCGATGCCGGAGGGCGGCATGGCGGCCCTCAACAACCCCGAGACCACCGACAGCGAACGGTTGTCGCAATTGCTGCCCATCCTGACCTCGGGGTCGGCGATGGGCATCTGGTTGGCGGTGGCCGTGATCTACGTGCTTTATCTTTCGGCCATGCTGTTCGCTATTCCACGGGTGGTGCTCGCCCAGGCGAGTCTGACCGCGTCGCTGGTGACCAGCTTTCGCGCCGTCTGGATCAACTGGTTGCCAATGCTGATTTTCGGCCTGATCTGGCTGGGGCTTTTCCTCACCATCCCGTTGACGGCCGGCCTGAGCGCGATCCTGCTGGTGCCTTGGGCCTGGGCGGGGCTTTATGCGGCCTATGTCTCGATCTTCCCGGCCGAGGACGTTCGGGCCGATGCCGCAGAGGCCGGGAATTGACGGAGCTGTTCCCTCGCTAGGTCCACAAACCGGGGCAAATAAAAAAGGCAGCGTGTTGAGACACGCTGCCTTTTTCTTGGCCGGGCGGAACCCGGCTCGCGCCGATCGGCGTTCGATCAGTGCTCGTGGCCGTCCGGGCCGTGGACGTGACCATGCTCGATCTCCTCTTCGGAGGCCGGACGCACGTCCTTGACCTCGACGTCGAAGTGCAGGGTCTCGCCGGCGAGCTCGTGGTTGCCGTCGAGGGTGATCTCGTCGCCGTTGACGTCCTTGATGGTCACGACCGTCACACCGCCTTCGGTCTGCGCCTGGAAGCGCATGCCCGGCTCGATCTCATCGACGCCCTGGAACATGGAGCGCGGCACGGTCTGGATCATTTCCTCGTTGCGCTCGCCATAGGCATCGGCCGGCTCGATCGAGACGGACAGGGTGTCACCGACCGACTTCTCGTCCAGCGCCTTCTCCAGGCCCGGGATGATGTTCTGGTGGCCGTGCAGGTAGGCCAGCGGGCCGGTCTGCTCGGAGCTGTCCATGACTTCTCCGGCATCGTTTTTCAGGGTGTAGTCGATGGAAACGACGTGGTCGTTTTGAACTTGCATTGATTTGCCTCGCGTGGACGGCTGTGAATGTCGGGGATACCTTCGATTCCTTCTGCGACGTCAGGATCGACGAGAGGTTCCCCGTACGCGCGGGGAAAGGCCCTAGCGCGTGCTGAGGTGATAGAAGTGGTTGGTGGCGGCGACGAAGCCCGACGGGCTGCCGCAGTCGAAACGCCGTCCCTTGAACCGGTACGCGATCACCTTGCCTTGTTCGGCCTGCTCGCGCAAGGCGTCGGTGATCTGTATCTCGCCGCCGGTGCCCGGCGGGGTGTGTCGGAGGATGTCGAAGATATCCGGGGTCAGGATGTAGCGACCGATGATGGCCAGGTTGCCCGGCGCGTCTTCGGCACTGGGCTTTTCCACCATGTCGGTGACGCGGATGACGTCGTCATCGATGGGGGTGCCGCCGATGATGCCGTACTTGTGGATGTCGTGTTCGGGCACCTCCTCGACGGCGATCACCGAGCACTGGTGACGCTCGTAGATAGTGGCCATCTGCGCCATGATCCCGACCGGCGAGCCGACACACAGGTCGTCGGCCAGGACCACGCCGAATGGCTCGTGGCCGATCAGGCGCTCGCCGGTCAGGATGGCGTGCCCCAGACCGAGCATTTCCAGTTGCCGGGTGTAGGAGAAGGTGCAGTGCTCGATCAGACGATCGATCGAGGCAAGCAGGGATTCCTTCTTGGTGCCGCGGATCTGATGCTCGAGTTCGTAGTTGACGTCGAAGTGATCCTCCAGCGCCCGCTTGCCGCGACCGGTGACCATGGCCATCTGGGTCATGCCGGCCTCGAAGGCCTCCTCAACACCGTACTGGATCAGCGGGCGATCGAGGATCGGCAGCATCTCCTTGGGCATGACCTTGGTGGCGGGCAGGAACCGGGTGCCGTACCCGGCGGCGGGAAACAGACACTTGTCGATCATTGTCAGTCCTCTGGTTTGGGGCTTGCTTGTTCGGGGTCGGGGTCGGGGTCGGGGTCCCGGGCCATATCCCGGGCCATGCCCTGGGCCGCATTGTTGCGGGCCTTGAGAAACCGCCGGCGCTTGATGCTGTGCCACCAGGCGGCCAGAAAGGCGAGCGTCGAAGCGGCGGCGATCAGCACGTGCCAGCCGCGATCGGCGGCAACCGCCCAGGCATCGGTGGCCGAGATCAGAAGGTAGAACAGGGCGACCAGCGCCGCCCAGATCATGGTCTTGTAATGCCCGCGCCACAGGCCGGGCAACACGACGATCGCCGGCAGCAGCATCAGGATGGTGGTCAGTCCCGTCGGACGGATCTCGGCCTGACCGGCGAACCACAGGCCGATGTATCCCGCGACCACGCCGAGCAGCCCGAGCAGCATTACGTGCAGAGGCCAGATGGGCAAGCCTTCGCTGGTGTGGCCGGCGAGCATCAGTTTAGCTGCCCGGCAATCGTGGCGACTCGGGCGCCGAGTGCGCGGGTAAGTTCGCGCTCGTCGCGGCTGAGTCGAGGATGGTCGTTGGCGGTGTGGCTGGCACCGTAAGGGGTGCCGCCGGTCTGGGTATGTGCAAGTTCCGGCTGCTGGTAGGGGATGCCGGTAATCAGCATGCCGTGATGGATCAGCGGCACGATCATCGACAGCAGGGTGGTTTCCTGGCCGCCGTGCATCGAGCCCGTCGAGGTGAACACGCCGGCTGGCCGCCCGGTCAGCTCACCGCGGAACCATAACCCGCTGGTGTCCTCGAGGAAACGCTTGACCGCCGAGGCCATGCCGCCGAAATAGGTCGGGCTCCCCAAAAGCAGGCCGCGGCACTCGCGCAGATCGTCGATGCTGACCTCGGGGTCGCCATCGGCAGGCTGCTGGCCGTCCGGGCAGGGGATGCGTCGCAGACGGGCCTGGGCGCCGTCGACCTGTTCGACACCTCGCGCGGCCTGGCGGGCGAGCGATTCGGTGTTGCCGGTACGGCTGTAGTAGAGGATCAGGATATCCACGCGGTTTCCAAACGGGGTGGTCGCACCGAGGTGGCGGGCGTTGTCGCCGTGTCAGTTTAGCAATAACCTCGGCCAGGAGGGGCGACGGAGGGTGCTCGGCGGATCGAGCCGGGTGTATTGACAAAACCGCGTTTCGGTTTGATTGTTAGGCCACTATCTGTCTTGCTGCATGTGCGTGCAGGACAGGGTGACATCGAGAGGATAACGCGATGACTGCAAGCCACATAACGAGCCTTACACCGGCGCAATGGGACGATCAACCGGCGAGGCTCGCGGGTTCGATCAGCGGCCGACTGGTTGCCCTCGCCACTACGCTGACTCTGGCCGTCGCCCTGGCGTTTGCGCCGGCCAGCCAGGCGCAGGAGCTCGAGGGCTTCTGGGACGATCCGTTCAAGGACCTGCAAGCCGACGTCGAGGCCGCCCGAGAGGAGGGCAAGGCCGGGGTGTTCGCCTTCTTTCAAATGGACGAGTGTCCCTTCTGCCATCGGATGAAGACCCAGGTGTTCACCGATCCGGCGGTACAGGGGTACATCAAGGAGCACTTCGTCACGGTCAGCATCGACATCGAGGGTGACGTGATGATGACCGCTCCCGATGGCGAGCAGATGAAAGAAAAGGATTTCGCCTTCAAGAAATACCGCGTGCGCGCCACGCCGGTAATGATCTTCTTCGACACCGAAGGCGAGCCGGCCTTGCGCTATACCGGACCGACCCAGTCGCCCGAGGAATTCCGGCAGTTGATGGCGTTTTTCGCTTCCGGCGCCTACAAGGAGCCGGGCATGAACTTCTTCAAGTACAAGAAGCAGCAGTGACCGCTTGCGTCGTCCAGGGCGGCGTAACGATTCGGCAGGGAGGCAGCGAGCATGGTGAAGCGGCGACTTTTCGGCACGGGCCGACCGGCTGAGTGGGCGTTGGTGGCCTGCCTGTTCGTCGGGGCGCCGCTCTCGACGGCGGCGGCCGCGGATAGCCTGCCGCCACCGCCGTCGGTTGGCGACGAAGGGCGGATCCATTCCGAGCCGCTGCCGGACGCCCTCACCTTCGAGCAGATCCTGGCCCTGCCGCTGGACAACCAGTACGGCGTGGTGGCGGCAAGGGCGCGCTACGAGCGCCGGCGGGCCGAACAGCAGATGATCCGCTCGTCGAATCGACCGCAGGTTACCGTTGATGGACGGTTGCGTTACGTCGAACCGGGCGATCTCGCGGTCGAGAACGATCAGCACGACGATCACCGCGCCGGCCTATCCCTGCGGCAGAAACTGTTCGATTTCGGTCGGCAGCAGGATCGCGAGGATGCCGCCGAGGCCCGTCTGGTCGGCGAACGGCTGTCGCTGATGGATGAGAATAAACGTCAGCGGCTGGCACTGTTGCGGGCCTACTTCGATGTCCTGCTCGCCGATCAGCGCTACCAGGCGCTCAACGAGCGCATGGCGATCCTGTTCATTCGTTACGACCGCGCCCGCGATCGGCGTGAACTGGGTCAGACCTCCGACTACGATATCGCCGTGTTCGAGCGCGATTACCAGGCGGTGATGCTGCAGCGTGCCCGGGCGGATGCCGATCGACGCCTGACCCGCCGCCACCTGGCCGAGATCGCCGGCCGTCCCGGACAGTTGCCGCGCGAGCTCGAGGCCCCCGGCCTGGAGCCGCTGTTCGAACGAGAGGTGCCGGCGGTGGGTGACCTGATCGAGACGGCACTCGACGAGGATCTCGCCCTCAACGCCCTGCGCCGCCTGCACGACGGCAGCAAGTCCGACCTGGCCGCGGCGCGCTCGGGCAACCTGCCCAGCGTCCACGGCGAGATCAACGCCGATTACTACACCCGCGAAGGGGCCACCCGCGATCCGTTCCGTGCCGGCGTCTACCTGGAGTTCCCGCTCTTCCGGGGTGGCGCGCGCAACGCCGAGATCGCCGCGGCACAGGCCGAGCGCATGGACGTGGTCGCCCGCATGGCCGAGCGCGAGGCCGACATCCGCCGCTACGCCACCGAACTGGTGGAGATGATCCGGGTGAATCAGTCGATCGGGCAGCAGCGCATCGATGCACTGGATAACTACGCCGAGCTCAACTTCATGCGCAACCAGACCCTCTACCAGATGGAAAAGGCGGCCGACTTGGGCGATGCCATGGCGGAGATGTCGATGGCAAAGCTCGAGCGCATGCAGACCACCTACGCCTTGGCCATGCGCTGGGCCGAACTGGCCCTGTTGACCGACCAGTCGCTGGAGGCGGTGCTGTTGGGCGAGGCCGGCAAGGCGCTCGAGGACGGCGACCAGAACACCACGGAGGAAACCTCATGAAACGAATCCAATCGAGCTGGGCGCGTCGCCTGATCGGGCCGGTCGCCCTGCTGGGCGCCGGGCTTGCCGCACCGGCCTGGGCCGTCGAGATCGAGGGGCAGCTTGGATTTGCCGACCGCGTGGCCCTGTCGACGCCGGTTGCCGGGGTGGTGGAGTCGGTGCCGGTGCGGGCCGGGGAACGGGTCGAGGCAGGCGCGCTGCTGTTGGCGCTGGATTCGACGCCGTTCGATCAACGCCACCGTATGGCGGCCGCGCAGATCGAGGGATTGAGCCTGGCGGCCGACGAGGCCGCGCTGGATGCCGAGCGTGTCCAGGCATTGTATGACCGCACAGTCGGTTCGGATTCCGAGCGTGCCCTGGCGGTAATTGCACGCGAGCAGGCCCAGGGCGAGCGCGACCGTGTCAGGGCGCAGGCGGCCCTGCGGGCCTGGGAGCGTGACCAGGCCCGGCTGGAGGCGCCGTTCGCCGCGCGGATCCTGTCGGTCGATGCCGCGGTGGGTGAGGTGGTCTCGCCGCAATTGACGCCCCCGACCCTGATCGAGATCGCGCGGGCCGATCAGTTGCTGGCCACGTCGCGGATAAGTGCCGACCAGCTGGGTTCGCTGGCGTTGGGCGACGAGGTCACGGTAGCCCGGGGCGATGACCGTCGGACGGGAATGGTCGATGCCATTCGCGCGTTTAGCGATGGCAACGGGCCGGTGCAGTACGAGCTGGCGGTGCGAGTGGAGCGGGGTGACGGCTGGCGTGCCGGTCAATCGGTCGTGCTGGAACTGCCTGACGACTGAACCCGGAGGCTCGTTGGAGGGTAACGAAACGGGGCGGGATGAATATCATCCCGCCCCGTCTCGTTTTCTGCCGGCGTGGGCCCGCTCAGGCCAGCTGGGCATCCAGCCAGTCGAACAGCCCGTCCGCGGCGATGTCCTCGCTGGCCTCGGCATCGCGGCGGCGCACCTCGATCTGGCCGGCGGCGAGTCCGCGCGGGCTGACCACGACGCGCAGCGGGATGCCGATCAATTCCCAGTCGGCGAAGGCCGCGCCCGGACGCATGCCGCGGTCGTCGAGGATGACCTCGATGCCGCGTGCCCGCAGGTCGGCGTAGATCGCCTCGGCCTTTTCCATGACCGTCTCGTCCTTGTTCGCGCCGATCGGCACGATCGCGATGGTGAACGGCGCAATCGGCTGCGGCCAGCGGATGCCGCGGTCATCGAAGTTCTGCTCGATCGCCGCGGCGACGATGCGCGAGACGCCGATGCCGTAGCAGCCCATCAGCGGCGTGATCGGCTTGCCGTCCTCGCCGAGCACCTCGCAGTTCATCGCCCGGCTGTACTTGTCGCCCAACTGGAAGACGTGACCCACCTCGATGCCGCGGCAGATGTCGAGCTTGCCCTGACCGCCCGGCGCCCGGTCGCCGGCGACCGCATCGCGCAGGTCGGCGGTTGCCGGCTCGGGTAGGTCGCGGCCCCAGTTCACACCGGTCAGGTGGTGGCCGTTCTTGTTGGCCCCGCAGGCGAAGTCGACCAGTGCGGCGGCAGCAAAGTCGACGATCACCGGGGTGTCCAGGCCCACCGGGCCGATCGACCCCACCGAGGCGCCGGTCAGTTTGGGTGCCTCGGCCTCGTCGATGAAGGTCAGCGGTTCGGCAACGGCCTCGTGCTTGATCGCCTTGATCTCGTTCAACGAATGATCGCCGCGCAGCACCAGCGCGACAGCGGGCGCCTCGCTGCCAACGACGAGCAGCGTCTTGACGGTGCGTGAGGCCGGCAGCTCGAGGGCGGCCGTCACGTCCTCGATGGTCCGCGCGTTCGGCGTGGCGACCTCGGTCATCGCCTCCGTGGGCGCGGCACGCGGGCCGTCGACCGGGAAGGTGGGTGCCATCTCGACGTTCGCGGCGTAGTCGCCGTCGACGGCATAGGCGATGGCATCCTCGCCGGAGTCGGCCAGCACATGAAACTCGTGCGAGGCATTGCCGCCGATCGAACCGGTGTCGGCGACCACTGCGCGCCAGGCGAGCCCCATGCGCTCGAGGATGCGGCTGTAGGCGGTGTACATCAGCTGGTAGGTCTGCTCCAGCGACTCGGCATCGGCGTGGAAGGAGTAGGCGTCCTTCATGACGAACTCGCGGGCGCGCATGACGCCGAAGCGGGGCCGGATCTCGTCGCGGAACTTGGTCTGGATCTGGTAGAAGTTGACCGGCAGCTGGCGGTAGCTCTTGAGCTCACGTCGGGCGTAATCGGTGATCACTTCCTCGTGGGTGGGGCCGAAGCAGAAGTCACGGCCGTGGCGGTCGGTCAGTCGAAGCAGCTCGGGGCCGTACTGCTGCCAGCGACCCGATTCCTCCCACAGCTCGGCCGGCTGGACGGCCGGCATCAGCAGTTCGAGTGCGCCGGCGGCGTCCATTTCCTCGCGCACGATCGCCTCGACGCGTCGCAGCACCTTCAGCCCGAGCGGCGACCAGGTGTAGAGCCCCGAGGCCAGCTTCTTGAGCATGCCGGCGCGCAGCATCAGCTGGTGGCTGACGATCTCCGCCTCGGCCGGGGTTTCCTTCATGGTGTTGATGGCGAATTGGCTGGCGCGCATGAGGGTCTCGTTCGTGTTGGAAAGCGGGATGCCGGCGTGTCACCGGGGTGTGGCAGGCCGAGATTGTACCGAGCCGGGCGAGGGGGCGTCGAGGGAATCCATGCCGGTGCCGAGTTTCCCGAGTGAAAACGAGAACGGCCGCCCGCGGCGGCCGTTACCTGCAACGTTCGGGGGGAGGTTATTCCTCGGCGGCGCTGCAGGCCTCGTCGATGATCGCATCGAGCCGTTCGAGTCGCTCGGTGCGCTGTGCTTCGCTCATCGGCTGATACTTACCGGCTTCGTCCTGAACCATCAGCTGGTTGCCGCTGTTGGCTACCGCCTCGCGCTGTTCCCGTGCCTGGCGGCAGGCCTCGCGCGCCTTTTCCCGATCGACCACCTTGACCTCGGTGGCGGGATCGCTGGCGCGATCGCCGTCGACTGCCGGTGTCTCTTGGTCGTTCTCCTCGTTCGTCGATGCGCTGGGTGCGGGGTCCGAGCTGCCGGCCTCGACGGTCTCGGAGGGGCGGTCCTTGGGCGGGGTCTGCGAGAACTGGACGTTGCCGCGGTCATCGACGGACTTGTAGATGGTGGCCGCCTCGGCCGGGCTCATCGTGAACGCCAGCACGAGGGCGGCGGCCAATGCCACGGCGATTGCATGTGGTCCGGCTACGCGGTGACCGGCCCTCGTGGCGCGCGGGGTGAGGGAAGTGGGATGTGCTGCGATTCCTTGCATGATGTCGGGTCCCGATGTGGTTGGACGATCCAGTAACGAGTTGGCTCCTGATGGAAAAGGAACGTCGTTCGTCGGAGCATAAACCGCCTGACCCGCCCTGAAAAGCCTTGGGCGAGGCGTTCGCGCGGTGATCGCACGAGGTTTGCTGTTGGTCGCAAAGCACAAGGTGCCTTGATACACTCTCTGCCCAGTTTATCGCGCACCTTTACCGCTCACCGGAACAGAGACTGAACCAATGGCCGATCGTCGCCTCAAGGTTTTCAACACCGTTGCCCGCCTGCTGAGCTTTACCAAGGCAGCCGAGGCGCTGCACATGACGCAGCCGGCGGTGACGTTCCAGGTTCGGCAGCTCGAAGAGCATTTCGATACCCGCCTGTTCGATCGGACGCACAACCGCGTGACGCTTACCGACGTCGGGCACACGGTCTACGAGATCTCCGAGCGGATCTTCGAGCTCTATGACGAGATGGACCGACGGGTCAAGGAGATGACCGGTGAGATCGGCGGCGCGCTCAATATCGGCGCAAGCATGACGGTGGCCGAGAACATGCTGCCCGCCCTGTTGGGCAACTTCCGCCAGGAGCACCCCGATCTGTCCGTGCGCCTGAAGGTGGGTAACACCGAATCCGTGGTCTCGATGGTCGAGCACAACGTGGTCGACCTGGCCCTGGTCGAGGGCAGCGTCACCAACAAGAACCTGCTGGTCGAGACCTGCCGCCGGGACGAACTGGTGGTGATCATGCCGCCCGAGCACGAGCTCGCCGGCTATGGTGATGAAGGCGTGCCGGTTGAGAAGCTGGCGAAGTACCCCTTCATCTGCCGTGAAGAAGGCTCTGGCACCCGCGAGGTGGTTCTTTCCTACATGAACGACCAGGGTCAGTCCGAGGGCTGGGATGTGTGCATGGAATTGGGCAGTCCCGAGGCGATCAAGGGAGCCGTGGAGGCCGGCATGGGCCTGTCGATCATGTCGTCGGCGGGCATCAGCAAGGAGCTCAAGCTGGGCCTGTTGACGGCCGTGCCGCTCAAACCGCGGCTGTACCGTGACTTCTCCTTCGTGCGCCAGCGCCACAAGTTCCGCCTGCCGGCGATGGAGCAGTTGCTGGAGTTCTCGCGTCATTACTGCCGTGACAGCACGCCGATGCACGATCTGGAAGTGATCCAGCACACGGCGAACGGCGAAGAGGCCTGATTCGGCCGGTTCCGCTGAACTGAGCCGAACCGAGAAAACGCCCGGAGGTCGCCTCCGGGCGTTTTTCGTTGTGCGGGACGATGGCGGTTTGTGGCCGTCTCGTTCATCGACTTGATGATCCCATCCCCTTTGCGCGCGTGGTGGCTCGCCGCCGAGTGATTGTCCTCGCACGGGCGGCTCGCCAAGCCCCGCAGGGCGAGCCTCGGGCCGGGCATCTGCGGCGTCGCACGGCCCGCCCGCGGACTTTCCCTTCGGGCCGGCGAATGCTGGCCGGAGCGGCTTCCTGCCGATCCGGTTCCGTCCTGGGAAAGGGAATCTCCCTTCCACCGCGGACGGTCGCCTTGCCTCTGCCCGGCTCACGACGCGCCAAGCGTTATCGGATCCGCGCCGAGTTTCCCAAGCGCGCATGGCGTCGCGTGATCGTGGTGAACGGGCGCGGATGGTTCGGTTGTTGTGACGGCTCGACGGGCACGAAAAAACCCGGCGCGGGCGAACCCGGCCGGGCTGGATGACATCGCCCCCGAAGGGGCGGTCGACCCAACGGGGCTTAGAAGCCGCCGCTGGCAGCCGACTGCATCATCTTCCACATGGTGTCGCGGACGTGCATGGCGTCTTTCTTGAACTCTTCCGGCATTTCCTTGCCGCCGTGAACGAACATGTCCATGTTCAGGCTGTAGAGATGGAAGCGACCCTCGTCGTCCTCGACCACGGCGATGCGGCACGGCAGGTAGGCCGAGAAGTACGGGCTGAAGTCGACGGCCTTGCGGGCGATCTGCGGGCTGCAGTACTGATAGATGTTCATGTACTTCTGCTCTTCGCCGGTCTCCAGCTCGAGCTGCTTGGACAGCGGCATCTCGCCGACATTCATCAGGCCACTGCCGACGGCGGCCGACTCGATGCTCATCTTGATGTCGTCCGGCCCCAGGCCTTCGGCGACCTCCATATGCCAGACCGTGGCCGCGCCCAGGTCGCCGCCGCTTTCGACGAACTTGTCGTACATGTTGCTGTAGACGTCCATCGCCTTCGGATCGAGGTTGTCCTTGACGGACATGAAGCCGCAGCCGGACAGCGTCATGATGGCGGCACCGAGGATCGATACCTTGAGGAAATTGCGCATGGGTGACTCTCCCTGTGTAATTTTTGGTCTTGAGGCCAGGTGGCCTCGACGACCTTGATTATCTGCGCATTAGTACATGCTTACAAACTTGATTAATTTACTCCTGATAAAGGGGCTTAATTTGGCTATCCAGCCCTGTCATGTCGGGCTTTGATGGGATGATTAGCACCCGAAACCATGTAGGAGACGGGCGATTTTCCGTCGATTGGTGGTCGTTTTTTCGGCCCTTTAGAGCACGTCGGCGGCAAATTCGGCCAGGCGCGAGCGTTCGCCGCGGGTCAGCGTTACATGCGCCCCGTGGGGCCAGCCGCGGAAGCGGTCGACCACGAAGGTCAGCCCCGAACTGGTCTCGGTGAGATAGGGGGTGTCGATCTGCGCGATGTTGCCCAGGCAGACCATCTTGGTCCCCGGGCCGGCGCGGGTGATCAGGGTGCGCATCTGCTTGGCGGTGAGGTTCTGCGCCTCGTCGATGATGACGAACTTGTTCTGGAAGGTCCGGCCCCGCATGAAGTTGAGTGACCGGATCTTGATGCGCGATTGCAGCAGGTCGTTGGTCGCGGCACGCTCCCACGAACCACCGCCGCCATCGGTCTTGGCAAGCACCTCGAGGTTGTCCATCAACGCGCCCATCCAGGGCGTCATCTTTTCCTCCTCGGTGCCGGGCAGAAAGCCGATGTCCTCGCCGACCGGGATGGTCACGCGGGTCATCACGATCTCGGTAAACAGCTTCTGCTCCAGCACCTGGGTCAGGGCGGCGGCGAGGGTCAGGAGGGTCTTGCCGGTGCCGGCCTGGCCGAGCAGGCTGACGAAATCCACCTCGGGGTCCATCAGTGCGTTCAGGGCGAAGCTCTGTTCCGGGTTGCGGGCGGTGATACCCCACACCGAGTGTCGTTCCTGCTGGTAATTGGTGACGCTCTCGAGCACGGCGCTGCCGTCGGCCTCGACCTTGCGTACCACGGCGGTAAAGGGTGCCGGGGCCTCGAGTCGCAGGTAGAGGTTCGGGTACCACTCCGCGGTGTCGACGCCATGGATGCGGTAAAAGACGCGCCCCTCCTCCTGCCAGGATTCGAGTGCCTCGCCGTGCGCTTCCCAGAAGTCCGGCCCGAGGGTTTCGTGGCCGGTGTGCAGTAACGAGACGTCATCAAGAACCTGATCGTTGTGGTAGTCCTCGGCCTTCAGTCCAACGGCGGTCGCCTTGATACGGAGGTTGATGTCCTTGGAGACCAGGATCACCTCGCGGTCGGTGATTCGCTCCTGCAAGGCCAGCGTGATGCCGAGGATCTGATTGTCGGCGCGGCTGCCCGGCAGACTCACCGGCAGGTCGTTGCTCTCCTCGCGCGTCTGCAGGAACAGTCGCCCGGTGGGCGTCACCGCATGCTCCGGCTGGCCATGCAGGGTGGTATGGATCGGGAGGCCCTGGTTGATCGTGGTGATGTCCACGTCGGTGAGCATCTCGTCGAGGAAACGACTCACCTGCCTTACGTTGCGGGCGGTCTCCGACTGGCCCTTCTTGCCGGCATCGAGCTCCTCGAGCACGATCATCGGCAGGTAGATATCGTGCTCCATGAAGCGGTAGAGGGCGGTGGGGTCGTGCATCAGCACGTTGGTATCGAGGATGAACAGGCAGCGGTGCTTGCGGGTGGTATTGATCATCGCGTGGGTCTTGCTCCCTGCTGGTGGTTAAAGGCGGGCTGTCGGCCTTCTTAAAGGGCCTTGACCGCCTCGAGTACCGCCTCGACGTGACCCGGCACCTTGACCTTGCGCCAGGCCTGCCGGATCACGCCGTCGGCGTCGATGAGAAACGTGCTGCGCTCGATGCCCTCGAAGCGCTTGCCGAACATGTTCTTCATGCGCAGGACGTTGAAGGCCTGACTGATCGAGCGGTCCGTGTCGGCGATCAACGGGAACTCGATGCCCTGCTTGTCGCAGAACTTGCGATGGCTGGTCGCATCATCGTTCGACACGCCCACGACCTGGGCCCCGGCCGCCTCGAAGGCGGGCAGGGCCGCCTGGAAGTCGCGTGCCTCGGTGGTGCAGCCGGGGGTGTTGTCACGCGGGTAGAAGTAGAGCACCAGCGGGGCGCCGCGCAAATCGGCCAATCCCAGCGTCGCGCCGTCGGTGGTCAGACCAGTGAAATCCGGGGCTGGCTGGCCCGGACGGGGTTCGGGGGAGGGCGTGGCGGTGCTCTGGCTACTCATTGGGCTTGATGGAACTCCTCGGCTGTGACGATGTGATGAAACCGGGTATCCGGCGATTGGCTCCTATGCTCAATATAGCAGTCGTCCGAAGACCCGTGCGGGCTGGGACGACAGGGCATGGGACCGTGGTTGCTCCGGCTTGTCACTGGCGGATAACTGCCGGTACTATGCGAGTTTGGCCCCGCCCTCTCGAGGACCTTCCACAAGGTTGTCAACGGGGCAGGACGGCCGCGATCCACCGATCCGTAGGCGATAGAGACACGCGAGGCGACATGGCGGCGAAAACCATTACCGGCAGCATGGTGGCCCTGGTCACCCCATTGCACGAAGACGGCGCAGTGGATTATGTCGGTCTCAAACGCCTGATCGAATGGCACGTTGCCGCCGGGACTCACGCGATTGTCGCGGTCGGCACCACGGGCGAGTCGGCGACCCTCGACTACGAAGAGCACATCGCCGTGATCCGTGCCACCGTGGACCTGACCGGCGGCCGCGTGCCGGTGATTGCCGGCACCGGCGCGAACTCCACCCGCGAGGCGCTTGCCCTGGCGCGTGGTGCCCGATCCGCTGGTGCCGACGCGCATCTCTCGGTCACCCCCTACTACAACAAGCCCACCCAGGAAGGTCTCAAGCAGCACTTCCGCGCGATCGCCGACGCGGTCGACTTGCCGATGATTCTCTATAACGTCCCCGGCCGCACGGCGGTGGACATGGCGCCGGACACGACCTTGTCCCTGGCCGAGCACCGCAACATCGTCGGCATCAAGGAGGCCACCGGCTCGATCGAGCGCATGCGCGACATCATCCAGCGTGGCCCGGCCGACTTCGCCGTCTACAGTGGCGAGGACAATCTGGGTGCGGCCTGTATGCTCGCAGGGGGGCAGGGCAGCATCTCGGTGACCGCCAACGTCGCGCCGACATTGATGGCGCAGATGGCCGATGCAGCGCTCGCCGGTGACGAGGGGGCGACCGAGTCGCTGGACGCCCGCCTGGCACCGCTGCATCGCGAACTTTTCTGTCAGACCAATCCGATTCCGGTCAAATGGGCCCTGCACCGCATGGGCCTGATCGGACCGACGTTGCGCCTGCCGCTTACCCCGCTGGATGGCTATTGCCATGCGGGTCTCGAGCAGGCGCTCAACGAGGCCGGCTGCCTCGAGTCCGATTGACCCGAACCGTCCTCAGACACCCGACACTCAAACAAGACACTGGAACCGAACAGGCATGCGATACCCCACCCCCTCCCGGATGTTGACCTTCGCCGCACTGGCGGCCACGGGCCTGATCAGCGGTTGCTCCAGCATTCCGTTCATCGGCGGCGACGATGACCGCGATGCCGACCGTGCCGCGCAACTGGAAGTGCCGCCGGCGTTTTCCGCCCCGGCCGCCGGTGGTTCGGTCGCCCTGCCGGAGATCGCCTCGGCCCGTGCCGAGCAGATGTCGCGCAATCAGGACAGCGGTGTGCTCGCGACGGGTACCGACATCCGGGTGGCCGGTGAGCCGGGTAGCCGCTACCTGGTCGTGGGCACCGATCCCGACTCCGTCTGGCCGAAACTGCAGGGCTTTCTGCGCGACGAGGGTTATTCCATCCGTCGGCTGGAGCCGGGCGTCGGCCTGATCGAAACGGACTGGACCGGCGTGGCCAGCAACGACGGGGGAGGCTTCAACATCATGAGCTTCCTCAAGATCGCCCAGGACACGCTGTTCAAGCCGGACTCGATCGAGAAGGTGCGTCTGCGCATCGAGCGGGGCGAGGGCGACAACGAGACGCTGGTGTTCGTGACCGGGCAGAAGCGCGAGTTGACCGGTGACGAGCCGCTGGTGCCGGGCGACGAGAGCACCACCTTCGAGTACAGCAACCCGGTCGACTCGCAGGCCATGACCGCCGAGACCATGTCGCGTCTGGCGGCCTATCTCTCCGGCAGCGACGCCGAGGAGTCCCGCGCCCTGGTCGGGCAGAAGTTCTCGGCCCGTTCCAAGGTGATCACCGGCGAGGAGCCCGAGGATCGCTACATCGAGGTCAGCCAGTCCTTCCCGCGTGCCTGGAACCGCGTTGGCCTGGCGCTGGATCGCCTCGGTTTCGATCCGGTCTCGCGCGATCAGGACGAGGGCGAGATCGAGGTCAAGCACAGCTACCCGCAGGGTCTCTACGAGGGCATCGTGATGCGCGGCGTGACCATCGACAAGGGCGCCGACATGACTCTGCACCTGACCCTCGAGGTCGAGCCGCGGCGTGACGGTGGTACCGACGTGCGTATCGATCGGATCAACGTGGCCGGCGGTACCCTGCCGCAGGATCGCGCCGTGATCCTCTCCAAGATCAACGCCGAACTCGAGTGATCCGGTCGGGCCCGTCGGGGTCCGATCGTGACCTGCGGTAAAAAAAGGCCCCGTCTCGCCGAGACGGGGCCTTTTCTATTTGCTGCGGCGGTCGGCCGTTGGCCTAACGCCTCGTCATTGTCCGGGGCGATGGATCACGGCCCAGGCCGAGTGGTTATGGATCGACTCGAAATTCTCGACGCTGATCGAGAAGCCGTTGAGTCCCGGGTAGCCTTCCAGGGCATTGGCGACATCGCGCACCATGTCCTCGACGAACTTGGGATTGTCGAAGGCGTACTCGGTGATGTACTTCTCGTCCGGTCGCTTGAGCAGCCCCCACAGCGGGCAGGAACCCTGGTCTTCCACCGCGGTGATCAGATCGCGCAACGAGAGCGCCGGGTCGCCGATTTCCGTCTCGACGGTGATGTGAGAGCGCTGGTTGTGCGCCCCGTAGGCCGAGATCTCCTTCGAGCAGGGGCAGAGGCTGGTCACCGGGATCACCAGCTTGAGGCCGATGTGCGGTCGTCCACCCTCGACCCGTCCGATCAGGGTGACGTCGTAGTCCATCATCGCCCCCTGGCCACTGACGGGGGCGTCCTTGGCGATGAAGTAGGGGAACGAGAAGCGCGCCTCGCCCGAGTGTGCCTCCAGTCGCTCGATCATCGCCTCGGTCCAGTCGGCCAGGCTGTCCACGGAGAGCCGCAGCGGCCCTTCGTTGAGCAGTGCCACGAAGCGCGACATGTGGGTGCCCTTCTTGTCGGCCGGCAGCCCCACGGTCAGTTGGCACTCGGCGACGGTCGACTGTTCCTTGCCGTGGTCGAGGAAGGTCATGGGATGACGAATCGCCTTGATGCCCACCTGGTCGATCGCGATATCGCGCGCATCGTGGCTGGACTGGACATCGGGCATGTCGTGGCTGTTCATGGGCAGTTCAAACGCTGTGTAAGTGGTTGGGGGAGTGGCATTTCGGGGCCCGACTCTAGCACGCCGTTGCAGGCTTCGCCGGGCGGCTCAAGGAAACTCTGCACGAATGCCATGCCACTCTGGCTTGGCGAGACGTTCGTGATCAAGGCGCGATGTCGCCGGCGTGCCGGTGGCCACGTCAAGACATCGCAACGCCGAGCACGGGCGACTCGCTAAGCCCCGCAGGGCGCGCCTTGAGCAGGGCATCTGCTGCGTTGTCGTCCTTGGAAAGGGAACAACCCTTTCGCGGCGGACGAACGCCTTGCATCTGCCCGGCTCAAGGCACGCAGAGCGGTATGGCATTCGTGCAGGGTTTCCCTCAGGGGCGGAAGGTGACCGCCGAGCGCGCATTTTCCCAGACCGTGACGGCCGAGACCCGGTAGGCCTCGGTGTCGAAGGTCGTGGCCAGGGCCTGGTGGAAGTAGGCGGCCAGGTGTTCGGCGGTGGGATTGACCGTGTCGAAGGGTGGCACCTCGTTGAGGTAGGCATGGTCGAGCTGCTTGGCGATCTCGCGGGCCCGGGTCCGGATCACCTTGAAGTCGACCACCATGCCGACGTCGTCGAGCCGTTGGCCGGTGACCTCGATCACCACGCGCCAGTTGTGGCCGTGCAGTCGGGCACAGTTGCCGTCGTAGCCGTGCAACCGGTGGGCCGCGGCGAATTCCACCTCGGTGGTCAGGGTGTAACTGCCCCCTGACGGCAGGGAAGACGGGGTGCTCATGTGGCGCTTACCTTGTCTGGTTTCCCTATAAATGCGGCGATACTAGCGGCGATCGACCGAGAATCAAGCCCGGAGTCGGCAAGGCATTCCTCGCGGCTACCATGCTCGATGAAGCGGTCTTCGATTCCCAGGCGCAGGCCGGGGAGATTTACGCCGTGCTCGGCCAGCGCGAGCAGTAACTCGCTGCCCACCCCGCCGATGCGGCTGCCTTCCTCGACGGTGACCACGGCGTCGTGTTCCGCCGCCAGTTCGGCCAGGGGAGCGATCGCCAGCGGCCGGGCCCAGCGCAGGTTCACCAGCGTGGTATCCAGCGTCTCGCTGATCGGAATCAGCCGTTCGACCATCGCGCCAATGCCGATCAACAGCACCCGCCGGGGCGTCTGTGCCTCACTGCGACGCAGCAGGCGCGGGGAGGTGGCGGCCTTGTCCAGTGGCTGTCCGCCCAGGTCGTCCGGGCATCGGTCGCGCGGATAGCGAACCAGGCAGGGGCCATCGTGTACCAGGGCCCAGTCGATCGCCTCGCGCAGATCGTGTGCATCGGCCGGGACGGCGACGGCGAGATTCGGCACGCTCATCCCCAACGAAAGGTCAAAGCTGCCCGCGTGGGTGGGGCCGTCCGGGCCCACCAGGCCGGCGCGATCGACCAAGAACGTCACGGGCAGGTCCTGCAGGGCGATGTCGTGGATCACCTGGTCCCAGGCGCGTTGCAGGAAGGTCGAATAGATCGCGACCACCGGGCGCATGCCTTCGGTGGCCAGGCCACCGGCCAGCGTGACGGCATGCTGTTCGGCGATGCCTACGTCAAAGAGTCGCTCCGGGAAGCGGGCGGCAAACCCCTTGAGCCCGGAACCCTCGACCATCGCCGGGGTGATCGCGACCACGCGCTCGTCTTGCTCTGCGTGGTGTTCGAGTCGACCGGCGGCGACCTCGGTCCAGGTCGGTGGCGCGGCGGACTTGGGCTGGTGGTCGGTCGACGGGGTCATCGCCCGACTCACGCCGTTGCGGCCCACGCCGTGAAAACCGACCGGGTCGCGCTCGGCCGGGGCCAGGCCGCGACCCTTTTGCGTGACCACGTGCAGCAGGCGCGGCCCGCGTTGCTCGCGCAGGTTGCCAAGGGTGTCGAGCAGGGTGTCGAGATCGTGACCGTCGATCGGGCCGAAGTAGCGAAAGCCCAGTTCCTCGAACAGGCTCGAGGTGCCCAGGAGATGGCGCATGCCGTCACGCAGCCCCGCGCGGGTCGAGCCGAGCAATTCGCCCAGCGGGCCGGCCTGGGCGAGCATTTCCTCGCCGGAGTGGCGGAATCGCTCGATCATCGGGTTGCTGCGCAGGCGGGTCAGGTGCTGGTTGAGCGCGCCGACATTCGCCGAGATGCTCATCTCGTTGTCGTTGACGATCACCAGCAGGTTGGCCTGGCGGTCGCCGGCGTGATTGAGGGCCTCGAAGGCCTGCCCGGCGGTCAGCGCCCCGTCGCCGATGATGGCCACGGCGTGCCGGTCCTCGCCTTTCTGTTCGGCCGCGAGGGCCATGCCCAGGGCGGCGCTCACCGAGGTGCTGGAATGGCCGGCACCGAACGGGTCGTATTCGCTTTCCGCGCGCCGGGTGAAGCCGGCCGGGCCACCGTGCTGGCGCAACTGGCTCATCCAGGCGCGACGACCGGTGAGCATCTTGTGCAGGTAGGTCTGGTGGCCGACATCCCAGACCAGGCGGTCGTAGGGGGTGTCGAATACCCGGTGGAGTGCCAGAGTGAGCTCGACCACGCCGAGATTGGCGGCTAGGTGTCCGCCGGTCGCCTCGACCTGCTCGAGCAGCGCATGGCGCATCTCCTCGGCCAGCGTGGCGAGTGAACCGCGCGAGAGGGCTCGAAGGTCGGCCGGTCGCTCGATCAGATCGAGCAGGTGTGTCTGGCGGGGGGAGAGCGGCATCAGTAGCGCCGCCGAGTGACGAAATCGAGGCAGGCGCTCAGGGCTTGGCCATCGGCTCCGAGGGTGGCCAGTTCCCAGAGCACGGCATGGGCGTGACGCACGGTATCGTCGAGCTCGCGGCGTGCCCCGTCGAGACCCGCGACGGTGACGTAGGAGCACTTGTCCGTGGCGGCATCCTTGCCTGGAGTCTTGCCCAGATCCTCGGCCGAGCCGGTGACATCGAGGATGTCGTCCTGGATTTGGAAGGCGCGGCCCAGCAGGCGGCCGAAGTCGTCGACCAGTCGGAGCTGGCGCTCTGGCAGGCCCGCCCAGCGGGCGCCCATCACCAGCGAGGCGCGGATCAGTGCACCGGTCTTGCGATCGTGCAGGTCGGCCAGTCGGGCGAGATCCGGGGCGCCGTCCTCCCCCACCTGACCGGCGAGGGCCAGATCGATTGCCTGGCCGCCAACCATGCCGGCTGGGCCGATCGCCGCGGCGAGGCGGCGTGTCCAGTCGAGTCGGGTGGCGGTGTCGGCTTGTGCCTCGGCCAGTGTCGTGAAGGCCAGGCTCTGCAGGGCGTCACCGGCGAGAATCGCGGTGGCCTCGTCGAAGGCGCGATGCAGGGTAGGGCGCCCGCGGCGAAGGTCGTCGTCATCCATGCTCGGCAGATCGTCGTGGACCAGCGAGTAGACATGCACGAGTTCGACCGCAATGGCCGCCGGCCACAGGCTGTCAAAACGCGACTCGTCCGTTTCGGGCCACGGTCGGCCAATCAGGCTGCCGAGGAATACCAGGGCCGGGCGAAAGCGCTTGCCGCCGTCGAGGGTGGTGTGGCGCAGGGCGCGGGCCAGTCGAGGCGGGGTGTCGACAAGTTGGTGGTCGAGCGCCGCCGTCAGGCGCCCCTCGACCTGATCGCGGAACGCGGTCAGCCAGTTGTCGAAACCATCCGGTGCGGCCAGGGTGCGGTGCGGGGCGTGGGGCGTCGCGTTGGTCACGGCTGTCAGGACGAGGGCTCGTCGCGTCCGGACTGATCCGCTGCCGGGTCGTTGATGATCGCCACTCGCCGCTCGGCCTCGTCGAGGGCCCGCTGGCACTGACGTTCGAGTTCGACGCCGCGTTCGTAGTCCTTGAGCGACTGCTCGAGGCTCTGCTCGCCGGTTTCCAGACGCGCCACGATTTGCTCGAGCTCGGTCAGTGCCTGCTCGTAGCGCGTGATCGCGGAGGGATCGCCGTTCTCGACGGTTTGCGGATTGATGGTCTTGGAATCCATGGGAAGCCTCTCGGATAGCGGCCCCGATTATATCGTTGAGGGGGTGGGGCGGCCAAAAGCGGTGGCCGGAACGCCCGAGGCTCAGAAGGTATCGACCGCCTCGATGGCCTGGTCGAGATGCGCCACCGCAATCACCTCCAGGCCCTCGATCGGCTTGGGCGGCTTGTTGCCGCGCGGCACGATCGCACGGGTAAAGCCGTGCTTGGCCGCCTCGGTCAGTCGTTCCGGGCCGCCGGGGACCGGACGAATCTCGCCGGCCAGCCCGACCTCGCCGAAGATTACCAGCCCCTGCGGCAGCGGCCGGTCACGAAAGCTCGAGAGCATGGCGATCAGGCTGGCCAGATCGGCGGCGGTCTCGTTGACGCGCACGCCGCCGACCACGTTGAGAAACACGTCCTGATCGAACAGTGCCACCTGGCCGTGGCGGTGCAGTACCGCGAGCAGCATCGCCAGCCGGTTCTGGTCGAGACCAACCGTAAGCCGCCGCGAGCCGCCGCCCGGATGGTCGGCCACCAGCGCCTGCACCTCGACCAGCATCGGCCGGGTGCCTTCGCGCGTAACCATTACCACGCTACCCGGCACAGGCTTTTCGTGGCGGGAGAGGAAGATCGCCGAGGGATTGGAGACCGGTTTCAGACCGTGATCGGTCATGCCGAACACGCCCACCTCGTTGGCCGCGCCGAAGCGGTTCTTGACCGCGCGGATCACGCGAAAGCGCGCGCCGGGATCGCCCTCGAAGTAGAGCACCGTGTCGACCATGTGCTCGAGTACGCGCGGACCGGCCAGCGCCCCTTCCTTGGTGACGTGGCCGACGATCAGCACGATCACATCAAAGCGCTTGGCAAAGCGCACCAGCTGGGCGGTCGCCTCACGGAGTTGCGAGACCGACCCCGGGGCGGCGGATAGCTCCTCGGTGTAGAGCGTCTGGATCGAATCGACCACCATCAGGCCGGGCAGGGATTTCGAGCAGGCGGCGAGGATCGACTCGATGCGTGTCTCGGAGAGCAGGGTCAGTTCGCCGGCCCGTCCGGCGAGATCCGTGCCCAGTCGACGGCCACGCAGGGCCACTTGCTGCAGGGATTCCTCGCCGGTGACGTACAGGCACTCGATGCGATCCTGCAGGCCCAGTACCGTCTGCAGCAGCAGGGTGGACTTGCCGATGCCCGGGTCGCCGCCGAGCAGCACCACCGAGCCGGGCACCAGTCCGCCGCCCAGGACCCGGTCGAGTTCTCCCAGGCCGCTGGATTCGCGTGGGGTCTCGGAGACCTCGACCTCACTGATGGCGGTAATGCGCGCGGCCTCGCCGGCGTAGCCCGCCACCTCGCGTGTGGGCGACTTGCCGCCGGGTAGACGCATCTCGGCGAGGCTGTTCCAGGCGCCGCACTCCGTGCAGCGACCGGCCCACTTGGGGTGGTCGGCGCCACACTCGCGGCAGACAAAGGCGGTCTGGCTCTTTTTCGCCATGGCGCCTTAGATCCCGCTGTCGTCGCGTTTGAAGGTGGTGATCAGGGCCGTGTCGACCGCGCGCTTTCGGACCGTGCGCACCTCGATGTGGGCGTCGGGCAACTCGACCGCGGCACCCACGGTGGGCAGGGATTCGAGCTGCTCGATCACCAGGCCGTTGAGCGTGCTGGCCTCGTCGGTCGGCAGGTCAACCTCGAGCTCGCGGTTGATCTCGCGGATTGGCAGGTTGCCGCGCACGATATAGCGGCCGTCGTCCTGCAGCGTAATCCCCTCGTGATCGGAATCGGGCGAGGTGGTGAACTCGCCCACGATCTCCTCGAGGATGTCCTCGAGCGTCACCAGGCCCTGGATGTCGCCGTATTCGTCGACCACCAGCGCCGAGCGGCGCTCCTGTCGCTGGAAGTTCAGTAGCTGGGTGGTCAGCGGTGTCCCTTCCGGAACGTAGTAGGGCTCGGCCAGCCGTCGCTTGAGACGCGACAGCGTCAGACTCTGGTCGATCAGCGGGCCGATCAGCCGGCGGACGTTGATGATGCCGATGGTGTGCTCCACCGAGCCCTCGAACACCGGCAGTCGCGAGTACTGGGCGTGGATCAACTGGTCGAGGATGTGATCCCAGTCCTGGGTGATGTCGATGCCGACGATCTCGGCGCGCGGAATCATGATGTCCTCCACGCTGGCCTGGCCGAGTTCGAGCACCGACAAGAGCATGGTCTGGTCCAGATCCGGCAGCCGTTGCCCGGATTCACGCACGATCGTATGCAGCTCGGCGCGGGTCAGGGCGTTGGATCCCGCCCCGCTCGGGTGCAAGCCGAAGATCGACAACAGGCCGTTGGCCAGCCAGTTGATCATCCAGATCACCGGGCGCAGCGGGCGGATCAGGATCGAATAGACGAACGAGGCGGGAAAGGCGAACCGCTCCGGGAAGACCGCGGCGGCGGTCTTGGGGGCCACCTCGCCGAAGATCAGCAGCAGGAAGGTCATCGCGCCGGTGGCGATGGCGATCCCCGAGTCACCGAACAGGCGCAGACCGATGACGGTGGCGATCGACGAGGCGAGGATATTGATGAAGTTGTTGCCCAGCAGGATCAGGCCGATCAGCCGGTCGGGTTGCTCGAGCAGTTTCGATGCCCGCAGGGCACCCCGATGGCCCTGCTTGGCCAAGTGGCGCAACCGGTAGCGGTTGAGCGCCATCAGGGCGGTCTCCGAGCTGGAGAAGAAAGCGGACAGGACGATCAGTACGGCCAGGGCCGCGAACAGATAACCTAAGGGTATTTCGTTCAAGAGTGGTGACGCTTGTGATTGAACCAGCGGGAAGTGTACGGCGAAGCCCCCGGCATTTCGAGCGGGCTCGACAAGGTGGGGGCATCCAGCGCAAGGACGTTCGATCTAGGGCCCGCCCAATCGCGCGGCAGGGAGTCGCGTCGAGCGAATCCTCGGATCACGGCTCGCCTCACTCGAGATTGAGGATCCACTCGAGCACGATCTTGGTGCCGAAATAGGCCAGCCCCATCAGGATGAAGCCGGCCAGGGTCCACTGCACCGCGGTGCGTCCACGCCAGCCGGCGATATGCCGACCGGCGAGCAGCACGGCGAAGACCACCCAGGCGATCACCGAGAGCACGGTCTTGTGCACCAGGTGCTGGGCAAGGATGTTCTCGAGGAACAGAAAGCCGCTGACCAGCGCCAGGGTGAGCAGCAGAAAGCCGATCACGATAAAGCGGAACATCAGCTGCTCGACCGATTCCATCGGCGGCAGGCGGCGGACCCAGCCGGCCGGGTGATGGCCGTGCAGGGCCTGGTGCTGGATCAGCAGCATCACGCCCTGCAGGGCGGCGAGTGTCAGCAGGGCGTAGGCCGACAGCGAAATCAGGATGTGCGCATCCAGGGCGATCTCGCCGGTGCGAATCGGCACGTTCGACTCCGGCACGAACACGGTGAGAAAGACCGTCAGGGCCGTGACCGGCAGCAGCACCACCGCGATTCCCTCGAGCCGTTCGCGAAAGGCGCTGACCACCGTGATGGCGCTTGCCAGACCGAATACGGAGGCCAGGGCATTGAGCACGCTTAGGTTGAGTGCGGTCGGTGCGGGCTCGAACACCAGCTGGTAGAGCAGGGCACCCTGGCCCACCAGGGCCGCCACCGCGATCAGCAGCCCGGGCAGGCGAAAGGATACACGCTCGAGTCGTTGCCACTGATCCACCAGCAGCAGGACGGTGGCAAGGACAAAGCCGGTGATGGTCGCGATGGCGAGAAAGGTCACGCTGTGGTCCACGTGGGACGCTCCTCCTGGAATCGGGGCCCCGGGTCAGCCGCCGGGTCAGCCGGGTCAGCCGGGTCGGGATTCATGTCGATCGAGGGCACAGTCTGCCACAGAGTCAGTGTGGCAAATCCTCGCCGGGTCGGTCGGGCAGTTTCTTGTGCGGGTTGAGAATCCCGGCCGGGTCGAAGACGGCCTTGATGCCCCGCATCAGGTCGAGCGAATCGGGCGGGATCTCGCGGGCGACGAACTCGCGCTTGACCAGCCCGATACCGTGCTCGCCGGAGAGTGTACCGTCCAGTCGCAATACGGCATCGAACACCTCGTCCAGCGCCCGCTCGGCGCCGCTCATTTGTGCCGGGTCATCCGGGTCGACCAGGAGGTTGACGTGGATGTTGCCGTTGCCGGCATGACCGAAGCTGACGATGGTGATGGCGTGGCGGGTGGCGATGTCATCCAGGGTCTCGATCAGCCGCGGGATGCGCGAGACCGGCACGACCACGTCCTCGTTGATCTTTTTGGGCGCGACCTGGCGCAGGGTAGGCGAGAGTGCCTTGCGGGCCGCCCATAGGCGCGCCTGCTCCTCGGCGGTCTGCGCCACGGCGATGTCGGCCTCGGCCGTGCTTGCCGCCGAGACCACCCGCTCGACCGTGGCGTCGATGCCGCTCTCGTCACCGTCGACCTCGATCATCAGCATGGCCCCGGCCCCCGCCGGGATCTCGACGGTCGAGTTGCGCCGCAGCAGGTCGAGGGCATTGCCGTCGATGAATTCGATCGCCGCCGGGGTGGCCGGTTGGGCCATCACGCGGGAGACCGCCGCCGAGGCGGCGTGCATGTCCGGGTAGAAGGCGCGCAGCAGGCGTCGGGTTTCCGGCAGCGGCGTGAGCTTGAGCGTGGCCTCGGTGATTACGCCCAGCGTGCCCTCGCAGCCGATCAGCAGCCGGGTCAGGTCATGCCCGACCACCCCCTTGGTGGTCTGCGAACCGGCCTTGATCGTCCGCCCCTGCCCGTCGACGGCGCGCAGGCCGAGGACGTTCTCGCGCGTGGTGCCGTACTTGACCGCGTGCGGGCCGGCGGCATTGCAACCGAGGTTGCCGCCGATGGTGCACAGGGCATTGCTAGTCGGGTCGGGTGGCCAGAAGAAACCCCGCTCGCCGACGATCCGCTGCAGGTCGGCGTTGATCATCCCGGCCTGGACCACGATCAGGCGATCTTCGGGACGAAAATCCAGCACTTGAGTCATGCGATCGGTGACCAGGACCACCCCGCCGAGCACCGGCACCGAGCCGCCGGCCGTGCCCGTGCCGCGTCCACGCGTGGTCACCGGTACGCGGTGGGCGTAGGCCAGGCGCATTACTTCGGCCACCTCGTCGTGGCTCTCGGGAAACACCACCACCGCCGGGCTGTGATGCACGCGACTGTTGTCCATGCCGTAGGCCCAGGTCGAGCCGGCATCCGAGAGGAGGCGTTCGGCGGGCAGGGCGGTGGCGAGCTGGTCGAGAAAGGCGTCGAGTCGGCTCATGGCGATCAATCGGTCAGACCGAGTAGCTGGCGGTCGACCAGGTCGACCAGCGCGTGGATGCACTTGATCTGCGTCTCGTAGGCAATGCCCGGGCGGTCGGTGGGGATGCAGATCAGCCGATCCTGACTGTGCAGGTGCGGGGCGATCACCTCCTCGGAACCCGCCGAGAGCAGGACCACCTGCATGTCGCGCTCGTGGGCCGCCCGCAGGGCCGGCAGGATGCCGTCGACCGCGTTGCAGCTGATCGCGAACAGGACATCGTTCTGGGCGCCGAGCGCCCGGATGGAGCGAACGAACGGCTCCTTGCCACCCGGGTATTCGGACAGGGCCATGACGGGCAGGCCCGGTCGCGGGTGCTCCAGTTGCCCGGTCATCAGACGCGCGAAATAGTGCGCCATGTCGCTGCGTTCGCGCGAGCCGCAGGCGTAGACGCGCTGGCCGTTGAGTACCGCGGTCAGAATGATGCCGGCGGCCTCCAGCGCCTGGGGCGCGCCCGCCTCCAGCAGCTGGCCGATTTCGGCGAGATCATGGTCGATGCGTCGTTTCAGGCCGTCGAGGATGTCGCTCATGGGCGTCGGGTCCGTGGAATGGGGGCGATATGATGAGTCATTGCTGTCGTGGCGATGGCGTCAGGGCTTCCCTGGCAGGCATCAGAAGGCATTGGGCAGCCAGTCGATGTGATTGTGCGCGCCTCGCGCCGTGATCGCCACCACGTCGAAGCGGCAGTAGAGGCCCTGCCACGACGGCTGGCTGGCGATCAGGCGCTCGGCCGTCTCGCGCACCTTGGCGCACTTGCGGGCCGAGAGGCTTTCGGCGGCGGCGACCAGCGCCCCGTGTTCCCGGGCGCGGACCTCGACGAAAACCAGTGTGTCGCCATCGCGCAGGATCAGGTCGATCTCGCCACGACCGGCCCGCGCGTTGCGGCGCAGCAGTTCGAGGCCGGCCCGTTCGAGATGGCGCAGCGCCAATGTCTCGGCCTGTTGTCCGAGCCGTTGCCGGTGGGCCTGGCCGTCGCCGTTGTCACCGTGTGGTGTCTCGGGCTGGTCGTGGTTGCGCCACCAGCGTCGTAGGGCATCCATGCCGCGGCCTGTCATGGGGGTCAGGGCATCGACGTTGGCTGACTGGGGTCGTTGGCGTCCTGGCCGGCCGGTGGCGTGGTCCCCGGCAGTCGAGCCGGACTGGTCAGCGACCCCGGCAGCGCCGCGCCCGGTGCCGGATCGACCGGCTGGATCAGTCCTTGGCGGAACTGGCCCCAGCGCGGTTGGCGCTCGACCACCCCGGTGGGCGTAACCGACAGCTCGCCGGTCAGCCCGTCCAGCGTCCCGCCCTGCAAGAGCATCTCCATGCGTCCGGCCAGGGCCGCCGCGTCGGCGCCAAAGGCGAACAGGCGGGGCAATGGGCCGGCTAGTTGAGCCCGTTCATAGGTGATGCGCAGCGGGTTCTCGGGGCCCGCCGTGCCGGCGAGCAACAGCGGGGCGATCGGGATGATCACGCCATTCTTGTCGGCATCGCCCCGTGGGTCGCGGTTGCCGTTGTAGGCCAGGCCCAGGCCGTAACGCGGCAGCTCTTCGGCGCCGAAGTAGTCGAGTTGGGGAACCACCAGGGCCAGCTCGTCGCCGCTGGCGGCGAGAAAGATGGCATCAAGGTCATCACGGATGATGGGCTGGAACGGTCCGTCGTCGGATTTCGTGCGGACTCGCAGCAGGGTGCGCAGTTCACCGGAGAAATCCGTCTGGCCGGAGGCGAATCGGGCGCGGTCGACCACCTCGCCGCCGAGCAGTTCGAACTCGTTGGCGAATGCCTCGCGGGTGCGCTCACCCAGCTGATGGTCGGCCGAGAAGATCGCCGCGCGCCGATGGCCGTCAGTCCACATGCGCTGCGCGACGGCGACCGCATCCTGTTCCGGTGACAGCGAGAAGCTCACGACACCGCCGGGAAGCGAGTCGCCGGCCGGGGCCGAATTGAGGGCGATTGCCAGCGGTCCACCGGGCGGCAGGGCCGCCAGGGCGCCCAGTTGTTCCTTGAGCAACGGGCCGATGATCAGTGCCACGCCAGCCCGCTGGGCCTGTTCGATCGCGGCACTGGCGCCGATGCGATCACTGCCCGAGTCGTAGAAGAGCACTTCCCGGCCGCCGAGGGCGCCGTTGTCGCGGGCGTATTCGATGCCGGCGCGGATCTCGCGGGTGATGCCGGCATAGCGTTCGCCCTCGGGCAACAGGACTCCGACCGGGCCCGTCTGGGACGGCGCCGTCAGTTGACCCATGGGTTCGGTGGCCCCGAGCATTGCCACCAGGCCGCTCTCGATGGCCGGATGCCCCCGGTGGCTGGCAGTCCAGCGATCGATCTGGCCCGGTTGCTGGCGGTAGGTCAGTGCCAGCTCCAGCCAGCCGGCAAACTGGCGGTTGCCGGTCTGTTCGGCCTCGCGGCGCAACTGGTCGGCCGGCACCTCGGTCAGCAGATTCCACAGCCGGGCGTGGTTCGTTTCCCGCGCATTGTCGTCGAGGCGCTCATCGACGGCGTCATAGTAGCGAGCGGCGGTCAGCGGATTGCCGAGTTCGGCCTCGAGCGCGCCCAGCAGGATCAGGCGACGGCGTTCACTGTCGGGGTCCAGTGGCAGCGGGAGGCGGTGGATGGTGCGTCGGGCCTGTTCGGGATTGCCACTGCTCCATTCGCCCAGTCCGCGGGCGATGCCCGCCCGGCGGGAATTGATGGTGTCCCAGCGCGCCTGGGTGTCGGCCTGCTGATAAAGTGCGCGGGCCAGTTCCAGTTCATGGGCGTCGATCGCCGTTTCCAGCGCGTTGAGTTCCTGCTCGGCGCGGGCGGCCCCGGCGAGGGTCTGCGACAGCGCCATCCGTGCCCGGGCAAGAGCGGCCGGGTCCTCGGCGCTGATGGCCTGGTCGATCTCGACCTGGGCGGCCTGGCGTTGGTCGTCCTGCGGCGAGGTGGCCATCTGGGCGCAGCCGCCCAAAGTCAGCAAGGTGGCCAACAGGGCCAGCCGCGTGACGGAATGGGCGAGCGGGCTTGGGCGTGTCGGCATGCGGTCCGTCTCCGGTAACGTGACCCGGATGAAGTCCGGGGTGTTCGGTTCTGACTTCCGGTCGAGGTGGACCGCCGGGGCGGCGGTTCGTTCGATCGAGCCGGGTCGAGGAAAACGAAAAATCGTGAGTGAGTATAACCAAATGTCCAGTCCGAATGCGGGGTCGCGGCCAGCGAGTGAAACTGGCGGCCGTTGGGTCGAGCCCGGCCATCTCTATGTGGTTGCCACGCCGATCGGCAATCTCGCCGATATCAGCGAACGGGCGGTGTCGGTACTCAAGGGGGTGGATTTCATCGCCTGCGAGGACACCCGTCACGCGCGGGTTCTGCTTGATCACCTCGGGGTGCGCAAGGAGCTGGTCGCCTTGCACGAGCACAACGAACGCGGTGCGAGCGAGGCGATTCGTCGCCGGCTGGGGGAAGGGCAAGCCGCGGCCCTGATCAGCGATGCGGGTACGCCGGCGATCAGCGACCCGGGCGAGGTGCTGGTCGCGGTGCTGGCCGAGGCGGGGGTGCCGGTGGTGCCGGTGCCCGGGGCCTCGGCGGTGATCGCGGCGCTGTCGGCCGCCGGCCTGCCGGCCCGGCCCTTCTGGTTCGAGGGCTTTCTGCCAGCCCAGGACAAGGCGCGGCGAGATCGCCTCGATCGCTTGGCCGGTGTCGAGGCCACCCTGGTGTTCTACGAGGCGCCTCACCGGATCGTCAAGAGCGTGGCCGCGGCCGCCGATCGCCTGGGTGGGGCGCGTTCGGCCGTGCTGGCCCGCGAGGTGACCAAGCGCTTCGAGCAGTTTGCCCACGGCTCGCTCGACGACCTCGTCGAGCGGTTGGCCGCTGGCGAGATCCCCGCCCGAGGTGAATTCGTGTTGATGGTGGCCCCGGCCGAGGAGCGGGCGGATGCCCCGGCCGCCGAGGCCGAGGCCTTGATATCGGCGCTGATCGAGGAAGGCGTCGCACCCAAGACCATCGCCCGGGTCGTCTCGAGAACGACCTCGCTGGCCCGCAACGCCGTCTACGCCGAGGTGTTGGCGCGTCGCAAGGAGTCCTGAGCGCCATGTTACCGCTAGGCGAGGGATTCGATTGGCGTAAGAGAGCCATGATTGGCACGCATGCTGCATAGCCCGTAGGTCATTGACGCGGCGAGCCGATGGTGGCCGCCGCGACGGTCCAAACCGATGGCCATCTCGTTGGCCAGACACGGGGGTTTAACCGCATGGCCTATTACCTCACCAGCGACGAATCACTTTGCGGCCAGCCGCCTTCCGGCCTGAGTGCTTCCGTCTCCCATCGGCTGTCATTCGCCCGCCACGCCGCGGCCGAGGCACCGGGTGAGCGCGGACAGGCGCTGCTCGAGGCGTTGTTGCGTTGCGTGAATGTCGGGGTGGCACTCGACACGATCCGCACCCATGTCGAAGGACTGCTGGCGGTGACGTCAATTTCCTGGCAGGTGGATGATGAGCGCTATTGCGGCACGATCTGTGAGCCGTCCGAGCACACCATCCCCGTCGCCTTGTCGCTCGACGATCGTCCCTTCGGTCGGCTGCGCCTGCACAGTCGTCGCCCGGTCGCTGAGGACGAGCTGGTCCAGTTGCGCGAGATGCTGTCCGTGGTTGCCTACCCGCTGCGCAACCTGCGCATGCTCGAACATGCCCTGATTGCCGCCGAACACGATGCATTGACTGGATTGAAGAACCGGCGGGCCTTCGATCTGGAGCTCAAGGCGGTGCATGCCCGAGTGGCGCGATATGGTGGCCAGGCAAGCCTGCTGATCCTGGACATGACGCGCTTCAAGGCGATCAACGATACCTACGGCCATGACGTCGGTGACCGGGCGCTGGCCCGCGTCGCCGAGGGGCTGGATCGCTGCCTGCGGGAAACCGACAGTGCCTATCGCCTCGGCGGGGACGAGTTCGTGGTGATCCTGCCCGAAACCCCGTATCAGGGCGCACGACGTCTGGGAACGCGTTTGCTCGACTGGTTTCGTGACCATCCGATGCGGGAACCCGGCGGTGAATGGGTGCCGCTCAAGGCGCGTATCGGGATGGCCCAGTTCCGCAAGGGGGAAGACGCGGATGACTGGTTCCGCCGTACCGACCAGGCGTTGTACGGCAACGTCGAGCCTGGCGGCACCACTGGCGGCGCCAACCGTCGGTTGGGTCGATTGGCCTGACGCGCGCCCGGTATCGGGCAGGGGAGTGGCAAAACACCGCCAAACACGTGAGAATCGCGGACGTTTGCAATTGAACAGCACAGGCCCCGGGCTCGGGGCGAACCCCGAAAACGAGACGAGGTGCGGGAAATGGCCGAAGGCGACGAGGCAGCCACGGAAAAGAAGGGTGGCAACAAGCTGATCGTGATCCTGCTGGCGGTGTTGATCGTCGTGATCCTGGCGATCGGTGGCGTGGTGACCACGTTGTTGCTTACCGGTGACGACGACAAGGCGGCCGGCAAGGGTGAAGAGACCGCCGAGCAGAGCGAGGAGGTCGAGGAGCCCAAGGGGCCCCCGATCACCGTCTCGCTGGGCGATCCCATCACGGTCAACCTGAGCAAGCCCAACGACGCCAACGTGCTGCAGGTGCAGCTCGATCTGGTCACCCGTGCCCCGAAGGTCGAGGAGCTGATCAAGACGCAGCGTTCGCGGATCGTCAATGACGTGATGCTGGTGCTGAGTGACGTCGACTCGGCCGAATTGCGTACGCGTGCCGGCAAGGAGGCGCTGCAGGAGACGTTGAGCGAAGAGATCAACCGGATCCTCGAGGACGGCAGCGAGCTCGAGCAGCCGGTCGAAAATGTCTATTTCACCAAGCTCCTGATGCAGTGATGCGCCAGGAGTCGCAGCCACAGGGCCAACGGGCGCGAGGCACTTATGTCTGAAGCCGACATCCTCTCCCAGGACGAGATCGACGCGCTGTTGAATGGCGTCGACGAGGGCGACGTCGAGACCGAGCAGGGGGTCGGTGATCCCGATCAGGCCAAGTCGTACGACCTCACCACCCAGGAACGTATCGTCCGGGGCCGGTTGCCGACCCTGGAGATGCTCAACGAGCGTTTCGCGCGCAGCCTGCGTATCCGGCTGGTCTCCATGCTGCGTCGCTCGGTCGAGATCTCGATCGAGGGCGTGGAGATGACCAAGTTCTCGGAATACATCCACACGTTGTTCGTTCCCACCTCGATGACGCTGATGCACGTGCGTCCGCTCAAGGGATTGGGGATGTTCATGATGGAGTCCCGGCTGGTCTTCTCGCTGGTCGACAACTTCTTCGGCGGGTTCGGCATGCACGCCAAGATCGAAGGGCGCGACTTCACCCCCACCGAGCTGCGGGTGATCAAGCGGGTGCTCGAGCAGGCCACCGAAGAGATGCAGAACGCCTGGGCGGGCATCTACCCGATCATGTTCGAGACCGTCAGCCACGAGATGAACCCGCAGCTGGCGAATATCGTCTCGGCGACCGAGGTGGTGGTGGTCTCGAGCTTCCGCATCGAGGTCGAGGGCGGTTCGGGCAAGTTCGACTTCGTGGTCCCCTACTCGATGATCGAGCCGATCCGCGATCTGCTCGATGGCGGCATGCAGGGCGACCGGCTGGAGGTCGACGAACGCTGGACCAAGGCGCTCAAGCGCGAACTGGGTTTTGCCGAGGTCGAGATGACCGCGCATCTGGCCGACGTTCGCATGTCGCTCAAGGACGTCGCTCACATGGAGGTGGGTCAGGTGATTCCCTTCGAGATGCCGGAGTATTCCACGCTCGCCTCCGACGGCCTGCCCCTTTATCGCGGCAAGATGGGCGTCTTCAAGGGCAACAAGGCGATCCGGGTCGAGGAACCGGTGCCCGAGCGGCTCGAGCGGGCAGCGCATCCCAACGAGATCCTGCGGGCGCAGATCCCCGGGGTGAACCAATCAGGAGATAAAGACGATGGCTGAAGAATCCGACAAGTCCACCGATGACGATTGGGCGGCGGCCATGGCCGAACAGGGCGACACGGAAGACGATCCGGGTGGTGATGCCCAGGCCCAGGCGGTCGGCATGGAGCAGTTCAGCGAGGGCGGCCATCCCGACGATGACGAGAACCCGGTCAATTTCGACGTCATCATGGACGTGCCGGTCAATATCTCGATGGAGATCGGTCGTACCGCGATCAATATCCGTAACCTGCTCCAGCTAAACCAGGGCTCGATCGTCGAACTCGACCGACTGGCCGGCGAGCCGCTCGACGTGCTGGTCAACGGCACGCTGATCGCGCGGGGCGAGGTGGTGGTGATCAACGAGAAGTTCGGCATCCGCCTGACCGACGTGATCAGCCCGGCCGAGCGCCTGCGCAAGCTGCGTTGATGATGCGCGCGCTCCTTCCCCTGATGCTGTTGGTGATGGCCGGCCCGGTCGTGGCGGCCGAGGCCATCGATCCGTTGGCGCCGAGCTACCTGCTCAAGCTGGTGGTGAGCCTGGTCCTGGTCCTGGTCCTGATGTTCGCGCTGGTATGGGTGATCAAGCGCGTCGGTCGACTGGATGCCCGGGCAGGCAATTACCCGATGCAGGTGCTCACCCAGATGTCGATCGGCCCGCGCGAGCGCATCCTGCTGGTCGCGGTGGGTGATCGGCAGATGCTGGTCGGCGTCAGCCAGGGGGCGATCGAGTCGCTCGGCTGGGTCGACCCGCCTCTCGAGCCCCGGCGGCGCGACGGGCAGAACCCGAGTTTCGGCGAGGCCTTCCAGGAACAACTGGCGGCTCGCTTCGGCCGACGCGGTCAGGGGGGCAAGGGAGGCTCAAATGAGGGCTAACGTCTCCAGGCGGCTGATGTCGGCATTGCTGTTGGGATTGGGTCTGCTGGCGATCAGTCTGCCGGTGTTCGCCGAACCGGGGCTGCCGGCGGTCACCCTGACCGAGGGCGAGAATGGCGAGACGCAATACAGTCTCACGCTGCAGATCCTCGCCCTGATGACGGTGCTGACCCTGCTGCCGTCGCTGTTGCTGATGATGACCTCGTTCACGCGGATCATCATCGTGCTGGCCCTGCTGCGCCAGGCGCTGGGTACCGTGCAGACGCCGTCGAACCAGATCCTGCTGGGTCTCGCGCTTTTTCTGACGCTGTTTATCATGGCGCCGGTGTTCCAGACGGCCTATGACGAGGGGATCGGTCCCTACATGGCCGAGGAGATCGGCGCGATGGAGGCGATCGATCGCGCCTCGCAACCGCTGCGCACCTTCATGCTCAACCAGACGCGCGAGAGCGACATCGCCCTCTACCAGGAGATCGGTGACTACCCCGACTTCGAGACGCCCGAGGACGTGCCGCTGACGGTGCTGATGGCCGCCTTCGTCACCTCGGAGCTCAAGACCGCGTTCCAGATCGGTTTTCTGATCTTCATCCCGTTTTTGATCATCGATCTCGTGGTTGCCTCGGTGCTGATGTCGATGGGCATGATGATGCTCTCGCCGATGATCGTGTCCCTGCCGTTCAAGATCATGCTGTTCGTGCTTGTCGATGGCTGGGCGCTGCTGATGGGCACGCTCGCCTCTAGCTTCTACATGGGGGGATAGGCCATGAGCCCGGATACCGTCATCGATCTCACCCGCCAGGCATTGATGGTCATCCTGTACCTCTCGATGCCCATCCTGCTCACCGCGCTGGCGGTGGGTCTTTTGATTGGCATGTTCCAGGCGGCCACGCAGATCAACGAGATGACCCTGAGCTTCATCCCCAAGATGATCGCGGTGGTGGTCGCCATCCTGCTGGCCGCCCCCTGGATGTTGCAGGTGATCGTCGATTTCACCGAGCGGCTGTTTCACAACATCCCCTCGCTGATCGCCTGAGGCCCCCGCCTTGGAGTTGGCGATCGAGCAGATCCTTGGCTGGACCGCCACCTACCTGTGGGTGCTGGTGCGGGTCGGGGCGATGCTCATGGTCGCGCCGATCTTCGGTTCGCAGTCCCTGCCGGTGCGCATCCGGCTGTTGATCGCGCTGGCGGTCTCGCTGGTGATCACGCCGATGGTGCCCGAGATCCCGGCGGTCGATCCGCTGTCGATCGCCGGGATCACCATGATCGTCCAGCAGATCCTCATCGGCGTGGCCATGGGCTTCATCCTCAACCTGGTCATCTCGGCGTTCGTGGTCGCCGGCGAGTCGATTGCGATGAGCATGGGCCTGGGTTTCGCCCAGACCGTCGATCCGCAGAACGGCGTCAGCGTGCCGCTGATCTCGCAGTTTCTGACCATCGTGGTCACCTTGCTGATGGTGGCGCTCAACGTGCCGGCGATGATCGTCAAGATGCTGGCGGACTCGTTCACCATCCTGCCGGTCTCGCCCGTGGGGCTGACGGCCGAAGACTTCCGTGCGATCGCCTGGTTCGGTCAGCAGATGTACATCAACGCGGTGTTGGTCGCGTTGCCGGTGGTGACCACCTTGCTGATGGTGAACCTCGCCATGGGCGTGATCACGCGGGCCGCGCCGCAGATGAACATCTTCTCGGTGGGTTTCCCGGCCACCCTGATGATCGGCTTCTTCGTGTTGTTCCTTGCCGCTCCCCTCTGGTTCCCGAACGTGGAACAGTTCGTGCATCAGTCGTTCGTGCTGATCACGGAAATCCTGAGGTGAGTGGGTGGCAGAGAACGAGAACGGCCAGGAGAAGACCGAAGAACCGACCGAGAAACGATTACGCGACGCCCGCGAGAAGGGCCAGGTCGCCCGCTCGCGCGAGCTCAATTCGTTTCTGCTGACCGTCGGTTCGGCGGTCGTGTTCCTGGTGTTCGGTGGCCAGATGATGCTGGGGCTGGCCGAGGTCGTGCGCGACTCGTTCATCATCTCGCGCTCGGACGTCTTCGATCAGGCGGCGATGTTCTCGCGTCTGGCGAACGCCTTCGCCAACGGCTTTATTTCCTTTGTGCCGCTCTTTTTCGCCACGATCGTGCTCGCGATTGCCGCCACGCTTGCCGTGGGCGGCTGGAACTTCTCCACCCAGGCGATGGCGCCGAAGCTGTCCAAGATGAATCCCATTTCCGGCCTCAAGCGCATCTTCGGTGTCCAGGCGTTGATGGAACTGGGCAAGACCTTCGCGAAGTTCACGTTGATTGCCGCGATCGGTGTGGCGGTGTTCCTGGCCTTCGAGCCCGAGGTGCTGAGTCTGGGTCTGCAGCCGTTCGATGCCGCCCTGGCCCATGCCGGCTGGCTGATCGGCTGGGGGTTCCTGGCCGTGTCCTTCGGGCTGCTGCTGGTGGCGCTGGTGGACGTGCCCTTTCAGATCTGGAACCACAACAAGCAGCAGCGCATGACCTTCCAGGAGGTCAAGGACGAGCACAAGGACGTCGAAGGGCGGCCCGAGATCAAGCAGCGTATCCGCCAGACCCAGATGCAGATGTCGCAACGCCGGATGATGGAAGCGGTGCCCGAGGCCGACGTGGTGGTCACCAACCCGACCCACTATGCCGTCGCGCTCAAGTACGACGCCGAGGGTGTCGGCGCGCCGATGGTGGTGGCCAAGGGGGTCGACGAGATGGCGCTCAACCTGCGCAAGATCGCCGCCTCTCACGGGGTCGAGATCTTCGAGGCCCCGCCATTGGCACGGGCCTTGTATACGCATGTCGAGATCGACGAGGTGATCCCCGCCGCGCTCTACACCGCGGTGGCCCAGGTACTGGCCTATGTCTACCAGCTCAAGCAGGCCGCGCGCGGCACCGGTGAAACGCCGGGACGTCCCGAGCCCGAGGTGCCGGATGGCTTCGATGTGCCGGCCGCCGAATGAACCGGGCCAGGTCCCTCGACGCCTGACCCCTAACGCAACCGCAGCCAAGAAGAACGCGCCCCAATGAAACCCAGCCTGAACAACTTCAGTTTCGCCCGCCTCGGCGACAGCCTGCGTCAGTACCGCGGGCAGGGGATCGGGCCGCCGGTGATGATCATCATGCTGCTGGCGATGGTGATCGTGCCGCTGCCGCCGTTGGGTCTGGATGCGCTGTTCACCTTCAATATCACCCTGTCGCTGATCATCCTGATGGTGGTGCTCTACGTGGGCAAACCGCTGGATTTCGCCATTTTCCCGACGGTCATCCTGATCGCGACCCTGTTGCGCCTGGCGCTCAATGTCGCCTCCACCCGGGTGGTGCTGCTCAACGGCCATGAAGGTCCGGGAGCCGCGGGCAGCGTCATCGAGGCCTTCGGCAACTTCGTCATTGGTGGCAACTACGCCGTCGGCTTGGTGGTGTTCATCATCCTGATGGTGATCAACTTCGTGGTGATCACGAAGGGTGCCGGGCGGGTCTCCGAGGTGTCCGCCCGCTTCACGCTCGACTCGTTGCCCGGCAAGCAGATGGCGATCGATGCCGACCTGAATGCCGGCATCCTCAACCAGGAACAGGCAAGGGATCGACGCGAGGAAATCGCGTCCGAGGCCGACTTCTACGGCTCGATGGATGGTGCCTCGAAGTTCGTGCGCGGTGATGCTATCGCCGGCATCCTGATCGTGTTCATTAACGTGATCGGCGGGTTGCTGATCGGCGTCGCCCAGCACGGCATGCCGTTCGGGAGTGCCGCCGAGACCTACGTCCTGCTGACCATCGGCGACGGCCTGGTCGCCACCATCCCCTCGCTGCTGATCTCGACCGCCACCGCGATCATCGTCACGCGGGTCACCGCCTCCAAGGAGGACATGGGCAAGCAGGTCCAGCGGCAGATGTTCTCCGACCCGCGCGTGCTGGGCGTGGCCGCAGGCCTGATGGCCGGCCTCGGCCTGGTGCCCGGGATGCCGAACGCCGCCTTCCTCGGCCTGGCGGTTCTGGCCGGTGGCGGCGCCTGGCTGGTCTCGCGGCGCCAGGCGACCGAGGCCGCCGAGCAGGCCGCCGCCGAGGCCGCGCCGGCTCAGGCCAAGCCCGAGGTCAAGGAATTGACCTGGGACGACGTGCCACCGGTGGACCTGATCGGCCTGGAGGTCGGCTACGGGCTGATCCCGCTGGTCGATCGCAACCAGGGTGGCCAGTTGATGCCGCGCATCAAGGGCGTGCGCAAGAAGCTTTCGCAGGACCTGGGCTTTCTGATCTCGACGGTGCACATCCGTGACAACCTCGACCTCAAGCCCAACGAGTACCGCATCAGCCTCAATGGCGTGCCGATCGGCACCGCCGAGATCTTCCCCGACCGCGACATGGCCATCAATCCGGGCCAGGTCTCCGGTGATATCAAGGGGATCCAGACCACCGATCCGGCCTTCGGCCTGAAGGCCTACTGGATCGATCGCGGCCAGAAGGAAGAGGCCCAGGCGCTCGGCTACACCGTGGTCGACCCGGCCACGGTGGTCGCCACTCACCTGTCCCAGATCCTGGGCGACAACGCCGCCGACCTGTTCGGCTACGAGCAGGCCCAGCAGCTGCTCGACACGCTCAAGCAGAGCAGCCCGAAGCTGGTCGAGGACCTGGTGCCCAAGACCCTGCCGATGACCACCATCGTCGAGGTGCTGGGGCAGTTGCTCGCCGAGCGGATTCCGATCCGCGACATCCGCACGATTGCCGAAACCTTGACGATCCAGGGGCAGCGCACCCAGGACGTCGGGGAATTGACGGAGAGCGTGCGCATGGCCCTGGGTCGGATGATCGTCCAACACATCAACGGCTTGGCGCCGACCGTGCCCGTCATCACGCTCGATCCGCAGTTGGAACAGCTCTTGCTTAATAGTACCCAGCGCGGGAATCAGGCCCCCGGAATCGAGCCCGGCCTGGCCGAGCGGCTGCACAAGTCGCTCAAGGACGCGGCCGAGCGTCAGGAGCAGAGTGGCAAGCCGGCCATTCTCCTGGTGGCTCCCCAGATTCGCAGCTGGCTCTCGCGCATGGTCCGGCACTCGATCCCGACGCTCAGCGTGCTGAGTTATCACGAGATACCGGACAACAAGGAAATACGCGTGGTGGCGAGCGTCGGCAACCAGAACGATGGCTGACGACTCGACCCGACAACCCAACCGTTAAGGGTCTGGTGGATACATGAAAATCAAGCGAATCATCGCCAGTGACATGCGCGAGGCCATGCGCCAGGTACGGCGCGTGTTCGGTGACGAGGCCGTCATCCTCTCCAACAAGCCGGTCTCCGGTGGGGTGGAGGTGATTGCCGCGATGGATTTCGACGAAAAGGCGATCCAGCTGGCGGCCGCCCAGCAGTCGGCCAGCCGGATCGCCGGCGGTTCGGATCGGCGGACCGCCAGTGCCGAGCGCAAGACGGAGCCGCGCAAGACGCCGCCCCCGCCGCAACCTGTTGCCGACGAGCCCGAGCCGGCCGAGGCCGAAGAGGCCGCGCCGAAGACCACCGCCGAGATGCTGGCCGAGCGCAGCCGGCGTGCCGAATCGGTGGAGTCCGCCGCAGCGAGCGAAAACGGGGCGTCGACCGATAGCGGGGAGACCGAAGACGATCGTGCGGCCTTCTCCGAGGCACTGGCCGCCTGGAGCGAGCAGCTGTCCAGCCCATCGACCGACTCCACGGCGGAGGATGTGGCCGAGGAGCCGGCCGCCCGCGCGTCCAATCGAACGCCATCGCACTGGGACTGGCTGGTCGAGGATCAGGGCGCGGCCGAGGGGCGCCTGTCGACGCTGACCGAGGAAGTGGCGCAGTTGCGCGACCTGTTCGAGCGGCAATTGTCGGTCATGGAATGGCACCGTTTCAGCCAGGCTCATCCCGCCGAGGTCTCCACCGTGCAACGCCTGCAGGACATCGGCCTGCCGACGGGGCTGGCGCGCGATCTGGGTCGGGCCGCGGCCCAGGCGGCGCCTGATCGCGCCTTCGTCGAGGCACTCAAGATGCTGGGCGAGCAGCTCGAGCATCGTGCCGATGACCCGGTCGAGGCCGGCGGTACCTACGCCTTCGTCGGCCCGACCGGGGTGGGCAAGACCACCACGCTCGCCAAGCTGGCCGCCCGCGCGGTCCTGCATCGCGGTCGAGACTCGGTGGCGCTGATCAGCACCGACCGCTTTCGCATCGGCGCCCAGGAGCAGTTGCGCAACTACGCGCGTATCCTTAATGTGCCGCTGCATATCGCCCGTGACGAGACACATCTGGCGCAGTTGCTCGAGGCCGTGTCCGACCGGCATCTGGTACTGATCGACACCTCCGGGATGTCGCAGCGCGATTTCCGCATGATGCAGAAACTCGAGGCCCTGATGGGGGCCGGCGAGGCGGTCAAGCTGCTGCTGGTACTGTCGGCCAATGCCCAGTACCCGGCACTCGAGGACGTCAAGAAACGCTTTGCCGGCCTGCCGCTGCACGGCACCGTGTTGACCAAGCTCGACGAGACCGTCCTGCTTGGCGGCGGACTGGCCGCCCTGGTGCGTCCGCTGGCCGGCGCCGACGGCGAGCCGCGTCGCCTGCCGCTGGTTTGCGCGGGCGTCGGTCAGCGCGTCCCGGAAGATCTCTGGTTCCCGAAGGCCGCCGACCTGATCAAGCAGGCCCTGGAAATGGGGCAATCGCAACTCGAACACACCGACCGGGATGATCCGCTGTGGATGCTCAATCAAGCCGGATGACAATGCAGCCCACCATTAGCGGCCACGACCAGGCCGACGGCGCGCGCCATGCCAATGCCAATCGCCCGGTGCGGGTGATTGCCGTGACCAGCGGCAAGGGCGGTGTGGGCAAGACCAACGTGTCGGTGAACCTGTCCGTGGCCCTGGCGCGCGGCGGCGAGCGGGTGGTGCTGATGGATGCCGACCTGGGGCTGGGTAACGTCGACGTGCTGCTTGGTCTACAGTCCCGGGGCAATCTGTCCCACGTGCTGTCCGGCGAGGCCACGCTTGACGAGATCATGCTCGAAGGCCCCGAAGGCATCGGCATCCTGCCGGCAGCCAGCGGGGTGGCCAGCATGGCCGGCCTGACGGCCGCCGAGAACGCCGGGCTGATCTCGGCCTTCTCCGGCATGCGCTGGCCGGTCGACACCCTGGTGGTCGACTCGGCCGCGGGCATCGCCGATTCGGTGGTGCGCTTCGCCGAGGCGGCCAACGAGGTCGTGGTGGTGGTCTGCGACGAGCCGGCCTCGATCACCGACGCCTACGCCGTGATCAAGGTGCTCTCGCGCGAACACGACGTCACGCGGTTCCACGTGGTGGCGAACATGGTGCGTGATGCCGCCGAGGGCCGGCGTCTGTTCGAGAAACTCTCGGTAGCGGCCAAGCGCTTTCTCGATGTGACGCTCACCCACATGGGCTCGGTGCCGTTCGACGATTACCTGCGCCGGGCCGTGCAGCGTCAGAAGACCGTCGTGCAGCTCTACGGCGGCGCGAAGTCGACGCGGGCGTTCACGGCGATGGCGGACAAGGTCAATCAGTGGCCGGTGCCGCGCGGACCGCAGGGGCAGTTGCAGTTTTTCGTCGAGCGACTGGTGAACAACGCCGAGCTGGACCCCGAGAACCTGTTATGAATGCACGCGCCATGTATCAGAACGTTCAGGCCGGATCGACCGAAGCCCTGGTGGCCAAGCACGCGGACCTCGTCAAGCGGGTGGCCTTTCACCTGCTCGGGCGGCTGCCCTCCCATGTGCAGGCCGAGGATCTGATTCAGGCGGGCATGGTCGGGCTGCTCGATGCCGCCCGTCTGTTCGATGGCGACAAGGGGGCCTCGTTTGAGACCTACGCGGGCTTGCGCATACGCGGCGCGATGCTCGACGAGGTGCGTCGCAACGACTGGGCGCCGCGCTCGGTCTATCGGCGCCAGCGGGAAATCGCGCAGACGGTGGCCGCCATCGAGGCCGACACCGGGTGCGAGGCGCGAGACGCCGAGGTCTGCGAGCGCATGGGCATCACCCTCGACGAGTACCATGCCGCCATCAGTGATTCCTCCTCGGTCCATGTGGGCTCGCTGGATCACGGCGGCGAGGCGGAAAACGAGACCTTCGACATTGCCGATCCCAACAGCCAGCAACCCGACGAAGCGCTGGCCGAGGATCATTTCCAGCGCGACCTGGCCGATTGCATCGATGAGTTGCCGGAGCGGGAAAGACTGGTGATGTCCCTGTACTATGTCGAGGAACTCAACCAGAAAGAGATTGGCGCGGTGCTCGGCGTCAGTGAGTCGCGCGTCTGTCAGATTCACAACAAGGCGATCATGCGGCTCAAGACCGCGATGAACGCCTGGAAATAGGGCGCCGGGTGCGGAAAAGGCTCAATCTTTTCCGGTCGGCGCCGATAGACCCTCATACCCACGTTCGAACAAGGCAACCTGCCTGGTACTGACAAACGATCCCAGGGGCGAAAATGGACCGAAACATGAAGATCCTCGTGGTGGATGATTTCTCCACGATGCGCCGGATCATCAAGAACCTCCTCAAGGAGCTTGGCTTCACCAACCTCGAGGAGGCCGATGATGGCCAGACGGCACTGCCACTGCTCAGGCAGGGCAATTTCGATTTCCTCGTGACCGACTGGAACATGCCGGGAATGACCGGCATCGACCTGCTGCGGGCGGTCCGTGCCGATCCGAACCTCGCCAGTCTGCCGGTGCTCATGGTGACCGCCGAGGCCAAGCGGGAACAGATCGTGCTCGCCGCCCAGGAGGGCGTGAACGGCTATATCGTCAAGCCGTTCAACGGGGCCACGCTCAAGGAGAAGATCGACAAGATCTTCGAACGCGTCGAATCATAGGGGCGCGGGATGACTCAAGCAGACGAACAGGATTTCCAGCCGGTGGTCGGCCGCGAAAAGCGATTGGCCGACGCCCGCGCCTTGGTCGAGGCGATCGAGAACGAGGATTCGCCGAGCGAGGCGCAGCTGATCGGTGAGCTCACGGCGGCCTACTCGGGCAACATCTTCGACGAGGTCGGTCGGATGACGCGCGAGGTGCACGACACCCTCAGGAGCTTTGCCGAGGACGAGCGTCTCGGGGCACTGGCCGAAGACGAGATGCCGGACGCGCGTGATCGCCTGCGTTACGTGATAACCCTGACCGAGCAGGCGGCGACACGCACCTTGACGGTCACCGAAGAGGCCACGCCCACGGCCGAGCAGATCGTCGAGCGCTCGCAGCGGCTCAAGGACGAGTTGGCTAAAGTCGCCGCCAGCGAGGCCGATAACGCCCGTCTGAGTGGCGTGGTCGACTCGATGACCCGCTACCTGGATTCGACCACCCGCTGTGGCGAGCAGCTCAAGGGTCAGTTCACCGAGATCATGATGGCCCAGGAGTTTCAGGATCTGTCCGGTCAACTGCTGATGCGAGTGATCGACCTGCTCGAGCAGCTCGAGGAAAAGCTGGTCGGGCTGTTGCAGATCACCGCGCCGGTTCGCAACGCCAAGGGAGGGGACGGCAAGACCGCCCCGGCCGAGCGTGCCGAGGATGGCGTCGGGCCGCAGTTGCCCCACGCGGGCGACAACGTGGTCAAGAATCAGGACGACGTCGACGATCTACTCGCCAGCCTGGGTTTCTGACCCGGTCGGTGGAGGGAAATGCCGGGCCCAGGTGGCCGGGCGGGAACGTGGCACATCCCCGTTGGGGGTGTCACAGAGCGCATGAGAGGCAAGCATGGCATTCGAACCGGACAACGAGCTGTTGCAGGACTTCCTGATTGAGGCCGGTGAGCTGCTCAACGGGCTGGATGAACAGCTGATCGAGCTGGAGCAGTCGCCTGATGACGCGGACCGGCTCAATTCGGTGTTCCGCGCCTTCCACACCATCAAGGGTGGGGCCGGCTTCCTCGAGGTCCATCCGCTGGTGGAGGTCTGTCACCGGGCAGAGGACATCTTCAACCTGCTGCGCAACCAGGAAATCACCATGAACAGCCGGATCATGGACGTGATGCTGCAGGTGATCGACGTGCTCAATGACATGTTCGATTCCCTGCGCGGCGGACAGTACCCGGAAGACGTTTCCAAGGCCTTCCTCAAGGAAATCGAAGCGTTGGCGCATCAGGATGCGGCCGCGCCGCCGGCTGCTTCCGCCCCGAGCGAGCCCGTACCGAGTGACGACACCCCGGCCGCCGAACCGACCGCAGTGGCCGAGGAGGACGATGCCTTCGACCGCATGCTGGCCGACCTGGACGCGGCCGAGTCCGAGGCGCCAGCGGCAAGCGGTGGTGCGGGTGATGACCTGATCAGCGACGACGAGTTCGAGAGCCTGCTCGACGAGCTGCACGGCAAGGGCAAGTTCCAGGCCCCGGCGCCGGAAGCCGATCCGGCTGCCGCCGAAAAGGCGGCAGGTGCCGCGGATTCCGACGAGATCACCGACGAGGAGTTCGAGGCGGTGCTCGATGAGCTTTACGGCAAGGGCAAGGGGCCGACCGTGACCGCACCGCAGGCCGACGAAGAGCCGGCCGAGGCTGCGCCCGAGCCCAAGGCTGAAACCAAGCCCGAACAGCCGCCCGCCAAGCCCGCGGCACCGGCCAAGCCCGCCGCCAAGTCCCAGGACAACCCCAAGGCGGCAGAGGCGCACAAGGCACCGGTGGAAACCACCGTGCGCGTGGACACCGAGCGGCTCGACAGCATCATGAACCTGGTGGGCGAGCTGGTGCTGGTGCGCAATCGCATGAACACCCTCAAGACGACCTTCGAGAACGAAGAGATCTCCTCGGTGATCGCCACGCTCGACATGGTGACCTCCGATCTGCAGGGGGCGGTGATGAAGACCCGAATGCAGCCGGTCAAGAAGGTCTTCGGCCGCTTCCCGCGCGTCGTGCGGGATACCGCGCGCACCTTGGGCAAGGAGGTCAACCTCGAACTCGAGGGCGAGGACACCGATCTCGACAAGAATCTGGTCGAGGCGCTCGCCGATCCCTTGATCCACCTGGTGCGCAATGCCGTCGACCACGGCATTGAGATGCCGGATGCCCGCGAGGCCAATGGCAAGGACCGGGCCGGCACCGTGTTGCTGTCGGCCGCCCAGGAGGGCGACCACATCCGTCTGTCCATCCAGGACGATGGTGCCGGGATGGACGCCGAGGTGCTGCGTCGCAAGGGCGTCGAGAAAGGGATCGTCGATCCCGACACCGCCGAGCGCCTCACCGACCAGGAATGCTTCGAGCTGATCCTGCACCCGGGCTTTTCCACCAAGGATCAGATCTCGGATATCTCCGGCCGCGGCGTGGGCATGGACGTGGTCAAGACCGCGATCACCAAGCTTTCGGGCACCATCAGCATCGACTCGGCGCAAGGCGAGGGTACCCAGATCAACATCAAGGTGCCGCTGACGCTGGCCATCCTGCCGACGCTGATGGTGATCGTCTCCGGGCGCAAGTACGCCATTCCGCTGTCGGTGGTCAACGAGATCTTCGAGATGGCCGACAAGGAAGTGAACGTCGTCGACGGTCAGTCGACCATCACCGTTCGCGATCGTGCCGTGCCGCTGTTCCGCATGACCGATTGGCTGGCCCTGCGTGGCGAGAAGCCAGGCACGCGCTGCGAGACCGACCAGGTGGTCATGGTCCAGCATGGTGCGCAACTGATGGCCCTGGTGGTCGACTCGGTCATCGGTCAGGAGGAAGTGGTGATCAAGCCGCTGGGCGAGCTGCTGCGGGTGGTCGATGGTTTTGCCGGTGCGACCATCACCGGCGACGGGCATATCGCCCTGATCCTCGACCTGCCGGGCATGGTGCGCCGCAACACGGGCCGTGGTCGTCAACGTCTGCGCTCGGTGGCCTGACCGATGCCGATACGCCTTCTGATCGTCGACGACTCGCTGTTCTTCCGTCGCGCGCTGCGAGAGGTCTTCTCCAGCGATCCGCGCCTGGAGGTCGTGGGCGAGGCGTCCAACGGGCGCCAGGCCGTGCTCAAGGCCTGCGAACTCAAGCCCGATATCATCACCATGGACGTCGAGATGCCGATCATGGACGGCATCTCGGCGGTACGGCGCATCACCGAACGCTGTCCGACCCCGATCCTGATGCTCTCGGCACTGACAAAGGCCGGGGCCGAGGCCACGCTGGATGCCATCGATGCCGGCGCGGTCGACTTCTTCCCCAAGAACGGCGATGACCCCGAGGACACGCTGGCCCGCTCCGGGCGGCGTCTGTGTTCCCGGGTACGGATGCTGGCGCTGCGCTCGCAGCGGGAATCGGCGTCCTCTCCCGGCAGCGCCCGCCCGGACGCCTCGCCGGCCACGGCCGAACCGCGCCCGCGCAGCGGGCGGAGCGCGCCCAGCGGTTTTCTCAGTCGACAGGGCCTGGTGGTGATTGGCGCCTCGACCGGGGGGCCGGCGGCGGTGCCGGCGGTACTCGGCAAGTTGCCGCCGGATTTCTCCGTGCCGATCGTGATCGCCCAGCACATGCCCGGCGCCTTTACCGGCCCGTTCGCGCAGCGGCTGAACGACTCCATGCCGATTCGCGTGGTCGAGGCCTCCGACGGCGAAATGCTGCGTCCGGGCACCGCCTACGTCATCCCGGGTGGCCGGCACGGTGAGCTGGCCGGGCGACCCGGTGCCTACAAACTCAATCTGCGCGACCCGGTGGCCGATGAACATTACCGGCCGAGCGTGAGCCTGGCGTTCTCCTCCGCCGCCGGCGTCGCCGGTGACGACCTGTTGGCGGTGGTCCTCACCGGCATGGGGGACGATGGGGCCGACGGGGCTCGAAAGATTACCGCGGCACGCGGTCATGTCTGGGCACAGGATCAGGCGACCAGTGTCATCTACGGGATGCCGGCGGCCGTGGCCAAGGCGAACCTGGCCGAATCGATCCTGCCGCTGGGACAGATCGGCGCGGCCGTCGGAGGGGCGTTGCGATGAAGATCTGGGCAGTTGCCAATCAGAAGGGTGGGGTGGGCAAGACCACCACCAGCGTGAGCCTGGCCGGTCACCTTGCCCGCGAGGGTAAGCGGGTGTTGCTGGTCGACCTTGATCCGCACGGCTCGATGACGGTCTATTTCGGCATGGAACCCGAGGCCCCGGGCGCCAGTGTCTACTCGCTGTTCAAGTCGGCCGCCGAGGGCCAGCCGCTCGACCCGGCGCGCGTGGTCCACCCCACGGCGTTCGACGGCATCAGCCTGATGCCTGCCTCGACGGCCCTGGCGACCCTGGATCGTCAGCTGGGCATGCGCGACGGCATGGGGCTGGTGCTCAAGCGTTCGATCGACCGCATCCGCGACGATTACGATTACGTGCTGATCGATTGCCCGCCCATCCTGGGCGTGACCATGGTCAACGCCCTGGCGCTGGCGGAATTCCTGATCGTGCCGGTGCAAACCGAGTTCCTGGCGCTCAAGGGTCTCGAGCGGATGTTGCGAACCCTGGCGATGGTGCAGCGCTCGCGGCGCCAGCGACTGGAATACGTGATCCTGCCGACCATGTTCGACCGTCGCACCCGCGCCTCGCACGACACGCTGCGTCTGCTGCACGATCGTTACCACGACGATGTCTGGACCGATGTCATTCCGATCGATACCCAGTTCCGCGAAGCGAGTCGCCAGGGCAAGCCCTTGCCGATGATTCAACCCGACGCCCGCGGCAGCGAGGCGTACAAACAGTTTCTTCACTGGCTGGAAGCCCATGTCGGCGGGCAGGCGATGGCCCCGGCTGCCGAACTGGGCGCCAGCGGTGCCCGTCTGCAGGAGTCCCGCTGATGGCCGCCGAGAAACAGCACGACAGCCGGCAACCGATCGTCGACCAGGACGCCGCGATCACCGCCTACCTCGATGGGCTGTTGCGCGATCCGGATGCCGACGAGGCGACGGAGGGCAGCGCGCCGCGCAAGTCGCCGGGTCTCAAGGTGATCAATGTGCCGGATTCGCCGGCCGCCAGCGCACCGCCGGTCGAGGAAAGCCCGGCGGCGGCGGGTGACGACGTCCCGTCGGGGTCGGCCGCGACTGATGCAGTCCCTCATGCTCCCGACATCGACTCGTCGACGTCGTCGACCGAGCCCGAGGAGATGGGCGAGGTCGCAGACGGGGTCGGTGTCCCGGAGCCGGTCGCAGCCGAGATGCCCGTTGAACAGGCGCCGGTGGCGGTTGCCGAGACGGTCGACCCGACCGAGGCCTCGCCCGAAGCGGACCCTACGCCAGCCGAGGCCAGTGACTCGAGTCAGGCGGCGGAGGATGCCTGCTGGGGCTGGTTGCGTATCGGCGGAATGACCATGGCGATTCCCGCCGATGCGATCGACTCGCGACACCCCGAGCCGGCGCTTGAGCCAGTGCCCGGTGCGCCGTCACAGGTGGCCGGCTCCCTGTCCCTCGAGGGGCGTCCGCGCCTGATCCTGTCGCTGGCCGCGGTCACGGGCCTGCGGGAGCGTGCCGATGCCGAGACGGAGGTATTCCTGTTGGGCAAGGGGGGCTTGTGGGGGGTGGCCGGCGAGCGTGTCGAGCAGCCGCCCGAACTGAATGACGAGTCCGTGGAGTGGCGCAATGAGACCCAGCGGGCGGCGCGTCGTCAGTGGCTTGCGGGAACGGCCTCGGCGGCGGGCGTGGCCGTACTTGACGTGGCTGGCCTGCGGGCGGCCCTGAAGGCGTCCCGGTAGTCGTGGCGGCGATCCAAGAGGTGAACAGATGATGAATCAAGCGATGGAAAAGACCCGGACTCCGGAAGAGTACGACGAGGAGCTCGAGGCGCAGGACCAGGGGCCGTTGTCGCGCTGGGTCAATTTCACGGTCGACGAGGAGACCTATGCCCTGAACGTGCTTGACGTTCAGGAGGTCCTGCGGGATGCCGAAATCACACCGATCCCGGGTGCGCCGGATGCCATCATGGGCATCATCAATCTGCGCGGCAACGTGGTCACCGTGGTGGATGCGCGTACCTTCTTCGGTCTGGAGGAGAAGCCCTGGGACGAGAACAGCCGCATCATGGTCATCGAGGTAGCCTCGGGCGAGATCGTCGGTCTGGTGGTCGATAGCGTGGCCGAGGTGATCGCGCTGCCCCAGACGGTGGTCGATCAGGCCATGATGGCGGTGGCCGACGATCGTGCCCGTCACATCCTCGGCATCGTGCCCCAGGATGAGAAATTGATTATCCTTGTCGACATGAAGAGCCTCTCCGACATCTCCGCGACATGATCGTCCCGCCGCTCTGGCTTGCTGCCGCCGCGTTGATCCTGGGGCTGCTCGTCCTGCTGGTCACGTTGTCGCTGTATCGGGGGCTCAAGCGGGCCCAACTCACGCGCGAACGGTGGTTCCAGACCCAGATGGAGCGTCTCGAGCGCGAGCATCGCGGCCTGGAATCGGCGCTGGCCGGTTTCGGTCGACATATCGACCAGATCGACGAGCGCGTCGCCACGCTGGGTGAACGCATCACCCAACTCAACGCGCGGATCGATGCCGTTGCCTCGGACGACGACGAGCCCGGCTTCGGACACGCGTTGCGCTTGGCCTCGCAGGGTCGGGTGAGTGTCGATGAGCTGATCGAGGACTTCGGCCTCTCGGAAAGCGAGGCGCGCCTGCTGATGCGGGTCAACCGCCCCGAGGAGGATCGGCGCTTCTCGCCCTGAGGCGGGGTGGCTGCCCGATCAGCTCGCCACCAGCAGAAACGCAAAAAGGCCCGCCAAATGGCGGGCCTTTGTCATTGCAGCCGAATGCCGGGCCGGTCAGTCCTCGGCGTCGCGCTCGGCGGCTTCACGGATCTCCTGGCGCAACTGCTCACGCACCGGCGCGGTATCCGGGCGCTTGCCGTGCCAGAGGGCGAAGCTCTCGGCCGCCTGTTCGACCAGCATGCCCAGACCATCCAGCGCATGTGCACCACGTTCCTCGGCCCAGTCCATGAAGACGGTCGGCTCGGCCCCGTAGGCCATGTCGTAGGCCGCCGTGCCCGCGCCGATCAACGCATCGGGCAGCGGCGGGAGCTGGGCGCTCAGGCTGGCCGGCGTGGCGTTGATGATCAGGTCGAAGCGGGACTCCTCGATTCCGGCCAGCGGACAACCGGAGAGCAGACAGTCGCCGGCGGCATCGCTGAATTCTTCGACCAGGCCGTAGGCGCGATCGGGGTTGCGGTTGGCGACCACCAGTTCGCGTGGGGCTTCCTGCAGCAACGGGGCGAGTACCCCGCGTGTCGCGCCCCCGGCCCCCAGGATCAGCAACCGGCGGTCAGCGATCTTGACCCCGTGGAAGGCCAGGTCGTTTACCAGGCCGACGCCGTCGGTGTTGTCGGCGTAGATAGGCTCGCCAGGATTCGTCGGGAACACCAGGGTGTTGGCCGCCAGGGCGCGCCGGGCGCGCTCGCTGTGACCACCGGCGAGATCGAAGGCCTCGAGCTTGAATGGCACGGTGACGTTCATGCCGCGACCACCGCGTTCGATGAAGGCGGCGACGGTTTCCTCGAAGCCGTCGATCGGCGCCCAGATCTTTTCGTAGGCCAGCTCGATGCCCAGCTGCCGAGCGAAGGCCCGGTGGATCAGGGGGGATCGGGAATGTTCGATCGGGTTGCCGATCACGGCGTACAACAGGGGCGTGCTGGGGGCCATTGCGGTCTACGTCACAGGTTCATGGGGGCGAGGTGCTCGCGCGACCACGCGGCGCGTTCGGCCGCCGTTTCGTCGCTCAAGAGATGATCGACGTGCCGGTCGACGCGCTCGATACGGTGACGCAATCCCTCACCGTTTGCAACCTGGATGGACAGCCCCGGACGGGCGTTGAGCTCGAGGATCAAGGGGCCCAGATCCCGGTCGAGCACCACGTCCACTCCCAGGTAGCCCAGGCCGGTTATGTCACTGCATTTGGCGGCCATTTCCAGCAGCGACTGCCAGCCCGGGATGTCCACCCCGCTGATGGGTTCGCGCGTGTCCGGGTGGTGGGTGACCCGCCGGTTGTGGGCGACCCCGTCGAGCGTCCGACCACCGGCCATGTCGACGCCGGCACCGATGGCGCCCTGGTGCAGGTTCGCCTTGCCGTCGGATTGCGTGGTCGGCAGCCGCACCATCGCCATCACCGGGTAGCCCCGGTAGACGATGGTGCGGATGTCCGGTACGCCCTGGAAGCTGATCTTCTCGAACAGGGGGGAGAACTTGACCCGGTACTCGATCATTGCCACGTCGGGGCGACCGCCCAGGCTGTAGGCGCCGGCCAGGATGTTGGAGATATGCAGCGCGATCGCATCGATGCCGATCGCCTTTCCCGAACTCTTGCGATAGACCAGCGGCCGGTCGGACTGCTTGCCTTCGAGCACCAGGATGCCGTCCCCGCCCGCCCCATTGGCCGGCTTGATCACGAACTCTTCGTGCTCGCCGACCAGTTTCGACAGGTTCTTGATCTGATGGGTGCTGCTGATCACCCCGTAGAGGGCGGGGACGTGCAGACCGGACTCCTCGGCCAACTCCTTGGTCAGCAGCTTGTCGTCGACCAGCGGGTAAAAGCGCCGCGCGTTCATCTCGGCGATGAACTCGCCGTTGCGCTGGTTCATGCCCAGCACCCCCAGCTCCTTGAGCCGACGCGGCGAAATCGGCCAGTTGATGGCCATCAGCGGTCATCTCCCGGCGGGTCGGGACGACGGGCCTGCGCCAGCGTCTTGAAGGCACGGAAGCGGAACAATTCCGTCAATCGGTAGCCGGTGTAGCGCCCCACCAGCAGCGTGAAGGCCAGCACCACCAGCAGGAGTTCGGGGAAGACGAAGAACAGGTGGGTGACGTAGGCGTTGACCATCACGAGATAGGCCATGGCGGCGACGACCAGCGACCCGGTCGCCTGTGCGAGGGCATCACCGGCCCCGTGCTCCTCCCAGACGATCGACACCCGCTCGATGGTCATCGCCAGGATTACCATCGGGAACAGTCCGACCGACAGGCCGATGTCGAGCCCGAGGCGATGCGAGACGATGCTGATCAGGGCCATCAACAGGATCACGACGATCACCACCGCCGCCAGCCGAGGCACGAGCAGCAGCTTGAGGCGTTCGAGGTAGAAGCGGATCGCCAGACCAAGCGCGACGATCAGGGTGAACAGCACCACGCCGCCCACCAGTTGCGTCTCGCGGAACGACAGCGCGATCAGTACCGGCATGAAGGTGCCGAAGGTGCGAATGCCGATCAGGTTGCGCAACAGCACGATGATCAGCGCACCCAGTGGCACCAGCAGGAGCACGCGATAGGTGTTCTGTGCATCGATCGGCAGGTCGAGCAGGGAGAAGTCCATCAGCCGGGACTCGGCAATCGACGATTGCAGCTGGGCCGTCTCGACCGCGTCGCGCAGGTTGCGCGTGGTCGCGAAGGTCAGCCCCACGTCCTGCAGGCCCGAGGTGGCCAGCGCCGATTGGTCGCCATGCCACCAGACCAGGAACTGACGTGGATAGCCGACCGAGCCCGTGCGCGGGTCGATCGGCACCCAGCGCCGCGAGTTGTGGACCTCGAGCCAGGTGGTCGGCGTGAGATTGCGTCCCTCGTCGGTCAGCATCACGCCATGGGACATGCGTGCCGGGATACGGGCGATCGCCAGCAGGCGGATCGCCAGCCGGGTGCGTTCGGTCTCGGTGGCGTCCGGTTTGAGGAACGCGGCGATGTTCTCGTTCGGTCGACTGGCGTTGACCTCCTTGACCAGCAGGGTCGCGAAGGTCTGGATATCGGCCGATCCGGCGCGGATTTCCTCGACGAACGACTCGGCGGCCGACTTGAGCGGCTCCTCAAGCGTCGGTGCTGCCGCCGGGCCGGGGTAGGGTGAGGGCTGGATCTCCTCCTGATCGCGGTAGACCGTTGCCTGGTAGTACAGGGTCTGGTTGCCTTCCGGGCTGCGCTTGGTCCAGACCGCCTCGCGTTGTCGATCGCTCGACTGGGTGGTCAGGCCCCAGCCACGCGAGACAAAGCCTTCATCCAGGAGGGTGTAGTGGGGCGGATCGCTGGGCAGGGCGAACCGGACCGAGGCCGGGGCCGTGCCCGGGTTTACCTCGATCTGCGCCTCCACCGTCCAGGTCTCTGTCTCCCGGTCCGGCGTCAGCGGAAAGCCCAGCGTGTCGTACTTGTACCAGGCGACCGACAGGCCGACCACGGTCAGCAGCAGGACGACGAAAAGAAGGTGGATGCGTCTCATGATCGCGGGTCAGGGCTCCGGCGGGGACAGAAGGAGGGGGCAGATTGAGGGCAGACCGTCGTCTGTCCTCACGTTCCCCAGGGCGTGGGTCCGGTCACGACGGTCAGTCGCAACTCGGCTCCCGGGTATCCTTGATGGCGGAGTCCACCAGCACGTGGCCGGCCAGGTGGTTACGCCCCACGAGCAATGGGTAGTTCCACTTTTCGCGGTTGGTCAGGCTGACTTCCTCGGTAATGAGTCGATCGCCAATGCAGAAATCGAGATCGACCACGTACCGTTCCTGCGAGTCCTTGCCGTGGCGCTTGATATGAACGATCCGGCTTACTGGCTCTTCCAGTACCCGGCGTTCATCGGTGTCCCGATTGACCACCGTGAAACGGACCCAGTCCTCGTCGTCCTTCTCGAATTTCTCGATCTCGCGGGCATCGATCGATGAGGTGGTCGCGCCGGTATCGAGCTTGGCGCGCATGCTGCGCTCCAGCTCCATCACGCGTACGTCCTCGATATAGCCGTAGATCTGCTTGTGCTTGGCCTCGTCGGCTTGTGCCGGGGTGACCAGCAGGCAGGCCAGCAGGGCCGCCGTCAGCGCGCCAGGTCGTGCGATTCGGTAACCCTTCATCGTCGCCCTCATCCTCAATCCGTTCGTCGATTTACCCGTTGATCTTGCGAATATCGCCGTCGGCGGTGCCGAGGATCAGCACGTCGGCCGGCCGGAGGGCGAAAATGCCGACGGTTACGACGCCGGGCAGGTCGTTGAGTTCCGCCTCGAGCTTGGCCGGCTCCATGATGCGGAGATTGTGGACATCGAGGATCTGGTTGCCGTTGTCGGTCACAAAGCCGTCGCGGTAGACCGGCTGGCCGCCGCGCTTGACCAGTTCGCGGGCGATCATGCTGCGCGCCATCGGGATCACCTCGACTGGCAGCGGGAAGTCGCCGAGTACGTCGACCAGCTTGGTCTCGTCGGCGATGCAGACGAACTTCTTCGCCAGTTGCGCGATGATCTTCTCGCGCGTCAGCGCGCCACCGCCGCCCTTGATCAGCTGCAGGTTCTCGTTGGACTCGTCGGCGCCGTCGATGTAGACGGGCACGTCGTTGACGCTGTTGAGATCGAACACCTCGATGCCGTGGTCCTTCAGGCGCTGGGTGCTGGCCTCGGAGCTGGAGACCGCGCCCTCGATGCGGTTCTTGATCTTGGCCAGCTCGTCGATGAAGTAGTTGACCGTCGAGCCGGTGCCCACGCCGACGATGCTGCCGGCCGGGACGTATTCGATTGCAGCCTGGGCGGCGAGTTTCTTGCCTTGTTCTGTGTTGCTCATGCTTGTCTTCACTCTAGTCGAGGTCAGGGCCCATCAGGGCGGCTCGCCGCCGCGGGGCCCGAGGTTTTTCCGGGTTTCTGATAACCTCATATCCTATATCACTACCACCGTTTGGCGGGCAAAAGCCCCATGAAATTGCCGCCGACCACCCATTACGAGGTACGGACTTGACGCCCCTGTTGCGCGACTATCTCGAGGCGATCCTCAAGGCCCGGGTCTACGACGTGGCCATCGAATCGCCGCTCGAGCCGGCCATCCAGCTTTCCGAACGTATCGGCAACCGCGTGCTCTTGAAGCGCGAGGACATGCAGCCGGTCTTCTCCTTCAAGCTGCGTGGTGCCTATCACAAGATCCACAAGCTCTGGCGTGAGGACCGAATCGGCGGCGGCGTGATCGCCGCCTCGGCGGGCAATCATGCCCAGGGCGTGGCGTTGGCCGCCCAGACGCTCGGTCTGCGCGCGGTGATCGTGATGCCCGAGACCACCCCGGCGATCAAGGTCGATGCCGTGCGTCGTCGCGGGGCGGAAGCGGTGCTGGTCGGCGATGCCTTCGACGACGCCTTCGCGCACGCCAAGACGCTGATCGCATCCGAGGGGCTGACCTACATCCCGCCCTACGACGACCCGGACATCATCGCCGGCCAGGGCACGGTGGGCGCCGAGATCCTGCGCCACCATCCCGATCCGATCCACGCGATCTTCGTGCCGGTCGGCGGCGGTGGCCTGATCGCCGGGGTCGCGGCCTACGTGAAGGCCCTGCGTCCCGAGATCCGCGTGATCGGGGTCGAGCCGACCGATGCCGCCTGTCTCGCCGCGGCGCTGGCCGCCGACGAGCGCGTGATCCTTGACCAGGTGGGCCTGTTCGCCGACGGGGTCGCGGTCAAGCAGATCGGCGAGTACCCCTTCGAGGTGGCGCGCGAGGCGGTCGACGAGGTGGTCACCGTCGACACCGACGAGATGGCCGCGGCGATCAAGGACATCTTCGACGACACCCGCAGTATCAACGAGGCGGCCGGCGCGCTGGCTACCGCGGGACTCAAGCGCTATGCCCGCGAGCGCAACCTCTCCGGCGAGACGCTGGTGGCGATCGCCTCGGGGGCGAACATGAACTTCGACCGCCTGCGTTTCGTTGCCGAGCGCGCCGAGATCGGCGAGCACCGCGAGGCACTGTATGCGGTCACCATCCCGGAACGTCCGGGCGCCTTTCTCGCCTTTTGCGAACTGTTGGGGCGGCGGCAGATCACCGAGTTCAACTACCGCTACGCCGATGCCGACCGGGCGCACATCTTCGTTGGCATCAAGCTCGCCGAGCAGGCCGATCGCCAGCTCGTCTACGAACAACTGTGCGCCGCCGACTATCCCGTGATCGACCTGACCGACAACGAGATGGCCAAGCTGCACGGCCGGCACATGGTCGGCGGGCACGCCGGGGATATTGCCGACGAGCGGCTGTTCCGCTTCGAGTTCCCCGAGCGCCCCGGCGCGTTGCTGAAATTCCTCTCCCACCTGGGCGCGCGCTGGAACATCAGCCTGTTTCACTACCGCAACCACGGCGCCGACTACGGTCGCGTGCTGGTCGGCATCCAGGTGCCGGAAGGCGAGGTTGGCGAGCTGACCACCTATCTTGAACGCTTGCGTTATCCCTACTGGGCCGAGAGCGACAACCCGGTCTATCCGCTGTTTCTCGCTTAAGGCGGCGCAAACGGCCAACAAGGAAGGCAATGTAAGGCGCCTAAGGTGCTGGCCTCGCCTCACGCACCTTGATCTAACTGCATAAGCAGTTGATCATGCAGTGATAGACACGGACTATTCGCCGAGGTTGTCACGGATGGACGACGAACTTGCCTTGGGCGCACTCGCGCTCGAACCCCCTTTGTCGCTGGCTCTGCTCAACGAGCGTCGGGTATCTCTTGGCGACGCTTGTGCCTGTCGTATCTTTGTTACGAGTCCCATTTCGGTTGTCCGTCCCGCCGGGTGTCTGACATGGGTGTGAAGCAATCGATCATCGATTGGCTGGAGAGCGTGCCCGGCCCTACGGAAGCGCAGGCCCGCCGCTGGTGTCGAATTCGCTGGGGACTGGTGGGCTTGGCCGTGCTGGCCGAAGTCCTGTTGTGGTACGTCCTTTACGCCATGGATGTGAATCACCCGCCGATTTGGTTGAGTGTGCCGTCCGCTTGGCTACTTGTGCATGTGCCTGCTGCGCAGGGGCACGCCAATTTTTCTTACTCTTTACGAGAGGAAATGCCTTACGCATTTACGGTCGTTTTTTTCTTCTCCATCTTGGTCGCGTCTTTCTTTGCTTTATTTAATAATAATAGGCTGGCGCTTCGCGGTGTTGCGAATGTTCTTCGCGTTCCGTTGAGTAGGTTGTTTGTCCCTATTTTTGGAGAGATTTTTTTTCTGTCCATAGTGGCGTATTACTTATTTTTATTTTACTCTCAACCTACGGCAACGGCCGACAAGAGGTTGCTTTCAAATATTCATGAATATGCCCCGTCGCTACTCGTTTTTTGGGTACCTATGTTTGGCTTTCTTGGGATGATTTTGGGGCAGCACTTGGTGTTTTTCCGTGATCTTTTTGCGCATGCAGTACGGCAGTCGCATTAGCTAAACTGGGAGCAGTTGGCTAGTGCGGGGTGCCACGTCAGGCGCGTGACGACGGGTATTTTTTCCAGTTTTTGAGGCGCTGGGTATGGACATGAAACAATCGATGGCCCGCCCCTCGGTGAAAGACGAAGCGAACTGAAGTGTTCGTCCGTCTTGTCAATGTCGGCGTTCGGTTTCCGCCAGGTCATCACGCTGTGCCCACGAGTCTGAGCCAGGGCAATCGACACGAGCGCCTCGCGTCGGTAACTCGACAGGTTGCAAACAAATCAGGAGATAGATGTGCGATCTGAGCGGCGTGGACAATTTGCCCCGGTTATAAAGAATTACCAGGACGTTCAGAACCGGGTGGGCGCCCTGTCCTACAAGATCCTTTTCTTCGTCTGGTTTGTTTATTTTATTTTGCATATGTTCATGCCGGGGCCCATGCATTCCCTGTCCGTGCTCATTTCCTTCTGGGTTCCCGGCATCGAGGGAATGGTCAAGGGGCGCAATGGGAGCGGCATGATCCGTGTGCTTGTGGTGACGATCCTCCTGATCATGCCGTTCCAGCTTGTCCATTTCGTTCGGACAATGATCCCCCGGCTCCAGGATGAGAATCCCGGGGTTAGGGAGTTGTTGAAAAGGCTTTGGAAGGCGTTTCTTGTCTCATTGTTTACGGGAACCATATTTCTTACGGCTTGGAATCTGCTCCTGACCCTTCCAGGGAAAGACCGAGCTGAACTGGGTAGCTGGGCAGGGTTGTTTAAAACATTTTTTGAGATTGATTTGTTTTCTGGGGCTTTTTTGCTCCTTGGAACGAGTGGGTCCATGCAGGGTGTGGCGTATCTCGTGGTTGTCACGCAAGCATTGTTTTTCTATCCAGACAGTGAAAAGTGATTTATGTCAGATATGACAACGGATAACCAGGGAGCGCATGCTGATCTGGGTCAATTCACTAGCAGCCTCTTTGACGCCACGGTTCGGGCCAATCCCAGCTCGAGAAAAAGCCCTACAGCGTTTTCAAACTTCGATCTCGGGTTGGTTTCTGGTGATTATTAGAAAATGCGACTACATTGGCGTTGCGGAATTCGTTTGCAGGTATCGGCTTTATTTTTTTATGGCCATCTGTGTCTGGGTTGGTTTCGTTATCGTTGGCCCCGTTTTTAGTGGCTTCGCGAGGACGATCGTTTTCTCGACCCCGTTTCTGCGGCCTGTTCATTTCTTTTTCTTGGGTATTGGCTTCTGGGTCATTTTCCCATTGTTTGTTTACTCCCTGATGTTGTATGTAGCGTTTCGTTTCAAGCCAACGGAGTTTCCGGGTGGTTGGAATTATGAAGCTGAGGGTGCCATGCCGAAACCGTGCGAAGTTGTAGAAAGACGTCTGTTGCCTAGCAGCCTAACAGAGGAGTATGTTTTCATTACATGGCTGATCGGGGTTTTATTTATGACCTTCTGGATTCCCCAAATTGTCGGGGGATTGGTTTCTTTCTCAGTTATCACATGGATTAAGTGATGCCTGATTTTTACATTACTGACCCAGCGGGGATGGCTGCTAGATCGGATGCTGCCTGAAGCGGTGTCGGCGGCGGGGTCGGACCGAGGTGACCTTGAGTTTCCATTTATTTTTAATAAAAAATCTGGCCTTGGGGCGCCTTAGGTTGCCTGAGGGGGTATGCCGTGCCCCAGGGCTGTTCGACGCACGCAAGCGCTATGGTCTTTGTGTACTCAATCACACAGAACATCTGTGCTACCCCAATGCGCACGAAAGCGACAATCCGGTCCATCCGTTGTTCCTGGCCTGACCGCAACGGATTGTCGGGTGTCATGAAAAAACCGCGCCTCCGCGCGGTTCTTTTCGTTTCCAGGGCGTGGGAGCAGGTGCCTTAGTCCGGATCCTCCAGCGAGAGGATGTGTTCCCACTGATCCTCTGTCACCGGCATGATCGACAGGCGGTTGCCGCGGCGCACCAGCGGCATTTCCTCGAGGGCCGGGTCGGCCTTGAGTTCGGGCAGCGGGATCACGCGCTGGGTGTGGCGGACGTACTTGACGTCGACCAGCAGCCAGCGCGGCTTGTCCGGATCGGATTTCGGGTCGTAGTACTTCGCGTCGGGATCGAAGGCGGTGGGGTCGGGGCGCGCCTCGCTGACGATATCCATGATGCCGACGATGCCCGGTACCTTGGTGTTCGAGTGATAGAAGAAGGCGCGGTCGCCCGGCTTCATCTCGTCGCGGATCATGTTGCGCACCTGGTAGTTGCGGATGCCGTCCCAGGGTTCGATGCCGACGCGCTCGAGATCGTCGATGGAAAAGGCGTCGGGCTCGGATTTCATCAGCCAGTAGGCCATGGCGTCTCCTGTGCGTCTTGGTACGGGGTCAGACCGACCCGGGATGGCCCGCACAAGCAGCGGGCATCGATTACCCCGATGTCGGTCACGATGTAGTCGAGCGGCTGGTCCCAGGGGTCGACCGGCAACGAGTCGACCTGCTGGCAGCCGAAGGCCACGCCGATCGCCAGTGGTCGCCGCCCGCGGCGTTGGGTCAGGGCGCGGTCGTAGAAGCCGGCGCCCATGCCGAGGCGGTTGCCGCGCGCATCGAAACCCACCAGCGGGATCAGTAGGGCGTCCAGGCTGTTGATGCCGCGGCGGCGAGGATCGTCGGACTCGATGATGCCGAACTGGTTGGTGCGCCGTCTCGGCATGCGGCGGTGCGAACAGGCCGTGAGCGGATCGGCGTGATGGAAGGCCAGTCGGCGGTCGGGCAGCACGCGCGGCAGCCAGATTTGACCGCGGTGGCGCTTGAGCCAGCCGTCGAGCTCGGGCTCGCCGTCGAAGGCGCAGTAGGCGGCTACAGCCTGAAGGGAAAGTCCGCGCGTCAGTCGTTCGAGGCGGGCCTCGAGTCGGCGGATGGCCTGGAATCGAGCAAAGCCGCCCAGCGCCTTTCGGCGCGCGCGCAGGGCTTTTCTCAGGGCGGCTTTATCGAGCATCGTCACGATTCGATCAAAGAAGAAGGCCTGCACGCGGGCGGTGTCGCATTCGTGCAGACCTTCTGGGGTGAGGTGTCTTCCAGGGCGCCGCTGGCGGCGCTACGACCTTGAACCGATAGGGTTCAAGTCGGGGACAACGCCCGGCTCATCAGGCTTTCCGCCCAGCTCAAGGCTTGGGCGGACATGCACACAGAACCGTTTTGTTGACCCCTGTGTCGCAAATTAAGGCTCAAGGGATAGAGCGCAACCTGGCGAACGTCCCAGAAGACTGACCTAATCGTAGGGCCGACGCCCCGGGCTTTCAAGCGGTGTCGAGTGGTACGGCGATCTGTTCGCCCGCTCAGGATTGCTCCATGGCCTCGAGCAGACGGTCGATGCGGCCGGCCAGCTCGCCGTTGTCGAGGTCCGCGGGCAACTCGAGTTCGCGGCCTTCGAGCAGCTGGCGGGTAATGTTCAGCGCCGCGAGCACGGCAATCCGCTCGGTACTGAGCACCTTGCTGGTCTTGCGGATTTCGGCCATCTCGTCATTCAGATACTCGGCCGTGCGCAGCAGCATGCCCTGTTCTTCCGGCGGGCAGACGATTCGGTAATCCTTTTCCATCACCCGGACGGTGACGGGGTGGTTGCGCTGGCTCATGGGTCAATCCTCGCGTTGGGTCTCGGCGGTCTCGTCCTCAAGACGCCGCAACTGGCCGGCCAGTTCCTCGATCCGGTCATGGCTGTGCCCGATCAGTCGGCGCAGTTCCCGGTTTTCCTCGGCCAGTGACGCCGCTTGCGCGCGCAGCTCGCCGCGCTCGGCATGGGCCCGCTCGGCGGCGGCGAGCAGTCGTTCGATCTTGTCGGCAAGCCCTTCGGCCATGGTGTCGAATCTCCGCGTGAATCGCCCCAACGCATCCGCTGGGATGCCGGGCGGGATGACGGGTGGGCCGGACCGCCCGAAGACAGGCGGACGAGCGCCCGGATCTCGGGCGGCAGTCTATCATTTGCCCGGCATAGCGGTGACAATGTCGCCACCCATCAGATCAAGGCCGTAGCAACGACGATCGGCAACGAGAACGGGCAAACACGCAACGAGACGCGCAATGACCGAATATCAACGATTTCAGCAAGCCCTCGACTCCATCGGTGCGCTGGCCAATCCGGCCGAGGCACACGGGGTCCTGATCGGCATGTGGATCGGTGGCGGCCCCGCCGAGGAGTCGCGCTGGCTGGCCGAGCTGGTCGAGGAAGATCGGCCGCCGCAGGCGCCGCCAACGGCGCTCTCCGAGCTCTACCAGCGCCTGGTCGAGCAGGTCACCACGGCCGACAACCTCGGGCTCGACCTGGTGCTGCCCGACGAGGAGACCAGCCTCAAGACGCAGGTCGAGGGGTTGATCGACTTCGCCCAGGGCGTGCTCTACGGCTACGCCATCGAGAACGGGCCGGCCCGTCGTGCACTGGGTGACGATGCTCGCGAGGTATTCGATGATCTCGGCGATATCGCCCAACTCGATCCGGAGTCGGTCAAGACTGAGGATGATGCCTTCGACATCCACCAGATCGAGGAGTATCTGAGCTCCGCGCTGCTGGTGATGTACCTGCAATTGCACCCGCCGATCCCCGAGACGGCCGGCTCGCAGCGCCTCCAGTAGCCCGACGCTTCCTTTAAAACACAACGATTCAGACCACGAGCGACGAGATGCAATTGATCGGCCCTTCTCCGACCGAGCGCCGTGAATACCAGCGCCGCCGCAAGCGCCTGATCAAGGCCATCGGCAAGCGCAGTGCCGCCATCGTGCCGGCGGCCGTGGAACAGCAGCGCAACCACGACAACCCCTGGCCCTTCCGCCAGTCGAGCGACTTCTACTACCTCACCGGCCTGGCCGAACCGGATGCCCTGCTGCTGATCTGTCCCAAGCGTCCGGAGGGCGAGGTGATCGCCTTCGTCCACCCGCGCGATCCGGAACGCGAGCGCTGGGAGGGGCCGCAACTGGGCACGGAGCGAGCCCCGGCCGCGCTGGGGATCGATCAGGCCTTCGGCATCGACGAGATCGACGAGCGGCTGCCCGAACTGCTCAAGGGCTACAACAAGTGCTACCTGCCGTTCGATCAGCACGACTGGGTGGTGAACGCCCTGGGCTGGTTCGACGAACTGCGCCGTGGTGCCCGAGCGGGCGTCCAGCCGCCGGAAACGATCAAGGACGTCGCCGGCCCGATCCACGAGCAACGCCTGATCAAGTCGGCGCAGGAGATCGATCGGCTGCGCCGGGCGTGCGCGGTATCGGTCGAGGCGCACCTGGCGGCGGCACGCGGCGTGCACGCCGGGTTGTTCGAGTTCGAGATCGCCGCGATCCTGCAGAAGGTCTTTGCCTGCGCGCACGGCGAGCCGTCGTTCGCCCCGATCGTCGCCGGCGGCGCCAATGCCTGCGTGCTGCACTATCGGGCCAACGTCGCCGAGCTCAAGGACGGCGACCTGGTGCTGATCGACGCCGGCGCGGAGGTCGACTACTACGCCGGCGACATCACCCGCACCTGGCCGGTGAGCGGCACGTTCAGCAAGCCTCAGCGCGCGCTCTATCAACTGGTGCTCGACGCGCAACTGGCCGCGATCGAGACGATCGCCCCCGGGGTGTCCTTCGATGCCCCCCATCAGGCCGCCGTGCGCGTGATCACGGAAGGCCTGATCGAGCTCGGCTTGATCGACGGGCCGGTCGATGAGGCGATCGAGGCCGGGCGCTATCGATCCTTCTTCATGCATCGCACTGGCCACTGGCTGGGATCGGACGTCCATGACGTGGGCGGCTATCGTGTCGATGGCGACTGGCGCGAGCTCGAGCCGGGCATGGTGATGACCGTCGAGCCGGGTCTCTACATCGACCCGCAGTCGGAGGCGCCGGAGGAATACCGCGGCATCGGCATTCGCATCGAGGACGACGTGCTGGTCACCGAGGACGGGCACGATGTGCTAACCCGCGGTGTCCCGAAGCAGATCGACGAAATCGAGGCGCTGTTCGCCGGGCGGCGCGATCCCGCCAGCCAGCCGCTCGAATAGATCCTGGAATACGCCCTGGAGTGAACCGGACCATGACACGCAATGCGGCCCTGCACGACGAGGCATTCGACACCGACGTGATCATCGTCGGGGGCGGGATGGTGGGCGGCGTGCTGGCGCGTGCCCTGGCCGTCGATGGCTGGTCGGTCGAGGTGATCGAGCCGCGTCGGCCGGAGGAGTCGGCCAGTTTCGACCGCCGCCTGACGGCGGTGGCCGATGCCGGCTGGCAGTATCTCGACACGCTCGGCTTGATCGATGCGCCGCTGGCCGCCGCCGTTGAACGGATCCGCGAGGTGCGGGTCTTCGATCGCGGGCATTTTGGCCTGAGCCGCATTACTGCCCGGTCGGCCGGGGTCGAGGCGTTGGGGTACGTCATGCCCAACCGTGCACTGGGAGAACGCCTGGAAGCCCTGCTCGCCGAGCCGCCGGCGCGGGGGGGACAGATCCGTTACCACCGCCCGGCACGCTATGAGCGTCATGACAGCGATGCCGACGGCGCGACCGTCGTGCTCCGCGATGATGACGAGCGGGTCGTGACGCGCCGTGCGCGGCTGGTGGTGGCGGCGGACGGCGCGGATTCCGCGGTGCGCGAGCAGGCCGAGATGGGCATCAGCCGCCACGAGTATGGCCAGGTCGCCACGGTGACCACGGCCATGCCGGCACGGCCGCACGGCGGGGTGGCGTTCGAGTGTTTCACCACCGGCGGCCCGCTGGCGGTGCTGCCGGCTGCCGAGGGACGGGTATCGCTGGTCTGGGTGGCGCGCCACGCCGAGGCCGAGCGAGTGGCCACGCTGGATGACGAGGCCTTCGCCCGGGCGGTGGACGAGACCTTCGGCCACCGTCTGGGTGGCTTTTCGGCGCTCACACCGCGCGGCCAGTATCCGCTTACCCTGGTGACCGCGAATGAGCCGGTGGCCGATCGACTGGTGGTGCTGGGCAATGCCGCTCATGCCCTGCATCCGGTCGCCGGTCAGGGTTTCAATCTCTGCCTGCGTGATATCCGCGATCTTGCCCGGGTGCTGCGGGCGGACCGGGGAGGCGCCGTCGATCCGGGCGATCCGGTTCGACTGGCGCGCTACCGTTCGCTGCGCCAGGCCGATTACCGGCGCACCATCGGATTGACCGACGGCCTGGTGCGCGGTTTCTCGCTGGACCTGCCGGGACTGGGGCACCTGCGCGGCGCGGCACTGTCCGTGTTCGACGGCATGCTGCCATTCAAGAATCGCCTGGTGCGCGCCACGCGGGGCATCGCCTGATGGCCGGCGTGCAGCAGGTGGACGTGATCGTCGTCGGTGGCGGCATGGTCGGCGCCGCCGCGGCGCTGGCACTCGCGCAGCAGGACCTCGAGGTCGCGCTGATCGAGCGCGAACCGCCGGCGCCGCTGGGTGGAGACGATCCCTTTGACCTGCGGGTCTCTGCACTGGCACCGGCGAGCATTGCCTTGCTTGAGCGGCTGGGCGCCTGGCCGGCTATCCGCGCCGAGCGCGCCGCGCTCTATCGACGCATGCGCGTCTTCGATGCCGCCGGCCCGGGTGACCTGACCTTTGACGCCGCGGAGGTGGGGCGACCTTACCTTGGCTACATCGTCGAGAACCGCCGCGTGCAGCTGGCGCTGTGGTCGCGATTGCGCGAGTTCGACAACGTCGACTGCCTGACCGGCAGCGAGCCCCAGCGGCTCGACGTGCGCGATCGTGACGTGTCCCTGACCCTGGCGGACGGGCGGGAACTGCGCGCCGAACTGGTGATCGGGGCCGACGGGCAACGCTCCTGGGTACGCGAGACGGCGGGCATCGGCGCGAGCAGTCGGGACTATTCGGTGGCCGCGCAGATCCTCTCGGTCGAGACGGCCTACCCGCAACAGGACATCACCTGGCAGCGATTCACCCCGGACGGTCCGCAGGCCTTCCTGCCGCTGGCGGGCAATTGCGGCTCGCTGGTGTGGTACGACGCCCCGGATCGGGTGCGCGCCCGCCACGCGCTCTCGCCCGAGGCATTGGGGGAGGCGGCGATGGCTGCGTTTCCCGAGGAGCTCGGCGAGATCACGCGAGTGGCGGGCCAGGCCTGGTTTCCGATCCGCCGCCTGCACGCGCATCGCTACTGGGCCGATCGGGTGCTGCTGGTCGGTGACGCCGCGCATTCCATCCACCCGCTGGCGGGGCAGGGCGCGAACCTCGGCTTTGCCGATGTGGCGGCGCTGATCGCCGTGGTCGAGTCGATGGCAGATCGGGGATTGGGCGATGCGCGTCTGGCACGCGCCTACGAGCGACGTCGCCGGGCCGACAACCAGCTGATCCAGTCGCTGATGGATGGTTTCGACTGGGGTTACCGTCGCCGCGACCCGCTCACCGTCGCCACGCGTACCGTCGCGACCCAGCTCGTGTCCGGTGTGCCGCCATTGCGCCGCTGGATGACCCGAATGGCAGGAGGTCAGCGCCTTGGCGGATAGACCCTTTGTCGAGTCGCCCGAAAAGCACACGGCGAGGCTGCTGATCAGTTGGGGCGTGCGGTTTACCCGACTGCTTGGCATCGGTGGCGTGGCCGATCACGAGAATCGAGCGGCGCAGCGTTGGGCCGTTCGTCTGGAGTTGCCCCTGCTGCTGATTTCCCTGTGGATCCCGGTGCAGTGGTATCTGGAGCATACCGGTCAGGTCGAGGCGGGGCAGGGATTCTGGGTCGATCAGCTCATCTGGGGTTTTTTCCTGGTCGAGCAGCTGATGCTGCTCGCCTTGGTCAAGGACAAGCTCTTTTACTTGAAGACCAACTGGTTGCTGGTTGCCGTGGTGGCCATTGGTTTGCCGCTGATCCTGATCGAGGCCGTGGCTTTCATGCTTGGCCTGCGGTTACTGCGTGTCTTGCTGGTGTTGATTACGGCACTTCGGCTCGGACGCCGTTACTTTCGTGAGCTGGGCCGGCACGTGTTCTTCGCCATCGGTCTGATGACGGCCTTCCTGCTGGTGCTGGCCGGGTCACTCATGCCCGTGCTGGACCCGCAGACCTTCGACGATTTCAGCGACGGGGCCTGGTGGGCGCTGGTCACGTTGTCGACGGTCGGCTACGGGGATCTGGTGCCTCAGACCGCCGCCGCCCGCGCGATGGGGTTCGTCTTCGTTGGGGTCGCCGTGGTCTGGCTTGCCCTGATCAGTGCCTCGACCGCCGCCTTCCTGGTCGGTCTGAGAATGGAGGCGAGCAGCCAGGACGAAGAGCGTATCGACATGCAGATACTGCGTCGGCTCGACCGCATCGAGTCGTTGCTGGAGCAGGAGCGCGCTGCGCGACAGGAGCAGGGGGACCGTGGAGCCGACAGCGGAACGGGCCACGAACCGCCGGGACGGTAGACAGCGATTCAGTCTGGCCGGCGACCCGCCACCAGTGCCCAGTCACCCAGCTCCCGGAAGGTGGTGACCTCGTTGCCGGCCGCCGTCCAGGCCGCGGCCACGGCGTCGGCCTGATGCGTGAGGATGCCGGAGAGGGCAAAGCGGGCCCCCGGCTTGAGATGCCGACTCAGCATCGGGGCCAGTTCGATCAGGGTCGGGGCGAGGATGTTCGCCAGCAGCCCGTCGACCTGCCGGTCGGCGGGATACTCCTCGGCCAGGTACAGCGACAGGCTCGACGGGTCGATGTCGTTGAGATCGGCGTTGCCGCGGCTGGCGGTGAGCGCCTGCGGATCGATGTCGGTCCCGTCTACCTGGGCCGCGCCCAGCCGTAAGGCGGCGATGGCGAGGATCCCCGAACCACAGCCGGCATCCAGCCAGTGTTGCCCGGTGATTTCCTCCGACTCCAGCCATTCCAGGCACAGGCGCGTGGTCTCGTGCTTGCCCGTGCCGAAGGCCAGCCCCGGGTCGAGTCGGATCGGGAGGCGACCGGCAGGGGCCGCGCTGTCTTCCCAGGCCGGCTCGATCACCAGCCGCTCGCCGATCGGCATGGCGGTGAAGTCGGCCTGCGTGCGACGCACCCAGTCGTCCTCGTCGAACACCGCATGGCCCAGCCGGTCGAGCAGGGCGGGGCGCAGCAGCCCGTGCAGCGTGCCGACGATCATCGCCGGCGAGACGTCCCCTGTGAACAGGCCGACCACGCGGGTCTCGGCCCACAGCGGAGCCTCGCCCGGCTGCGGTTCGAGCACCGGCTCGTCACCGAGTTCCTCGAGGGTGACCGACAGCGCGCCGGCGGCCAGCAGGCCGTCTTCGACCGCCTCGACGTCGTCGCGCGGTACCTCCAGCCAGAGGTGCTGCCACTCGTCGGCCATTAGGGACACCCCGAAAAAACTGTTGCGTCACCCGATTGCTGCGTCACGTGCTCGCTCACTCCTCACCTATCCGCTTGATATGTCTCGTCGTTCGCTGCGCGGTTCCTTGCACTCGGGCGACTCACGACGTTTTTTCGAGATGTCCTTAGGAGATGCCGAGCCGCTTGTGCAGGAAGTGGATATCCATGCCGCCGGCGATGAAGTTCGCGTCCATCATCAGTTCGCGGTGCAGCGGGATGTTGGTCTTGATGCCGTCGACCAGCATTTCCTCGAGCGCGCCGTGCATGCGGCGGATGGCCGCCTCGCGATCACCGGCATGGGTGATCAGCTTGCCGATCATCGAGTCGTAGAACGGCGGCACCGAGTAGCCGTTGTAGATGTGCGAGTCGACCCGCACGCCCAGTCCGCCCGGGAAATGCAGGTTGGTGATCTTGCCCGGACTGGGGGCGAAGGTGGCCGGGTCCTCGGCGTTGATGCGGCATTCGACGGCGTGACCGCGGAATTCCACCTGGTCCTGGGTCAGTTGCAGCGGGATGCCGGCGGCGATCGCCAGTTGTTCCTTGACCAGGTCGATGCCGGTGACCATCTCGGTGACCGGATGCTCGACCTGCAGGCGGGTGTTCATCTCGATGAAATAGAACTCGCCGTTCTCGTAGAGGAACTCGAAGGTGCCCGCCCCGCGGTAGTTCATGCGCTTACAGGCCGCGACACAGACCGCGCCGATCTCGGCGCGCTGCTCGGCGGTAATGCCCGGTGCCGGCGCTTCCTCGATCACCTTCTGGTGGCGACGCTGCATCGAACAGTCGCGCTCGCCCAGGTGGATGGCGTTGCCCTGGCCGTCGGAGAGCATCTGCACCTCGATGTGCCGCGGGTGCTCGAGGAACTTCTCCATGTAGACCTCGGGATTGCCGAAGGCCGCCCCCGCTTCGCTCTTGGTCATCTCGATGGCGTGGTGCAGGTGGGCCTCGGTGTGCACCACCCGCATGCCACGGCCACCGCCCCCGCCGGCCGCCTTGATGATGACCGGGTAGCCGATATCGCGCGCCAGTCGATGGTTCTCGTCGGGGTCGTCGGTCAGGGCGCCCTCCGAGCCGGGCACGCAGGGCACGCCGGCGGCCCGCATGGTCTCCTTGGCGGTGACCTTGTCGCCCATCATGCGGATGGATTCCGCGGTCGGGCCGATGAAGATGAAGCCCGACTCTTCGACCCGCTCGGCGAAGTCGGGGTTCTCGGAAAGAAAACCGTAGCCGGGATGGATGGCCGAGGAATCGGTCAATTCGGCGGCAGCGATCAATGCCGGCACGTTGAGGTAGGACTCGTTGGACCGGGGGCCGCCGATGCAGACGGATTCGTCCGCGAGGCGGACGTGCTTGAGATCACGGTCGGCAGTGGAATGGACGGCCACCGTGCCGATGTCGAGCTCGCGGCAGGCGCGCAGGATGCGCAGCGCGATCTCGCCACGGTTGGCGATCAGGACCTTGTTCAGCATCTTGGGAAAACTCCTGGGAAGACGAAAGCGGCTGGCTGTGGGTCGAGCAGGCGGGGCCTTACTCGATCACGAACAGCGGCTGGTCGTATTCCACCGGCTGGCCATTCTCCACCAGGATCTCCTTGATCGTGCCGTCGACCTCCGCCTCGATCTGGTTGAACATCTTCATCGCCTCGATGATGCAGATGGTGTCGCCCTTGCTCACGGTGGTGCCCACCTCGACGAAGGCGCTCGAATCGGGTGACGAGGCACGATAGAAGGTGCCCACCATCGGCGAATTGATGGTCTTGCCGCGGGCCTCCGGCGTCTCCCTGGGTGCGGGTTCACCTGACGCCGCCGGAGCGGGGGCAGCCGGTTGCGGGGCAGGCGCCGGCGCGGCCGCCTGCATCATGGGCGGCTGCTGGGAGTGGCGCGAGATGCGTACCGACTCCTCGCCCTCCTTGATCTCGATTTCGGCGACGCCCGACTCCTCGAGCAGTTCGATCAGTTTCTTGACCTTGCGAATATCCATGACGTGGGTCTCTTGCGTTATGCGTGCGAATCAGGCGGACGATGCGTCCAGATGAGCGATCAGGGCGGTCAGGGCCAGTTCGTAGCCCAGCGCCCCCAGCCCGACGATGCTGCCGACGGCCACATCCGAGAAATAGGAATGCTGCCGGAAGGCCTCGCGGGCGTGAATGTTGGAGAGGTGAACCTCGATGAACGGCCGGTCGATGGCGAGCAGGGCATCCCGCAGCGCGACGCTGGTGTGGGTCCAGGCGCCGGGGTTGATCAGCACCCCGTCCAGCCCATCGTCGGCCGCATGATGCAGCCGGTCGATGGCCTCGCCCTCGTGGTTGCTCTGGAAGTGTTCCAGCGCCGCCCCTTGTCCTTCGGCGGCCCGGTCGAGGCGTTGGCCGATGTCGGCCAGCGTCAGTCGCCCGTAGCGCTCGGGCTCGCGGGTGCCGAGCCGATTGAGGTTGGGGCCGTTGAGTACCAGGATCCGTTTCATGGAGACTCGCTCTCGTCGACGGGCGGAATGACCGGGTCCCCGCCGGGTCCGTCCCCGACGAGTCAATGCCCGCATTGTGCCGGTTGGGGGTGCCGAAGTCACGTGTTCGGCGTCGTTTTTTTGTCAATCGCCACCCATTGGCGGATTTTTCACGAAGTTATACCCCGGCAACAAAAGATGGGCCGCGGAGATGCAAAGAGCCCCGCGCAGGGCGGGGCTCGAAATCGATCAGCGGTTCGAGACGGCCGTGACATGGCCGAGGAACTCGTCGGGTGGCTGATACCCGACCACCCAGTGCTGACGCACCCGTTCGCCCGAGGCATCCCAGAAGATGATCCCCGGCGGGCCGTACAGGTCGAAACGCTTGAGCAATGCCTTGTGGTCGGCGTTGTTGGCGGTCACGTCGGCCTGCAGCACCAGAAAACCGCTCAGCGCCTCGATCACGCGCGGATCGCTGAAGGTGTTGTGTTCCATCTCCTTGCAGGAGATACACCAGTCGGCGTAGAAGTCGAGCATCACCGGCTGGCCGGCGGCCCTGGCCTGCTCGAGTGCCTGGTCGAGTTCCTGTTCATCGTTTACCTGGCGGAACTCGAGCTCGGCGATCTGGCCGCCACCGCCACCCAGCGACAGGCCGGTAAGCGGCGCGAACGGGGTGCCCTTGGCCCCGGCGGCGACGCCGATCAGCATCAGCGCGCCCCAGAGGAGCAGCACCAGTCCCAGCGACTTCCAGAGGCGCAACCAGCCCGAGGCGGTGTCACGCAACGATTCGGTCGCCCCCATGTAGACCGCCGAGGCGATCAGCAGCACGGCCCACATCAGCTGGGTGATGGCCGGGGACAGGAAGCGCTCGAGCATCCAGATCGCCAGGCCGAGCAGCACCACGCCGAACACGGCCTTGACCGCATCCATCCAGCCGCCGGCCTTGGGCATGTACTTGCCGCCCAGCGTGCCGACCAGGATCAGTGGCAGGCCCATGCCGATCGACAGGGCGAACAGCGCCAGCCCGCCGATCACCGCATCGCCGGTCTGGCCGATATAGATCAGGGCGCCGGCCAGCGGTGGGGCCATGCAGGGACCGACGATCAGGGCCGAAAGAAAGCCCATCACCGCCACGCCGGTGAGTGTGCCGCCCTGTTGGCGGTTCTGCACCTGCATGATCCGCGACTGGATCGAGGAGGGCAGCTGGAGTTCGAAAAAGCCGAACATCGACAGGGCCAGCGCGACGAAGATCGCGGCGAACACGCTCAGTATCCAGGGGTTCTGGAAGGCGGCCTGCAGGTTGGCACCGAACAGCCCGGCCAGTACCCCGGCCACGGTGTAGGTGACCGCCATGGCGAGGACGTAGACCACCGAGAGCACGAAGGCCTTGCGGGTGGTGATGTGCTCGCCCTGGCCGGCGATGATGCCCGAAAGGATCGGGATCATCGGGAAGACGCAGGGCGTGAACGCGAGCAACAGGCCGAAGATCAGAAAGCCCAGGATGATCGCCCAGGGGCTGCCGTCGATCAGGCGCTGGGTAATCATGTCCGTTTCCGAGCCCGTCTGGGCGGCGGCCTCGGTGGCGGTGTCGGTCGATGGGCCGCTGCCGGCCGGTGCCTCGCCCCGGTCATCGCCCCGGTTCTGGCCGAGTGACGGCATGTCTTCCAGCGGGGTCAGCTCGCCGGCATCGCCGGGTACCTCGTCGAGGCGCTCGGCGTCGCCCGCGGCCGGATCGATCCGCCAGGCCTTCTCCATCGGCGGATAGCACAGGCCCATGTCGGCGCAGCCCTGGTAGCCGATCACCAGGGTGTACGGCGCATCGGCGTCGATCGACAGTTCGGTCTCCAGCTGGTCGTGGAAGACCCAGACGGTGCCGAAATTGGGATCGTCCTTGCGCTCGCCCTCGCCGATGTGCGTGGCGCGGATGGATGCATCGCCCGCCACGGCCGCCTTGGTGCGATCGCGATACAGGTAGTACTCCGGGGCGATGTCGAAGCGGACGAACACGCTCCCGTCATCGACGATCACCTCGGGGACGAACGCCTCTTCGGGGTCCATCGGTTCGTTGCTGCTGCCGAAGCCACCCAGGCTGATGCCGCCATCGCGCGAATCGGCGCCGGAGGCGTCTGATGCCGCATCCGCCGAGGCGCTGGCATCTATCGGCGGCAGGTCGACGGAAAGCTCGTGCGTCTCCGGCGGGTAGCAGACGCCGTGGATGTCGGAGCAACCCTGGTACTCGACCGTGATGCGCGCCTCGCCGCCGGGAGCGGATTCCACCGGTACGCGGGCGGTGAAGTCATCCTTGTAGACGGGGGTCTCGCCGAAGACCGGGTCGTCCTCGATCACCGCCTCGGGCAGTTGCGGCTCCCCGAGTTCGACCGAATCGCCGCCACGGATCTTCAATTTGTCCTGGTAGAGGTGGTAGCCCTCCACCACGCGGAAGTCGAGGCGCAGTTCGCCGTCGTCGTGGCTGACCTCGACACCGAAGGCCTCTTCCGGTCCCAGCAATTCGGGCTGGGCACTGGCCGCCGTCTGCCAGGCGAGGGCGACGGTGACAAGCAGGAAGGCGGCGATTCGCACCCAGGGTGCGGTCAGGGAGTGGTTTGAACGCATTGCTGAACCCATTCGGAGTAAGACTGGCTGCTTTCGGCCGGCAGGATAACCACCTCGGGGCAGTCGTAGGGGTGATATTGCTCGATCGCGTCCTTGAGGTCGTCGATGCGGTCGAGGCTGGTCTTCATGTGAAGCTGGTATTCCTCATCGCGGCACAACTCGCCCTGCCAGTGGTAGGCCGAGCGAACCGGGCCGAGGATGTTCACGCAGGCCACCAGACCGTCGGCCAGCAGGCGCGCGCTCAACTCATCGGCCGCGCGGGGGTCGTCCAGTGTCGTGATGACCAGTGCTATTGTGCTTTGCTCGATCGTCATTATCGTGATTGCGTCAGGTCGTTGAGTCGGTGTTCGGCCTTGCCCGTTCCAGCCGGCCCGGCCTTGGGCCGGTCGATGGGCCGCAAGTTCCGCGGGTCGGCTCTACGGCGGCCCGATGAGCCAAGGTAGCCAGATGCGTGTCATGGGTCGCCCGAGCCCCTGGCTCGATACCTGGTGTATTCGCCGCGGCGAATTCCAGCCGGTTGTCGACAGGAAGCCTAGCGCTGCAATCGTTAGACGGCAAACAAATCCATCGTAACCCCGAGAAGTCATGCGAAAACTGTCCGGTTTCATCCTCTTCCTGCCCCTCGTCGAGCTGGTGCTCCTGATCGCGATGGGCGCGGCCATGGGGTTTCTTGTCACGCTGCTGTGGATCGTCGCCACCGGTGTCTGGGGGGCGTGGCTGATGCGCACCGCCGGGCCCAATGCCATGGCGCGCGCCCAGCGTGACGTGGCGGCGACCGGTCGGGGCGAAATCGACGGGTTGGGCGTGGCGGCCAATTTCCTCGGCGGGTTGATGTTGCTGTTGCCGGGGCCGCTGACGGACCTGCTGGGGCTGGTGCTGGTGACGCCGTTCCTGCGTCGCCTTGCCTTTGGCGCGTGGCTTGCCGGACGGCTGCAACAGGTCGTGGTCGAGCGTGGCGGGTTCGGGACCGGTCCGCGGGGGCCGTTCGGTCCCGGTGCGGACGGCAATGTCTACGATGCCGACCCGGACGATATCCGGCGGGACGAGCCGCGCGACCCGCGTCGCATCGATCGCGACCGCGACTAGTTCCTGCCGGGGCGATGGCCCGGGTGATTGTCAGGGCACTTACCCGGGCACTTGTCTGAGTGCTTGCCCGGGCGCCGCGGGAGCGCTCGCCCGTCAGGTCAGTGTTCGCCGTCGAGAATCCGCCGGGCGAGCGCCTGACCGTTTTCGAGACAATCACCCACCGCGATGCCCTCGCGCCAGTTGCCGATCAGCGACAGGCCGGGGTAATGCTCGAGTGCCTGATCGAGCCGTTCGATCCGGGCCAGGTGCCCCAGCTCGTACTGCGGAATCGCGCGCGGCCAGCGACTGACGCGCTGCCAGACCGGCTGTCCCTCGATGCCGAGCAGGTCGCCCAGGTCCTTGCTGACCTGACGGGCCAGCTCGGCATCGCTCATCTCCAGTGCCTCGGGGTCCTGTCGCCCGCCGATGAAGGCGGTGATCAGCTTGTGGCCGTGCGGCGCACGATTGGGAAACAGCGTCGAGGAGAACAGGGCACCCAGCGTCCGCCGACGTTCGCGGCGGGGAATCAGGACGCCGAAGCCGTCAAGCGGGTGGGCCAGCACGCCGGGGGGGAAGCCCAGGGCGACGGCGGCGACCGGCGGGTAGACGATTTCGTCGAGCGGCTCGGCGAGCAGTGCGTCGAGTGGGCGCAGTAGCGAGGCGCTCACATGGGCCGGCGTGGCCAGCACCAGCCGCTTGGCCTGCCAGGTGGTGCCGTCCTGGTCGATCGCTTGCCAGCCGCCATCCTCCGGCTGAACGGCCTGCACGCGTCGGCCACAGGCGATCGTGCCGTCGGTTGCCGCGTCGATGTCCGCCGCGAGCCGGTCGGTGAGTGTCTGGATGCCGCCGGGAAAGCTGATCAGCTTGCCACGCCATTCGCGCGGCATGGGCTCGGTCCCTTCGCGGCGCTCCCGCTTGGCCCGTTTCATGGCGGCGAATCCACCGCGGATCAGCGAGCCATGCTCACGTTCCATGGCGGCGAGCTTGGGCATGGCGGCCTGAACGGACAGCCGGGCCGGATCCCCCGCGTAGACCCCCGAGACGAATGGGTCGACCAGGTAATCGAGAATGTTTCGGCCCAGGCGGCGCTCAACGAAGTGGGCCAGCGTCTCCTCGCCCGTTCCCCGGCGCACCCAGGGCTCGCGCAGGATGCGGCCAATGCTGCGCGGGCCGAGCAGCGGATTGAAGGGGGCATTGAGCGGATGGGTGGGCAGGGCGAGCACCCGCTTTCCCTTGGCGATATAGCGTTTCTTGCCCGCCTCGCCGGCGAAGATCGCCTCGTCGGTCAGGCCCAGTTCCTTGAGCAGCCGATAGAGCGGCGGCTTGACCATCAGGGTGTTCGGCCCGATCTCGACCTGCCATTCCCCGTCGCGGCGGCTCTGGATATTGCCGCCAGGCACGTCGCCCGCCTCGAGCACGGTGACCCGCTGGCCGGCCCGCGCCAGCGCCCAGCCGGCAGCCAGCCCGCTGGCGCCCGCGCCGATGATCAGCGTGTCGGTCGTTTGCGTCTTGCCGGGGGCGTCGTGGTCGCTTGCTGTCATGGCATCTCGTGGCGTGGCAGGGCAAGTTCGCGTGCTTGCCGTGCTCTGGGTTGCTATGTCTGTTCGGGGCTCGAGTGTACTCTACCGGTTCGATCAATTTCGGCAGATGCACTGTCAGGGACGTTATGGACGAATCGCACGCCGTTGGCGGCAGCAATAGACCCGAGGGCCTGCCTCGGGCCGTGGTATTGGGCGGGACCGGCTTCGTGGGCCGGCACCTGGTGCGCGCACTTTCCCAGCGGGGCTGGGAAGTGGTGGTGCCAAGCCGTCACGCGGCGCGTCACCGGGACATGGGGCTCTGGCCGAGCGTGGTGCTGGTCGACATGAACCCCCCGGCTCGATCGGACCTGGCTACCCATCGTGGCTCCCCGGAACTGGCCGAACTGCTCGAGGGGGCCGATCTGCTGGTCAACCTGGTCGGCATCCTCAACGAGCGCCGACACAACGGCAAGGGCTTCGAGCGGGTGCATATCAAGCTGACCAAGGCCGCCCTGCGTGCCGCCGCCGATGCCGGCGTGCCGCGTTATCTGCACATGAGCGCGCTGGGGGCGGACGAGGAAGAAGGCGTCAGCCACTACCAGCGCAGCAAGGGCAAGGCGGAGAGCTGGGTGCATCGCTTCGGTCGCAAGCACGACATTGCGGTAACCAGCTTCCGCCCGTCGGTGATCTTCGGGCCGGGTGACTCCTTTCTCAACCGCTTTGCCGACCTCGCGAAGCTGATGCCGGGCATCTTTCCGCTGGCCTGCGCCGGTGCGCGCTTCTCGCCCGTCTATGTGGGCGACGTGGTGCGTCGATACGTCGAGGCCATCGACGACCCGCAGGCCGATGGCGCGCGTTATGATCTCTGCGGTCCGCATGACTACTCGCTGGGCGAGTTGGTGCGCTACGCGGCGTCGACCAGCGGGCATTCGCGCTGGGTGGTCGGCCTGCCGATGTGGCTGTCGCGCATCCAGGCGCGGGTGATGGAATGGTTGCCGGGCAAGCCGTTCAGCCGTGACAACCTCGACTCCCTGCAGCGGGACAATACCTGCTCGCCGGAGTGCCCGCGTGAGCCCACCCGCCTCGAGGACGTCGCCCCTGGGTACCTCGCGCCGGGAAATGGCGGCCCCGGCAAGAGCGCGCCCCGTCGCGGCTGAGCCGGTGGTAGGATAGTCCCATATCCGCCCCGGCTCTCCGGGGCGTTTCATCGTTTTTGACCATTGATCGAGGCCCAGCCGTGGAATCGGAAAAACCCACCCCCGCCCCGCGTCGCTCGAGTAACGCCGAGCACTACTTCGAACACTTCCTGTTCGGCAGCCGTTGGATCCTGGCCCCCGTCTACCTGGGGCTGGTCGGCGCGATGCTGATCCTGCTGGTGAAGTTCGGCTCCGAGCTCTGGCACCTGCTCAGCCACGCCTTTTCCCTGAGCGAGTCCGAGATCATTATCGGCGTGCTGACGCTGGTGGACGTAGCGCTGATCATGAATCTGCTGATCATCATCATCTTCTCGGGCTACGAGAACTTCGTCTCGAAGATGGATGACCTGCACAGCCACCATGACCGCCCCGAGTGGATGGGGCATATCAGCTTCACCGATCTCAAGATCAAGGTGATTGGTTCGATCGTCGCCATCTCGGGGATCGAATTGCTCAAGTCCTTCATGAACGTCGAAAATCTGAGCGACCGAGAGATGGCCTGGATGGTGGGTATCCACCTGACCTTCGTCGTCTCCGGTGTGCTCTACGCCGTGATGGACCGCTTGCAGGGCAAGGGGCACTGACCAACCCGTCGGCGATTCCAAATAGCGAAAACCCCGCCATCCGGCGGGGTTTTTCGTCAGGGCGACGAATCCGTCGGCATTGTTACCAGTGCAGCAGGCGCGGCCCGAGCCAGGCGCCCAGGGTTGTCGGGATCGCGACCCCGAGCAGGTACCACAGGGCGATGAAGGGGGCGGTCATCTCCGGGCAGTGCAGCGAGTAGACCAGCGCGGCAAGCGACCCCGAGAACAGCCCGGCGGACGCGCCGGCCAGTCGCAGCCGGGTCGGCGCCATGCCGCGCATCGCCCACAGGGTGCTTGCCAGCAGCGGGGCGGCCAGCAGGGCGATCAGGAAGGCGCAGCTGCTCCAGGTCTCGCCCAGCAGCAGGGTGACGCGCTGTGATGGCGTCGCCTGGCTCAGTGAGGCGAGGGCCAGCAGCCATAGCAGCAGCACCGGCAGGGCGGTGGTCGACGGCGGCAGCCTGCCCAGCTTGATCCCCGGCCGGCCCAGTCGCCAGGTGGCGAGCAGACCGGCGACGATCAGCAGGCCGGCAAAGCCGATCTTGACCCAGAACATCGGGTCCATGGCCGCCTGGGGCAGGTCAGATCGGATCCCGAGCAATCCCAGCATCAGGGCGATGCTTGCGAGCAGGCCAGCCGCGGTCGCCAGTGCCAGTCGGCTCGGAAGCATGCGGCGGGGCACGGCCACCTCGCCGGCGGCGAGTAGGGAGACCAGTTCGTCTGTCTTCATGCGTTTTGCCCCTGGATCAGTTTGGACAGTGCCTTGAGGCCGCGATGGACGCCGACCTTGACGGCCGATTCGGACATGCCGGTGCGCTGCGCGGTCTCGGCGACCGACAGTCCCTCCAGCTTCATGTGCCGGATTGCCACGCGCTGGCGTTCCGGCAATCGGGCGAGCAGCCGGTCCAGATCTCGGCCCGCCATCTCGTCGTGCTCGGGGGCGCTTGGTTCCAGCGCCGTTTCCATGTCCAGTGAGTCGGTCCGCTGCTCCCGTCGTTGTCGTCGTCGCAGCAGGTCGGCGAGCTTGTAGCGGGCGATCGCGTAGAGCCAGGCGGTGACCGGCAGGGTCGGGTCATAGGTCTGGCGCTTGTCGTGGATCGCCAGCAGCGAATCCTGTACCAGGTCTTCCACCTCGTCGGGCAGGCTGCCCAGTCGGCGATGGAAGTAGTGCCGCAGCAGGTCGCCGGTGGCCTGCAGGAAGGCGTGATAGGCGCGATTGTCCCCGGACAGCCCATTCAGCAACCGTCTCCGCAGCTCCGCCTCGCTCATCTTCTCCCCACCATGCCCCTTCATTCGTCCGCACCATGGGTCTGGTTACATCCGCGATTGTAGGCCCCCCGGTTTTTGTCGCGCCATGCCATCGATCGAGCCATGCTTGTAACCAACTGCCGGCCAGCGGCGAATGAAAGGGTACGTCCATCATCGCGAGGGTCGGGCCGCTGGCTCGACAACCGAGCGTTTCAGGAGGCCGCCCATGAACGCAGAGCCCGTCAGGGCCGGTTCGGTCCGAGCCGGCAAGGCCACCGGAGATGTGCCGCCGGTTCATCCGCTGTGGCTGCGGCTGACCCACTGGCTCAATGCGCTGGCGGTGGTGCTGATGGTGATGAGCGGCTGGCGGATCTACAACGCCTCGCCGTTGTTCGATTTTCGCTTTGCCGACGAGATCACGCTCGGGGGCTGGTTGGCCGGCGCGATCCTGTGGCATTTCGCGGCCATGTGGCTGCTGGTGGTCAACGGGGTGCTCTACCTGAGTATCAACACGGCCACCGGCCGGCTGTGGCGGCGGTTCTTCCCCCTTTCGCCACGCGGGTTCGTGGCCGACCTGAAGGCCGCCTTCCACGGCCGGCTCTCCCATGCCGATCCTCGCCGTTACAACACGGTGCAGCGGGCCGCCTACCTGTTCGTGATCCTCGATCTGGTGCTGCTGGTGGTCTCCGGGCTGGTGCTGTGGAAATCGGTGCAGTTCCCGCTGCTGCGCGAGCTGATGGGCGGCTACGAGGCGGCGCGCTACGTCCATTTCTTCACGATGGCGGCCCTGGTCGGCTTCGTCGCAATCCACGTGGCGATGGCGCTGCTGGTGCCGCGTTCGCTGCTGCACATGATTCGTGGTCGATGACCGAGGAGCTGGCATGAACGATCGACAGAAACGAATGTGCGAAATGGAGATGGGTCCGGAGCAACCGGATCGGCGGCGTTTCCTGCGTGGCTCGCTGGCGCTAGGCGCATTGCCGCTGCTGGGCGGCTGCTCGGTCAGCGACGAGCCGATCGTCGAGAAGGCGTTGCTGCAGGTTTCTCGATTCAACGACCGCGTGCAGGCCTGGCTGTTCGATCCCGAGCAGCTCGCGCCGACGTACCCCGAGTCGATGATCACCCGGCCGTTTCCCTTCAACGCCTATTACTCGCTGGACAAGGTGCCGCAGATCGACGGCGAACGCTTTCGTCTGCAGGTCGGTGGCCGGGTCGCCGACCAACGTCCATGGTCACTGGCCGAACTGCGCACCCTGCCGCAGGCGGATCAGGTCACCCGCCTGATCTGCGTCGAGGGCTGGAGTGCGATCGGCAAGTGGGGCGGGGTGCGCTTCTCGGACTTCCTGGAGCGCATCGGCGCCGACCTCGAGGCCCAATACGTCGGCTTTCGCTGTGCCGACGGCTACTACACCAGCATCGACATGCCCACCGCGCTCCATCCGCAGACGCTGCTGACACTGACATTCGACGGGCAGGTCTTGCCCGCCCGCTACGGTTTTCCGCTCAAGCTGCGCATGCCGACTAAGCTTGGCTACAAGAACCCCAAGCATGTCGAGGCGCTGTTCGTCACCAACAGGTACCCCGGCGGCTACTGGGAGGATCGTGGGTACAACTGGTTCGGCGGCAGCTGAGCATTGGGCTCGGCTGCGCTGAGGCATGGCACTGCCGCCATGCACCATTAGCGTAACGACAAGAGGGTATTCCCATGAAGACGATGACGGTATCGATGATCTGTGCCGGCCTGATGACCATGGGCACCGCCGCTATCGCGGCCGAGCCCATGCAGCAGGATGTTTACACCACCCTTGCCATGTCTCACGAGGACGGGGAGAAAAAAGACGGCATGGGCCATGACGAAATGGGCGGTGGCGAGATGTCCCGCGAGGAAGTGGGGGACGAGATGTCCGGCGACGAGATGGGCCAGGACGCCATGGAAAAGGACGAGATGGGCCACGGCAGCATGGACCAGGACGGCATGGACCATGACGGTATGGACAAGGATGACAAGATGGGTGACGAAATGGGCGGTGGCATGGGCGAGTAAGCTCGCCACCCTCGACCCATTCGAGCCCGCCGCGGTCCTGGCGACCCGGCGGGTTTTTTCGTGGCGTGCCTGTGGCGCGGGCACAAAAAAACCCCGCCGAAGCGGGGTTTCGTCGCAGCGGTGTCCGGCCTTTGCGACCGGATCGTCCGTTCTTACATCATGCCGGGCATGCCGCCCATGCCGCTCATGTCGGCCGGCGGGGTGCCGCCGTCGTCCTTGCTCGGGAGCTCGGCGATCATGCACTCGGTGGTGATCATCAGGCCGGCGACCGATGCCGCGTTCTGCAGCGCGGTACGGGTGACCTTGGTCGGGTCCAGGATGCCCATCTCGACCATGTCGCCGTACTCGCCGTTGGCGGCGTTGTAACCGTAGTTGCCCTTGCCCTGGCGTACGCCCTGGACGACGACCGACGGCTCGCCACCGGAGTTGGCGACGATGAAGCGCAGCGGGTCTTCCATGGCGCGCAGGGCGATGGAGATGCCGGTCTGCTGGTCGACGTTCTCGCCCTTGAGCTCGCCGAGGCTGGCCAGCGCACGGATCAGCGCGACGCCGCCACCCGGGACGATGCCTTCCTCGACGGCGGCACGGGTCGCGTGCAGCGCGTCGTCGACACGGTCCTTCTTCTCCTTCATCTCGACCTCGGTCGCGGCGCCGACCTTGATCACGGCAACGCCGCCGGCCAGCTTCGCGATGCGCTCCTGGAGCTTCTCCTTGTCGTACTCGGAGGAGGTGTTCTCGATCTGGGTGCGGATCTGCTCGACGCGGGTGTCGATGTCTTCCTTGGTGCCAGAGCCGTTGATGATCGTGCTGTTTTCCTTGGTGACCACGACGCGCTTGGCAGTGCCCATGTCGTCAAGGGTGACCTTGTCGAGGGTCAGGCCGACCTCGTCGGAGATCACCTGGCCGCCGGTAACGATGGCCAGATCCTGCAGCATGGCCTTGCGACGATCGCCGAAGCCCGGTGCCTTGACGGCCGCGACCTTGACGATGCCGCGCATGGCGTTGATGACCAGCGTGGCCAGTGCCTCGCCCTCGATGTCCTCGGAGACGATCAGCAGCGGCTTGTTCGCCTGGGAGGCCGCTTCCAGGGCCGGCAGCAGATCACGGATGTTCGAGATCTTCTTGTCGTGCAGGAGGATGTAGGGGTCCTCGAGCTCGACGCTCATCTGCTTCTGGTTGTTGACGAAGTAGGGCGAGAGGTAGCCGCGGTCGAACTGCATGCCTTCGACCACTTCCAGCTCGTCCTCGAAACCGGAGCCTTCCTCGACGGTGATGACACCGTCCTTGCCCACGCGCTCCATGGCCTCGGCGATGATCTCGCCGACCTTCTTGTCGGAGTTCGCGGAGATGGTGGCAACCTGGGCGATCGCCTTGTTGTCGGTGCAGGGCTTGGAGAGGTTCTTAAGCTCGGTAACCGCGGACTCGACGGCACGGTCGATGCCGCGCTTGAGGTCCATCGGGTTCATGCCGGCCGCGACGGCCTTGACGCCTTCGCGGACGATGGCGGCGGCCAGTACGGTCGCGGTGGTGGTGCCGTCACCGGCGACGTCGGCGGTCTGGGAAGAGACTTCCTTGACCATCTGCGCGCCCATGTTCTCGAACTTGTCTTCCAGCTCGATCTCGCGGGCGACGGAAACGCCGTCCTTGGTCACGGCCGGGGCGCCGAAGCTCTTCTCGATAACGACGTTACGACCCTTCGGACCCAGGGTTACCTTGACGGCGTCGGCAAGCAGGTTGACGCCACGCAGCATGCGGTCGCGGGCGCTGGTAGAAAAGCGGATTTCTTTGGCAGACATAGTCAATATGCTCCTTGATTAATTCGATTCCGGGGTAGAGCGTTAGCGCTTTCCGCGGGCAACTCAGTCTTCGATGACGGCGAGGATGTCGTCTTCGCCCATCATCAGCAGTTCGTCGCCTTCGACCTTCACCTTGGTGCCGGCGTACTGGCTGAACAGCACCTTGTCGCCGACCTTCACGCCGATCTGGCGGACTTCGCCCTTGTCATTGGACTTGCCCGGACCGGCAGCGATGATCTCGCCACGGTTCGGCTTCTCGGCAGCCGAGTCCGGCAGAACGATGCCAGAGGCGGTCTTGCGTTCTTCTTCTTCGCGCTTTACCAGCACACGATCATGCAAAGGACGGATTTTCATGCGGTTACTCCATGCGTTGACATAGAAAAAGGATTTTCGACGGTGTTTGTTCGCGTCGGGACCGGCAAACTCGACGATGCCGCCGTTGTTAGCACTCGCCCGACTCGAGTGCCAATAGTAGGAGCGGCCCCGTTGATTTCAAGGGGCGGGGAAGAAAAAAAATTCGCCGACCGGGTCGACGGCGGGAACGCCCGTGGGATGGGGCCTTTCGGCTTGCCTCGGCGGGATCACGTGAATCGGTATAATGCCGACCAACTCGAGCGGGGCCGGTCGGCCGTCTGCCAAACACGCATCCAGCCAGGAGAGAGCACATGAGCTTCGACAAGATCACCATCCCCGAGGGCGACAAGATCACCGTCACCGCCGATGGCACCTTGACCGTGCCGGATCGGCCGATTATCCCGTTCATCGAGGGTGACGGCATCGGCATCGACGTCACGCCGGTGATGAAAAAGGTCATCGACGCGGCCGTCGAGAAGGCCTACGCCGGCAAACGCCAGATCTCATGGATGGAGGTCTACGCCGGCGAGAAGTCGACCGACGTCTATCCGGACGGCAGCGGCCTGCCGGCCGAGACCATGGAAGCGATCCGCGACTACGTGGTCTCCATCAAGGGGCCGCTGACCACGCCGGTCGGCGGCGGCTTCCGTTCCCTGAACGTGGCCCTGCGCCAGAAGCTCGACCTGTACGTCTGCCTGCGCCCGGTGCGCTACTTCACCGGCACCCCCAGCCCGGTCAAGCACCCGGAGAAGACCGACATGGTCATCTTCCGCGAGAACTCCGAGGACATCTACGCCGGCATCGAGTGGGCCGCGGGCACCCCGGAAGTGAAGAAGGTGATCGACTTCCTGACCAAGGAAATGAATGTCGAGAACATCCGCTTCCCGGAGAGCTCGGGCATCGGCATCAAGCCGGTCTCCGAGGACGGCACCAAGCGCCTGGTGCGCCGGGCGATCGAATACGCGATCGCCAATGATCGCGAGTCGGTCACCCTGGTGCACAAGGGCAACATCATGAAATTCACGGAAGGGGCCTTCAAGAACTGGGGCTACGAGCTCGCGAAAGAAGAGTTCGGCGCCGAGCCGCTCGACGGCGGCCCGTGGATGAAGTTGAAGAACCCCAACACCGGCCGCGACATCGTCATCAAGGACTCGATCGCCGATGCCTTCCTGCAGCAGATCCTGCTGGTGCCGGAAGAGTACGACGTGGTCGCCACGCTGAACCTCAACGGTGACTACGTCTCGGATGCGCTGGCCGCGCAGGTCGGCGGCATCGGCATCGCGCCGGGCGCCAACCTCTCCGACACCGTCGCCATGTTCGAGGCCACCCACGGCACGGCGCCGAACATCGCCGGCAAGGACCTGGCCAACCCGTCGTCGGTCATCCTCTCGGCCGAGATGATGCTGCGCCACCTTGGCTGGACCGAGGCGGCCGATGCCGTCATCAAGGCGATGGAAGGCGCGATCGCCAGCGGCAACGTCACCGGCGATCTCGCCCGCCTGATGGACAAGCCCAACCAGGTCGGCTGCAAGGCCTTCGGTGAGGAGCTGATCCGCCAGATGGGCTGATCCTTACCCCGACAACGAGTGACAAACGAGCAGGCGCGTCCGGGTATTTCCGGGCGCGCCTGCTACGCTTCTGGGGCAGGGAAATCGCCCTGTTTTGTCCCCGGGAGGCCCGCCATGGAACCACTCATCGACGCCAGTGCCGTCTGCCCCTACTGCGGCGAGCCGGTCGACTTCTCGATCGACACCAGCGCCGGCGAGCAGACCTTCGTCGAGGACTGCAGCGTCTGCTGCCAGCCGATCGTGGTGACTATCAAGTGGACCGCCGAGGGCCCGACACTGGAACTGCACCAGGAGAACGAGTGAGGCAGTGGCCGTCTGTCTGGAGGGCGCTTCGGCACGCGTGTTACCATCCCCGCGCCTTCCGACTGCCCATGTAGCTCAGCTGGATAGAGCAACCGCCTCCTAAGCGGTAGGTCGCAGGTTCAAATCCTGCCTTGGGCGCCAGATTCCTACATGACCTACTGAACTTCGGTATACGCCTGCACTTTTACGTTACTGCCTCTGTTGCGCAGCCGTTTTTCAGCAGATCGGGTGCCCAGTTCCAAGTCTGTTGCCGCTTGGCCTTTGTTCTTCCCTCGCGCACCGCGGGGCTGAGCTGTGAGGGCACTATGTGCACCTGGATGGGAAGCCGGTGGCTCCCCCGTGGGTTCGCTGTAAAAGGCACCTATTTCGGGACGGCTCCAAACCTTATGATGCGGGTCGAAAATTGGTTAAGCTACGGAGCTTCAGGCTCGCTTCCTGTTGAGGGGTGGTTGTTGGTAGTCCAAATTACCGAGGTCGTACGTCGTGCTGAGCAGGGGGTGACGCGGCCCTTCATTTGTCGTGATGACGAAGGGGTCACCTACTTTGTCAAAGGCATCGGTGCTGGACGTAAGAGTCAGCTTTCCGAATGGCTTTGTGGCAAGTTTGCTGAGGCGATTGGGCTGCCTGTGGCTCCTTTCAAGATTGTGGAAGTGCCTGAGGAACTGCTCGAGTTTGATAACGGCATGGATCTGTCGGACCTCGGTTCTGGCCCGGTCTTTGCTTCCGAGAAGCAAGAAGTCATAGAGCTTACCGGAGCAGCGATAGACGAAATTCCCGATGAGGTTCAACGAGATGTTCTGGTGTTCGATTGGTGGGTAAGGAACTCGGATCGGATGTTCAGTACCGAGAATGGTGGGAACCCGAACTTGTTTTTGCGTCCGCGATCACACGAACTAGTAGTGATTGATCACAACCAAGCCTTCGATGAGGACTTTAGTCCGGAAGAGTTCCTTGAATATCATATATTTGCGCATCAGGCGGAAGGTGTCTTCGGTGACATGTTTCGAAGGGACGCGTACAACAGCCGATTTGCCTCTATTCTCGATCAGTGGGATGTGATTCGGCGAACTGTTCCGCCTGAGTGGGGATACACAGACCCTGAGATGACCGTTCCAGTCAGTTTCGGCCTAGAGGATGCTTATAGGGTGTTGAGTCAGCACGATCAGGTTGGCTTTTGGGATCGGTAATGAAGAATTTTGCATGCCAATACGTAGTGGTTCGCTTCTCTCCGTTCGTTGAGACGGGGGAGTTTGCGAACGTAGGGATCCTCATGATGGCGCCTCGGAAGCGATTCTTCGCCTTCGAGTTGCAGACGCGTCGCTACAAGCGTGTGACTCACTTCTTTGATGACCTCGACCCAGGGTTGTATCGAGCGGCTCTTCACCAAGTTAAGGAGGAGTTGGAGAGAGTTCGTGGACTTTTAATGGAACATGGATTCGACCGACGCCGAAAGGAAGTCGATACGGATTTTGCGAAGCATGTTTTTCATGAGGTTGTTCGTCCCCGAGAAAGCATTATTCGGTTTAGTGAGCCGAGGGTTGTTTTGACGGATGATCCAAAGAAAAAGATCCAAGACTTGTACAAGTTTTATGTTGAGCGGAATTTTGTAACGAAGGAATATCAGGAGGCAGTGCTCGAGAGAGGTGTCCGTAAGTTATTAACGAGCGCTAATCTTCAAGATCGCTTCCACCAAAAGAAAATTGGTGACGAAGAGTTTAATGCAAACTTTCCTTTTGTAGAGGAAGTTAAAGGGCGGGCTGTGAAGATAATTAAGCCACTGAATTTGGCGCAAGATAGACCCAGCCAAATTTTAGAGCATGAAGCCCTTTGGCAATTCCGCTTGTCGGAGTTGAAAAATAAGAAGTTGCTGCCTGATAGGATTCTGTTTGCTGTTGGAGGGCCGGAGGAGTCGCATGAGGACGCCCGTCATGACGCTTTCTATAAGGCCATGGATCGTCTCAGGAAATTCGGTGTGGAAACCGCAAAAATAAATGACGAACGAAAGGTCATCGACTTTGCGCGGGCGAACTAGATTGCCTTTCGCGTCAGTGCTTTAGACAGTCATCTCGGTTTGATATAGCGCGGACCTTCGCCGTCATTTTTTACTTTAGGTATTCTTGGTAAAGATGAGGCTCATCAATCGCTGGCTACACTACTAGGCGAGTGCCTAAATGTTTTGGCAAAGCAAAACAACCTACATATGCGTGTCACATAGCCACGGCACAGTAGCCACGTGGCTGGCCGATTGCCGGCCATGAGCGGATGCCTGCCTCCTTCAGGTGCCCCATCGGGGCCGCTCTCGCTTGGTGATTTTTTCTCTCACTCCTTGTTTGCCCCGCCTTGTGCGGGGTTTTCTTTTGTCGGCTTCCGACGGAGCCCGCGTCAGTCGCGCATGACGTGCTTGAGAATGCCGACCACCTGTTCCGGCGTGGTCGCCCAGGCCATGGCGGCGGCATCGACTTCCTTGAGCGGGTGGACGATGTCTTCGTCGTGCAGGGTGATGTAGGGCGTGCCCATGGCGGCGCAGTAGCCGGCGTCGAAGGCGGCGTTCCACTGCTTGTACTTGTCGCCGAAGCGCACCACGACCACGTCGGCCTGTTCGAGCAGGGTCTTGATGCGGATCGCGTTGACCTTGGCGGACTTGTGGTCGCGCCAGAACTGCTTGTCCTCCTCACCCAGCAGGTCGCCGGCGGCATCACTGGCGGCGTGGTCGGTGACCGGCCGGGTGAAGGTGATGTCGAGGCAGGCGTCCTTTGCCCCTTGCTCGATCTGTTCGCGCCAGTCGGTGTGGATCTCGCCGGAAAGGTAGACGGTCAGGCTCATCGCAATGCTCCTCGTTGATTCGATTCAGTCGGGCAGGTCGGTGACCGCGCCGGTGGAGGCCGAGCTCACGGTCTTCGCGTATTTTGCCAGCACGCCGCGCGGGTAGTTGGGCGCCGGGCGCTGCCAGTTGGCGCGACGGCGCTCGAGCTCGTCGGGCTCGACGTCCACCTCGATGGTGTCGGCCTCGGCATCGATGGTGATGGTGTCGCCGTCCTCGATCAGCGCGATCGGCCCGCCGTCGAAGGCCTCGGGTGTGATGTGGCCGACCACGAAGCCGTGGCTGCCGCCGGAGAAGCGCCCGTCGGTGATGAGTGCCACTTCCTTGCCCAGTCCGCGGCCCATGATGGCCGAGGTGGGCGAGAGCATCTCGCGCATGCCCGGCCCGCCGCGCGGGCCCTCGTAGCGGATCACCAGCACGTCGCCGGCGGTGACGGTGCCGTCGAGGATACGGGCCTGGGCCTCCTCCTCGGAGCCGAACACCCGCGCGGTGCCGGCAAAGCGGGTGCCTTCCTTGCCGGTGATCTTGGCGACCGCACCCTCGGGGGCGAGATTGCCCTTGAGGATGCGCAGGTGGCTGTCGGCCTTCTTCGGGGCATCCAGCGGGGCGATGATCTGCTGGTCGTCGGGGTAGGGCGTCACATCGGCCAGGTTTTCCGCGAGCGTCCGGCCGGTGACGGTCAGGCAGTCGCCGTGCAGCAGGCCCACGTCGAGCAGGTTCTTCATCAGCGGCTGGATGCCGCCGATGGCGACCAGCTCGCTCATCATGTAGTGCCCGGAGGGGCGTAGGTCGGCGAGCACCGGCACGCGCCGGCCGATCTCGGTGAAATCGTCCAGGGTGAGCGGCACATCGACCACATTCGCCATCGCCAGCAGGTGCAGCACGGCGTTGGTCGAGCCGCCCAGGGCGATTGTTACGGTGATGGCGTTCTCGAAGGCCTCGCGGGTCATGATGTCGCGCGGCTTGATGTCCTTATCGAGAAGATCGAGCACCGCTGCGCCGGCCGCCTCGCTGTCGGCGCGCTTCTCCTCGGAGACCGCATTCTGCGCCGAGCTGCCGGGCAGGCTCATGCCGAGCGCCTCGATCGCCGAGGCCATGGTGTTGGCCGTATACATGCCGCCGCAGGAGCCCGGGCCCGGGATGGCGGTCTTCTCGATGTCCTCCAGGCGCGGCAGGTCGATCTCGCCCTTCGTGTAGGCGCCGACCGCCTCGAACACCGAGACGATGTCGGTGTGGCACTTGCCCGGCAGGATGGTGCCGCCGTAGACGAACACCGACGGGCGGTTGAGGCGCGCCATGCCGATCAGGCAGCCGGGCATGTTCTTGTCGCAGCCGCCGATGGCGACCAGCCCGTCGAAGCCCTCGCAGCCGGCGACCGTTTCGATGGAATCGGCGATCACCTCGCGCGAGACCAGCGAATACTTCATGCCCTCGGTGCCGTTGGCGATGCCATCCGAGATGGTGATGGTGTTGAAGATCACGCCCTTGCCGCCGGCGTTGTCGGCCCCGCTGCGCGCGGCATCGGCGAGCTTGTCGATGTGGGCGTTGCAGGGCGTGACCTGGCTCCAGGTCGAGGCGACACCGACCTGTGGCTTCTTGAAATCCTCGTCCTCAAAACCCACCGCGCGCAGCATGGCGCGGCTGGCGGACTTGTTGATGCCGTCGACCACGGGGGCGGAATGACGGCGGCGCGGATCGTTGCTGGGGTTGGTCATGCGGTTGCTCCTGGAAAGTCGCTGGGCCTACCTTAGCAAGGGGGCTGGGCAAAGGGGGCTGGCTCCGACGGGCATGGCGGCTCGTCGCGCCGCAGATGCTATAACAAGCGGGACGGAGTGCGATCAAGGGTGACCGACGCCTGGGCGCGCGTCGACCGGCCCGGCTTTCGGTCGGGGTAGGGCGGGAATGACAAGGGATGAGGTGCCGTCATCGTGAAAGCGCAGCTGTTCAAGTACTGGGAGGCCTTGCGCACCAGTTTCTGGTTCATCCCGTCGATCATGGTCTTGGGGGCCGTGGCGCTGTCGATCGCTGCCACTCAAGCGGACAATCTGGCGATACGCGAGGGGTGGCTGACCTGGGGGTGGGCATTCACTGGTGGCCCTGACGGGGCCAGTGCGGTGCTGAGCCTTATTGCCGGGTCGATGACGACCATTGCCGGTGTCGTGTTCTCCATGACTCTGGTGGTGCTTTCCCTGGCCTCGTCGCAGATGGGCCCGCGTCTGCTGCGCAGCTTCATGCGCGACCCGCCGACCCAGATCGTGCTCGGGACGTTCGTGGCCACGTTTCTCTACTGCGTGCTGGTGGTGCTCACCATTCGGCGTGGTGAAGAGGACGCGTTCGTGCCGCACCTGTCGGTCACCCTGGGGGTGCTGTTGGCGGTGATCAGCATGGGGGTGTTGATCTACTTCATCCATCACGTGGCCATTTCCATCCAGGCGAACCAGGTGGTCGCGCGAATCGGCCGTGAACTGATCGATGTGTTGGAGAGCCTGTACCCCGAAACCATTGGTCAGGGGCCGGCGGGGGAGTCCGCGCGGCCCGCGGATGCGGCCTTCTTGCAGCGCTTTGATCGAGAGGCCGAGCCGGTGTGTTCCTCGGGCGACGGCTACCTGCAATTCATCGATGCCGATGCCCTGATGGCCCTGGCCGTGCGCCAGGATGTGGTCGTTCGTATTGAGTGTCACCCCGGCCATTACGTGGTTGCCGGCGGATCCTTGCTGCGGGTCTGGCCTGCTGGCCAGCGGAGCGACGAGTTTGACCGGGAGGTCAACGCGGCCTTTGCCCTGGGCAATCAGCGCACCGCCGGCCAGGACATCGAATTCGCTCTCTTCGAGCTGGTGGAGATTGCCGTGCGGGCGTTGTCGCCGGGGATCAATGATCCGTTCACCGCCATTGCCTGTGTCGATCGACTCGGTTCGGCGTTGTGCCGACTGGCCACGCGCGACATGCCATCTCCGTATCGGCATGACAGTGAGGGACCGTTGCGGGTGATTGCTCCCTCCCCCAGTTTCCCGGCGATGCTCGACGCCGGGTTCGACCAGATTCGGCAATACGGGCGATCGAGCGTAGCGGTGAGCATTCGGTTGATGGAAACGCTCGTGCTGATCACGGCCTTTACACATCGACCGGCCCACCGGGCGGCAGTCCTGCGGCAGGCCGAGATGATCCGGCGGGGAGCGTGGCTGAGCTTTGCCGAACAGGAGGACCGTGAGGCACTGGAGACGCCCTATCGGGCGGTAAAGCAGGCGCTGGCCACGCCGGTGCCGTAAGGCCGTGTGAGGAGACGCACCAAAGCCCGACGTCATGCCGGGCTTTGGTTGGGTCAGGCCAAGGTGCTCGCCAAGGCAATCACCGGGGCAATCACCGGGGCAATCGGCAGAGCAATCGCCAGGGTGATCGAACGGCTCGAGGGCGTCACCCTGCCGCGATCGTCTCGATCAACTTGGCGTTGAAGGCCGGCAGGTCATGGGGGTTGCGGCTGGTGATCAGGCCGTTATCCACCACCACCTCCTCGTCGACCCAGACGGCACCGGCGTTCTTCAGGTCGGTCTGGATGCTGGGGTAGGAGGTCACGCGCCGGCCCTGCAGTACGTCGGCCTCAGCCAGCGTCCAGCCACCGTGACAGATGGCGGCCACGGGCTTGTGCTGATCGAAGAAGCTCCGGACGAAGGCGACGGCCGTCTCGTTCTGGCGCAACGCATCCGGGTTCATCACCCCGCCGGGAAGTACCAGGGCGTCGAAGTCCGCCCCGCTGGCCTCATCCAGTGGCACGTCGACGTCAAAGGCATCGCCCCAGTCGGTGTGCTGCCAGCCCTTTACCTGACCGTCAGCCGGCGAGACGATCTGGGCGATCGCGCCCGCTCCCTCAAGCGCACGCTTGGGTTCGGCCAGCTCGACCTGCTCGAAGCCGTCCGCAACCAGCAGGGCGACACGTTTGCCATTGAGTTGTTCGCTCATGGGTTGCCTCCTCGAGAAAAATCATGGGAAACCTGTGTCAATCCTAGAAGACGAAGCGGGTGTCTTCAGGTGCTGGATTGGCCGTTGGCGATCGGCCCCGGGTGGCATCGTGCCCGGCTTCAATCCGTCGGATCGACTACGCTTCGATCACCGGTTTACGAGGCCCGTACCCATGTTTCGATTGATGCGTGTCGATCGCGTTGCCCATGCGCTGATGATCTCGATCGCGCTGATTTGCCTGCTTGCCGTGCCATCGGTTCACGCGGGTTACTCCACGCCAGAACAGACCGTCTGGGTTGGTGATCAGACAGTGCGATATCACCTGATGGGGGATGCCGGGGCGCCGGTGGCGATCGTGCTGGGCGGCGGCCCCGGCTTTTCCAGCTGGAACCTCGAGCCGGTGCAGCGTCGGCTCGCCGAGCTTGGCTACCAGGTGGCCATCATGGACATGCTCGGGGTGGGTGAGAACGCCACCCAGGGGGAGCCACCGACGGGACAAGCCCTACTAGATGCCTGGGTGGAACAGGTCGAGGTCTTGCGCCGGGCGGTGGCCGACGATCGGCCGGTGGTGCTCCTGGGGCATTCCTGGGGGGCGCTGATGGCGCTGCTCTACACCCGGGCGCATCCCGATGCGGTGCGCCGGCTGGTGCTCCTGAATCCCGTCGACCCCGAGCGCCGGGCGATGCGTGATGTCGCTGAGCAGATCGATCGGCGCCGAGCCCGGGAACGGGGCGAGGCCTGGGACGACGAGCGTGCCTGGGAGCAGCGCATGGGCAGCGACGACGACCCGACAGCGGCCGCGCGACACCAGATCGAGCGCTCGTTGCCGAGCTACTTTCTGGACTACCGCCAGGGCCAGCGCTACGCCGAGCAGTTCGATGCCTCGGACTTCTCGCCCCGACTGAATATCGAGGGCTGGCGGGCCTACCGGGACAACCCGGTGAACTACGCGACCATTCGCGCCTGGGGCCTGCCGATCGACGTGATCGGTTGTCGGCGGGACCTGCTCATGCCGGTGAATATCGAGGCGTTGCAGGCCAACCTGTCGTTGGGGCGGGTCGAGTTGCTGGAGGGCTGCGTGCACTTCCCCTGGGAGGAGGTGCCGGAGGCATTCGGCAAGGCGCTCGCCCGGGTGCTGTTGCGTGTCGCCGGCCCGGAAGCCGCGCGAGCCCCCTGAGGGTTATTGTTCGCTCTCGTTTTCGTTCTCGCTTGCCGCCCCCTCGATCGAGCCACCGAGGTTCTGGATGTCCTCACCCAGGCCCTTCATGGTGTTGCAGCCGGTGGTCAGGGCCAGCAGGCCGGCAAGGAAGGTCGCGCTGATGAGTCGCAGGATCATGGCAGGGTCTCCGTGTGGTTTGACGGGCGTTCGTGCCTCAGCGGGCAAGTGCCCATCGCCGACATCAATGTGGTCGTCCATGGCGACGCCGAGGCAGTCGGGATCAAAAAAGGCCACGCCGTGTCTGGCGTGGCCTTTGTCTCGCCGGATCGAGCGGGGGTCAATCGTGCTCTTCGGCTTCACTCTCGATCGACTCACCCAGTTCTTCGGTGTCCTGTCCCAGGCCTTCCATGGTGTTGCAACCGGAGAGGAAGGCGAGGGGGCCCGCCAGAATGACGAGCAGGCTCATGCGCTTGAGAGTGGTAATCATCATGTCGCTTCTCCTTTCTTGCTTTTGTGCATGTGGCAAGGACTAGGATAGACGCTGGGCGGAAAGGTTCCCGGGCTGGCCCGTCGACACCGCGTCCGCCCCGAGACAAGGAGGATTTGTGGAGATACTGCTGATCGGCATATTGCTGCTCTCTGGGCTGGCCTTCGGCTCGGTGGGCAGTCACCTGTTAGGGGTGCCCCGCGTGGTGGGCTACATCCTGATCGGGATGCTGTTCGCGCCGGCTCTCCTCGGCGGGCAGCTGGGCATGACCGATACCGAGTGGACTCAACCGCTCGTATCGGTGGCCCTCGGCATCATTGCCTACGTGATCGGCGGGGCCATCTCTCTGGGGCAGTTGCGCCGTCTCGGCTGGAGCATTGTTGGGGCGACGCTGGGCGAGGTGTCTGGTGCCTTCCTGGCGGTGTTTGGCGCCGTCCTGCTGCTTGGGCTGACGGTGGCCGATCTGCCGCTGTGGTCGTTCGCCCTGGTACTGGCCGCCGTCGCCCCCGCCACCGCTCCCGCGGCCATCGTGGCGGTGGTGCACCAGTATCGAGCCCGCGGGAAATTGACCACCACGCTGCTCGGCATGGTGGCGATCGATGATGCGTTGGGAATCCTTATTTTCGCGCTCGTGCTGGCCGCCCTGGGAAGCGGCTCACTCGGCGGTGCGCTGGGTATGGCCTTCTGGGAAATCGGCGCGGCCCTGATCGCCGGCGGTCTTGGCGGCTTTCTGATCGAGCGCCTGTCGCGCCGGTTTCATGAGCAGAGCATGCTGGTGCCGTTGTTGCTGGGAGGGATTCTCCTGATCGTCGGGCTGGCCGAATGGGCCGAGTTCTCGGCGCTGCTGGCGGCGATGGTGCTCGGCGTTTCGGTGCGCTGGTTTTGCGGCTCGCACGCCGAGCGACTGCTCGAACCGATCGAGGATCTGGAAGAAGCGGTCTTCGTCGTGTTCTTCACCTTCGCCGGCATGCACTTTGACCCGATGGCGGTGGTCGACTATTGGCCACTGATGCTGGCCTATTTCGTTGCCCGCGCGGTTGGCCTGTTCCTCGGTGGCGGCAGCGGCGCTCGATTGGCCGGAGCGCCCCGGGAGGTCTGGTCCAACGTCGGCTTCGGCCTGTTCCCTCAGGGGGGCGTCGCCATCGGGCTCGCGCTGCTGCTGACCCACCGACCCGGGTTCTCGCAGGCCGGCGAAATTATCGTCAACCTGATCACGGCCACGACACTGCTGACCGAATCGGTCGGGGCGATCTCGGTGCGTTATGGTCTGAGTCGGGCGGGTGAAATCGGTCTTGAACAGGCCGGGGGGAAGGCGAAATGAAGATCACCGACTGGTTGCAACGCCATCCGGTGAGCGGGGTGACGGTCGAGCGTGATGCCTCGCTCGAGCAAGCGGCGCAGGCCTTGCTCGAGGAACCCGAATGTCGCGATATCTACGTTATCGATGCCGATAGGCGTGTTGTCGGGCACTTGGGATTCCGGCACCTGGCCGGGGTGTTGCTGTCAGCGCACCGGCCGACACACAGCCGTCGCCAGATGCTAAATCGGGTGGCCCGTGGTCCGGTGCATGAGTTCATGGATCAGCGGTTCATTGCCGCCCGTCTGGATGAGAGCGTCCACCACGTGCTGCATGCTCACATGGAGCGGCGGATCGAGGATATCCCGGTGTTGGACGAAGAGGGGCGCCTTGAAGGCGTGATCCGGCTGGTGGACCTGGTCCGTGCGGCTATCGAGCCGTCGGACGACAGCATTGGCTAAGGAAACTCTGCACGAATCCGATACCGCTCTGCGCGCCTTGCACCCGCCCGCCGCAAGGCGCGCCCTACGGGGCTAGGCGAGCCGCCCGTGCTCGGTGTTGCGCCGCCTTGCCGTGGCCACCGGCACGTCGGCGACGCCGCGCCTTGATCACGAACGGCTCGAATAGCCGGAGCACTATCGGATTCGTGCAGAGTTTCCCTAGGCCTCAGCCGCGCGGTTTGCCGGTGAGATACGAGGCCGAGGGGTCCACCAGAAAACGCCCCTCCATCGCCTTGCGCCCCAGCAGCATGCGAAAGCGCATGGTGTCGCGATCGGTCAGGGTCAGTTCGATCGGCTGCTCGCTCTGGCCGATCACCAGTCGCGTGGCGATCACGTAGCGGTTCTCGCGGTGCCCGCCGGAGTCCGATACCTGGCGGCGGTCGAGCAACGGGGCCTCGCATTGCACGACCGTTTCGTTGTCTCCCTGGATGGGGTGGATGCCGATACGGACCCAGTCGCGCCCCTCGCGCCGGAACGGTTCGACGGCAAAGGCGTGCAGCGCCGAGGTGCGTGCGCCGGTATCCACCTTCACCTTGATCCGCCGGATGCCGAGATCGGGCAGCGCCACCCATTCGCGCCAGCCCAGGTGGGCGAGTCGCTCGGTCGTGTCCTCGTCACGGGTCATGTGTGCTGATCCGTCATGCTGCTCAGTCCTCGGAGGCGTCCTCGTCGTCGGTGTGGTTGGCCTGGAAGTCCTCGACCTTGCCGGCGACCTCGCTGACGTCGCCCTTGAAACGAGCGATGTGGTAGACCGCGTCACCCTCGTGGACCAGTGGGCGTTCGAGCCGGCCGATCACCACCCCGTCGCTGGGCGAGACGATCGATTCGCGTCGGCCGCTGTAGGCGTCGTCGACGTAGCCGAGCGTCTCGCCGCGGGCGACCTGGGAACCGAGTCTCACCACCGTGCCCAGCATGCCGCTTTCCGGGGCGCGCACCCACAGGCTGCGCCGGGAGACGAACGGCTCCGGGCGGGCGGTCTTGCGTCGTGTCGGCGCCAGCATGTTGAGCGCACGCATCACGTTGAGCACGCCCTGGGTGCCCGCCCGAATGGAAACCTCGTCGAAACGCAGCGCTTCCCCCGCCTCGTAGAGGAGGGTGGGAATGCCGAGTTCGCCGGCCGCTGCCCGCAGGGAGCCGTCGCGCAGGGACGAGTTGAGCAGCACGGGCACGTCGAAGGCCCGCGCCAGTCGCAGGGTCTCGGGATCGTCGAGGTTGCCGCGGATCTGCGGCAGGTTGGTGCGGTGGATCGCGCCGGTGTGCAGGTCGATGCCGTGGCTGCAACGGCTGACGATCTCCTCGAGGAACAGGTGGGCCAGCCGGGCGGCCAGCGATCCCTCGTCGGAGCCCGGAAACGAGCGATTGAGGTCGCGCCGGTCGGGCAGGTAGCGGCTTTCGTGGATCAGGCCGTAGGCATTGACCACCGGCACGGCGATCAGGGTGCCGCGCAGGCGCTGCAGTGTCGGGGTCTTTAGTACGCGGCGGATGATTTCCACGCCGTTGAGTTCGTCGCCGTGGACGGCGGCGCAGACGAACAAGGTCGGGCCGTCGCGCCGACCGTGGATCACGTGCACCGGCATGGAAAGCGCGGTGTGCGAACTCAGGCGCGGCATTTCCAGGTCGACCAGGGCGCGTCGCCCCGGTTCGATGCGCCGCCCGGCGATCTCGAAGGCCTGGCGCATGCCCTCAGCCCCGGCCACGGGTGCGGGTCAGGCCACGCGAGGTGCGTCGTTCCGCCAGTCGCTTCTCGATGAACTGGATCTGTGTGCCGGCGATGTCCTTGCCGGTGGCCGTCTCGATGCCCTCCAGCCCGGGCGACGAGTTGACCTCCATCACCACCGGGCCGTGGTTCGAGCGCAGCAGGTCGACGCCGGCGACGTTCAGTCCCATGGTCTTGGCCGCGCGCACCGCCGTGGAGCGCTCCTCGGGGGTGATCCGGATCAGGCTGGCCGAGCCACCGCGATGCAGGTTGGAGCGGAACTCGCCTTCCTTGCCCTGGCGCTTCATCGACGCCACCACCTTGTCGCCGATGACGAAGCAGCGGATGTCGGCGCCGCCGGCCTCCTTGATGTATTCCTGCACCAGGATGTTGGCCTTCAGGCCCATGAACGCCTCGATCACGCTCTCGGCGGCCTGGTTGGTCTCGGCCAGCACCACGCCGATGCCCTGCGTGCCCTCGAGCAGCTTGATGACCAGCGGCGCGCCACCGACCATCTTGATCAGGTCCTCGACGTCGTCGGGACGGTGGGCGAAGCCGGTTACCGGCAGGCCGATGCCCTTGCGCGAGAGCAATTGCAGCGAGCGCAGCTTGTCGCGAGAACGGCTGATGGCGACCGACTCGTTGAGCGGGAAGGTGCCCATCATCTCGAACTGCCGCAGCACCGAGGCGCCGTAGAAGGTCACCGAGGCGCCGATGCGCGGGATGACCGCGTCGAAGTCATCGAGCGTCTCGCCCTTGTAGTGCACCTTGGGCTTGTTCGAGGTGATGTTCATGTAACAGCGCAGCACGTCCAGTACCCGCACCTCGTGGCCACGGTCGGTGGCGGCCTCGACCAGGCGTCGGGTGGAGTAGAGCTTCGGGTTGCGCGACAGGATGGCGATCTTCATGGGTCAGTTCGGTCCAGGGAGAGAAATGGGTCGGGTGACTGGATGACCCAACTGTAGGAAAGATCGCGCCGGATTGGGCGTTGTCTGGATCGACCGGGAGATCGGATCGGGATCTGGTGCGGGTGGCCGGACTCGAACCGGCACGGCCTTTCGGCCTGCAGATTTTAAGTCTGCTGTGTCTACCAATTCCACCACACCCGCGATGGGACTCGGCCGGGCGGGGTGCCCGGCGGCGGGCATTCTATCGCCTTTCGTCGGTGTCGGCGAACCGCATGCATGGGCGTTAAGGAGCCTCTACGCGAATGCCATACCGCTCTGCGTGCCTTGAGCCGGGTAGATGCAAGGCGCTCGTCCGCCGCGGAAGGGTGATTCCCTTTCCAAGGAGGACAACGCAGCAGATGCCCGGCTCAAGGCGCGCCCTGCGGGGCCTGGCGAGCCGCCCGTGCTCGGTGTTGCGTCGTCTTGACGTGGCCACCGGCACGCCGGCGACGACGCGCCTTGATCACGAACGGCTCGACAGGCCAGAGTGGCATGGCGTCCGCGTAGAGGCTCCTTAAGGTGCGTTACACTCACGCGTTCGATTCATTCAGCACAGCCCGGAGTTATCCGCGATCATGTCAGAAGCCAACGGTTCCCATGCCAAGGGCCACCATCCCGCGTTCAGCCTGGTGCGCTCGGTACCCATCGAGGCGCTCAACCTGACCGTCGACGAGTATCGGCACGACAAGACCGGCGCCCGGCACTACCACCTGGCCACCGACGACGACCAGAACGTGTTCCTGGTCGGCCTGCGCACGGTGCCGGAGGACTCCACCGGCGTGGCGCACATCCTCGAGCACACCGCGCTGTGCGGCTCGGAGCGCTTTCCGGTACGCGACCCCTTCTTCATGATGATCCGCCGGTCGCTCAACACCTTCATGAACGCCTTCACCTCGAGCGACTGGACGGCCTACCCGTTTGCCTCCTGCAACGAGAAGGACTACTACAACCTGCTCGACGTCTATCTCGACGCGACGTTCTTCTCGCGCATCGACGAGCTCGATTTCCGCCAGGAAGGCCACCGGGTCGAATTCGAGCAGTGGGATGATCCGAGCACGCCGCTGACCTTCAAGGGCGTGGTATTCAACGAGATGAAGGGCGCGATGAGCGACCCGACCTCGGTGCTCTGGCAGACGCTCTCGCGTGAACTGTTCCCCGATACCACCTATCACCACAATTCCGGTGGCGACCCGGAGCGGATCCCGGATCTGACCTACGAGCAGATGGTGGCGTTCTACAAGCGCTTCTACCACCCGTCGAACGCGGTGTTCATGACCTACGGCAACCAGCCGGTCGAGCGCTTGCAAACCGAGTTCGAGGAACGAGCCCTGGCGCGTTTCGACGAGATCGACCCGGATTCGGCCGTGCCGCTGCAATCCATCTTCGCCGGCCCGAAACAGGTCGAGGACATCTATCCGCTCGACGACGAGGACACCAGCGAAAAGACCCACGTCAATATCGGCTGGATGCTCGACGAGAGCGCCGACCTCGACGCGCGTCTCGAGGCCCAGCTGCTCGAGGGTGTGTTGCTGGAAAACAGCGCCTCGCCGCTGCTGCGCGCGCTGGAGACCACGGATCTGGGTGCCGCGCCCTCGCCGGTGCTGGGGCTGGAGGATTCGCAGCGCCAGATGGTGTTCGTCGCCGGGCTCGAGGGCAGCGAGGCCGACCGCGCCGAGGCGGTCGAGAAGCTGGTCCTCGATACGCTCACCGAGGTGGCGGACAAGGGCGTCGACCCCGACATGGTCGAGTCGGTGCTCCATCAGCTCGAGCTCGAGCAGCGCGAGGTGACCGGCGATGGTTTCCCCTATGGCCTGCACCTGATCGTCCAGGCGCTGCCGGCGGCGATCCACGACAGCGATCCGATCAACCTGCTCGATCTCGAGCCGGCCCTCGAGCGCCTGCGCGCCAAGGCCGCTGACCCGCAGTTCATCCCCAACCTCGTCCGCCGGCTGCTGCTGGACAACCCGCATCGCGTGCGGCTGGTATTGAAGCCGGATACCGAGCTCTCCGCGCGCCAGCTGGCCGCGGAGAAGGCCCGTCTGGCGGCGATGCAGGACACGCTGACGGCGGATGACAAGCAGCGCATCGTCGATCAGGCCAAGGCGCTGGCCGATCGCCAGGCCGAGGAGGGCGACCTGTCGCTGCTACCGACGGTAACCCGCGAGGACATCCCCGAAGACATCGACATCCCGCAGCCCGAGCAGTTCGTGCACCAGCCGTCGAGCCAGCGTTGGTACAACCGCAGCACCAACGGCCTGTGCTACCTGCAGCTGGCGATCGACCTGCCGCATCTGGATCGTGACGAGCTCGAGCTGATGCCGGTCTACACCAGCCTGCTCACCGAGTTGGGGGCGGGCGATCGCGACTACGTCGCCATGGCCGAGGCGGTGACCGCCAAGACCGGCGGTTTCTCCTCGGGTGCCTCGGTGCGCGCCGGTATCGACGACGTGCACCGGACCAGCGGCTTCTGGCTGCTGTCGGGCAAGGCGCTGGTGCGCCACGCCGATGCGATGGTCGACCTGTTCCACCAGCATCTCGATGCGGCGCGCTTCGACGAGATCGACCGCATTCGCGACCTGGTCAGCCAGATGCGTTTCGGCACCGAGCAGGGTGTCTCCGGCCGCGGTCATGTCCACGCCATGATGCTGGCCTCGTCGGGCATGTCGGCCCGCGCGGCCATGCGGCACGACACCGCCGGCGTCTCGGCCGTGCGTCGCATCAAGGCGATGGACGACGGGCTCGAGCAGGCCGAGTCGCGCTACGATCTGGCCGAGCGGCTTGCCCGCCTGCACGAGAAGCTCAAGGGCGGCCTGCGTCATTACAACGTGGTCACCGAGCAGCGGCATTTTGCCGAGATGGCTCAGGCCCTGCGCCCGCACATGCACCAGGGGCAGACGGACCAGCCGTTTGCGCTGGGGCATCACGAGGCGCGGGTGCGCGAGGCCTGGATCGGCAACCTTGCGGTCAACTATTGCGCCAAGGCCCATGCCTGCGTGCCGCCCAAGCACCCGGATGCGGCCGCGCTGGCCGTGCTGGGTGGCTTCATGCGCAACGGCTTTCTGCATACGGCGATTCGCGAGAAGGGCGGCGCCTACGGTGGCGGGGCCGGCTTCGATGCCGAGTCCGGCAGCTTCCGCTTCTTCTCCTACCGCGATCCGCGTCTGGCCGAGACGCTCGACGACTTCGATCGCGCCGTCGACTGGGTGGTGGACAATACCCACGAGGACCGCACCGTCGAGGAGGCGATCTTCGGCGTGATCGCCTCGATCGACAAACCGGGTTCCCCGGCCGGCGAGGCGAAGAAGGCGTTCATGGACACGCTGCACGGGCGTACGCCGGATGACCTGCGCGAGATCCGGGCCCGGGTGCTCGATGTCACCCAGGACGATCTCAAGCGGGTGGCGGAAACCTATCTCAAGCCCGAAACGGCGTCGGTCGGTGTGCTTGCCGGTCCGTCGCGCGAAGAGGACCTCAAGGCGCTGGATCTGCGGATCGAGCGCATCTGACAAGGATGAGCGACATGACGACCAGGGCAAGTGCTGCGACGCGCTGGATGATCGGGATCGGCCTGGCCGGTCTGCTGCTGGTGGCATATTTCCTGTTGCCGATCCTGAGCCCCTTCGTGGTGGGCTTTATCATTGCCTACCTGTTCAGCCCGCTGGTGACCCGGCTCGACCGGCACGGCATCTCACGGACATGGGGGACCTCGCTGATCTTCCTGGTCGGCGCGCTGTTGTTGCTGGTCGGCCTGATCGCCTTGATCCCGGTGCTGATCGAGCAGACGGCGCGACTGGTGCGGGTCTTTCCGCAGTTGCTCGACATCGTCCAGCAGCGGGTAATCCCCTGGGTCAATCAGACCGTCGGGGTCGAGCTGCATGTCGGGCAGTTGCGTGACCTGTTGGTCAAGCACGGCGAGGCAATCGGCAAGATGCTCGCCGACGGCCTGTCGAATGTGTCGGCAACCGGGGCGGCGGTGTTCGTCGCGGTGATGAACCTGCTCCTGATTCCGGTGATTGCCTTCTATCTCTTGCGCGACTGGCCGCGGGTGGTCGAGCGCGTCGAAGAAATGCTGCCGCGTCATCGAGTCGTTACCGTGGTCGAGCTGGCCCGCGAATCCGACCGCATGCTGGGCAACTTCCTGCGCGGTCAGCTGGCCGTGATGATCGCCAACGGGGTGACCTACTCGATCGGTCTGACCCTGATCGGTCTGAATACCGGCGTGGCGATCGGCCTGTTTGCCGGGCTGGTGAGTTTCGTGCCCTATCTGGGGACGATCACCGGCGTGGCGCTGGCTCTGATCGCGATGTATATCCAGGCAGACAGCCTCTGGCCGCTGCTGCTGGTGCTGGGGGTGTTCGGCCTCGGGCAGGTGCTGGAGACGGTGGCCTGGCAGCCGCGTCTCGTCGGCAACGAGATCGGCATGCATCCGGTGGCCGTGATCTTCGCCGTGATGGCCGGTGGCCAGTTGTTCGGTTTTTTCGGCATCCTGCTCGCGCTGCCGGTCTCGGCGGTGCTGATCGTGCTGGGCAAGCACGCCCTGGAGTCCTATCAGCAAAGCCGTTACTACCGCGCCGACAACGAGCCGGCCCTGCCACCGGGCGATGACCGGGCCGGGGACTGAGCCGGATGCAGCAGATCCCGCTGGCGCTCGACCTGGTCACCCCGACGAGTTTCGAGGGGTTCATCGGTAACGAGAACCTGTTGCTCAAGGCGACCCTGGCCAAGCAGGCCACCGGTGCCGGCGAGGAGCAGGTGCTGATCCATGGACCGAGCGGCGCGGGCAAGTCGCATCTGGCCCAGGCGGCCTGTTATCACGCCGGCTCGATGGGGCGACCGGCCGCCTACTGGCCGCTGCGCCAGCTGGGTGGGCAGCTGGCGGCGGCCAGCGAACAGATCGAGGCCTTCGCCCTGGCCGTGATCGACGATGTCGATGCCGTGATCGGTCAGGCCGAGGGCGAATTCATGCTGTTCGACCTGATCAACCGGGCGCGCGAGGCCGGGGTGCCGCTGCTGCTGACGGCCTCGCACCCACCGACCGAGTTGCCGGTGAATCTGGCGGATCTGGCCTCGCGCCTGACCTGGGGCGCGGTGATGGCCGTCCACCTGCCGGGGGACGGCGAGAAGATCGAGTTGCTGCGGGCCCGAGCGCAGGCGCGGGGCCTGGAAATGCCGCATGGCACCGCGCAGTGGATGCTGGGGCATTTGCCGCGTGACGTCGGCACGTTGCTCGAGGCGCTGGACCGGCTGGATCGCGAGTCGATGATCGCCAAGCGCCGGCTGACCATCCCGTTCGTGCGCGAGGTGCTGGTCGAGGCCGACTGAGCCGGAGTGGCCCGTCAGATGGTGTGGCGGACGATGCGCGCCTTGTCGCGTTTCCAGTCGCGGTCCTTGAGGGTCGCGCGCTTGTCGTGGGCCTTCTTGCCCTCGCCCAGCGCGATCTCGAGCTTGACCCTGCCGCGCTTGAAGTACATCGCGGTGGGCACGATCGTGAACCCCTTGCGCTCGACCTGACCGATCAGGCGGGCCAGTTCGTGCTCGTGCAGCAACAGCTTGCGGGTGCGGGTCGGGTCAGGTTTCACGTGGCTGGAGGCCTGCAGCAGCGGGGTGATCACCGCGCCCAGCAACCAGGCCTCGCCGTCCTTGACGATGACGTGCGCGTCGGCGATCTGGGCCTTGCCGGCGCGCAGCGCCTTGACCTCCCAACCCTCGAGCACCAGGCCGGCCTCGATGCGATCGCCGAGGAAGAAGTCGAATTTTGCCTTCTTGTTCAGCGCGATGGTGGACTGGCCGGTGGTGGGCTTGTTGTTCTTGCTCATGCGCGCATTCTAGCAGGATCTGCGCCGCTTCCCCTTGTCTGTGGCCAGTTACGCTGCCCGGCGAAGCCGCTTGGCTGCGGCGGCGCCATGGTGGTAGTTTTCAGCGATTCGCCCGGTTCCCGCGGACAGGGAACGCCGTCCGTCCAAACCGAAGAGGAAGTCCGGTGTCCGCACAGCATCTCGAGAACCACCCGGAATGGAGTGGCCGGTTGGCCTTCATCCTCGCCTCGGCCGGTTCGGCCGTCGGCCTGGGGAATATCTGGAAGTTTCCCTACATCATGGGCGACAACGGTGGCGGTGCGTTCGTGATGATCTACCTCGCCTGCCTGTTGATCGTCGCGACCCCGATCCTGATCAGCGAGGTGATGTTGGGGCGCCGCGCCCGCTCCAATCCGATCATCGGCATGGGCAAGCTCGCCGACCAGGCCGGTGTGAGTCGCGGCTGGCAGGTGATCGGCTGGATGGGCGTGCTCACCGGCTTTCTCATCCTGAGCTTTTACTCGGTGGTGATGGGCTGGGCGCTGTCGTACGTGGAGAAGGCCGCCAACGGTGCCTTCGTCGGGGCCTCGCCGGATACCATCAAGGGGCTGTTCGACGGCCTGGTCGGTAATCCGGGGTCCCTGCTGTTCTGGCACACGGTTGCCATGGTCATGACCGTGGCGGTGGTGGCGCGCGGCGTGCGCGGCGGGCTGGAGCTGGCGACGCGGATCATGATGCCGCTGCTGATCGTGATCCTGGTGCTGCTGTTCGGCTACAACATCGGCACCCCGGGGTTCGCTCCCGCCATGGAATTCATGTTCGCGCCGGACTTCTCGCGGGTGACCGCCGAGACCTTCCTGGTCGCCCTAGGCCATGCCTTCTTTACGCTGAGTCTCGGCATGGGCGCGATCATGGTCTACGGCTCGTATATGCCGCGGGGCACCTCCATCGTGCGGGCCGGTATCTGGATCATCGTGCTGGATACCGGTATCGCCCTGCTGGCCGGCATGGTGATCTTCCCGATCGTGTTCTCCAACGGCATGAGCCCCGAGCAGGGTGCCGGTCTGATCTTTCAGACGTTACCGTTGGCGCTCGGGCAGATGGAATGGGGCTATTGGCTCGCCATCGTGCTGTTCGTGCTGGTATCGATCGCCGCCTGGACCTCGGCCATCTCGCTGGTCGAGCCGGCGGTCTCCTACCTCTGGGAGCGATTCGGCATCCGCCGACTGCATTCGGCGATCGCCGTGGGCCTGTCGACCTGGTCGCTGGGCGTGCTGGCGGCCCTGTCGTTCAACCTGCTCGGTGATCTCACCTTGTTTGGCAAGAATGTCTTCGGCCTGCTGGAATTCACCACCGCCAACATCCTGCTGCCGGCCGGCGGCATGCTGATCGCACTCTTCGCCGCCTGGCGGATGCCGCGCGCCGATTCCGCCGAGGAACTGGGTCTGACCGGCTGGCGCTACCGCTTGTGGTGGTGGCTGGCGGCCATCGTCGCCCCGCTGGGCGTGGCACTGGTGTTCCTGAACGGGTTGGGCGTGTTCGGCTGATTCGGCTGTCGCCCGGGTGATGCGGCGGCTTTGCTAGAATGCCCTTTTGAGCACTCCAAACGGCGGACCTTCCCCGGTATGAGCACCACCATCGAGCGACAGGTCGATGTGCCGTTTTCGGCGCTGCAGATGTACGCGCTGGTCAACGACATCGACGCCTATCCCGACTTCCTTCCCTGGTGCGAGCAGACGCGCATCCTGCAGGCATCGGGTGACGAGGTCGAGGCCAGCATCACCCTGAAGAAGGGCGCGATCCGCAAGACCTTCGTGACTCGCAATCACAACGAGCCGGGCTCGCGCATCGTGGTCACCCTGGTCGATGGACCGTTTCGTCATCTCGATGGTTTCTGGGGCTTCGAGGACCTGCCCGATGGCGGGTCGCGGGTGACGCTCGACATGCGCTTCGAATTCTCCAACCGGCTGCTGGAACGCGCGATTGGCCCGGTGTTCCGCGAGATCGTCAAGAATCTCGTCGGCTCCTTCCGCAAGCGGGCCTTTGAGGTCTACCCACGCGAGCCATCCGGCGGGGGTGACGGGGCGTGAAGGCCGAAGTGGCCTACGCCCGCCCCGACGTGCAGCTGATTCTCGAGGTGGATGTGGCCGAGGGGGCGAGCGTCGAAGAGGCGATTCGTCTCAGCGGCATTCTGGAACGCTTCCCCGAGATTGACCTGTCGAACCAGAAGGTGGGTGTGTTCGCCAAGGTCGCGCCACTGTCGCAGGCGTTGCGCGAGTGGGATCGCGTCGAGATCTATCGCCCGTTGATCGCCGATCCCAAGGCGGCGCGTCGTCAGCGTGCGCAGGAGGATGGCGCCCGGAAGGATGGGGCCAAGAAGGATGAGGCTCGGGCTGGACGAAAATCGGCACCGCCCAAGCAGGATCAAGCATCTGCGGACACGAAAAAACCGGCGGAGTAGGCCTCTCGCCGTTTCGTGAAATGGTTGCCAGTGCCCGGTAAACCGGGCGGCCGGCTTTTTAGCGGTCCGTGATCAGAGCGGATCTTGGGCCGGCGGTGTCTGCGGCAGGGGCTGGCCGTCGTCCTGCGTTTCCAGATCGTAGGGGCTGTCGCCGCCCCCAGCGCCCGGGGCCGGGCCCGTCGGGGCGTTGCTCGGCGAGGCGGCCTCGGCCTCGTCGGGGAGCTCGGCGCTGTTCATCGACGGCGCCTCGGCCAGCTCCATGCCGTCACGGCGGATGGCATCCACGCGGCCGGTTGAGTCGTATTCGATGACCAGCGTGTGGCGGAAGGCTTCCTGCTTGCCGCGCTTGTCGTAATAAACGTAGGTGTCACGCTGGCCCTGGTGGAAGATGTCGTTGAGGCTGGGCGTGCCGAGGATCGAGCGCACCTGGGACTGGGGCATACCCTCGCGCAGCCGCTCGATCTGCGCCTCCTCGTAGATATTGCCCTGCTGGATATCCGGCTGGTAGACCTGGATGAAGCTGGGCACGTAAACCGACGAGCAGCCGGCTAGCAGGGTGGCGACGAGCGGTAGCGTGAGAAGTGAGCGCTGCATGATCCTGGGAAACCTGTTCCTGATGGTCTGTATGGGCATTCGACTGCGCCACAATGATACGCCGTCTGTCCGTTGATGCCAGCCTGCGGATTGTTGCACACCGATATCCACGTGGCGCTCCGGTTCTGGCGGCATCTTCGGTTACAATCTGAAAAGATTCGGACAAGTGAACGCAATCGAGGGCAGAAGTTTTGGATTCCAGCGAACTCAAGAAGGCCGGACTGAAGGTCACTTTGCCACGAGTGAAGATCCTCGAGATCATCGAGGCGAATCAGGACTGGCACATGAGTGCGGAGGACGTCTACAAGGAATTGCTCGCCCGCGGCGAGGAGATCGGTCTGGCGACCGTCTACCGCGTGCTGACCCAGTTCGAGACCGCCGACATACTCAAGCGTCACCAGTTCGAGGGCGGCAAGGCCGTGTTCGAGCTGATCTCCAAGGGCGATCACGATCACCTGGTCTGCGTGAAGACCGGCCAGGTGGAGGAATTCCACGATCCGATCATCCAGGAGCGGATCGCCATGATCGCCGATGAATTCGAGTTCGATCTGACCGATTACTCGCTGGTGATCTACGGCATCAGTCGCAAGGCGACCGGCAAGAAGTAAGCGACTCGCGCTCGCCACATGACGACGCCCGCCCGGGTTCTCCGGGCGGGCGTCGCGCGTTTTGCTCCCGGCGTGCCGGGCTGGGGGAGGTAATCAGGCCGAACTGGCCAACAGTTCGCGGGCATGGGCCCGTGTCTGATCAGTGACCTCTCGGCCTCCCAGCATGCGCGCGAGTTCCTCGACGCGCTCGTCGGCATCCAGGCCGCGCACCCAGGTGCGGGTCGAGTCGGCCTGTTCGTCCTTCTCGATCCGTGCCTGGTGGTGGCCATGCGCGGCGACCTGCGGCAGGTGGGTGACGCATAGCACCTGGCGCGAGTCGCCCAGTGCACGCAGGTGCGCGCCGACGATCGCGGCGGTGGCCCCGCCGATCCCGGTATCGACCTCGTCGAAGATGAACGTGCCCACCGGGTCATCGCCGGCGGTCAACGTTTTCAGCGCCAGGCTCACGCGGGCCAGCTCGCCGCCCGAGGCGATCTGGTCGAGTGGGGCGACCGGCTGGCCGCGGTTGGCGCTGATCAGGAAGACGACCTCGTCGATGCCGCGCTCGCCGCGGCGCTCGGCCAGTGTCCCGGGGTTGGTCAGCCGCACCTCGAATTCGCCGTTGGGCATGCCCAGCTCGCGGATCGAGGCCTTGAGACGGTCGGCCAGCTTCTTCGCGCCGCGCTGGCGTTTCTTGCTGACCTCGGCGGCAAGCCGGTCGTAGGCGGTGCGATTCTCGGCCAGCCGCGCCTCGACCTCGCCCAGCGTGCTGCCCGCCTGTTCGAGTTGCTCGTATTCCTCGCGCAGATCCCGGATGTGCTGCTCGAAGGCCTCGGGCGCGACACGGTGCTTGCGCGCCAGTTCGTGCAGTGTGTCGAGCCGGGCCTCGACGGTGGCCAGACGCTCGGGGTCGGCCTCGGCCGATTCGAGTCGGTCACGCAGGGTGTCGACCGCCTCGGCGATCTGGATCTCGGCGGACTGCAGTGTCTCGATGACCGGACCGAGCGACTCGTCGAGATCCGCGATCCGCGAGAGCGACTGTTCGGCGGCGCCGATGCGGTCGTGGGCGTTGCCGTCGTCGTCGAACAGCGCGGCCATCTGCTCGGCCAGTACCTGCCGCCACTCGTCGAGCCTCGAGAGGCGTTTGAGCTCGGCGTGCAGCTGGTTGAATTCGTCGGGCTGCGGGTCGACTCGCTCGATTTCCTCGAGCTGGAATTCCAGGAAGGCGAGCCGGTCGGCCCGCGAGGCCTGTTCGGCCTGGTGGCTGGCCAAACGTTCCTCGTCGCCATGAATCTGGCGGCTCAGGCGGCCGATCTCGTCGACTGATCCCTTCAGGTCGCAGAAATGATCCAGCAGGGCGAGCTGGGTCTTGGCCTGCATCAGCCGCTGGTTCTGGTGCTGGCCGTGGATGTCGATCAGGTGCCGCCCGATCCCCTTGAGGGTCTGGCCCGGCACGGGGCGGCCGTTGATCCAGGCCTTGGAGCGCCCGTCACGGGACAGGAGCCGGCGCACGATCAGCGGCAGCTGCTCGCCTTCCGGTTCCTCGCCCAGTTCCTGTTCCTCGAGCCAGCGTGCCGCCGGGCTGTCCAATGGCAACAGGAACTCGCCGGTGACCTCGCCCTGGTCGCAGCCGGCGCGCAGCAGGTTCATGTTGGCCCGATCGCCCAGCAACAGCCCGATCGCGTCGATCAGGATCGACTTGCCCGCGCCGGTTTCGCCCGTGAGCGCGGTCATGCCGGCGGCGAAATCGAGCTCGAGTTGATCGATCAGGGCGATCTGGCGGATCGAGAGGGTAGTCAGCATGATGGCGGGCGTTTCCTTTTACCGTGGCTCCGTGATCCTTGGTACTGGCTTGACCGGGGCGCGACGCGTCATTGGTCAGAACCGCTGTTCGCTCCAGCAGAGCTTGTCACGCAACAGGGAGTAATGGTCGTGACCGACCGGGTGGATCAGCCGGATGTCGTGCTCGTATTTGGAGATGGCGAGGACGTCGCCGCATTTCAGCGGCTGGTTGAGCTGGCCGTCGAAGCTGACGACACCGCCGCCACGCGAGCCTTCGACCGGACGGATCTCGATCAGGTGGCGGGCATCGACCACGATGGGTCGGTAGCTGAGCGTGTGCGGGCAGATCGAGACGATCCCCACGGCGTGGAGGTCGGGGGCGATCAGCGGGCCACCGGCCGAGAGGGCATAGGCCGTCGAGCCGGTTGGGGTGCACACCACCACGCCATCGGAGCGCTGCTGGTTGACCAGCGTGCCGTCGATGCACATCTCGAATTCGACCATCCGGGCCGGGTCGCGCATCTTGAAGGTGATGTCATTGAGCGCCACCGACTCCATGATGCGCGTGTCGTTGCGCATCAGGCTGCCCTGCAGCAGAAAGCGGCGTTCCTCGCAGTAGCGGCCCTCGAGAATGGCCGAGAGGTGCCGCTGCACCTCGACCGGGCTGACGTCGGCGAGAAAGCCCAGCCGGCCGAGGTTGACGCCCAGGATCGGCACGTCGTGCAGGCACAGCGAACGCGCGGCGTTGAGCATGGTGCCGTCGCCACCGATCACCACGATCAGGTCGCGATCGATCCGATCGCGCGAAAAGCGCGCCGCCGTGATCGACGGGGCCGGGTTTTCGGCGTCTTCCTCCAGCGCCCAGGCGACGTCGTGGGCCTCGGCGACCGCGATCAGGTTGCGGTAGACCTCGGCCAGCGCCTCGCCGCCGTTGGGTTTGACGATGATGCCCAGACGCGTGAAGGCGGGAGTGCCGTCGGGCTGTTCGCTGGCTGACGAGGAGGAAGGATTCATGGCGTGTGCGCTCTTTCTACCTGACGACTCAATGATTGCCGGAGGACCACTTCAGTCCGATGATGCCCGCCACGATCATGGCGATGAAACCGAGTCGCGCGAGCGATGCCGGTTCCTTGAACCAGAGGATGCCCAGGATCGCCACGCCGGTCGCGCCGATGCCCGTCCAGATCGCATAGGCGGTGCCCATGGGAATCTCGCGCATGGCCAGGGCGAGCAGGTAGAAGCTCAGCCACGCGAGGGCGAGTACCGCCACCGTGGGCAGCAGACGCGAAAAACCGTCGGTAAAGCGCAGCCCGGTTGCCCAGACGATTTCCAACAGGCCGGCGGCCAATAAGATGAGCCAAGCGTTCATGTCGTGGTGTGATCCTCGAATACGGTTCGGTCGCATCCGTCGAGGGCCGGCGATCGGCCGCCGCGATGCGGAATGCGGCCCAGTCTAAGGAAGGTCTGCGCGAATAGCCAACGCCTCTGCGGGTCGCCAGGCGTCCAGATGCAAGGCGCAGTGCGCTGCCCTATGGCTGTGGTCATTGGCAAGCGCTGCAACACCGCAGATGGTCGCCTGGCGGCCCGCCCTGCGGGGCTTGCCGGCTTGCCCGCCCTCGGTGTTGCCGATCCTCGCCGGGCAATGAGCCCGCCTTCGAATCGGCGCCGTGATGGCTAACAAGCCGGTAAGCCAGAGGCATTGGCTATTCGTGCAGACCTTCCCTGGCAAAGGAACCCGCGTTTGAATCCGACCGCCGTGCGGCGCGCTTGGCACTCTCCTTGGCCGAGTGCTAGTTTAGAAACCCATTGTAAGCGTAAGCGGGCCCGCGCGATTGCCGCCAACCAATCAGAGGTTTTCAAATTCGCGTATGACTGACGCCTGGAGTGCACTCCCCGAGCGGGCACAGACCCTGCTGCGGGTGCTGATCGATCGCTACACCGACGAGGGCGCGCCGATCGGGTCGCGTGCGCTCGCGCGCATGTCCGATCTCAACCTCAGCCCGGCGACGGTACGCAACGTGATGGCCGATCTCGAGGATCTCGGGCTGGTGCGTGCGCCGCATACCTCGTCGGGACGCGTGCCCACCGAGCTGGCGTATCGCCTGTTCGTCGATTCGTTGCTGACCGCGCCCGGCAAGGCGCCGGTGGATGCCCGTCGCCTGGAGCGCATCCTGCGCGAGGCGGCCGAGGATGATCCGCAGCAGATGGCGGATACCGCCTCCAACCTGCTTTCGAGCCTGACCCAGTTTGCCGGGGTGGTCACCATCCCGTCGCGGGCCCGCGCCTTGTTTCGCCAGATCGACTTCGTCTCGCTCTCGCCCGGCCGGGTGTTGATGGTGCTGGTCACCAATGACGGCGGGGTGCAGAATCGCATCATCCACCCCGACAAGCGCTACAGCCAGGACGAGCTCACCCGATTTGCCAACTTCCTCAACGAGCGGCTCAACGGCCAATCCATCCAGGGATTGCGCGAGACGCTGGTGGCTGAACTCAAGAGCACGCGCGCGCAGATCGAGGGCAATCTTTCCGAGGCGATCACCCTGGCCGAATCCGCCGTCGAGGCGGTCGAGGACGAGGCCGGCGTGGCGGTGGCCGGCCAGGTGAATCTGATGGGTATCGACGAGCTGGGCGATGTCGATCGCATGCGGCGATTGTTCAATGCCTTCGCCGAGAAACGCGAACTGGTCAGCCTGCTCGATCAGTGCGAGCGTGCCCAGGGCGTGAAGATCTTCATCGGCCGCGAGTCGGGCTCGCCCACCTTCGATGAATGTGGGGTGGTGGGGGCCTCCTATGGCGTCGACGACGAGGTGGTGGGCGTGCTGGGCGTGATCGGTCCCAAGCGCATGCCCTACGACCGGGTGATCTCGATCGTCGACGTTACCTCGCGCCTGCTTTCGAGTGCCCTGTCCCGCCAGTAAGGTTCTTCGCTCCCATCGCCCTTTGCAGCGGCCAGCCCCCTTCCCCTTGAAAAGATCGCGGATGCCCCAAGAGTCCGGGCATCGGCAGGGAGCGGTCGGCTCAATCGGCGGCTCCCGAGACACACGAGACACACCAAAACGCTTTTCAGGAGAGCTTCGATGACGGACAAGCCGGTCGATCACGACGACATGAACCAGGAACAGCCGGAGCAGAACGTCGAGGACGGCGACCAGGCCCAGGCGGGCGATGCCGGCGAGCAAGGCGAGCTTGGCGAGGTCGAGCAACTCCAGGCGCAACTGGCCGAGAAGGACGAGGAGCTGCTGCGCATCGCCGCGGAGATGCAGAACGTGCGTCACCGCGCCGAGCGCGATATCGAGTCGGCCCGCAAGTTCGCGCTGGAACGATTCGTCGAGGGGCTCTTGCCGGTGGTCGATTCGCTCGAACTGGGTATCCAGGCGGCCGAGAACGAGAACGCCACGCTGGAGAAGATCAAGGAGGGCGACGAGATGACCCTCAAGATGCTGATCCAGACGCTGGAGAAGTTCGGCGTTCAGGCCGTCCATCCGATCGGCGAGCGCTTCAACCCCGAACACCACCAGGCCATCAGCCTGCAGCCGCACGACGGCGAGCCGGACCACGTCGTCGACGTGATGCAGAAGGGGTACCTGCTCAAGGACCGCGTCGTCCGTCCGGCGATGGTGGTGGTCTCGAAGCCCGAGTAAGGGTTTCGCGGCCGGATTTCCCGCGGGTGGCTTGAAAAATCACGGCTCGCCCGCAAGTCCAAGCACAAGGGCGGGTCCGGTGGTCCTCGAGGCCGCGGGCCGCGCCAACCGAATTTCGCATTCACGACAGAACTCTGGAGACATGATTTATGGGTAAGGTAATCGGTATCGACCTGGGGACGACCAACTCCTGCGTCGCGATCATGGACGGCAAGTCCGGTAAGGTCATCGAGAACGCCGAAGGCGCACGCACCACCCCGTCGGTGGTTGCCTACGCCAATGACGGCGAGATCCTGGTCGGCCAGCCGGCCAAGCGCCAGGCGGTCACCAACCCGGAAAACACCCTCTACGCGGTCAAGCGACTGATCGGCCGTAACTTTGACGAAGACGCGGTCCAGAAGGACATCAAGTTGATGCCCTACAAGATCGTCAAGGCCGACAATGGCGATGCCTGGGTCGAGGCCAACGGCAAGAAGATGGCGCCGCCGGAGGTGTCCGCCCGCATCCTGATGAAGATCAAGAAGGATGTCGAGGCGTACCTGGGTGAGGAAGTGACCGAGGCGGTGATCACCGTGCCGGCCTACTTCAACGACAGCCAGCGCCAGGCGACCAAGGATGCCGGCCAGATCGCGGGCCTCGAGGTCAAGCGCATCATCAACGAGCCGACGGCCGCGGCACTGGCCTACGGCATGGACAAGAAGGAAGGCGGCGATCGCAAGATCGCGGTCTACGACCTGGGTGGCGGTACCTTCGACATCTCCATCATCGAGGTCGCGGATATCGATGGCGAGAAGCAGTTCGAGGTCATGTCCACCAACGGTGACACCTTCCTGGGCGGCGAAGATTTCGACAACCGCCTGATCGACCACCTGGTCGACGAGTTCAAGAAAGAGCAGGGCGTGGACCTGTCCAACGACGCGCTCGCCATGCAGCGCCTCAAGGAGGCCGCCGAGAAGGCCAAGATCGAGCTGTCCTCGACCGAGCAGACCGACGTGAACCTGCCGTACATCACGGCGGATCAGAGCGGTCCCAAGCACATGAACATCAAGATCACCCGGGCCAAGCTCGAATCCCTGGTCGAGGAGCTGGTCAAGCGCACCATCGAGCCCTGCAAGATGGCGCTCAAGGATGCCGGCGTGTCCGCCTCCGACATTGACGACGTGATCCTGGTCGGTGGCCAGACCCGTATGCCGAAGGTCCGCGATACCGTCGCCGAGTTCTTCGGCAAGGACCCGCGCAAGGACGTCAACCCGGACGAGGCCGTGGCCGTGGGTGCCGCGATCCAGGGTGGCGTGCTCTCCGGCGGCGTCAACGATGTGTTGCTGCTCGACGTCACCCCGCTGTCGCTGGGTATCGAGACGATGGGCGGTGTCATGACCAAGCTGATCGAGAAGAACACCACCATCCCGACCAAGGCGAGCCAGACCTTCTCGACCGCCGAGGACAACCAGACGGCCGTGACCGTCCACGTCCTGCAGGGCGAGCGCGAAATGGCTAGCGGTAACAAGTCGCTGGGTCGCTTTGATCTCACCGAGATCCCGCCGGCGCCGCGTGGTCAGCCGCAGATCGAGGTCACCCTCGATATCGATGCCAACGGCATCCTGCACGTCTCGGCCAAGGACAAGGGCACCGGCCGCGAGCAGAAGATCGAGATCAAGGCCAGCTCCGGCCTGTCCGAGGAAGAAGTCGAGCGCATGGTGCAGGATGCGGCCGCCCACGCCGACGAGGACAAGAAGCAGAAGGAGCTGGTCGAGGCACGCAACCAGGGTGATGGCATCATCCACACCATCGAGAAGACGATGACCGATGCCGGTGAGGCCCTGACCGACGAGGACAAGAAGCCGGTCGAGGACGCGATCGCCGAGCTGCGTGAGGCGATGAAGGGCGACGACAAGGCCGAGATCGATGCCAAGATCGAGGCCCTGTCCCAGGCCTCCGCGACGGTGATGCAGAAGGCTCAGGGCGCCGGCCAGGAAGGTGGCGCCGAGCAGGCTGCTGGTGGCGAGCAGGCCAAGCAGGACGACGATGTCGTCGACGCCGAGTTCGAGGAGGTCAAGGACGACGACAAGAAGTAAGTCGTCGACATCCTGACCAACGGATCATCCGCCCTTCGGGGTGGATGATTTTTTGTGCCTCGCGATCCGGTTGCGTGGCACACCTATTTCCAAGACGGGTCGGCCCTTTTGTGGTGCGGCCTGTCACCGTATTCAGTCTCGTGCGGCGCTGCCGGACGGGCGAAAACGAAGACAGCCCTAGAGATCGACCATGGCAAAACGTGACTACTACGAGGTGCTGGGGGTCAGCAAGAATGCCTCGGCCGACGAACTGAAGAAGGCCTATCGCCGCCTGGCGATGAAGCATCACCCGGATCGCAACCCGGGCGACGAAGAGGCCGAGACGCTGTTCAAGGAGGCCAAGGAGGCCTACGAGGTGCTCTCCGATCCGCAGAAGCGCTCGGCCTACGACCAGTTCGGTCACGCCGGCGTCGACGGCCAGGGTGCTGGCGGCTTCGGTGGCGGCGGCTTCGGCGGCGGTGCCGGCTTTGCCGATATCTTCGGTGACGTCTTCGGCGATATCTTCGGCGGTGGACGCGCCCGGGGCGGCGCCTCGCGCGGTGCCGACCTGCAGTACAACCTCAAGCTATCGCTCGAGGAGGCGGTGCGCGGCACCACCGTCGAGATCCGCATCCCGACGACCGAGCCCTGCGAGACCTGTGACGGCAGCGGCGCCAAGCCGGGCACCGGCAAGACCACCTGCTCGACCTGTGGTGGCCAGGGCGCCGTGCGCATCCAGCAAGGCTTCTTCTCCATCCAACAGCCTTGCCCGGACTGTGGTGGCGAGGGGCAGAAGATCGAGGACCCCTGCACCGATTGCGGTGGCACCGGCCGGATCGAGACGCAGAAGACGCTCTCGGTCAAGATCCCGGCCGGGGTCGACACCGGCGACCGCATCCGCCATTCGGGCGAAGGCGCGCCCGGCGAGAAGGGCGGACCGCCGGGCGATCTTTACATCCTGATCGACATCAAGCCCCACCCGCTGTTCCGGCGCGACGATGCCGACCTGTTGTGCGACATGCCGATCAGCTTCACCACGGCCGCGCTTGGTGGTGAGATCGAGGTGCCGACGCTCGACGGCAAGGTCAGTCTCAAGATTCCGGCCGAGACCCAGACCGAAAAGGTGTTCCGCCTGCGTGGTAAGGGCGTCCGGCCTGTTCGCGGCGGCACCCAGGGCGACCTGCTGGTGACCGTGCATGTCGAGACGCCGGTCAAGCTCAACGACGAACAGCGCGAACTCCTCGAGGCCTTCGAGCGGTCGCTGGGCAGCGGTGAAGGCGTGGCCAAGAAGCATCGGCCGCGACAGCACTCGTTCCTGGATTCGGTCAAGCGGTTCTTCGACGATCTGCGAGGCGATTGACCGTCTAGGCGTCGCCGGCGGCGGGGCGACTCGTGTGCCGGGCAAAGGCTCGTGGAGCCGGAACCGCGGCGCGGGTCGCGGGGCCTGTCCAGCCTCCCGGCGACAGGGGTGACGCCGGAGAATAGGATCGACTGCCGACCCGTGGTCCATCCCCGTGTCGGATTGACTTTGGCGGGCGTTGTCTTTATATTCCGGTTCCCGCGAACATTGGCTTTAAGAGTGATGCCGGGCCCCATATGGGGCTTTTTTATTTTCCCGGCTCCCGGTCTTGCGAAAAGGGCGGGCATAACCACCAGAGGGTGCAGGCAGACGTGCAGAGAATCCCGGCGGCGATCGAAGACATGCTCAAACCGGTGGTCGAGGACCTCGGTTTCGAGTGGGTCGGCGGCGAGTTCCGCGGCGGCCCGTCCGGGCTGTTGCGTGTGTACATTGACCACCCGGACGGGATGACGCTCGAACACTGCGCCGACGTGAGTCGAGCCCTGGCGGGCGAACTCGACGTCGAAGACCCGTTCCCGGGTGCGTACCGGCTCGAGGTTTCCTCGCCGGGCGTCGAACGGCCGATGTTCCGTACCGAGGATTTCGCCCGTTTCGTCGGGCACCGTGTGCGTCTGCGGCTTTACAAGCCGGTGGCGCAGCAGAAGAAGTTCGAAGGCGTCATTCAGGGCGTCGATGGCGAGGACATTACGGTCCTCGTCGATGAGGTGGGTGACTTGGTTTTCCGTTTCGAGGAAGCCGAGAAGGCCCACCTTGTCTATGAATTTGCCGACAACACCAAGCGTGGCCGCAACAAGCGCAAGAAGCGCACGGCGCGGAAATAGAGCGATCTGGCTAGCAACATGAACAAAGAAATCCTTTTTGTCGTCGATTCGGTTTCCAACGAGAAGGGCGTCGATCGCGACGTGATCTTCGAGGCAATCGAGGCCGCGCTCGCCCAGGCGGCGCGCAAGCGTCACGGCGGTGACATCGAGACGCGCGTCGAGATCGACCGCGAAGACGGCAGCTACCGCACCTTCCGTCGCTGGCTGGTGGTCGAGGGTGAAACCTCCGAGCATCCCGAGCGCGAAATGATTCTCGAAGCTGCCCAGATGGACGACCCGGAGGTGCAGCTCGGGGATTACATCGAGGAGGAGATCGAGTCGGCCGAGTTTGGCCGGATCGCCGCCCAGGCCGCCAAGCAGGTGATCGTGCAGAAGGTGCGCGAGGCCGAGCGCCGCCAGGTGGTCGATGCCTACATCGATCGCAAGGGCACCCTGATCATGGGGCTGGTCAAGCGCATCGATCGCGGCAACGTCATCCTGGACCTGGGCGGCAACGCCGAGGCGATGATCCCGCGCGACGAGATGATCGGCCGTGAGGCCGTCCGTCCCGGCGATCGCCTGCGGGGGTACGTCACCGACGTGCGCCACGAGCCGCGTGGCCCGCAGATCTTCGTCTCGCGTACCGCGCCGGAATTCCTGATCGAGCTGTTCAAGCTCGAGGTGCCGGAGATCTCCCAGGGGTTGATCGAGATCGTCAACGCCGCTCGCGACCCGGGCCTGCGCGCCAAGATCGCGGTGCTGTCCAACGACCCGCGCATCGACCCGGTCGGCACCTGCGTCGGCATGCGTGGTTCCCGTGTCCAGTCGGTGACCAACGAGCTCTCCGGTGAGCGGATTGATATCATCGTCTGGGACGAGAACCCGGCCCAGTTCGTCATCAACGCGATGTCCCCGGCCGAGGTCGTCTCGATCGTCGTCGACGAGGACACCGGCAGCATGGACGTGGCCGTCAGCGAGGAGAACCTCTCCAAGGCGATCGGTCGCGGTGGCCAGAACGTCCGCCTCGCCAGCCAGCTGACGCGCTGGCAGATCAACGTCATGAGCGAAGAGCAGGCGATCGAGAAGGGCGAGACCGAAACGCGCCGGATCGTCGAGCAGTTCATGGAAGCGCTCGACGTCGACCAGGAGGTCGGCGAGGTGCTGGTCGAGGCCGGTTTCACCACCATCGAGGAAATCGCCTACGTGCCCACCGAGGAGCTGCTAGAGGTTGAGGGCTTCGACGAGGGCATCGTCGAGGAACTGCGCAACCGGGCGCGCGATGCCTTGCTCACCATGGCGATTGCCGGTGGCGGCGAAGCCGAGGAAGAAACCGAATCCTCCGGCGAGGCGCTGGCCCTCGAGGAGCTCGACGGGATGTCGGCCGAACTGGCCGCCAACCTGCGCGAGAACAACATCAAGGACTCGGAAGACGTTGCCGAGCTCTCCATTGATGAGTTGACGGAATACGAAGGCGTGGACGAGGAGCTTGCCGGGCGGTTGATCATGGCCGCACGCGCACCCTGGTTCGCCTAATTGGTCGGCGAAGACCGGCCCGTCGCCATCGGCAGTTGCCGAGGCGTGAAATCTCTATTTGATAGTTTGCAGGACCACAGGAGTCGTTAATGTCCGAGGTCACGGTTAAAGATTTGGCAAAAGTGGTAGGCGCCACCCCCGAACGGCTGCTTGAGCAACTGGCTGAAGCGGGCGTTTCGGCGTCTTCCGTGGATGCCAGTGTCAGTGACGACGACAAGATGAAGCTGCTGGCCCATCTGCGTAAGTCGCGCTCATCGGGTGAAGGGGAGGCGAAGTCGCCTTCCTCGCGGATCACGCTCAAGCGTCGTTCCCAGCAGGAAATCAAGGTCGGCGGCGGTGGCCGTGGCGGCAAGACCGTCGCGGTCGAATACCGGCGCCGCAAGACCTATGTCTCGCGTGACGAGGTCGAGCCGACCGAAGAGACCGAGCAAGCCGAGCAGCCGGTCGAGGAAGTGACCCAGGCGGCGCCGGTGGAAGAGCAGCCGGCCGCCGAGGCCGCGCCGTCGGTCGAAGAGGCGCCCAGCACGACGGCCGAGGTCGAGCCGGCCGAGCGCGACGAGTCGCCTGCCGAACCGGTGGCAGAGCCTGAGCCTGAGCAGGCCCCTGCCGAACCGGTCGAGCCTGCCGCTGAGGAAACGCCGGTTGAAGAGCCGGCGGCCGAGGAGAGCGCTCCCGTCGAGGAAGCGACCGGTGACGAGGGCGAAGACAAGGAAGACGGCAAGAAGAAGTCCCGTCTGCGTATTGTCGCGATGCCGGAAGAGGCGCCGGGTATCCCGGTCTCGGCCGACGAAGGCCGTCCCAAGCGTGGCAAGCATGGCGGCAAGGGTCGACATGCCCGCGAGAGCGCCCGGGAAGAACTGCACCTGGGTGCCGGCGCCGGCCGTCGACGCAAGAAAGGCAAGAAGGGCGCGGCGTCCAAGACCGCCGTGGCCACCCGTCATACCTTCGAGAAGCCGACCGCCCCGGTCGTCCGCGACGTCAATGTTCCCGAGTCGATCTCGGTCGAGGAACTGGCCCAGCGCATGGCCGTCAAGGGCGTCGATGTGGTCAAGGTCCTGTTCAACATGGGCGTGATGGCCACCATCAACCAGGTGCTCGATCAGGACACCGCGATCCTGGTGGTCGAGGAGATGGGGCATACGCCGCACGCCGAGTCCGAGACCGCGATCGAGGACGAAGCGCTCGAGCAGGTCGAGCAGGGCGAGGCCATGGCACGTCCGCCGGTGGTGACCGTCATGGGTCACGTCGACCACGGCAAGACCTCGCTGCTCGACCATATCCGTCGCGCCAAGGTCACCGCTGGCGAGGCCGGGGGCATCACCCAGCACGTGGGTGCCTATCACGTCGACACGCCGCGCGGCACCGTCACGTTCCTCGATACCCCGGGCCACGAGGCGTTCACCGCCATGCGTGCCCGTGGGGCGAGTGCAACCGATGTGGTCGTGCTGGTCGTGGCCGCCGATGACGGTGTCATGCCGCAGACCAAAGAGGCGATCCATCACGCTCGTGCCGGCAACGTGCCGATGGTGGTGGCCGTCAACAAGATCGACAAGGAAGGCGCCGACCCGGAACGGGTGCGTGCCGAGCTCTCGCAGGAAGAGGTGATCTCCGAGGAATGGGGTGGCGACACGCAGTTCGTGCATGTCTCCGCACACACCGGTGAAGGGATCGATCAACTGCTCGAGGCGATCCTCCTCCAGGCCGAGCTCCAGGAGCTCAAGGCGCCGGTCGAGGGTCACGCCATCGGTACCGTGGTCGAGTCTTCTCTCGAGAAGGGCCGGGGCCCGGTCGCGACCATCCTGGTCCAGAGCGGCACCCTCAAGAAGGGCGATACCGTGGTCGTGGGCAAGGAATACGGCCGGGTGCGTGCGCTGCTCGACGAGAACGGCAAGCAGGTCAAGTCGGCCGGCCCGTCCATCCCGGTGGTCGTGCTGGGTCTTTCCGGTACGCCGGAGGCCGGTGACGAGCTGGTGGTGATCGAGGACGAGCGCAAGGCGCGCGAGATCGCCGAGTTCCGCGAGGCCAAGCAGCGCGATTCGCGCCTGGCGGCCCAGCAGGCGGCCAAGCTCGAGAACCTGTTCGACCAGATGAAGGAAGGCGAGGTCGAGTCACTGAACGTGCTGGTCAAGGCCGACGTGCAGGGCTCCGCCGAAGCCATCCGCGACAGCCTGCAGAAGCTGTCGACCGACGACGTCAAGGTCAACGTCCTGATGAGCGGCGTGGGCGGGATCAACGAGTCGGACATCAACCTCGCGGCCACGTCGAGTGCGATCGTGATCGGCTTCAACGTCCGTGCCGATGCCGCTGCGCGCAAGACGGCCGGCGAACAGGATGTCGAGATCCGCTACTACTCGGTCATCTACGAGATGCTTGATGACGTCAAGGCCGCCATGACCGGCCTGCTGGGCACCGAGACCCAGGAGAAATTCGTCGGTCTGGCCGAGGTGCGCGACGTGTTCCGCTCGCCGAAGCTGGGCGCGATCGCCGGCTGCATGGTCACCGAGGGCGTGGTCAAACGGAACAACCCGATCCGCGTACTGCGCGACAATGTCGTCATCTACGAAGGCGAACTCGAGTCGCTGCGTCGCTTCAAGGACGATGCCCAGGAAGTCCGCTCCGGCATGGAGTGCGGCATCGGCGTGAAGAACTACAACGACGTCAAGGTCGGCGACCAGATCGAGGTCTTCGAGCGCTTCGAGGTCCAACGGACCCTGTAAGGCGGACGTTATGGCACAGGGTTTTCAGCGCCACAAACGAGTGGCCGGCCAGATCAAGCGCGAGATCGCCGAGTTGATCCGTGATTCCGGCGTGGACAGTGGGCCGAATGCGCCCTTGACCATGCTGACTGTCACGGACTGCGAGGTCTCTCGCGATCTCGCCCATGCACGCATTTTCTACAGCGTGCTCAACGCCGACGAGCAGCCGATCGCCGAGCAATGGCTCAACGAGGCGGCCGGTTTCCTGCGGGGCGAATTGGGCCACCGGATGCGCCTGCGCATCGTCCCGCAGCTGTCCTTCATCTTCGACAACTCGATCGAGCAGGGCATGCAGATGGATGCCCTGATTCGTGCCGTGCGTGACAAGGATGGCGATGCCGAGCACGCAGGCACCGACGAGAACGGTGCCGATCGGGACGAATCCGAGGAAGACGACCGGCGTTAAGCCGGTTCCGTCCGTCGTATGGCACGCAAGCGTCGCGGTCGCGAGATCAATGGCATCGTCCTGTTCGACAAGCCCTTGGGCTTGAGCTCGAATCAGGCGCTGCAACGTGTACGGCGGTTGTTCGATGCCGCCAAGGCCGGTCACACCGGCAGTCTCGACCCGGCGGCTTCCGGCCTGTTGCCGGTTTGCTTCGGTCAGGCGACACGTATCTCCGGATTGCTGCTCGACGCCGACAAGACCTACCGGGTCACCGGCCGGCTGGGCACGCGGACCGACAGCGGCGATCTCGAGGGCGAGGTGATCGAGACGCGCGAGGTGCCGGCCATCGACAATGACGCGATGGAGGCGGTGCTAGGCCGCTTTCGCGGCCGCGTCGAGCAGGTGCCGCCGATGTACTCGGCCCTCAAGCACGAGGGCAAGCGCCTGTACGAACTGGCGCGCGAAGGCAAGACGGTCGAGCGCAAGGCGCGGCCCATCGATTTTCACGAGATCACGCTGGAATCGCTTTCGCGCACCGAATTCACGCTGCGCGTGCATTCGAGCAAGGGTGCCTACATTCGCACCCTGGTCGAGGATATCGGTGAGGCGATCGGTTGTGGCGCGGTGGTGACCGAGCTGCGCCGCATCGGCCTGGGTCCGTGGTCGATGGACGAGCAGCCGACTTACCGGCTAGAGGACCTCGAGGCGATCGCCGCCGAGGGCGGGATCGAGTCCCTCGACCGTGTTATCCTCCCGATCGATTCGGCGCTGGGCGCCTATCCGGCCGTTGTGCTGGATGCGGGCAGCGTCACACCAATTCGCCATGGTCATCCGGTGTTTGTGCCCAACGCGCCACAAACCGGGTGGTTTCGACTCTACGCACCTGACGACCTCTTCCTGGGTATGGGGGAAGTGCTGGATGACGGGCGAACCGCGCCGCGACGATTGTTCGCGGCGTTGTAAGGAGCGCGCAAGCGCTCAAACGCATTGCGGGACGGTGCCGAGGTGATCGGCCGAGCCACTGACCCGTGATGGACTTCAAAGCTTCACCCAGGCAGATAGGAGAACGTCCATGTCCCTGAACGAAAAGACCACCGCCGATATCGTTGCCGAGTTCGGCAAAGACGCGAACGACACCGGTTCCCCGGAAGTCCAGGTTGCGCTGCTGACCCAGCGGATCACGCACCTGACCGAGCACTTCGCGACCCACAAGCAGGATCACCATTCCCGCCGTGGCCTGCTCAAGCTGGTCAACCAGCGTCGCAAGATGCTCGATTACCTCAAGTCCAAGAGCCTCACTCGCTACCAGGACTTGATCAAGAAGCTGGGCCTGCGCAAGTAAGCGCTTGCCGTTACACTAGGAACCCGCCGCAAGCCGGCGGGTTTTTTGTTTGTGGGCCAAGGTGCCCCTCTTTCAATCAGTCAGTGCAGGAGCCAACCGTGGCAGTCAGCAAGCAATCCTTCGAGTACGGGCAACACACCGTCACCCTGGAGACCGGCGAAATCGCCCGGCAGGCCAGCGGGGCGGTCATGGTCACCATGGGCGAGACTGTGGTCCTGGTGACTGCCGTGGTCGCGTCGACCACGGACCCGTCCAAGGATTTCCTGCCCCTGACGATCGAGTACCAGGAAAAGTTTTACGCCGCCGGGCGGGTACCGGGCAGCTTCTTTCGTCGCGAGGGCCGCTCGACCGAGGGTGAAACGCTGGTCGCGCGCCTGATCGACCGGCCGGTACGCCCGCTGTTTGCCAAGGGCTTCACCCATGAGACGCAGGTTATCGCCCAGGTGTTGTCGCTCGATCCCGAGGTCGACTCCGAGATCCCGGCACTGATCGGCGCCTCGGCCGCGCTGTCGCTGTCCGGTGCGCCGTTTGCCGGTCCCATCGGCGCCGCGCGAGTCGGTCACATCGACGGCGAGTTCGTGCTCAACCCGAGCCCCGCGCAACTGACCGAGTCACGCCTGGATCTGGTGGTGGCCGGCACGGACAAGGCCGTGCTGATGGTCGAGTCCCAGGCCGATCAGCTCCCCGAGGACGTCATGCTCGATGCGGTGATGTTCGGCCATGAGCAGATGCATGCGGCGATCAAGGCGATCGAGGCCCTGGCCGCGGAGGCGGGGCGCCCAACCATGGAGTGGACCCCGCCGGTGGACAACTCGTCGCTGGCCGCCGAGATCGAGTCCGCCTTCCGCGCCGAGATCGAGTCGGCCTACCAGATCGCCGACAAGGCCGAGCGCGGTGGGCGTCTGGGGCAGTTGCGCGGCGAGATCCGTGAGCGTTTCGTCGACGAGACGGCCGAACCGCCGGTTACCGAGAAGACGGTCGATGGACTGGTGAAGGGCATCGAGTCCGACGTGGTCCGCGGTGACATCATCGCCGGCAAGCCGCGTATCGACGGGCGCGATACCCGCACGGTGCGACCCATCAGCATCCGCACCGGCTTTCTGCCGCGTGCCCACGGCTCGGCGCTGTTCACCCGCGGCGAGACCCAGGCGATGGTGGTCACCACGCTGGGGACCGCACGCGACGCCCAGATGATCGATGCGGTGGGGGGTGAGCGCAAGGAACCGTTCCTGTTCCATTACAACTTCCCGCCGTTCTGTGTGGGCGAGACCGGCCGTTTCGGCATGCCCAAGCGCCGTGAAATCGGCCACGGCAACCTGGCCCGTCGGGGTGTGATGGCCGCGCTGCCGCCGGCCGAGGAGTTCCCGTACACCATCCGGGTCGTCTCCGAGATCACCGAGTCCAACGGGTCGTCCTCGATGGCCTCCGTCTGCGGTGCCTCGCTTGCCATGATGGATGCCGGCGTGCCGATGAAGTCGCCGGTGGCCGGGATCGCCATGGGCCTGATCAAGGAGGGCGACGAGTTCGTCGTGCTGACCGACATCCTCGGTGACGAGGATCACCTCGGCGACATGGACTTCAAGGTGGCGGGCACGGCCGATGGCGTGAACGCCCTGCAGATGGACATCAAGATCGAGGGTATCAATCGCGAGATCATGGAGGAGGCCCTGCGCGAGGCGCGTGCCGGCCGGACCCACATTCTCGGCTGCATGAACGAGGCGCTGGCCGAGGCACGCACCGATCTGTCGTCGCACGCGCCACGGTTCATCACCGTGCGGATCAACCCGGAACGCAAGGGCGATCTGATCGGCAAGGGCGGCTCGACCATCCAGGCCCTGACCAAGGAGACGGAAACCCAGATCGACATCAGCGAGGATGGCCTGGTCACGATTGCCGCGCCCAACGGCGAGGCCGCCGAAGAGGCCCGTCGCCGCGTCGAGGAGCTGACCGCGGAGCTTGAGGTGGGCAAGGTCTACCACGGCAAGGTCGTCGGCATTAAGGACTTCGGCGCCTTCGTCAACATCGCCCCCGGCAAGGACGGCCTGCTGCACATCTCGGAGATGGCGGATACCCGGGTCGAGAAGGTCACCGACGTGGTCAACGAGGGTGACGAGGTTGACGTCAAGCTGCTCGAAGTCGACCGGCAGGGGCGGCTGCGCCTGTCCATGCGATTCCCCCGATAGAACGAAGGCGGTTATGCTGGGGTTTCTGCCCGACTGCCAATCCGTCGGCTGACCATCCAGCGAGCTGCTACATGCCATGACAACGGCCGAACACCATCCATCCAATGACGAGGCGGTCCAGCGGATCGTCCAGTCGGTGCGTCTTGCACGTCAGCCGATCGTCGACGCCGATCTCAACACCATCGGTTACGAACTGCTCTACCGGGCGGCGGATGCCGACCAGGTGGCGCGGATCGGCAATTCGAACCAGGCCACGGCATCGACCGTACTCAATGCCCTGAGCGAGATCGGTCTCGATAGCCTGGTCGGAGGCAAGCAGGCCTTCATCAATGTGCCCAGCAAGATGCTCTTCAGTGACGTGCTGGAGGGCATCGTCGCTCCCTCGGTCGTCCTGGAAGTCCTCGAGACGATCGATTGCGATGAACGGACCGCCGAGGCCATCAAGCGCCTGAAGAAGGCCGGGTATCGCGTCGCCCTGGATGACTTCTCGCCCGAATCGATTGCCAAGCCCTGCGTGGGCGAGTGCCACTACGTCAAGTTCGACGTGCTGGAGGTGGGGGTGGACCGGATCATCGCGGCGCTGCCGGGCGCCCGCGAGGCGGGCCTCAAGGTCATTGCCGAGAAGGTCGAGGAGTGGGACGTCTACGACCGCCTGCGCGAGGCCGGGGTGGATTACTTCCAGGGTCATTTCGTCTCCCGCCCGGAGATGGTGGTGCGTCCGACCGTGCGCGCCTCCAAGGCGAACCTGATGGGGCTGTTGATCCTCCTTCAGGACGATGAGGCCTCGCTGGGCGAGATCGTCGAGCGCATCAACACCGATCTGGCCCTGAGCTACCGGTTGTTGCGGTTGGTCAACTCGGCCGCCATCGGCCTGCGTCGACAGGTCGACTCGGTCGAGGAGGCGGTGCGTCTGCTGGGGCTCAAGGCCGTGCGTAGCTTGGTTTACCTGTCCGCGCTAACGGGCGTGGATGGCAAGCCGCCAGCCCTGATCCACAACACCATGATCCGGGCGCGCTTTGCCGAGCTGCTGGCCGCGCAGAGTCGGCTGGCGAATCCGCCGACCGCCTTCCTGGTCGGGCTGTTCTCCAATCTCGATGCCTTCTACAACCAGCCACTCGCGCAGTTGATCGAGGAGCTGCCGCTGACCGACGACATTGCCAAGGCGTTGTTGGAGGGGCAGGGCAGTCTCGGGGAATTGCTCGAGTACGTCCGTTTCTACGAGAAGGGCCAATGGCTCGAGGCCGATGGCGAGACCGCGGTCTCGTCGCTCAACGAGGTGGCTCCCAACTGCTATCTCGATGCCGTGCGGTGGGATGAGGCATTGCGGGAGTCGCTCGGCGGCCCCTGACAGCCAGCCGCGCAGAGTTCGCTTCGCATCAAGAAAAAGGGCCGTGATCGTCGGATCACGGCCCTTTTTGTCTCCGAGTATCCGGGGGTATCCGGCGGGCTCAGAACCGGCCGATGCTCGGGTTGATGTAGCTCAACAGTTCGCTGTGCTGACGGTTCATGCGCCGGATGATCTCGCGCACGCTGTGCACGATCGCGCGCATCACCTTGTAGACCAGGATCGGATGGTCGACCAGCAACGACTCGAGATGGGCCCGGTCGAGCATGACCACGTGGGCGTCACCGACGGCGCGCAGGGTCGCGCTATGCGGTGTGCCATCGAGAAAGCCCGACTCGCCCGCCAGTTGCCCGGTTTCGAGCAGGTGCAGCGTGTCGGAGAATCCGCGGCCGGTATCACGGCTGACCGCGAACCGCCCCTGGACGACGACGAACAGCGTATCGCTGCTGTGACCTTCCTCGAACAGGATCTCGCCATTGGCTATCGCGCGACGCGTGCACACGTTGGCGAGCAGGCGGCACTGATCATCGTTGAGTTCCTTGCCCAGCGCGGTCTGCTTGAGCTCCTCGCCGTTTACGACTTGTTTCGTCATGGTCTTTCCTGTTGCCGTTTGACGGATGGGCGTGGCCCGCTTCAGGGCATGGCCTTGAGCGGCTCGGCCGGGAGGTTGCCCATGTTGGCATCGTCCGCGGTGGTCTCGGCCTCGTCCGAGTCCGCCTCGCCGGCGCCGGTCTCATCGCCCGGCTGGGCCTCGTTGCCGTCGCGCTCGACCATGGACCGTACGTCGGTGGTGAGAATCTCGACATTGGCCGATTCCCGCAGCTCGGCGATCATGTCGTTGATGGCCTCACGCCGGGCCTGATCCTCCAGTTCCGGACGCATCTGGTCGAGCGTCGGCTTGGGCATCGGCCGGGTTTCCTCGACCTGCACGATGTGCCAGCCAAACCGCGTTTCGACCGGCTCCTCCGCCCGTTGCCCCGGTTCCAGGGCGCCGACGGCCTCGGCGAACGGTTCGACCATCTGGTCGAGGGAGAACCAGCCCAGATCGCCGCCAGCCTCGCCCGAACCGGTGTCCTTGGAGTGCTGCCGGGCCAGTTCGCCGAAGTCGCCACCCTCGTCGAGCTCCGCGATCAGTTCGCGCGCGGTTTCTTCGTCCTCGACCAGGATGTGCATGGCGCGGTACTGGGTCTCTTCGCCCAGGGCCTCCATTTCGCGCTCATAGGCCGCCTCGACATCCGCTTCGCTCAGTTCCATCTCGGTCATGAAGTTCATGAGATAGGCGTTGGCGAGCTGGTTGTCGATCGCGTTCTGGACGCGCGCCTGGGTGCGCGGATCGCTGTCGAGGCCTTGCTCCCGGGCGCGGTTGGCCAGCAGGCGCAGTTCGACCATGCGGCTGACCAGGCGATCCTCGGGCACCTCGGCGCCCAGGTTCTCCTTCACCACCTCCAGGTTCTCGCGGTAGAGCGGGGAGCCGTTGATGCGGGCGATCACCTCGCCGCCTTCAATGGTGGCGAACGAGCCCGACGGGGCGCTCTGCTGGCCCAGCGGTGTCTTTTCGGCAGACTGCGGGCGGTCGTCACTGCAGCCGGTCATCGCGCCGGCGCTTAGCAACAGTCCCGCACCGAGGGCAATCGCCAGGCGGTGGCGACGGTGAGGGACGCGATCGATGGTCGGGTTGCTATCCATGAGGGGTCCTTTGGTTTCTTGGCTTGGTTCGTTGTTTGTCTGGGGACGGTCTGTTTGGGTGGCGCCGCCCGGTGCTAGCCGGTGGCACCGAAAATCGGCTTGTAGGGTCGGACATCGACCGAGGCGTAGACCCCGCCGGCGTGAAACGGGTCCGCCTCCGCCCAGGCGCGAGCCGCATCCAGGCTTTCGAAGGCCGCGACGATCAGGCTGCCCGAGAGCCCCCGATCGGGATCGCCAGGATCGATCGGCAGCGGGCCGGCGGTGAGGATGCGACCCTCGCTGGTCATCGATTCGATGCGTGCGCGGTGGGCGTCGCGGTGCGTTGCCCGCAGCGGGGCGCTGTCGGCCACGTCATTGGCCACGATCATAAACCATTGCATCGGCGGTGCGTCCTCCGTTGCCGTCAGGGAGCGATCAGGGGCGTTCGTCACTATCCTGCGGGCCGGTGTCCGCCTGGACCTCGGCCGGGCGTTCGGCGTACAGGCCGAGGTAGAGCCCCTGCAGGATCATGAACACGAAGGTCATGCCCATCAAGCCGAACAGCTTGAAGTTGACCCAGAACGCCTCGGAAAACTGGTAGGCGACCAGGATGTTGGCCACGCCGGAAATCACGAAGAAAGCCACCCATGCCCAGTTGACGCGATGCCAGATGGCCCTGGGGACCTGAATGACATGTTCCATCATCCGCTGGACCAGCGGTTTCTTGCCGATGAACGCGCTGCCGAGAAAGACCAGCGCGAACAGCCAGTTGAGGATAGTGGGCTTCCACATGATGAACAGCGGGTTGTGCAGGATCAGCGTCATGCCGCCGAACAGCACGATCAACCCGGCCGAGACCCAGTGCATCCGCTCGACCTTGCGCCACATCAGCCAACCGGCGGCGATCTGTACCACCGAGGCCACCATGGCCACCGCGGTGGCGACATAGATGCCCTCCAGGTGGTAGGCACCGAAGAACAGCAGGATAGGGAAGAAATCGAACAGGAATTTCATCGTGTCTCGCGTAACGTTAAGGGCCCTGGAATCGAGGCCGGCAGGACGTGCCCGCGGCCGCTTGCAGTACACTAACATGGGCGTGAGGGCGCGGGGAGCGTGCCGTTTGGCCACCCGCCGCCCAGCCCTTAATCCGGGTTCGCCACCACTGCCATCCGACGCCACGAGGGTCAGCCATGACCAGAATGCTCGACATCCATCCCGAGACCCCCCAGCCGCGACTGGCCAAGCAGGCCGCCGACGCGATTGCCCGCGGGCAGATCGTGGTCGTCCCGACCGACTCGGGCTATGCGCTCGCCTGCCGCCTGGAGGACAAGAACGCGATCGAGCGCATCGGGCAGATCCGGCGTGACGACGGTATCCACCATATGACCCTGTCGGTGCGCGATCTATCCGAGCTGGGTGTCTATGCCAAGGTAGACAATGTCCAGTTCCGTTTTCTCAAGAACCACATTCCCGGCCCCTACACCTTCATCCTGCCGGCGACGCGCGAGGTCCCGCGGCGATTGCAGCACGAGAAGAAGCGCTCGATCGGCCTGCGGGTGCCTTCGCACGTGGTCCTGCGCGCCATCCTCGAGGCCCTGGATGCACCGATCCTGAGTGCCTCGCTGGTGATTCCCGACCTCGACGAACCACTGGACGATCCGGAGCTCTTCCCGACCGCGGTGACCAACCAGGTCGACCTGGTCGCCGGCGCGGGCTTTCTCGAACAGATTCCCGGCACGGTGCTCGACCTGACCGGCGACGACTTCGACGTCCAGCGCGAAGGGCTCGGCGGCGTGCCGCCCGAACTGGCGGACTGAGCCGGACGTGCTGGAGCTTTCGTTCCTGCAGAAGATCGCGATCGGCATCCTGCCGATCCTGCTGGCGGTGACCGTGCACGAGGCAGCGCACGGTTATGTCGCCAACGCGCTGGGCGACCCCACCGCCAAGCGGGCCGGGCGGCTGACGCTCAACCCGATCCCCCACATCGACTGGCTGGGCACGCTCGTCGTGCCACTGCTGATGTACCTGTTTACCCCGTTCGTCTTCGGCTGGGCCAAGCCGGTGCCCATCAATGCCGCGCGGCTGCGCAACCCGCGTCGCGGCATGTTCCTGGTCGCGGCGGCCGGCCCCGGGGTCAATATCCTGATGGCGCTCGGCTGGGCGCTGGTCACCGTGCTGGCCTTGAAGGGCCTCGACGGCGGCATGCGCTTTGCCGAGGCACTGGCCCTGATGGGGCAGGTGGGGATCTTCATCAACCTGATACTCGCCGTGTTCAACCTGTTGCCCATCCTGCCGCTGGACGGCGGGCGGATGCTGGTGGCCGTGCTGCCGGCGAGCTGGGGCGACCGGTTGTCCCGCCTCGAGGCTTGGGGGCTGCCGATCGTGGTGGTACTCCTGGTCAGCGGGGTGCTCTCGGCGATCCTGCTGCCGATCATGGGCACGCTGCTCGGCTGGTTCAACGCCTTGATCCATGTCCTCTGAAGGTCACATGCCGGCCAGCGATTCACGCCGCTGGGTCGATGCCACGCCGCGGGTGTCCGGCCAGCCGCTCGAGCAGTTGCCGCTGGATCTCTACATCCCGGCCGATGCACTGGCCATCTGGTTGGAGCAGTTCGAGGGGCCCCTGGATCTCTTGCTCTACCTGATCCGCAAGCACAACATCGACATCCTCGAGATCCCCGTCGCCCGGGTCACCGAGCAGTACCTCGACTACCTCGCCCTGATGAAATCGATGGCGATCGAGCTGGCGGCCGAGTACCTGCTGATGGCCGCCTGGTTGGCCGAGATCAAGTCGCGCATGCTCCTGCCGCCCGAACCGCGTGATGACGACGAGGAGGAGCCGCTCGACCCGCGTGCCGAACTGGTCGAGCGCCTGCTCGAGTACGAGCGCACCACTCGAGCCGCGGGGCTGCTCGACGAGCAGCCGCGGCGAGGGCGCGACTGGTTCGCGCTCTCCGTCGAGCCACCCGAGCACCTGCCGGCCCCGCCGGTGCCGGCGGATCTTGCCGGGTTGGTCGCGGCGATGAACGGGCTGCTGCGCGAGGGCAGCGTGCGTCGTGCCCACCACGTGCGTGCCGAGGGGCTGAGCATCCGCCAGCGGATGACCGACATCCTCGATGCGCTGGCGGATCGGGCGAGCTGCGATCTGGCCGACGTGTTTCACCCCGAGGAGGGGCGCATGGGGGTCGCGGTGACCACCGTGGCCGTGCTGGAGCTCGCGCGCACCCACGCGCTCGACTGGTCGCAGGAACACCCCTTCGGGCCCGTGACCTTGTTTCGCCTGGCCGGGACAACCCCCGAGCCGGCCGTTGAAGAGGAGATGCCCCGATGACCGATAGGCTGCCCCCTGGGGATCGTGCCGAACCGCCCGCGCCGTCGGGCAGCGAGCCGCCGGAAGGCCTGGTCGAACTGGTCGAGGCGTTGCTGCTGACGGTCGACGAGCCCCTGTCGCTGGAGGCGCTGGGTGCCATGGTGGGGCAGGAAACGGCGCCCGAGTTGCTCGAGGCCGCACTCGCGCAGGTGGCCGGGCGCTGGGAATCGCATCGTTTCATCGAGCTGAGCACTCGCGAGATCGGCGGGCGTCGCGTCTGGCACCTGGTCGCCACCGCGGCCGTCGCGCCGTACCTCAAGGCCGGCGATCCGGGGCGGGTGCCGAAGCTCAGCCGTGCGGCACTGGAGACGCTGGCCTTGATCGCCTGGCGCCAACCGATCACCCGCGGCGAGATCGAGGCGTCCCGCGGGGTGGCGGTGAATCCGCAGATCCTCAAGCAACTGGCCGAACGGGGCTGGGTGCGCAGCCTTGGTGTCAAGGACAGCCCGGGCCGGCCCGAGATGCTGGGGACCACGCGCAATTTTCTCAACGATTTCGGTCTGAATTCGCTGGCGGATCTGCCCGATTTCGAGCGGTTTGCCGGCCAGGACGATATCGATGTGTGAGCCGTTGTTTCCGGTCGACTACCGGCGTGCCGGCACCGACAGGAAGAGATCATGATGTCGCATTCCCCCGATGAAATCCGCAGTCTCGATCAGCTGCTTGAACAGGCACGCGCGCTGCCGCCAGCGCCGACGGCGGTGGTCGGGGCCGATGAGCCGCATATTGTCGAGGCCGCCCGGCATGCTACCGAGGCCGGCCTGATCGAGCCGGTGCTGATCGGTCGAGGCGCGCGCATCGAGGCTCTGATGGCCGAACAGGGCGTGGCCTACCCCGTCATCGACGCACTCGGGCCGGAACAGACCGCGAGAGCGGCGGTCGATGCCGTCGAGTCTGGCCGGGTGGGTCTGCTGATGAAGGGGGCGATTCACAGCGATGTTTTTCTGCGGCCGATTATCCGCGAACTGCGGCGCGGCCCGCGTATCTCGCACGTCTTCATGGCCGAGATGGCCAGCTACCACAAGCTGCTGTTCATCACGGATGCGGTGATCAATATCCAGCCGGACGTGCGCGCCAAGGCCGAGATCCTCCAGAATGCGGTCAACCTGACTTGGTGGCTGGGCAACAAACGGGCCCGGGTAGCGGCACTGTCGGCCATCGAGATGGTCAATCCGGCCATCCCCTCGACCCTGGATGCCGCCTGTCTGGCCAAGATGGGCGAGCGAGGCCAGATTGCCCATGCGCAGATCGACGGGCCGTTGGCCTTCGACACCGCGATCTCGGCCGAATCGGCGCGGATCAAGGGCCTGATCAGCCCGGTGGCGGGGCACGCCGACATTCTGTTGGTTCCGGATCTGGTCTCAGGCAATATCCTCTACAAGGATCTCGAGTATCTGGCCGGGGCACGTTTTGCCGGCATCGTCATGGGCGCCTGCGTGCCGGTGGTGCTCACCTCGCGGGCCGACCCCGAGGCGGTGCGGATCGCCTCGCTGGCGCTGGCCCGCGTGGCCGCGCATCGCCAGGCGCAGGTCGACCCGTTGCCGCCGTTGGAGTCCGGCAGCTGCGGTCATCCCGCTCATTGAGGCCGGATCGATTTCGCCCCGGCATTGGACTCACGGCCACCGGAGCCGGGGACCAACGACCTGGAACCCAGCCGTTTCAGTCGCTTTAACGTTTCACGACGTCAACAAACGTTCAGCCGAAGGACTTCTCATCCATGCCATTGCACGAACTAGCCGGCCAGACCCCGCCCCGTGACTTTCTCGTCGACGTGCCGCGTCTGATCAGTGCCTACTACCAGGGCGAACCGCTGGTGGAGGAGCCGTCGCAACGCATTTCCTTCGGCACCTCGGGGCATCGCGGCTCGAGTCTGACCGGCTCGTTCAACGAAGCGCACATTGCCGCCGTGACCGCCGCATTGGTCGAGTATCGCAAGGCCGAGGGCATCGGTGGGCCGATCCTGATCGGTTTCGACACGCATGCGTTGGCCTGGCCGGCGTTCATGACCTGTGTCGAGGTGCTGGCGGCTGCCGGCGTGCCGTTCCGCTATCAGCACGACAATGCGCCCACCCCCACACCGGTGATCTCGCAGGCGATCATCGCCGCCAATCGTCAAGGGGGCCAAGGTGGCCGGGGCGGGGCGCGTTGCGACGGCATCATCCTGACCCCCTCGCACAACCCGCCGGGTGATGGTGGTTTCAAGTACAACCCGCCGCATGGCGGCCCCGCGGACACCGGGGCGACCGGCTGGATCGAGCGTCGTGCCAACGAGTTGCTGGCCAATTGGCAGGCCATCTCTCGCCAGCCGTTCGACCGGGCGATCAAGAGCGGTGCGGCCCAGGGGGTGGATTTCATTCGCCCCTACGTCGAGGCCCTCGATACGGTCGTGGACATGCAGGCGATCGCCCGGGCCGGTGTCTCGATCGGCGTCGACCCGATGGGTGGGGCGGGTCTGCCGTACTGGGAGCCGATTGCCGAGCACTACGGCCTCGACCTGACCGTCGTCAATCGCCAGGTCGAGCCCGATTTTCGTTTCATCCCGCTGGACCACGACGGCAAGATCCGCATGGATTGCTCCTCGCCGTACGCGATGGCGGGTCTGTTGAAGATCAAGGATGGTTTCGACGTGGCGTTCGGCAACGACACCGATGCCGACCGCCACGGCATCGTCAGCCCCGAGGGCGGACTGATCAATCCCAACCATTTCCTCTCGGTCTCGATCGACTACCTGTTTGGCCATCGGCCCGACTGGCGCGGTGATCTCAAGGTGGGCAAGACGATCGTGTCGAGCTCGATGATCGATCGCGTCGCCGGCGGGCTGGGCCGTGAGGTCTACGAGACGCCGGTGGGCATCAAGTGGTTCCAGCCGGGCCTGACGGACGGCTGGCTGGGCTTCGGCGGCGAGGAGTCGGCTGGCGCGACCTTCCTGGCGCGCAACGGCGAGGTCTGGAACACCGACAAGGACGGGTTGACCATGGGGCTGTTGGCCGCCGAGATCCTCGCGGTGACCGGAGAGGACGTCTGGGCGCGCTTCAATCGCTTGATCGACCGCTACGGCCAGCCGTTCTACGCCCGCCGCGATGCCGCGTTGAGCGCCGAGCAGAAGGAGCGCTTCAAGGCACTCGATCCGAATCAACTCGCCATCGACCGGCTGGCCGGCGAGTCGGTCACCGGCGTTCGTACCCGCGCCCCGGGCAACGAGGCGCCGATCGGCGGTCTCAAGGTGGAGACGGCCAATGGCTGGTTTGCCGCTCGCCCGTCGGGCACCGAGCCGATCTACAAGATTTACGCAGAGAGCTTCCGGGATCCCGGTCACCTCGAGGAAATCTTCGCCCAGGCCGAGCAGGTCGTCGGTGAGGCATTAAACGGGTAGGAAGTCGGGCGGCCCATGGACGTGACGCGGCCAAGCCGCTATCATGCCGCCCTTGCCTGGTGAGGTCGCCTTCATCAGCAACGCGCCCGTAGCTCAGCTGGATAGAGTGTCGGCCTCCGAAGCCGAAGGTCACAGGTTCGAATCCTGTCGGGCGCACCAGATACGGTAATTTCGCATTGCCACGAAAAACGCCCCCGCAAGCATCGCTGCGGGGGCGTTTTTCGTGTGGGTGCGGCGTCGCCCCGATCAAGTCGCCGAGTTTAGATGGGCAGCGATCTGACGGTTGTGACGCAGGCAGGTGGTGAGTTCGTCGAGCGGCATCGGCCGAGCGAACAGGTAGCCCTGCAGTATGTCGCAGCCCCAGCCGACCAGGATGTCGCGCTGGGCCTCGGTCTCGATCCCCTCGGCGACCACCTTGATGCCTAGGTGGTGGGCCATGGAGATGACCCCCTGAACGATCGCGGCATCATCGGCGCTGTGCTCCACGCCCTGGATGAAACTGCGGTCGATCTTGATCTTGTCGATCGGCAGGTGCTTGAGGTAGCTCAGGCTGGAAAACCCGGTGCCGAAATCGTCGATCGACACGCTGATGGTGCTGTCGCGCAATTGGTGCAGGGTCTCGATGGCCGCCTCGGTCTCGTTCATCAGGATGCCCTCGGTCAGCTCGAGCTCGAGCCGACTGGCCGGCAGGCCGCTGAGTTCGAGCATCCGCCGGATGGTGGCGAGGAAATTGGGCCGATTGAACTGGATTGGCGATAGGTTGATGGCCACGCGGCCATCGTCCATGCCGTGGTCGACCAGGGTCTTCATGTCGCGGCAGGCACGCTCCAGTACCCATTCGCTCAGCGGGATGATCTGGCCGGTTTCCTCGGCGAGCGGAATGAACGTGGCCGGCGAAATCCAGCCGTGGGTGGGGTGATGCCAGCGCAGTAGCGCCTCGAGCCCGGCGATGCAGCGCTCCTCGCCCAGGACCAACGGCTGGTAGAAGACCTGGAAGTCGCCGTGCTCCAGCGCTTCCTGCAGGTCATTGCGCAGCCCCACCCGGTGGCGCACCTGGCTGTCGATCTCCTCATTGAAGATCTGGCAGGTATTGCGCCCCTGCTGCTTGGCCCGATACATGGCCATGTCGGCCTGCTGGATCAGGGACAGCGGGCTCTCCATGCCCGGTTCGCTGATCGTGATGCCGATGCTCGCGCTCAGGTACAGCTCGTGCTCGTCGATGCGGTAGGGGCGGCTGACTTCCGGCAACAAGCGCTCGGCGACCAGCAGTGCCTCGTCTTCACCGTCGATATCGGCGAGCAGGGCGACAAACTCGTCGCCACCGAAGCGTGCCAGGGTGTCCTCGGCGCGCATCTGTTCCTCGAGCCGGCGGGCCACCTCGATCAGGATCTTGTCGCCCACGGCGTGGCCGAGGCTGTCGTTGATCGGCTTGAACTCGTCGAGGTCGATGAACAGCACTGCTACGCGGGTGGCACGTCGGCGCGAGAGTTCGATGGTGTGTCGCAGACGGTCCTCGAACAGGCTGCGATTGCCCAGCCCGGTCAGGGCGTCGTGGGTGGCATTGAAGGCCAGTTGTGCCTCGTAGGACTTGTGGGCGGAGACGTCGTTCTGCAGGCCGACGAAGTGGGTGATCTCGCCGCGTTCGTCCTCGACCGGTGAGATGTGCAGTTCGTTCCAGAACTGGCTGCCGTCCTTGCGGTAGTTGCGCAGCAGTACGCGCACCGGCTGTCGAGCGGATAAAGCGTGGCGGATCTCCTCGATCGCTGCCGGATCGGTTTGCTCCCCCTGAAGGAAGCGGCAGTTGCGCCCGAGCGCCTCGTCGGCACGGTAGCCCGTGATCTGGGTGAAGGCGGCGTTGGTGTAGACGATCGGCAGGTCGGGTGCTTTCGCATCGGCGATGACCACGCCGTGAATGCTCGCCTCGACGCTGCGTTCAAGAGTGCGCAGGCGCCGTTCCTGGCGTTTGCGGATCGTCACTTCCTTGGCAATGCCGTAGGCGGCTTCGATTCGGCCGTTGATCACCATCGGCAGGAAGGTGACGTCGAATTCGTGCCGGCTGGTGTCGTCGTGCGTTACCGTCAGCTCGGCCACCTGGGTCCGTCCGCGCAGGGTGCGTTCGATCGCTCGCTGGATGGCGTCCCGCTCGGTCGAGTCGATCAACTCGATCAGCGATTGCCCCGAGAGCTCATCCTGACAGTGGGCCAGCATGGTCTCGGTGGCGTGATTGAAGGTGCGCAGCCGCCCCTGGCTGTCCAGCGAGAACACCGCATCCGGGTTGTAGGCGAACAGCGAGCGATAGCGTTGCTCGTTTTCCTCCAGGGCGGCGCGATCGTGATGGCGCTCGATGGCAAGCGAAACCAGATCCGCCGCGCGGGCGATCTGGCGTCGATGGGCCTCGGACGGCACACCGGGCCGATCCCGATAGCTGGCGAAGGTGCCGAGTACCCGGCCATCGGAAGCCAGCAGGGGGTAGGACCAGCAGGAGCGCAGCCCATTCTCGATCGCCAGTTCGGCAAAGCCGGTCCAGCGCGCATCCCGGGCAATGTCTTCCGTGAATGCCGGTTCCTTGTGGTGGGCGGCCGCGCCGCAGGCACCAATGTCGGTGATCGGGATCATGGTCATTGCCGCCCGATACGTCGTGCTGAGGCTGGGGGCGGCGGCCAGGTGCAGGTTCTCACCGGCCTCGTCGCTGAGCATGATCGAGCAGCGCGAATCGGGATCGTGCTCCTCCATCAGTTCGCACACCGAGACCAGCGTGTGCTCGAGCGACTCGGAGTGCAGGATCATCTGCTGGATGATCTGCTGGGATTCCAGCTCGCGGCGGGCCGTCGTCAATCGGCGGGTCTGCGTCAGTCGGCTCTGCCCCAGCGCGAGTAGCAGCACCACGAGGTACGTGACCGCGAGGGCGATCAGGGTCACCGCCGATGGCAGCATGGCAGCGATCGCCGGCTGCTGGTCATCCTCGAGATAGCTCGTGGCGGTCAGGGTCGGGCCGAACGGCAGGGTCAATTCCCGCTGGGCGAGCATGGCCCGGTGGTCGTGGTGGGTTGGGTCGCTGTAGATTTCGATGTGGGCGCCGTCGATGAAATCGAGGTGCACGGCAATGGGTTGGAGATGGGGCCGCATGGCGTTGTCGAGCAGCCGGTTGAAATCGAGCAGGGCGAGGAATTGTTGCTCGCGCCGTTGCGGATTGGTCATGGGTACGGCGACGAGGCTGGTGCTGCTGCCACGAGATGGGGTGTCGGCCAGCAACAGCAGCCGTGGCGACGGTCGGGCCTGGGAAAGCCATTCCCGTGTGCCCGGCTGTGAAAGCAACCGGGCGAGCAGTTCGTTGCCGCCGGGCCCCCGGCTGGACTGCCATACCGCCTGCTGTTGGTCATCCAGCATGGCGAGCACCTGCAGGCTCTCCATATCGCGCAGGTAGGTCGCTGCCTCGCGTTCACGGATGGATTCGGCCGTGGGCAAGCGGCCGATCAGTTGCCAGCGTTCGGCCAGGCGCCCCAGCGTCGTCACGTGGGCGGTGAGCACCTGTTGGCTGACGGTTTCCACCTGGTCGAGCTGGGCATCGCCGATTGCCTGCAGGTCGCGGTTGTGCAGCAAGGAGAGCTGGTACCACGCCAGCGCGGCGAGCAGCGAGCCTACCAACCCCGCCGCCACGGCCAACGTGCCCAGCTCCTTGAGGTCACCACGACGCAATCGGCTGGCGAGCAGCATCGCCCCACCGAAAAACAGGGTGAACAGCACCGCCACCCAGGCGGTCGTCGACTGGAATTGTAACCACGGTGTGTGGCCCCAGAGCATCCACAGTATCGAGATCACGCCGAGAAACAGCATTAACGTGCCGATCCAGCGCCAGGGGCGCCGCGCCAGACGCGAACGGCCGGGGATTATCAGGCCGATCGCGATCGCGGCCAGCAGCAGGGCCGCTTCGATGGAGAGATGCCCAAGGCCCTTGTGAGGGCCATCCATGGTGGCGGGGGGGTGGATGCCATTGACGGCGAGGCTATAGCCGACCAGCAGGAGGAGGGTCCCCCCGGCGGCCGTGTGCAGCATGCGCCACCCCTGCAGGTGCGCGCCGAGCCCGAGGCCGGCCAGCAAGGCCGCCAGGGCGCTCTCGCGGAGCAGTGGCAGACCCAGCGGACCCGGATCAGAGATCAGTAGCGGCGTGAGCAGGCCCATCGTGCCGATCGCCAGGCACGCAGCGACCACCATCAGCAGGTAGGACTTGGTCAGCAATGGACTGTCAGCGGCGGGCGTCATCGGGGCCTGTGGATGCACCGGTGGTTGTGTGGGCCAATCATTGGCAATCACTTTCCCGTCCGACGCGGCCGGTACGCTGCCAATGTTGAGCCACGCTAATGGTTTATCGGCTTGCGCACAAATCAAAGTTTCTTGGTGGGTTATTCACCCGAGATGGCATCAGCCGCAGCCTGGCGGTTGAAATGTCCCCGCTAACCCGGGGCGATGACCCAAGGCCGCCTTCGGGCGGGCCATGTCCCCGCCCACCTGCCCGCGGATACAGGATTAGAGCCAACGTCGGGTACGGGCGCGGTAAGCGGAATAACCGGCGCCGAACCGCTGGGTCAGGGCCCGCTCTTCGCCGCGGATCTGGAAACGATCAATAAACCAGACGAACGCGCCAATCACGACAAGCCCGCCCGGGTGGCCGAACCAGCTGACCACCCCCGCCAGCAGCAGCGCATCGCCCAGGTAGATCGGGTTGCGACTGAAACGGTAGATGCCGCTGGTGACCAGATGGCGGGTGCGTTCGGGGTGGATCGGGTTGATGGTGGTATGCGCCTGCCACAGCGAGACCAGCGCGGCCAGCATCAGCACGCCGCCGGCAAGGAAGAGCAGGCCGGCGAGCCAGGTCAGCCAGGTGCCATCGAGCGCAGCGGCTGGCCAAGCCACCGACAAGGCGTAGACGAGGGCGATACCGATCAGCAGGGCAACGGGCGGGGGAATCAGCTTGGTAAGCATGGCTGGCCTTTTACTGCGGATTGGGAACGTGTGTTTTCGCAGTCTAGGGAAACTCTGCACGATTCGATAGCGTCTCTGCGGGACCGCCAAGGGTCCAGAGGCAAGGCGGGATCGGATCGGCACGACACCGATCGGGTAGATGCAAGTCGGCACGAAGGGCGAGTCCGGGGACGGACCGCGCGACGCCGCAGACGGGCCCTTGGCGGCCCGCCGGAAGGGGTTTGGTTTATCCGCCGCGGAGCATGGCCTAAAGTTGATACCAGATTCGGTCGGACCTTCCCCGACTGTGATTCCCCCGCTGCCGGCCGCGGGCGCGTGGGGGCGACAATCACTGCCGAAAACGTGCCGTAATGAAGAGGATCGCCATGTTGTCCAGACTCAAGAGCCGCTCGGTCCTGCTGACCGGGACGGATGCCGAGAGCAAGCGCGAAGCGGTGCGTGCGTATTTCCACCGCACCATGGATACCTACGAAAAGCTGTTCGAGGTGCTCACCGACGACCAGGCCTTCTACGAGCGGCCCGAGCCGCTGCGCCATCCGCTGATCTTCTACTTCGGTCACCCGGCGACCTTCTACATCAACAAGCTGGTCACCGCGAAGGCGACCACGCGCATCGACCCGACGCTGGAGGGCATGTTCGCTATCGGCGTCGACGAGATGAGCTGGGACGACCTCAACGACGACCATTACGACTGGCCGTCGGTCGAGCGGGTACGCGAGTACCGCCGCAAGGTGCGTGAGCGCGTCGACCAGTTGATCTCCGAGCTCGACTGGACCCCGCCGGTGCGCTGGGAGGATCATCCGACCTGGTCGATCTTCATGGGCATCGAGCACGAGCGCATCCACCTGGAGACCTCCTCGGTGCTGATCCGCCAGCTCGACCTCGAATGGGTCCGACCGCACGACGACTGGCCGATCTGCGATGCGGCCGCGGCGACCCCGGCCGAGGCGCCGGTCAACGAGCTGCTCGAGGTGGCCGGTGGCACGGTGGTGCAGGGCAAGTCGCACGATGCGCCGCTGTACGGCTGGGACAACGAGTATGGCCACCTGTCGACCCGGGTGGATGCCTTCAAGGCCGGCCGCATGCAGGTGTCCAACGCCGAGTTCCTGGCCTTCGTCGAGGCCGGCGGCTACGAGACGCCCGAGTGGTGGACCGAGGAGGGCCGTCGCTGGCTCGACTTCCGCGGCGCCGCCCACCCGATCTTCTGGGTGCCGCGCGGCGGCTCCCAAGGCGACTCTTGGGGCTACCGGGCCATGACCTGCGAGATCGACATGCCGTGGGACTGGCCGGTGGACGTCAACTACCTCGAGGCCAAGGCCTTCTGCAACTGGCTGTCCGAGATCACCGGCAAGTCCATCCGCTTGCCGACCGAGCCCGAGTACGAGCGCCTTCGTCAGGTCGCCGGCGTACCGGACGAACCCGAGTGGGGCGAGCGGGCCCCGGGCAACATCAACCTCGAGTACTGGGCCTCGGCCTGCCCGGTCGACCGTTTCAAGCAGGGCGACTTCCATGACGTGATCGGCAACGTCTGGCAGTGGACCGAGACGCCCATCGATGCCTTCGAGGGCTTCGAGCCGCACCCGATCTACGACGACTTCTCGGTGCCGACCTTCGACAACCGGCACAACCTGATCAAGGGCGGCTCGTGGATCTCGACCGGCAACGAGGCCACCCGCGACGCGCGCTACGCCTTCCGCCGGCACTTCTTCCAGCACGCCGGTTTCCGCTACGTCGAGGGCGAGCCGGTGCGCCCGCCGGCCTCCAGGGAGGAGAGCTACTACGAGACCGACGCCCAGCTGGCGCAGTACTGCGACTTCCACTACGGCCGCTCGTACTTTGGCGTGGCCAACTTCCCGCGGGCACTGGCCGAGTACGCCCTGCGCCAGATGGAGGGACGCCACCACGGCGCGGCGCTCGACATAGGCTGTGCCACGGGACGCGCGACCTTCGAGCTCGCGCCGCACTTCGAGTCGGTCACCGGGCTGGATTTCTCGGCGCGCTTCGTCCAGATCGCCCAGGCGATGCTCGACGATGGCCAGATCGCCTACGCGCTGCCCACCGAGGGCGAGCTGACCGAGGACCGCGCCGCCTCGCTGGCCGCGCTCGGTCTCGAGCCGCGCGACAACATCGACTTCTGGCAGCAGGATGCCTGCAACATGAAGCCGCACTTCAGCGGCTACGACCTGGTGCTGGCCGGCAATCTGATCGACCGGCTCTACGATCCGGGCAAGTTCCTCGACGACATCGCCCGGCGCATCAACGCCGGCGGACTGCTGGTACTGGCCTCGCCCTACACCTGGCTCGAGGAGGTGACGCCGCGCGAGCGCTGGCTGGGCGGGTACGTCGAGAATGGTCGGCCGGTCTCCACGCTGGACACCCTGATCAAGCGCCTCGAGCCCAACTTCGAGCTGGTGGGTGAGCCGGCGGATATCCCATTCGTCATCCGCGACACGGCCCGTCGCTTCCAGCATACGGTCAGCCAGGTGACTGTCTGGGCCAGGAAGGGGTGAGCCGGTGAGCCGAGACGTGAGCAAGGCAGGCATGAGCCAGACCGACTTCACCCGGCTGGCCCAGTACCCCGGCTCGGGTTGCGAGAAGTACGACCGGCGCGCCGAGATCTTCGGCCGCGAGGACGTCATCCCCTTGTGGGTGGCCGATATGGACTTCCCCGCGCCGGACTTCGTTACCCAGGCGCTGGCCGCACGGCTGGCCGACGGGGCCTTCGGCTATGCCAAGCCCACCGCCGAGCACCTCAGTGCGATCACCGGCTGGCTTGCCGGCCAGCACGACTGGCACGTCGGCCCCGAGACGATCGTGCCCGTGCCCGGCGTGGTGCCGGCGATGGCGATGGCCATCCGTGCGTTCACCACGCCCGGGGCGCGGGTGATCATCCAGCCGCCGGTGTATTTCCCGTTCTTCCAGGTGGTGCGCGACCAGGGGCGCGAACTGGTGGAGAACCCGCTGGTCGAGCAGGCATCAGCCGACGGTGGCCGGCGCTACGTGATGGATTTCGCGGCGCTGGAGGCCCAGGCGCGCGAGGCGGAGATGCTGCTGTTGTGCAACCCGCACAACCCCGGCGGCCGGGCCTGGGATGCACGGGAGCTGGAGCAGGTCGTGGCCATCTGCGCCCGCCACGGCGTGATGGTGATGAGTGACGAGATCCACATGGACCTGACTTACCCGGGCATCCGGCACACGCCGTTCGCCCGAGTCGCCGATGCGGCCGGCTGTCGCTGGTTCACGGTCACCGCGCCGGGCAAGACCTTCAACACCGCCGGGATCGGCGGTGGCTATGCCGTGATCCCGGATGCCGCCATCCGCGAGCGTTTCGATCGCGAACGTCGCGGCATGCACCTGGGCGAGGGGTCGGTGTTCGGTCTGACCGCCTTGAAGGCCGCCTATACCCACGGCACCCACTGGCCCGACGAACTCATGGCGCATATCGCCGTCAATCGCGACCGGGTGATCGAGGCGGTCAGTGATCTGCCGATCGAGCCGATGTGGCCGGAGGCGACCTATCTCTTGTGGCTGGATTGCCGGGGGATGGGGCTATCGGATGCCGCGGCCGACCCCGAAGACCGGGCCCTGCAACGGTTCTTTATCGACGAGGCGGGGCTGGGTCTGAGCCAGGGGATCATCTTCGGCGAGGCCGGGCGTGGTTACATGCGCATCAATCTGGCCACGCCGACGCGGGTGATGGATCGGGCCATGGCCCAGCTGCGCCAGGCCGCGGTTCGGGTGTTTTCTCAGTAATGCCGACGCCGATCCCAGTCGGGATGACTCGGATCGAGTGTCAGTTCGCAGTGCAGTCGACCGCGCAGGAAGTCGGGGCTCGCGACCTGCCGGCTGGTGCCCCGGCGCAGCTCGCCTTGCGTGGCGACCAGCCGGGCACAATCGTTTCGGGCGTGGTTCGGGCATAGGCGGATTTCCATGCCGTCAAAGTAAGCCATGCCGGTGCGAGCTCGATAATCGCCATCCTGCCGCCGCAGTTCGAATTCGAGTGGCATCCCCGCCACCAGATCGAGCCCGACGGGTTCGCTACGCCGCCATTTGCCGCCGTAATGGAGCTCGGTGCGATCCAGCACGCACTGGACTCGTTCGCCGGGTCCGGCGGTGGCGCGGGCATGCGATAGCTCGGCGGCGCGGGCGGTGGCCTCGGCCTGACGTGCCTGGGCTTCCTGTCGGCGCGCCTCGGCCTGAGCCCGATCGACTTCCGCCTGTTTGAGACGCGCTTGCTGCTGGGCATCGGCATCCATGCGAACCCACTGCTCTTCCGGGATGCCGAGCGGGTAATGCGGGCCGCAGGCCGAAAGCAGGAGAGTGGCCGCGAGCAGTCCGCCGATGGCGAACCGCCGTTTAGTCGCCGGCATCAGTCGCGCAGTCGGGCATCGAGGTGATCGACGGCCTCGGCCCAGTCGGCGTCTTCGGCCAGCGATTCGCGCAGGAAGCGGCGCTGGTTCTCGTTCCAGAACGGCGCGTCGCTCAGTGCCACCTCGCTCGGCAGGGGGGAGTGGCGATCGATGAATGCCTCGATGTCTTCCTCGCCCGCGTCCAGGCCGAGTTGTTCGAACAGTTCACTCAGGGGGTGAAACGGTGGCTGCATGCGATCTCCTCCGTCGGGCTGGTGCCGGACTCGCGTGTGGATTTCCGTGTGGATGCTCTGGGCTCTCGCCCCGATTCTAGTCGCTTTTTCCGAGCCTGAAAGCCACGTCTATACTCCTCCCTTTTGCCCGGAGCAGATCATCCATGTGGCCAGAGTATTTCCTGTTTCTTCTCAAGACCCTGACGCTGGCGGTCGCCGTGATCTTCGTCGTGGCCGCGGTGGTGTCGGTCGTGGCGCAGGCGCGCAACACGCAGGCCGGCGACAGTCGGCTCAAGCCCTTGAAGATCCGCCGTCTCAACGACGAGATCGAGTCCCGCCGCAAGCAGCTGCGCGAGGCACTGCACAAAACCGACGCCGGCTGGAAGGCCAAGTGGGCCGATCTGCGCCGGCGCTTGCCCGGCAGCAAGAAGAAGGAGAGCGAGGCACCCACGGCGACCGAGGAAAAACCGGCAGAGGTGACAGAGGAGAAGGGCGAGGCGGAGGCATCGTCACGCACCTTCGTGCTGCGCTTTCATGGTGACATCCGTGCCTCGGCGGTCGAGGCCTTGCGCGAGGAGGTTAGCGCCGTGCTGCAGGTGGCGGAGCCGGGTCGTGACCGGGTGTTTCTGGTGCTCGATAGCCCCGGTGGTGTGGTGCCGGGCTACGGGCTCGCGGCCGCTCAGCTGGCGCGCCTGCGCAGCGCGGAGATCGAATTGATCGCGGTGGTCGACCGGGTCGCGGCCAGCGGGGGCTACATGATGGCCGCCGTGGCCAATCGCATCGTCGCCGCGCCGTTCGCCATCGTCGGCTCGATCGGCGTGGTCGCCCAACTGCCCAATATCCATCGGCTGCTCAAGCGCAACGACATCGACGTCGAGTTGCACACCGCCGGGCAGTACAAGCGCACCCTGACGTTGCTGGGCGAGAACACCGAGGCCGGGCGGGAGAAATTCCGCGAGGAGCTCGAGCAGACCCACGTGCTGTTCAAGGATTTTCTCAATCGTTATCGGCCGCAGCTGGACCTGGATAAACTCGCCACCGGTGAACACTGGTACGGCGAGGATGCGCTCGAGCTGGCCCTGATCGACGAGATCGGCACCAGCGACGACCTCGTCCTCGAGGCGGTGAACCAGGGCGATGCCTTCGAGATCACCCAGCCGATGAAAAAGCGCGGCCTGCTCAGTCGCCTGAGCGCCTCGGCCCAGGCGGTGTTGAGCGAGTGGCGCCAGCCGCTTTGAGCCGCGCGGGGCGAATGCCCCCGTGTGGGTGGTTACCGGCTCGACTCCTGCCGATCCGTCCGGAACTGGGCCAGGACCTGGGCGTAGGTCTCGGCCACATCGCGGGCGAAATGATCGATGGCGTGACGCCGGGCGGTCGTGACGGCCTGTGCGGCCATGGATCGGCGTAGCGCATCGTCCTCGATCAGCTGGCGGGTGGCGTTGGTCCAGCGGTCGATGTCCTCGGCGGTCTTGAAGCCGTTGCTCTCGTGGTTGACCACGTCATCAATGCCGCTGGAGCGCACCGCGACCACCGGCAACCCGGCGGCCATGGCCTCGAGGATGACCATCCCCTGGGTCTCCGATTTCGAGGCGAACACGAAGGCATCCCCCAGCTGGTAGTAGCGCGCCACCTCGTCGGGTGAAATCGCCCCGACCAGGGTGACCACCTCGGCCAGGTCCAGCGCGTCGATACGCCCCTGCAGTCGCTCGTGCTCGTCGCCATCACCGATGATCAGGCAGCGAAATGGCTGGTCGCTGCGACGACGCAGCTCGTCCATCGCCGAGATCAAAAAGTCGATGTTCTTTTCCCGGGAAAGCCGCGAGACGCTCACCAACACGCGCTCGTCCGATCCAATGCCGTGTCGGCGGCGTAGGGCTTCCACGGCCTCGGGTTCGTCGGCCTGGAAACGATCGAAGTCGATGCCGGTGGGGTGCACGTAGATCGGTGCGGTGACCCCGATCACCCGCAGGTATTCCTCCGCCGATTCGGTCGGCACGATCACCCCGTTGCAGCGATTGGCGAACCGCCGGATGGCCGTGTGCGCGATCAGGTTGCGGAACAGCGGGCCCGGTAGCGGCACGAAGTGCGAGTAATGCTCCAGGCGCGTGTGGTAGGTGAACACCGTCGGCACCTTGAGTCGCCGGGCGTGCCATTGAGCCGCCCAGCCGAGCCAAAACGGGTGGTGGATGTGGATCAGGTCCGGCGAGAAGGCCTTCAGTCCCCGTCGAATCCGGGGCGAGAGCGGGTTGGCCAGCCGGAATTCGCCGTTGCGCCCCATCGTCAGCAGCGTCGGGATACGGACCACGTCGGTCTTGCCGTCATCCGGGTCGGCGTAGCTGGGGGCGATGATCCGCACCCGGTGGCTTAACTGCTCCAGCCCGCGGCGTAGCCGGTCGATGGAGATGGGCACGCCGCCGATGAACGGCAGGTAGTTGTTGGTCACCATGGCGACGGACAGCGACCGGCCCGCCCACGGCGAGGTGTCCAGGTCGTAGTTCCGGTAGTAGTCGCGCTCGACGAAGATCGAGCTGTAAAGCTTGATCGCCAGCAGGATCAACAGGCCAAGTACCAGCAGGAAGTTCAGGTGGCCGACGTAGAACAGCGAGTGGATGAAGAACCACAGGCTCTCCAAGGTCTTGAAGACCTGGTGCTGGCCGATGTCGAGCCGCTCGACCGTGATCGACACGTTTTCGCCAGCCGTGTTTACGTCGACGTAGTGGTAGAAGCTGGTGTCGTCATTGAGCACCAGCCCGCCGGCGCCGCCGGTCACCACGTAGCGGACCCCGTCGCGGCTCTGCTCGTCGAACAGGTGCAGGTTGCTGGAAAACACTGCGTCGACGCCATGCGTGCGGAACAGGGCGTGGAGTCGATCGCGGAACGCCTCGTCGGTGAGGTACTGGTCGTCGAAATCGAGCGGGCTTTTCTGGGTGGTGCGGAACATCGGGTGGCCGATGAACACGAAGCGATGCGCGGCTGACGGGTCACGCAACTGCTCCTTGAGCCAGTGAAGCTGGAAGGGGTAGGTGTCCGGGTCGGTGCTGTCGAGGAACAGGAACTGGCTGCCGCCGGCGCGAAAGCCGAAAAAGTACGGGCCGAAATGTTCGTAGTAGTTGAACGAACCGAAGGCGCCGCTTTCCTTCTCGCCCACCGTCAACAGATAGGGCATTTCCAGGTGCGATAGCGTGCGGTACAGGGCGCGATACTTGTCCTCGCCGCCACCACTGACCGCGTTGCCTGCCGAGACCACGAAATCGAGCTCCGCGCGATTGAGCCGCGGGACCATCTTTCGTTCGAACAGGCCGACCGAGTTGTTGATATTGCCGACGACGGCGAAATGCAGCTCGTCATCAGTCGGACCATCCGTCTGATCCTGAATGCGCTCGATCTGCTCGGCGTGGACCGCGTGATACGTGGTCTCGAAGATCGACAAGTAGATGCGGTAGCCGACCAGCAGCAGGATGGCGATCAGCGTCAGGTAGAAGGCCAGTTTCAGTCGGCGCGGTGTCAGCTTGTTCGACAACCGGCTCATGAAGCGCCCCGCCGCGTGGCGGCAATTTCCCGCTGGGTGACGAACAGTCCGATCAGCATGCCCAGGTAGATGGTCAGCGCCCGCCAGGCCACGGTCACCAACACCAGGTGCGAGGCGGTGACCACGTCACGGAAGAAGTAGCCGAATACGCCCTCGGCAACGCCCGAGGCGCCCGGCGTGGGGGAGAAGTACATCACGAAGGTCGTCATCACCATGCGGCCGATCACCAGCCAGTAGTCGAAGCCGTAACCCAGGGCCCAGAAGAGCAGGGCGGGGAAGGAGAACAGGGCCAGGAGGAAGATCGCCGTGAAGACGAACGAGGCGGCGATATCGAGCCGGCGTCCCTGGAAATAGCGGACGAAACCGTGGGCGAATTGCTGCAACTCGCGCACCAGCCGGTGGCGCCAGCGATGATGTCGTCGCGGGCTGATCAGGTGCAGCGCTCGCAGCGCCTTGAGTACCCCCAGCATCGGGCGCAATAGCCAGTTGCTGCGCATCACCAGGATCGTGAAGAATCCCAGGTAAAGCACGACCGACACGCTCAGGGTAATCACCAGCGAGTCGCTCTGCGCCGCGCCCTGGGCGCCCGGAAGCGTCACCAGCAGGATGGGCGTGGCACCGAAGATGAACAACACCGCGAGCGCCGTGCGAATCGTGGTGGCCGTCAGTCCGGTGCCTACCGGCACGCCGCGGCGGCGCATGAACCAGACCTGGGCCACCCCGCCGCCGGTGGCCAGCGGCGTGATGTTGGAGACGAAGATATTGAGAAACACCAGCCGGGCCATCGCCGACAGCGGGATCGAGTGACCCAGTGCACGCAGGGTGAACCACAGGCGCAGGCCGTCGGCGACAAAGTAGACCAGCAGCAGCGCCAGGCTCGCCAGTAACAGCTGCCAGCCGAGCAGACGGGCGTCCCAGTGGATCTCGTGACCGGCGACCTGCGAATAGACCGCCCAGATCCCCGCCGCGCTCAGCCCGATGAACAGCAAGGCAAACCACGCCAGCCGGCGGCCACGAAAGGTCGGCTCGTCCTGGATCTCGAAGCGTTCGGGCTGGCGGTGGGGATCGGTCATTGCGGATTGTGCCGGGCGATGTGCCCATCGGCCGGGCCGTTTGCAGCGGACACAGAAAAACCCGCGCGAGGCGGGTTATCCGTGACATACATCAGTGTTGGAGGCTGGACCCGGAGTCGAACCGGGGTAAACGGATTTGCAATCCGGTGCATAGCCACTCTGCCATCCAGCCGAAATCTGGAGCGGGAAACCGGATTCGAACCGGCGACCCCAACCTTGGCAAGGTTGTGCTCTACCAGCTGAGCTATTCCCGCTTGAGGGGGCGCAATTTTCATCAGGAACCGCCCCCGTGTCAAGTCGTTCGTCGACGGCGTCCGACGGGTGTGGTTCGCGTCATCTCGCCGCCAATCGTCAATGACGACGAAGTCGCGCCAATAACCAACGCTGCAACATGCGGTTGCGCGACTGGCGTGCCCGGTTACACTCGGTGCGGTCGGCCTGCAGGCAGGAGGCCGGGTGACGCGGGTCGTGCAGTTCGGCCGAACGGGCGTCGAGGTAGATGCGCACCCGCAGGGTCACCGGGCGATGGTGGGAATCGAGCACCTCGTGGTCGGTGAACGCCATCTCGAGCGTGAACCGGCCCCGCTCGGTCACCCGCGCAACCACCGAGAACCCCAGGGTGAACTCGTCACCCGGAGTCAGGCGCCGTAGGTCGCCGAGCAGGCGGCGAATGAGGATATAGTTCTGCTCATAGAGATCCATCAACTGATCGAATGGATCGTGCTCGATGGAATGAGGAGTGCCGGTGTTGAGATTCATGACCGCCAGTGTAAGCAAGCGCCGCGCGAATAGGAATGCCGCCGGGCGGATGCCCGATCGTCGTTGGCTTCGACCGACGCCGGCCGCCTGGCCGTTGGCCGGCATCAGCGTGCTGGTCATGTGGCTGGCTGCCGGCAGTGCCGCGGCCGATGTCTACAAGTACCGCGATGCCCAGGGCGTGGTGCATCTGACCAACGTGCCGCAGCAGTCGGCCGACGAACCCTACGCGCTCTGGCGCAAGAGCGAGGCGACCAAGCCCAAGGGGTGGCAGGATGGCTACCGCGTCATGCCTCGCCTGGTGCATGACCGCTTCGTCGAGCCGGTCAACCGCTTCGCCGGCCTGTACGGTGTGGATCCGACCCTGATCCGCGCGGTCATCCATGCTGAGAGTGCCTTTCGACCGGAGGTGGTCTCCCCCAAGGGGGCTGGCGGGTTGATGCAACTGATGCCGGGCACCGCGGCGCGCTTCGATGTGGTCGATCGCTTCGATCCCGAGGACAACATCGCCGGCGGCGTGGCCTATCTCGCGCTGCTGCTCGAGATGTTCCAGGGGGACCGCGAGCTGGCCGTGGCGGCGTACAACGCCGGTGAGAATGCGGTCAAGCGCTACGGCGGCATTCCGCCGTACGAGGAAACGCGCACCTACGTCAAACGGGTCATGCAGTTGCAGGCGGCCTACGCCGGAGCGGGATGAGGCGATGACGCCCGATGAACGCCGCACGAGCCCGGATCTCGCGGTGGAGGAGGGAAGGCTGGCGGCGTTCCTGGCGCAGCAGTCGGCCTTGGTGCTGGCGGTGACCCCGGAGGGGGAAAGCCTGCCGGAGATCGGCACGCTGCCGTTCGTCCATCACGAAGACGCCTTGTGGGTGCTGGTCAGCGAGTTGGCCGCCCACACCCGGCCCCTGCTCGAACGGGGCGAGGCCCGTGTTGCCTTGCTGGCGGATCAGTCGGCCACCCGCAACCCCTTCGCCCGCGAACGCGCCCACTGGGCAGCGCGGGTCGAGGCCGTCGACCGCGAGGACGAGCGCTTTGCGGTCATCACGGCCGCCCTGCAAGAGGGCCACGGCAAGACGGTGGAGCTGCTGTGCGGGCTGGGTGATTTCCACCTGTTGGGTCTTCGTCCGGGGGCAGGCAGCTACGTCAACGGTTTCGGCCGTGCGTTCGAGCTCGACCGCTTCTCAATCGTCGCGCAACGGCGGGGCTAGCCTCAGCGCAGCAACTCGATCGCCTCGTCGATCACGCTCGGATCGTCGGCGCGCCGGGGCGACTGCTCGCTCAGGTGGCGGCGGTAGGCGCGGGCGCCGGGGCGGCCCTGAAAGAGGGTCAATATCGGCTTGATCAGGGTGGGTAGGCGTGTGCCGCGGGCGATCTGGGCCGCCGCGTAGTCTCGATACGCCAGCAGGGCGGTCAGCCGGTTGGCGGACTGTTCGCCATCGAACAGGGCCGCATCGATGTCGGCCAGCAGGCCGACGTTCTGGTAGGCCGCTCGGCCCACCATCACGCCATCAACCTCGTCCAGTGCGCCCTGCATCGACTCGACGGTGGTCAGCCCGCCGTTGAGCACCACGGTCAGATCCGGTCGCTCCCGCTTGAGCCGCGTGGCGAACTCGGGACGCAGCGGCGGCACGTCGCGATTCTGCTTGGGCGACAGCCCCTTCAGCCAGGCCTTGCGACTGTGGACGATGAACACCTCGGCCCCACCTTGTTCGGCAACGATGTCGACGAATTCGCGGAATTCATCAAAGGTTTCCTGGTGATCGATACCGATGCGGCTCTTGACCGTCACCGGCACGTCGACCGCCGCGCGCATGGCGGCAATGCACTCGGCCACGAGCGTCGGTTGCGCCATCAGGCAGGCGCCAAACGCCCCGTTCTGCACCCGGTCGCTGGGACAGCCGACATTGAGATTGATCTCGTCGTAGCCCCAGTCGGCGCCGATCCGTGCCGATTCGGCCAGCGCCTGGGGATCGGAACCACCCAGTTGCAGCGCGACCGGGTGCTCGGCGTCATCGAAGCGCAGATGACGTTCGACGTCGCCGTGTAGCAACGCCCCAGTGGTCACCATTTCAGTGTACAGCCGGGCATGGCCGCTCAGCTGGCGGGCAAGGAAACGGTAATGCCGATCCGTCCAGTCGAGCATGGGCGCCACGCAGAACCGCCACGGGCTGGGCGACTGCGTTGCGGTACTGGCGGTAGGGTGGATCGAATCGGTCATGGCGGCGCAGGCTCTTTCAGGGAGCGGCATTGTAGCGGTGGAGGCGCCAGACGTCAGGGCAGCAGGGCCTTGATGATGGCGCTTACGCCCGCGATCGCCGCGATGCCGAGGATGATCGGACGCAGGGCGCCGAACGGGATGCGGTTGATCAGGTGTCCCGAGGCGATAAACCCGATCAGGGTGCCCGGCAGCATGGCGGCGAACAGCCACCACTCGCGCGTGGCAATAAAGCCGCTGAAGAACAGGGCCACGGCACTGGCTAGGCTCGCGAACAGGAAGAAGGCCGACAGATTGGCCCGCACCAAAGGGCCTTGTTCGTTTTGGTAGATCAGGGCGATCGGCGGGCCGCCCACCGCGGTGATGGTGCCCATGTAGCCTGACGCGGCGCCGGCGATCACGCTATTGCGCGGGTTGAGGGCCGGGTGGATGCCGATCACGCTCAGGAAAACGGCCAGCAGGATCAGGATGCCGAAGGCCAGCTCGAAGCCGCGCGCCGTGAGCAGCGCCAGGGTCGCGACGGCGAGCAGGGTACCGACGATATCGCCGCCGATGGCGAATCGCACCGGGCGAAAGCTCAGGCTCGAGCGGCTGCGCCACAGGATCAGGACGGTCAGTAGCACGGCATTGAGGATCAGCGGGCCGGGCAGAAACAACGGGCTGATCAGAAAGAGCAGTGGCGCCGACAGGGTGCCAATGCCGTAGCCGGCCAACCCCTGCAGGAAGGCGCCGGCGAAAATGGCGAGGTTGGCCAGCAGCAACTGAAGAAAGGTGATGTCGTCCACGGGACCTCGCAACGAAAAATCCCCGGCGGGGCCGGGGATGACGGAACCGTTGGGCTACCGCTCACGCGACGGCGCCAAGGTGGGATGGATCAGGCGAAGGTGTTGATCTGACCGCCGACCGGACCGTTGCTGGTCGCGGTGCTGGACTGACCGCCACTGTCACCGATTGAATCGATCAGCGGCGCCATCGCCTGCTCCTGCGTCTCCATCGCCTGTTTCTGTACGCGTACACCCACTTCCTGTGCCAGCTGTGCGTTCGCCATGGCAGTTTGCATGCTGCCTGCGGCGGATACCGAGTCGGCCATGATGCCTCCTCCGTCGAAACGTGTGTTTATGGGCCTATCACCAGTTGTGAGCACGCCCCGCCCACGAACAGTGTACGCTGCTCCGTCTTCGAATTCACCCTCGCTGTAATGGCATGCTGGCGCCGTTTTATAAGGGTTTGCTTATTTGCATGGGTAGGCTAAAGGTTTACCTGCCTCGGCCGAAAAGGCGCATGAAACGACATTTCGCAAGTCATCGGTTTCAAGGAGTGCTAATGAACCGGCTGAATAACACCACCAAGATCCTCCTGGCGTTCGCCGTGTCCGCCTTGCTGTTCATCGGGGCACTCGGCTATGCGCTGATCCAGATGGATTCCATCTCCGAGCAGTATCTGCAGGTTCAGCATCAGGACAACGCCCGCGTCGGGGCGCTGCAGGACATCATGAGCAACGGCCTTCTGGGTGGTGTGGCGACGCGCAACAAGGTGTTTCGTCCCAACCTCGAGGCGGCGATCAAGGTCACCGGCAAGACCGACGAGGTCGTGCGTGCCGCCTTGGCCGAGGCCCGCTCGTTGACCTCGCCGGACCACACCGAGGCCCAGGGGCTGATGGATGACATCGAGGCGCGTTGGGAGCGGGTCATGGCCGCCCGCCTAGCGGTGTTCGACCAGGTCAATGCCGGCAACATCGAGCGTGCCCAGCAGATCCTGGTGCAGGACGAGCACCCGGACTGGCAGCAGATCCGCAAGAACATCCAGTCGCTGATCGCCACCGCCAAGGAGCGTGAGGACGCGCGCACCGAGGCGGCCGAGGAGCACATGCTCGAGGCGCGTGCGGCCACGCTGGTGATCGGTGCGGTAGCGCTGGGCGTGGGTATCTTCCTGCTGGTGCTGGTGATGGCGAACTTCACCCGACGTATCCACCATGTCATCCATGCAATGGAGGACATTGCCGAGGGCGAGGGCGATCTCACGCGGCGCCTGCCGGTGACCGGCAATGACGAGTTCGCCAAGCTCTCGCGGGGCTTCAACCGTTTCGTCGAGCGTATCCATGACCTCGTTCACGAGATCACCGACTCCACCGGTCAGCTCGCCGCCTCGGCCGAGGAGATGTCGATGATCACCCAGCAGTCGCGCGCGAGCACCCACGAGCAGAACGAGCAGACCCAGATGGTGGCCTCGGCGATCGAGGAACTCACCGCCACCACCCGCGAGATTGCCGAGAACACCAACCAGACGGCCAGTGCCTCCAACGAGACCGAGGAGGTCACGCACAACGGCCAGCAGGCGCTCAAGCGCTCGATGGATACCGTCCACGAACTGATGGGCTCGATGCGCAATACCGCCGAATCGATCGGTGAGCTCGAGTCGCAGACCAAGGACATCGGCAAGGTGCTCGACGTGATCCAGGGTGTGGCCGAGCAGACCAACCTGTTGGCACTGAACGCCGCGATCGAGGCGGCCCGCGCGGGCGAACAGGGCCGGGGCTTCGCGGTGGTCGCCGAAGAAGTCCGCAACCTCGCCAGTCGCACGCAGCAGTCGACCGAGGAGATCAAGGGCATCATCGACGGCCTGCGCGATCGGGCGCATCGAACGGTCGAGGCGATGGAAGTCAGCCAGTCACAGGGCGAGGCCACGCTGGAGGCGGTCAACGAGACCGACGAATCGCTGGATGCGGTGGTGCGCCACGTCAACCACATCAACGAGATGACCATGCAGATCGCCACCGCCGCCGAGGAGCAGTCGGCCACGGTCGAGGAGGTCAATCGCAACCTCGAGCGCATCCGCGCCAAGAGCGAGGAGCTCGACGACGCCTCGAAGCAGGTATCGACCGCGGGCGGCGATCTCACCCGGTTGTCAGCCAACCTCGATGGCCTGGTCAATCGCTTCAAGACCTGAGGCGATATCGCGTGACCCACGAACGAAGGCCGGCAATGTTGCCGGCCTTTTTACGTTGCCACCTTCGCGCCGTTGAGGGTTGCCGTGGCGTGTGTATTGCCCGTCAGAGAGGGCCGCGGCTCAGGCGTCGTACCAATGGCAGGCGTCGCCAGAAGCTGGGACGGGTATCGGTCAGATCCCGACAGGTCTCGCACTGGCCGGCACGGGGGCGTCGGGCGGTGAGCGGTTCGATCCGCGTCGGCGATGGTCCGCGACCCGGCTCCCAGGCGGAGAGCGGTTCCTCGTGGATCATCACGTCGGCACCGGGGAAGGTGCGCAGCAGCTTGGCCTCGATCTCGTCGCCGATCTGGTGGGCGCGATTGAGATCGATGTGATTGTCGAGATACAGATACAGCTGGATGATCATCGTCTGCCCGGCCAGGCGGGTGCGGATCTGATCGACCGCGTGGACGGAGGGATGCGCCGTGGCGATTTGGGCAATGCGCATCTCGGTGCCGTCGAGCACCTCGCGGTCCATCAGGTGATCGAGGGCTTCCCGGCCCACCTTGGAGGCACTGTAGAGCACGAAGATACCCACCAGGGCGCCGAAGATCGGATCGATCCAGTTCAGGCCATAACCGGCGAGGATCAGCACGGCGATGGTCGAGGCATTGACCAGAAAGTCCATGCTGTAGTGCGAGGCGTCGGCCTTGATCGCCGGCGAGCGCGTCTTGATGATCACGTAGCGTTGGAAGGTGATCAGGGCGAGCGTCGCCACCATCGAGAAGATCATCACCGCCACGCCCCAGTTCACCGCATCGATCTCCTGCGGGCGAATCAGGCGCTGTAGTGCCTCGATCAGCAGGAACACGCCCGAGCCGGCGATGAAGGTCGCCTGGGCCAGGGCGGCCAGTGGCTCGGCCTTGCCGTGCCCGTAGCGATGGTCCTCGTCGGGCGGTTGCAGCGCGATGCGTACCGCCACCAGCGTGACCAGCGAGGCCAGCAGGTCCATGGTCGAATCGATCAACGAGGCGAGCATGCTGACCGAGTTGGTGGTGATGCTCGCCGCGAGCTTGAGCGCGATCAGCGTCAGGGCCAGCGTCACCGAGGCGGTGGTGACCATGCGCAGCAGTTTGGCGTGGGGATTGTGCATGGGTTGATCGTCGCCTTGTCGGATCGCTGTCGGGCTTCGGTTTCCCACACGGGGGCTTGCCGCTGAAAAGTTAGGCAAGACTAATACCGAACCGGATTGGTCCCATTTTACTGCACTCCGTGTCCGGCCGCCAGTCCAGCCAGGGCCACACGGTTTGCAGCCCGCTGGAACTGCGCGGTGACGGGCAGGGCTTGGGTGGGATAGGTGGCTCGTCTACCATCGTCATACCCTTCGCTTGCCGGAATGTCCCCGCCCATGGCCCACGATACGACCTCTTCGTTACTCGCCGGTTGCCCGGTCACGCGTGTCGGGATCACCGGCCTGTCCGGTGCCGGCAAGTCGACCCTGATCACGGCCATCATCAATCACCTGGAGAATGCCCGGCGCGGCGCGCTGTCGGAGCAATCCGGCCTGGCCGCCCTTCGCCACGGCCGCTGGCATCGCGAGATCGAGCGTGCCTTCGATTACGACCATGCCCTGACCGCGCTGACCGGCCAGCCTCCGAGCTGGCCCGAATCCACCCGCGACTGGTCGATTGCCCGCCTGACGCTGGATTACGACCGGCGCTGGTATTCGTTGCGGCCACGGCGTCGCTGCCTGGAGCTGTTCGACTACCCGGGCGAATGGCTGCTCGACCTGTCCCTGCTCGACTGGTCGTTCGCCGAGTACAGCGCCCACTGGCGCGACTGGCTGGCGCGCAGCCCGCGCCGGGAGATCGAGCCGGGGCTGCTCGAGGAATTGCAGGCAATCGACCCCGCAGCGCCGCTCGAGCCCGAGCGATTGGAGGCATTGGCCGGGCGCTGGTCGGTGATGCTGGCCGACAGTCGCCTGCCGCCGCATCGGCTGTCGCGCAACCTGCCGGGTCGCTGGTTGATGCCGGGTGAGGGCTTCGATCCGGATGCCATGCCGTTCCTGCCCCTGCCGGCCGTCGCGACCGGGGCGTCGGATAACTACCCCGAGGGTTCCTGGGGCGAGGTCTGCCAGCGTCACTTCAGCTACTACCGCGACCGGATCGCACGGCCGTTCTTCGAATCCCACTTCGGTCGACTGGATGCGCAGGTGATCCTGGTCGACCTGCTCGGCGCGTTGCGCAGTGGCCGGGCGGCACTGGCCGACATGCGCGCGGCGCTCGAGTCGATCCTCGAGCCGTTTCGCTACCGCGACGGGCACTGGCTGGGCAACCTGTTTAGCCGCCGCATTCGCCGGGTGGCGATCGTCGCCACCCAGATCGATCACCTGCTGCCCGCCGATCAGGCCCGCCTGAGCCGCCTGCTCGACAGTTACCTGTTCGAGTTGACCCAGCGGCTGGCCGGCAAGGACATCGAGCTGCGCCTGTTCGCCGTCTCGGCGGTGACCGCCGCCCAGCCGCGGGAGGATGCCCGCGGCCGTCCCATGTTGGTGGGTATTGAAAAGAGCTCGCGGGAGAAGATCGCCTTCACCCCGCCGACCATCCCCGAGCAGATGCCGCATGACCTGGAGCTGGCCATCGATGACCTGCCCACGCTGGCCCCGCCCGCCGGGCTGGACCGGGCCCGAGCCTTTCCCGGCCGGCGCGTCGACGCCCTGCTCGACTTCCTGATCGGCGAGTCCTGAGCCCCGATGGATGAACCCACAATGAACCCATGCCGTCACAAGACACCTTCCGGAGCCTTCAATGAGCGATGAGCAACCGCCGCGAGGGGGTCACCTGGCCACTCGCATCCACGCGCAAGGCGCCTCGGTGCCGGACGTCGATACCGAGGCGCTTTACGACGAGGAGTCGGTCGAGCAGATGGCCGACCTGCTCGAACCCCGGCGGGGCTTTCCCTGGGTGGCGACCCTGCTGGGCGTGGTGGCGGTCACCTGGCTCACCATCAACTGGCTGCAGGCCATCTGGTGGGCGCACGCCACGCATCCGGCACTGGGCTGGGCGATCTTCGCCATTGGGGTGGGCGTCGGCGGCGCTGGCCTGGCGCTGGCCTGGCGGGCCTGGCGCCAGCGCCACCAGATCGATGCCATCACCCGGCTGAATCGACGACTGGCAGAGGCCGAACGCGAGGGCGAGATGGGCGAGTCGGTGGTCGAGCTGCGTGAGGCGGCCGAGCACCTGCTCGCCGACAACCCGCAGCGCCGGACCTTCGAGGAAGCCCTGCTGGGCATCGATGCCGGCAGTCACGCCACCGAGCTGGTGGTGGCGCTCGAGCGCGGTTATGCCGACCAGGATGCCCGGGCACGGGCGCTGATCCATCGCGAGGTGGTGCGTACCGGCCTGTTCATCGCCGCCAGCCCCTATCCCGCGCTCGATCTGTTGCTGGTGGCCTGGCGCAATGCGCGCATGGTCAATGCCATCGCCCGCATCTACGGGCTGACGCTCTCGTTCCCGGCGCGCTGGCGCCTGTACCGGATGATCCTGCAGAACATGGCCTTTGCCTCGGCCACCGAGACCGTGCTCGATTCGGCCAGCGAGGGTTGGGCATCCAACCTGATGGTCAACCTCGGCGCTCGCGCCGGGCAGGGCGTGGCCGTGGCGTTGTATTCGCTGCGCATCGGTCGCCAGGCCATGCGTGCCTCACGCATCGCCCCGGAGCACAAGCCGCTGGTCGACCGCAACCTGGCGAAACTGATCCTCGGTGCGATCCGCGAGCGATCGTCGTCCCGATAGCCGGCAATCATGGGGGAGGGGGTGGGCATGGAACAGCGGCTGAGCGTGATTACCCTGGGCGTGGCCGACCTGGCCCGCTCGCGGGCCTTCTATGAGCAGGGGCTGAGTTGGACGGTCGGTCAAGCCGCCGAGTCGGTGGTTTTCTTCCAGCTCAACGGCATCATCCTGGCGCTCTATCCGCGCGAGGCGCTGGCCGCCGATGCCGGGGTCTCGCCCGAGGGCGGCGGCTTTGCCGGGATGGCCCTAGCGCATAACGTCCGCCGGCCCAGGGAGGTCGACGCGGTGCTTATCACGGCCGAACGCGCCGGCGGACGGGTCGTCAAGCCGGCGCAGGCCACGTTCTGGGGTGGCTACTCGGGCTACTTTGCCGACCCGGATGGCCACCTCTGGGAGGTGGCCCACAACCCGTTCTGGACGCAGGATGCGGCAGGCGACGTGTTCTTGGCCAAGGGGCAGGGCGAGTGAGGGAGGTGAAGAACGGGCGGTGGCTGCTGATCGGCGGGACCGCGCTGGTACTGGTCGCCTTGGTGGTCTCGGGCATCGATCCCTTCGATCGTGCTACCTGGGTGCTCGAAGTCGCCCCGGCGGCGATCGCGCTGCCGATCCTGTGGCTCACCCGCAAGCGATTCCCGCTCACCCCGCTGCTCTACGCGCTCGTGTTCCTGCATGCCCTGGTGCTGATCTACGGCGGGGCCTACAGCTATGCCCGCGTACCACTAGGTTTCGAGATCCAGGCGTGGTTCGATCTGGGGCGCAATCCCTACGACAAGATCGGGCACGTCTTCCAGGGGTTGGTGCCGGCGTTGCTGGCCCGCGAGATCCTGATTCGTGGCCGCTTTGCCCAGGGTCCCTGGATGGTCGGGTTTCTCGCCATCTGCGTCGCGATGACGGTGAGTGCCGGCTACGAGCTGATCGAGTGGGGCGCGGCCGTGATCGCCGGCGGCGGGGCGGTCGAGTTCCTTGGCACGCAGGGTGACCCCTGGGATGCCCAGTCGGACATGCTTTTTGCCTTGCTGGGGGCGGTCGTGGCGCTGGTCACGCTGGCGCGTTGGCAGGATCGGCAGATCCGTGGGCTGGGCGGGTAGCGCTCGCGTCCGTTGCCGTCAGGCAGTCGAATGGACGCGGTTGCGGCCGGCGTTCTTGGCCCGATAAAGATGGCAGTCGGCCGTCTCGACCAGTTCCACCGGGGCCATGTCGCCGGTGGGGATCACGGTAGCCACGCCGAAGCTCGCGCTCAATTGCGGGGCGATGGAAGAGGTGGCGTGGGGAATCCGTTGGTCGAGGACCAGTTGTCGGCAGCGCTCGGCCACCGCATGGGCCGCCTCCTCGTCGGTGTTCGGCAGCAGTAGCAGGAATTCCTCGCCACCAAACCGGGCCAGCAGGTCGCCGGCCCTCACCCCGCTTTGCTCCAGGGCGCGGGCGACGGTCTTGAGACAGTCGTCGCCGGCGAGGTGGCCGTACTCGTCGTTGTACTGCTTGAAGTAGTCGATATCGAGCATCACCAGCGAGATCGGCTGGCCATGGCGATACGCGTTGGCCCATTCCACCTCGAGTATCGAGTCGAACATGCGCCGGTTGGCGACGCCGGTCAGGCCGTCCTTGAGCGACAGTTCTTCCAGTTCCTTCTGCAGGCTCAACAGCTTTTCCTCGTTGGCCTTGCGCTCGCTGATGTCGAACATGAAGCCGACTAGGCTGTCGACCTCGCCGTTCTCGTCACGCACCACGTGCACCACGTCGCGGATCCAGACGTAATCGCCTTCCCGGGTCAGGGCACGGTAGTCGGCCTCGTGGTCGGAACCGGCCTTGGACTGGGCGACGCAGAAGTTGACCACCCGTTCGCGATCCTTGGGGTGCATGCGCTCGGCCCAGTCGTCGATGCCCACCCAGCTCTCCGGGTTCCAGCCGAGCAGGGATTCGATCTGTGGCCCGATGTAGGAAAAGGTCAGCGTCTGCCAGTCGATCTTCCAGGGAATCGCCCGGGTCGATTCGAGCAGGGTGCGGTAGACCTCGTGGTCGGGTTGCATCGGTCTGGGCGTGCCGGTCACGGTGTCGATCCTCGTTTTCCTAAACGGGCAGGGCGGCGATGCCGGCGCGACGGGCTCGCGTTCGTGCCTCAAGGGTTGCGTAAAAGTAAGCGCAAATCAGCGAAAGGGGAAATTACCCGTGGTGAGGAACAAAAAAAGCGGGTCTCCCCGAGGAAGGCCCGCCTGTCGTATTGCTGAACTTGCTTGCCTGCCCCGACTTATTTGAGCTGGCGGGCGATGTCCATGGCCGCGTAGGTGAGTACGCCGTCGGCGCCGGCGCGCTTGAAGCTGGTCATGGTCTCCATGATGCACTTGTCCCAGTCGAGCCAACCGCGCTCTGCGGCGGCCTTGAGCATCGCGTATTCGCCGGAGACGTGATAGGCGAAGGTCGGTGCCTTGAGTTCCTGTTTCACCCGGTAGATCACGTCCAGATACGGCATGCCCGGCTTTACCATCACCATGTCCGCGCCTTCGGCGAGATCGGCGGTGACCTCGTGGATGGCCTCGTTGCCGTTGGCCGGATCCATCTGGTAAGTGGTCTTGTCCGCCTTGCCCAGATTGGCCGCCGAGCCGACCGCATCGCGGAACGGACCGTAGAAGGCCGAGGCGTACTTGGCGCTGTAGGCCATGATGCGGGTGTAAATGTGGCCCCTGGCCTCGAGGTTCTCGCGGATCGCGCCGATGCGCCCGTCCATCATGTCCGACGGAGCAACGATGTCGGCACCGGCCGCCGCGTGCGACTCGGCCTGTCGGATGAGCACCTCGACGGTCTCGTCGTTGAGCACGTAGCCGTTCGCGTCGATGATGCCGTCCTGACCGTGGGTGGTGTAGGGGTCGAGGGCCACGTCGGTCATGATGCCCAGTTCCGGGAAGCGCTCCTTGAGCGCCCGCACGGTACGCTGGACCAGGCCGTCCGGGTCGTAGGCGGCCTCGGCATGCTCGGACTTGGCTTGCGGCGGGGTGACCGGGAACAGGGCGAGTACCGGGATGCCCAGTTCCAGCGCCTGCTCGGCCAGCCGCGAGAGGTTCTCGATCCCCAGCCGCTCGACGCCGGGCATCGACTCGACCGGCTCGCGCCCGTTCGGATCCTCGAGCACGAACACCGGCAGGATCAGGTCGTTGGTCGAGACCGTGTTCTCCTGCATCAGGCGACGGCTGAAGGCATCGCGGCGCATGCGGCGCGGTCGATGGGCAGGATAGGCGCGCGAGAACGTCATGTCGGTCTCCGGTTGGCGTTTGTGAGCGAAGGGTCGGTAGGATAGCAACAGCACGCCTCCCGTCACATCTGGCCGTGCCGAGGACCCAAACAGTTGGAGGGGAAATGTACGAGTTCACGTTTCTGACGCCGGATCGCGGCGCGGGGTTCGTCAAGCGGCTCGAGGCCGAGGGGCTGTCGGTGGGCGTGGCGCGCGACCCGATGGCCGAGGAGGCCACGACCATCTCGATTCCCGATGACATCAGCGATGAACTGGCCGATCGGATCGAGGGTTGGTACGAGGAGGAAACACAGGCGGCCGAGGCGGAACTGTTTCGCGACGGTCGAGCAGAGGCCGCCATCTCCGCCGGGGTGTGGGTGACGCTGGCGGACGGCCAGTCGAGCTTCGCCCCGATCGAGCCGTCGATCATGAGTCGGATGCTGTCGGTCCTGAGCTCGGATGAGGTGGGCGAGTTCGTCGACCGGGTGGCGCGAGCGGTTGAGCATCCCGACGACACCCCGGCCTGCGCGCGTCGCGAGGACTGAAAGCCGACAAACGAATCGCAAGGCGTTGTTTTCTTTGTAACGTCGGGTGATTGATGGCCTACGCTCTAATCGAGGGACATCCGGACCTTTCCTGGTCGATGTGGCTGGGGCTCGATGGCGCCAGGCGGCACATCGTGTGCGTGGTCCGGCACGACGAGAGGTGGCCGTCATGAAACGCAAGATCCTCCCCGCCCGGCACCTGGCGATGCCGGCATTCCTGATGTGGCTCGGCCTGGCGTTCGCGACGCTGGGTTCTTCGACCGTCTGGGCGCAGGCGAAGGTCATCACGCCCGACTACGAGCCGCCGAGGGTGGTCTACGACTTCTATCTGGACGATCCGGGCAAGATCAACGCCGCCCTGTACTGGGTGCGCTCCCTGATGAATCCGTTGCAGGCCAGTCCGTACAACATGGACCCCATGCTGGACATGGATATCGTGGTCGTGATCCACGGCACCGAGATCGTCACCGTGGCGAAAAAGAACGAGGCGAAGTACGAGGATGCGGTTGCCCGCATGCGCTACTACGCCAGCCTGGGCGTCGATTTCCATGTCTGCGGCCTGGCCGCCGAGGACTATGACTACGACCGCGAGGATTTCCAGGACTTCATTACCCTGGTGCCCTCGGCCTTCACCGACCTGGTCCATTACCAGCAGCAGGGCTACGCGGTGATCAAGCCCGAGGTGTTCGTGCGCACCCAATCGATCGAGTCGATGCGCTGAGCCCAGCGTGGTGAGTCCAAGGTGATGAGCCCAGGGTGATGAGCCCAGGGTCCGCACCAGCCGGCTTTGCCGTATCCTTGGGGCCGTTTCCCCTGTCCCGAGGAGCCCGGTTTTGGACCCACACCAGATCCAGTCGCACGATGCACTCGAATCCCTGTTCGAAAAGCCCGGCGAGGCGGCGATCAGAAAAGAGGTCGACCGCCTCGTGCCGGTCTACCGTCGCCTGATTGAGGCCTCGCCGTTTTACGTAATGGCCACGAACGGGGCGGGCGGCCTGGATTGTTCGCCGCGCGGTGATCCGGCCGGGTTCGTGCAGGTGCTTGATGATCGGCACATTGCGTTGCCCGAGCGCCGCGGCAACAACCGCATCGACAGCCTGCGCAACCTGATCGACGACCCGCGCGTCGGCCTGCTGTTCCTGGTGCCCGGCAAGAGCGAGACCCTGCGGGTCAACGGGCGTGCCCGGATCACCACCGACCCGGCCCTGCTGGAACAGACCGCCATGAAGGGCAAGCCGCCGCAGTGCGTGATCGTGGTCGAAATCGAGACGGTGTTCTTTCAGTGCGCCCGGGCCTTGCTGCGCGCCCGACTATGGGATCCGGAGAGTCGGGCGTTGTCAGAGGGAACGCCGACCGCCGGCGAAATGCTCGCCGGTGTCCCCGACTCGAGCATCGACGGCGCCGCCTACGATGACGGTCTCGACGAACGCCAGGCTCGGACGCTCTACTGACGACGTCAGTGGGCAGAAATCAGAGATCAGAAAGGAAAGAACTCAGACGGAAGACTCTGGTGGATAGGGCTTGGCACCGACGTCGAGACTCGCAGCATCTCGCTCTGACCTCTGACCTCTGACCTCTTTCACGGCCCTTTCCGGTCAACCTGTTAGAATCGCGCGCCACACACGAATTCCTGCATTTCGGAGCCCTCCATGACCCAGGCTTCCCCCGCCGGCGCCGCCCGCAAGGCGCCCGAGCTCCTGTCCCCGGCCGGGACCATCAAGTCGATGCGTTACGCCTTCGCCTATGGCGCGGACGCCGTCTACGCTGGCCTGCCGCGTTACAGCCTGCGTACCCGCAACAACGACTTCCTCGAGGACAACCTGCGCATCGGTATCGAGGAGGCGCATGCCGCGGGCAAGCAGTTCTTCGTCACGGTCAACGTCTCGCCGCACAACAGCAAGCTCAAGACCTTCATCCGCGACATGGAACCCATCGTCGCCATGAAGCCCGATGCCTTCATCATGGCCGACCCCGGCCTGATCATGATGGTGCGCGAGGCCTTCCCGGAGATGCCCGTTCACCTGTCGGTCCAGTCCAACACGGTCAACTGGGCCACGGTGAAGTTCTGGGAGTCGGTGGGCGTGACCCGCGTGATCCTGTCGCGCGAGTTGTCGCTCGAGGAGATCCGCGAGATCCGCCAGATGTGCCCCAACATGGAACTGGAGGTGTTCGTCCACGGCGCGTTGTGCATCGCCTACTCGGGGCGCTGCCTGCTGTCGGGATACTTCAACCACCGCGATCCCAACCAGGGCACCTGCACCAACGCCTGTCGCTGGGAATACACCCCGCAGAATGCCTCCGAGGACATCTCGGGGGTGGTGCGTCCCGAGCCGGCCGGCGAGAAGTCCCAGGAGCTGTCCAAGGAGCAGCCCATCTCGCTGGATGCGCTCAACGCCGCCAACCCGATGACGGACGGGGCGATGGGCGATCAGGAACGTCACCCGCTGGCCGACCAGGTCTATCTGCTCGAGGAGAAGAGCCGCCCCGGCGAGCAGATGCCGATCGAGGAAGACGAGCACGGCACCTACATCCTCAACTCGCGCGACCTGCGGGCCGTCGAGCACGTCCAGGCGCTGGTCGACATCGGCGTGGACTGCCTCAAGATCGAGGGGCGCACCAAGTCGCACTACTACGTCGCCCGCACCGCGCAGGTCTACCGCCAGGCGATCGACGATGCCATGGCGGGGCGACCGTTCAACGAGGAGCTGATCGCCGATCTCGACAACCTGGCCAATCGCGGCTACACCGACGGCTTCTACAAGCGCCACCACACGCAGGAATACCAGAACTACATCGAGGGCGTCTCCAAGAGTCGTCAGCAGCAGTTCGTCGGCGAGATCAACGAGGTCGATGGCGACTGGGCGCAGGTCGAGATCAAGAACAAGATCAAGCTGGGTGACGAAATCACCTTCCTGCTGCCGGACGGCAACCGGGTCGATCAGCTCGCCGAGATGCAGACGCTGGAGGGCAAGCCGCTCGACGAGGCACCCGGCAGTGGCTGGCAGGTACGCCTGCGCCTGCCTGACGGTGCGCAAGGCTTCGGCGATCGGCTGCGCTACGGGCTGATCGCCCGCAATCTGGCCGACTGACGGCGTGCGGCTCGGCGGTTACCTGCGTCGCGAGGCGCTGATCTCCATCGGTGCGGTGACCACCGTGCTGATGCTGATCATGGCCACCAATCTGCTGGCCCGGGCGCTGTCGCTGGCCGCCGAGGGCACCCTGCCGGCCGCGCTGGTGCCCAATCTGCTGGGCTTCAACCTGGTCAAGATGCTGATGTACGTCATCCCGGTGGCGACGTTCATCGGCCTGATGTTCGCGCTCGGGCGACTCAATCGCGACAGCGAGCAGACGATCATGCGCTCGAGCGGTTTCGGCCTGTGGCGCATCACGGGAGCGTTGCTGCCGTTGGGCATACCGCTGGCGCTGCTGGCCGGCTGGATCGCGCTGTTCGGCTGGCCGATGGCCGAGCAGGCGCGGGATCGCATGGTCGAGGGCGCACAGTCGGATTACATCGGTCAGCAGGTCCCGGTCGGCCGTTTCATCGAGGCCAACGAGGGCCGGCTGGTGGCCTACGTGGGCTCGTCCGAGAACGGTGGCTACCAGCGCATCTTCCTGTTCGACCGCGCCGAGGATGGCTCGATCGCGGTCGAGAGCGCGCCGATGGGCGTGATGGTCGAGGAGGACGGGCAGCGCTACATCGCGCTCGAGGACGGTCGGCGCATCGGCGGGACCGTCGGTACGGCCGACTGGAACCGGCTCGACTACGATCGCCACCTGGTCCGCCTGCCAGGGCAGTCGGATGCCGATGGCGGCGAGGCCAGCGTGCGCTCTTCCGGCGAGCTTTGGCTCTCCGGCAACCCCAACGATCATGCCGAACTGTTCGAACGCCTCTCGCAGGGCATCATCGCCCTGGTGCTGGTGCTGATTGCCATCCCGCTGGCTCAGGCGCCGCCGCGTAGCGGGCGTTACGGGCGCCTGTTCTGGGCGTTCCTGCTCTACGCCCTGTACTTCAATGTCGTGCCGTTGGTCTCCGATGGTATCGAGGCCAACCATTATGGCTTGGTCGGGGCCGTCGCCCTGGCGCACGGCGGGTTCCTGCTGCTGTGGGGGGCGCTGTTCTGGTCGGCGCGAGGCGGCTGGGGGCGATTGCGCAGCCTGTGGAAGGGACGCCGTGAATACGCTTGATCGCTATCTGATTCGCAGTGTGGTGACCGGCGGGCTGGCGGCCTCGGCGGCCTTCGGCGTGCTGATCCTGGTGTTCGGCATGATCGACGAGTTCAGCAAGATCGGTCCGGGCTACACCACCTTCCAGGCGATGCGGTTCGTGGTGATGAGCACGCCGGGCTATCTCTACGAGCTCTTTCCGGTCACGGTGCTGGTCGGCGGGCTGCTGAGCCTCGGCGCGCTGGCGGCCCACTCCGAACTGACCGTGATGCGGGCGACAGGCATGTCGTTACTGCGCCTGGCCCGCCCGGTGCTGATCGCGGGGGTCATTCTCGCGGCCCTGGGGACCGTGATGGGCGAGACCATCGGCGCCTGGGGGCAGGCGGCGGCCAATCAAATGCGCGCGGCGGCCACGGAAAAGCAGGTCAGCACGGATCTCGCCAGCGGCTTCTGGCTGCGCGAGGGCGACCGGATCGTGAACGTCGAGCGGGCGTTGGTCGACGGCCAGCTGCTGGGCTTGCGGGTGTTCGAGTTGGGCGCAGACGGCCGACCACGACGGGTGCTCGAGGCGACGCGCGCCGAAAGCCTGGGTGGGGATCGCTGGCGGCTCGAGGAGGTGGTCGACACGCGGCTGTCGATCGAGACGCCCGCCGAGCCGGTGGCCGTCGAGCGGCTTGGCGAGGACGAGATGCGCCTGTTCGACCGCGAGGTGCTCGAGATCGCCGCGCTCAACCCGCGCTACATGAACGTCGCGCAACTGTCCGAGTATGTCGCCTACCTCGAGCGTAACCAGCTGGATGCCTCGGTCTATGCCACGGCGATGTGGTCGCGGGTGGTCCAGCCGATCTCGGTGCTCGCGATGCTGCTGGTGACCCTGCCGTTCGTCTTCGTCGCCCAGCGGGGCGGCTCGGCCGGGCGCTGGCTGTTCATCGCCATTCTGCTGGGCGTGGCCTACATGACGCTCACCCAGATCGTCTCGGCGCTGGCGCCGGCCTACGATATTTCCCCGATTCTCAGTACGATTCTGCCACCGGCCCTGTTCTCGATCGCCGGGGTGGTGGCATTGTATCGGGCGACCCCTCGTGTCCGCCGGGGGACCGGCTGACGGGCAGACCTTCCTTTACGAGGCATACAAGGGACTCGCATGTTCGAAGATTCAAGCAGCAACGAATTCGAGCGCCAGTCGATCGGCGCCTTCACGGAAAAGGCGTACCTCAACTACGCCATGTACGTCATCCTCGACCGGGCCCTGCCGCACGTCGCCGATGGCCTCAAGCCCGTGCAACGGCGCATCGTCTACGCCATGAGCGAGCTGGGGCTCTCGGCCCTGGCCAAGCACAAGAAGTCCGCGCGCACCGTGGGCGACGTGCTCGGCAAGTACCACCCCCACGGTGACTCGGCCTGCTACGAGGCCATGGTGCTGATGGCCCAGCCGTTCTCGTATCGCTACCCGCTGATCGACGGGCAGGGCAACTTCGGTTCGCCGGACGACCCCAAGTCGTTTGCCGCGATGCGCTACACCGAGTCGCGCCTGACCCGCTATGCCCAGACGCTGCTGGCCGAGGCCGACCAGGGCACGGTCGACTGGGTCGACAACTTCGACGGCACGCTTACCGAGCCATCGCTGCTGCCCGCGCGCCTGCCCAACGTGCTGCTGAACGGCTCGACCGGCATTGCCGTGGGCCTGTCGACCGACATCCCGCCGCACAACCTCAAGGAGGTGGTCAACGCCTGCGTGGCGCTGATCGAGAATCCCGAGGCCGACGTCGCGGCGCTGTGCAAGCACGTGAAGGGACCGGACTTTCCCACCGAGGGCGAGATCATCACGCCGCCCGAGGACATCCGCCGGATGTACGAGACGGGCACCGGCAACGTGCGCCAGCGGGCCCGTTACGAGCTCGAGTCGGGCCAGATCGTGGTCACCGCGTTGCCGTTTCAGGTCTCCGGTTCGAAGATCCTCGAGCAGATCGCCGGCCAGATGCACGCCAAGAAGCTGCCGCTGGTCACCGACCTGCGCGACGAGTCGGATCACGAATCGCCCACGCGGCTGGTGATCGTGCCGCGCAGCCGCCAGGTCGACATCGAGGCGCTGATGGCGCACCTGTTCGCGACCACCGATCTGGAGAAGAGCTACCGGATCAACATGAACGTGATCACCGCCGACGGGCGGCCGCAGGTGCTCAATCTCCGCGACATGCTGACCGAATGGCTCGCCTTCCGTCAGGCCACGCTGCGCCGCCGGCTCGAGTGGCGGTTGGCCAAGATCGAGCGCCGCCTCGAGATTCTCGCCGGCCTGCTGATCGCGTTCCTCAATATCGACGAGGTGATCGCGATCATCCGCGAGGCCGAGGACCCCAAGGCCGAGCTGATCGCCCGTTTCGAGCTGACCGAGCTGCAGGCCGACTCGATTCTCGAGATCCGACTGCGCCAACTGGCCAAGATCGAGGAGATCGCGGTCAAAAAGGAGCAGGCCGAGCTGGCCGAGGAGGCCGAGGGTATCCGCACGCTGTTGGCCGACAAGCAAGCGCTGCGGGGCCTGATGCGCGACGAGCTGGTCAGTGATGCCAAGGAGTACGGCGATGTGCGCCGCTCGCGGCTGGTCACGCGCGAATCGGCCCAGCCGCTCGACGAGACCCGCCTGATGACCGCCGAGCCGGTGACCGTGGTGCTGAGCCACAATGGCTGGATCCGGGCGGCCAAGGGCCATGACGTGGATCCCGAGTCACTGTCCTACAAAGCGGGGGATGGCTACCAGGCGCATATCGCCGGGCGTTCGACCCAGCCGACGGTGGTCTTCGACGACACCGGCCGCGCCTACACCCTGGCCACCCACACCCTGCCGTCGGCGCGGGGGCAGGGCGAGCCGGTGACCGGCCGGGTCACGCCGCCCTCCGGGGCGTGCTTCACCGCGCTGGCGATGGGCGAGCCCGAGCAGCGCGTGGTCCTCTGGTCGCCGGCCGGGTTCGGTTTTGTTACCTCGGTTGGCGACCTGGTGGGGCGCCAGCGCGCCGGCAAGAAGGTCTTCTCCCTGCCCAAGGGCGCCGTCCCCGGGCAGCCGGCACTGCCGGGCAAGGGGTTTGCCTACCTCGCCGTGGCCACCAGCGATGGTCACGTGCTGGTGGTGGATGCCGACGAGCTGCCGGTGCTGGCCAAGGGCAAGGGCAACAAGCTGGTGGCGCTGAAGGCCGGGGCGGAGATCGTCGCCGTGGCCGCATTGGGCGAGGACGATGGCCTGCGCGTGACCGCCGGGGCGCGCACCATGACCATCAAGCCGGCCGATCTGGCCCTGTATCGCGGCAAGCGGGCCGCACGCGGACGCAGCCTGCCGCGGGGGCTGACCCGTGTCGATGCCCTGGCTGCGGCCTCGGCCAGCGGTTGAGTGATCTTGCGGCTGTCTCCCGGCCGGCGTGGCGAGGCCTGCTGAGTTTTCCTAACCGATAGCCCCGCGTTGCGAAAGCCGCTTGAAAAACCCACCACCGCACCCCAGATTGGGGTAGGCTTCATCGGGCGCCGCGACGGCGTTCGGCCCCGGCGCGTGGACGTCGAGTCCACCCGCTGACGACCAACCACTCATACCTGAGGTAGAGATGAAACGCATCGGCTTGTTCCTGCTGACTAACCTGGCCGTGATCGTCGTACTGATGATCGTCTGGTTCGTGATTTCCAGCGTCTTCGGTCTCGGCCGGACGATGGATTACCAGGCGGGTACCATCAACCTGACGTCCACGCTGGTGCTGGCTGCGGTGTTCGGCTTCGGCGGCTCACTGATCTCGCTGTTGATGTCCAAGTGGATCGCCAAGAAGAGCGTCGGCGCGCAGGTGATCGAGCAGCCGAGCTCCGAGGGCGAGCGCTGGCTGGTCGAGACCGTCCAGCGCCAGGCCCGCGAGGCCGGCATCGGCATGCCCGAGGTGGCCATCTACGACTCGCCCGAGATCAACGCCTTTGCCACCGGCGCAAGCCGCAACAAGGCGCTGGTCGCCGTCTCCACGGGGCTGCTTTCCAACATGACCCGTGACGAGGCCGAGGCCGTCCTGGGTCACGAGGTGGGCCACATTGCCAACGGCGACATGATTACCCTGACGTTGATTCAGGGGGTGGTGAACACCTTCGTGATCTTCTTCGCCCGCATCGTGGGTTTCTTCGTCGATCGCATGATCTTCAAGAACGAAGAGGGGCCGGGCATCGGCTTTTTCGTCACCACGATCGTGGCCGAAATCATCTTCGGCATCCTGGCGAGCACCATCGTCATGTGGTTCTCCCGTCAGCGGGAGTTCCGCGCCGACGACGCCGGCGCCCGTCTGGCCGGTCGCGAGAAGATGATCGCCGCACTCGAGCGTCTGAAGCTCAACTATGATCGACCGTCGGACATGCCGGCCCAGATGCAGGCCTTCGGCATCTTCGGTCGCGGCGGCAAGTTCGGCCGGCTGTTCATGTCGCACCCGCCGCTGGACGAGCGGATCGCGGCCCTGCGCGCGGCCAAAGGTCAGGCCCAGGTCGCCTGATCGCCTGCCCGGGATCGCGATTTGAAACCCCGCTGACGGCGGGTGACAATTGCCGGCCCCGCGGGGCCGAAACCGAAGGCCCGCCACGTGCGGGCCTTCTTGTCGCTCGGCAACCGAGATCGGTGCAATCGCAACCACACCCTGATGGAGCAACGTGATGGAAGTCCTGTTTCTGTTCGTGCCGTTGAGCATGCTGGTGGTCGCGGGCCTGGTCTGGGCCGCGTTCTGGGCGATCCGGAACAATCAGTACGAGGACCTGGAAGGTCCGGCACACCGTATTCTCATGGACGATGACGACCCCAAGATCCCGACCAATCAGGAGACGCAAGGCGCGGACGCGCCCGACGCCGAAAGCGCTGGCCGAGCGCGTCACGAGGCGGGGGGAAAGTCACCGCGCGCGGGTGGCGAATAACCCCGACCCAACTAGTGACATTGCCGGGGGGCTGGTTTACGATACGACCATCAACGGGAGGAACCAGACATGAAAGACTTCTTCAACTTCGACAACTTCGCGTTCACGTTCATCGTCGGCCTGATCGTGTTTTCCTGGCTGAGCTTCCTGAGCGTCATCTTCTTCGGCTGATCACCCGCGCATTCGAGGCGCCCGGTCAGCAACGAAAAAAGCCACCGCATCCGCGGTGGCTTTTTTGTTTTCCCGTATGGAACCGGGTCGAGATCAGGCCGGCTGGGGCAGCGCGGTGCGCAGCTTCTTGAGTGCTGCCGTCTCAATCTGGCGGATGCGCTCCGCCGACACGCCGTACTCGTCGGCCAGCGTCTGCAGGGTAGCCTTGGGCTCGTCCAGCCAGCGACGGGAAAGGATGTCGCGGCTGCGCTCATCGAGCGTCGAAAGGGCGGCGGTCATCGCCTCGACCCGATCGTCGTCGTCGCGCTGCGAGGCGATGTCCTCGACCGAAGGCGCGTCCTGGTCGACCATGATCTGCTCGTAGGACGGGCCCTCGCCATCCTCCGAACCGTCGTACGCCGGGGTGTCGAGACCCATGTCACGCCCGTAGAGCCGGGCCTCCATGGTCATGACCTCGCGCTCGGGCACGTCGAGCTCCTCGGCCATCGCCTCGGCTTGTGACTTGCTCAGCCAGCCGATGGAATTCTTCATCTGGCGCATCTTGAAGAACAGCTTGCGCTGCGCCTTGGTGGTTGCCACCTTGACGATCCGCCAGTTCTTGAGAATGTACTCGTGGATCTCGGCGCGGATCCAGTGCACCGCGAACGTCACCAGGCGGACCTTCTGGTCCGGATCGAAGCGCTTGACCGCCTTCATCAGGCCGATGTTGCCTTCCTGGATCAGATCGGCCAGCGGCAGGCCGTAGCCCCGGTAGCCTCGCGCGACATGCACGACGAACCGCAGGTGACCGAGCACGAGCTTCTGTGCCGCCTCGATATCACCGGTTTCCTTCAGTCGATGGCCCAGCGCCTGTTCTTCCTCGACGGAGATGACGGGTAGACGACGCACTTCGTTGAGGTATTGCGACAACGAATCGCCGATCACCGGCATGGTCATGCCGGCGGACGGGTTGATGTCCCGCGATTTGTTGTCTGTCATCTGGCTGCCTGCTGTGTGCATTCTCTCGCCTCGCAAGTATCCCAATCGTGTCGTAGCCTCATATGTTAGCACTCGCGATGTGAGAGTGCTAAACGCGGGGCAAGTTCCACGGACCGCGGGTCAGAACGGTGAGACTAATCCACCCATCGATAAAAATCATGGCGTGCTCAGCCGGCCGATATAGAACCGTCCGATGACCTGGGCCGACAGCCAGCCAAGCAGGGCGCCGGCGGTCATCAGGAGCAGGACCAGCGCCGGGTCGAGCTGGGGCGAGATGGCCGCGCCGTAGGACGCGGCGAAGCGCTCGATCGGACCCGAGGTGACCGACAGGGCCAGGCCGACCAGCCCGCTGGCCACCAATCCGCCGAGCAGGCCGCTCAGCGTGCCGTCGTAGAGCAGCGGGCGCAGCATGTAGCGTTCCGTGCCGCCGATCAGCGCGATCAGTGCGATCTCGCGGCGGCGCTCGTGCAGTTCGAGCCTCAGGGTGTTGCCGACGACGAACACCACGGTCATGCCCAGCAGGATCAGGAGCCACCAGCCCAGTTCGTCGAAGAAGGCGCGGATCTGCTCGAGGCGCTGGATCCAGTCGTCCCCGGAGGAAAATTCGGCCACGGCTGGCTGTTCGCGCAGACTCTCGGCCAGTGCCAGACGGGTGTCGGGGCGCGCGTCGCTCAGGGTCAGTTCGATCACCCACGGCAGCGGGTTGGACTCGAGTGCCTCCAGGCCATCGATGTGCAGTCGCTCGGTCAGCGCCTCCAGACCCTCCTCGGGCGGGATGACGCGTTGCTCGGCCACGGTCGCCTGTCGGTCGAGCCAGTCGCGCAGTGTCTGGCGTGCGGTCTCGTCGGCATCGGTGGCCAGGTAGATGTCCATGCGGGCGGCGTCGCTCATCCAGATGGCGCCCAGCCGCTCGACTTGGTGGCCGAGGGTCATCACCAGCGCGGGCAGGCTGAGCACGACTCCCAGCACCAGGATGGTGGCCCAGGCACCGACCGGGCGTCGGATCAGTCGCGCAAAGGCCCCGCGCAGGCACTGGCGATGGTGACGCCGCCAGGCTGCAAGCGGTCGCCGGCTCTTCTCGCTGTTGCCGCGAGCGTCGTTGGTTGCCGTGGCACTCATGAGTCGGCCTCCTCGAATGCGCTGATGCGCCCCTCGTTAAGGGCGATGCGCGGCACCGGGTATTGCTTGAGGAGCTCGACGTCGTGACTGGCAATCAACACGGTCACCCCGACGGCGTGGAATTCGAAGAAGCGGTCGAAGATGTCGCGCGACAGGTCGGGGTCGAGGTTACCCGTGGGTTCGTCGGCCAGCAGGATCCGCGGTCGGTTGACCAGCGCGCGGGCGATGTTGACCCGTTGCTGTTCGCCGCCGGAGAGCTCCTCGATACGGGCACGCTGACGGCCCAGCAAGCCGACCTTGTCGAGCGCGGCATCCACGCGCCGCCGGACATCACCGGGCAGATAGCCGGAGACCTGCAAGGGCAGGGCGACGTTGTCGAACACGAGCCGGTCGGTCAGCAGGTGGTGGTCTTGGAAAACCACGCCGATTTGCCGACGCAGCTTGGGGTACTGGTGTCGGCCCATCTTGTTGAGATCGTAGCCGCCGATCAGCACCTTGCCCGAGGTGGGGCGGTCGAGCGCCGGGATCAGGCGCAACAGCGTCGACTTGCCGGCCCCGGAGTGGCCGGTAAGGAATGCCATTCGGCCGGTGGGCAGGCGGAAGTTGATGTCCTGCAGACCGAATTGCCCGTTGGCGTAGCGGCGGGAGACATTGGCGAACTCAATCATGGTGGCGGGCACCTCGAAAACCGGTTGCGCCGTTCGATGGCGGCGTCGCGTGCCCGTCTCGGGCCTTCCTGGCCCCTCGCGAGCGCAGGCTTCGCCCACGTCCGGAAAGGTCATTGGCTTTGCAAGGGGCAAGGCGGAAGGTGCGCAGCGCGTGTGACGCAAGCCAGCCATGGCTGGTCTGCATTCGCCTATCGACTGGATGTGTCTCTTCGCTCACGGCGCGGCTCCTTGCCCTCGAATCTTGTTCTCGAATCCGGCACTCGAACTTGCTCATGACGGTTTCCGATGCATTCGTGCCTCAGTCCGGTTGACGGTCGAGCAGGGCGTCGACGAAGGCGCGCGGCTCGAATGGGCGCAGGTCCTCGGCCTTCTCGCCCACGCCGATGAAATGAATCGGCAGGCCGAGTTCGTCGGCGATGGCAAAGACAATGCCGCCCTTGGCCGTGCCGTCGAGCTTGGTGACGATCAGGCCAGTGAGCTTCACCGCCTGGTTGAACTGCCGGGCCTGGACGAGTGCGTTCTGGCCGATGCTGGCATCGATCACCAGCAGCACCTCGTCGGGTGCCTCGGGTTCGGCCTTGGAGATCACGCGGATCAGCTTGCCGAGTTCGTCCATCAGGCCGGATTGCGTGTGCAGCCGTCCGGCGGTGTCGACGATCAGCAGGTCGCTGTTGCGGGCCTTGGCCGAGCTCACGGCGTCGAAGGCGACCGATGCCGGGTCGCCGCGGCCCGGTTCGCCGATCACGCGCACGTCGTTGCGCTCGCCCCAGCTGATCAGCTGTTCGACGGCCGCCGCGCGGAAGGTATCGGCGGCCGCCAGTGTCACGTCGCGGCCCCCGGCCTTGAAGCGATGCGCGAGCTTGCCGATGCTGGTGGTCTTCCCACCGCCATTGATGCCACAGACCACCATCACGTGCGGTCGCCCCGACTGCCGACGGGCCGGCGGCTCGGTTGGCTGCACCGCCTCAAGACGCTCGACCATCAGGCGGTAGAGGGTCTCGAACAGATGCTCGGGGTCGTTGACGTGCTTGCGGCTGACCTCGTCGGTCAATTCGTCGATCAGGGCCGCGGTGGTTGCCTGACCGACGTCGGCCATGATCAGGCGCGTTTCCAGTTCCTCGATCAGGTCGTCGTCGATCTGTTTCTTGCCGAGGAACAGGTCGCCCAGCCCCTCGGTCAGTCCCGACCGGGTTTTGGCCAGTCGACTGAACAGCGAGCCGGATTGTTCGGGCTTGGGCGCTGCTACGGCAGGCGCTTTGTCGGGGGATGGCGACTCGGTGTCGGTTTCCTGACGCCCGGCGTCGTCATCCCGAGCCGGCGTGGCGGTCGGTGCGCCAGCGTCGGCGGACTCGGCCGGTCGGTCGGTTTGGAGGGCCGATGCAGCGGGCGATGGGGCTGGTTGATCGTTTTCGGCTATCGGTTCGGCGGGAGTCGCTGTGTCATCGCCGCCGGAACCGGCCGCGTTGAGGTCCTGCGGGGTGTCGTCGTGGACCTCGGCGGCTTCGTTCTTGCGCTTCTTGCGTCTGAGAAATCCGAACATGAAATCGATGGTACCTGGGTTCGCGGCCGATGGTTGGCAGGGCGCAGCGGTGCCCCGCATGGCGCCGACGGAGTTTATCATGCAGCCATTGCCCAACGGCGGTGTCCGCCTACCGTTGGCTCATTACCCATAGCGATCGGCAAGGAGAGTCTTCATGCCCAGCACACCGAAGGGGCGCGGCCCGGCGCGTGGCGAGCAGGTGCGCATCATCGGCGGGGAGTGGCGCTCGAGGCGCCTGCGCTTCCCGTCGGCGCGTGATCTCCGCCCGACACCTGATCGTGTACGCGAGACCTTGTTCAACTGGCTGGGGCAGGGCCTGCCGGGGTGGCGGGTGCTCGATCTGTTTGCCGGCAGCGGCGTGCTGGGTATGGAAGCGCTTTCACGCGGGGCCGCGTGGGTGGGGTTCGTCGAGCGTTCGACGCGGGTGGCCAGGGCGCTGGAGGAGAATCTGGCTCGCCTGGATGCCTCGCCGGAACGGTCCTCGGTTTGGGCCATGAATGCCCGCCATTGGTTGTCTGCGGTGCCCGAGACGCTGGATGGGCCGATCGATCTGGTCTTTCTCGACCCGCCGTTCCGTCAACCCGATTTGTTGCAAGGCGCGCTGGATGCCCTGGTCGAGGCACCCTGGCTGGCCGAGGATGCGCGGGTGTTTGTCGAGGGGGCGGCGCTCGAGTCCCTCAGGCTTCCGGGTGGGTTTGTCGTGAGCCGCGAGACGCGGGCAGGGGAGAGCCGCTCGGTATTGCTTGAACGGCGGGTTTGAGGCCTCAGGCGTCGCCCAGCGTCCGCCCGCGACTGCCGGCGTTGTGCTCGGTGCCGCCGGCGGTGTAGAGCGAGCCGGCCGGCTCGTCGCGCTGGATCAAGAAGTCGATCCGCTCGCCGAGGAAATGATCGATGCGCCGTAGGGCCATCAGGTTGGTCTCCGAGAGATCACGGAATCGGCGGGCGGTGCTTTTCAGTTCATCCCAGGTAGCTCGCGCGGATGCGTTCTCGCGTTCCAGTGCCGTTTCGGTGTCGGCCTCACCCACGGACGTCAACCAGTCCAGTCGAGCCTGCTCGGCCGCGGCCAGTGCCTGGTTGTGTTCGCGGATCTGCCGGAACACCTCGTCGAACTCGTCGAGCGACGGGGTTTCCTGGCGTCGCAGCAGGGCGGCGAGCGCCTGATGGTCCTCGAGCAGCGCCCGTGCCGGCTCGAGCATGCCGGCCAGCCAGTCGGTGGGCGAGGGGGATTGATCGGCGGGGGCGCTGGTATCGAACTGGGTCATGTTGGTTGCCTGCTTGGCGTTCCTGCTTGATGTTCACGAATGCCGGGTGTCAGCGTGAGCATACGAATTGCTGGCGCCCAATAGAAGCACCCCGGTCGGGTCATCCCGCCGGGGTGTCTTGTGCCGGGCTTTGCCCGCGCCCTGCTCGTCAAGGAGATTACAGCGTCTCGAACTGGCGCAGCTTCTCGGCGATGCGGCCGGAGTCGATCTGGTACTCGCCCTGGCTGATCAGATCCTTGATGAGATCGACCTTGGCCTGATCGAATGGGGCGGACTCGGCCAGCGCCTGGCCCATTTCCTGGAGCTGGGAAGCCCCGCTGGAGAGCGTCACGGCGTCATCCTCCTTGATGCCCGTCGTCGCGCTGCCGGTTGCCTGTTGGCTCTCGCCCTTGGCCTCGGTCCGACTGCGGGACGAGTCCAGCGAGGAGTTCGGGCCCAGATTGCGCGGGCCGAAGCCGTTGATTTCGTTTGCCATGGTGCTTGATCCTTCCTGTCTCGGACAATGTGTCCGCGCCGTGGCACGGGCCCGGCTGGCAGGCGTCTAGGTTAACTCAAAATGTCCCGTCGCCCTTGAACATCGGCCGGTTGCCGTAAAACTTTAGCGCCGACTGAAATACTTTTGGAAACCGGCACGCATCGTCGCTGTTTTGTCACTAGCTTAACGGCCGATCGCCTCGACCGTGCGACTGTCGATGACGACCGCTTCAATTACCTTGCCGGAGCCGGTGTTCTTCACCTTGACCCGCTGGCCCACGCCGGCGCGGCCCTGGACCTCGCCGGTTGAGCCGACCACGAATCCGCCGTGGCCGACCTGGATGGAGACGAGGTCGCCGCGCTCGACCACCGCGTTGATCCCCAGGTTGTGTGCGGTTACCAATTGACCCGACTGTAGGGGTTGAGTCGCCATCATGCCGACAAGTTCCGCCGGATCGGTGTAGTACTGACGGCGGGCGCGGTTGGCATCCACGGTGGCCAGATCGAGATCCTCGAGACCGAGGACGTCACCGGCGGCCAGCGGGCGGGCGGCAACCACCGCGTGCTGACGCCGGGTGAGTTCGACCGGGACGTAGATGCGCCACGGCGAGTTGCCATGACAACTGACCTTCACCGTTTGACGGCCGCGATTGAGGTTGAGTGGGCGGCCCTCGTTAATTTCCAGTGCCTGGTCGCAAACCCCCAGGCGTAATCGGGGGTCGAGGCGCCCGGCTCTGAGCGTGAGGTGATCGTTGCCGCCACCCTGCGCGTCAAGAAATGCCTCCATGGCCTGGCTGACCTGAATCTGGACGGTCTCAGGGGCGTTGCCCGATTCGGCCAGCGCCAAGGCCGGTGCCAACAACCAGCCGGCCAGAACCACTATCGAACGCAGCAAGGCCTTGCCGGTCAGCGTGTCTTTCGGTTTGGCGGTGACGCGGGAATGACTCATGGGGATGTAATCTTGATCTCGGGTTGCTTGCACCGCGTTTTAAAGCACTTACTATGCCATTCCTTGGGGCGGCCGGTCTTCGCGCGGACGATGTGGCGGTGTGAGCGCAACCCTCCGGTGACTGCGCTACCATGCCGGTACGATGTCGTTGCGGGGCCGTTGACCTGGATGAGTCGGGTCAGCGAGGCCGATTCAGCCAAACCGATTCACCCAGGCCGATGAGGTTGGCTGCGAGGCTAAAGATTGCGCCGACCGGGCCGATACGACGTCTGATTAACCAAGACTCCCCGCCACTTTCTGCGTCACCAGGACAGGACTAGCCGTGAAAAGCAACGTGATGTCATCAGTCGATTCCCGTACCCAGCTCGCCGGTCGCAACCGACTGGAGTTGCTGGTGTTCGGCCTGGGCAACGATCAGCGTTTCGGGATCAATGTGTTCAAGGTCCGCGAGGTGATTCGTTGTCCCAAGCTGACTGACGTGCCGCACTCGGACAGCTCGATTCGCGGGATTGCCGACGTGCGTGGGCACACGATCACCGTCATCGATCTGTCGGAGGCGATCGGCAAGGGGCGCATGACGGACGAGCAGGTGCAGAACGCCTTCGTCATCATCACCGAGTACAACCGTGCCGTGCAGGGGTTCCTGGTGCATTCCGTCGATCGGATCGTCAACCTGTCCTGGAAGGAAGTGCTGACCCCGCCGAGTGGGACCAACAATTCCAACTTCCTGACGGCCGTGGCCCGTATCGACAAGCAACTGGTCGAGATCATCGACGTCGAGCAGATCTTCGCGCGCGTTGTTGGTGTGGCCGACACGGTCTCCGATGACGTGATCGGCGAATACGGCGAGATCGCCAAGGGGTCGGATCTGGTGCTGGTGGTCGACGACTCGGTGGTTGCCCGCAAGCAGGTGGAAAGAACGCTCGAGCAGATGCATCTCAAGTCGGTGGTCACCAAGAACGGCCAGGAGGCAATCGACACGCTCCGGCGCTGGAAGGAGAAGCAGCCCGAGCAACTCGAGCGGCTGGCCATGGTGGTCTCGGACATCGAGATGCCGACGATGGATGGTTACACGCTGACTTCTCTTATCCGCCAGGACTCGCAGCTCAAGGGCATCTACGTCATCCTGCATTCCTCCCTTAGTGGCGTGTTCAACGAAAGCATGGTCAAGCAGGTCGGTGCCGATCGCTTTATCCCGAAGTTTCATCCGGATGATCTGGCCCGGGTTGTGGGTGAAGCGCTCCGCCGCCACGAGGTGCACCACGCCGTGGACGAGGCTTGACGAGCGGCATGAAGGCCGAAACCTTTGACCGGTTCTGCGCGTTCCTGGAACAGCACAGCGGTATCCTGCTGAGTCGCGACAAGCAGTACCTGGTGGAAACCCGATTGTCGCGCGTGGCCCGTTCGAAGGGCCACGCCTCGGTGGAGGCGCTGATCGAGACATTGCTGTCGCGTCGCGATCGCTTGCTTGCCCGCGACGTGGTCGATGCCATGACCACCAACGAGACGCTCTGGTTTCGTGACGGTTACCCCTTCGCGGCGCTGGAGAAGAAGTTCTTCCCCGAGGCGGTTGCGGCGAAGAAATCCAGCTACCGGATCTGGTCGGCGGCCTGTTCCACCGGTCAGGAGGCGTTTTCGATCAGCATCATTGCCGAGGAGCAGCGGGTGCCGTTCAATCTCGAGATCGTCGGCACCGACATCTCCGAGGCAGTGGTCGAGAAGGCCCGCCAGGGTGTTTTCGATGATCTTTCCCTGGGGCGTGGGCTATCGCCGGAGCGAAAGCGTCAATATTTCGTCAAGGCCGGTAATGGCTGGAAGGTCGCCCCCCAGATCAGTCGCCGGACGCAGTTCCGCGTCGGTAACCTGCTCGAGTTGCGCCCCGAGTCCCGTCGCTACGACCTGGTCTTCTGCCGCAACGTCCTGATCTACTTCTCGCGCGAGACCAAGGCTAAGATCATCGACCGCATCGCCGACACGCTGGTGCCCGGCGGCTACCTGATCCTCGGCGCATCGGAGTCACTGACCCAGCTCTCCGACCGCTTTACCCCTGAACGATTACCCACCGGTGGCACCGCCTACCGACTCAAGGACTGACACCCCAAAAACGAGTCCCTTCGGCTCGATTCTCAAAACTGGCACGCTTATCGCATAAGCCCTCGGCACTGACATTGTGTCGAGGGTTTTTTCATGTCGATCATCAATGACCGCCTGCTTGGCATCCACGACGATGCCCTGATGCTTCAGGAACGCAGCCTCAAGCTGCGCGCCGAGAACATCGCCAATGCCGACACGCCGGGCTACAAGGCGCGGGTAATGTCGTTCGACCAGGCGATGGAGACGGCGTTGCAGAGCAAGTCCTCCTCGCCGGCCGGGAGTGCCGGGCGCCTGATGACCGAGGACCCGCGCCAGATGGGTGGCGGCGCCTCCTCGTCGATCCGCGAGGGCTTTTCCGTACCGGACGCGCCGGCGCTGGACGGCAATACCGTCGATCTCGACAAGGAGCGGGTGGGCTTCACCCAGGATGCCGTGGGCTATCAGACGACGCTTTCGTTCCTCAACAGTCGCGTTGCCGGCATCAAGAAGGCCCTGAGTGGCCAGTGATGACCGATTTGGCGCCCCGCGACCTACACTTTCCAGTCAAGGCAGGTGAATCATGAGCTTGTACGACGTATTCAATATCTCGTCCTCCGCGATGGCGGCGCAATCGACCCGATTGAACACCACCGCATCGAACCTGGCGAATGCCAACGTGGATGCCTCCTCACCGGAAGAGGCCTACAAGGCAAGACAGCCGGTGTTCCAGACCGTGCTCGAGGCCAATGGCGGTCGTGGCGTGAAGGTCGCCGGGATCACCGAGTCCCAGGCGCAGGCGGCCCCAAAGCACGACCCGGGCAATCCGCTGGCCGACGAGAACGGCTATGTCTATAGCTCGAACGTCAATCCGGTCGAGGAGATGGTCAACATGCTGTCGGCCTCACGGACCTACCAGACCAATGTCCAGGTGATGGACACCACCAAGCAGCTGGCCATGCGCACGCTGCAGCTCGGCCAGGGCCAGTAAGGCTTGATGTGAAGGCCGGGAACCGGCAAGGGGTATGACATGACCAGTTCCGTTAACAGCGACATCTACGCCGACCTCGGGCTTGCTGCCTCGAAGGGGAACAAGGGCGAGAACAAGCAGAACCTGGACCAGACGGACTTCCTGAAACTGCTGACCACGCAGATGCAGAACCAGGATCCGATGAAGCCGATGGACAACACCCAGTTCGTCGCGCAGATGGCCCAGTTCTCCTCGCTCGAGGGCATTACCCAGCTCAACGACACCGTCTCCGGGTTCCAGGAGTCGGTGCAGTCAAACCAGGTAATGCAGGCCTCCTCGCTGGTCGGCAAGGCCGCCATGGTCAAGGGCGATACGGCCCAGATGTATCACATGCAGCAGGCGGATGGCAGCACGGCACCCTCTGGGATCCTGGGCGCGGTCGACGTGCCCGCCGGCGCCTCGAAGATGAGCGTCGAGATCACCAATGCGAGTGGACAGGTGGTCAAGACCATCGACGTGCCGGTCAACGGATCGGATCGACCGTCCTTTTCCTGGGACGGACGGCTGAAGGACGGGCGCATGGCGCCCGAGGGCAACTACAAGGTGAATGCCACGGCGACGGTGGACGGCAAGGGGCAGGCGCCCCAGACCTACGTCGGGGCCGTGATCAGCAGTGTGGGCGTGACCAAGAATGGGCCGGAGCTGAATCTCGACGGTTTGTCGTCGGTCAAGCTGTCGGATATCGTTGAAATCATTAATTAAACCGGAGGACGCAGCATGTCGTTCAATACCTCCATCAGCGGCCTGAACGCCGCGCAGAAAGACCTGAACGTGACGAGCAACAACATTGCCAATGCCAAGTCCACCGGCTTCAAGAAGTCGCGGGCCGAGTTCGGCGATATCTATGCGGTCAGCGCGTTCGGCAACAGCAAGACGGCCGTGGGCCAGGGTGTCATCAACCAGGCGGTCACCCAGCAGTTCTCGCAGGGTAACCTCGAGTTCACCGATAATTCGCTCGACTTGGCGATTTCCGGTCAGGGCTTTTTCGCCTTCCAGCCCTCACTGGATAGTTCCGAATCTGTGTTCAGCCGTGCGGGTGCGCTAGGCGTGAACAAGAACGGTTATCTGGTGAACCAGGCGGGTGAGTTCCTGAAGGCACTTCCGGTTAACGAGAATGGGACATTGCAATCGACCTCATTGGCGACCTCCAGTCCAGTCCAGTTGCCGGTAGCCGCCGGCGCCCCGCAGGCTACCACCGAGGGAAGTTTGTCGCTCAACTTGCCCGCAGGTGCAGCAACCCCGCCGGTGACGACGTTCGACCCTGATGACCCGGACTCTTACAACCAGGCAAACTCGCAGCGGATTTATGATTCCTTGGGTAATCCGCACACGTTGACGAGTTATTTCGTCAAAACAGGCAATCCCAACGAATGGGATGTTTACTACCAGATCGATGATCAGCCGGTGGCTGACATGACCCAGCAGACGGTTACGTTCAATACAGATGGTTCGTTCGACTCGGCCAGTGCCAATCCGGTGACCGTGACCGAGACCGGTGCAAATTTGGGCACTGGGGCTGGGGATCTGAGTATCGACATGACGTTTCGCACCGACTCGACTCAATACAATGGCCCGTTCAATGTTGCCGATCAGTCAGCCGACGGCAACACCACCGGTCAACTGACTGGCATCTCGGTCGGCACCGACGGCCTGATTCGTGCGAGCTACACCAACGGCGAGTCCATCCCGCTTGGCAAGGTCGCCCTGGTCGACTTTCGTAACCCCCAAGGCCTGAAACAGGTGGGCGACAACCAGTGGATTGAATCCATCGACTCGGGTGGGCCGCTGGCGGGTGAAGCCGGTACCGGTACTTTTGGTGCCATTCAGGGTGGGGCATTGGAGACGTCCAACGTCGACCTCACTTCCGAGTTGGTCAGCCTGATCACCGCACAGCGGAACTTCCAGGCCAACTCGCGGGCGATCGAGGCCAACAAGACCCTGAGCGACACCATTATCGGCATCCGCTGATCCCCTCCAGCGAATGACCGATCCATGAGGCGGCCTGCGGGCCGCCTTTTTCGTGCCCGCAAGCGCCTAAATCGGCGCGTCTTTCGTTGAATATTTCCTCTTGGCACACCTCCTGCATTACCCAGGGTAACGGGGCATTTTCCCCGGTTGTGATTCGTGAATCGTGGAGGTGTTGTGATGGATCGTCTGGCTTATATCGCCATGAGCGGTGCCTCGCAGACATTACGGGCCCAGGCCACCAACGCCAATAATTTGGCGAACGTGAACACCCAGGGCTTCAAGGCCGATATCGACGCCTTTGCCGCCCTGCCGGTCTACGGCCCGGGGCAGGCCTCGCGGGCCTATACCGAGGCGCAGGGCAAGGGCGCGGACTTCTCCGCTGGCCCCTTGATGACCACCGGTCGGGATCTGGATGTCGCTATCAAGGGTGACGGGTTTCTTGCCGTCGAGGCGCCGGACGGGCGGGTGGCGTACACCCGCCGCGGGGACCTGCACCTGACCGCCAACGGCCAGTTGCAGACCGGGCAGGGTGATCCGGTGATGGGCAACGAGGGCCCGATCGCGATCCCACCGGCCGAGAAGATCGACATCCATGCCGACGGCAGCATCAGCATCATCCCGGTAGGGGGTGACGCCAACGCGCCGGCGATGGTCGATCGCATCCGGCTGGTCAACCCGGCGCAGGCCGATCTGACCAAGGGCGGGGATGGACGCTTTTCCCTGCGCCCAGGCGTTGAAGAACCCCAGGCCGATGCCGCGGTTCAGGTAGCCAGCGGCGTGCTCGAGGGCAGCAACGTCAACGCCGTCGAGGCCATGGTCAACATGATCGAGTACGGCCGCATGTTCGAGACACAAAGCCGCATGATTCGCACGGCAGACGAGAACGGCGAAGCCGCCGACCGCCTGATGCGCCTCGGTTAATTCAGTTAGGGGAGACACACCATGACCACACCCGCACTCTGGACAGCAAAAACCGGCCTGGACGCGCAGCAGACGCGCATGTCGGTGATTTCCAACAACCTCGCCAACGTCAATACCACCGGTTTCAAGCGTGACCGGGCGGTGTTCGAGGATCTGATCTACCAGAACTACCGGCAGGTCGGCGCGGCGAACAACCAGCAGGACGAGGTGCCGACGGGCCTCAACGTCGGCACCGGTGTCCGCGTGGTGGCCACGGAGAAGCAGCACACCCAAGGCAATCTTCAGCAGACCGATAACGCCCTGGACATGGCCGTCAACGGCCGCGGTTTCTTCCAGGTGCTCCAGCCGGACGGCAACATCGCCTACACCCGTGACGGCGATTTCTCGCTCAACAGCGACGGCCAGTTGGTCACGGCTAATGGTCAGCCGGTACAGCCGGCGATCAACGTTCCACAAGGGGCGCAATCGATCACGATCGGTTCGGACGGTACGGTCAGCGCGCAGTTGGCCGGCCAGGCCCAGCCGGTCCAGCTGGGCAACATCCAGCTGGCGGACTTCGTCAACCCGGCGGGCCTGCAGCCGATCGGCAACAACCTGTTCGTCGAGTCTGGCGCCAGTGGGGCGCCCCAGCTGGACACCCCAGGCCTCAACGGCCTGGGCGCGATCCAGCAGGGCGCGCTGGAGAGCTCGAACGTCAACGTGGTCGAGGAGCTGGTCAGCATGATCGAAACGCAGCGTTCGTACGAGATGAATTCCAAGGCCATCTCGACGACCGACGGCATGCTCCAGTACCTCAACCAGAACGTCTGATGACGCCGATCCACGGAGGCCTGTCATGAAATCGTCAATCCAGTCGCTTTTCCGGGCACCGGTCTGGCTCGGGGTGTTGCTGCTGGCCGGTTGCGCCAGTCAGCCGCCGATCAAGCCCGACCCGCAATTCGAGCCCTCGTTGCCGCCGGAGACATCCGAGCACAACCCGGTGCAGAGCAACGGAGCGATCTTCCAGACGGGGCAGGTGGACAACCTGTTCGCCGACTCGCGGCCGTATCGCGTTGGCGACATCTTGACGGTGATCCTCGAGGAGCGCATGCAGGCCTCCAAGAGCGCGCAGACCTCCACCGGCAAGAGCCAGGAAACGGCGATTACCCCGCCAAACGTCCTGGGGTTGACCGGCCCGGCGATCGAGCGGCTCAACGCGCAGATCAGCGGCGAGCGTGACTTCGCCGGCGACGGCGAGAGCAGCCAGCAAAATACGCTCAACGGTCAGATCACCGTGACTGTCGCCCGCGTGCTCTCCAACGGCAATCTCGTGATCCGCGGCCAGAAGTGGATCGGCATCAATCAGGGCAGCGAGTTCATCAAGCTGGCCGGGATGGTCCGCCCGCAGGACATCGCCGCCGACAACACCATTATGTCGACCCGCGTGGCCAACGCGCAGATTGCCTACGGTGGCGAAGGCGTGATCAACGAATCGAACAACATGGGCTGGCTGGCGCGCTTCTTCAACAGCCCGGTCTTCCCCTTCTGATGGTGGGTCGCATGCATATCACTACACACATTCGAGCCTTTCTCGCCGGCCTGTTGCCACTGATGCTCGCCGCTGCGGCCGCCGCCTATGCCCCGCAGGCGGGGGCCGAGCGCATCAAGGATGTGGCGAGCTTCGCCGGGGTGCGTGACAACCAGTTGATCGGCTACGGCATCGTCGTGGGTCTGGCCGGCACGGGCGACCAGACCACCCAGGTGCCGTTCACCCGCCAGAGCATCCAGAACATGCTCGAGCGCCAGGGGTTGTCGCCTGATGGCGGCAACGTGCAGCTCAACAACGTGGCGGCGGTCATGGTCACCGCCAACCTGCCACCGTTCGCCAAGCCGGGTCAGACGATCGACGTCACGGTCTCCTCGATCGGCAACGCCGACAGCCTGCGTGGGGGCGAACTCCTGATGACGCCGCTGAAGGGCGCGGACGACAACATCTATGCCGTGGCCCAGGGCAGCCTGATCGTCGGCGGCTTGGATGCCTCGGGGCGTGACGGCTCACGCGTGACCGTCAACATTCCCACGGCCGGGCGTGTGCCTAACGGGGCGACGGTCGAGCGCAGCGTCCCGTCCAAGATGGGTGGTGCCGGGGCGGTGTTCCTCAACCTCCGCGAGCCTGACTTCACCACCGCGCGCCGCATGGAAAAGGCCATCAACGATGCGCTCGGCGGTGGCGTGGCACAGGCGGTCGATGGCGGCACGGTCAAAGTGCGCGCGCCTGACTCGCCCGACCAGCGTGTCGGTTTCATGTCGGTGCTGGAGAACGTCCAGGTCCAACCGGGTGAAGGCCCGGCCCGCGTGGTGGTCAACTCGCGCAGCGGGACGGTCGTCATCGGTCAGAACGTCACGATCGAGGCGGCCGCTGTCTCGCACGGCAACCTGACAGTCACGGTGGACGAGAGCCTCAACGTCTCGCAGCCGGCGCCCTTCAGTGAAGGCGAGACGGTCGTCACGCCGGAGTCGGATGTCACCGTGCAGGAAGCGGTTAATCCCGCTTTCGTCTTCGATCCGGGCGTGAAGCTCAACGACATCGTCCAGGCCATCAATGCGGTCGGTGCCTCGCCGTCGGACCTGGTTGCCATCCTGCAGGCGCTCAAGAGCGCCGGGGCGCTCAAGGCCCAGTTGATCGTGATCTGAGGTGACGTGATGGTTAGTCCGGCGCAAATCAACTCGTATACCGATTTCCAGGGCCTCAACCAACTGCGTTCGCAGGCGGGTAAGGATCCGGGGCAGGCGCTCAAGCAGGTCGCCTCCCAGTTCGAGACCCAGTTCGTCAAGATGATGCTGCAGTCGATGCGTGAAGCCACGCCGCGCGATGGTCTGTTCAACAGTGAGCAGACCAAGACCTTCGAGGGCATGTTCGACCAGGAGATCGCGCAGAAACTCTCCAGCCGCGCCGGCGGCATCGGCCTGGCAGAGATGATCGAGCGCCAGTTGTCCAAGCAGGCCGGCGCCATGGACGGCGAGCGGCCATCGGAGGGTTTCCCGCTGCAGGTCAAGGAAGGAGGGGGCGTGGTCGAGCAGGCGCCACGTGCCTACCCGTTGCCCGATGCCTCCGAATGGACCCTGCGTCCGCATGCCTGGATGCAGAAGGACCGGGAGACCGAAGACGTCCCCGGGGAGGACAAGAAACTGGCGCAGCCGGGACCGACGAAAGAGCGGTTGGCCGCGCTGGATTCATCCGAGGCGGCGGGCGTCAAGAAACAGCCGGCCTACTGGGAATCGCCGGAGCAGTTTGTCGAAGCCATCCTCCCGCATGCTCGGGAGGCGGCCGACAAGCTGGGCGTTTCGCCCAAGGTGCTGGTGGCTCAGTCGGCGCTGGAGACCGGCTGGGGCAAGCACGTGCCGCATGACGGCAGCGGTCAGGCGAGCAATAACTTCTTCGGCATCAAGGCGGATCGCAGCTGGAACGGTGAACGCCAGGTCCATGGCACGCTGGAATTCGAGTCCGGCAGTCTGGTGCGTCGACAGGCCGCCTTCCGTGAGTACGACTCGATGGCTGCCTCGTTCAACGATTTTGCCCGTTTCATCCAGGAGAACCCGCGCTACGGCAAGGCCCTGGAAGCCCGTGACGATCCCGAGCAGTTCGCCCGGGAACTGCAGCAGGCCGGCTATGCCACCGACCCGAAGTACGCCGACAAACTGATATCGATCATGAATTCGCCGGCGATGAAGGACGCGGTGTGATCCGGTCGAGCCGGTGCTCAAGTTTTCCCTTCTTCTGCCGATAAGGTCGGCAGTACTCCCTTAGAGGCCTCACCATGGCGGACATCCTCAGCAACGCAACCAGTGGTCTGCTCGCCGTTCAGCGTGCCCTGACCACCACGGGCAACAACGTCGCGAATGCGAACACCGAAGGCTATTCCCGCCAGGTGGTCAACCTCAGCGCTCGCCCCCCGGAGTTCGTCGGTAACGGCTACGTGGGCAATGGCACGCAGGTGCAGTCCATCACTCGGCGTTTCGACCAATTCGTCGAAAGCCAGTTGCGTGATGCCACCAGCGACAACAGCCGGCTGCAATTCGTGAACGAGTTTGCCAGCCAGATCACCGGTGTGCTGGGGGACACCGAGACTGGTGTCGCCCAGAGCACGCAGGCCTTTTTCAATGCAGCGAGCGACGTGGCGGCGAACCCCACCGACACGACAGCCCGCCAGGCCTACCTCGACCAGGCCTCGGCCCTGACGGATCGTTTCAACCAGCTCGACGGGCGTCTGGCAGACATGAATGCGCGCATCGGCATGGAGGCGAACGCGATCTCGCGTGAGGTGAATACTTTTGCTGAGGAGATCGCCAACCTCAACGACACGATCAGCAAAGCCTACCGCCGCGATCCCAACGCCTTGCCGAACGACCTGCTTGATCGGCGCGATCAACTGGTTCGTGATATCGCCGAGCGGGTCAATATTCGGGTGAACGAGGACGGGGCCGGTTCGCTGAACCTGGCCGTGGGCACCGGCCAATCGCTGGTGACGGGCAACAGCGCTACCCAATTTCAGGCGATCAATGGCGCTTCCGGTTTGACCGTCAAGATCGGCGACAAAGTCATCACGGAGCGGGTCACCGGCGGCAAGATCGGCGGCATGATTGATACCCAGAACGAGCTGATCACTCCGCTGCGTAACGAACTGGGGCGGGCGGCGATGGTGATGGCCCAGGAGAGCAATGCCATCCAGACCAATGGCTTTGACCTCGACGGCAATGCCGGTAACCCGCTGTTCAGCACGCTTGGTACCTTCGAGCCGAATGTGACCGTGGATAGCCGGAACGACGGTGACGGTTCTGCCTCCGGCTCAATCACCGATGCCACGCTGCTCGAGGGCACGCGCTATGAGGCGCGCTTCGATGGTGCCAATTGGCAGATCCGCTCACAGGACGATCCGGGCACGACGCTGGCGACCGTCGGCCCCGCTGGCACAACCTCGGGTCTGCCCGGTATGGACCTGAGCTTCAACGGGACGCCGCAGTCGGGGGATGTGCTCTACATCGATCCGGCTGCCGGGGCCGCCGGGCGGATCGAGACCTCCTTGAGCGACCCACGCGATGTCGCCGCTGCCGGTGACGACGGTACGGGCAGTTCGCTGGGCACGCGCGACAATACCCAGATCCAGGCGATGGCCGCACTGGCGAACCAGCGCCTGGTTGGTCAGACCGCCTCGGGTGGCCCCGGCCAAGACGGGATCGATGCGTTTGATGGTCAGACCATCGGCGGAGCGCTGTCCTCGGCGGTCAGCAATGCGGGATCGGTGGCTGCGACCGCTCAGCTGCAGGGTGAGTCGGCCCAGTCGGCACTCGACAGTCTTGTGGCCCGGCAGCAGTCGGTCTCCGGGGTCAACCTGGACGAGGAAGCGGCCAACCTCCTCAAGTACCAGCAGCAGTACCAGGCGCTGGCCCGGACGATTTCCATCTCGGGCAACCTGTTCCAGTCCGTTCTCAATGCTCTGGGCTAAGGCCGGGGCGAGGGTAAAGCGATGCGCGTTTCCACGTCATTGATGTTCCAGCAGGGGGTGCAGAGCCTCCAACGACAGCAGTCCGAGATGATCCGGGCACAGACCGACATTGCAACGGGTGTGAAGCTGCGGACCGCGGATCGCGATCCGGTCGCTTTCGGCCAGGCCAGCCAGTTGACCAATCAGCAGGCGCGCGTGGACCAGTTTCTGCGTAGCAACGAGATGGCAACCGGCAAGATCGAGGCGCAGGAGACGCGTTTGTCGGCGAGTACCGATATTCTCCAACGGGTTCGCGACATCGCTATTCAGGCCAACAATGGCGCCAATGATGCTACCTCGCGCGCCGCGTTGGCCGATCAGTTGGCGGAGTTGCGCGACGCGCTTGCGGGACAGGCCAATGCCAAGGATGAGCGCGGCGAGTACGTGTTCTCCGGGACACAGGCAGGACAGGTTCCCTACGATGCGGCAGGGGTCGACCAGCTAGCGGGTGCGGCCCAGCCAGTCGACTTGCAGGTGAGCGAAAGCGACTCGGTCACGGTGAACCGGGTGGCCAGCGATATCTTCAATACCGCACCGGGTTCCAACCGTTCCGCCATGCAGGTGATCGACGACCTCGAGGCGGCCGTGCGCACGGGTAACGATGCCGCCTACGGGGGGCTGCAGGGGGAGGTCGACGACGTGCTCGACCGCGTGATCACCGCTCAGGGCGAAATGGGCAACCAGCTCAACAAGCTCGAGCGCCTCCAGGATGACCAGAGTGCCTGGAGCCTGAGCAACAAGGAGTCAATCTCCAAGCTCCGCGACACTGATCTCGCCGAGGCGATTACGCGACTCAACGAGAACTACCTGACGCTGCAGGCCACGCAGCAGAGCATGGCCAAGATCCAGCAACTGTCCTTGTTCAACAACCTCTGATCCAGACGAATCTCACCCTGAACTGACGCAGCATCTTGATAGTGCCCGTTCGGTTGCCTTGGTGAGGCGGCCGGTCGTGAAGGGGTGTGCCGTCGGCCTCGTCTTTCGCTCGTCGAGAAAGCAGCCTCTCTGGCTACCCTTGATCCGGTTTCCACTCTTCCCATATGCCCATTGGGTGTCGGGAGTGCGGTGCCAGAGCGTCGGGGCGGCTGTGGTACGATCCCGCCGTTTTCAATCGGCGAGAGCATGAACATGATTGCAGGGGTGTTTCCGGGGCAGGGTTCCCAGTCCATCGGCATGGCCAGCGGCTGGGGCGAACACGAGGATATTGCGCAGGCGGTCTTCGATCGTGCGAGTGATGTGCTCGGTTACGACCTTTGGGCACTGGTCGCCGATGGTGATCCGGCCCAGCTCAACCAGACGGAACGTACCCAGCCGGCCATGCTGGCCGCCGACGTCGCGGCCTGGCAGATCTGGCGTCACAACGACGGGGCCATGCCGGCCGCACTCGCCGGCCACAGCCTGGGCGAATACGCCGCGCTGGTGGCCGCCGATGCCATCGATTTCGAGGCGGCGATTGCCCTGGTCGCCCGCCGCGGCCAGCTGATGCAATCGGCCGTGGCCGAGGGACAGGGCGCCATGGCTGCCGTCCTTGGCCTGGAAGACGATGCCGTGCGAGGGGTTTGTGAGCGGGCCCGCGACGGAGAGGTCTGCGAGGCGGTGAACTTCAATGCCCCGGGCCAGGTGGTGATTGCCGGCGACCGGGCCGCCGTCGAACGTGCTGAGGCGATCGCCGGCGAGGCGGGTGCCAAGCGTTTCGTCCTGCTGCCGGTAAGCGTGCCGTCGCATTCCTCGCTGATGCGCGAGGCCGGCGAACAGCTGCGCGCCGAGATCGCGCAGGTCGACATTCGTGCTCCGCAGATCCCCGTCATTCACAACGTGGATGCATTGACCCACGAGAAGCCCGAGGCCATTGCCACCGCGCTGGTCGAGCAATTGTTCCGCCCAGTGCAATGGGTCGCCTGCGTCCAGGCCATGCAGGCAATGGGTGCCGGCGACCAGGTCGAGTTCGGCCCCGGCAAGGTGCTCACCGGCCTGGCTCGTCGGATCGATCGCCGCATGGGCGCCAAGGCGGTCTTCGACCAGGCCACGCTGGAGAAGGCACTCGGCACCGAGTAAGCCAGGCCTCGAGCAAGCGCGCTACCGAATCAAGAAACACCACGAGGAAGACCTCATGTCAGAACAAGCAAGCCAATTCGCCAACCTCGAGGGCCGTGTTGCCCTGGTCACCGGCGCATCGCGCGGCATCGGTGCGGCCATCGCCGATGCCCTGGTGGCCGCCGGTGCGACGGTGATCGGGACGGCCACCTCGGAGAAGGGCGCGGCGGCCATCGACGAGCGTCTGGGCGAGAAGGGTGCCGGCATGGCGCTGGACGTGACCGATGGCGCGCAGGTCGATGCGGTGATCAAGGAGATCGAGTCGCGCTTCGGGCCGGTGGCCGTGCTGGTCAACAACGCCGGCATCACCCGTGACACGCTGCTGATGCGCATGAAGGAAGACGACTGGGACGCGATCATCCAGACCAACCTCACGTCGGTCTTTCGCCTGTCGCAGAAGGTCATGCGCTCGATGGCCAAGGCCCGCTGGGGGCGGATCATCTCGATCGCCTCGGTGGTCGGTTCGATGGGCAATGCCGGGCAGACGAACTACGCGGCGGCCAAGGCCGGCATCATGGGCTTTTCCAAGTCGCTGGCGCGTGAGCTCGGCCCGCGCGGCGTGACGGTCAACGTGGTTGCCCCGGGCTTTATCGAGACCGACATGACCCGCGACCTGCCGGAAAAGCAGAAGGATGCCCTGCTGGGCAACATCCCCAATGGCCGGTTGGGCCAGCCCGATGAGATCGCCTCGGCGGTCCGTTTCCTGGCCGCCCCGGAAGCCGGTTACATCAACGGCCAGACGATCCACGTCAACGGCGGGATGTACATGGGGTAAGACCCGCCTTGGCGGGTTTGAGCGCTTAGGCGCATTTTTATTTGGCCTGCCGGGCGGTTTTCACTAGAATGCCGGGCAGTGTTGGCCCGGAGTTGCCGAGCCAAAATGTTTAATTGATTAGTGTTTGTACCAGAAGAGGTTCGATACGAATGAGCACCGTTGAAGAACGCGTCAAGAAGATTGTTGTAGAGCAGTTGGGCGTCAAGGAAGAAGAAGTTACCAACGAAGCTTCATTCGTTGACGACCTCGGCGCGGATTCCCTCGATACCGTCGAGTTGGTCATGGCCCTGGAAGAAGAGTTCGAGTGCGAGATTCCGGACGAAGAGGCCGAGAAAATCACCACCGTTCAGCAGGCCATCGACTACGTCAACAACCACAAGGACGCCTGATCGGGCCCTTGTGCGTTTCACAGGCCCCGCGCTGTTGCACGGGCCTGTGACCTGAAAACCGTGTTTCGGTCTTCCTTTCGGGGGGTCGATCGCGGTTTTTTACTAGGGGCCTCAGCCCGATGCGATCGGGCTGAGGCTTCCTGGGGATCGCCAAGCCGATCGGCAGCCCGCCCGGCCGTCACCTAACCAACTGGAAAAGAGCATCATGAGCAAACGTCGCGTCGTGATCACCGGCCTTGGGCTGGTGACCCCGCTGGGGAACAACGTCAAGGATTCATGGGACGGCATTCTTGCCGGCCGGTCGGGTGTGGCCCCCATCGATCGTTTCGATACCGAGAAGATGGCAGTCAAGTTTGCGGCCACGGTCAAGGATTTCGATCCGACCACGATCATCCCGGCCAAGGACGTGAAAAAGATGGAGCCGTTCATCCACTACGCGATGAGCGCCTCCATCGAGGCGATCGAAGATGCGGACCTGATCAGCGACTCGCTCGATCTTGACCGGGTGGGTACGTTCATCGGTTCGGGCATCGGCGGACTGGGTGGCATCGAGCGCAACACGCTGACCCTGGAAAACCAGGGGCCGCGGCGTGTCTCGCCGTTCTTCATTCCCGGTGCGATCATCAACATGGCCTCCGGTCAGCTTTCGATCCGCTATGGTTTCCGTGGTCCGAACCTCGCCACGGTGACTGCCTGCACGTCGGGCACCCACAGCATCGGCCAGGCCGCCCGCATGATTTCCTACGGTGATGCCGACGTGATGATCGCCGGGGGCACCGAGGGCGCCGTCTCACCGCTCGGTGTGGCGGGTTTTGCCTCGGCGCGTGCCCTGTCCACTCGCAACGACGATCCCGAGCGGGCCTCGCGTCCCTGGGATCGTGACCGCGACGGGTTCGTGCTGGGTGAGGGCGCCGGCGTGGTGGTGCTCGAGTCGCTGGAACATGCCCAGGCTCGCGGTGCGCATATCTATGGCGAGGTAAAGGGCTTCGGCATGAGTGCGGATGCCTATCACATGACCCTGCCGGCCGCCGACGGCGACGGTGCGCAGCGCTGCATGAAAGCGGCGCTCAAGGATGCCGATCTTCAGCCGAGCGACCTCGGCTACATCAACGCCCACGGGACCTCCACGCCCGCCGGTGACGGTACCGAGGTGCAGGCCATCAAGAAGCTCTACGGCGATACGCCGGTCGAGTGCCCGGTCAGTTCCACGAAGTCGATGACCGGGCACCTGCTCGGTGCGGCCGGTGCCATCGAAGCGGTGTTCTCGGTGCTCGCCCTGCGCGATCAGGTGCTGCCGCCGACGATCAACCTCGACAACCCCTCCGAGGATTGCGATCTCGATTTCGTGCCCCACGAGGCACGTCGCGTCGAGGGCCTCGAGGTGGCCATGTCCAACTCGTTCGGCTTCGGCGGGACCAACGGCACGCTGATCTTCGGTCGAACGATCGACTGATGGACGCGGGGCGACGCTCGAGCCAACCGGGCGCCCGTCGGTCCTGCCGGGACCGGCCGCCAGTGAGCTGCGTCCGTCACCCGACCTTCGCGTGAATCGCCCGTGAGCGAGCCCGTCATCCAACGTCTCGAATCGGATCCAGCCAGGGCGTTGGCCTCGCTCGCCGCGGTGCTGACGGCCGCCGGCCAGCGCGCCAGCCACCTGTTCGAGAGCGTGACGGCCGGCGGCCCCCTGAGCCGCTGGTCGATCCTGTTCTCCGCCGCCGACGAGCGCCTGGCCGCCCCCGCCACGCCGTCAGCCGATGCGCCGCGATTTCTCGATGCCTTCCAGCAGGCCATTTCTCGCCGACAGCCCCTGGACGATGCCTTTGACGCCGACGATTGGCTGGCCGCGCAGGGCCTGCCGCGGACGTTTCCCTTTCTCGGCGGCTGGAGCTTCTTCCTTGCCTACGAGATGGCCGCGGAAATCGAGCCCACGCTCGACCTGCCGCCATTCGCGCTCGGAGCCGAGAGCGGCTTTCCGCGCGCGATCGCCGAATATCACCCGGCGGCCCTGGTGCGGGATCATGATTCGGGCGAGGACATCGTGGTCCACGACGGCAGTGTCCAAGGGGCGGAACTGGCCAAGGCCCTGATCTCGGCGCGGGTGCGGGCGGGGGAGACCGCTGGCCGCGATCAGCATCGTGGCGAGGTCGAGCTGACTGAACTGCTCCCCCCAGTGGGTGCGCCTCACCGCGAGCGGGTGGCCCGGGTCCGTGATTACCTGTTCGCCGGCGATGTCTTCCAGGCCAATCTCTCGCACGCCTGGCGCTTTCGGCTCGCGCCTGGGGTATCCTCGGGGGCGGTCTACGGATCGCTTTGTCGCCGCAACCCGGCGCCGTTTGCCGCCTGGTACCGACAGCCCGAGGGCGAGATCATCAGCTCCTCACCGGAGCGGCTCCTGCGCGTGGCCGAGGGGCATGCCGAGACCCGCCCGATTGCCGGTACGCGTCGGCGCGACCCGGACCCCGAGCGTGACCAGGAACTGATCGAGCAACTGCGTGCCCACCCCAAGGAACGCGCCGAGCACGTCATGCTCATCGACCTCGAGCGCAACGATCTCGGCCGCGTCTGTGAACCCGGCTCGGTGCGGGTCGACGAGTTGATGGTGGTCGAGTCCTACGCCCAGGTGCATCACCTGGTCTCGAATATCGTCGGCCGGTTGCCGGCAAGCACCTCGCCTCTGGCTGCGCTGGCCGCCTGCTTCCCCGGCGGGACGATCACCGGCTGCCCGAAGGTGCGCTGCATGGAAATCCTTGCCGAACTCGAGCAAACCGGACGCGGGCCGTACACCGGCAGCCTCGGCTATCTGAGCAATCACGGCCAGATGGATAGCAATATCCTGATTCGAAGCCTGTTTCTCAGCCCGGACCGGCGGGGTGAATTTCGCACCGGCGGCGGCATCGTGGCGGACTCCGATCCGGCGCGCGAGCTCGACGAGACCTACCAGAAGGCCCGCGGCGTGCTCGATGCCCTGGGTGGCGAGGCGGCCCTGGTCGCCGGGGTGCCGGTCGGATGAATCAGGTCGAGTTGCCCGTCACCGATCGCGGCTTGGCCTTTGGCGACGGCCTGTTCGAGACGCTGTTCGCCCACGAGGGACGGGTGGTCCGGCTTGCCGATCACCTTGCCCGGCTGCGCTTCGGGCTGGTCAAGCTGGGCTTGCCCGAGCCATCCGGCGAGCGGGTGCTCACCTCGCTCGACGAGGCGGTCGAGGCGGGGGCGACCGGCGTGTGCAAGCTGATCGTCACGGCCGGGTCGGGGCCGCGCGGTTATCGTCGTCCCGAGCACCCCGAATTGACCGTGACGGCCACCTTCGGCGTGTTGCCGCCGGTCCCGGCCGCACCACTGGCCCTCGATCCGGTTCCGGTGGCACTGGAGGGGGCCGCCGCGCTACAGGGCCTCAAGCATCTCAACCGGCTGGTGCAGGTGCTGGCCCAGCAGTCGCTCCCCGGCGATCGGACGGAAGGGCTGATGCTTGATCCGGGTGGGCGGGTCGTTTCCGGTACGATGGGCAACTTCTTCTGGCGTGAGCGCGATGGCTGGCATACGCCGCCGCTGGTCGGCGGGGCGATTGCCGGTACGCGCCGGGCCTGGTGGATCGAGACCCTGGGCGCTCGCCTCACCCCCTGCGCCCCGGGACGTCTGGCCCTGGCCCAGGCGGCGTTTCTCTGCAATGCCGTCTCGGCCTGGCGGCCGGTCGGCACGCTGCTGGGGCGGGAGCTTGCCACAACCGATGCCCCGCCCGTCAGCGGCCTGGAATGCGTCGAGGGCCGCTGGCAACCGCCGGCTGACGTCACCACGAACCCCTGGCCCGCGACCTTGTCCGAGGCATTGGTCGGCAGCGATTGGGGGCGGGTCGCCCTTCGCGAACTTGCGGCCGACGGCCCGTTGGGGCGCTCGAGCCTACCATCACCGGAATCGATCGAGAGTTAGGAGTTGCGGATGCGGCGAGCCATTGGTGTGTTCCTGATCTGGGCGGGCGGCATGGGCCTGGTCGCGACCCTACTAGTCGGGGTGGGATTGGCCATGCACTACTGGCAGCAGCCGCTGGTCCACGAGTCAACCACGCTTACCGTGGAATCGGGTCAAGCGATGCCGACGATCGCCCGATCCATCCACGAGGTGCAACCGGCCATCCCGGCCCGGGCGATCGACTGGACGGCCCGCTTTCGCGGCCAGGCCCGCTCCATCCAGGCGGGTGAGTATGAAATCCGTCCCGACGAGCGCCTGGCCTCGCTGCTCGATCGGATGGTGGCCGGCGACGTGATCGAGTACCGCTTCACCGTGCCGGAGGGCGTCACCGCACAGGCCTTTCTCGACCGGCTGGCCGAGGCACCGCGCATCCGCCGCACGATCGAGGAACTGACACCCAAGGCGGTGATCGAGGCGCTCGAACTGCCGGTGGATCACCTCGAGGGCTGGCTCTATCCGGACACCTATCAGTACCCCGCGGGCACCAGCGATCGCGCCCTGGTCCAGCGCGCCTTCACCCAGATGCGCGAGACGCTCGATGCCGCCTGGTCAGCCCGCGCGGACGACCTGCCATTGGAAAGCCCCTACGAGGCCCTGATCCTCGCCTCGGTGATCGAGAAGGAAACCGGCCTGTTGGGCGAACGTGGCGAGGTCGCCGGCGTGTTCGTCAATCGCCTCCGGCGTGGCATGCGCCTGCAGACCGATCCCACAGTCATCTATGGCATGGGCGAGGACTACGACGGGCGCCTGTACACCCGGCACCTGCGCGAGGACACGCCCTACAACACCTATACGCGCGCCGGGCTGCCACCGACACCGATTGCCCTGCCGTCGGCCGCTTCGCTCAAGGCGGCGACCCGTCCGGCCGAGACCGATGCCCTGTATTTCGTCGCCGACGGCACCGGCGGGCATGCATTCTCGCGCACGCTCAAGGAGCACAACCGTGCCGTCGCGCGTTGGCGGGCTCATCAGCGCGAACAGGGAGACCGGCCATGACCGATCCGCATTCCAGGCCGCGCTTTGTCACCCTCGAGGGGCTGGAAGGCGCCGGCAAGTCGACCGCGATGGCCTTCGTGCGCGAATGGTTCGAGGCGCGCGGCGAGACCGTGCTTTGCACCCGCGAGCCCGGCGGCACCCCGCTGGCCGAGGAATTGCGCACGGTCCTCAAGGCCGTGCGCGAGGAGCCGGTGGCCGCCTCGACCGAACTGCTGCTGATGTTCGCCGCCCGCGCCCAACACGTCGAGCGGGTGATCCGCCCGGCCCTGGTTGAGGGACGGGTGGTGATCTGCGACCGGTTCACCGATTCGACCCGCGCCTACCAGGGCGCCGGGCGCGGGTTGTCGATGGTGACCATCGACCAGTTGGCCGCGGTGGCGCATTCGGGTTGTGATCCCGAACTGACGTTCTGGCTGGATGTCCCGGTGACCCTCGGCCTCGAGCGGGCGGCCAACCGCGAGGCGGCAGATCGATTCGAGCAGGAGACGCTTACCTTCTTCGAGCGGGTGCGTGGCGGCTTCGAGTCGCTCAGTGAACGCGAGCCGGCACGGGTGCGACGGGTGGATGCGACATGCTCCCTGAACGACGTGCGTGCGCAAATTGAGACTGAACTGGAGGCTGCTCATGGCGGCTGACACGATGGACAGCAACCTCTCGGGGCTGGCCGAGCAGCGACTGATCAGCGATCCGGCCACCATTACGAGCGCCGGCTGGCTGAACGATGCCTGGTCGCAGCTCGAACGGATGATGGCCGCCGGGCGCCTGCCGCACGGTCTGCTGCTGCATGGGCGCCTGGGTGCGCCGATGACCGCCTTGCTGGAGACATTGGCCCGCCGCCTGATCTGCGATGCGCCGCGGGATGGCTGGCCGTGTGGCGAGTGTCCCGCCTGTCGTCAGGCCGAGCAGGGCAGCTTCCCCGATCTGCATCGGCTCGCCGACGATCCCGAACATCGCGATATTCCCGTGGATGCGATTCGCACCCTGATCGATGGGGCGTTCATCACGCGTTACGGCCGCATGCGGCTGGTGCTGATCGAGCGCATCGAGCGGCTCAACCGCGCCTCGGGCAATGCCCTGCTCAAGCTCCTCGAGGAGCCGCCGGAGTCGATGCAGTTTCTCTGCACGGTCGAGCAGGTCGATCGATTGCTGCCGACGATTCGTTCGCGGTTGCAGCGCGTGCGCCTGCGCGAGCCACGACCCGATGAGCTGGCCGCGTGGTGGCGCCAGGCCAGCGGGTGCTCGCCGGAGCGGGCCGAGTTATTGGCGTTCATCGACGATCCCACGCTGGTCGACGGCACCGATCCCACATTCGACTGGCAGGCGGTCACCAGTGCCTGGGTGCGGCTGGCCGAGGAACCGGGGTCGCCATTGGCCCACATCGCGCCGTGGTTGGCGACGCCCCGACCGGTGCTGGCCCGCTGGCTTTTGCGGCTTTGGCCGGCCGTGGCCCGTCGCCAGGCCGGCCTGGCCGACACGTTGCCGACGGCAATCGTGCCGATGATCGAGCGGCTCGCCCGGGCCCACGACAACGAGCGGTGGTTGGCGGTGCAAACCCGCCTGATCCAGTTCGCCCGCGAGGCGGGGCATCCGCTGCATCCGGAGCTCTCGGTCGAGCAGCTGGCGCTCGATCTGGTCGACCCGCGACTGGCTCGGCGCCTCGAGCCAGTCGGCTGACCTGTTGACGCTTCGATGCGGCAGCCAATGCCGTTAGACTAGGCATTCATCCGGTCGGCTCGAATCCCGCCCGGAGCGATCTTCTTCGGCAAACCGTGACGAGGTAGCGTGCAATGGCAGCAGGAGGCGGCCTGGGTGGAGGCATGATCCACCACAACATCCCGGACAAGGACACGCTCTACAAGTCCTACATGCCGTTCGTGAAGAACGGGGGACTGTTCATTCCGGGGCACACGCAGATTCCGATGGGCAAGGAGATTTTCCTGACCCTGACCCTGATGGGAAGCCCCGAGCGGCTCGCCGTGGCCTCCAAGGTAGTCTGGATCACCCCGCAGGGCTCGCAGGGCGGCAAGGTGGCCGGGATCGGCGTGCAGTTCGGCCGCATGGATCAGGGCCGCACGCGCCAGCAGATCGAGACCTACCTTGCCGGGGCGCTGGAGAAGGAAACCCCCACCTACACGATGTGATTTCGACCGGGCGGGGCCCAGGGCCCGCGACCGGCGCATTCCCGCGGAGCACCATGCAACTGTTCGATTCGCACTGCCACCTCGACCGGGTGGAACTCGACGCCTTCGACAACGACTTCGACCGCTTCATGCACACCGCGTGGCTGGAATCGGTCACGCGGATGCTGTGCGTCTCGATCAAGCCCTCGACCTGGCCGGCGATGACCGACCTGGTCTCACCCTACCTGTCGGGCAACGCCGATCGGCGCGCCGAGCGACCCGAGGTGTTCCTCTCCTACGGTCTGCACCCGACCGACGATGTCGGCACCGTGATTCCTGCCGAGGAACTGGTGCGCGCGATCCGCGAGGATCGGCACGCCGATTCGATCGTGGCGGTAGGCGAGACGGGGTTGGACTACTTCCACTGCGAGAAAGGCGAGCGCTGGCAGCACGACCGCTTCGTCCATCACATTGAAGCGGCCAAGGCCGTGGACAAGCCGGTGATCATCCACACGCGCGGGGCGCCGGGTGACACGATGGATGTGCTCGAGCGCGAGCACGCCGAGGACTGCGGGGGCGTCATGCATTGCTTCGCCGAGGACTGGGATACGGCGCGCCGGGCACTGGACCTGGGGTTCTATATTTCCTTTTCCGGCATTGTCACCTTCAAGTCGGCCGCCTCGTTGCGCGAGGTGGCGAAGAAGGTGCCCGGTGATCGCATCCTGGTCGAGACCGACTCGCCCTATCTCTCGCCGGTCCCCTACCGTGGCAAGCCCAACAACCCCATTCGAGTTCGCCACGTGGCCGAGGTGCTGGCGGACCTGCGCGGCGAGAGTCTGCCGGAGATGGCCGCCCGGACTCGCGAGAACACGCGCCGCTGGCTGAAGCTGGGTAGCTGACGAGCCGTCCTCGTTTCGACCACCTGGCAATGAAAAAGGGGCCCGAGGAGGGCCCCTTTTCACGTCTGGTGATGCCCCTCAGTTACTGGCGACCAACAGCTCCTGTCCGGGCTTGAGGGCGGCATCCGGTCCGATGCGATTGAGCGCGGTGAGCTCGTCGACCGTGGTGGAGAACCGCTGCGCAAGCTGCCACAGCGTGTCGCCCGGCTGGACCACGTATTTCGAGGGGGTCTCGTCGCCACCACCGGCGACCTTGGCGCCGATGATCACCTTGTCACCCGGGCGCAGCACCGGGTTGTCGCCGTAGGCATTCATGCGACGCAGTTCGGCCAGCTTGACGCCATGCTGGCGCGAGATGGCCCAGAGCGACTCGCCCGACTGGACCGTGTGGGTGCGCGCATTGCCCGAGGCGATCGCTCGATCCACGCGTCCGGTAGGCACGAGGATTTCCTGGCCGGGTCGGGCCACCGCCGACTGGCGGCGATTGATCGCCAGCAGTTCATCGACCGAGCTGCCGTAACGCTGCGCAATCCGATAGAAGCTGTCGCCACGCACGAAGGTATAGCGTTGCCAGTCCTCGGCGGCGCTGGCCGCGGAATTGAGCGTCTCGACGTCGAAACGCCCGCGCGCCTCGCGCGGGACCAGCAGTTGCCGCGGCGTGTCACCGGTGATCGACCGGCCGAAGCCCGGGTTGAGCCGATAGATCTCGTCGTGATCCATCCCGGTCATGTCGGCGAGCTTGACCAGGCTGACGGAGCGTTCCAGCTCCACTTGAGCCAGCGCGGGGCGATTCTCGATCGCGTGCGGCGTGAAACCGTATTTCTCGGGATGGGAGAAAATCCTGACCAGGGCGAACAGGCGGGCCGGGTAGTCCTGGGTCTCCTTGCGGATCTGCTTGAGGCTCCAGAAGTCGGTAGCCCGGCCGCGCTGTTCGTTTTGCCGGATCGCATTGAGCAGGGTGCCCTGGCCACCATTGTAGGCGGCGATCACCGTGGGCCAGTCGTCGTCGAACATGCCGCGCAACTGGCTGAAATACGTGACGGCCGCGTCGGTGGAGGCCTCGATGTCGCGACGACCGTCGTAGAACGCGTCACGCTCCAGGCCAAAGTAGGTGCCGGTGGAGGGAATGAACTGCCAGATGCCCGCCGCCGAGCTCGACGACAGGGCTTGCGGCAGGTAAGCGCTCTCCACGATTGGTAGCAGCGTCAGCTCCAGTGGCAAATTGGCCGCCTCGAGTTTTTCCACGATCATGTAGAGATACGGTTCGGCGCGTTCGCTGACCTCGCGCAGGTACTCCGGGTGGCGGGCGTAACGACGGATCTCCGCATCGACGCGGGCATTGTCCGGCACCGGCAGGGTGAAACGACTGGCGACTGCGCCCCAGAGGTCGTGTTGGTGATCCGTGGCCGGCGGCTCGTTTCCGTCCTGGCGGCTGATCGCCGGCAGGGTGGAGAAACCCGGCCGACTGCTTTCCCGCGCGTCGGCGCCTTGCCGGTCGGCTGGCGGCACCAGGCCGGCACAGCCATGCAGCAGCAGGACGGCCACGAGCAGGAGCAGGCCGCGCAGCAGGCGCGTCGAGACCGTGAGATGTCGTGGCGGCAGGGTGGGGTGAGTCGGCGAGACAGGCATGGTGTGATTCGATATCCGGTGAAAAGCGGGGAGGTCAGAGCCGCGCCAGGCCGTCGAAGTCGTCCTTCCAGTGGCGCAGCTGGGCGAAGGCCTCGATGTCGTCCTCGATGCATTCGCCGACGTAGCGCTCGATCGCCTCGCGCAGGGCCGGCACGCGAACGCGCAGGAACGGATTGGTGCGCTTCTCGAGGTCCATCGTGGCACTGGCCGTCGGTTCGCCGTTCGACCGCTTGGTCGCGACCTCGCGGACTCGGGCGGCAATGTCGGGGTTGTCGGGTTCGGCATGTGCGGCAAAGCGCAGGCTGTCGGTGGTGTACTCGTGACCGCAATAGATGGTCGCCTCCGGCCCGATCTCGTCACCAAGGGCGGCCAGCCGGTCGAGCGAGTGCAGCATCTGTGCCGCCGTGCCCTCGAACAGGCGTCCGCAACCGCCGGTGAACAGCGTGTCGCCGCAGAAGATGGCCTGCCCGCTGACGTAGCTGAGGTGATCCTGGGTGTGGCCGGGCGTGGCCATGACCGCGAACTCGCCTACGCCGGGAACGCTGAACCGATCCCCTTCGCCGACGACCGTCTCGACACCCACGCGGCGGCAGCTGTCGGGGCCGTAGACCGCCATGGGAAAGCGCTGGGCCAACGCGGCCAGGCCCTGAACGTGATCGCCATGGTGATGCGTGATCAACGTGGCCACCGGCTTGAGCCCGCGGGCCTCGATGGCCTCGATCACCGGGCCGGCCTCACCGGCATCGATGATCACCGTGGCGCGGTCATCCCCCTCGATCAGCCAGACGTAATTGTCCGAGAGGACGGGAATGCAATGGATGGTCGGCGCGGTTACAGTGCTCATCTTGGCATCTTAACGCAGTGGGGCTGGGGCAAGGAATGCCCCTGTGCCGTTGCGGAGCCAAATGACAGGGCAAGTCGGCAGGGATGCGGCAACGATGGACAGGGAAGTCATGTCGCCAGGCAAGGCCTCGGCGTCCGGGGAAGTATGCGCACGGTCACCGCAGCGGCGGCTGGCGGCACGCTGGTTGTTGCTGGCCTGGGCCGGCGCGGCGCTGCTGGCCTGGTTCGTGCCTTGGTGGGCGCTGGTCGATTCGGGTCTGGCCGCCGTGGGCAGCGCCTGGTGGGCGATGCTTGTCCTCGGTCTGGCGTTGCTGGCGCTGGGCGCGTGGCGGCAGGGTTTCTCGCGCTGGGCCTTGCTCGTGATCGGCGTGGCTGGCGCGTTGCATACCCTGGTGCCGGTGGCGATACTTGTTGATCGGACCCCCGTGTTCGCCGACCGGGTCGACTGCCAGCTCAAAGGCAAGGTCGTGGGTCTGGTCGATGACCGGGTCGATCGCCGTCGCCTTACCTTCGCGGTGCAGACCGCCCGCGCGGTCGACCCGGATGACCGGGGCGCTGCCCGGGTCTGCCAGCGATTGCTCCCGGGTGGGCGCCTCAAGCTCAGTGATTACACCCCGCCTCCCGGGCGGGTCGAACTGATCCCCGGTGTCCGCTATGACCTCAAGGCGCGCATCAAGCCCCTGCGCGGCCACGCCAACCCCGGTGGCTTCGATTACCGCCGTTACCTGTTTCGCCACCAGATACTCGCCACCGGCTACCTGCGCGAGCGTCAACCGATTGACCTTGGCAGGGCGTCTGGCTGGGCCGCGCAGGTCGATCGCTGGCGGGATGCCGCACGCTCCCGGTTGCAGGAAACCCTGGCGGCAGCAGAAAGGCGCACTGCCGATGGGCCGTTGTCGGCCGGGGCGGCGCTGCTGCACGGGCTGGCGCTGGGTGATCGTGGCGAGCTGAGCGACCGGCAATGGGAATGGCTGCTGGCCTCCGGCACCAACCATCTGCTCGCGATCTCGGGGTTGCACGTCGGCATGGTGGCGGCCCTGGCGGCCTGGTTGGTGCGCGTCGGCTGGGGATGGCTGGCGATCAGCCGAGGTTGGCCGGCCCAGCGACTGGCCGCGCTGGCGGCCGTGCTGGCCGCCTGGAGCTACGCGTTGATCGCCGGGCTGTCGATCCCCACCCTGCGGGCAGCACTGATGCTGACGGTCCTGTTGCTCGGGGTGCTGATGCAGCGGCGTTGGCGACTGCTCGATCTCTGGCTTATTGCCTTCGTGCTGGTGATGGGGATCGATCCCTTTGCCCCGCTGGATATGGGATTCTGGCTGTCGTTTGCCGCGGTGCTCCTGATCATTGTCATGATTCGCGGCCGCGAAGGGCTCTGGCGGCCCTGGGAGTTGCTGCGGCTGCAATGGTTGCTGACCCTGGGGTTGCTGCCGCTGACCTGGGGGCTGTTCGACCGGGTCGCCTTCGCTTCGTTGCCGGCGAATCTCCTGGCCGTGCCGCTGGTTTCCATGTTGATCACGCCGCTGGCACTGCTCACCCTGTTCCTGGCGCTCATCAGCCCCGCGGTTGCCGCCTGGCCGGCCTGGCTGATCGACGGGCTCGGTCAGAGGCTGTTCGGGGTGCTGGGCTGGCTGGTGGCGATCTTTCCGGATTCCAACCACGCGCCACCCGGTCCGCTGGTGCTGGCCCTGTTCGCCCTCGGAGTTCTCTGGCTCGGTTTGCCGCGGCGGTTCCCGGGGCGGGTGCTGGCTATTGTCTTGTTGCTGCCGGCGCTGCTGGTGGGCTCGTCACGACCGGCGCCCGGACAGTTCGAGGCCGTGGTGCTGGATGTGGGGCAGGGCGCGGCCGTGTTGTTGCGGACCGCCCACCACGACTTGTTGTATGACGCCGGGCCTCGGCATGGACGGTTCGATACCGGTGAGGCGATCGTCCTGCCGGCCTTGCGAGCCCTGAATGTCTCGCGACTCGATCGGATCGTGATCAGCCATGACGCCATGGATCACGCCGGTGGGCTTGCCTCCATCCGGCAGGCCTTTCCGCAAGCCGCGGTGGTCGGCCTGACGGAGGGTCGGTTCGGTGTCACCGGGGCCGGCATGGCATGCCGGCACGGGTCGGAGTGGTCGCAGGACGGGGTGCGGTTCTCGCTACTTCGCGCTCCTCGTGGCTCCAGCAACGATCGCTCGTGCGTGCTGCACGTGGCGGGGGCCTCGGAGAGCCTTCTCCTGACCGGCGACATCGAGGCGGCCGCGGAGCAGTGGCTGCTGCGCCATGCCCGGTTGGAGGCCGATGCCGTGTTGGTGCCGCACCACGGCTCGGCCAGTTCCTCGACTACCGCCTTCATCAACGCCACCGGAGCCCGGCGGGCACTGGTCAGTGCCGGCTTTCTCAATCGCTGGGGGCATCCACGAGAGGCGGTCACGGCTCGTTGGCAGGCGGCGGGCGCCACGGTCTGGCGCACGGATCGGGATGGGGCCTTGCATCTTGAACGTGGCGGCGTGCGTGCCGAGCGCGCCGGGCAGTGGCCCTTTCCATGGCGTCGCCCGGCCGCGTCGATGCACCGTTTGGCGCCCTGACCGATCGTCGGCATACCCGGTCCGCTCAACCGGTGGTGTCGGGGCGGGTCCGGTTGGTGGCATGACTTCTGCTAACCTATGCTAACGAAAATGCCCGCCCGCAGATGTGCCATGTCTCTATGCGCTACATTGGGGTGAGGCTGACATCGACGTGGCAAATCCACGTACAGTGAGCGGGTATGGCCACGGAATCGGCTCGACGGGCAGGGAGGCACGGCCCCAGAGGTAAGACCGGTCCCTGATGAAATCGACCAGCCTGTATTCCGAGGAGCAGATCCGCGCCGCCGAGCAATACCTCAAGGAGGTGGGCGCGGACGATATGAGCCTCGACAATCGCAATGGCCGCAATGGCCAGCCGGAATCGGTGCGTGCGCTGAATCCGGACGAGCGCGGTATTCGCATTCTCCACGGTGTGTATCTCGACTTCTTCGCCAAGGATCGCCTGGCCCTGATCGTGCCGCGTTACGCCCAGCAATTGCCGCTGACCTGGACCAAGGAAGGAATGCGCCTGGTGGTTATGCGTCGCTACGCCGACGAGCAGCTCGGTATTCGGCAGATTCTCGAAGGGCTGGTCGTCAAGGCTACCGAGGCACGACGCGACGAAGACCCCCACCAGGCCCTGGTCCTGATCATGCACATCAACCGACAGCGCCAGTTCGAACCCGGTGAGAACCCCGGCTGATTTATGGCTGATTTATGGCTGACCCACCATCGGCCACCCCGTGATGTCGTCCGGGTTGCCTGCATCGCCAACCTTGTCAATCCCGCTGCACTGACCTATCTAAGGGTGTCGTGTGTCGTTGCACGAATCCTCACTCGGGTAAGTCGTGGGCGAGGTCATGGGCAATGCGGAGGAATCGCCATGAGCAGTCGGGATGAGTTGGTCGAAAAGTACGCACTGGAGCTTCGGGAGAAATGTGGCGAGACACCGGATCGCGACCTGCTGGGGCGCGTGGTCGCCGGGCTGGGGCCGGCCGTCTACAACGCCGATGCCTCGGTGGTCGCGGCGAGTGACCCCGACGAGGTGGAGAACATCAAGAAGCACTTCCTGGTCAAGAAGTTGGGGCTGACCGACGGGCCGGATCTGGATGCGGCCCTCAGCAAGGTGTTCGATCAGTACGGCCGATCCAACCGGCACAAGTATCGAGCCGTCGTCTACTACCTGCTGACCCGACACTTCGGCCGGGAGGCGGCCTACCCCTGAACGGCAACCTCTCAGCACGACAACAAAAAACCCCGGCCTGCGAACAGGTCGGGGTTTCGTCGTTTCATGCCAGCCGGTTGGCCAACCGGTGGTCGGTCGTGATCAGTCGTCCAGGCTGAGTGCCGGGTAGACGCCGTTCTCGTCGTGGACTTCACGGCCGGTCAGCGGCGGGTTGAACACGCAGATCAGGCGCATGTCCTCGCTACCGCCGCGCAGGTAGTGCTTGTCGGCGGCCGGATCATTGAGGAGATACATCATCCCGTCGCGGATCGGGTAGGTGACATCGTTATTGATGTCGTGGATCTCGCCGTTGCCACCCACGCAGTAGACCGCTTCGATGTGGTTCTGGTAGTGGATGAAGGTCTCCGTGCCGGCGCGGATGATGGTGTCGTTGTAGGAAAAACCCACCTTGTCGTCGGCGAGGATCAGGCGACGGCTGACCCAGTTGCCGTTTTCGGCCTCGACTTCGCGGTCGGTGCCGATGATGTCCCGGTCAAGATAACGTACGAGCATGGTTGACTCCGTAACTGGTTGAGGGCCCCGCCGGCAAGACGGGGCGGCGTCATTCGCGTGTATCAGCCCTTGCGAGCGGCCGCGGCGGCGTCGACCGACTCGTCGAGCAGATCCAGGCCCTTGTTCAGCTCTTCCTCGCTGATGGTGAGCGGGGCGAGGAACTTGATCACCTGGTCGTCAGCGCCGGCGGTCTCGGCCAGCAGGCCACGCTTGAACGCCTCGGCGGAGACTTCGTTGCAGAAGTCTTCGACCTCGGATTGCAGGCCCCAGATCATGCCCAGGCCGCGTACGTCGGAGATCAGATCCTTGTGGCGCTCGGCGATGGCCTGGAAGCGCGCCTCGACCTTCTTGCCCTTTTCGGCGACTTCCTTGGAGAACTCGTCGGTTTCCCAACGCTCCAGCGCGGTCGCGCCGGCGACGAAGGCCAGCGAGTTGCCGCGGAAGGTGCCGGTGTGCTCGCCCGGCGACCACTCGTCGATGTCCGGACGCATCAGCACGATCGCCATCGGCAGGCCGGTGCCGATCGACTTGGAGATGGTGACGATGTCCGGCTTGATGCCGGCACGCTCGAAGCTGAAGAAGTTGCCCGTGCGGCCGTTGCCCACCTGGATGTCGTCGACGATCAGCAGGATGTCGAGGTCCTTGCACATCTTGTCGAGCTTCTGGAGCCATTCGACCGAGGCGACGTTGATGCCGCCTTCACCCTGGATGGTCTCGACGATGATGCCGGCCGGCAGGTCGTAGCCCGAGCTGGCGTCCTCGTAGTACTGGCGCATCATGTCGATGCTGTCCATCTGGCCTTCGCCGGTCGGGTCGAAGTAGTTGTCGTACGGCATCTTGGTGACGTTCAGCGGCACGCCGTAGAAGTCGTCGTGGTAGAACTCGTTACCGGTGACCGCGAGCGCACCGAGGGTGTGGCCGTGGTAGGCGTTGGTGAAGGAGACGATCTTCGAGCGCTCCTTGACCTTGCGCGCCAGCTTCAGGGCGGTCTCGACCGCGTTGGTACCGGTCGGGCCGACGAACTGGACCTTGTAGTCCAGGCCGCGCGGCTGAAGGATGGTCTCCTGCAGCTTCTTGATGAACAGGTACTTGGCGTCGGTCGCCTTGTCGAGCGCGTTGGTGACGCCGTCACGCTCGATGAAGTCGATGATCGCGCGCTTGATGGCCGGATCGTTGTGGCCGTAGTTCAGGGAGCCGGCACCACCGAAAAAGTCGATGTAGGCCTTGCCCTGATGGTCCCACATGGTGGCGTTCTTGGATTTGACGAAAATGGTCGGGAACGAGCGGATGTAACCGCGAACGTTGGACTCGTATTTCTCGAACAGGTCGATGTTCATCACAGGTCCTCGTCTTGAGCTTGAAAAAGAAATCGGGATCGAAAAGAAAATAGCACCGCCGGCGCATTTCGCACCGGACGATGGTGTCGTTGATCAGAGATCGATGACGTAGAGGTCTTCCGGCTGATGGCCATCGCCGAGAAGTTCACTGGAGAGATAGGGCTCGCTGCGGATCGAGCGCCCCAGCTTTTCTGCCCAACGGGTGAACAGGGCCTGGGAGGCCGGGTTGTCCGGGGCGATGGTCAGTTCGATGCGCTTGATCTCGGTAAACCAGTCGCGCTCCTGAAGGGCGCTCAGCAGGCGGGAGGCGACGCCCTGGCCGCGTGCCGAGGCATCGACGCCGATCTGCCAGACAAACAGCGAATCGGGGTTGTCCGGCAGACGGTAGGCCGTGACGAAACCGACAAGGTCATCGCCGTTTTCCGCGATGGCGCAGGTCGAGCGGAAGTGGTCCGCAAGCAGGAAGTAGAGGTAGGCCGAGTTGAGGTCGAGCGTGCCCGCTCGCTGGATCAGTTGGTGAATCCGACCCCCATCCTCGAGGCGCGGTTCACGAAAATGAATCGTCATGCTTTTTTGCCTGCCCGCGTTCAGTTTCCAGCCGCGATCAGGTCCGTATAAGTGAGCGGCCATTATAGGGCATGAGGCGCAAAGCTCAACCGGGCACCGTGGTCGGGTCGGCCTGTCGATCACGCTGTAATGGCGCTGTCATGCGGTTCGTGGTGTCCATGTGCCGCCCTGATGAGGGAAGGAATGCGTTCGGGGGATCGGGGAGCGGCCGACTAGTGCGATGGGGGCGAGAAGACGGCATGGTGGCGCCGTGTCGGGACCGGTTGTTCTGGGCACACGCCGCCCTTTCCCGAAGGCAGTGGCTTTTATTGCGTGTGTTGCGGCGGATGACGGTGAAAGGTCAGTGGGGTCTCACCTGGAGGCAAGTGGGCAATGTCGGCAAGGGTGTAGTGGTCGAGCACCGCCCAGAATGCCTCCAGAGCCTCGCCGAGGATCGGTGCCAACCGGCAGCTTGACGTGATCCGACAGTCGCCGGTCGTGCCGAAGCACTCGACCAGTTCCCAATGGCCCTCCATGTCGCGGGCGACCGCACCCAGCGAGATGCATGACTCGGGGCGGGCCAGTGCCAGTCCGCCCCCTTTGCCGCGGCGCGCCTTGACGTAGCCACGTGCGGCCAGCGTGTTCGCCACCTTCATCAGGTGGTTGTAGGAGATGTCGAAGTAATCGGCGATCTCGCGGATCTTCGGCAGGGCAGTCGTTGCCGTAGCCTCATCCGTGGTTCTCTCTGTGGCGGCCTTTGTCGTGGCATTCCTGGTGGCTTGGTCGGCCAGATACATCAGGAGTCGAAACGCGAAGTCGGTCTGCTGATTGAGCTGCATGGCGTCCGTTCTCAGGGGTGGCTCAGTGAAGGGGTGGCGTTTGTAATATGCAGACAGTATGCATATTCTGTCCGGCCAATGCCAGCCACGCGGGAGGAGCCCCGATGCGACGTCACGAAAGACTGCAACCCCTGTCTCGCGAGCATCATCACACCCTGAAGATCGCACGTCGATTGCAGCGGGGCGAGCCCGATGACGCGCTGCACCGGGAGCTGGCCGAACATCGACGCGAGCTTGCGGCGCACTTCGAGGCCGAGGAGTCGATCGGCCGTCAGGCGCGGGCGCAGTGCCCCGAGGATACGACCCTGGCGGGGCAGCTCGATCGCATGCAGCATGAGCATCGCCAGATCGAAGCGCTGCTCACCGAGGTGCTCGAGGGTGCGTGTGACCAGGGCAGTTGCCATCGTCTGGGGGCATTGCTCGTCGCCCATGTGCGGTTCGAGGAACGCGTGTTGTTCAATCATTTACAGGAAGGTTGTTTACCGGGGCAGGTAGGAGAATCGGTATGAGTGATTGGCGTCACTGGCCCGTCCTGTCGGTCGGTTTCCGGCCCTGGTTTCTGTTGATGCTGGGGTTCGCCACGCTGGCGATGGGTCTCTGGGCCGGTGTCTGGGTCGTCGGCGGTTGGGGAGCCGCGATGCAGGGACTGTTCGACGGCGGACAGTTCGACTGGCGCTGGCACGCCCACGAGATGACCTTCGGGGTGGGCGTGGCCCTGGTCGCCGGCTTTCTCACCACCGCCGCGCAGAACTGGACTGGTCGGCGCGCGTGGCACCCGGCCGGCCTGCTGTTGGTGTTGGGGATCTGGCTCGCCGCGCGGCTCGCGTTCCTACTCATGGGAGCGAGTCCGTTCTGGCCGTATCTCCTTTCGATTGCCGCCGAGCTGGGCATCCTGTTCGTCGCCGCCCGACTGATCCTGTTGTCCCGTCAGTGGCACAACCTGATGTTCGTGCTCGCGTTAGCTGGAATCGTGCTGGCGGATGCGCTCTTCGCCCTGCAACGGCATGACGGCGGGCTGGCCGGCATCCACGGCTGGTTGGGGTTGTTGCCGATCGTGGCGATGCTGCTGTTCATCGCCCAGCGGGTGGTGCCGCCGTTCTCGGCCAACCGGCTGGGCATACCGCCACGGCACACCGGGCGTTACGTGGCTTTCGTCCTTGGTGGCGGGCCGTTGCTGCTGTTCGTTGTCTTGTTTGCCCAGCCGATCCTGCCGAACGTAATGCCTTTGGTCGGAGCGACCATCGCCGCCGTGGTCGCCGTGACCGGCGGCTACGCGCTGGTTCGCTGGTGGCACCGCAAGGTGCTTACCGAGCCGATGTTGTGGCTGCTGTTCCTGGGCGTGTCCGTGGTGCTGGTCGGACTGGCGTGGCTGGCGGCGGTGTTGGCCGGTCTGCCGGCCGGCGGCCTGGATGGCCCGTTGCACGCGCTGGGCCTCGGCATGCTGGCGGTGATGGCGATGGGCATGATGACGCGCGTGAGTGCCGGGCACACCGGCCGGCCCATTCACCTGCCCAAGTGGTTGCGGCCGGCACTGGTCGTGTTGCTCGCGGTGGTGGCCGGCCGACTGCTGCTGCCGATCTGGCCGGGCCTCGAGCCGGTCTGGCTCGCGTTGACGGCCGGTGGGCTGGCGCTGGTTTATCTTGCGATGTTGCTGGTGATCGGCCCGTGGCTGGTCGCCAGGCGAAGGTCTGCATGAATCCGCTGTCACTCTGGCCCTGCGAGTTGTTCGTAATCAAGGCGCGGCGCCGTCGGCGTGCCGGTGGCCACGTCAAGGTGGTGCAACGCCGAGTACGGACAACTCACAGGGCCCAGCTTGGCACGCAGAGCGGCATCGGATTCATGCAGACCTTCCCTAAGGCCGATGCCTGACCGCCGGTGCGGAGAAGATAGCCAACAGGCCGGTGCCTTGGGGAAATCGCTTTAGAAGTTCCCTAAATCACCTTGGAGAAGCGCTGGCCATCGAGGCTGCCGTGGTACTCGTCGAAGGCCATGCAGACGTTGCGGATCAGCAGGCGTCCGCGTGGCTGAACCTCGATCGCCTCGGGCGTGATGGTGACCAGCTCGTCACGGGCCATGTCGGCCAGCTCGTCGAGGGCACCGCTGAAGTGGTCAGCGAAGTCGACATCGAACCGCTGTTCGATCTCAGGAATCGAGAGCCGGAAGTGGCAGATCAGTTCGGTGATCACGTGCCGGCGCAGCACGTCTTCCTCGGTGATTGCCACCCCCTTCTCGATCGGCAGGCGGCCGGCCGTCACCGCGTCGTGGTACCCGTCGAGTTCCTTGACGTTCTGGCTGAACACGCCGCCCACCTGGCTGATCGAGGAGGCGCCCATCGCGACCATGTCGCACTCGGCATGGGTGGAATAGCCCTGGAAATTGCGCTGCAGCGTGCCCTCGCGCTGGGCGATCGCGAGCGGGTCGTCCGGCTTGGCGAAGTGGTCCATTCCGATCAGTACGTACCCGGCGTGCTGCAGGTAGCCGATGGTCGAGCCGAGGATGTCGAGCTTTTCCGCCGGGCTGGGCAGGTCGTCACCGGCGATCCGCCGCTGCGGCTTGAAGCGACTCGGCAGGTGGGCGTAGTTGAAGATCGACAGCCGGTCGGGATCGAGCTCGATCACCCGGTCGAGGGTGCGCATGAAGCGGTCGCGCGACTGGTGCGGCAGGCCGTAGATCAGGTCGATGCTCACTCCGTGGAAATCCTGCTCGCGGGCGGTCTCGACCACCTCGCGGGTCTCCTCGAAGCTCTGTACGCGGTTGACGGCCTTCTGCACGTCGGGGTCGAAGTCCTGTACGCCGAGGCTGATGCGGTTGAAACCGATCTCGCGCAGCAGGCGGATGGTGGCGGCATCGGCCTCGCGCGGGTCGATCTCGATCGAGTACTCGCCCGAATCGTCCGTCTTGAGCGCGAAGTGCTCGCCGGTCTTCGCCATCAACTCGCGCATCTCGTCGTGCGAGAGGAAGGTGGGCGTGCCACCGCCCCAGTGGAGCTGGTCGACCGGGCGGCCGGCGTCGAACAGCGCCGATTGGAGTGCCATCTCGCGGTAGACATCGTCCAGGTACGGGCGCGCCTTGGCGCGGTCCTTGGTCACCACCTTGTTGCAGGCGCAGTAGTAGCAGACCGTGTCGCAGAACGGGATGTGCAGGTACAGCGACAGCGGCCCGCCGATGGCGTTCGAACGGGCGGCTGCCGTCCGGTAGTCGGCCTCGGTGAAGCCGTCGTGAAATTGCACCGCAGTGGGGTAGGAGGTATAGCGCGGCCCGCTGGTGTCGTAGCGGCGGATCAGGTCGGCGTCGAACGGGATTTCAGTCTGGCTCATGGGCGTCGGTAGGCGGTTGTTGGACTGGATGACGGCAAGCGCGAAGTGTAGCCCCACCCGCGTTATCCCGTCGTCCGAGTAGAATGCTCGGGAAATGCGGTTCAAGGCCGGGACAAGTTGCTGGGGTTTTCCCCGACCGTTCGACTGGCTATCCTTCGCGGCCCGCGGGGCGTTCGGACGGCGGCGCCGATTGGAGATACAGGGAGACAGGCGTGATCGGCGAGATGCTGCAGTGGTTGGATTACTTCGGTACGGCGGTATTCGCCGTCAGTGGCGCGCTGGTGGCTGATCGCAAGCGCATGGACCTGATGGGGTTCCTGATCCTCGCGACCGTCACCGGCATCGGTGGCGGCACGCTGCGGGATCTGTTGCTCGATCGGCCGGTGTTCTGGTTGACGCAGTGGGAGTACCTGGTGATCGCTGCGGTGGTGGCGATTGCTACCTTCTTCGCCAGCAAGCCGGTCCATCAGCGGGCCAACTGGCTGCCCTGGGCCGATGCCGTGGGGCTGGCGGCCTTCTGCGTCATTGGCACGCAGATCGCGCTGTCGATGGATGCCAACCCGATGATCGCGGTGATGATGGGCATCATGACGGCGGCCTTCGGCGGGTTGATCCGTGACGTACTGGCCGGCGAGCCGCCGCTGCTGCTGCACCGCGAGATCTACGCCTCGGCCGCGCTGGCCGGCGGGATCGTCTATGTTCTGTTCGCCCACTGGCTTTCCTGGCCGATCGCCGCGGTGATCCTCGGGTTCAGCGTCGCCCTGATCGTGCGCGGGCTGGGCATTCGCTATCACTGGCACCTGCCGTCCGCCGACCGCTGAAAGCCGGACCACCACACGTTTCAACGCATCGCGAGTCCTTCATGAGCAATGCCATGGAAAACGTCATGAACAATGCCGTCGAGATCTATGAGCTCGAGAAGACCTACGAGGGGGGCACCCGTGCCCTCAAGGGTATCGAGCTTGCCATCGCCGAGGGCGACTTCTTCGCCCTGCTGGGCCCCAACGGGGCGGGCAAGTCGACCACCATCGGCATCCTCTGTTCGCTGGTCAACAAGACCGCCGGCTCCGTAAAGGTGTTCGGTCACGATCTCGACCGCGATCGCGCCTGGGTCAAGGCGCAGATCGGCGTGGTGCCGCAGGAATTCAACTTCAACCAGTTCGAGCCGGTCGAGGAAGTCGTCATCAACCAGGGCGGCTTCTACGGCATGACCCGCAAGGCGGCCAAGAAGCGCGCCCACGAGCTGTTGAAGCAACTGGGCCTGTTTGAGAAGCGCGAGGGCATGGCCCGGGCACTCTCGGGCGGCATGAAACGCCGCCTGATGATCGCCCGCGCCCTGGTGCACAGCCCGCGCATGCTGATCCTCGACGAGCCCACCGCGGGCGTGGACATCGAGTTGCGCCGCGGCATGTGGGACTTTCTCACCCAGATCAACAAGCAGGGCACCACGATCATCCTGACCACGCACTACCTCGAGGAAGCCGAGGCCCTGTGCCGCAATATCGCGATCATCAACGAGGGGCGCATCGTCGAGCACAACTCGATGCGCAACCTCTTGGCCAAGCTCTCGCAGGAGACGTTTGTGCTGTATGCCCGTGAGCCGGTGGAATCCTTGCCGGAGATGCCCGTGGTCGGCTCACGACTGATCGACGACGAGACTATCGAGGTCGACCTGAGCCGCGGCCAGGAGCTGACCGGCGTGTTCGACGTGCTGCGCGGTCACGGCATCGTGATCGAGCGCATGAAGAACAAGACCAACCGGCTCGAGGAGCTGTTTCTGCGCCTGGTGCAGGATGACGATGCCGCCGCCAGTGCCACCAATGCCGAGGAGCGTTCATGAGCATCCGTTCGCAAAGCGACGCATTCGATCAGCAGGGCCCGGGGGAGAAGGCCGTGGGGCTGACCACGCGCGGGGCGTGGAACGCCTTCGTCATGCTGCTGACCCGCGAGATCCTGCGCTTCGGCCGCATCTGGGTGCAGACCGTGCTGCCGCCGATGATCATGACCGCCCTGTACTTCGTGGTGTTCGGTCATTTGATCGGGCCGCGCATCGGCGAGATCGACGGCGTGCCCTACATCCAGTACCTGGTGCCTGGCCTGATCCTGATGTCGGTGATCACGCAGAGTTACGCCAACTCGGTCTCCTCGTTCTTCGGCGCCAAGTTTGCCCGCCATATCGAGGAACTGATGGTCTCGCCGATGCCCAACTGGCTGATCATCGTCGGTTACGCCGCCGGCGGGGTGGCGCGCGGCCTGACGGTCGGCGGGGCGGTGACGCTGGTCGCGTTGCTGTTCGCCGAGCTCTCGGTCCACAGTGTGCTCAACCTGTTCGGCGTGGCCCTGATGACCTCGATCCTGTTCGCCCTGGGCGGGCTGATCAACGCCGTCTACGCCACGCACTTCGATCATATCTCGATCGTGCCGACCTTCGTGCTCACGCCACTGACCTACCTGGGCGGGGTGTTCTACTCGATCAACATGCTGTCGGAATTCTGGCAGCAGGCCTCGCTCTACAACCCGATCCTCTACATCATCAACGGCTTTCGCTACGCCATGCTGGGCATCAGCGACGTGCCGATCTGGAGCACCTACGCCATCCTCGCCGTCGGCATCCTGATCGCCTACCTCTACGTGCTGCGCCTGTTCCGCAAGGGTATTGGTCTGCGCGGTTGAGCGGAGTTGCCTGAGTCCAGGGCTGGCAGGAGCAACCCCATGCGACTCCGTGCCATGCAAGTCGCATCGAGTGGCATCCAATCCAGGCGGTCTAAAGCAGCGTTGCCTGCCGACAGATAAGGGACAAGACATGGCCCTTTACCGTGTGACCAGGTTGCGAGATCGCCGATGTACCTCAGCCGGTGCGATCAGAACACATAGCGTAGGTTGGCGCCTACCGTATCGGTGAAGAGATCACTGCCCCATTGCTGACGCTGGTAACCCGCACGCATGGTCAGGTTATCCATGACATGCCAGTTGATGCCGAGTTGAAAGCCATAGGAAAGACGGTTGCGCTCGTCCTGGAATGGAACGGCGGTAGCGATCGAACCGCCTGGGTTTCTTACCAGTGCCGGAGCGCCAGCGTCAGAGAAAACGTCGTAGCCGAGGTTGATACCCGCATAGGGCACAATTGCATCAGTGGCAGCGTAATTCAGATTGGCATTGATTGAGGCCGTTCCAACCTCGTAATCCTGATTGTCCTGCCGTCGGTCGAACTCATCCTGGTAGGAATCCTGCTCACCGTGGATGTAACTGAAAGCCGCCCGCCCTGAGGCCCATAGACGGTCATTCAGGGGGTAGAAGGCGGAAGCCCCGATGTCGAGAACGACACTGCTTCCGTCGGTCGATTTCTGGCTTGGCGGAGCCAGGGTCGAGAAGTCCGTTATGTCGCTGTCTGTTTGCAGGTAGGTGATCGCTGCATCAATCGATACGCCGCTATCCAACATGTGCATGCCGTACAGGCCGATGCCGCGGGTGTCGTCGTCGATGACGCTGTAGCCACGGGTGGCGCCGTCGGAAGGGTCCGACCGGGTTTCCGTGTCCTGTTCGAGGAGTGAGATGCCGATAACAGTCCGCGCCGTGATGCGATAGTCGATGCCGACCGCGTAGCTGTCACTGTCGCTGGTTTTGCCAACATCGCGGCGCTGGTCTTCCAGTTCCGAGTGTCGGTAATCTATCCAAGCGCCTATGGTCCCCTCTTTGGGAGTGAGTCGGTTCTCCACGAAAGCCGCCCGGAGTTTCGGGTCGATTTGCCCACTTTCGATGCCTTCGAGCAACTGTTTGAGTCGTTGTGTTTGTTCAGACTCCGCTGCGACAACAGTACCGCTGGCGGAGAAGAGAATGGCTGCCAGTCCGAGCCCGACGCTTTTTTTGGTCATTATTCAGATCCTGCTATCAGTCGCTGGTTGTCATTAATTGTTGAAGAAACTGGACTCTTGTCTCGCCCGAGGGGATGGGATAGCTGGCGCTGTCAGAATCGGACCAGCTTATCCGGGCGCCGCTTTGGCTCGTGGCTTTCTCCCCTTGCGCGGTTTTCAGGTGGGCCAGGATCACCCGCCTTCTTTCTGCCGAGAAGGACTCGATATGGGCTTGCATTTCCTTGCGTTCAGACGTGTTTAGACTCAACTCCGTGGTCTCCAGCAACTCGGTCAACACCCGATCGGGTGTTGCTTCTGACTGTTGCGTGCTGGCTAGGTGGGCATCCAATACTTCCTCGTATTCGTAGCAGCCAGATAAAAGGGCCACCAGTAGGGGAAGCAGGAGGAGAGGGCTTTTCTTGGTAACAATGCTTTTCATCGGATGGCAGGGTCCTGAGCCGTTCATTAACTTGATTTGAAAAACTTTTCTGAATCCGCAAGGGGCCTTGCGCGCAACATTGCAGAAACCGGGTTTCAATTGGTTTGGGCCGAATGCGGCTAGTTAGGCGAATGAGAACGTTACGTTATCGGAAGGCGGAGGTGGAATCCCCTGATCAGGGGGTGTGGCACCATGGGAGGCCGTGGGGTGGCCAGGTCCACCTCAGTACATTCGGTACTGGAGCCAATCTGCATGTCTCTCCCCGATAGGGTCACCTCTCGCATACATCAGCTTTGGGATGAATTGGCGGACTTCGATGCTGCGCAGCCTGATTCATCCCTAGACCATTTATTAACCGGGCTATGTGAATTAGTTAACGGGCAGAATGCGATTTGGTTTGCCGGAGTGCGGATGCCTCAAGCCGGTCCAAATGATCCATTCAGCGGTTGGCGGCCCAAGGGCAAGCACGCCCTGCGTGCATTCAAAAACGAGCGTGAGATGGAGCGCTTTGTCGATAAGCGTGTTCGGGAAGGGAAGGTGGACCTGACCACGATTCGCAATGTGTCGTTTGCGGGGCGGTTGCGCGCCAATCGCCTGGCCGATCTAGTGCCTGATGACTGGTTTCAGGGAGATTTTTATCAACAGATGTACCGACGCTTCGACCTGGGCGATGCCATTTGGGCGGGGTGTCCGGTCAATGTGGATGCCGAGGTGTATATCGGTGTTTATCGCCACCTTGGCGAGCCCTGCTTTACTGAGCGGGATCGGGATGCGGTCGAAGCGGCGCTACGTGGATTGAAATGGTTTCATCACCGGCAATTGCTAAACCGCGGCATCATAATCGCCGATGCACCGCTGACGCGCACGGAAAGACGCGTGCTGACCGAATTGTTAACAGGCGGGTCAGAGAAGGAGGTGGCCGACCAATTGGGCCACAGCCCCCACACCACCCACGATTACGTCAAGTCAATCTATCGCAAGTTCGGCGTATCGAATCGAGCGGCACTGATGGGGCTGTGGTTAGGCGCCTCTGGGGGAGGCTGAGCTGTTGCCGTTTCCACCAAAAGAAAAGTTCTTGGGGTATCAAGATTCGGTATCGAGCGCCACCGTTTGTTGCTGATGACCCGCGAGCGTGAGGATGTGTGTTGGCGGAAGGTTGAGAGACTGGGTTTGGAGGCGGCGCTTGTGGGGATGGTCAGCCTTGGCTCAGGCACTTTTTGATGAAATCAGCCAGCACAATCGCATGATTGTGCTCCCGGTCCTTGGCGGCATAGAGGAGGGTGAGTGGTCGTTCGGCGGCAATCTCGGCCAGGTGCTCGACTTCCTCGTTGCCTTCCAGCTCATTCCGATAGCGTTCGGTGAACGCGGCAAACCGGTCCGGGTCATGCCCGAACCAGCGGCGCAGCGAGCCTGACGGGGCGACCGTCTTGAGCCACTCGTCGTGGGCGAGATCCTGTTTTTTTACGCCTCGAGGCCATAGCCGATCGACCAGGACGCGATAGCCATCGTCGCGCTCGGGCGAGTCGTAAACCCGTTTCGTGCACAGGTTTGGCATCGGTTCACCCCCGAAGCGTCAGCCCTTTGGGCCGAACAGCCACCAGACGATCAGGCCGAGGATCGGCAGGAACAAAATGATGACGATCCACAACGCCTTCATGCCGGCCGAGGCCGAGCTTTGCGCGACCTTGATGATCGCGTAGATATCCAGGAAGAGGATGATCAGGCCAAGCAGGCCACCGTAGGGAAAATCGAGCATCGCTGTCTCCTTGCGGGTGTTTAGAGTACGCCGGCGCGGCGCTTCTCCAAGTAACGTTGATGGTAGTCCTCGGCGGGCCAGAAGGCCGAAGCCGGCACAATCTCGGTAACGATCGGTCGATCCAGGGTGGCTTGCTGCTCATCGCGCATCCGTTCGGCTATCTCGTGCTGAGTCTGGCCATGGGTGAAGATCGCGGAACGATATTGCGTGCCCACGTCGGGCCCCTGGCGATTCGGCGTGGTCGGATCGTGCATGGCGAAGAAGGCCCGCACCAGGTCCTCGAAGCCGATGCGGTCCGGGTCGAAACGCACCTCGACGGCCTCGGCATGCCCGGTATCGCCGCTGCAAACCTGACGGTAGTCGGGGTGATCGACATGCCCCCCGGTATAGCCCGAGACTACGTCGATCACGCCGGGCATCTGGCGGAAGCGATCCTCCACGCCCCAGAAGCAGCCGGCGGCAAAAGTGGCGACGTCGTTTTCCTGAATCACGGTCTGGCCTCCGATTTGATTACCATGCGATGACCATAGCGCATCAGCCGCCCGTTCGAATGCGGCATGCCGACCCTGTCATTCGTACCAATCTGGGAGCCCGTGTTCCGTGAAGACCGTCGACTGCCCGTTGCCCTTCGATTCGCTTGCCGATTGCCTGGAATGGATCGAACCCCGGCTGCTCGATGCCCACCAGCGCCATCTCGGCGGGGAACAAGTCGAGGCGATGCCATGGTGGCCGGCTGGATACGCCACGGATTCGGAGGATCGCGCCTTCGAGATCGCCGTGGGCGCGGTCCTCACGCAGAACACCAACTGGCGCAACGTCGAAAAGGCCTTAGCCAACCTGCACGCAGCAAAGGTTCTGACCGCCGCTGACATCCTCGCCCTCGAGGACGAGAACCTCGCCGAACTGATCCGCCCGTCGGGCTTCTACCGGATCAAGACCCGCCGTCTGAAAGCCATGACGTGCGCCTGGCACGAGGCCGGTGGCCTAGCCGCGTTGAAGAACCGCCCGACCGGCGAACTGCGCGACTGGCTGCTTGCCATCCACGGCGTGGGCCACGAGACCGCCGACGACATCCTGCTCTATGCCCTCGAGCGCCCCGTCTGGGTAATTGACACCTACACTCGCCGACTGTTCCACCGGCTCGGCTTTCCCGAAACCGCGGCGCGCAAATACGACCAGCTGGCCGACGACCTGCTCACCCACACTCAAGAGCCCACCGCTACCCGGCTGGCCCGCTGGCACGGCCTGATCGTCGAGCACGCCAAGGCGCATTGTCGAGTTAAACCGGCCTGTGCTGAGTGCCCATTGCGTGAGCGGTGTCTGCATGGGGTTGGTCGGGAAACGATCGGACGATTGCCCGTGTTGCGACTTGGCTAAGCCGAGTCACCTTGGTGCCATTGAGGGTGTCACGAGGCTCGTCGCGTTTGGAGTAGCGCGTGACGCGGCCGCGTTCCCACAAAAGCGGCAATCCAGTTAACAAAGCAACCACGTTCCCAAGGCCAGTCCGGCTCTAAAAGTCAGACCAAACCAAAACCAGTCTCGCTACAACCAAAGCATCCGCCCCAACTCGTAGGGATGCAGCAACGTCTCATGGGTCGGCACAACTCTCAGTCGATAATCGACTTCCCCCGCCAGATCGGCGGGCAACGCAATCCGATGCCGGCCCCATGCCTGTCCGTCCAGCGACTCGACCAGCTCGCCTACGACAACCCGCCGAGAGCCCCCCTCACTTAACACTGCCTCACATCGGAGCGAATGGGGAGGCAGTCCCGGGCTGGTGGTTTCGATTTCGATGCTCAAGGATTCGCCTTGGTCCATGATCGACTCGGGTGTGCGGAGGACCTTTACGCCGACTCCACCCCAGTGGGTGACAAGATCGCGTTCGAAGTCGGCACGCTCGCGTGCGGCCCGATAGTCGTCTTGTGCCAGTAAGCGGTGTGCATCGATGGCTCTCCGGTAGTGGTGTTCGGCGTAGTCCCGCACCATGCGAGAGGCATTGAACCGCGGCAGGATGGTGGCGATGGCATGGCGTTGCCAGGCGATCCAGTCGCTTGGCAGACCCTTGGTATCGCTGCCCCCTGCGGCCTCGCGGCGATCGAACAACGGAATCACCTCGGTTTCCAGCAAAGTCAGTAGATCATTGGCTTCGCGGTCGTCGCGGTCGGTCGCTTCCGGGGTCGGTGCAATCGACCAGCCGTTGGCGACGCCCTGCTGGTGATCATGCCCTTCCGCCCACCAGCCATCGGCCACGGAAAGATTGAGCACACCGTTGATGCCCGCCTTCTGCCCGGAGGTGCCCGAGGCTTCCATGGGGAACTCCGGCGTGTTCAGCCAGACATCGGAGCCGGCTACCAACCGCCTCGCGAGACCCATATCGTATCCCTCGATCAATAAAACATGCCCGGCGAAACGTTGCTCGAGGCTCAGTTCGTGGATGGTCTGCAACAGTGCCTGGCCCGGTTCGTCGGCGGGGTGCGCCTTGCCGGCAAAGACGAACACCACTGGTCGTGGGCTGGTCTCGATCAGACGGGCAAGCCGTTCGCGGTCACGAAAGAGCAGGGTGGCGCGCTTGTAGGTGGCAAAGCGCCGCGCGAAACCCACCATGAGGAACTCGTCGACCGGCTTGTCCAGCACGCGGCAACGCTGTTTGAGGCGCACGTGGCCCTCGCCGAAACGCTCGGATTGTCGTTGCAGGCGTGCCTTGAGGTCGCTGACCAGATGCGTTTTGGCAGACAGGTGCATTGACCAGAGACGACCGGCCTCGATTTTTCCGGCCATCTCGCCGATGGCTGCTTCGTGCAGGTGATCACGCCAATCGCGGCGGGTGGCGTCGAACAGACGGGTCAGATCCCGGTTGAGGAAGGTCTCGACGTGGACGCCATTGGTGACGTGGCTGAGCGGATTCTCCTCGGTTGGCACCTCCGGCCAGAAGGCTTGGCTCATCTGTGCGGCAACCTCGCCATGCACACGGGAGACGCCGTTGTGTTGACGTGAGCCACGCAGGGCCAGAGCGGTCATGTTGAAATGTTTGCCGTCGTGAGCCGGATCGGCGCCCAGTGCCAGTAGCTCTGGTGCCTCGATCCCCAGCGCTTCCAGTTGCGACTCAAAGTGTGCCTCTACCAAGCTCGGGGCGAAGGTATCGTGCCCGGCCGGCACTGGCGTGTGGGTGGTGAACAGGGTCGAGGCGGCCACGGCATTAAGGGCCGGTTCGAACGGCAGTCCGTCTGCGGTGAGTTCTCTCACTCGCTCGAGAATCGAGAAGGCCGCGTGTCCCTCATTGATATGCCAGGCCGAGGGCGTGATGCCCAATGTCCGCAACGCCCGCACGCCACCCAAGCCCAGCAGCATTTCCTGCTCGAGCCGCCGGCGTCGGTCACCGCCGTAAAGCCGGCGTGTGATCTCCCGATCCGCCGCCGCGTTGTCGGTCACATCGGTATCCAGCAGATAGACGCGTACCCGTCCAATCCGCGCCTCCCACACTTGCGCCGTCACGACGCGGCCCGGGTATTCCACCTTCACCTGGGTGGGCGCGCCCTCCCGCATGGCTAGCCGGATCGGCAGGTGGGAGAAGTCCAGGTCCTCAAAGCGCGGATGCTGGCGCCCCTGCGCATCGATGCACTGCTGGAAGTAGCCCTGCCGGTAAAGCAGCCCCACGCCAACCAGCGGCACGCCCAGGTCCGATGCCGCCTTGCAGTGATCGCCCGCCAGGATCCCGAGCCCGCCGGAATAGATGGGCAGGGACTCGTGAAATCCGAATTCGGCACAGAAATACGCCACCGTCTCCTGCGAGTCGAACGCCGGACCGATGGCATCCGCGCGATCATCGGCGCAATGCACCTCGAAATCCCGCCAGGCTGCCGCCAGCTCCGCCAGGAATGCCGAATCGCCAGCCGCTTCGTCAAGCCGCGCCTGCGGCACTAGCTGCAGAAACCGAATCGGATTGCCCTCCACCTGCGCCCAGGTGTCCGCGTCGATGGCGTCAAACAGATCCCGCACCGCCCGCGACCGGCTGTAGTGGAGATTGCCGGCCAGTTCGCTCAAATTCGCGAGTGTGGGAGGCAGGGAAGGACGAACTTCCAGGTGGTGGATGGTGGGCACGGCGCTCGCTCTCGTTGAATTGGTTCGAGGAGTGTAGTGCGGCTTTGTGACAGGTCGTTAGTGGTCTTCGACTGGGGCGGCGCGCGGTGGGGCGAGCGAGACGCATGACGAGACTAAAGTTTCTCCAGATAGCGCCGATACCCTCTACGGATGCCAGAACCGGGAGTCGTGACCAACCGGCCCGAAGCCCGAGAAAAGCCGAAAAGGCATCCAGCAAAGATCGGATGAAAATCGAGGCTAAAGTTTCTCAGGACTCAGCCGATAAGCTCAGCAAGGCGACCTGAAAGGCGTCTTGTCCAACAAAGGCCAAGGGCCGGAATTTACGCAACGTCGTAAGGGGTTATCATCATGGCAAGTGTCGTAAACACAAACATCTTCTCGCTGCAGGGCCAGAACGCACTGCGCAACACCAACAACACGCTGCAGACCTCGCTCGAGCGTCTGTCCACTGGCCTGCGTATCAACAGTGCCAAGGACGATGCCGCCGGTCTCGCGATCGCCAACCGTCTGACCACTCAGATCCGTGGTTCGGAAGTCGCGGCTCGCAACGCGAACGATGGCATTTCCATGGCGCAGACTGCTGAGGGTGCGCTGGGCTCACTGACCGACACCATGCAGCGCATGCGTGATCTCGCGGTGCAGTCGGCCAACTCCACCAACAGCAAAAGCGATCGCGAAAACCTTCAGGCGGAGTTCGCGCAGCTGCAGGATGAGCTTGGCCGGATCGTAACGAACACCGAGTTCAACGGCCAGAAAGTGCTTAACGGCGATATCTCCAACGGCGCGACGTTCCAGGTGGGTGCGAACACGACGTCCGACAACCAGATCGTGTTCAGTCTGGCGAACGTGTCGGCAACCATCGGCGCCGCGTTGTCGGGTGATGCAGCTATCGGTTCCGGCGCATCGTTTGGCGATATCATGTCGACCATCAGCGCCCTGGACGCGTCCATCACCGCGGTTGACACCACTCGAGCTCAGCTTGGCTCGATCCAGAATCGATTTGAAGTAACCATCGACAACCTGAACAACTTCGTTGTCAACGAATCGGCAGCTCGTTCGCGGATTCAGGATGCGGATTTCGCCAAGGAGACGGCTCAGTTGTCCAAGGCGCAGATCCTGCAGCAGGCCGGCACTTCCGTGCTGACCCAGGCCAACCAGGCGCCGCAGTCAGTACTGGGCCTCCTGGGCTAATAGCCGAGACGGAAATGGATGGGCCGGCGACCTTAGGGTCCCGGCTCGTCAATTGGAGCGGTGGGGTTTTCCCCAAACAGTCACATCGGAACCCAAGTCGGAAAATTTGAGTTTGTGTATGCTGTAACCGCTTGATGCTTGAGGACGAACCCATGAGTTCGATCAACCAGATTTCCATTACGGGCATCCCGTCCGCTTTGAGCGGACCGGATGCCTTTTTGTCTTCGGAACGGGGAAAAAGCCCGATGGCCCAGATGGCACCGAAGGCTCCGACGGCCGCTCCGGAAGGGCAGCCGCCGAAGCCTTCGGTCGAGTCAGGCTCACTCAAGGCATCTCGCGCCGAATTCACCGAGTACCAGACGCCTGATGGCCGAGACAAGCTGAGGGAAGCCATCGAGGCCATTCAGGAGAAATTGAAGCCCGGTCCCTGGGCCTTGGATTTTTCCGTTAACGACAAGCTGGGGGACGTTGTGGTCAAGGTGGTCGACCCATCCAGCAAACAGGTGATCCGCGAGATTCCGCCCGAAGAGATCATCGCAATGCGTGAACGGCTCCGCGAGTTCAACGAGCTTAAGCTTTCGGACGTGCTGCCCTCGGGCAGTTTGCTGTCTGACATTTCCTGATTTGAGGCACGATCATGGCGAGTTCTAGCGGACTTTCAATTTCGGGGGTTGGGAGTGGTCTGGATATCCAGGGCATTGTCAGCCAGCTCGTGCGGGCGGAAAGTGCCCCGCGACTGAATTTGCTCGACAACCGTGAAGCCTCCTACGAGGCGTCGTTGTCAGGTCTTTCGAAGCTCAAGAGCGCCGCGTCGGATCTGAGTTCAGCCGCGTTCGATCTGCGCAACCTGGACACGTTTCGCACGCGAGCGGTGTCGTCAAGCAACGAAGATATTCTCACGGCCACGGCGTCGCCGGGAACGGCGCTGGGCAAATATCAGATCGAAGTCGGTCAGTTGGCGACAGCGCAGAAACAGGCATCGAGTGGTTTTGCCGATTCGACGTCCACGGTCGGTTCCGGGCAGCTGACCTTCGACACCAGTAGCAGCTCGTTCAGCGTTGCCGTGGCGGCTGGCGATTCGTTGGCGGATATCCGTGACAAGATCAATGGCTCCACGGCAAACGATTCGGTACGCGCTTCGATCTTGAACGTCGACGACGGTGCGGGTGGGACTGAAGCCCGCCTGGTATTCTCCGCCCGCGAGACGGGAACGGCCAACGCCGTCACGGTGACCGCTACGGACGATGACGGCAACAACACGGACGCGGCAGGGTTGTCCCGACTTGCTTCGGGCAATCTCACCGAGCTCACCGCGGCGCAGGATGCCCAGTTGACGGTGGATGGCCTGTCGGTGACCAGTTCGACGAACCAGGTCGACGGGGTGATCGAGGGGATGACTCTGGATCTCAACCAGGCCGAGCCTGGAACCAAGGTCGAAGTCGCAGTCGAGGGTGACAATGGCCCCGTGCTCGAGGCGCTGAACAGTTTTGTCGAGAAATACAACGCCTGGAACAGTACCTACCAGAATCTCACGTCCTATGATGCGGAGGCCGAGCAGGGCGGCGTGCTGCAGGGCGACTCGACGGCAAACGGCATCAATCGAGGGTTGCGTTCGTTGCTGGGCGATAATTTCGGCACAGGGGCGATCCAGAACCTGTCCGAGATGGGTATCCAGATTGATTCGGAAGGAAAAATGACCCTGGATGAATCGATTGCCGAGAATGCGTTGAACAACGATAGCCAGGCCGTGAAGGACTTCCTCACCGATCCGGCCGATGGCGTGTCGCGGCAAGTCGACGACCTGCTCGAGCCGTATCTCAGCTTCGACGGTATTTTTGCCAACCGGGCGGATAGCTTGAATCGGTCGCTCGATCGAATCGAGGATCAGCGGGCGACACTGGATCGTCGGATGGAGAGCTATCAGGAGAGCCTGACGAAACAGTTCACCGCGATGGACAGCATCGTTCAGAGCATGCAGTCCTCGGCCAGTTATCTAAGCCGTATCGGGGTCAATTCCGGCTCCTGACTTTTGAGGCAATTCGGTGTAATTGTCCCTCAAGTTCTCGCTCCGGCGGCCGATTACCTTGGGTAGAGCGAAGGACGGCAACTATGGTTCTCGCGCTCGGAATGACCAAGCAGCTATAGCGATATTGCAGGAGACAACGATGCGAGCGAACCCTTACGCGCAATACCAGTCCATCGACCTTGAGGCCAAGGTGGAGTCGGCATCGCCGCATGGTCTGATCGCCATGTTGTACGAAGGTCTGCTTACGCGTGTCGCCCAGGCGAAGCATGCGATGCTAGCGGGCCAATTCGAGCAAAAGGGGCTCAACGTGACCAAGGCGATAAATATTCTTGGCGGTCTTAAAGACGGGCTCGATGCCGAGCAAAGCCCCGAGTTGGCCGAGCGTCTCGAAGAGCTTTACGATTACTGCCAGCGTCGACTTCTCGATGCCAGTGCTCAACGCGACACCGACGGTTTCGACGAAGTCTCGGCCTTGATCCGGGAGGTCAAGGAAGCGTGGGATGCCATTCAGCCCGAGGTCGCCAGGATGGCTGTGGCAAGCTGAAAAGCCGACTCGGGGCAGACCGTGTGCCTCAGTGGTTCAGTTGCCTATTGGGGGTGAGAGCTGAGAGTCATGACTGCATCATTCCCGTTAGTCCGAAGCCTTGAGGAGTTGGGTGATCTGGGGTGTTCCCTCGATCGGATCGCCTCGGTAGTCGAGGCGGAACCGCAGGAAGAGGCCCTCAACGAGTTGGCCGATGGACTCGATCGAGCCGAAGGGCGGATTGCTGAGCTCGTGAATGAGGCCGAGTCCCGGCAGTTACTTGCCGACCAGCGACTGGTCTCGCTCAAGGCGGAGTGGCTTGAGCGTTTTGATCGGCTGTTTGCTCTCATTGAGAGAACGCGTCATCAATTGGACGGAGAAGCCGGTGCACGTTTGTCACGTCACCGTGCCTCCGATGCCTACCTAAAAAATCAGGTGTCCTGACTATTCACTGGGTCGACCAATGCCTTGGGCCGCCATTCCGCGAGGAGAGGCGGCCCTTGTGTTTTCTCATCTTTCATTTTGGCGGCATTTCAAGAGTAACTCGTGCCTGATCGAGGAACTCCTGTAGCTCCGAACGCCCTGTTGGCGAACAGTAAGGGAGATACTGCTCACAGAAGTCGATTCCGTCGGGGATTTGGAGTGCCACGAACAAGCGAACCATCTGCTTGATTCGTCTAACGTCACTGGGGAAGTGTTCCAGATGCCGAGTGAGCGCAGTGATGCCGTTTTCGGCGTCGTTCTCAACTAGCGCCAGTCTTGCCACCAAGCGCCAGTGCGTCGGGTTGAGAGTGGCCGCTGTCTGCAGTATGGCGAGGGCGTCTGCGCTTTGAGCTGCCTCCAGGTTGATGTGGCTCAAACGAAGCAGCGCATGTTCGAGCAGGACGGCGTCCTGTTGCGGGTCGGCTTGTTCAACGACCTTGGTGTGATTGTCTGCGGCAGCCAGCAGGTCGCCGGACAGTTCATTCAGCAGTCCATTCGCATACCGAGCATATGGTCGGGCCATATCCACTTCCTTGTGATGCTCGAGGGAACCGGCCAATGAGGCGAGTGCTTGGCGTTTCTGGCTGGTGAACTGTCGCTCGATCTGTCTCAAGGATGCTCTCGGGGAGCGCTTGCGACGATGGCGATCCCGATCCTTTTCGAGCAGAGTCTCGATCGACGAGGCATAGGCGAGGCGAGCACGTTCTGCTTGCGGGCCCGAGGTTGTCTCGCGATTTGTCTCGAGCCACCCGATACGTTCTGGTTCTTCGAATTCACGATATCGGCTGGCGAGCTCCTCGCTGTCTACATCCTCACGGAGTTCCAGCAGTCGGGTTTCGATACGGTTACATGCCAGCTTCAGCGGGCTCACAAGACGACGGGCTTCCTCGCGAATGGCGTCGTAGTAGCGACCGGCGAGGTTCTCGGCCTGCTGGCGATCGAGTTCGAAAAAGTCATGCGGCAGGGCCGTCCGGAGAATGGCGCGCTTGGCTGCTCGCTGGGCCAGGCGTGCGGCCTGCCGATAACGACCCTCGAAAAGGCGGTCGATTGCCTGCATGCGTCGCTTGTGTCGTTTCTGTCGTGCGGGATGCGTGAGGTTGAAGTAGGCCTGGTTGGATTCGAGACCTAATTGAGCCAGGTTCGCTACTTTCCGCATGTCCTCCGTGATGGTTTCCATGCTTTTAGCCAGTGAATTCAGGTGGGTCTCGCGATCGGTGCGGGTCGTCTGCTGGCGAATACGGTCGAGCGAACTTCGGTCGAATTTCGTCGGGGGCAGGGAAATGCTTTCCAGCGGCACGAATTCCACGTCATCGATGGCTGCGGCGTTGGCGCTGGGGTTAACAAATCGAACGCTACTGGACTGGCCGGCAATCTCGGCCATCGCGCGAATGCCGGCGAAATAGTCAGGTGACGTCCACGTCGATTCGCCACGATTGGTGGTGACCGGGAGAGCACTGAAATCCATGATGGGGCCAGCCGAGGCCTCACTGCTTCCAGCCGCGTGGGTGCGGCCGTCTGGCGCATGGCAGAGATCCAGTCCGCAGAACACGATTTCCGTGAATCCCATGTGAACGGCTAGTTGGGCAGCCATGTGCGTGACTGTCGGTCCCGTTGCGGGAAGAGCATGTTGGTCATTGACTGCCGTGTCTTCCCAAGGAACCAACGGCCCTACGCAATACAGAGAATAAGGCCAGCGATTCGTGATGGCCGGATAGGGGTGACTGCTCGTCATCAGAATAGTCTGCGCCGGGAAGTCAAACATCTGACGGCTGACGGTCAGGCTGATCGGGAACGGGTCCACGGTGACCACGATATCCGGCATGATGCCCATGTCCTGCAGGCGGGCGGAGACGCGAGATACGGCAATGACGAACAGCGCCAGACGGTTCTCTCGTATCCAGTCGATCTGATCATCGAGCGAGGGACCGCCAGCGATGATAACGACGCCTTGTCCGACGAACAGGTTTTCAAATGGGTCGATGCCGCCTTGAAAATTCGGGGCGGAGAGGATGTTGGGTTCGATGAACGGTGCAACGTTGAGCTTGGCTGTCGTCTGGAAACGCTCGGCGGTCAGATGGGCATCGAGGTGAGCGGTAAGTTCGACGTATTGCGGGTCGGTATTGTCCAGAGCGCCGAGTGAAGGCTCGAGCCTCACGCCATCGATACGGAAGTACGCCGGAAGCTGGAGCAGTGTGGCTTGTTCCTGCCATTCGTCGAACGCGACCAATTGCACGTAATCGTCACAATATGTGTTGATGACCGGATTCTGGCGCAAGATCAGGAGGACGTCGTTGGGCTCAATCACGAGCCAGCGACTCCCGCGTGGCATGGGCGCATGCTCGCGAATGAAGCGCAAGAGCTGGCCGGAATCGCTGCCGATGATGATGTAAAGACGGTCCTCCTGATGCAATCGCTCCCCGAAATGCTCGGCCAGAACTTTCTGGGCATGACTTTTGCTTTCGTCCTCTGTCGCATATCGTGGCGAACCGAAGTGCCGGGCATTGATGGACGGGAGAATCCAATCCCCATGTTGTGTCTGGAGCCATTCGCGCGAGGATTCCAGGCTGCCCAAATAGTCTGGATTTGCAGGCGAGGTGCGTTCGACGGGCGTCATGTATGGTTGTCCCTGTGTGTGATCGTTCGGCGCGGCCAGCGGCCGGGCCGGCTTTGCGTCAAGGATACATAACCCGCCCTTAGGCAAGGGAACAAGTTAAGGAACACGACCAGTGATGTTTGAGGACAAATCGATTCTGATCACCGGGGGCACGGGTTCCTTCGGTCAGCGCATGATTACCACACTGCTCGAGCGGCATCGTCCGCGCCGGGTGATTGTGTACTCGCGTGACGAGCTCAAGCAGTTCGAGATGCAACAACGCTTTACCGATTCGCGCATGCGTTTCTTTCTCGGTGACGTGCGGGATCGCGAGCGATTGCAGCAGGCGATGCACGGTGTCGATTACGTGATTCATGCTGCTGCGCTCAAGCAGGTGCCCGCGGCTGAATACAACCCAACCGAGTGCATCAAGACAAACGTGCATGGGGCGGAAAACGTCATTCAAGCGGCACTACAAAACGACGTTTCCCGCGTGGTGGCTCTTTCCACCGATAAGGCCGCCAATCCGATCAACCTGTACGGAGCGACCAAGCTGGCGTCGGACAAGCTGTTTGTCGCGGCGAACAACATGGCTGGTGGGCATCCCACACGGTTCTCAGTGGTGCGCTACGGCAATGTCGTAGGTTCCCGCGGGTCGGTGGTTCCGTTTTTTAAACGCCTGATCGCGGACGGGGCCGATCACCTGCCGATCACGCACGAGGACATGACCCGCTTCTGGATCACGCTGCAGGAAGGAGTCGACCTGGTCATCAATGCATTCCAACGCATGCACGGCGGCGAGATCTACGTGCCGAAACTTCCTTCGGTCCGTATTACCGATCTAGCACGCGCCCTGGCACCGGATCTGCCACAGCGGGTGGTGGGAATCCGTCCGGGCGAGAAGCTCCACGAGATCATGTGCCCAGCGGACGATTCGCATCTCACGCTGGAATTTGCTGATCATTTCGTCATCCGGCCGACCATCACCTTCACCAGCCGCAACAACGACTTCGATACCAACGCGCTGGGCGAGACCGGCCGGGCAGTGGAGATCGGCTTCGAGTACAACTCGGGTAGCAACGACCATTTCCTCGACGAGGACGAGATCCGTGCGTTCAACGAACGGGCCGGCGTGTGATTCCCTACGGTCGCCAGGATATCCGACAGGAAGACATCGACGCGGTCACCGCCGTGCTGCGTTCTGACTTCCTCACGCAAGGACCGGTCGTGCCGCGTTTCGAGCGCCAGCTGGCTGACCGGGTCGATGCTGGTCATGGTGTGGCGTGTAATAGTGCGACCTCGGCGCTGCATGTCGCCTGTCTCGCTCTTGGCGTCGGGCCGGGCGAGATAGTCTGGACTAGCGCCAACACCTTTGTTGCGTCGGCCAACTGCGCCCGCTACTGCGGCGCGACGGTTGATTTCGTAGACGTGGATCCGGAGACGGGCAACATGAGCGTTGCTGCCCTGAGGGTGAAGCTGGAAGTCGCCGCGCATGACGGGCAGATCCCGCGCGTGGTGATTCCCGTCCATTTCGCCGGTCAACCCTGCGACATGGGCGCGATTGGCGAACTAGCCGACGAGTACGGTTTCTCGGTGATCGAGGATGCCTCGCACGCCATCGGGGGTAACTGGCATGGCGATCCCATCGGGAGCGGCCGGCACAGCGACATCACGGTGTTCAGTTTTCACCCGGTGAAGATCATCACCACGGGCGAGGGCGGCATGGCGGTCACCAACGACGCCGGTATCGCCGAGCACATGTCGCTGCTACGCAGTCACGGCGTGACTCGCGACCCTGGCTGCATGAGCCGAGAGCCCGACGGGCCGTGGTACTACGAGCAGATCGAACTGGGTTTCAACTACCGGCTGACAGAGATTGCCGCCGCACTCGGCGAGAGTCAGTTGGCTCGCCTGGACGATTACGTCGAGCGTCGACGGGCGCTGGCTAAGCGCTACGATAGGCTCCTGAGCGGCCTGCCGTGTCGACCGCTGGCCCGCACACCGGGCGCCGAGTCGGCCTGGCACCTCTACGTCGTCCGGCTGGACGATCCCGTCCGGCGCCGGTCGGTTTTCGACGCCTTGCGACACCGTGACATCGGGGTAAACGTCCACTATATCCCGGTTCCGTCTCAGCCCGACTTTGCCCGCCTGGGATTCGACATGTCCGATTTTCCGGGTGCCGCCTCCTACTACGCCGGCGCGATGTCGCTCCCCCTCCATCCAGGGTTGTCGGAGGGTGATCAGGATCGCGTGGTCTCGGCACTGCGGGAGGCGCTGGCATGAGACTCGCGGTGATTCCAGCGCGGGGAGGAAGCAAGCGCATTCCCCGCAAGAACATCCGGGATTTCGGCGGCAAGCCGATGATTGCCTGGTCTATCGAGGCGGCGCACCAGAGCGGGCGTTTCGATCGGGTGATCGTGTCGACCGACGATCCCGAGCTCGCCGAGGTCGCCCGCACATATGGTGCCGAGGTGCCGTTCTTCCGGCCCGCTTCGCTGGCCGGGGACCAGGTGGGCACGCGCCCGGTGCTGCACCATGCGCTCGGGTATTTCGCGCAGGCGGGCGAGACGATCGACTATGTGCTGTTCATTTACGCGACGGCCCCGTTCGTGACCGGGCGCCGGCTTGCCGCCAGTCTTGACGACTGGCTGGCGGCGTCCGGTCGTCCTGAGCGTGCCATGGCGGTGACTAGCTTCGCCTATCCGCCTCAGCGGGGTTTCGTGCTGGACCGGGCGGGCCGCATCGTCCCGCCACGGCCCGAGATGATCGCGTCGCGTTCCCAGGACCTGCCGGCGATGTACCACGATGCCGGTCAGTTCTACTTTACCCGCCCCGACCGGGAGGGAGTCATCCACGACCTGCCCTTCATCCATCCAGAGACCTGGCCGGTGGTCCTGCCGCACTATCTGGTGCAGGACATCGATGACGAGGACGACTGGATTCGTGCCGAGGCAATGTTCCAGTACATCCGTCGACACGAGGCGTAAACGGGTGCGGTTGCTCCTGGTCGTCCATGCGTCGCCACGTTGGGGTTTCGGGCATCTCAATCGTTGTCGCGTGCTCGCCGAGGCGGCGCGTCGAAGGGGATGGCGGCCCCGGTTGCTGGTGCGTGGTCCGGTTGACGAGGTGCGTAGGCGCCTCTTCGGCCATGATGGAGAGGTGGAGTTGATCCCCGAAGGTGCCTCGACGACCGAGGAGATCGAGCACTTGGATCTCGCACGGAGGTCGGTCGACCGTGTCATTATCGATCATCCGCACCTTGATGCCGGGAGTGCAGCTTGGCTGGGCTCCCGGGGTATCCCGTGGCTCACCTTCACCCATCGTGATCACTGGCTCGGCGAGCCCGATTGGCTGGTCAACATTCGCCCTGGATTGGCTCCGCGCCAGGCATCGGGCCGGACCCGATTCCTCCATGGCCCCGCCTACGCAGTGCTGCGCGAAGAGTTCGCCGAGGCCTGTGAGGCGGCCTACCGCTCGCTCGGTGAGAACCCCCGGCTGTTCGTGACCTTTGGAGGCGGCGACGATTTTGGTGCCGGCGAATGCCTGCTGCCACCGCTGCTGGAAGCCTTTCCGGAGCTGGCGGTCGACGTAGTTACCACCCGGGCAAATTCCGGACTGGCGGTCATCGAGGCGCTTTGTCGGACGCATGGCAAACGGGCCGCTCTGCATGTGGGTCCCGACCGGATGCAGCCGTTGATGTGTCGTGCCGGGGCGGCATTGATCGCGGGGGGCACCACTACCTACGAGCTTGCCGCGGTGGGCATTCCGTTTCTGGTGGTGACGTTGGTGGAGAATCAGCGTGCGCAGGCCGCCGCCTGGGCGGATCTAGGAGCGGCGGTCGACCTAGGGTCGGTCGACGAGCGCTCGGTAGGCGATCGCGCCGTGACGGCCGTCGACGCCCTGGTCCGGGATGCCGGGGCCTGCCAGGCCATGCGGCAGGCGGGACGTCGGCAGGTCGATGGCCGTGGCGCCGAACGCATCCTCGAGGCGCTGGCTCAGTCGCCGAGAAGGTAGTCGATGGCGTTTTCCGCCTGAGTCTCGGCCTCGGCGCGGGAGGTCGCCGTGGCGATCACGGCCGCGAAGCGCGCCCCGGAATGGGTCAGGCTGGGGATGGGCGCCTCGTGATCGAGATGCCAATGCACGGCGCCAATGCCGCTCAGGCGGCGGGCAGCAGCCAGCCGCTCGTCATCGGGCCGCTGGTTCAACCGGTGTGCGTCCAGCTCAGTGAGGAAGCGTACGACCAGTGCGGCTTTGGCCGACGAGCGCGGTACCGCAGACAGCGGCGCCGTCTCACCCAGCGCCTGTGCGATGGCCACATCCACAAGATCGATGCCCGACAGACCGAGTGCGACTTCGCGCATGAATCCGCCGGGGATGCGGGCGGCGATCTCCAGCAGACTGGGGCCGGCCAGGCCGACGATGAACTGCGGATAGATGATGCCATCGCGCAGTTCGATTGCCTCCGCTGCCCGTTGCACGGCCTCATGCAGGGCAGCAAGCTGCGTCCGCTCCAGGTGCGGCGGGGCGGCATGCGCTATCGCGATGCCGAAATGCGGCGGAGCGGCAGTTACCCGCTCGCTTATCGACAACACGGTGGCCTGGCCGTTCTCGACCACCGCCGTGACGTTGATCTCGGGGCCCGGAACGAAGGTTTCAATCAGTGCCCGGCCATCGGGGGCATGTGCGAGGGCGTCCGCCACGGCGGCGTCGAGCGAAGCCTCGTCGTCGACGCGGCTCGTGCCGCGCTGGCCCGAGTTTACCGCCGGCTTGAGGACGACCGGGAAGCCATTTTCGGTCGTGAAGGCTCGTGCATCATCGAACCCAGTGACCGCGCGGTGAGGGGAGGTCGGGGCGCCGTGGCGGACGAAAGCGTCCTTCATGGCCAGCTTGTCCGTGGCCAGTTCGGCCGTGCGTTGTGAGAATCCGGGCAGGCTCAGGCTCGCCGCAACCGCGGCCACGGTGGGTACCGCGGTCTCGGACGACAACGTCATCACGCCGTCGATCTTTTCGCGGCGGGCGAGCGCGATGTTCCCTGCGGCGTCGGTAGTGCTCACGACGTGGAACTCGTCGGCGAGTGTTGCCCCCGGCGCTGACGGGTCGAGATCGGTAGCTACCACCTCGATTCCGCGGGCGTGGGCACGTTCGATCGCCGGCAACTGTTCCCGTCCGGCGCCGATCACCAGTAGACGACGTCTCATGCGCCCCGGTCTCCGGCTCGGCGAATGGTGCTGCCGTCGAAGCGCCCGACCAGGTCGAACCGATCCTCCTCAGCACAGTGGATGACGTCCGAGCCGTAGCCGAGCGAGACCAGGTTCATGCCGCTGTCGGAGGACAGGAAGTCGCGCGCCAGGTTGTCGGAGTAGCACGGATTGAGCGTTCCCCGCACCCAGGGAGTTTCGAGGTGTTCGAGGATCCTGGTTACGCCGATTCGGTCCTCGATGGCAGGCTGATTGTTCCGGCCGGCGGCCAGCAACGTGATGGATCGGCCTTCCGCCCGGGCGATCGCCTCGGCGGCTCGGGCCGCGGCCCGAGCATTGTTGACGGTCCCGATCAGCACGGGATTTTTATGGCCGCCAGCGACGCGAATGCACTCGGTACCGTTGGTCGAGCTGATGACGACATGCTTGCCATGGAAATCCTGGTCGAGGATTTCGGTCGGGCTGTTGGAGAAGTCTACCCCGGGGAGCTTGGCCCCGCCGCGCTCGGCAAGGGTGACGTCGCCGTTCAGTTCGTCCGCGCCGAGCACCGGCGTGACACTGTCGGCCCCGTTCGCCAGGCATTGCAAGATGGTCGAGCTGGCCCGTAGCGCATCGACCACGACCACGACATCGCCTCGCTTGTGGGCACGCAGTGCGCCGGCCACGCCGAGTTCCAAGTAGGTGATGATACGGTGAGGGGCGTGGTCGCGCAGAGTGTCGGCCCGCAGCCCGTGCCGCAGCGAGGCAAGGCTCAGTACGTCGGTGGTTGCGACATTGCCGATGTTGGCCTCCGGTCCGAGCTGGTGGAGCAGCCAGATCTGCTGAGACCGTTTCGGTGCTTCCCAGATCACGTCCTCCGGGTCGATGTGCTGGAAGAGCTCGTAGGCTAGTTCGCTGTTGATCTGGCCATTCTCGTCGAAGATTCCCACTGTGCCGGATTCACGCGATTCCATGATCACCTTTTCGGCCCCCGCTTCCAGATCGGCCCGGATCTCGTCGACCCGGTCGCGGTGAGACAGAGTCGCATCCTCCTGCGGCAGCTTGCGGCCAACCTCGGAAAAGACACGGAATCCCCGTTCACGTGCCTTATCGATCAGCACGATCTTGTAGTCGCGGTCGATGCGTCCCTCGATGCCGTTCGACACCTCGATCGCATTGAATCCCAAGGTGTCGAGTTCGTCGAGCAAGGCATCGACGCGATCACGTTGAACCGCCGCCTCCAATAAAGTACCGCCCGGACAGACGAGAAGGCCGTGGTCACGGAATAGTTCGAGCTTTTCGCGCAGGATCGATTCGGGGTAGAACGCCGATGAGCCATAGGCAAGCTTGATCAGATCGATCTGTCCGGCGGCGGTGGTGACGAGATCGCGGCTGGCGGCCGGGCCCAGCCCGGAGTCCAGCACCATGGTCCAGCCGGCTCGCCGAGTGGCGGGCGAGGGGGCGTCGAGACCGAAGACCGTCTGTAGCAGATGGGACACGTTAGGCTCCTGAGTTATTCGATATCGAACCACGCCAGCGGCGTTCCCTTGGGGAGATCACGACGGAAGTGCCTGCCCAGCACCTCCTCGTAATGTCGGGTCGCCAGGCCATGACCGGGCCGAACCGAGCGGATGTTGTCGGCCGACAGGGGCGTGCCGGCCCGGACGTCGCGGCTGACGTATAGCGAGCGGCGCCGTTTCCGGGCGTGGCTCTCGGCATCGGTGGTGCCGCCGAACCGGACCTCGCCGATCGCGGCGTGTGCCTCACGGACCAGTCGTGTCAGCTCGGCGAATTCCGTCGGCTCGAGGGAAAAGGCGGCATCCGGGCCGCCGTCGGCGCGGTCCAGTGTGAGGTGTTTCTCGATCATACGTGCCCCCATCGTGGTCGCCACGAGGGCGGGCGCCGGTGAAAGCGAATGATCCGAGAGCCCGGCCGGGACCGACCAGAGGCGGCGCATGGCTTCGAGAGTCACCAGGTGGCTATTCTCGACCGGGGCCGGATAGCTGGACGTGCATTTGAGCAGCACCGGGCCTCGGGCCTGGTGTCGACGGACGGCGCACACCGCCTCGTCGATTTCAGCGGCTGAAGCCATGCCGGTGGAGACGACGATCGGCTTTCCGGTTATCGCCGCCCTCTCGATCAATGGGATGTCCACACATTCGAACGAGGCGATCTTGTAGGCAGGACAATCGATCGATTCGAGGAAGTCGACGGCCTCTAGGGAGAACGGCGCGCTGAACGCAAGGATGCCGCGCTCGCGGGCTCGTTGGAAAAGCGGTTCGTGCCATTCCAGGGGCAGGGCGGCTTCGGCGTAAAGGTCGAACAGGCGGCGCCCGAACCATGGACTGGACTCGTTCTGGATCAGGAATTCCGAGTGGTCGGCGTCGAGCGTGATCCATTCCGGACGGAACGTCTGCAGCTTGACGGCGTCGGCGCCGGCGTCTGCGGCTGCATCCACCAGTGCCAGCGCACGATCCAGTGACTGGTTGTGGTTGGCGGATAGCTCCGCCACTACCAGGGGCGGACGCGATGCGTCGTAGAACAGTTCGGCGACCATGTTAAGCGTCCTGAGAGCTAGCTGGCCGGTGTGACCAGCATGGTGATGTTGCGGCCCATGCCGAGTCGACAGAGGTGCCGGTAGACGGCGAGAGTCTCGCAGGGATCTATGTCGGTCATCGCCGATTCCAGCCGGACTCGGGCGACATGGGCCGCACGCCCACGGCTCCGATCGGCGATGTAGTTCGCCTCGTCGTTCAGCAAGAACCAGTCGATGGGGAAATCCGAAAAGGCGTCGCGCACGGACCATCCGCAAGCTTCGGCGAGGTTTTCCAGGCCGGCCAGATTGAAGTAGTTGAGATGCTCTGGTGGGCAGACCCAGAAAGTGTCCTCGATCAGGCCCTTGTCCAGCGCCACCTGCTGGGTCACGGAGAAGTCGTTGGGCACCTCGATCATCAGCAAGCCACCGGGTGAACACAATCGGCCCAGCTGGCTCACTAGCGCAGCGGGCTCGGGCGAGTGTTCGAGGACGTTGTCGAGCCATAGCAGGTCGAACCCGCCTGGCTGTCGTTCAGCGAGTGTATCGAGCGTCTCGTCGACCTCGCCGCTCAATACGCGATCACATAGGGGGGCGTTGTGGCGGCGGCAGGCATTGTCACTGAAGTCCACACCGGTTACATCCCATCCCCGATCGGAAAACCAGCGCAGGGCCCAACCCTCGCCGCAACCGACGTCCAGAAAGCGATGGGGGCCCTCGCTGGCGCCCGGAAGGACGTCAATGGCCGCCTGCCGGAGACGGAAACGGTTTTCGCGGTGCCGCGTGTCCAGCGGCTGGTAAGTTTTCTTGTAGGTGCCGTGGTCCTGCTGGAAGTACTTGTCCCGATAGAACGCGGCGAGTGTTTCCCGGGACGGGATCGGCTCGATGTGACGATAGCCCAGACGGTGCGTCACGATTCGGTACGGGGTGCTGGCAGCCATTGTGATTCCCTTCTTGTGGTCGGCCTTGCCGCGTTATCAGCGCTGAGCGGTTTGCCGCGATGCAACACGACCGATCGCGGGCATCTTGATCCCTAGCTTGTCGGCCAGTGTCAGCGCCCGGGTCAGTCGCTGCGGCGCCGATCGGCCCATGCACTGGTGCTTCGGATCGCCGTCGAAACCGCGGACCATGCCTTCAATCAGGCGTTGGTGATCGAATGCCTTCCCCACTTTCGCTTCTTGCAGGGCGATGACGTCCGCTGCGATGTCGCGGGCCAGTTGCTGGTGGTTGCTCCACAGGTCCTCGACGTCGCCGCCGGTTTCGAGGCCGGCGATGTTGGTGGTCAGGATGTAGACGTTCTTGATCACCAGCTCCTCGAGCATCGCATCGCTATCGGTCACCCGGTGCGCGGGGATGTCGAGTGATTGCATGGCCGCGACCAGGGCGTCGGCCTTGGGGCCGTGTGCCGGCGAGGAGATCAGCGGCTTGACCGGCTTGCCGGGCTTTTTCTCGAACCAGATCGAGGCGACGGTCGGCGTCTCGATGCCGTACTTGCGCCAGTCATTGGGTAGGAGTTCGTTCTGGATCAGCACCAAGCGGTCGTACCAGGCGGTTGGGATGCGTTCGAGCACCGAATCGAGGTCCTTCTCGCCGACGGCGACCAGCAGCCCGTCGAGGAAGGGGCGGGAGGACAGTGCCGACTCGATGTCGGTGTCCCGTCCGATCGGGAAGACGGGGTGGCCGGTCTTGAGCAGGCCGTGGGCGAGCACGCCGCCGATCTCGCCGGCGCCGATAAGGCCCCACTCGGTGGCAAACGGCTGGGTCATGGGATTTCTCCGGATTTGCTAGTCAGTCTTGTTCGTCTTCGTCGGGGATCAGCAGCTGGCCCGCGGTGAGGATTTTTTCCAGCAGGATGCGCGCGCTGGCGTTGCTGGCCCGTTCGGCGAGCGCCTCGCCGGGCACGTGAACGTGCCGGGTCAGCAGGCGCGCCAGCGGCAGGGACTCGGCGTCGAGCGCGTGGCTCTGGCCGTCGATGCAGAGATGGCCGGGGTCATCGCCGTTCGGCTCGAGCAGCAGCCAGCGCGAGGCCGGAGTGCGCTGCAGTTCGCTGATCTCGTGCAGGTGGTCGAGGATGCCGACGATCTCTTCCTCGTGGTAGCGCGGGTAGAGATCGGCATGGTCGACGGGGCGCTCGGTCAGCGTCTCGGCGATCAGCCGGTCGAGCTGGTTGGCATCGGCCGTCATCGCCTCGAGCACCCAGTCGCGCAGTCGCTGGCGGGTGGCTGCATCGAGTTCGCCCGGATTGTCGCCGGGAGAAAGCGCCGGGTCGCGGTAGCGCGCTTCCGGCGCCAGCGTGGCCAGTCGGTCGCAGACCCCGCCGACCAGGTCGGCCTGCGTGGGCGCGCGAAAGCCGATCGACCAGGTCATGCAGTCGTCGACGGCGACGCCGTGGTGCGGAATGCCGGGCGGCAGGTAGAGCATGTCGCCCGGCTCGAGCACCCACTCGTCGGTCGGCTCGAACTCGGCCAGGATGCGCACATCCAGCCCCTCGCGATAGGCGGTATGCACGGGCGGATTCTCGATCTGCCAGCGGCGTTGGCCGTGCGCCTGCAGCAGGAAGACGTCGTAGTCGTCGATATGCGCGCCCACGGAGCCGCCCGGTGGGGCGTAGGAGATCATCAGGTCGTCGATGCGCCAGTCGGGCACGAAACGGAATTGCTCGACGATTTCCATCAGTTCGGGGACCAGCTTCTCGCAGTCGGTGACCAGCAGGGAGTAGCCGTCGTCCGGCAGGTTGCGGAAGTCCTCCTCGGTGAACGGCCCCATCTTCATCTGCCAGTCGCGCTTTTCGCCGTGCTCCAGGATCAGGCGCGACGGGGCGTCCGCCTCGCAGGCCAGTCCCGCCAGCTCCTCCGGGGCGATCGGGCTGTCGAAGCCCGGGAAGGCGCCGCGGATCAGTACCGGTTTCTTCTGCCAGTAGTCGCGCAGGAACGTCTCGACGGAGAGATCGCCGAGGACTTGATCGATGGGGGTGTTCGTCGATGCGGTCATGGCCGTTTCCCTGCGATTGAGTGCGTATGGTCAAGTCTAACGGATAAGGAGGAAGGGAGAGAGTGGTTGGTCGCGTGGGGATGGACAGCGCCAGGTTACGGTCTCTTCATCCCGTCATTCCCGCGGACGCGGGAATCCATGGCTGTGTGCCCCGGTGTGTCGGGTAAGCCAAACCTATCCGAGTCCTTGGGCGTGGTGGCCATCCGTCAATTCTGGTGGCTTCGGTCACTGGATTCCCGCTTTCGCGGGAATGACGGTTTTGGGGGTGCTTGCGGTGGAGGCGTAGCCGGCAAGACCCAGAAGGAGGGCGTGGGTGTGTCGTCCGGGTGACGGCAATGAAAAACGGCGCACCGAAAAGGGTGCGCCGTCGTGGGCTTTGGCCTTGGGTGGTGGGTCTATTTCTCCAGCCGGTTCAGGCCGATTGCCCGCATGATGTACTTCTCGTACAGCGGCTCGGAGGTGCCCTTTTTCATCTTGCGGATAAAGTATTTCTCGAAGGCGATCTTGGCCAGGTGCACCCAGCGCCCGGCGGCAAACCAGTTGACGTTGCGCGGCGGGATCTGGGGCAGGGCGATGAAGGCCGCGCCGCGGTCGCCGAAGTCGGCCAGGCAGATGGCCTGCCAGGAGCCCTTGGAATTCGGCTCGCCCTCACCGGTGAGTTCGGCCTGGATGTTGTGCACGATCGCCGTGACCATCGACTCGATCATGTAGCCGGTCTTGGGCGCGCCGGTGGGCACGGGGGTTTTCTCGATCGGCGGGATGGCAATGGCCACGCCGGCGGCGAAAATGTTCTTGTACTTGGGGTTGCGCTGGTAGTCGTCAACCTGGACGAAGCCGCGCGGGTTGCACAGGCCATCCACGTTGGCCACGCAATCGACGCCCTTGAAGGCCGGCAGCATCATCGAATGGTTGAAGGGCAGGGCGTGGGTCTGCCTGACCTCGCCGTTGTCGTTGAGCTCCTCGACGTGCATGGTGCCGTCTTCGACGCGCGTGGTCCGTGCGTTGGTGATCCACTTGATGTCGTGGGAGCGCATCTCGGACTCGAGCATGCCCTTGGAATCGCCCACGCCGCCCAGGCCGAGATGACCGATGTAGGGTTCCGCGGTGACGTAGGTGATCGGCACCTTGTTGCGGATCTTTTTCTTGCGCAGCGCCGAATCGAGGATGAAGGCGTATTCGTAGGCCGGGCCGTAGCAGCTCGCGCCGGGCATGGCGCCGACGATCACCGGGCCCGGGTTCTCGACCAGCCGCTTGAAGTCGTCGTAGGCCTGTTCGGCATGGTCAATGGTGCAGACCGACTCGGTGTAGCCGCCGTGCGGGCCGGCGCCTTCCACCTCGTCGAACATCAGCTTCGCGCCGGTGGTGATGATCAGGTAGTCGTAGTCGACCGTCTCGCCGTCCGCGAGATCGAGGCGGTTGGCCTCCGCGTCGATGCGATCGACCTTCTGTGCGATGAAGTCGATGTTCTTGCGCTCGACATACGGGGCGATCGGGAAGGTGATGTCGTCGCGGTTGCGCCAGCCGACGGCCACCCAGGGGTTCGACGGTACGAACTGGAAGTAAGGCTCGGCGTTGATCACCGTGATCCGATGTTCATCGCCGAGTGCCTCGCGGGCCTCGTAGGCGGCGGGAAGGCCACCGATGCCGGCGCCCAGAATGACGATATGTGCCATGACGTGCTCTCCCTGTTCGTGATGATCGACCCCTGACAGGCATCGATACCAATCGACCCGATTGTTCCCCCGTGGACGGTGAAAAACAAGGGTTGGTTTACAAGGAATGCAATTTTGTGGGGTGGCTGCTCTTCAAGCCAATGAATCAACGTGGGTTTTCGTCTGAAAAGCCGTATTAGGAAACAATAATCCGGTGGCAAAGCTCGTCGACGTTTCGTCAGCCGCGCCAATCAGCCAGCTGTTCGCAGGGAAAGCCAACGATCGATGACGGGGCGGGTGAGAGATCGACCCACAGGCCGCGGTGTTCGGGCCAGCGCTGGTCGAACCAGTGCCGTCCGTTGCCCATTTCGACGAAGATCCAACCGCCCGGCGCGAGATGTTTGGCTGCCTGGTCGAGCAGCCGTTCGACCAGCGCCAGGCCCTGGTCCGGAGCGAACAGGGCGCTGGCCGGTTCGTGGTGGTATTCGTCGGGCAGGTCCTCGGCCTCGTCGGGGTCGACGTAGGGCGGGTTGCTGACGATCAGGTCGAAGATCAGCGGCTTGTCATCGGCATCCAGGAGCTGGTCGAAGCCGTCGGACTGGATCAGTTCGACGCGCTCGGCGAGCTGGTAGTCGGCGACATTGTGTGAGGCGACCGCCAGCGCGCCGAAATCGATGTCGCTGCCCACCACGTTCGCCTCGGGAAAATGCTCGGCCAGCGCGATGGCGATGCAGCCCGAGCCGGTGCCGATATCGAGCAGGCGTTGCGGTGCGGGATTGCGGGCCAGCAGGCCCTTGAAGTCCTCGCGAATCAGGTCGCCGAATGGCGAACGCGGGATCAGCACGCGCTCGTCGACGTAGTAGGGCTGGCCCAGGAACCAGGCCCGGTTGAGCAGGTAGGCGGTGGGGGTGTGGTCGAGGCAGCGACGACGGATCAACTCGACCACGGTGCTGCGTTCCTCGCTGGTCAGGTGCGCCTGCCACCAGTCATGCCCCAGATCAGGCGGTAGCCGCAGCCCTTCCAGCACCAGCCAGGCGGCCTCGTCCAGGTAGCTGAGGGTCCCGTGACCGAGGAAGACGCCGTGCTCGTCCATGCGACTGGCGGCCCAGCGGACGAAATCGAGGATGGTCTCGAGGTGGTCGTGGTTGCCGAGTGCTTTGGGCGCATCGGACGGGTCGTGGGCGTGGCTCATTCGGTGGCTCATCGGGAAGGCGTGTGGAAGGGCGTATGGTGCAATCGCTGCTCTGGCACAATAGTACCTTCACAGCGACCGATGCCGGGAGAGCCCGGCCCTTATTCAGGCCAACACGAGGTAACATGACAAGCCCAAACAATACCGTGAAATGGCAGTCGCGCCTGTGGGCGCGCATCCAGTACGTCCTGCCGCACCACCTGATCTCCGGGCTGGTGTTCCGGGTGACGCGTTGGCGCGCGCCCTGGACGGCGTGGCTGATCCGGCGCTTCGTCAAGGCCTTCGGGGTAAACCTTGGCGAGGCGGCCCAGACCGATCCGGCCGACTACCCGACGTTCAACGCCTTCTTTACCCGGTCGCTGGCCGAGGGGGTGCGACCTATCGACGGCGCGGACGGCACCTGGATCAGCCCGGTCGACGGGGGGATCAGTCAGATCGGTCACATCCAGTCGGGCAACATCTTCCAGGCGAAGGGCCGAGCCTACACGGCCACCGAACTGCTCGGCGGTGACGAGTCGCTGGCCGAGCCGTTCAAGGACGGCTCGTTCGCGACGCTTTACCTCTCGCCCTCGGACTATCACCGCATCCACATGCCGGTGACCGGCACCCTGCGCGAGATGATCCACGTGCCGGGGCGCCTGTTCTCGGTCTCGACCGGCACGGTTGCCGAAGTGCCGCGGCTGTTCGCCCGCAACGAACGGCTGGTCTGCCTGTTCGACACCGCCGACGGGCCGATGGCGATGGTGCTGGTCGGGGCGATCAACGTCTCGGCGATCGAGACCGTCTGGGCCGGGTTGGTCACGCCCACTCCGCAGCGCCAGATGGGTCGGTGGACGTATGGCGGTGACACCGGTCTGTCGATCCGTCTCGAGCGCGGTGCCGAGATGGGGCGCTTCAACATGGGCTCGACGGTGATCCTGCTGGCGCCCAAGGGCGTCGAGTTGGACACGGCCTGGCAGGCTGAGGTGCCGATCAAGCTGGGGCAGCGGTTGCAGGCGGCCGGTTCCGGTGACGAGGGCGAGGCGAAGGCCGAAAGCTAGGTTTTCATTCGGTTCGCTCTGACGTGTCTGGCCTCGATTGATTTGGCAACGGCTTTAAGCGTGGTGCCGCGGATCGCTGGATTCCCGCGAAGGCGGGAAACCAGCAATCGAAGCCGCCGGGGCGGATGCAACCGGCGCGGTCGTCGCTGCCTTTAGACCCGTCGCGCCGAGAACGGCAGCACGGCGTCGATATCCTCGGCCCCCGTCAGCCACATCAGCAACCGGTCCACGCCCATGGCCACGCCGCTGCACTCGGGCAGGCCGTGGGCCAGGGCCGCGAGGAAGCGTTGCTGGCTGGGTGAGGGGCCGTGGGCGTCGGTCACGCCCAGGCGGCGGGCCTGCTCGTCAGGGTCGACGAGCTCGTGGTAGCCATTGGCCAGTTCCAGCCCGCCGCCGTAGACCTCGAACCGTGCCGCCGTGCGGATCTCCCGACCCTCGAAGCTTGAGGTCTGGAGGCGTGCCATCGCCGCCTGGCTGGCCGGGTAGCCCGTTACCACCGTCAGCGACGACGGGTCGAGCCGCGGTTCGATTGCCAGGCTCATCAGCAAGTCCAGCCAGTCGTCGCGGGCCATGTCGGCCGGGTCGGCAACATCGATGCCGTTATGCCCGGCTGCCTGAGCCAGGGTGTCGGTGTCGGCGTGGTAGGGGTCGAGGGCGCAGTGTTGGTGGAAGAGCGCGCCGTAATCGTGACGTTCGACCGCTGCCGGTGACAGCCCAAGGGCCGCTCTGGCCGTCTGGATCAGGGAGAGCGTGGTGTCGATGGCCGTCTCCAGCGTGGCGCCGTTGTCGTACCACTCGAGCATGGTGAACTCGGGGTTGTGCCGCCGTCCGGCTTCAAAGGCGCGGAAGACCGGGCCGAGGTAATAGGCGCCGGGCAGATCGGGATAGGCGCAGAGCAGGCGTTTCATTGCCAGCTCGGGCGAGCTGTGCAGGGAGCCTGCCGGGATGCCGTCGGGGAGGGTCGCCCGGAACAGGGCGATATTCGGCTCGAAATCGGGGCTGTCGATCAGGACCGGGGCGTCGATTTCCAGCCAGTCGCGTGCGTCCAGTGTCTCGCGCAGCCGGCGTTTGAGCCGGGCGCGCTGGCGGAGCGTGTCCGCACTGGCGCCGGGGCGCCAAGTCTCCTGCTCCGGCTCGGTCACGTCGCGATGGATCAGGTCTTGACGCGCGAGAGGTATTCGCCGGTACGGGTATCGCAGCGCAGCACCTCGCCTTCCTCGATGAACAGCGGCACCTTGACTACCGCGCCCGTCTCGAGCTTGGCCGGCTTGGTGCCGCCGGTGGCGGTGTCGCCGCGCAGGCCCGGGTCGGTCTCGACTACCGCGAGCTCGACGTGGTTGGGCGGCAGCACCTGGATCGGCACGCCGTTGAACAGGGTGACCTGGCACATGTCCTGTTCCTTGAGCCACTGGGCCGAGTCACCGACGGCCTCCTGGGTCGCCATGATTTGCTCGAAGGACTCGGGGTCCATAAAGTGCCACTCCTCGCCGTCGGAGAAGAGATACTGCATTTCCTGCTCATGGATGTCGGCCGCCTCGAGCGAGTCGCCCGACTTGAAGGTGCGCTCGATCGTCTTGCCGGTCTTGAGGTTCTTGAGCTTGGTCCGGTTGAACGCCTGCCCTTTGCCGGGCTTGACGAACTCGTTCTCGACGATATTGGCCGGATCGCCGTCGAGCATGACCTTGAGGCCGGCGCGGAATTCATTGGTGCTGTAACTAGCCATGGGAACCTGTAAGTCAATCGAAGTCGTTGGAAATGGCCGCGATCATACCCGATAACCCGTCATCGTCCCAGCCTGCCGCGGCGGCTCGTCAGGATGCCGATTTCGTCGAGCTGACCACGCCGCTGGTCGAGTCGCAGATCGACTCTGGCGACTCGGGCGACCCGATCGCGCTCCAGTTTCGAGTCGACCCGCGCGAGGCGCTCGAGGTGCCCGGATTCGATGCCGACCCGGTGGGGGATCTCGCGGCCAATGCGGTGCCCGGCGTGCTGCACAAGTATCGCGGCCGGGCCCTGCTGGTGCTGACGGGCGCCTGTGCCGTGCATTGTCGCTACTGCTTTCGGCGCCACTTCCCCTACGGCGACCAGCGGCTCGACGAGCAGGCGCTCGAGCAGGCGCTCGCGTACCTGGCCGCCGACCCGGAAATGACCGAGGTGATCCTCTCCGGCGGCGATCCGCTGGTACTCAGCTCCCGGCGCCTCGCGGCGGTGGTCGAGCGTCTGGCCGCGTTGCCCCACCTGCGCCGCCTGCGTATCCATAGCCGGATTCCCACGGTCTCGCCCGAGCGGATCGACGACTCGTTGTGCCAACTGCTGGCCGCCTTTCCCGGCCAGGTGGTGCTGGTCGCCCACGTCAATCATCCGCGGGAACTGGGCGCCCAAAGTGCCGAGGCATTCCGGCGGCTGCGCGAGGCGCGCGTCACCCTGCTCAACCAGGCGGTGCTGCTCGAGGGCGTGAACAACGACACCGATGTGCTCACCGAGCTGTCCGAGTCGCTGTTCGAGCAGGGCGTGTTGCCGTATTACCTGCACCAGCTCGATCCGGTGGCCGGTGCCGCCCACTTTGCGGTCGATGTCGAGGTGGGTCGGGAACGGATCGAGGCATTGCGTGCCCGCCTGCCCGGCTATCTCGTGCCGCGGTTCGTGGTCGAACAGGCCGGCGAGCCCAGCAAGACGCCGCTTGGCTGAGCGGGGCTGATCGCGCCGCTGGCGCGTCAGGCGTGGATTCGGGCGGTGGCATTGAATACAGTATGATCAGATGCCCGTCGCGATTCGCCAGGGCACAAGGAAGAAACACCCCGCGCGGGGCGAGATAAGGAGTTCGTCGATGACCGATTCATCTCAGCCTTCCCGGTCAGACGCCGTGGATGACCTGGAGACCCTGCTCGAGAGGGTCCCTCTCGTTGGCCCGACCGAGGCGGCCAGCCTGCTGGCCGGCTTTCTCGGTCGGACCGACCTCGAGGAGATCAGTGACGAGGCCCTGAGCAATCTGATCGCTCGGCTCGAGCCGCAGGTCGATCGCACGGCCAAGAGCTTGCGCCGCAGTCTGAGACAGAGCCCGCTGCCCATTTCGGTGCAGGCACGTGGGCAACTTTCGGCACTGTTTACCCTGTATCGAGCGGCGCAATCGCTGGCCAACCTGCGGTTGGGCCTGGCACAAACCGGCGAGGTCGATCAGGCGCAGGCGACGGCTCATCGGGAGCGGGTGGAGTGGGCCGCCCGGCTGATCCTCGATTGCTATCAGCTTTATGTGGGTGTGCCGCAGCCGCTATACGCGGACTTGCACCAGTTCGCGCGGGCGGCCTGCCGGGACCTCGAGGCGTCTCAACCCGAGGCCTGGAGCGCGGTGCGCGATGTCTACGTGGCCGTGCTGCTCCTGGGGATGGTCAACCCCTATGCGCTGACCGTCGAGGAGATGGCGGTGCTCTATCCCTGTCTGCGCGAAGTGGGAAAAGCGGTGGAAATCACCGCCGACCGGCCGACCGGATCGGCCCGCTTCGTCGACATGACCGGTCGACTCGCGCCGCACATCGCCATCAGCGGGGGCAGGGCCAACCCGGATGGCGCCGTGTACGTCGGGGTCGATGCCCTCTATCGGCGCGAGACCATCGAAGGACTCGACGCCGAGTGTCGCGTCGCCCTGCGGGGCTTTTTGCGCCAGCTGCAGTTTTTCCTGACGTCGCGCGAGGCGCGCCGTCACGATCACCTCGAGCAGAAGCTCGGTGAGCGATCGTTGATCACGATCGGCTTTCACAGCGTGCATCACCGCCTGCTCGATGACATGCTCTACAGCCTGCGCGCCTCGCAGCACCTGACCTTTTCGGGGCTGGACTGGGAGGGGCTGGAGCGACCGGTACACGGCCAGGTCAAGGACGGGCCGAGCATCCATGATTTCAAGCTCGAGATCGATTCGGGCAGTCGCGACGACGTCGACTGGGAGGCCATGCCGGATGCCGACGGTCGCGCGGCGCCACCGCGCCTCAACGAGCCGGCAACCTGGGACGTGGTCAACCTCTCCGAGCGCGGGCTGCGGCTGCACTGGCGTCTGGCCGGCAACAGCCGGGCGGCAGTCGACGAGCTGATCCTGATCGAGCGCGATCCGGAGGCCGAAGTCGATGGCCTGGCCGGCGTGATCGGGGTAGGCGTCATCCGCTGGGTGCGTCATCTCGATGAAGACAATCGCACGATCGACATGGGCGTCGAGCGTCTGCCGGGGGACTGGATGGCGTATTTCGCGCACCCGGCCGGGAAGACGCCGAACACCGCTGGAACCTGGCCCGTGCTTGCGCGCATCGAGGGGGAACGGATCGATCGACTCATCCTGCCGCCGGATCTCGCCGACCGCGGACGTCGCGTGACCGTGATCCGCGAGCAGGGCGCGGACACGCACATCAACCTGGAGCGTATCGTGATGGTGGGTTCCCATCTGGTCGTGATGGAGACAAGCCCTGACAAGGGAGGCAATTCGTGACGCCCGTCGAAACCGTCGAAAACACGCCGTTTTCCATCCTGCACATCATCGGCTCGGTCAACGACTCGATTTCCCTGCGCGGGGAACTGCGCAATGCCGGTCTGCAGGCATCCGTGCACAACGCGGCCGATTTCGATGCCGCGCGCCATGAAATCACCCGTACCCCGATCGACATCATCTACATCGAGTACGGGGCGAATGCCCTCGAGATGCTGACCGCGCTCCGTGAGCTGGTCGCCCGTGAGCCGGCGCTTGCCGGGGTGCCCGTGGTTGTCTATGACGACGTCGGCGGGGTCGAGGAGATCGAGGCGTTTCTCGAGGCCGGCGCCTTGTCGGTGATCACGCACGAGTCGCTGGTCGAGCCGCTGCTGACGCGGGCCGTGGCCTTCGCCTTGCTCTACCAGGATCGCGACCGCAAGGCGGCCCAGCTGTCGAAGTCCGAGCTGCGCTGTCAGAAGCTGATCGACGGCTCGTCCGAGGCGGTCGCCTACCTGCAGGACGGGCTGCACATCTACGCCAACCAGTCGTACCTCGACCTGATGGGCTTTGCCAGCATCGACGATTTGCGCGAGGAGCCGATTCTCGATCTGGCCGCTGGCGATTCGGCCCAGCGCCTGAAGGCCTTTCTCAAGACCGAGGACGCCGAGGACACTTTCACCCTCAAGACCAACGGCGGTCACGAGATCGAGGTGCGGATCCACAGTACCTCCGCCTCCTTCGATGGCGAGCCCTGCCTGCAGATCTTTGCCACCCAGGTGAAGGAGGACGTGGCCGACATCTCCGAGCAACTTGAATACTTCGCCCGCCGCGACCTGCTCACCGGGCTCTACAATCGCAACTACCTGTTCGAGCAGATCGAGGCGCGACGTGGCGAGATCGTCAATGGTGACGAGGAGGACACCGGCGCGCTGCTGCTGTTCGAGATCCTCAACCACGACGAGATCAAGCGCCATATCGGCACCACCGGCATGGACAACCTGCTGACCGAATTCGGCAAGAAGGTCGAGGAGCGGGTCGGGGGACAAGGGCTGGTGGCCCGCCACGGGGCGTTCTCCTTCCTGATCCTGCTCGGACGGCTCGACCGCCACCGCACCGCCGAGCTGGCCGACACGCTCAACGGGCTTGCCCGCGAGTATGTCTATACCCAGGGCACGACCTCGGTGACCGTCTCGACGTCGGCCGGCTACCTGGTGCTCGACGAGAACTCCCCGCCGAATGCCGCCGAACTGGTCGACCGGGTCGAGCGCGCCTCCAACCGCGCCGCTCAGGAAGGCAAGTACCAGTCGCGCCTTTACGAACCGGATCTCAAGACCGCCACGGAACGGGAGCAGGACGAAGCCTGGGCGCGCAAGATCAAGACGGCCCTGCGCGAGAGTCGCTTCTCGCTGGTGTTCCAGCCGATCGTCTCGCTGACCGGGGATCGAGAGATCAGTCGCTACGAGGTCTTCGTGCGCATGCTCGACGAGGACGGCAGCCTGATCTCGCCGGCCGAATTCCTCTCGCAGGCCGAACGAGGCGAGCTGATCCAGTCGATCGACCGCTGGGTGGTGCTCTCGGCGGTCAAGCAGATCCACAATGGCGTGAAGAACGGCGAGAAGCCCAAGCTCTACATCCGCATCAGTGACGCCTCGCTCCATGACCCCGAGTTCACCAAGTGGCTCGCTCAGCGGCTGCAGATGACCCGTCTGCCGGATACCTTGCTCGCCATCCAGGTATCGGTCGACAAGGCCGGTCACGCCCTGCGACACCTGGCTGACATGCAGGAGGCCCTGCACCCGCTGGGCGGCGAGTTGATCCTGGACGGGTTCGGCGGTTCCGGCGACGACGGTTTCCGCATCCTGGATCACCTGCCGGTCTCGACCATCAAGATCGCCCGGCCGCTGTTGGAGAACTTCGCCCAGGAAACCGCCAACCAGGAACGGGTCGGCGAGGTGGTGCAACACGCCAAGCAGGAAGACATGGCGGTGATTGTGCCCAACGTCGAGAACGCGGCCAGCCTGCAGGTCCTCTGGCCGATGGGCGTGGACTTCGTGCAGGGCGATTTCATCCAGGCCCCGCAGGAAAGCCTCGAGTTCGATTTCGCGCAGTTCTGAACGTCGGCACCGGTCTGCGCTGCAAAAGGGGCCGTATCCGGGCTACCATTGGCGCCGCCCGGCACGCGTCCGGGTGCTTCATTCACACCCGAGAGCCGACGCCGTGACGGACGCCGACCAGCCGCTTGCCCCGCCCCTGCCGACCACGCTGTCCACCGACCGGATCCTGGTGCAGGGACTCGAGTTCGAGACCATCATCGGCATCCTGCCCGCCGAGCGGGAGACGCCGCAGCCGGTGCGCATCGACCTGGTGCTCGAGGTCGACTCTTTCGGGCAGGCGGTGATCAGTGAACACATCGACCAGACGGTCGACTACGCGGCCGTCTCGCGGCGTGTCACCGAGATCGCCCGCGAGGGCCGTTTCCAGCTGGTCGAGACCATGGCCGAGCGCTGCTGTCAGGCCTTGCTGGCCGAATTCCCGGTCCGTCGCGTCACGATGCGCGCGATCAAGCCGCACGCCCTGGCCGAGGCGGCGGGCGTGGGCGTGGAGATCACGCGCGACATGGCCAGCGACATGACCCGGGAGGCGGCGGCCGGGGAGGGCGCATGAGCGCCGGGGCAGGCCAGGAGGGTTTCGAGCTGCCGACACCCAGTGCGGCCGACCAGGCCAAGAGCCTCGAGCTGATCGAGCAACTCGTCGAGGGGATGCATGGCGCGCCCATCCCGTTCGCCGATTACATGGCCACCGTCCTCTATCACCCCACGCTGGGGTATTACGGCAGCGGTCAGGTCGCCTTCGGTGCGGGGGGCGATTTCATCACCGCCCCGGAGCGCTCGCGGTTCTTCACTGCCGGGCTGGCCTACGAGTGGCGCCAGGCACGGTCGGCCGATCTGGGTGGCGAGCTGCTCGAGATTGGCGCGGGTTCCGGCCGGCTGGCCATCGATCTGCTCGAACGGCTGGCCGCGGACGACGCGTTGCCCGAGCGCTACACCATCCTCGAGATCTCCCCGGCCTTGGCTGCCCGTCAGGCGGGAAACCTGCGCGAGTCGCTGCCGCCCGCGGTGGTCGAGCGGGTGCGCTGGATCGATGCCTGGTCGCAGCTGGACTGGTCGGGCGGGATCGTGGTCGCCAACGAGGTGCTCGATGCCATGCCAGTCGAGCGCTTTCGCTGGTGGCCGGGCAAGCCGGAAACGGCCGAGCGCCTGTTGGTGGGGTTCGATGGCCAGCGATTCGTCTGGCAGACGCAGCCGGCCGACGCCCCGCTGCAGGCGGCGGTCGAGGCGATCACCGCGCGCATCGAGCGGCCGATCGTCACCCCGCGCGAGACGGTGCTGGCGGAATACAGCCCCGATCTTGCCGACTGGCTGGGCGAGATGCGCGCGGCGCTCGGCGCCGGTGGCGAGACCTGGGTCTACCTGTTCGACTACGGCAGCCATACCGCCGATATCTACCGCGGTGATCGCAACGAGGGCACGCTCAAGTGCCACTACCGGCATCTGGCCCATGAAGACCCGTTTGTCTATCCGGGGCTGCAGGACATTACCGCCTGGGTGGATTTCCAGGCGGTCGAGCAGGCCGCGCGCGCGGCCGGGTTCGCCATCGACGGTGAGCGCAGCCAGGCCCAGTGGCTGCTGGGCACCGACGTCCCTCGGCTCGTCGAGCGGGAACTGCAGGCACACGACTCGCTGACCGATCAGGCCCGCTTGGCGCAAGAATTCCGCGAGCTGGTGATGCCCACCGAGATGGGTGAACGTTTCCGGGTGATGCGGCTTCGCCTTGGTGGTTGAGCAGGGTCTTGATCAGGTGGTCGCGGCCGCCTCGAATCGGCGCACCGCACCCGACTCGCCCTGTTCCAACCAGTCGAGGAGTGCCGGCATGACCGCGCAGGGCGGCTGGCGATCCTCGCTGAGTTCGCCGGGGAAGCGCGCATGGCGCAGGCGACTGTTGACCGCGCCGGGATCGAAGCCGGTGATCCACACGTTGGGCGTTTCCGCCGCCCATTGCCGGACCATCCGTTCGATCCCCGCGTGCGCGATGTCGTGGGCGCTGCCGTAGGCCTCGGTACCGCGGTCGGTGAAGAACAGCACCCGCGGGCGGTCCGATTGCTCCAGCAGCGGCCACGCGCTGCGGGTCAGCGCGAACGGGGCGGTCAGGTTCACGTGCAGGCTCTCCTGGAACTTCATCAGGTCGGCCTGGGCGAGCGGCGCGAGTTCACCGGCGGTGCCCATGGCATGGACCAGCATATCCAGACGGCCGTAGGCCCGCTCGATCCCATCCACGAGCGTGGCGTAATCCTCCGGCGCGGCGCCCGAGAAATCCACTGGCTGGATCACGGGGGGTTCGCCGCGGGCCTCGGTAGGCACCTCGGGCAGGACCCGCTGATTGATGTCGTCGGCAAGCCGATCGAGCTGATCGAGCTTGCGACCCAGCAGGATCACGCTCGCCCCACGGGCGGCCAGCGTCTGGGCAGTGGCGGTGCCCAGCGCACCGGTCGCGCCATTGATCAGCACGACCTGGCCGGCGAACGAGATATCAGTCGACGCATCGCGGGCCATGTCGGAGGAAGGGGAGTCGGTCATCGGGAATTCTCGGGGGTGTGAGCCCGTGGTCCTCGAGTCGGAGGAGCGGGGCCGGGTTACTCGGTTGGGTTACCAGGAGGCACGCCAGGCAAGCCACCACTGGCGCACGGGACTGATTTCAACGCGGCCGCCGGTGAGTTGCGCGGGCGTTTCCTGCATCAGGCGCAGATGCTCGCGGTCGATGGCACGCAGGATGCGGAACAGGCGTGGCGGTCGGCCGGTCACCGGCCAGGCGTCCAGGCCGGATCGGATCGCCTCGAGTTCGTCGCGGAACAGGTCCTCACGCGCCGTTGGTGCGGGCTCGCGGTACAGGTCGGCCTCGTCCAGCCCGAAGCGATTGAGGGTGTCCTGTGGCAGGTAGACACGCCCGAGTCGCGCATGGCGGCCCAGTAGCCGCGCCCGGTCGAGCCGGCCGTGCCAGCGTCCCAGCTGGGCGGCGGCGTCGATCTGCCCGGCGGGCAGGTCGAGCAGCCGCCCGTACAGGGCGAACAGGCTGGCGTAGCGCGCGTCGAGAAAGGCCTCGAGATCCGTCTCGGCGGCAAAGCCCTCGTACTCGAGCTCGATGCGCGCCGCCCCCAACCGCTCTTCCAGTTGGGCGATCAGTGGCGAGTCCTCGCGGCGTGCTTCCTCGCCCAGACCGATCGCCTCGAGTCCCGCGGCCAGGGACTGGATCACCGGGTGCTCGGCTCGCCCCTGGGTCATGCCCAGCAGCGCCTCGCGCCACCAGTCGAGCTTGGCCATGGCCACCTGCGGTTCGCTGACGGTCTCCGGGATCTCGGCCAGCGAGACATCCAGCGCACGCAGGGCGGTCACCGCCCGCTGCCGGGCGGGCGGCAGCTTGAGGCTGGCCAGCCGGAAGGCACTGCCCACCGGCCGTGCCAGACGTTCGCATTCGGCGGCCGCCAGCTGGGGCTCGACCGAGGGGCGGGTAGATTCGGCGCTCATGGGCGGGGATTCTACCAGTTCGGCCGATGGTCGCCGGATGGCCGATCGTGGCGTCGAGTCAACACTCAAGAATTCCCCGCCGGGACCGATATCCCGGCTAAGGCCGATTGTCTATCCTCTCCGCCGTCATCATGAGCAAGGTATACCGAACGATGAATCAACCCAGTCTCCTGCGCCGTCTCAAGTGGTCGTTTGTCGGTATGGGTATCGTGATGGGCGCCATCTTTCCCGTCTTCGCGTCGTTCTTCGTCGAGTTTCGCGACGGCATGCTGGGCTGGTTCGTGGTCGGCTGTCTGGGCGCGGGACTGACAGTGGGGTTCGTCAACTACGGCCTGGCCCACCTGATCCTGTTGCGCCGCATGGGGTCGCTGGCGCGGATTGCCGCCGCCGTGCGCGACGGCAATCTCACCCAGAAATGCACCATCGTCAGCCACGACTCGCTCGGCGAGATCGTGACCAGCGTCAACGGCATGATCGACCAGCTGCACGCCCAGATGGGCGATCTCAATCGCAGCAGCGATTCGTTGTCGGCGGCCGCCGGTAGCCTCGACGAAAGCGTCTCCAGCGTGATGACGGCACAGGGGCGGGTTCAGGCGCAGCGTGAGCGCACCCTGGGCGAGGCCCGCGAGGTGGCCGACGGCGGTGGGCGGCTGGTCGGGGCCATCCTCGAGGCCGGTCACCAGGCCGGTGAAATGCAGTCGCGCGCCGAGCAGACGCGCGGCCAGGTGGGCGAGAGCGTCGCCTCGATCACCCGTTCGCAGGAACGTGTCGAGGAAACCGCCGCGCTGATCACCTCGCTGGTGGCCGCCCGAGACCGCATTGCCGGCATGACCGCGACCATCGATGCGGTCGCCGAACAGACCAACCTGTTGGCACTGAACGCGGCGATCGAGTCGGCCCGTGCCGGCGAGCACGGTCGCGGCTTTGCCGTGGTTGCCGACGAGGTGCGCAAGCTCGCCGGCCGTAGCGGCGAGGCCGCCCGGGATATCGGTCTGGTGATGGAATCACTGGGGCGCGACGTGACCGCCGCCGATGACAAGATGCAGGAAGCCAGTCGGTATTCCGCGGATGCCGAGCGCTCCTTGCGGACCGCTTCCGGCGGGCTGTCCGAAATGCTTGATTCGGTGGCCGATACGGTCAAGCTCACCGAGGAGGCCGCCGGCCACGGGGAGCGTCACCAGACGGCAATCGAGCAGCTCACCGCGGATCTGAATTCACTGATCGAGGTGGTCGAGCGCAACGCCGAGACCATGCAGTCGGCGAATGATGCCGTCGATTCGGTCAACCGCGAGGCCGATCGGCTGGCTGGTCAGGTGGCGCGCTTCCGGCTTTGACCGGCGGGACCGCTGGCGTCAACCGCGGCCGGTAATCACGCGCCAGGCAATCCGGATTGCCGCGGTTGCCTTGGCGATCGGCGAGCGGGCCGTCTCGGTCTGAAACCAGAGCGACGGGTCGACCTGCCGTTCGCGCAGGATCTGCTCGACCCGCACGATCGTCAGTCGATAGCGCCAGCCGGCCAACCAGGGTTTTCCCAGGGGAGCCGCGCCCTGCAGCACGCCACGAATCCGTCCGGCGAAGCGCTCGTTGAAGCGCCGGAAGGCGAAATCGACCCGTTGCTCCTGCCAGTGGGCCTCGGTCACCCCCAGTTGCGCCAGTTCGTCGGCGGGTAGTCGCATCGCATGACCGGCCTGCCGGTCGGCCGCGGCGTCCAGCCAGCCATCGACCAGCAGCACGGCCGTGATCAGCCCGTCGATGCGGGCCTGGTCGGTGGAGGACAGGCGATCGAACCAGGGCGGGCGGAAGGCGGCGAGGCGATCGCGGTAGAAGGCGATCAGATCGCCCATGTCCTCGGGGGTCGTGACCGGGGTGAGTGGCGCATTGCGCAGACGGGCGTCCACCGACCAGGCGAGCAGGGAGGTGACGCGCGGAATCATTTGGCATCCACCGCGTCGGGATTCGCCGCGTGGAGATCCGATCCAGGGAGCAGGCCGGCGATCTCCTCGGGGTGATCGATCACCAGCGTGGCGCCCCATGCCTCGATCGGCCGTTCGCCGTCGAGATAGCCCCAGCGTCCGGCGATGGTCGGCATGTCGGCGGCGTTGCCGGCGATGATGTCGCGTTCATGATCGCCGATGTACCAGATCGTCGATGGGGGCAGCCGCAGTTTGCCGGCCGCGAACAGCAGCGGGTCTGGGTGGGGTTTGGCCCGTTCGAGTTCGTCGCCGCAGACCACGACCGCCGGCTCGAGCTTCAGCGCCTCGAGCAGCCGATGGGTCAGCCCGCCCGGCTTGTTGGTCACCACGCCCCAGGGCATGGCGCGTTGCTCGAGCGAGTCGACCAGCGCTTCCAGGCCCGGGAACAGGCAGGTGTGCACGGCCAGGTCCGCCGCGTAGAGGGCCAGGAACCGATCACGCAGCTGGTCGTAGGTGTCGTGATCCGGGCCGATGCCCAACCCGATCCCCAGCAGACCGCGCGCCCCGTTGGAGACGTTGGGCCGGATCTCGGCGAACGGCATGGGCGCGAGTCCGTGCTCGGCGCGCAACTGGTTGAGCGCGGCGGCCATGTCGGGTGCCGTGTCGAGCAGGGTGCCGTCGAGGTCGAACAGGATCGCTTGCGGGGCGGGCAGCATCAGGAGTCCTTCTGGAAGGCCATCAGGTAATTGACGTCGAGATCGCGGTCGTGGAGCGAGAACTCGCGGGTCAGCGGGTTGTAGACGATCCCGGTCGAGGCGATCGGCTTGAGCCCGGCAGCGCGCCCCATCCGCGCCAGTTCGCCTGGACGGATGAACTGACGGTGGTCGTGCGTGCCGCGCGGCACCATGTTGAGCAGGTATTCCGCGGCGACGATGCCCAGCAGCCACGACTTGGCGTTGCGGTTGAGCGTCGACAGAAACACGTGGCCACCGGGGCGGACGGCCTCGGCGAGCGATTCGATGATGCGCGCGGGTTGCTCGACGTGCTCGAGCATCTCCATGCAGGTGACCACGTCGTATTCGCCGGCATGCTCGGGGGCAAAGCGGGTGACGTCGGCGACGCGGTAGTCGATGTCCAGATACGACGGGGCGTGGTCGCGGGCCACGGCGATGACGTCCTCAGCCAGGTCCAGCGCGGTCACCGTCGCCCCGCTGCGCGCGAGGGCCTCGGCAAGTATCCCTCCACCGCAGCCGACGTCGAGCACCCGGCTGTCACCGGCATCGCTATGGGTCTCGACGAAGGCCATGCGCAGCGGGTTGATCGCGTGCAGCGAGGCGAAGGGCCCATCGTGATCCCACCACTGCTCGGCCAGCCGGTTGAAGTGGGCCAGCTCGTCGGGCGAGGCGCTCGAAGGGGTGTCAGCGCGGTCGATGGTCGAGGTCATAGCGGGGTCCGCCAATGGGTAACGTTGCGTCAGCCGGCGGGCTTGGCCCATCGGATCGGTTCGCGCCAGGTATTGGCTTGGTCGATGATCGCCCGGGAGTCGAGCTGGCGCAACCGGCCGCCCCGCAGCAGCGCGTGGCCGTCGACCCAGACGTCGCTGACCTGCCGCCGCGAGGCGCTGTAGACCAGGGTGGATACCGGGTCGAAGACCGGCTGGGTCTCCGGCTCGTCGAGATTCACCGCCACGAGATCGGCGCGCTTGCCCGGCTCGATCGAGCCGATGCGCTCATCCAGACCGAAGGCGCGTGCCCCGCCCAGCGTGGCCATGTGCAGGGCCTGGTGGGCGCTGACCGCCGCGGCGTCATTGGCGATGGGTTTCGCGATCAGTGCGGCGGTGCGCATCTCGTCGAACATGTCGAGATCGTTGTTGCTGGCCGCCCCGTCGGTGCCCAGCCCGACATTCACGCCGGCCTCGAGCAGTTTCGCCACCGGGCAGAATCCGGAGGCGAGCTTGAGGTTGGACTGCGGCGAATGCAGCACGTGGCTGCCGGTGACCGCGAGCCGGTCGATCTCCGCGTCGGTCAGTTGCGTCATGTGCACGGCGATCAGGCGCTCGTTGACGAGCCCCAGCCGGTCGAGGCGCGCCAGCGGCCGTTCGCCGTTCGCCGCGACGGCCGCTTCGACCTCGTGGGCGGTCTCGTGGACGTGCATGTGCACCGGCAGGTCGAGCTGGTCGCTCATGGTGCGCACCCGCTCGAGCGCGGCATCGCCGACGGTGTAGGGGGCGTGCGGGGCGAGCGTGAACTCGATGCGCGAATGACGGCGCCAGTCGTTGACCAGCTCGACGCCCTTGGCCAGCGCCTCCTCGGCATTCGCCGACCAGCGGTTGGGGGCATCGATTACCACGATGCCGAACACCCCGCGCAGGCCCGCGGCCTGCACCGCCTCGATTGCCGCCTCGGGGAAGAAGTACATGTCCGAGAGCGTCGTGGTGCCGCCGCGGATCATTTCCAACGCGGCGAGCATCGTGCCGTCGTGGACGAAGTCGTGGCCCAGCATCTGACCCTCGACCGGCCAGATGTGCTCCTCGAGCCAGGTCATCAGCGGCAGGTCGTCGGCCAGGCCGCGCATAAGGCTCATCGCCGCGTGGGTGTGGCCATTGACCAGTCCGGGGATCAGCGCATGGGTGGGCAGGTCGATCCATTCGACCGGATGATCGCTGGCCTGCCGGCGGTGTTGGGCCTGCTCGCGGGTGAGGATCGCCTCGATGCGTCCATCGGCGACCCAGACGGCGTGGTCTTCCAGCACCTCGTCGCGCGGCGCGACGGGGATCAGCCAGCGGGGGGCGAGGATCTGGGTCGAGTGGTCGGTTGCCATGACGGGAATCTACGTGCCGTTGAGGGTGAATAAAGGGGTGTTCGGTGGCGTCAAAGCCTAGCATGCGGCGACGTGGCCGCCTTTGTCGCAATCGATTCGATTCATGGTATGCTCAGCGACTTGCCCCTCCGAACTTTTGAGTTGATCGATCAGACTGATCGATTCGACCGATCGCATCGTTGTTCGTTGGGGAAGCTCTGCACGAATGCCATATCGCTCTGCGCGCCTTGCGCCGGGCAGATGCAAGGCGACCGTCCGCCGCGGAAGGGTGGTTCCCTTTCCAAGGACGGCAACGCCGCAGATGTCCGGCGCAAGGCGCGCCCTGCGGGGCTTGGCGAGTCGCCCGTGCCCCGCGTTGCGACGTCTTGACGTGACCACCGGCACGCCGGCGACATCGCGCCTTGATCACGAACGACTCGCCAAGCCAGAGTGGCATGGCATTCGTGCAGAGCTTCCCTGGGGCTCAAAAACGCAATGGATTCAATGCGCTCGTCGTTCCGGGGAGCGCTTTTTTGGTTTTGTGTCGCCCGGAAATCCCGGGCGAAATCGGTTTTCGAGGAACGCTGTGAGCGACTTTCTGCTGCCCACCTACAATCGTCAGCCCGTCCGCTTCGTCCGTGGCGAAGGCCCGTACCTCTGGGACGAGGCGGGTGTGCAATACCTCGACGCGGTGAGCGGCATCGCGGTGACCGGTCTGGGGCACGCCCACCCGGACATCGCCGAGGCCCATTGCGACCAGGCCAAAACCCTGATCCACACCTCCAACCTTTACGGCATTCCGTGGCAGGAGCGCCTGGGCGAGCGGCTGGCGGCACTCTCGGGTATGGAGAAGGTCTTCTTCGGCAACTCCGGCTCGGAGGCAAACGAGGCGGCAATCAAGCTAGCCCGTCTGCATGGTCGTCGCCGCGAGATCGATAGCCCGAAGATCGTGGTCATGGAGCACAGCTTTCACGGCCGCACGATGGCCGCGCTGGCTGCCACCGGCAACGCCGCCATTCAGAAGGGCTTCGAGCCGCTCCTGGATGGCTTCGTGCGCGTTCCCTACGGCGATATCGCCGCCCTCGAGCAGGTGGCGAACGACTCGCAAATTGTCGCCGTGCTGCTTGAACCGGTGCAGGGCGAGGGCGGTGTCCGCCCGGCACCCACCGGCTATCTGGCCGCGGTGCGCGCCCTGTGCGACCAGCAAGACTGGCTGATGATGGTCGACGAGGTGCAGACCGGCGTCGCACGCACCGGTCGCTGGTTCGGCTTCCAGCACGAGGCCGAGGTGCTGCCCGACGTGATGAGTCTGGCCAAGGGGCTGGGCAACGGCGTGCCGATTGGCGCCTGCCTTACCGCCGGTCGCGCCACCGACCTGTTCGGACCGGGCAGTCACGGTTCGACATTCGGTGGCAACCCGCTGGTCTGCCGCGCGGCGGCGACCGTGCTCGAGGTGATCGAGCGCGACGGCCTGGTCATGCGGGCCGAGAAGCTGGGCCAGTCCATCGCTGATCGGATCCGCGACGGGCTGGCCGGTCTCGATGGCTTTCGCGAGGTGCGCGGTCGCGGCTTGATGATCGGCATCGAACTCGACCGTCCGGCGGGAGAACTGGTCGGTCGGGCACTGGAGCAGGGGCTGCTGATCAATGTCACCGCCGGCTCGGTGGTGCGTCTGCTGCCGCCGCTGATCCTGAGTGAATCGCAGGCCGACCTGATCGCCGATCGGGTGATCGGCGTCATCCGCGACTGGTACGCGGCCAACTGAGTTTTCGGGGCCTGTCCCGGGCTTCAGCCCGGGCGCGTCCCTCAACCGACAGAATCGATATCGTTATGTCCACACGTCACTTCCTGAGTCTGTTCGATCTCACCGCGGACGAGTACCGCGCCCTGTTCGAACGCGCGGGCCAGCTGCAGGCCGCCCGCGAGCGCGGCGAGCGCCCCAACACGCTTGAGCGACGCGTGCTGGGCATGATCTTCGAGAAGGCTTCGACTCGCACCCGACTGTCGTTCGAGTCGGGCATGGCGCAGCTGGGCGGCTCGGCGATCTTCCTTTCGCCGCGGGATACCCAGCTGGGCCGGGGTGAGCCGGTCGAGGACTCGGCTCGCGTGATGTCGCGCATGGTCGACGCGATCATGATCCGCGCCAACGATCACGGCATGGTCGAGACCTTCGCCGCCAACAGCCGCGTGCCGGTGATCAACGCGCTCACCGACCGCAGTCACCCCTGCCAGTTGCTCGCCGACATCTACACCTACGAACGCCACCGCGGCTCGATTGCCGGCAAGCGCGTCGCCTGGGTGGGGGATGGCTTCAACATGTGCCATTCCTACATCAATGCCGCGCGCACCTTCGACTTCGAGCTGGCGATCGCGGCCCCGCGCGGCTACGAGCCGGACCCGGACGTGGTCGCAGCGGCCAAGGATCGCGTCGAGCTGGTCGCCACGGCGGCCGAGGCGGTCGAGAACGCGGACCTCGTGGTCACCGATGTCTGGGCCTCGATGGGCCAGGAAGAGGAACGCCAGCGCCGGCTGCGCGACTTCCACGACTATCAGATCAACGACGAGCTGATGGCCCGCGCCAAGGGCGATGCGCTGTTCATGCACTGCCTGCCGGCCCACCGCGGCGAGGAAGTCACCGCCGGGGTCATCGACGGGGCGCAGAGCGTGGTCTGGGACGAGGCCGAGGCGCGCATGTATACCCAGCAGGCACTGGTCGAATTCCTCATGCTGGGAGCATTTCCGCGCAGCTGACCGTCGTCTGCCAACGGTCATCCGCCTGTCCGTCATCGACGAGGGATTGTCATGAGTTTGCCTGCGGAACTGATGCCGGCGGTCTTGGATGCGCTGCCGGACCCGTTGTTCATCCTTTCGGCATCGGGCCGTTATCTGGCGGTCTACGGTGGGAGTGATCCGGGTTACTACCACGACGGGCGGTCGCTGGTCGGTCAATACATCAGCGACGTGATGCCGGCCGATAAGGCCAGCCAGGTGCTGGACCAGATCCAGCGATCGCTCGAGGAGAACCGGCTGCTCAAGGTGGAGTATCCGCTCGCCGCTACCGAGGTGAAGGGCCTGGAATCGGCCGATGGCCCTGCCGAGATGCTCTGGTTCGAGGGCCATATTCAGCCGCTGGCCGAGCCGGTCGACGGGGAACGCGCCGTGGTCTGGGTGGCGCGCAACATCACCCCGCGCCGGGAACTCGAGGAGCAGCTCCGGCTCGCCAGCGTGATCGATCCGCTCACCCGCCTCTTCAACCGGCGCAAGCTCCTCGAGGTGCTGGCCGAACGTTTCGCGGCCCACCGGCGTTACGACGAGGCCTGCGCGGTGGTGATGATCGACGTCGATCACTTCAAGCAGGTCAACGACCGCTACGGCCACTCCGTCGGCGATGAGGCGCTGCTCGCCGTGTCGAACATCGGTCGGGGAATGCTGCGCGAAAACGACCTGCTGGCACGCTTTGGCGGCGAGGAATTCGTGTTGGTGCTGCCGCAGACCGACCTTGAACACGCCCGCCAGGTGGCCGAGCGATTCCGCCGGGCGGTGATCGAACACTTGTCCATGCATTACCCGGACATCCCACCGGTGACGGTCAGCCTGGGGGTGGCGGCGATGCGCGAGGAGGATGTGAGCCACGAGGGTGCCCTCAATCGGGCCGACGAGGCCCTTTACGAGGCCAAGCGGCGGGGCCGCAACCGCGTCGTCTGACCCGTCCTTCGTGAAACCGGCTCCTGTCACCGCCCGTCTGCGTTATCCTCGGCCCCAAGCCATGCATGGAGCGCCACCGTGAACGACCCATCGACACCAGCCCCGCACACCACCTGCCAGCCCAGCGGCGAGGCCCGGGTACTTGTGCAGGGGTTGCGTGATGCCGTGCCCTACATCCGCGAGCACGAGGACCACGTCTTCGTGCTCGCTTTCGGGGGCGAGGCGCTCGACGAGCCGGCAAGCTTCGAGCGCCTGATCCGCGACATCGTGCTGATCGCCGATCTCGGGGTGCGCCTGGTGCTGGTGCCCGGCGCGCGTCCGCAGATCAACCGGCGCTTCCAGGCGGCCGGGTTCGAGGAGCGCTTCCACCAGGGGCTTCGGGTTACCGAGCCGGCCATGATCGACCCGCTGACCGAGGCGGTCGGTGCAGTGCAGTTCGACGTGATTTCCTGGCTGTCGGCACGCCTGAGCCTGGCCTCGGGCTCGGGGCTGGCCCAGCGGGTGCTGACCGGCAACTTCGTCACCGCGCGCCCCATGGGCGTGATCGACGGCGTGGATCTGGGCCATACCGGCGCGGTGCGGCGGGTGGACGTCGATGGCGTGCGCGATGCGCTCGGTGATGGTTCGATCGTGGTCCAGTCGAATATCGGCTATTCGCCCACCGGCGAGCTGTTCAACCTGCGCGCCGAGGACGTTGCCGAGAGCATGGCGGTGGCCCTAGGCGCCGACAAGCTGATCTTTCTCACCGACCCGCTCGACGATCTGCCCACCGCCATGAGTCTCTCGGAGGTCGAGGGATTGTTGGAACGCCAGGGCGACAATCTGTCGACCGAGTTCCAGTTGCACCTGCACAGCGCCGTGCGGGCCTGCTCGAAGGGCGTGGATCGCATTCACCTGGTCGATCGCGAGGTCGACGGGGCGCTGCTGGTCGAGCTCTACACCCGTGACGGCTGCGGCACGCTGATCACCAGCGAGCCCTACGAGCGTATCCGCGCGGCGACCCTCGACGATATCGGCGGGATTCTCGCCCTGATCGAGCCGATGGAGCAGGCCGGCGTGCTGGTGCGCCGCTCACGCGAACAGCTGGAGCTGGAGACCGACCGCTTCGTGGTGATTGACCGCGATGGCGACATCATCGCCTGCGCCGCACTCTATCCCTTTCCCGAGGACGGCACCGCCGAACTGGCCGCCCTGGTGGTGCACCCGGCCTACCAGGGCGGCGGCCGGGCGGCGCGCCTGCTCGGGTTCATGGAAAGTCGGGCGCGCTCGCTGGGACTGAAATCCTTGTTCCTGCTCTCGACCCAGACCATGGCCTTCTTCCGCGAGAAGGGTTTCGCCGATGAAAGCCTGGAGCGGCTGCCCGCCGAGCGGCGCGCCTTCTACAACCTCAAGCGCAATTCGCGGATCTTCCGCAAGTGGTTATAGGACAACTGGCTCTAGCTCCGCTGCCGGTGGTTGCCTGTCGTCCTGAGGGGGGCAGCTCGGCCGCCGTGCGCCTGCAGGCGTTTGCCGAGGAGTGGGGGCTGGACTGGGTCGATGCGGCCGGTGACGAGCCGGCCCGCTTCACCCTGGCGCTAGAGAACGGCCGCATTGGTCTCGTTCCGCCACTGGATCGACCGGACTTGGGTACGCACCCGCTGGTAATCGATTTCGCCGCCGACCCGCGGTTTGCCCGCCCTCTGGCGCGCAAGGATGCCCTGGCACGGGCGACTGGCTGGAAGGCGGGGTATCGCCCGCCGGTGGTCGATCTCACCACCGGCTTGGGTCGTGATGCCTGGGCGCTGGCCAGCGGCGGTTGCGAGGTGACCGCCGTCGAGCGCCATCCGGTGGTCTGGCTGCTGCTGACCGATGCCCTCGAGCGGGCGACGGCCCAGCCGGCATTGGCGGCGGTCGCTGCACGGATCCATCCCGTCTTCGGTGACGTGCTGGGGGAGCATCCCCCGGCGCTCGCCGGTGACCGGAACACGGTCTGGCACCTCGACCCGATGTTCCCCGAACGCAAGAAATCCGCGCTGGTGAAAAGGCCCATGCGCATCTTTCATCAATTGGTCGGTGAGGACCCGGACGCCGAGGCCCTGTTTGCCTGGGCGCGCCGTCAGCCGGGCGCCCGCTGGGTGGTCAAGCGCCCGCCGGGTGCCCCCACCATCGATGCGAGTGCGCCGGACATCGAATACCGTTCCGGACGACTGCGCTTCGACTGCTATCTCGCAGCTTCGCCCAATTCGTAATCGCCCACCCCATCGACCCGGGCAGTGATCGGCTCCGACTCAGTCGCCGACGGCCTGTTCTTTCATCTTCCTACGGTAGCGGCGGGCGAGGTCGCGCTTTTCCTCGTCGCCGAGCACCTTCCCGGCTTGCTGGAACACCTGGTGCTCTTCCTCGTCCAGGTGATGGGTTACCAACTCCTGCAGTTTCCGTGCATGGCCCAGCCACGCCGTGGCACTCGGGTCGGTGGATTCGAGCGTCTTGATCAGCTCGTCGATCTCGTGGTGTTCGGCGATGCTGTGGCGGGCCTGCTCCTGAGTCAGGTCCGCCTCCATCAGCGGGGTGTAGAAGTAGCGCTCTTCGGCGACCTCGTGGTGCACCAGGGCGTTTCGTGTGAGCCGCAGCAAATCACGCCGCGTCTGGGTGTTCCCTTCGGTTTCCACCAGTCGGGCGAGCAGGTCGCGCTGGGTGTCGTGGTCCTCGCGTAGGGCTTCGAATATCTCCACGGGATCTTTCCTCTTTCTCGAGTGGGGGAAGGCAGAGGCGCCGTAGGCAAGCGGACGGTTGTCGGTCGGTCTGGGTAGGTGCCGAATTTCGACCGCGCCATTTACCCGTCGGCGACGAGCATAGTCTCTCCCTCCGGTATCGCAACGTGGGGGCATTGAGAGCGGTGGGCACGGCTCGCCGCTGCCATGCAGATGGGCGCCTACTCGTCTAACGTCGATACCCGTTGCAAAGAGAGAGCAAACCATCATGCAGCTGTGCCCGGGTTTTTGTGCAGGAGGAATCCGCGCTTGTCCTGACCGTAGGCTGGGTTGGTTGATTAGGGCGTCCGTCGTTTTCTTCACGATCGTGTTGCTAGCCGGCTGCGATCTCCCCCGTGACATTGAGGGGACGCAGGACCACGTGCGGAACGGGTTGCTGCGCGTGGGCGTCATTGATGGCGCGTCTCCATGGGCAACGTGGAGTGGCGGGGAACCGCAGGGTGTGGAAACTCAGCTGGTTCGTGAGCTGGCGAAGCGGATGGGTGCGAATATCCGGTGGGTGTCCGGGTCGGACACCGAGCTGTTTGGCGCACTTGCGGCATTCGAACTCGACGTGGTGATCGGTGGTATCGAACGCTCCTCGCCGTGGGGAAAGAAGGTCGCGTTGACTCGTCCTTACCATGTCACACGGATCATGCTGGGCTGGCCCCCGGACCAGCCGGCAAGTGAGGATCTCGACAAGCGACGGGTCGCTGTGAAGCAGAACAGCTCGGTGGCAAGGCGGTTGGCTGAACGTGGTGCGGTGACCGTCGCGTTGGAAGAGGGGCGGGATGCGCGCTTGCCGGTGGCGGCGGCAGAATCGCAGATATTGGCATGGGGGCTGCGGCCCAGCCCACCCGTGCTTGAGACCCGCAAGCAGGTGTTCGCTGTGCCGGCTGGTGAAAACGGTTGGTTGCAAACCGTGCAACGGTTCTTATTCGAAAAGAGAGCCGATGTGCCGGCGATGATTCGCTCGGAATGGTCCGATCCGGCTTCGAATGTATCCAGCCACGTGAGGTCGAAGGAGGTGGCCGTCAGATGAAGGTACTCACCGCTCCGGTCGAGATCCCCGACCATCTCGACAAGGACCTCCGCCGAGCCTACGTGCTGGAGGGCATTACGGTGGTTTACGGTTTGACCGTGGTCACAGTGATGTACTTGGTGATGGGCTCGAGCCAGGCGATGAAAGCAGCCTGGCTGGAGGACCTGATAAGTCTCATACCGCCCATCGTGGTGCTTGTCGGGCTCCATATGCGGACACGCCGCCCCAGCGACAGGTTTCCCTACGGCTTTCACCGTGTTCTGGCGATCTCGTTCCAGGTCGCTGCGCTCGCTTTGAGCGTGGTGGGGCTCTATGTCGTTTACGATGCCGCGACGAGTCTTTTGGCCGTCGAGCATCCCACTATTGGAACCCTTGAGATTTTCGGCCACCCGGTTTGGCTTGGGTGGTTGATGTTGCCGGCGCTTCTTTATAGCGCGCTTCCGGCCAGCATCCTTGGCCGTCTGAAGCTTGGCCCGGCGAGGGCATTGCATAACAAGGCGATGGTCGCTGATGCGGCCATGAACAAGGCGGACTGGATGACTTCGGCAGCCGCGGGGGTCGGTATTCTAGGGATCGGGTTCGGATTCTGGTGGGCGGATAGCGTCGCGGCGTTGGTGATCGGTCTGGATGTGCTCATGGACGGGGTGAAGCATCTGCGTACGAGTGTGTTCGACTTGATGGATCGTCGTCCGAACACAGTGGACGGCGATCCGGCTGACCTGCCTCGGCAGATTCAGGATCGGCTCGCCGACTTGCCCTGGGTTCGGCGGGTAGACGTGCGAATGCGCGAAGCGGGTCAGATATTCTTCGGCGAGGCCTATGTCGAGCCCGTGGACGACGACCGTCCCATCGAACGCACGGCCGAAGCGATCGAATGTGCTAGGTCGGTTGATTGGCGAATGCATGATCTCACTGTGCAGTTGGTGCGGTCTTGATCGTTCCAGATCAGTGAGGGGCGCTCTGTCTCAGTGTGCTTCTTCGGGGCGAGCGTAACGAGCGGACTACGTCGGAGGTGACGCCATGACCAAGAATCACGGCAACAGCATCAAGGACGACGATCGGTACGAGGCCCTGCGGGACGAAGGCATGAGCAAGGAAAAAGCGGCGCGGATTGCCAACGCCGATGACACGGAGGCGGCTCGAAAGGGCGGCGAGAGCGAGCGCTACGAGGACTGGACCAAGGAGGAACTGTACGAAAAGGCCAAGGAGGTCGGTATCGGCGACCGCTCCCGAATGGACAAGCGCGAGTTGATCCGCGCGCTGCGCGAGCATTAGGAATACGGCTGGTCAACGCTGCGCTGCGAGGAAGTGAACGGCGAGTCTAGGCGTCTGGTGAGGCCGTCCGCGTGACGCACCGCGGCCACTAAATGCCTGGCCGATCCCATGCGGGCAAGGCCTTCATCAGGCCTCGGTGCCCGCGGCCGGGCTGTCGACGTTCAGCGAGAGGTGCTCTTCGGGGATGCGATCCGCGCCCCAGGTGCGGTGCACCATGTCGATCACCCGATCGAGCGAGTCCTGCGGCACCGAGGCAAGTTCGCCATGCTCCAGCGGATCGTAGTGGAAGATGTACAGGCGTGAGGCGAATTCCTCGAAGGGCAGGGAGGATTCGCCGAAGCGTTCCCCGCAGCCGGCGGTACTCACCTCGACGCCATCCCCCCAGTTCTGGCCGCTGTCGTTGTTGGGGTTGTAGAAGTACACCCGCATCACGTCCTTGGGATCGAGTGTCACCCGCAGCAGGGTGATCGCGTGCCAGCCGATGAAGCGCGCCGCGCTGTCGGTCGCCGCGATGCCGATCGGCTGCGGGTGGATCAACGGCTGGTTACCGTTGTAATACGGGTGATAGCTCGCGTAGAAGTGCCGCAGGAAATCCTCCAGCGCCTCGAGCTTGCCGGTGGCGACATCCACGTTGATGCGAAAGCCGCGCCCGGACCACCAACCGTGGAATTCCGGATTGATCCAGCGGTGCGGGTCGCCCTCGCGGCCGATGCAGCGGCGTCCCATCTCGGCGTAGATGCGGTCCAGATGCGGCACCACCAGCAATGACACGGGATCGAGGTCGATCGGCAGTGTCGTCGCGACACCGCTGAGCGAGGCCATCGAGGAGATCGGTTGGCCCTCGAAGTGGATGATGATCTCGTCGTCGCGCGCCGCCCAGGCCACCATCTGCAGCATGTAGTCGGGGTCGTTGTACGCCCACATCGACAGGGCGCGGGCCGACTGGCAGGTGGGGTTGTTGCCCTGGCCCACGCCGAGCGGTTGGCCCAGCATGCAGAGCACGCCCTCCAGCAGGCGGGTGCGCGGCGGGACGTTCTCGCCGAAGGCAATCGCCAGCCGCTCGCGAGACCAGGCCGACAACGGCAGGCTCAGTTGTCGCCAAAGGGCCGGGGCCACCGGCGGCTGATAGAGGATGCCCCGTTCGAGCATCAGGGCCAGTCCGTAGATGGCCTGCGCCGTCTCGGGGAACACCGACTGGTCGATCAGTGCGTGCACCAGCTCGCTGTAGCAGAGCAGGCAGTCCCGACCGGTCGACGACAGCCCCATGGCCTCCGACAGCAGATGGTCGCCATGCTCGGTCAGGTGACGAAGCAGCGCCGCGTGGTAGGGCGAGACCAGGCCGGTGTCGTGCATGGCGCGCGCAAAGCCGGTCGCCTCGTTCTGTCGTGCCACGGCATCCATGCTTTCCAGTCGTTCCTGGTAGACCGGCACGCCGGGATCTTCTCGGCAGGCCTGGGTCGGACCGAACAGGCTGCTGACCAGCCGGTCGGCACCCTGGCCGCTGCTGCCCAGATCGATGTCCGGGCTGCCCTGGCAGATGGCGATCTGGGTGATCATCTGCTTGACCGGCTCGGTCTGGATCGGCCGTTGCTGCAGGATCCGCCAGATCTCGTCGATCAGCTGATCGACGATGTGCTCGTAACCGATCCGCTCGGCCAGGTGGCCGAGCAGGGCGCGTGACAACTGGGCAAGGCGCCCCTGGGTCTCGCGCTCGGCCTCGCTGGGCGGCATGAACAGTCGTTGCAGGTTGATCGCCAGCACCTGGGTCAGGTGATGGTGGGCATTTTCGGCCGAGAGCCGCGGGTGAAGGTAGGCCCCCCGCGCGACCGCGAGCATGCGCAGGTCGCTCAGGGCCTCGATCACGACGGTATCCGCGTCCGCGCTACTCAGCGAGTGGGCCGACAGCGACGGGATCAGGGTCTCGGGATAGGCCCAGTCCGAGCCGTTGAAGGTGCCGGCGGTCTCGATCGCCTGGGCGCGCGCCTCGATGGCGGCCGGGCCCCCGTCCTGCAGCAGGACCCGCTTGGCCCCGTCCAGCACCCGGCGCAGCCGGGTGGGCTTGGAGAAGTCGGGCGCGGAATCGAGGGCCTCGATCGCCTCGTCGAGTCGTTGCAGGAGTCCGGGCAGCAGGGCCCCGGGCGCTTGTTCGTCGACTTCGCTGCTCACCTGGGAACCTCTGCTCGAATCGATGGTGTCTCTGGCTCGCGGGTTTGTTCGCAATCAAGGCGCCGGCTCGAAGACGGGCTCATGGCCCGTCGAGAGACGGCAACGCCGAGTGTGGGCAAACCCGCGAGCCCCGTCCGGGCGGGCCGCCAAGGGACCATCTGCGGCGTTGCGGCGCTTGCGAATGGCGACGGCCATTCACTGCGCACCGCGCCTTGCATCTGGACCCTTGGTGGTCCCGCAGAGACACTATCGAGTCGTGCAGAGGTTCCCTCGGGCTCCTCGTGCCCGGGGTATGGCGCGGGATTATACATAGAAGTCCAGATCCTCCTGGCGCTTGAGCAGATCGCGCATGGTGTGCGGATCGTCGCCGAAGAAGTAGATCAGCCCCCAGTGGGTACCGAACGCCGTGCGCTTGGTGACGGTTTCCTCCACCGGCGGGGTCAGCTCATGCGACTCGAAGTAGGGGTGATCCTCGGTCTCGGCCGGCATTTCCAGGTGGCTGACCACGCGACGACGCGGGTAGACGCCGAAGCACCCGGCCACGCCCTTGGCATCGACGACTTCCTTGGGGAAGAACGCGGTGATCTCCTCCTCGGTGGTCTTGGGGTCGAAGGACAGGATCAGGCCCTGGTAGGCATTGAAGCCGTAGGCGCGCTCGAGCAGCTCGAACACCTTGAAGCCCGGCGGGCGATAGGCCACCTCACCGAAGTACATCTCGCCGTCGTTGGTGACGAAGTATTCCGGGTGAATGAAGCCGAACTCGATGTCGAAGGTCTTGATCAGCTTTTCGATCTGGGCGGTGATCTGCTCACGGTATTTCTCCAGCTCGGGGGTGGCCGGCACGAAGACCGAGTAGCCCAGCGTCACGTACTCCGAGATGTTGAGAAAGCGGATCTTGCCGTTGTGAATCCAGGCCTCGACCGCGAATTCCCAGCCATCGAGGTGGGATTCCATCAGCACCGGGAATTCCTCGTCCGGGATGGTATCCACCTCGTCGGGCGTGCGGATCACGCGGTGACCCAGGCAACCGGCCTTGTCGAAGGCCTTGAGATGGATCGGGTCGTTGGGATCGCCGTCGAGCTTGAGCAGGGTCTGGTTGACCCGCTTGAGAAAGCGCACCACGTCCTCCTTGTCGTGGGCCTCCTCGAAGATGCCCACGCGGATGCCGCCCAGCTGGGCGCGACGCTTCATCAGTGCCTTGTCGCGCAGCAGCATCGACTGGCCGAAGAGCTTGGGCTGGTCGAGCAGCACCGAGTTGATCGCCCCGGCCCACTCGACCGTCTCCTCGTAAAGCGGGATGGCGACGTCCACGCCCTTTTCCTGCAGGGTGTGCGCGATCTCCAGGGAGCGATCGTTCAGCCGCTCGAAGTTCCACGGGATATAGGGAATGTTGTGCTGTTCGCAGTATTCCTCGGCCCAGTCGGGGGCGACCACGACGTAGCGACGATCGAATGTTTCCGCGGCCTCGACGGCGTTGAGCGACCAGCCCAGCAGCGCGACAAAACCTTTTTCGGGATTCTTCTCCATGGGGTACCTCTGATTCGGGCGAAATGGAATGTTGAGCCGAAACGGGCTTACCGGCACGTCCGTGGTGCCGCGCCAATCGGGAAGTTGTGGACAGAGCCTAGTTGACGAGAGGCGATTGTGTGGCCGCGACGCCGACGGGATGATTTGACCGACGACTGGCTGGACCGGTCGAAGAGAGGCTCGGCCCGCGGTTACCGGGTCGCTCGGGGGATTTCAGTCTAGCCTTGGGAACTGAACCCGACAGACTGTACTGGGAGACCTGATGAGCCGACTGATGCGATTTGTGCCCACGCTTGCTTGTCTTGCCGCGACCGCTTTTGCGGCGCCTTCAATCGCATGGGCAGCCAACTACTGGGACAAGCTCGAGTGGCAGGTCCGCCCGCTGGTGCTGGTGGAGGGCGGCTCGTCGGCGGATAACTGGACCGATCGACTGCTGAACGATCGCTGTGCACTGGCCGAGCGTCGCATTCACTGGCTCGTGATCGAGGAGGACGGTGCGGTGTGGCGCCGATTCGACGGGGGCGAGGCGGCTGACTTCGAGTCGACACGGCTGGATGAGGGGGCCGCGGCCAGCGTGCGCGACCGGGTGGGTTGGTCGAGTGGCGATGACACGCGCCTGTTGCTGTTCGGGCTGGACGGGCAACGCAAGTACAGCGGTCGGCCCGATGCGCTGGAGACGATCTGGGCCCTGATCGATCGCATGCCGATGCGGCGCAACGAGCTGGCCCGCGAGCCGGATGATTGTGCAAGTCCTTGAGCGCATCCGGCGCGCGCTTCATATCGGCGTACCGGTCCGAGATCAGAAAATTCGATTCCCCGGATATTGATTTCGTCGAGATCCCGGGTAAGGATGTCAGGTGAGGCTAATCGTTTGCCGGCTTGGTTTCTTGCCGGCCCCATCGAGGGAAACGCTGCACGATTCGATGACGTCTCTGCGGGACCTCCAAGGGTCCAGATGCAAGGCGCGGTCCGCCGTGAAGGGCCGTCGCCCTTCACGAGGGCAGCAACGCTGCGGATGGGCCCTTGGAGGCGCGCCCGGACGGGGCTTGCGGGTTTGCCCGCAAGCCAGAGATGTCATCGAATCGTGCAGGGTTTCCCTAAGGAGGAATCCCCATGATCCGTCGAGTATCCCGTGCCCTGCAGGTGTTGAGCCTGGCCATGGCCGCCTTGATCATCGCCCCCACCGTTGCCGCCGAGAATCTGCACAACCGCGCCGCCATCGATGGGCTGGAAAACGTCAAGGCCGTCTACGACGTGCGCAAGTCCAACCCGAACGCGCTGGACATGTATCTCAAGGCCATCATCACCAATGTCGAGAACCTGGAGAAGGAAGGCGTGCAGGCCGAGCTGGTGATGGTGTTCATCTCCCATTCGGTGAAGTTCATCAACACCGCCCCGACGCTGGAGACCGAGGCCGATTACGGCGAGGCGCTGGCGAGCATCGCCCAGAGCGTCGAAACCCTGCAGGAACTGGGCGTGCGCATGGAGGCCTGCAATGGCGCCACGCGGGCATTCAATGTCGATAACGACACCCTGCTGCCGGGCATCGAGCCGGTGCGCTCGGGCTTCATCTCGCTGATGGGCTACCAGAACAACGGTTACGCCCTGATCCCGGTGTACGATTGAATGGGAACGGCTTTGCTGCAATACAACACGACCCGCCGAGAGGGCGGGTTTTTCGATGGTAACGACGTGGAAGGAAAACGATGACCGACGGCAAACCGACGATCGGCCTGGCGCTGGGCAGCGGCGCGGCCCGCGGCTGGGCGCACATCGGTGTGATCCAGGCGTTGGAAGATGCCGGTATTCGCCCCGCGATGGTGGCAGGCTGTTCCTTTGGCGCCTTGGTCGGTGCCGGTTACGCCGGTGAATCCATGGACAAGCTCGAGGCCTGGGCGCGCGGTATCCGCTCCTGGGATGTGATGCGGCTGCTGGATGTCCGTCTGGGCGGCGGCCTGATCGAGGGAGACGACCTGATGCGCTCGCTGGCCAAACAGGTCGAGCCGGTCGACATCGAGCAGCTGCGCGTGCCATTCGCTGCCGTGGCGACCGACCTCGAAGCCGGTCGCGAGGTGTGGTTGCGCGAGGGCGGCCTGATCGATGCCGTCCACGCCTCGATTGCCGTGCCCGGGCTGATGTCGCCGGTGCGCAACCAGGGCCGCTGGCTGGTCGATGGCGGCCTGACCGACCCGGTGCCGGTCTCGTTGTGTCGGGCGCTGGGCGCCGATGTGGTGATTGCCGTGAATCTCAACAGCGATCTTGTCGGTCGGCACATACGCGATATCCGCGGCGCGGCGCGGCATGACACCGACAACGAGAGCGGCCTGCGCAAGTGGGTCGACGGGCTGGATGAGCGTCTTCTCGATGGCCGGATCGGCAAGTGGCTTGAAGAGCGGGACAAGGACGAGCCCACGCCCGGCATGCTCGACGTGATGGCCGGCGCGATCAACATCATGCAGGACCGCATCACCCGCAGCCGCATGGCGGGCGACCCACCCGAACTGATGATCTCGCCGAAGCTTTCGCACATCGGTCTGCTTGAGTTCGAGCGTGCCAGTGAAACCATCGAGGTGGGCCGGGCCGCCGCCGAGCGGGCCTTGCAGGATAGCCCGCTATTGCCCGAGTTGAGAGGGGAATCGAGTCGGTAGTTCGCGGCTCGACGCGCTCAGGTCATGATTACGTCTATCTGACGTGTGCCCTGTCTCGATTACCAGACTAGATCGTCCGGCACCTCGAACCCGGCATAGGCGGGATCGCGGATCTCGCCGCCGCTGGGCAGGGCCAGCAGATAGGCCGGGTCGCGCTGGGCAATCTTGTCGGCCGTGGCCGCCGAGACGATGTAGTAGCGCTTGTCCCACGTCGCCAGGCGCAGCTTGCGCGTTGCCAGCCCGCGGCGCAGGCGGGCGTTGACCGGCAGGCTCAGTATCCGGCCCTGATCGACGAAGTAGAACGGCTCGCCGTGGCTGGCGAGCTTCTCGGCATGGTCGAGGATCAGCTGGCGGATCTCGGCGCGTTGGGCGCGGCGCTGTTCGTCCTCGCGCTGGCGGGCGCCGGCCTCGCGGGCCTGCTGGCGCTCGCGCTCGAGCTTCTCGGCGGCCGCCTTCTTGGCCGCCTCGATCTCCTTCGGCGGCTTGGTGTTGGCCTCCTTGTCGTGCCGGTTGACCCGGCCCCAGGCCGACTTCTGCTTGGGCTGCTTGCCGCCGCCCTTCTTGCCACCCTTCTGGGCGAGGCCGGACTGCAGCAGCTGATCCTGAAGAGATCCCTTGCTCATGGTTTGACGCGATGCCGATTGCTGTGACGGGACGGCAGTCTATCAGTTCGGGTCAGACGTCTGGACGGACCATCGGGTCCGCCCGTTCGGACAGGCATTCCAGCGGCGGCAGCTGAGCGGTCTTCTTGTGCTGGTAGCGATGCATGCGGTGGACGATGTCGACCAGGATGCGCACGGCGCGCTCGATGTAGGGCCCCTTGTTGAGCATGACGCACTCGGCGCGCTCGGCCATCGCGGCATCGGTGAGCTCGGGGCGCGAGATGGTGCCCTTCTTCGCCAGGGTCTCCAGTACCTGGGTCGCCCAGATCACCGGCACGTGGGCCGCCTCGGTCAGCATCAGCAGGGTCTCCTGGGCCTCGATCATCTCCTCGGGACCCAGTTCCACGGCCAGATCGCCGCGGGCGATCATGATGCCCAGCAGCCGATGGTCGAGGGCGGCCAGCATGATACCGGGCAGGTTGGCCACGGCCCGGCGGGTCTCGATCTTGGCGACGATCGGCATGTCCTCGGCGCCGCGCGCGTCGAGTTCGGCCATCAGCGCGCGCATGTCGTCGCCGGATTCCACGAACGAGAAGCCCACCATGTCGGCATGCTTGACCACGAAGTCGAGGTCCTCGAGATCCTTGTCGCTCAACGCGGGCAGGTCGAGCGGGGTGTCGGGGAAGTTGAGCCCCTTGTCGGGCTTGATGGTTTTGCCCTGGGGGCCGGCGTGCTCGATGTTAAGCAGCGCGCCGTCGTTATCGACTGCCAGCACGCGGGCGCCGATCTTGCCGTCGTCGATCCAGACCGAGTCGCCCGCGGCCAGCCGGTCGAACACCCGCGGTTCGGCGCAGGGCACGCGCGCCGGTTCGAGCACATTGCCCGCCGGGTCGAGGCGTGCCGGTTCGCCCGGGATGGGGGCGGCGGAAAGCCGCAGCCGGTCGCCCTCGAACACGCGGATCTTCGCCGGGCGGGTATCGAAGCCGCGGGCGAGGAATTGCTCGCCGGTGCCCCGATCGTGGAACGCCGTGGTCTGGTCAATGTGCGCCGGGCCGTCGAGTGCGGCGTGAAAAAAGCGGGCCGTGCCGGTGGCCGCGACGCGCATGCGGCGCTCGCGACCCAGGGTGTCGACGAAATACAGCTCCTGGTGGTCGTGCAACCGGTCGATGACCGCCGTGTCCAGCGCCAGGTGCCAGTTGCGCTTGCGGCCCTTGCCCACCGGCTCGGAGCGCAAAAAGCCGTCGCTGATCTCGATCACCGGCGCCCGCGTGCCTTCCCAGTCGATCTCGAGCGCCTTGTGCCGGCGGCGGACCTCGCCGGTACGCACCTTGTGGCCGGCCAGGTCCATGAACAGCCGGCAGGCGCGGCCGGTGCGGTGGCGGGCGGCGTCGAGGTTGCCGACCATCCGGCTCCATTCGCGCGGCGTGTCGTGGGCGCAGTTGATGCGCGCGCAGGTCATGCCCGCCCGCATCAGCCCCTCGAGGAGATCGGCGTCGTCCGCGGCGTCCGTGGGTAGCGTCACCATGATGCGCACGCCGTGCGGGGCCTCGGCGCCGAACAGCTGCTCGGTGTTGCGGTCCAGGATGCGCTGGCCGGCCAGGAAGTCCGCCGGTGGCTTTTTATCTGCCGCCACCTTCCGGCCGCAGGCGCGGCTCAGCAGGTCGATGATGCTGTCCAGCGTCGCCAGCACGTGGGCCTCGCTGCGACCCAGCGAGGACAGGCCATGCGCGGCCAGCACCGGCTGGAGCTCGCGCAGGTCCTCGGAGCGCAGCGCGAGGTAGCAGGCGAGATTCCAGCTGCTCGGCCCGGCACGGTCGGCATCGCCCAGCTCCTGCTCCAGCCGGCGCGTCGCCCGCTCCTGCACCCGCTCGCGCAGGGCGGTGACTTCCCCGAGGAGCCATTCGATGGAATCTGTGGCGGCGCAGTCGCGGTTGTCGGTCGTCGCGGCGGTATTCATGGGGCGGTCCCTCCAGGGCGCAGTCCCTACAGTCAGGACCTCTTGGATACCACCGCCATGTGACGGCGGTATGGCAGCTGCCCAGGCGGGCTGCGAGAAAACCGTTGGCCCTTTCGCAAACGTGCTAGGATGCGCGCACTCGGTCTGACCAGTCCTGCCGATTGACGTCCTGAGGGCCTGCCCTCAACCCCTGCGTTTTCCTTGCCGACTGGCGTGCGTTCCCTCCCCGGGAGCGTGTGACGGGAAACGCCACGCCATTCGAGACGCCATTTTTGTCATGGCCTCCATGCGTTGAGCGTTCTCGTCCCCCAAGGAAAACTGTTTCTATGTTGTTTTCAGAACTGGGCCTCCGCCCGGAACTCCAGCGCGCCATCGAAGAGCGCGGCTACACCACCCCGACCCCGATCCAGGCCAAGGCCATCCCGACCGTTCTCTCCGGCGGTGACCTGCTCGCTGCGGCCCAGACCGGTACCGGCAAGACCGCCGGCTTTACCTTGCCTTTGCTCGAGCGCCTGATGGAAACCCACCCGGAAGGTGGCCACAAGGGTGGCAAGCGTCCGATTCGCGCGCTGATCCTCACCCCGACGCGCGAGCTGGCCGCCCAGGTCGAGCAGAGCGTGCTCGATTACGGCCACCACCTGCCGTTGAAATCGATGGTCATGTTCGGCGGTGTGGGCATCAACCCGCAGATCGACAAGCTCAAGAAGGGCGTCGACATCCTGGTCGCCACGCCGGGCCGCCTGCTCGACCACCAGAACCAGCGCACCGTGGACCTCTCGCAGGTCGAGATCCTGGTGCTGGACGAAGCCGACCGCATGCTCGACATGGGCTTCATCCACGACATCAAGAAGATCCTCAAGATCGTGCCGGAGCAGCGCCAGAACCTGCTGTTCTCGGCCACCTTCTCCGACGAGATCCGCACCCTGGCCGGCAAGCTGCTGGACAACCCGGCGGAAATTTCCGTCACGCCGCGCAACACCACCGTCGAGGCGGTCAGCCAGTCGGTCTACGAAGTCGATCGTGACAAGAAGCGCGAACTGCTCGCCGAGCTGTTGATCGACCAGGACTGGCAGCAGGTGCTGGTGTTCACCCGCACCAAGCACGGCGCCAACCGCCTGGCCGAGTACCTCTCCAAGCGTGACATCCCGGCGATGGCCATCCACGGCAACAAGAGCCAGACGGCGCGCACCAAGGCGCTCGAATCGTTCAAGAACGGCAGCATCCGCGTCCTGGTGGCCACCGACATCGCCGCCCGCGGCATCGACATCGCCCAGTTGCCCTACGTGGTCAACTTCGAGTTGCCGAACGTCGCCGAGGACTACGTCCACCGCATCGGCCGCACCGGTCGGGCGGGCGAGTCCGGCGAGGCGATCTCGCTGGTCTGCATCGACGAATTCAAGCTGCTGGCCGGCATCGAGCGACTGACCAAGCAGAAGTTCACCCGCCACGTCGTGCCCGGATTCGAGCCGGACCCGAACGCCAAGCCCGAACCGATCCCGAACGGTCGCAACAACGCCGGCGGCGGTCGCCGTAGTGGCGGTGGTCGTCCCGGTGGCGGTGGCGGTCGCGGTGGGCCCGGCGGTGGCCAGGGACGCGGCCAGGGACGTGGCCCCGGTGGCGGCGGCCGTGGCCCGGGCGGTCGTCCGGGTGGCCGTGGTGGTCGCGGCGGTGGTGGCCGTAGCGGCAACCGTTAATCCGCGTTTCCAGTCCTCGGCCAAGGTCGAGGAACGTTGATGTACCAAAGCGCCCGGCTGATCAGCCGGGCGTTTTTTTGTGCTCGTGTCCGTTTGGATAGCCGCTTATCGAATAACAGGCAAAGTAATTGGTATTGCCGCTCGGGTCGGCTACCGTCGAAAGGGAATAAACAACAATCCCTCAGGGATTCGAGGAGGAAGGAATGATCAAGCGCGCCTTGCTGTTTGCCTGCCTGCTGCCGGCCATGGCCATTGCTACCGCCACGGCCAGCGATAATCGCCCCTGGGGCACGGCCGAGCTGACCGAGAAGGATTACCAGCCCGACAAGGTCGTCTACGACGTGGCGGCCAAGGATGCCGAGGCGCTCAACAGCATCATCGGCCGGGTCAGTCACCTGAACAACGAGTACGCCGGCGACGTGTTCGACGCGCATATCGTGGTGGTGTTGCACGGCGACGAGATCCCGCTGTTCACCACGGAGAAGTACGAGGAGAACAGGGAGTTGATGGAGCGCGCCCAGTCGCTGACCGTCGCCGGTAACATCGAATACCGCATGTGCGCGGCCGCCGCGGCATTGCATGACGTTGAACCCGAGGACGTGCACGGGTTCGTCAACGTGGTGCCCATGGCCGATGCCGAGATCATCGAGTTGCAGCACGAAGGCTATGCCTACATGAAGTAACGGGCAGCTTTCGGGTCGCGCGGCGAGGCTCGATCCGAGGATTCGCCCCGGGTGATGCGTGCGTCTGATGCGCCACCCGTGGGCCTCGCACACGCCGCGATCGGTTATCGTATCCACCTCAGAATCGAGACGGCCGGCCTTGCACGAGCTGGCCGCCGACTAACGAGGCCGAGCCGCCGGCGGGGAGGGACAACCATGTGGTACGTGCTGGACCGGGATGACGAGATCGTCGCCGTTCACGAAGACGAGCCGTCGGCGATCGGTGGCGCTCGCTCGATCGTCGATCGCATGGTGGAACAAGGCGAGTTTCGTGCTTGTGTGTTCGTGGTGACCAAGGCCCACTACGACGCGGCCTTCCGTCAGGGCGAATCCCCGCGTCGCTGGCATGACTACAAGACGGGCGGAGCGCGGCTGATCCGGCCATCAGTGACGTCGGTTTGTCGGTGACGGTGTGTCCGGGTTTGCCCGTGTTTGCCCGTGTTTGCCCGTGTTTGCCCGGGTTCCGATTCCGTTTACGCTGTCTTGAAAGGTATTTCCCCCATTCCGAACAAGCGCCCGGCTGATTAGCCGGGCGTTTTGCGTTTGGCGAACGCGCTTGGTTGTGAACGCCTTTTCGACTACTAGGCAACGTACATTGGTGCCGATCCCCGGGGTCGGCTACCGTCAAAGCGGGGAATGCAACCGTCCCGCGGGTGTTCAAGGAGAAAACGATGATCCATCGAGCCTTGCTGTTTGTCTGCCTGCTGCCCATCGTGGCGATGGCCAGCGACAACCGCCCCTGGGGTGCGGCCGAGCTGATCGATAAGAGCTACCAGCCCGAAAAGGTCGTCTACAACGGGGCGGCGAGGGATGCCGAGGCGTTCGACCGCATCCTCGATCGGGTCAGTTACCTCAACAACGAATACGACGGTGACGTGTTCGACGCGCATATCGTGGTTATCCTGCACGGCCCGGAAATTCCGTTGTTCACCGCCGAGAAGTACGACGAGAACAGGGATCTGATGGAACGGGCACAGTCGTTGACCGTCGCCGGCAATATCGAGTACCGCCTCTGTGCGGTCGCGGCCGCGCTGCGTGACGTCAAACCCGAGGACGTGCACGGGTTCGTCAAGGTGGTGCCCATGGCCGACGCCGAGATCATCGAGTTGCAGCACAAGGGTTACGCCTACATGAAATGATCGTCGGGCCCTCGAGCGCCCCGGTCGGTTGGCGTAGTACCCCGTCGTTTCCCTCCCCGCCCGATCCGGCCCGCTGTGACTTCCGTGTGCCGGTAGATGCCACCGTCTCGGCCAAGTGATACTATAGTGACACTCTGTTGAACGGCCCGGGGAGGTATTCCGATGAAGGTCGAGCTCGTGACGAACCTGAAGCGACAGGCCACGCGTATCCTGGCCGACCTGCACGAGTCCCGGGAACCGGTTTTGATCACCGAGCATGGTCGTCCGTCGGCGTACCTGGTGGATGTGCAGGACTACGACTTCATGCAGCGACGGCTGGCACTGCTTGAAGGACTGGCCCGAGGAGAGCGGGCGGCCCTTGAAGGACGGGTTGTCCGCCAGGAACAGGCCAAGGAGCGGCTGGGGAAGTGGTTGACGTAGTCTGGACCGAACCGGCCCTGAATCAACTTGACGCAATCGCCGAATACATCGCCCTCGATAATCCACACGCCGCATCTCGCCTGGTTCGGCAGGTATTCGATGCGGTCGAAAGGCTTGAGTCGTTCCCGGAGTCGGGGCGACACCCGCCGGAATTGCCCGATTCCGTGTACCGCGAGGTCGTGCTTTCCCCGTGCCGGATCTTCTATCGTGTCGAGCAGGCGCGTGTTCTCATCCTGCATGTGATGAGGCAGGAACGAGACCTCCGGGCCTACCTGCTTGCCCAGGATGATCGTTCGTAGCCGCGACGCCCCGGTGGTCGATGCTCGGGTCAGACAGCAAAACGCCCAGCCGATTGGCTGGGCGTTTCTCGTTCGGGCGGGCGTTTCTCCTTACGAGAAGAACGCGCTGACCGCGGAGTCGAGGGTGTCGCGCATGTCCGGGTCGTCGGTGATCGGGCGGATCAGGGTCATGGAGCAGGCAGGGGTATCGGGGTCGGACCTGGGCAACATATTGATTCCGAACAGGGAGGTTGCTCCAGTGTGGCCTTGATCGGCCTTAAAGGTGCCTTTTTCGGGGGGAATCAGCCCTGTAAATCGGGCCAAGCGTTGGCTGAGTGAGAGTTAGCTGGGGAAGTGCCTTGCTGACAAGCTCGTCAGTCGGACTCGTGCCGCGAGGTCGCTCGGAATCCGCGGTATGCTTCCAGCATGCTTCGCTGTCTCTACAACGCACTGACCATTGTCGCGCTGCTGTATATCGCCCTGATGGTCGTGCTGGCGGTCCCATCGTTCTTTGACCCGCAATTCGAGATCCGGAACGAGTCGGCCGAGCCGGTTTCTGTGATCGCCGAGTGGCGTGACCAGGAGAAGGCATTTCCGGATATCGCAGCGGCCTCGACGGTCGAGTTCAGCGTGGAGGACGAAGCGGGGATGGTGTTCCGTGTGCGCTATGCGGATGGCAGGCAGGTCGAGTCCGAGCCGATCTACTTCTCACGGGGACTGACGGTGATTGCGACGATCACCGAGGAGGGTGTCGAGGTGCGCTATGACCATGACATCTAGGGATGTGGCATAGCGATATCGGGCATAAAGCAAAACGCCCAGCCGATTGGCTGGGCGTTTGTCGTTCCGGCGGACGTTTCCTCGTTACGAGAAGAACGCGCTGACGGCCGAGTCGAGGGTGCCGCGCATGTCCGGGTCGTCGGTGATCGGACGGACCAGGGTCATGGAGCAGGCGGCGCGCGGGTCGACGCCCTTGGCGATCAGGCTGCCGGCGTAGACCAGCAGGCGGGTGGAGACGCCCTCGTCGAGGCCGTGGCCCTTGCGGTTGGCGAACTCCCCCGGGCGTCTTGCGCAGTAGCCTCGTCAAGATTTCAGGTGGGTCTTGATACACTCCCGGCGCTGTCACCATTTTTCCTTGGTGCGGCATATGAGCCGAGTTCCAGGACGGAACGACGGATTACTGCTTTCAAGGAGTGATACATGAAGTGCCCCCACTGCGACGGGTCGTTCAGTCTGTTTTCCAGAGAGATGAACCGGTTTGGAAGGGAGGCGAAACGCTGCCCTTACTGCCAAGGTTCGGTGCGTCTGTTCGTGAGTCTCAAGGTGGCCGCGCTTCTGTTTGTTCCTGCCGTCGCGCTGGCCATCGTCCTGGAACCCGTCATGGCGGGTTTCGGTATTGGTGGCTCGGTCACGACCGGGATGGTGTGCGGGTTGCTCGCTTGGCTCTCGCTGAGGCTCAAACCGGCACCGCTTCGAACCGATGGGTGACCCGCATGGGCCCTCGGGGCGGGCAATAAAAGCACCTCGAATACTCGTGGTCGGTGCTGGCGCCAGTGGTCTCGCGTTCGCGCTGGAGTGTGCGAGTCGGGGCACGCACGTCCGAGTGATCGAACGACGCTCTTGCAGGTCGTCGATCCAGAAGGCAACGGGTGTGGCAGCCGGTGTCTGGAGGCGGCTGTCGAAGTTTGGGGTGTCACCAACATCCGTATCCGCTGCGATCCCGATGAGGAACTTCGCCTTCCACGACGATGGGAGGTTGGTCGCCAACGTTCCGGTACCGGAAATCGACGGCGAGCCACCGGCTCACCTCTATCCGCAGGGCGAGCTTGAACGGTATCTGGAAGAGGCCCTGTCCTCGCGGGGAGTGGAAGTCGAATACGACACGGCGTTCATTTCCTACGAAGCGAGCGGAACGTCGGTGCGGGTCGGGATTCGGGATGAGGGCCAAGAAGTCGAACGTACGGAGGAGTTCGACTGGGTGGTGGGTGCCGATGGTGCGCACAGTGCAGTGCGCCAGGCGGCCGGGATGCCGTTCGTCGGTCGGGACTACCCGGAAACCTGGTCCGTCGCCGAGATCTCCACAAGGAAGTGGCCCTCCGACGCGCAGGCGCAGCTCTTCCTTCGATCGGACGGCGTCGGACTGTTCCTGTCCCAGCCGACCAGCGGCGTGGTTCAGGGCATTCTCAACGCTCCGAACGTGTCGAAGGCGCTTCACGCTCATTTCCCGGATGCGGAGCTCCGCTACGAGCGCGATTTTCGTGTGACGCTCAGGCGTGTCCGATCGCCGAGAACGGGCCGAGTGTGGCTGATCGGCGATGCGGCACATGTGCAGTCGCCGGTGGGAGGTCAGGGTCTCAATCTCGCCATCTGGGACGGAATCACCCTGGCTGAGGGGTTGCTGGCCGGCGACCTGACCGTTGAACGAGTGCTGGCGAGGCGCGCCCGGACCGTGCTCCTCTTTACCGACTTCGACTATCGAATGTTGGCGACGAAGAGCCGGCTGGTTCGCTCCGTCAGAAACCGGTACTGGGCATATGCCGCGAAACACCCGGCACTGGCCCGGTGGTTCTTCAAGCTCATATCCGGCGGCTGGTGATCAGGGCATTGAAGCCGCCGGTGGGGAGAAGTGGGCATGACGGTATGTCCGATCGGTTCATGTGATAACGGGTGAATGATGCGAAAGATGATCCAGATACTGCTGAGCGTCGTGGGGGCTGCTGCCGGAATCGTGAGTATGGTGTCCCTCTACTTCTGGCTGGTGTTTGCCAATGGCGTGGTTACGGGAGATGGTGGCATGGTGTCGTTCACGCAGACTGTCGCGCCTCACATGTACGAAAGTCTTTCGTCTAGTCAGAAGCTTCTTATCCATGCGCGCGACTATTTCATCGTCATCGGTGGGGCAATCGGATGGTTGTCCTTCTTCGCGCTGTTCGCCATGACGGCGAGGCCCTGGAATCGCCTGCCACGGGTAGTCATAGGCGGGTGTGTCGTGGGAGTGGTTGCCGCAGCCGTCACGGCCATGCCGATTCATGCCATGAGTATGGTCTTCGCAATGCCTCCCGTGCTGGCAGTCAGCGCATTGCTTCTTCGAGCATATCTGGCAGTACCAGATGCCGAACGTGGGAGAATTCTGTTGTGATCGTTTGACGGGCATGGGTTCCGAACCGATAGGCGCTTGAACACGGCTTGATTGGAGCCTGGGAATACATTCTTCAGGTGAAATTCCGATCGCAAACCGCCCAGGGGCGGTTTGCCCAGAGTAGGGACGGACCACCCAACTCGGGTGGTATTTGTTTCAGGATTTACGCCAGCGACAAGGAATCAGTCACTCGGTTGAGGCCGGATTGCCTCGATCGTCACAACCGTCAGGAGGACGAGATGAAGAAGAGACGTATTGCGCTTACCGCCGTATCGCTGGCGTTCATTGCCGGCTGCGCCACGACGAGTTTCGAGCCGCCGAATTGGGTTTATGAGGCCTGGTCGAAGGATGGGGTGTCGGAAACGCAGGTGAAGGCCGAGATGCGTGATTGCGGCTACGACGACGTCAGCTGGGCCAATGACCTGTCGAAAGAGGAAGCCGCGCGAGCAGAGGCCTGCATGAAGGCGAAGGGTTTCGAACTGGACCTTTCCACCTATCGCCCGCATAACTGCTACGGCAACGCGCCGTATTTCTGCAAGCGGCTCTGGGGCGGGCAGGCGCCGCAGGTCGTGGAGGTGAAGCCCTCCGCCGAGTGATCACCGATGCGACAAAGGGTTGCGATTGCGTTGATCGCTTACCCTTCGTTAATCCGTCTGTCTCTCGTCAGCAGTCAAACGCCAAGACGCAAGAAGCGTATGTCTTTCATTCATGTCACAGGGAGTGACTGATCAATGGCTTTTTTTTCTACACTTCGGCGGACCTATCGCACGTCCCTGCTGTCGTCGCTTGTCACTCTTCCGTTTTTCGTCATCCTTTTGTTAAAGGCGATCGCCCCGTATTCGCCAGCGGGTGTTGCGGGCTGGCTGATCATCGTTCTTGGCATCATCGGTTTTGAGGTGATGACAATGGCAATGATGCTTTGGGTGAAGGACACGCCACCCCGTGAAGCCACTCCACGCTGGACACTGATCGCCAAGATCATTGGTTGGGCGGTCCCAGGGGTCATCATCGTGACAATTGGGCTGATGAACTTGCTGGATTACCTGAAAGGCACGGTTTTCGTCCAAGGCTAAGAGCTGAGGGGGACCAGCTGTGTGATCGAGGTTGTCGCGATGGCGGCGTGCCTAGTAAATGCCAGCCCCTTTACCGAGAATTGGCGAGAATTGGGGGCTCAAAGCAAAACGCCCAGCCAAATGGCTGGGCGTTTGTCCTTCCGGCGGGCGTTTCTCCTTACGAGAAGAACGCGCTGACCGCGGAGTCGAGGGTGTCGCGCATGTCCGGGTCGTCGGTGATCGGACGGACCAGGGTCATGGAGCAGGCATCGCGCGGGTCGACCCCCTTGTGGATCAGCTGGCCTGCGTAGACGAGCAGACGGGTCGAGATGCCTTCGTCGAGGCCGTGGCCCTTGAGGTTGCGCGCGCGCTGGGCGATCTCGACCAGCTTGCCGGCGGTGTCGCGATCGACGCCGGTCTCGTGGGCGAGGATCTCGGTCTCGGTCTCCGGGTCCGGGTAGTCGAAGTCGAGCGCGCCGAAACGCTGCTTGGTCGACTGCTTCAGATCCTTCATCAGGTTCTGGTAGCCCGGGTTGTAGGAGATGACGATCTGGAAGTCGGGGTGGGCCTCGACCAGCTCGCCCTTCTTCTCCAGCGGCAGGACGCGACGGTGGTCGGTCAGCGGGTGGATAACGACCGTGGTGTCCTGGCGTGCCTCGACGATCTCGTCGAGGTAGCAGATCGCGCCCATGCGGGCGGCCGTGGTCAGCGGGCCGTCCTGCCAGCGGGTGCCGTCCTTGTCCAGCAGGTAGCGGCCGACCAGGTCGGAGGCGGTCATGTCCTCGTTACAGGCCACGCTGATCAGCGGGCGCTGCAGTTTCCAGGCCATGTACTCGACGAATCGGGTCTTGCCCGAGCCGGTCGGGCCCTTGAGCATCATCGGCATGCGGGCCTTGTAGGCGGCCTCGTAGAGGTTGGCCTCGTCGTGGACCGTGCGGTAGTAGGGCTCGGTCTGGATGCGGTATTCGTCGGCGTTCGCGTTGCTGTCGCTATTGCCGTTCTGGGGTGTCTGATCAAACAGCATGTTGCACTCTCGGATTCTGTATTGGAAGTCGGGTCGACGTGGCTCGCTAGCCTATCGCGATCAGCCCTTGAACTTAACCAGTCGGCTGACCTGGATGTCGGAAACAAAGACCACGCCGCTGTGCTTGTCGAAAAACGGGGCGAAGCCTTCGAGCAGCGGCTCGACCAGTTCTTCCGGAACGGCGGCGATGATCATGATCAGCACCTCGTCCTCGTTGAACATCAGGTGGCCTTCGTGGAAGCCCTGGCTGCCCTTGCCCGACAGGTTGCCGACGATGGTGTAGCCCTTGACGTCAGCGCGGTCGAGGATATCGGTGGCGAATTCCTGGTGCTCGCCCTCGATGATGATCTCGAGCTTCTTCAGCGGGTTGAGTTTGAGATTGCTCATGCAGGGCTCTCCTCTGCGTCAATGGATTCCAGTTGCTTGGCCCGCTGGGGTGCCGGTCCCAGGTCGTGCCAGTCGCCGCGATCGAAGAAGTGCAGGTGGCCGGTCTCGGGGTCGGCGACCACCACGTTGATCCAGCCGTTGACGATCAGGCTCAGTGCCTTGGGCACCCGGCCGGCGGCGGCCAGCACGTGCGGCACCGGCGCCTCGACGATCACCAGCAGTCGAAGGGGCTCATGGTACGGGCGGCCATCCTTGAGAACCGTCTGCGAGGGCAGGCCGGTGCGGATGTCGGACAGGTTGCCGCTCATCACGCCGAAGCGCCCGGCAACGTTGTGATAGGCCTTGGAGCCACTGCCGAAGCCCTCGTTGTCGACGGCGGAGAAGTAGTGCTCGAGGTTGATCCATTCGCCGATGATCAACGGGCCGGAGAGGATGGTATCCAGCAGGCGGCCCCTGGAGTCGAGCTTGTAGTCGTAAGACAGCAGGAAGCTGCGCCCGTCGAGGTTCATGTCCTCGGTCAGGTGCCGGCCGCCGACGACCACCGCCGCGTTGCGCGCCAGGCCCCACTCGGGGCGTACCTGGGTCCAGTCGCTGGTGTTGCGCTGGATGTGGCGGTACGCCGTGGTGGTGTCGAGGTTCGGATCGACGCCATCCTCCAGCGTCGGCAGACGTTCGGCGGCGCACAGCCGGCTGGCCGCGCGCAGGCCGTTGCGCAGGCGCTCCATGTAGACCAGGTGGCTGGTCGGCAGCAGGTCGAGGTCGTGCAGCACGATCTCGTCCGAGGTGGTGTTGTGCTGAGCCGGGACGAACCAGGTGTCATCCGGGATGTGGATGCCCTGTTCGGCCAGGCGACGACGCACATCCGACTTGTTGGCCATCTGCGCGAGCACGCGCGCGGAGACCAGGCCGTGGCCGCCACCGCAGGCCCCGCAGTCCAGCGCGGACTCGTAGGGGTTGTTGTCCGACTGGCTGGCGTGGCCGGCGAGGATGACGAAACGGGAGAAGGTTTCCTTCATCCCCATCATCCGCAGCGCCTGGCCGACGAAGTAGACCTGCTCGTCGGTGGAAAAGCCGATCTTGCCCAGTCGCTCCATCTGCATGGAGACAAACGACGGGTTGATGCGGTACTCGTCGCGCAGCGTCTCGATGAACTCGGCCTCGGCGGCGGGGCTCAAGGCGAACTGGCGGGCGAACTCCGAGCTGCCCTCCTTGTTGCCCATCGCGATCTCGCGCAGCTCGCGGATCATCGCGTCGGTGATCGCGTCGCGGTCGATGCCGAGCTGCTGGCCGATGGCGCGCACGATCGTCACCCGCTGCAACGAGCGGACGATCGAATCGCCCTGCTCGCGCGAGAGCTTGTCGATCAACAGGCGGGTCGAGGCGTCCTTGGGCTCGATGCGGTTGCGCCAGCGGTCGTAGACGCGCGGCGCGACGGTCTTGCCGATCATGTCGAAGCCGAACAGCAGGCCAATGGCCTCGACGGTGAAGTAGGGAGAGAGCACCGAGCTCTTCACGTCGTGCAGCACGTGGCTGGCCGAGGAGTAGAAATCGGTCTCGATCTGCGTCGCGCCGGTGGGCACTTCCAGCACCACGTTCTTGGGCGTGATCTGCACCGGGCAGAGATCCAGCTCGGTACCCTTGCCCAGGCCGATGAAGCTGACCGGCACGCCGAAGAAGCCGGCGATGCCGAAGGTCTGGTAGTCGCCGACGTGCTCGAGCTGGCGGCGGATGCGCTCGGAACGCACGTCGATGCAGAACAGCGCCTGGGCAAACGGGCGCTTTTCGCGCTTGGCCGGCGGCAGCAGCTTGATCTCGTTGAGGACCGACTTGCGGTAGACCGCCTCCATGGCGCGCAGCCACATCATGCCCTCGCCATCCTCGAACTCGTCGAGCAGGGTGAGCAGGGTGTCGACCTGGTCGGCGTCCAGCGCCTTGAGTGCCTCGGTCTGCCCGGCGGCCTCAGCCAGCGAGAGCAGGCGGTCGGCCTGGCGGCGCGCCTCGGCGAACCGCTCGGCCTGCAGGTACTCGGGCAGGAGGCGGTTGATGCGGCCGGGGTGCTTGTGCGCCAGGGCGTCGTCGACGCGGTGGGCCCACTCCGGCTGGACGGTGCCGCCGTGGTAGGCCTGGCGCAGGTAGCACTCGGCGGTGTGCTGCTCGAGATACGCGGACAGCTCGGGGAAGGTGGCAGGCAGGCGCTTGCGACGGGCATGTTCCCGGATCAGCGCCAGCCCCAGCACCAGCCGGATGGCCAAAAAGTCGATCAGGTCGGCGGGGTAGGTCTGCGACCAGTGGTAGCGGTTGGCCGACGAGCGCCAGCGGATGAAGCCGGCCCAGCCGTGCAGGCGGGTCAGCTCGCGGGTGATCAGCCCGTCCCAGTGGGCCTCCTCGATACCCAGCTCACCCAGCACGTAGGCGATCACGCCCTCGGCGGACGTGTCCTGCGCGAGGATCTTCTTGATGTGCAGGCCGCGCAGGAACAGGCGCAGGTTGCGCTTGGCCAGCGCACTCCAGGCGGTGAAAAAGCCGTGTTCGCGGCCCGGCATCTGCAGGGTCGACTGGCCTTCGTCAAAGAAGTCCAGGCAGCTCTTGATCACCAGCTCGTCGAGGGTGGTGCCAATCTCGGTACCGAACAAGAGGTCGATGGACTCGTACAACGGGCGCTCGGGCGGGAACTGCCTGGCAAGGCCTTCCTGCAGGGCGTCGATGTCGGCGGTTACCTCGGCGCAGGAGGTCTCGCCGTCCATGGTGCACTTGATGTCCTCGGCATCCGCCAGGTCCAGCCGCACGCCAACCGTCTCCGGCGTCCGGCACAGCAGGGTCTGCAGCAGGCCGTGGAGATCGAGTTCACCGATGGCATCGCGCTCGGCCAAAAAGCGCCGGATGTCGTCACCTAAGGTGGCGTCGTCGACCTTGCCCTCGGCGTGGTAGCGCTGGTAGTCGGTCCGCGGCAGGAACCCCCGGCCGTGGAACAACTGCTCGCCCTGGCGCACGCCCTGCTCGAAGGGCAGGTGCTCGAGGCCATGCAGCGGGTTGTGATGGATGAAGGTCCGCATCGGCCAGAAGAACGGGATGGGTTCGGCGGCCATGTGAACCATGGAGCGGATTTTCAGGCGATGGCCCAGCGTCAGTCGGCTCATGGCGTCAGACTCCTGTCCAGATCAGGTTCAACACGACCGCGGCGACGATAACGCCCGCGAAGGCCCACGCCTGGGGAGCGGGCAGGTCGACGAGGCTCTTGCCGCTACGCGGACCGAAGACCGTATCCCGTAGCAGGCGGGTGCCGGCCCAGCTCCAAAAGAGCCAGGTCAGCAGGGCGATGATCACGGGTGCCGGGTCGCTGTCGAGCAGCAGGTCGAGCATGACGAAAAAGCCCGGCGAGATCGGCAGCGCCATCGCGGCGAGCAGCACCACCGTGATCAGGCCGGCCAGTCGGGGGATGTCCCGTGCCATGCCGGTGACCAGGCCGGAGTAGGCCGCGCCCAGGCGGCGTTCCAGCAGCGTCGTGATCGCCACCAGCAGGGCCGGTGCGACGGCAAATCCGAGCACGAAGGCATGCAGGTCGATCGCCCGCGCGCCGTCGGCCGCCATCACCCAGGTCAACGCGAAGGCCGAGGTGGCGAGCATGGCCGCCCACTGGCCCAGCTCGCGCACGGTGAGCAGGCGCCAGGCGTAGAAGGCGGCGGTGATCAGGCCCCACCAGAGGAACGCACTCCCAGTCAGCGGCACGCCGGCGGCCAGCACCAGCAGCACGCCAATCTGCGGCCAGACGAGGATCAGCGCCACGCGGATGACGGGGTTGTTGAACCGCCCAAGCAGCCAGTTGAAGACCATGCTCAGGGGGAACAGGGGCAGGAAGAACCCTGCCAGCAACAGCAACAGCGTGTTCATGTCAGCGCCACCTCATCCAGACATTGATGCGCTTGGAACCCTCGAGCAGGGCCTGGCTCAGCCGCTCGTACAGGTCGGCAATGTACAGCTCGCGCGAGATCAGCGAGTAGAGCGTCAGCCGCAGCTCGGAGAAGCGATTGCCGAACAGCGACTCCTCGCGACTGGCGAGATAGCTGCCGATCCAGCCAACCAGTACGACCAGCCCCAGCAGCAGCACCAGGCCGTCGAAGGTGACCGCGTCGAGGCCAGCGGCGTGGTAGAGGGCCTCGCGGAAGGCCTCATCCGGGTACAGGAAGGTCTCGAACGTGTGACCGATGATGCTGTAGCCGATGACGATCAGGGCGAACGAGAGCAGGATCATCAGCATCATGCGCACCGGGTTGGTTGCATCCAGCCGATGGGTGGCGAACAGCACCTGCACGCCGGTGATCCAGCCGAAGAACAGGAGCACGATCGCGCCCTGTTTCTGGAAGAAGTCCGGCGAGACCGCCCAGTGCGCCAGCAAGAGGATGACCAGCGGAACGACGAGCGTCACCACGCCGATGGCGAGCCATGGTAGCCGCGTCGGCTTGCCGGTCTTACGGTCGACCAGGAAGGTGTAGAGCGGGTTCTGCGGGACGTCGTCGTGGCGGCGCGCATCCCCGATCAGGTCACCCGAGCTCAGGAACATGGTCGCCTTGAACATGCCGTGGGCGATCAGGTGGAACACGGCCAGCGAGAACGCACCGACGCCCGTTTCCATGATCATGAAGCCCATCTGGCCCATGGTGGAGTAGCCCAGCGATTTTTTGATGTCGTTCTGCGTGAGCATCAGCACCGAGCCGATCACGGCGGTAAGCAGGCCGACCACGAACAGCAGGTGCAGCACCCCGTCTGCATTGACGAAGGCCGGGGCAAACCGGTTGATGATGATGCCGCCGGCATTGACGATGCCCGCGTGCATCAGCGCCGAGACCGGCGTCGGGCCGTCCATGGTGTAGGGAAGCCAGGTGTGCAGCGGGAATTGGGCGGACTTGGCGAAGGCCGAGACGGCGATCAGCCCGGCCGCGATGATGGCCGCCGGCATGCCGAATACCTCGGTGTCCGGGGCGGCCATCAGCCGGTCGAACAAGGTCGGGAAGTCCAGCGCCCCGTAGGCCTGAAACAGGATGACGGCCGCGAGGACCATCGGCAGATCGCCGATACGGTAGGTCAGGAAGGTCCAGAAGGCATAGCGCTCGCCCGGCCGCGACTCGGTGTTCTGGGCGAGCAGAAAGTACATCATCACGCTGACCAGGTGCCAGGCGATCAGCAGGGTGATGAGATCACCGGCCGTGACGAACAGCAGGATAGAGGCCGTCATCAGGTCGAGCAGCATGAAGAAGCGCGCGTAGCCCGGCTCCTCGGCCATGTAACGCACCGAGTAGATATGCACGATCAGGCTGAAGCCGGACACGACCAGCGCCATGGTGGCGCTCAGGGGGTCAAGGTAGACGCTGCCCCAGTTGCCGCCGATGCCCATCCAGCTCGGGCCCTGGTCGCTCGTGATGAAGACCACGATCTGCCAGAGGGCGACGAGGAAGGTGATCACCCCCATGCCCACGCTCAACTGGGCGACCCGCCTGCCGAGCCGGCCAGCCAGCAGGTGCACCAGCAGGGCGGAGAGCACCGGCAATAACGGGATCAACCATTGCAGTTTGATCATGTCCTTACTCCATCTTTCACTGGCCGGTGCCAGCTCGCTGCAAAAATATCGGGTTGTCGTTCGTTGACCGCCTTCGCGACGGCCCGGGGCCGGGTGGGGCGGTGATCGCCGCCCCGGTGAATCAGCGGGTCATCGACAGGTACAGCGCCGGCAGCTTTTCGGGCAGGCGCGAGACGTGGTCGAGCACCATGAAGTTCCGGGGACCGAACACGCGCGATACATACTCGTCGGCGTGCGGGTCGAGGGTCACGCAGAAGGTCTCCACGCCCTGGCGGTGCAGTTCCTCGACGGCCTTCTTGGTGTCGTGGCGCAGGTACTGCGGATCGCGCACGTCGTTGTCCGAGGGTTCGCCGTCGGAAAGCATCAGCACAAGCTTGCGCTGGCTGGGCCGCCGGCTCATCACCGAACCGGCGTGGCGCAGGGCGGCGCCCATGCGCGTGGACAGTTGACCGGTCATGCCGGCCAGACGCGCCTTGGCCTTGTCGCCGTAGGGTTCGCCAAAGTCCTTGAAGCGGTAGTACTCGACGTCGTGGCGGCCATTGGAATCAAAGCCGTGGATGGCGAACGGATCGCCCACCCGGTGGATGGCATCGGCCAGCAGGGCGGCGGCCTCGCGGGCCAGGTCCAGGACGGTGGTCTCGTCCTCACCGCGGCCGATGAGGTCGTTGGTCGACTCGGACAGGTCGATCAACAGCATCACCGACAGGTCGCGGACCTGCAGGCGGGTACGGATGTTGATGCGTGGGTCCGGCGTCTGGCCCATGCGGATGTCGATCATCGCGCTGATCGCGGCGTTGATGTCGATCTGATCGCCGTCCTCGACCTTCTTCTCGCGTACCACGCCCTGCGGCTGGATGCCCTCGATCAGGTATTTCAGGCGACGGACCAGCGGCTTGTGGCGGTCGAGGATCGCGTCGATGGCCTCGGGGTCGCCGTCGACCGGGCGCTTCTCGTTGATAGTGGTCCAGAACGGGCGCTCGAGCTGGGTCATGTAGTCCCACTCGTGGTAATGCACCGGCGAGAGCGTGCGGTCCTCGGCGAAGATATCGGAGTACTTGCGACCGTGGTTGTCGTAGAGTTCGGTGCCCAGAACCCAGACCTCGTCGGCGTCCTCGGCGGAGATGTACTCGACGTCGAGCGAGTTGAGCATCTCCAGCAGGGAGACGTAACGACGCTTGTCGTCGACGCTGCCTTCGCGCTGGATCTCCATCGCCGACTCGGGCTTTTCGAACAGAAAGCGGTTGTCGTCGCGGTAGGGGATGCTGGGCACGTCCTGGCTGGGACTGAATTGCAGGCCCATTTGCTCGGCTCGATTGGCCAGTGCCAGACCGGCCGCGCGAACCCGCTCGTAGCCCTCGAGGTCCTCCTGAATCGTCATCAGGGACTCGCGGGCCTGGGCGATCAGCGGATGGTCGTCGGCATAGTTCGGGTCGAGCAGGGCGAGTGCCAGCCGATCGAGCAGCGGGCCGACGCGCTCGGCATCGGTTTCCTCGTGGCGGTTGACCGCGATGCGCGCGATGCGCGTCCACAGCGGGGCCAGTCCGGGGAAGTCCTTGCCGGCCAGCATCTCGACGCGCGCGTCCTCCATCAGACCGATGAAGGTCTGCTGGAGCTTGGAGGCGTCTTCCGACTCGGCATCGAAGTCCGAGTAGATCATGTGCGCGGCGGCGTGGGCGGCCGAGGCACGGTAGAGATTGACGCCGTCGACCGACGAGTCGTCGCGATCGACGTAGTCGTCGAAGGCGTCGGGGAGATTGATGAACGGCCCCTCGATGAACGGCCGATAGCCCTCGCGGCTCTCGAAGTCGCCGGAGGTAGGACGCAGCAGGAAGTTGCGCGCCCACAGCGCACGCAGGTACATCACCAGCCGGCGCTGCACGTCGACGAACAGTGTGCCGCGACGTTCCTTTTGCAGCACGGCCTCGGCATCGGGGCTGGCGAGGCTGAAGTAGGCATCCAGCGCGTCGAAGTCACTGCGGTGGGCATTGATGCCCCAGGTGGCCCACCGTCGCAGACCGCCCAGCGTGAGCACCTCGAGCAGGTGGTCGAGTTGCGTGAGCATCGGGCGCAGGGCACGCGGCGCCTGCGCCAGGATGTAGTTGACAAGCGACAGGTACTGCTGGAACAGCGACGCCTCGCCCAGCCGGCTCGCCGCCACCGGCGCGGTGGAGAACAGCAGGACGAGTACCGCGGCACTGGTCTTGGAGAACATCTTGATCGCCATCGAGAGCAACTCGAAGGCGGTGTCGGTGCCGAGCTCCCGCGCCACCTGGGGCGTGCTCTCGATATAGGCAAGCACCAGCTCCTCGCCGCGCCCCAGCGATTGCAGGCTGATCGCGCCCTCGAGGTAGGCCTCGAGCGCACGCGGCGAGAAGACCCGCGAGGCGTCCACCCAGTGGATCTCGAGGATTTCGCGCGCGGATTCGCCCAGTTCGGCCAGGCGCTCCTGGTCTTCTAGCCGTGCACTCGTCATGACGTCGATCGTGGCTCTGCTGGTGACAAGGAAGAAAGTTGGCCGGCGCTAGGCCGGCCTGAACGCGGGATCAGGCGGGATCAGTCCGGCCAGACGCGGCGCGGGTGCAGCGGTTGATCGCCCAGGCCTGGCGCCTTGTTCGGCTTGCTGGCCGGCTTGCGGGTGGTCGAGGACTTGGTGGTGCTCGACTTGGCGGCCGGCTTCTTGGCGGCCGTTTTCGTTGCCGGTGCCTTGCTGGCGGGCGTGGAGCGCTTGGCCGGGGCCTTGCGGGCAGTCGATGTCGCCGGCTTGCTCGCGGTGTTGCTGGCCGCCGTCGTCTTGCTTGCCGTGCTGCTGGTCGCGGCCGGCTTGGATTCAGTCTTGGCGGTCTCGGTCGGCTTGGCCTGGGACGTCGCCTGGGACGTCGCTTGGGACTCCGACTTCACGCTGGCGCTCAGCTTGTCTTCCAACTTGCTCATGGTGACGTTACCTCGTCGATGATGTTCTCGATTTCGTCCACCGCCGCACGACCACGGCCGCCAAGCTGGTAGACGCTTACTCCTTCCACGACCGCCGTTCGATAGGCGGCCCGACGGCGCACGGCCGCCGGGAGGACGGGCAAACCAAGCCCCGCAACCGCATTCTGCATGGCACGGGTCATGGCGCTACGCGGTTCGGTCTGGTTGAGCAACAGAGCCGCGGAAAGGGATTGGTTGCCGTTCTCTCGCGCCTGGTTCACCGCCTTGACGGTGTCGGCGCTCGCCCAGAGATCGAGCGGCGAGGGGAGAACGGGAATCAGGACCTGGTGGCTGTGAAGCAGCAGCTCGATGGTCACGTTCATGTCGAGCGACGGCGGGCAGTCGACGATCACGAAGTCGCAATGCTCGCGTGCCGCGGCGAGGTTGGCGTGGGCATCGTCATGGTCGTCGAACAGGCGGGGCAGACCGGACTTGGCCTCACCCCAGCCCGACCAATGCCGCAGGGCACCCTGGGGGTCGGCGTCGATCAGTCCCACTTCCGCGCGCCGGGCGAGCCCGGAGGCCAGGTTGATCGACAGCGTGGTCTTGCCACAGCCGCCCTTGAGGTTGGCCAGTGCGATGACGTGTGCGGCCATGGTGTCACCCTCCTTGATGGGGTCAGCCTGCCTGATTAACCCGCCTGGGTCTTCTCGGCCAGTTCGGTCGCCTGCTTGGCGAAGCGCACCTCGAGATCGCCGAGCGTCTCCTCGAGAGGGGAGACGTTGACGCTGACCTGGGTGCGGTCGAATTGCAGGCTGGGGTGATAGCCCATCTCCTCGGATACCTCGGCAAGGCGGTCGAGGAAATCACGTGTTTGCGAATAGTCCTCGAACTCGAACTTGCGGATCAGCATGGGGGGGCGCTTCTGGGTCTGCCAGCCGTCCACCTGGATGTCGGTCGTCTCAACCATGTGCGTTCTCCCTGAGAACTCGTGTTGCCTAACCGCCGAGCTGACGGACGTGGCCCAGCTCTTCGTTGAAGAGGCGGGCGAAGAGGGCGCCGGTCTCGTCCGGCTGGAATCGCCGGAACCAGTTGGCGGCATCCTCGTAGAACCGCACGGTCTCCCATTCCTTGGCCCGACTGAGGGCCAGAAGTTCCTCCGGGTCTCGACCGGGTCGAACCGGGGCGAGGGAGAGCGCCGGCGGGGCGAACCCCAACCACAGCATCTGCCGGGTGACGAGGTCGGCATGCCCCATCTCCTCGTCCGACAGGCCGTACAGTTGTTCGGCCAGCGTCTGCTGGCCCCAGAGCGATGCCAACGTGGCACGGGTGGCATGCTGCTGGGCGGATTCCATTTCCAGTTCCAGGGCTCGTCCCAGTAGCCCGATCACACGCGCATTTGATCGCATGACCACGGTCAACTCCTCAGTGCAAAGGATCAACCACGTTTACGCGTCCATCGACGGGACGCACCAGGAGGATTCGCAGTGGGCGGCATCCTCCGGCAGGATCGACTCGACCTCACCATGCACGCGGGCAATGATGTGGGCAGCCACCAGGCCATCACCGACGCGTTCGCAGGCATCGGCGCCGGCACGGACCGCGGCGTTCACCGCACCGGTCTCGCCGCGCACGAGGACGGTGACGTAACCGCCACCGACAAACGAGCGGCCGATCAGCCGCACTTCCGCGGACTTGGTCATCGCGTCCGCTGCCTCGATGGCAGGGACCAGGCCACGCGTTTCGATCATGCCCAGTGCAATACCGGAATTAGCCATGTGGTGAACCCTCGGGTCGGTCAATCCAACAAGAGCCGTCAGCACTCATGTCTGAACGGCTCCTGCAAAAGAATCTGGGTGGCAGACAGGGCCGTGCCACGGGGACACGACCACAGGAGCCTGCTCAAATCACGCGGACTTAGGCGTCCGGTGCTTTCGGCAGAATGTTCTCTACCTCGGAGTGGACGCGCGCGATGATGTGCGCAGCGACCAGGCCGTCACCAACGCGCTCACACGCATCGGCGCCAGCGCGAACGGCAGCGTTGACCGCGCCGGTCTCACCACGGACCAGAACGGTCACGTAACCACCGCCGACGAACTGACGACCAACCAGGCGAACCTCGGCAGCCTTGGTCATGGCGTCAGCCGCTTCGATTGCCGGCACCAGGCCGCGCGTTTCAATCATTCCCAGTGCGATACCGGATACATCAGCCATTTGAGTTACTCCCAAGCTGTAGTTGAATCAGTCGGCGACGTCAGGACGCCGACATTACGTAAATCCGCCTTAGGCTTCCGGGGCTTTCGGCAGGATGTTTTCTACTTCGGAATGGACGCGCGCGATGATGTGCGCAGCAACCAGACCGTCACCAACACGCTCACACGCATCAGCGCCAGCGCGAACGGCGGCGTTGACCGCGCCGGTCTCGCCACGGACCAGAACGGTCACGTAGCCACCGCCGACGAATTGACGACCAACCAGGCGAACCTCGGCAGCCTTGGTCATGGCGTCAGCCGCCTCGATAGCCGGCACGAGACCGCGCGTTTCAATCATTCCCAGTGCGATACCGGATACATCAGCCATCTTGTCTCTCCTCTCGAACGACTTGTTAAAACGAAAAACCTAGTGTCAGCAAGGATCCCAGTGATCGATGATGCCGACAATTGTCAGATCCGTCTGGATCGTGGGATCCGGGAGCGCCAACCGGGCGGCAGAACCGCTGACGGTGACGACCCATTTACCCTCTGGTGCCCCGACCGGGTCGGCCGCGACGTTGAGGCTGCCGGACTGGTCGACCAGCACCCTCAAGGAAACATGTTTCAACCCGGGCACGCGCCGCGTGGCCACAAGGTCGGAACGTACCTGCATGATCTCCATGTCACTCAGCGGACCACTGGTCGATGATCCCGACGATGGTCAGGTCGGACGGGTAGGATTTGCTACCAGCCGCTTCCCGAGCCGCCGAGGAACCGACGCAGATCACCCAGTCACCCGGGATGCAGCCGATCGCGTCAACGGCCACCTGCGGTGTGCCGCCCGGCTTGTCGGTCACGACCAGGAGCGGGCGGTGGCCCAGCTCGCCGATCCGGTTGGTCGAGACCAAGGTCTTTTCGACCCGCATGATCTTCATGCCTGAGAAACCTCTTCAATTTCGCTGCCCGACGGGCGGTCCTGTACGGTCAGCTGGAAATACAGCATGTCCTGTTCATCCAGCTCCGAGTGACGCTCGCGGATCGCGTGGCAGACCCGCTGTGCACGGGCCACGGCCCGTTCGCGCCCACCCGGAACACGACCGTCGTAACGGAAGTGGATGGCAATCGGGATGGGGAGTCCGTGGCTCACGTTGAGCTTGCGGAAAATCTTGATCCCGACGTCCAGGTCGTTCGTGTTCTCTTCTACCGTGTGGAGGTGCGCGAAATACGCCAGATTGCGCATCTGCACCTCCTCGAAGCCATCGCCGACGCTGATGTAGCGCTCGGCATGGCCGATGATCTCGGCCGGGTACCGCCCCTGGTAACGCTCCGTCACGTAATCGATCTGTGACAGGTTGTTGATCAGCAGGTTGGCTACGAACCGCCGCATGCCGTCATGCGGTTCGCCCCCGGTCGTGCGCCCCCAGTCATCGGTTTCGTTGACCGAGCGGATGGCATCGTAAATGGCCAGATGGGCCGCATCGCGCTCCAGGTTCAACGTCTCCTGGTACAGGTAGGCGTTGTCGATGTAACGGTGCACGCTGACATCGCCGTTGGCGTCGGGGACATGGACGCGAATCGCGTCTGTGTCCGTGTCGACACCCACCAGCAGGATGTCCGTGCTGGCACCACAGCAGTAGGCATTCTCCACTGCCTGGCGGAAGGCCTGCAGCCGATCCAGTGCGGCCTCGGCTGCCTTGCGCTCGTCGCTGCCATGCGCGGCGCAGCCTTCATGGTGAGGGTCCGAGGAGCTGCCGTGATAAACCGCGATCTTGAGATAGCGGCTACCCTCGTCAGCCCGATTCGGTACGCCCTCGCGAAACCGGCGGAGTTCGACCTCGCTCCAGAGCCGAAGATCCTCTTCGACGTCGAACAGTGCGCCGGCATACGCCTTGCGATAAGTGAACGACCAGGGCGGGAGCCGAAAAATAAACGGCATCAAGCCCTTCAACCGTCCGTCCGAGCAGGGACTGATGTCGACTGCGTGAAAGCCGCAGTCGAGGAAGAAGCTGCTCGTGGACAGTGCGTCGTCCTTTTGGTCTTCCAGTTTGCGCCCGAACTGCTTGGTAGCAGCGTTGAGCGCCTCAAAGGTGGCGCTTGCGAAGAGCCCCTTCAGGTCCGGGCCCTCGATCCAGCTGTCGTTGACCAGGGCCTCATTGAAGCCATGGCCAAGCCGATCTTGGGCCATTTCCTGAATGCGGTCGCCCAGCTGCCCGTCACGGGGCAGGGCGGCCACCTCCTTGAGAAACGGGACGATACGATCGAACCGCTCCTTGACGGAGTCTTCGCAATACGCCAGTTGTCGGTTGGCCTCGTGGTTGGTGAGCGGGTGATGACAACGGCGTTCCGGCAGCGAAGGGCAGGCCGGGTGCGCGACCGGCTGAGGTGTGCCCAACGGGCTGCGAAGCCCACTGGATGCACCCAGACCGAACGGCGCCCGACGCTGACCCAGTCGGGGCGCACCCTGACTGCTGCGACGAAACGGCTGTTGTGTCATGTGCCCGTTCATTCCTGCCACTTAGCCCCGAGCACCACCGGAGTAGGTGATCGTCGAGCCGTTCATGTCACTACCGCTGCTGCCGGTGATCTTGGATGCCGGAACATCCGGACGCGGCACTTCACGGTTGACCCAGGCATTGCGTACGGCACCACGAGTCTGACCACGCAGGGACGGGTTGCGGCCCTGAGCCCACTGGCCCTCGGTACCGGTCACCGAACCGTTGCGAGACCAGTCATCGCCAGAGATGCGGCAACGTTCACCACCTTCTCCAGTGACACGCTCACGGACCTGTGCCTCGGGGGCACACTGCAGCGCGGCGTCGGCCGGAGCGGCAGCCGGGATCTCCGGTTGCGGCTCGGCGGCTTCCACCGGCTGCGCCGGCGCATTCTGAGTCGGTGCCGGTTGAGCCGGGGCGGGTGCGGGCGCCGGGGCCGCTGCCTGCGGGGCAGGCGTCGGCGTCGGCATGATCGAACCCATCCGCGGATGTGCGGCGCTCGGCTCAGGGTGACGGAACTCCGGCGTGCCGGTGATCAGTCCCATTGCCATGTTGCCTGGACCCGTGATGCGGCCACTACCCTGGTCAAACGAACTGCCCGTGACGCGACCGCGAGCGGCGCGTGCCGGCGGGTTCACGCTGAAGTCCTCGGGGGCCGTGATCGGCTCCTGGGGTTGAGCGTAAGCCGCCTGAGGCGCGTACCGAGCACTCGGTTGAGTCCGCGCGGCCAGCGGATAGCTGGTCGGTGCGGCACAACCGGTGTGCATCGCGTTGGCGTAGGGCGTGCCGCTGACGTAGTGGTCGTAGCCGTACTCGTTGCCGGTGACGTGATCGGTCCGATCCATCGGCGTGCCGCCAACGGTCTGGCCTTCACAGGTCATCGACGTCTCGACCTTCTCAGCGTGGGGTGCGGGCGAACCCGAGCAGTAGGCACCATAGTGTTCAGTGCCGTAATACTCGGTACCGGTGACGGGCATGCACCCCCCTTGCTCGTCACCGGACATCTTTGGGTGATGGTCGACGCGCTGACCGGTCAGTCCACGACCCGCGAGGGTGTGCATGGACTGAACCTTGTCGACGCCGCCACCGCAAAGACGCGGTTCGCCGTACTGAGAGCCCGTGACACGGGAGCAGGAGCCCGGCTCGTTACCCGTCACACGCTCGCTACGGTCCACGAGATTGCCCGTGATCCGCTCGCCGTGGCGTGACTGGTCGACGCCGACCTTCTGGTGGCCCGGCTCGGGACGCGTGTCGCAGAACGACTCGTACTGCTCGAAGCTCAGGTACTGCGTACCGGAGACATTGCGGCAGGTGCCCGGCTCGTCACCCGTGACGTGGCTGGAACGACCAATGGCGGTGCCCGATACGGCGCGACCGGTGTAGGTATGCGTTTCCGCCACCTTTTTCGGCGCCCCGTTGATGGTCATCCGCGCTACGCCGGAGTCCGCGTACTCGGACCCGGTGATCGACCGGCTTGCGCCAGTTTCCCCACCGGTGGCCCGGGCCGGACGGAACTCGTCGCTACCGGTCACACGCATCTGCTTCTCGGTCCGACCTTCCACCACCTTGTTGGCGTGGGTTGGGCGGGCCTTGGTGCCGCAGAACGATTGCAGGTCCTCGCTGCTCAGGTACTCGGTGCCGGTCACGGACTCGCAAGTCCCGCGCTCGTCACCGGTGACCTGGGCGGCTCGACCTACCGCGGTGCCGCTGACGCCATGACCGCGGGCGGTCGTGGTCGAGCGAACCTTCGGCGCGTTCGGCTGCGGGCGGGTGGAGCAGAACGATTCGTACTGCTCGGAACCGATGTACTCGGTGCCGGAAATCACCCGGCAGCTGCCGGACTCGTTACCAGAGACGCGGTTGCTGCGCTCCACCTGGGTGCCCTTTACCTCACGGCCGGAAATCGTGTGACCGGTTTCCACCTTTTTTGGCGTGGACGCCTCGCTGGTGGTCTCGGTCTTGCGACGTCCGGTAGGACGGCAGGACGGGGCGCTGCCCCGGCCGTAGTGGCACAGCATCTCGCGATGACGCATCGACGCCTCGCGACCGCTGGCACTGGTATCCAGATAACCCGGAACCTGGTAACCCACACGTCCCGGACCGCCCTGCGAGGCCGGCTTGGCCGGCAACGCACGCTTGCCCTTGTTTGCCATCGCCTCGCGGCGAGCTTGGCAAATCTGGCGCACGCGGTTGGCCTGCGGGCCAAGGCGGGCCGGACGCTTTTTGGCGACCGTGCAGAGTGACTCGAACGAAGCCTCGTGCTCGGAGTCGGCCTGGGTGTCGTTGCTAGCCGGTGCCGGCTTCGACTGCGAGCGAACCTCGTCAGCGAAGGGCATCTGCTTGCGACCCGGACCGCCCTGGGAGGCGGGCTTCGGCGGGAGTGCACTCTTGCCGTATTTCGCCATTGCCTGGCGACGTGAACGGCAGACGGACCGCACCAGGTCCGCCTCGGAACCGTACTGACCCGGATCGGACTCGGCGAGCGAGCACATCTGGTCGACGGATTCGTCGGTGGACGCGGATGCGTGGGATTGTGAGGCGGCAGCGCCGTTGCTGCCGGAATCCCGCGATGCCGCGGGGTTCTGGCGAGCGGCCGACGCGGCCGTTTTCCAGGTCGAGGTGCTGGCGTTCTTGCCGTGTGCAGACAACTGCGCACGACGGGCGCGGGCCAGATCCTTGCCGGTCAGACCGGCGAGGCTGCCCCCTGCCGAAGAGGACGACGTGTCACCACGCCGAGCCGCTTCCTGTCGGGCGCGAGCTGCTGCACGATTTCTGGCTGCATTGTTTCCAGATTGTACAGGCATGCCTGTTGTACCTCGTGTTGATGGTTAAGCTGCCTGCCCGAAGGCGGGCAGCCGCATCGCTTATCAGCCAGCGCGGTAAACCACGAAGGCCAGACCCTGGCTCTGGGTGAAGTTGTCATACGCAACCAGGCGAACGTGGTGGCCCGGGTACTTGCGATGGCACTCTTCGATCTCGGCCAGCACGTTCTCGACGTTGTCTTCACCGAAGAACGGCAGCTTCCACATGTACCAGTAGTGGTTCATCATGTTTTCCGGCTCGACGTGCTCGACGCTCGGGGCCCAGCCCTGGGCGAGTGCGTACTCGATCTGAGTGCGGATCTGGTCCGGGGTCATCGGCGGCAGGTAGGAGAAAGTCTCGAACTTGACCGTCGTCTTGTAGTCCTGCATTTGGTTCATGGTTTCTTACCTATGAGTCAGATTCTGGTTAAGAAGGCCTGGATTAGCGGTTCTGGTTGTCGAGCTTGTCGACGGTATCGAACTCGAACTTGATCTCTTTCCAGGTTTCCATGGCGATCTTCAGCTCAGGGCTGTGCTGTGCGGCCTGAGTCAGGATCTCCTTGCCTTCGCGCTCTACGTCACGACCCTGGTTGCGGGCCTCGACACAGGCTTCCAGAGCGACACGGTTGGCAGCGGCGCCAGCGGCGTTGCCCCACGGGTGACCCAAGGTGCCACCGCCGAACTGCAGGACGGAGTCGTCGCCAAAGATATTGACGAGTGCCGGCATGTGCCAGACGTGGATACCACCGGATGCGACGGCGAAGACGCCCGGCATGGAGCCCCAATCCTGATCGAAGAAGATGCCGCGCGAGCGGTCTTCCGGGATGAAGGATTCACGCAGCAGGTCGATCCAGCCGAGGGTGGAAGCGCGGTCGCCTTCCAGCTTGCCCACGACGGTACCGGTGTGCAGGTGGTCACCGCCGGACAGACGCAGGATCTTGGTCAGTACGCGGAAGTGGATGCCGTGAGTCGGGCTACGGTCGATTACTGCGTGCATCGCGCGGTGGATGTGCAGCAGGACGCCGTTTTCCTGACACCACTTGGCCAGACCGGTGTTCGCGGTGAAGCCGCCGGTGATGTAGTCGTGCATGATGATCGGTGCGCCAATCTCCTTGGCGAACTCGGCACGCTTGTACATCTCTTCCGGGGTCGGCGCGGTGACGTTCAGGTAGTGACCCTTGCGCTCGCCGGTCTGGTTCTCGGCCGTCTGGGTGGCTTCCTGGACGAACAGGAAACGGTCACGCCAGCGCATGAACGGCTGGGAGTTGATGTTCTCGTCGTCCTTGGTGAAGTCGAGACCACCACGGAGGCACTCGTAGACTGCACGGCCGTAGTTCTTGGCCGACAGGCCCAGCTTCGGCTTGATGGTGCAGCCCAGCATCGGACGGCCGTACTTGGACAGCTTGTCGCGCTCGACCTGGATACCGTGCGGGGGACCACCACAAGTCTTGATGTAGGCGATCGGGAAGCGAACGTCTTCCAGGCGCAGGCCACGGATGGCCTTGAAGCCGAACACGTTGCCGACCAGCGAGGTGAACACGTTGACGACAGAGCCTTCCTCGAACAGGTCGATCGGGTACGCGATGAACGCGTAGAAGGCGGAGTCGTCACCGGGCACGTCCTCGATGCGGTACGCGCGACCCTTGTAGAAGTCCATGTCGGTCAGCAGGTCGGTCCACACCGTGGTCCAGGTACCGGTGGAGGACTCGGCTGCGACGGCAGCGGCTGCCTCTTCGCGATCGATACCCGGCTGCGGGGTGATCTTGAAGCACGCCAGCAGGTCGGTGTCGAGCGGCGTGTACTCCGGCATCCAATAGGTTTCGCGGTAATCTTTTACGCCCGCGCTGTAACTTTTATTCGCCATAGCGATCCTCCGGAAGGGTAAGGTTGGCATTGGGTTAGGGATCGACCTGGGGGAAGGCCCCTCTTTCGTCTCGGCCGATACTATACGTCCACCGACCATCAAAGCAATTCAAAATAAGTGATGTTCACCATAAAGAAAGCCTTATGGATTAGCCGATGATTCGATTCACATTGCACCAGCTCCGCGTCTTCAGCGCCGCGGCCGAGCTCCTCAACTACACCAAGGCAGCCGAGAAGCTGCATCTTACCCAACCCGCGGTGTCGATGCAGATTCGTCAACTGGAAGACAATGTCGACCTGCCACTGTTCGAGCAGACCGGTCGGCAACTGTACCTCACCGACGCCGGAAGGGAACTATACGGTTATGCCCAGCGCATCCTCGAGGTAATCACCGAGGCCGAGGAGGTGCTCGAGGGCATGAAGGGGGTGCACCGTGGCCACCTGCGGGTCAGCGTCGCGAGTACGGCCAACTACTTCGTCGCGCGCTTGCTGGCCGACTTTTCCAAGCGCTACCCGGGGGTCTCGATCAGCCTGGACGTGACCAACCGGCAGAGCCTGCTTCGGCAACTGGCACACAACGAGACCGACATCGTGATCATGGGCGAGCCACCCATCGATGCCGATCTGCATTCCGAGGCGTTTCTGGAAAACCCGCTGGTAGCGATCGCCGCCGCGGATCATCCCCTGGCGGGACGAAAGTCGATTGCACTCGAGGAGCTGGCGCAACACCGCTTCGTGCAGCGCGAATCTGCCTCGGGGACGCGGGCGGCGATCGAGCGGTTCTTCGAGGAACACGGCCTGGCGGTCAAGCCGGGGCTGGAAATGCGCTCGAACGAGGCGATCAAACAGGCGATCGAGGCCGGCCTGGGGGTGGGGATCGTCTCGCAACACACCCTGGAGCTGGAACTGGAGACCGGCCGGCTGGTGATCCTGGACGTCGACGGCCTGCCGATCATCCGGCACTGGTACATGGTCCAGCGCCGGGGCAAGCGAGACACCCCCGTGATGCGCAGCTTCCACGATCACGTGCTCGAGCAGGCCGAGCGGCAGGTGCGTCTTCCAAAGACGAAGTGATCTCAGCGTTGCTGGCGCTCTTCCTCGCGCACCAAAGGTGCCCAAAACTCGCGCAGCGCGCCGATCGGCACCGGCTCGCGTGCATTAAGAAACGGCTCGGCGGTGGTGGCCAGCACGGGGTGGCGCTCGGTCATCTGCTGCATCCAGTGGATGTCGCGGTAGGAGAGGTAGTCGCGGCTGAAATGCGCCGGCAGGGCAACCCACTTGGCGATGGTTGCTGCCGGCGCGAGTGCCAGCCAGACGGCCATGGCGATCAGTGGCACGCCCACCCAGGGGTGCCCGTATTGCGCCGTGTCCGCCAGCAGGGACCATTGCAGCATGAAGAATGCGCCGGTCAGGGCGATCACGCTGGCATAGATCCAGCGATGGTTGAGAGCAATGTCGTAGACGTCGACCAGGCGGGCAATCAGCTCCGGCTGGTAGTCGAATTCGTCGCGCAGATCGAGTGACGGCTGGGTCATCACGGACTCCGGGTTGCATGTTCCGGCGGGGTGGGCATTCGCCACCCCGCAGAATTCGGGAATCCCTTCACCGGATGATAGTTGATGTTGTGGGTCGGGTCAGACTGCCCGAGGTTCAGCTCGGGACGCGGTCGAACACCAGGTACTGGTAGGCGTAGGGGTTCTTCTCGTCCGGCTCGTGGCGCGTGGCCTCGGTCAGTTCCCACTCGTCGGGGACGTACACCGGGAAATGGGCATCACCGGCGACCTCCACTTCCACCAGCGTCAGGTACATGCGGTCGGCACGAGGCAGGTACTGGTAATAGATGTTCGCCCCGCCCATCACCATCGCCTCCTCGCTCTCGTCGAGGTGCGCCTCGGCCTCGGCCAGGGCGGCATTGAGCGAATGCACCACGATCACGCCCTCGGCGGTAAAGCCTTCGTCGCGGGTGACCACGATGTTGGTCCGTCCGGGAAGCGGCTTGCCGATCGACTCAAAGGTCTTGCGGCCCATGATCAGGGGCTTGCCCATGGTCAGCTGCTTGAAATGCTTGAGATCGGCCGGCAGCCGCCAGGGGAGCTGGTTGTTGCGACCGATGACCTGGTTGCGGGCCATCGCGGCGATGAGACTGACGCGCATGGGGATTCCTGCCTAGCGGCATGATGATTGGCAATGGGTTAACCGATCAGTCTAGCCCAACCGTTTGGATCGGTCACCTGATTTTGCCTGCCTCGGCCAGCGCATTCGAGCTAGACCGCTACCTTGGCCTTGATGTGCGGGTGGGGATCGTAGTCGACCAGCTCGAAGTCCTCGAAGACGAAGTCGTCGATCGTGCGCCGTTCCGGGTTGATGCGCATCGTCGGCAGCGGGCGTGGCTCGCGACCGAGTTGCTCGCGCGCCTGCTCAAGATGATTGTGATAAAGATGCGCGTCGCCGAGCGTGTGGACGAACTCGCCCGGCTCGAGATCGCAGACCTGCGCGATCATCATGGTCAGCAGGGCGTAGCTGGCGATATTGAACGGCACGCCCAGGAAGATATCGGCGCTGCGCTGGTAGAGCTGGCAGGAAAGCTTGCCGTTGGCGACGTAGAACTGGAACAGCAGGTGGCAGGGCGGCAGGGCCATTTCGGGCACGTCGGCCGGGTTCCAGGCGGTGACGATCAAGCGTCGCGATTCGGGGTTGGCCTTGATCTGCTCGATCACGCCGCCGAGCTGGTCGATGGTGCCGCCGTCGCGGTCGGGCCAGGAGCGCCACTGCGCGCCGTAGACCGGGCCGAGGTCACCGTTCTCGTCGGCCCACTCGTTCCAGATGCGCACCCCGTTGTCCTGCAGGTAGCGCACATTGGTGTCGCCACTGACGAACCACAGCAGTTCGTGGATGATCGAGCGCAGGTGCAGCTTCTTGGTGGTCAGGGCCGGGAAGCCCTCGCCGAGGTCGAAGCGCATCTGGTAGCCGAAGACGCTGCGCGTGCCGGTGCCGGTGCGGTCGTCACGGTCGACGCCGTGATCGAGGACGTGCTGCATCAGGTCGAGATAGGCCTTCATTCGGACGTGCTTCCAGCTTGGAGGTTAGCGGGGCGGTCCATGATAGCGCGCCGATAGGCCCAGATCAGCAGGGCGATACCGGCCAGGATCATGGGGGCGGACAGGACGTGACCCATGGTCACCCAGCCACCGGCGAGATAGCCGATGTGGGCATCCGGCTCGCGCACGAACTCCACTGCGAAGCGGAACGTGCCGTAACCGGCGAGGAACAGCCCGGAGACGGCCATGCGCGGGCGGGGTTTCATCGAGAACACCCACAGCAGGATGAACAGCACCAGCCCTTCCAGGGCCGCCTCATAGAGCATGGAGGGATGGCGCGGCTCGGGGCCGCCACCGGGGAATACCATGCCCCAGGGCAGGGTGGTGGGGCTGCCCCAGAGCTCGGCGTTGATGAAATTGCCGATCCGGCCAAAGAACAGGCCAATGGGCACCAGCGGGGCGATGAAATCGGTGACCGTGAAGAACGCCAGTCCTTGCCGCCGGGCGTACAGGGCCATGGCCACCAGCACGCCCAGCAGCCCGCCATGGAAGCTCATGCCGCCGTCCCAGATCGCGAACAGGCTCAGTGGCGAGTCGATCAGCATGCCCGGCTGGTAGAACAGCATGTAGCCGACCCGCCCGCCGAGAATCACGCCCAGCGCTGAGTAGAAGAGCAGGTCGTCGACCTGCACGGCGTTGATGGGCCAGTCGGGGCGGCGGGCGCGCAGGCGGGCCAGGGCCCAGGCACCGGCAAAGCCGAACAGGTACATCAGCCCGTACCAGTGAATGGCCAGCGGGCCGATCTGCAGGGCAATGGGGTCGATGGCGGGGTAGTCCATTTAGGGAGCCGGTGGCCTGTTTGTGAAACAGCACGGAGTCTACCAGTATCCAGGGGCAACCGAATCAAGAGCCAGGGGCGCCAACCATGACCAACCCACGTCTGCTCGAATCGACCAGTCCCTACCTGCAGGCCCATGCCGACAACCCGGTCGAGTGGTATGCCTGGACTGACGAGGCACTGAGCCGCGCCCGTGACGAGGATCGTCCGATCCTGCTGTCGATCGGCTACGCCGCCTGCCACTGGTGCCACGTGATGGCGCGCGAGAGCTTCTCCAATCCGGAGATCGCGGCGGTGATGAATCGGCATTTCATCAACATCAAGGTCGATCGTGAGGAACGCCCCGATCTCGACAAGACCTACCAGACCGCGCACGCGCTGTTGAACCAGCGTGGCGGCGGCTGGCCGCTGACCGCCTTTCTCAACCCCGACGATCTGACGCCCTTCTTTATCGGCACCTACTTCCCCGCCGAACCGCGCTTTGGCCTGCCCGGCTTTGCCGACCTGCTCGAGCGGGTCCACAGCGCCTACCGGGAGAAACGCGACCAGACGCGCGAGCAGGGACTGGCGGTTCACCGGGCACTGAACGCAACGCCGCCGGGGAGCAACGAGTTGCCGGGGGTGTCGGTGGCCGATGCCGCCCGGGCTCGCCTGGAGGAGTCGATGGACGACCGGCACGGTGGACTGGGTGGCGCGCCGAAATTCCCGCAGCTGCCGATGCTCGACTTTCTGCTCGACGAAGCGGCCGCCCGCGGCACCGACGGGGGAGGGGCACTGGATCACGCAGTGGCGGCGCTGCTGGACGGGGGCTTGTTCGACCATCTCGACGGCGGCATCTTTCGTTACTGCGTCGACGCCGACTGGACCATCCCGCACTTCGAGAAGATGCTGGTCGATAACGCCCAGTTGCCGGACACCCTGTCGCGGTTCGCCGTGCTGGGGGACGGGTCGGATACCCGCCGGGCCGTGATCGAATCCTTGCTCGAGCGGGGTATCGACCACTTCCTCGAGCGCATGCGGCTGGCCGATGGCACGTTTGCGGCGAGCCTGGATGCCGATACCCCGGGCGATACCTCGGGCGACACTGGGGGCGAGGAGGGTGCCACCTACCTGTGGACGCCCGACGAGGCGCGTGAGGTGCTGGAGACGGCAGGGCTCGATGCCTCCGCCATCGAATCGTTCCTGGGCGAGTACGGGCTGGACCGCCCGGCCAACTTCGAGGGCAAGTGGCATCTGGCCTCGGCACGCCGCGCGCGGCGCATCGACGAGGTGCGACCGCTGATTGAGCCCATCCGGCGCGCCCTGCTGTCACATCGCGATACCCGCCCGCAGCCCAAGCGCGATGACAAGTCCCTGCTGGGCCTTAATGCCCTGCTGGCCACCGGGTTACTGCGAGCGGGCAATCGCCTCGGGCGAGACGACTGGACGAGCAAGGGGCTGGATCTGCTCGACCGGCTGGTGCCTGCCGATAGCGCCGTGGCCGACCTGCCCACCGGATACCTTGACGGACGTCCATCGGTGCCGGCCTTTCTTGACGACCTCGCCTTGCTGCTCGAGGCCCAGGCCGAGGCCTTCTTCCGTGTGCCCGACGCCGAGCGGCTGTCTCGCATCGAGGAGATCATCGGCACGATCACCGAGCGCTTCGCCGATGGGAGCGGGGCGTTTCGACTCAGTCATGCGGGCCACGGTGCGCCGGTGGCCGGACTGGTCGTGTTCACGGATGACGCCCAGCCGGCCGGCAATGCCGTGTTGGCCGATGCGCTCACCCGTCTGGGGTACTCCCTGGGCCGGCCCGATTGGCTTGCCACCGCCGAGGACATCTTCAAGGCGGCCGCCGGCTCGATCGAGCGTGCGCCGCAGGTCCATACGCGACTGCTTGCCGCCCTGCGACGATTCCATCAGCCGGGCACGGTGGTCGTCATCAAGGCCCGAGAGATGACGGCCTGGCAGACGGCGATCGCCACGTTGCGCCGGCGGGGCATGACGGTGATCGCCACTGGCAGTGATGCCGTGCTGGCCGACAAGCCACTGCCCGAGGCGGGCCCCGGACTGGCGCCCGGACTGGCGTATATCTGCCGCGGCACGGCCTGTCTGCCCCCGGAGTCGGAGCCCGATCGGCTGTTGGCGCAGTTCGATTAAGGAACCTCTGCTTGCAGAGGTTCCCTACTTGTCATCCGGTCATCGGATCGACATCGACGTGTCACGACCCTGCCAACTCGTCTCGCCACCCTGCGAGCAGGTATCAACCGCCAGGGGAGACGATCCATGCAGCGAGACGAGCCAAGCCGGCGGGGCCGGCTGAACGAATCGGGTGGACTGAGTGTGGCCTTTGCCACCACCAGCACCGAGCGAGAGGCCTGCTACCGACTGCGTTACCGGGTGTTCGTCGAAGAGATGGGCGCGCAGGTTCCGCCGGGACACGGCGGGCTCGAGCGAGATGGTTTCGACCCGCACTGTCATCACTTGATGGTGCGGGACAGCCGAGGGGCACTGGTTGCGTGCACGCGCGTGCTGACCGACACCCAGGCCTGCCTGACCGGCGGGTTCTATTCCGAGCAGGAATTCGATCTTGCCGGGGTTCGCCGACTGCCCGGTCGGGTGATGGAGATCGGTCGGACCTGCGTGCATCCCGACTGGCGCCGCGGCGGCACGATCGCCGCCCTTTGGGCGGGCCTCGCCCGGTTCATGGCGGACAACCGCTTCGGCTACCTGATCGGCTGCGCCTCGATCCCGATGGACGATGGCGGTGCCACGGCCCGGGCAATTGCCGACAGGCTGCTCGCTTGCCACCTGGCCCCCGTCGAACGGCGGGTGCGGCCCCGTCGTCCGTTGCCGGCTGTGGATGGGGCGATCAGCGTCTCATCGACGCGCCTGCCCCCATTGTTGAAGGCCTACATGCGCTTGGGGGCGACGATCGGAGGTGAGCCGTGCTGGGACCCGGCGTTCGGCTGTGCCGACCTGTTCATCCTGCTGGAGAGTGCGGACCTGCAGGCCCGCTACCTGCGCCACTTCGTCGAACGCCGCCGGGAGGCCGAGCCGCGCCGGGCCCATATCGCGGCCTGAGGGGCAGAGGTTCCCTAGTCGTCGTCGGGACGGGTCTCGGCGCAGTAGGGGGCGAGCTCGTCGGCCAGGGCCTCGAGGCCGAGTCGGATCTCGCGCAGGTCGAGCTGCCGGCCGCTGGGAAGGGGGGCTTCGGGGGGCGTTGTGACGGGCGTGGTTTCGTTGTCTGGCCTGGCTTCCCCTTGCCTGGTTTCCCCCTGGGGGTCGAGTGCCAGCAGGTTGCCGCCGCTCTGGCTGATGCGCTCGCGCATCTCGCGCACTGCCTCGAGCGCGCTGGAGGACTCGCGCGAGGAGGCCTTGGGCAGGGCGGCGAGTTGCTGGCGGGCGCCGGCGATGGTGAAGCCCTGATCGTAGAGCAGGGTGCGGATCAGGCGGATCAGCTCGATGTCGTGGCGTTGGTAGTAGCGGCGGTTGCCGCGGCGCTTGATCGGCTTGAGCGGTTCGAATTCCTGCTCCCAGTAACGCAGCACGTGCGACTTGACGTCACACAGCTGGCCGACTTCCCCGATGGTGAAATACCGCTTGCTGGGGATCGGCGGGAAGGTGAATTCAGTCTTGCTCTGGGCCGTCATAGGCTTCCACCAGCGACTTGAGTTTCTGGCCGGCGCGGAAGGTCACCACCCGGCGGGCGGTGACGGGAATCATCTCCCCGGTGCGCGGGTTGCGCCCGGGGCGTTCGTTCTTGTCCCGCAACTGGAAATTGCCGAAACCGGAGAGCTTGATGTCCTCGCCCGATTCCAGCACCTGCCGCATCTCCTCGAAGAAGAGATCGACGAAGTCCTTCGCCTCGCGCTTGTTGAGGCCAAGTTCGTTGTGCAGCGTTTCTACCAGATCCGCTTTCGTAAGAGCCATGTAAATCGGTTCCCGGGTTCAAGTCAACCGCGCAGCTCGACATCGTGCTGGCGGAGGTTCTCGAGTATGTGATTGATTGTATCGGTAATTTCGTCGTCGGTGAGGGTGCGCTCGTCATTCTGGAACACCAGCTTCACCGCCAGCGACTGGTGGCCCTCGGCCACCCCCTCGCCCACGTAGCGGTCGAAGGGCTCGACATCGCGCAGGAAGTCGCCCCCGGCGGCATGGATGGTGGCCGCCAGTTCACTGAAGCCCAGCGTGGTCGGGGTGACCAGTGCCAGATCGCGGCGGATGCGCGGGAACTTCGATAGCGGCGCACTCTGTGGCAACGGCCGGGCGTCGATACCGGCGAGCGACAGGCGTGCCGCGAACACCGGCCCCTTAAGGTCGAAGGTCTTGAGTGTCTCCGGGTGCAGGGCGCCGATTTCGCCCACCGCCTCGCCGTCGATCAGCACCTCGGCGGACTGGCCGGGGTGCAGCGCCGGGTGCTCGCAGCCACGGAAGGCGAGCGCCTCGCCCAGGCCGAGTCCCTCGAGCAGATCCTCGAGATCGCCCTTGAGGTCGTAGAAGTCGACCGGACGGGTGGCCTGGCCCCATTGTTCGGGTGCGGCATGCCCGGCGGCAACGACGGCCAGCTCGCCGCTTTCGCGCGCGGCCCCCGCGGTCGAGCCGGCGAAGCGGTGGCCGGTCTCGAACAGGCGGATGGCCGGCTGCTGGCGCTTCTGGTTGTGGGCGACCGCCTCGAGCAGGCCCGGCCAGAGGCTCTGGCGCATCACCGCCATCTGCGAGGCGATCGGGTTGGCCAGCTCGATCGGGCTGCTGTCTGGGGTGATCACGGCATCGAGCTCGCGGTCGACGAAGCTGTAGGTGATCGCCTCGAAGTAGCCGCGGTCGGCCAGCAGATCGCCAATGCGCGTGGTGGTGTTGTCGGTGGCCGCCGGCAGGCCGATTTCCGGAGTCATGCGCGTGATCGGGGCACGGAAGTTGTCGTAACCGATCAGTCGCGCCAGCTCCTCGAGGAGATCCTCGGGGATGGCCAGATCGAAGCGGCGGGTCGGCGGCACCACGGTGAGCACGTCGGCCTCACGCGTGACCGCGCAGCCCAGCCGGGTGAGCAGATCGGCGGCGCGCTCGGTGGCCACCGGCAGGCCCAGGCGGCGCTCGGCCCAGTCCATGTCCAGCCGGATCGCCGCCGGGGCGGGCAGATCGCGCCCGCCGGCTGCCTCGACCACCGGGCCGGCCTTACCGCCGAGCAGCTCGGTGATCAACTGGGCGGCCCGATCGATCGCCTGGCGGGGTAGGCTCGGGTCGACGCCGCGCTCGAAGCGGAAAGCGGCATCGGTGGTCAGGCCGAAACGGCGTGCCCGGCCGGCGACCGCCTCGGGGGTGAAGTGGGCGGATTCCAGCACGATGCGCCGTGTCTCGCCGGAGACGCCGGATGGCTGGCTGCCGATAATGCCGGCCAGCGCGATCGGGTTGGTGGCATCGGCCACCACCAGGCAGTCGTCCTCGAGGGTCAACTCCTGCTCGTTGAGACCCACCATGGTCTCGCCGGCCTTGGCCCAGCGCACGCGGATGTCGCCGTCGAGCCGGTCGCCGTCGAAGGCGTGCATCGGCTGGCCGGTCTCGAGCATCACGTAGTTCAAGAGATCGACGATCGGCTCGACGGTCGAGACCCCGGCGCGGCGCAGGCGCTCGGCGATCAGCATGTCGGTGTCGCCGCGGGCCGGGATGTCCTCGATGACTTGCGTGAGGTAGACCGGGCAGGCATCCGCTGCCTCGATGGTCGCGTCACGGCGGGCATCAAGGCTGGCCTCGGGGGCGCGGGTCTCCGGCGCCTCGAGTTTGGCCTCGAACAGCGCGCTGCATTCCTGGGCCAGGCCGGCGATCGAGAGCACATCGCCGCGGTTGGGGGTGATGCCCAGCTCGATTACGGCGTCATCCAGGTCCAGCCACTCGCGCAGGTCCTTGCCCACCGGTGCATCGTCCGGTAGCTCCAGCAACCCGTCGCGGACGCTGGCCAAGCCAATCTCGTCGCCGCCGCAGAGCATGCCGTGCGACGGCTCGCCGCGCAGTTTGGCCTTTTTGATCTTCATGCCGTTCGGCAGGGTGGCGCCGCCCCGGGCCAGCGGGGCCTTGAGACCTTCGCGGACGTTGGGCGCGCCGCAGACGACCTGCCAGGTGGTCTCGCCGTCGAAGACCTCGGTGACGCGCAGCTTGTCGGCGTCCGGGTGCGGGCGGACGGTCTTGACCTCGCCGACGACGACATTGTCGAAGGCCGGGGCGGCGGGCTCGATGGCATCGACCTCGAGGCCGGCCATGGTCAGGCGGTGGGCCAGCTCCTCGGTGTCGACCTGCGGGTCAATCCAGGTTCTCAGCCAGTTCTCGGAAAAAAGCATCGGGTGTCAGGTCCTCGGGCCTTGGTCCGGTCGGCCGCCGCTATGGTGCGGCCGGGCATAAATCGGTTGGTCGGTCGGCCATGCCGGCTCGACGGGAATGGGGTTTACTGGAATTGGCGCAGAAAGCGCAGGTCGTTCTCGAAGAACGCACGCAAGTCGTCGACCCCGTAGCGCAGCATCGCCAGGCGCTCGACGCCCATGCCGATGGCGAAACCGCTCACCTCGGCCGGGTCCAGATCCACCGAGCGCAGCACGTTGGGATGGACCATGCCGGCGCCCAGCACCTCGATCCAGCCGGTCTTCTTGCACACGCGGCAGCCCTCGCCACCGCAGTGAACGCACTGGATGTCGACTTCCGCGGAGGGCTCGGTGAAGGGGAAGAACGACGGGCGCAGCCGGATCGGCAGGTCCTCGCGCTCGAACAGGGCGGCGAGGAAGGTCTCCAGCGTGGCGCGCAGGTCGGTAAAGCGGACGTTCTCGTCGAGGTAGAGCACCTCGATCTGGTGGAACATCGGCGAGTGCGTCATGTCCGAATCGCAGCGATAGACGCGGCCGGGGGCGATCACCTTCAGCGGCGGCTTCGATTCCTGCATGGCGCGGATCTGCACCGGCGAGGTGTGCGTGCGCAGCAGGTGATTGGCGTCGAAGTAGAAGGTGTCGTGCATCGCCCGGGCCGGGTGGCTCTCGGGGATGTTCAGGGCGGTGAAGTTGTGCCAGTCGTCCTCGATCTCCGGGCCTTCGGCGACGCGAAAGCCCATCGCCTGGAAGATGGCGGAGACGCGCTCGGTGATCTGGGTGACGGGATGCTTGGCGCCGGGCGGACGGCGACGGCCGGGCAGGGTGACGTCGATGGTCTCCGCGGCCAGCTTGGCCTGGAGTGCCTCGGCCTGCAGGGTCTCGCGACGGGCCTTGAGGGCGCCGATCACGCGATCCTTGACCGCGTTGATGGCCGCACCCTGCGTCTTGCGTTCCTCGGGGTCGAGCTGGCCGAGGATCTTCATCTGGGCCGTGATCGATCCCTTCTTGCCGGTGAATTCCACCCGCAGGGATTCGAGTGCGTCGAGACTGTCGGCCGCCTCGATGCGTGCCAGTGCGTCGGTCTCCAAGGTGTCCAGGGAGTTGCTCACCGCTTAAACGCTCCTTCCAGTTGCTTAGCCACCCTTCGCCGGATGCCGTGGGAACCGGCATCCGGCGAAGGGCGTTATTGTGGCGTAAAGCCCAATAAAATCAATGCCTTCAACGAAAAAAGGCGCCGTGAGGCGCCTTTCGGGAATCCGGGCGGACGACCGGCGGTCGTCCGTGATCCGTGATCGGTCCGGATCAGCCTGCCAGGGCAGCCTTCGCCTTTTCAGCGAGGGCGGCAAAGCCCGGCTTGTCGTGCACCGCGATGTCGGCGAGGACCTTGCGGTCGACCTCGACGTTGGCCTTGTTCAGGCCATCCATCATGCGGCTGTAGGACAGGCCGTTGTTGCGTGCCTCGGCGTTGATGCGGGTGATCCACAGGCCGCGGAACACGCGCTTCTTCGCGCGACGGTCACGATAGGCGTACTGACCGGCCTTGATGACCGCCTGCTTCGCAGAGCGGTAGGTGCGCGAACGGGCACCGTAGTAACCCTTCGCTTTGTTCAGGACTTTCTTGTGCTTGGCATGGGCGGTAACGCCACGCTTGACTCGTGCCATGGTCTATCTCCTCACTTCTTGCCGTAGGGCATCATGCGCTCGACGAGCTGGACATCGGCCTCGTGAACGTAGGCCGGCGAACCGAGCTGACGCTTCCGCTTCGACGATTTCTTCGTGAGGATGTGACGCAGGTGCGACTGACGACGCTTGACGCCGCCCGCGGTAATCTTGAACCGCTTGGCGGCCCCGCGATTAGTCTTGATCTTGGGCATGATCAACTCCAGTTCAGGTTTGTTTTTGGATATCCGGCCACGTCGGAGTGTTTAACGTGCGCGGACGATTTCACCGTTGCCTGCCCTCGAGGGTTCCCGGGGCGGCGAAACGGCGCATGAGAATACCGGAGAGCTGCCGTGATCGCAATCCTTCCATCAAAACCACCCGGTTTGCCGTGGCCCCGTCAGAGCGGGCGGGCGATGCCGCGACGGCGCACCGGTCACCCCGGTGGGCGTTAAACCGAGGGCAAAGGGCTATGCTTGACTGCCAACTTGGTTGGGGTTGTGCAGCACCTTGGGGTGTTCCGGCTTGGTGCCGAGCGACCGGGGTGGCACAAAGCCATCTTCTTGCGGAGTGGTTGCGATGAAGAAGGCCGTGCTGATCTTTTACGACGCGCGCATGCTTGGTCACGAGCCGTCTGGCTGGGACACCCAGCACCCGGAATGGAGCGATGCCGTCAAGGCGATGATCGCCCATCAGTATCCCGAAGCCAGCCTGGAGACTTACGCCTACCCGGAGCGTCCGGAGCGGTTGACGGCGATTGTCGAACGGCTGAAGGCCGAACCCGTCGACGGCCAAGGCTGGCGGGTCCCGATGCCGGTGACGCATGCTCAGCTCCAGCGAGTCCACTCGGTCGAGTATTTGGCCTATATCGAATCGCTGGTCGGTGCCTCGGGCTGGCTGGCACAGGACACGACGGCGGTTTCCCCCGAAAGTGTGGTCGCGGCGAGGCTGGCTGCCGGCGCCGGCATCAGCGCCATCGAGGCAATTGCCAGCGGGGAAGGGCGCCACACCTTCTGTATCGTGCGCCCGCCGGGTCACCACGCCTCGACCGACGATGCGAGAGGCTTCTGCCTATACAACAACATCGCCGTGGCCGCCATGCATGCGCGGGAGGTACTAGGCTTTCGGCGCGTGATGATTTGGGACTGGGACATGCACCACGGCAACGGCACCCAGGACATCTTCTACGACCGGCCCGACGTGCTGGTGGTCGACAGCCACTGCGAGGCCCCGTTCTATCCCGGAACCGGCAAGCTGACTGAAACCGGCACCGGGGCCGGGGTGGGCTACCACCTCAACGTGCCCTTTCCCCGGGGAAGCGGCAACGCGGCGCTGCTCGATGTGCTCGAGCAGGTGGTGCGCCCCGCGGCCCGGGCGTTCCGGCCCGAACTCATCCTGATTTCCGCCGGGTTTGACTGCCACTATCTGGATCAGACCTGCGCCATGGACGAAACCGGGTTTGCGGCGCTGACGCAGCACATGTGCGCCCTGGCACAGGAGGTTTGCGACGATCGGCTGGTGGTGATGCTTGAGGGCGGCTACAACGCCCAGGCGCTGTCGGATAGCGCGCATGCCACCGTCCGGGCGCTTGCCGGCGAGACGATTACGGATATCAATGTGCTGCCGGTGGACGAGGGCCGTGCCGCGGTGGCCGAGGCGGCGCGCTTCCATGCCGATACCATTGCCGCGCTTGGGCGGCCATCGGCGCCGCCGGACCGGACCAGCGGTTCACGATAGGAAAGGCCGGGTGAGGTTCCCAGGATCCAGGCCCGTCGATCGTCTCGGACAAACGAAAAACCCGCCGAAGAGGCGGGTTTTGGGAATCACACCGAACGATTGTCGTTCAGGTCTTGGTCGGGCGTGGTGCCATCACCATGGTGGCCTGTCGGCCTTCCATGCGAGGCTTTTGCTCGACGGTGGCCAGGTTCGACAGGTCTTCCTCGATGCGAGAAAGCAATTCGGCACCCAGGTCCCGGTGGGCCATCTCTCGACCGCGGAAGCGCAGGGTGATCTTCACCTTGTCGCCGGCCTCGAGGAAGCGAGTCGCATTACGCAGCTTGACCTGGTAGTCGTGATCTTCCGTGCCGGGACGGAATTTCACCTCCTTGATCTCGATATGCTTCTGCTTCTTCTTGGCCTCGGCCGCCTTCTTGCTCTGCTGATACTTGAACTTGCCGAAGTCCATGATCTTGCAGACAGGCGGCTTGGCTGTAGGCGAGACCTCGACCAGGTCCATCCCGGCCGTGACGGCGCGTTCCCTTGCCTCGTCGGTGTCGACAACACCCACCTGCTCGCCGTTTTCGTCGACGAGCCGGACTTCCCGGATGGTGATCTGGTCGTTGATCCGTGGGTCGTCGCTTTTGGCTGGACCCTTTCCGCGTTGTTGAGCGATGTTCGTACCCTCCAATCAGGTTTGGACGAGAATAGTAACCCAGAGCGACCGGCTCCGGGAGAATTGGCGAAAAATTAGCATATAAGGGAAGGTCTGCACGAATCCGATGCCACTCTGGCCTGGCGAGTCGTTCGTGATCAAGGCGCGATGTCGCCGGCGTGCCGGCGGCACGTCAAGACATCGCAACGCGGAGCACGGGCGACTCGCCAGGCCCCGCCGGGCGCCCCTTGAGCCGGGCATCTGCTGCGTTGTCGTCCTTGGAAAGGGAACCACCCTTCCGCGGCGGACGAACGCCTTGCATCTGCCCGGCTCAAGGCGCGCAGAGTGGTATCGGATTCGTGCAGACCTTCCCGAGCCGCGGTGGTTGCCAACCGCGGCTGGTTGTCCCGTGCCTGTGCCTGGTCTTAGCGATTCTTAGCGATGCTCGGCGATCTCGCCCTTGAGGCGTTCGATCAACTCGTCGACCTTGACCGAGCCAAGATCCTCGCCCGAACGGGTGCGCACGGAAACCGAATCGGCATCGATCTCGCGGTCGCCCGCGACCAGCAGGTAGGGCACGCGCTCGAGGGTGTGCTCGCGGATCTTGAAGCCGACCTTCTCGTTGCGCAGGTCGGCCTCTGCCCGCAGGCCGGCCGCCTTGAGGCGTTCGGCGACCGCATCGACGTATTCGGCGTGCTTGTCGGTGATGCCCATGGTCACGGCCTGGGTCGGGGCGAGCCACAGCGGCATCTGGCCGGCGTGGTGCTCGATCAGGATGCCGATGAAGCGTTCCATCGAGCCGACGATCGCGCGGTGCAGCATGACCGGGTGCTTGCGCTCGCTGTGCTCGTCGACGTAGGTCGCGCCCAGGCGCTCGGGCATCATGAAGTCCACCTGGATGGTGCCCAACTGCCAGGTCCGGCCGATGGCATCCGACAGGTGATATTCGATCTTCGGCCCATAGAAGGCACCTTCGCCCGGCAGTTCTTCCCATGCGACGTTCGCCGCACGTAACGCGCTGCGCAGGGCTTCTTCGGCCTCGTCCCAGACCTCGTCCGCGCCCATGCGCTTGTCCGGGCGGGTGGCGATCTTCACCTGCACATCCGAGAAGCCGAAGGTCTCGTAGACCTCGAGCGCTTGGCCGTGGAAGGCGCGCACCTCGGGCTCGATCTGCTTTTCGGTGCAGAAGATGTGGCCGTCGTCCTGGGTAAACCCGCGCACGCGCAGGATGCCGTGCAGTGCGCCCGAGGGCTCGTTGCGGTGGCAGGAGCCGAACTCGCCGTAGCGGATCGGCAGGTCACGGTAGGAATGCAGGCCGTGGTTGAACACCTGGACGTGGCCCGGGCAGTTCATCGGCTTGACCGCGTAGGTGCGCTTCTCCGACTCGGTGAAGAACATGTTCTCCTGGTAGTTGTCCCAGTGGCCGGACTTCTTCCACAGGGACACGTCCAGGATCTGCGGGCACTTGATCTCCGCGTAGCCCGAGCGCTTGTAAACATCGCGCATGTAGGACTCGATCACCTGCCAGATCGCCCAGCCGCGCGGGTGCCAGAACACCAGGCCCGGCGCCTCGTCCTGGAAATGGAACAGGTCGAGCTGCTTGCCCAGGCGACGGTGGTCGCGCTTCTCGGCTTCCTCGCGCTGCTTGAGGTAGCGCTTGAGTTCCTTGTCGGAGGCGAAGGCGGTGCCGTAGACGCGGGTAAGCATCTCGTTGTCGGAATCCCCACGCCAGTAGGCGCCGGCCACCTTCAGGAGCTTGAAGGCCTTGAGCTTGTTGGTGTGCGGCACGTGCGGGCCGCGGCAGAGATCGGTGAAGTCGCCCTGGGTGTAGATGGAGAGCTCCTGCTCACCCGGGATGTCCTTGATGATCTCGACCTTGTAGTCCTCGCCCAGGTCCTTGAAGAAACGCACCGCATCGTCGCGTTCCATCACGCGGCGTTCGAGCTCGTCGCCCTCGGTGGCCAGCTCGCGCATGCGGGTCTCGATCTTCTCCAGGTCCTCGTCGTTGAAGGGCCGGTCGAAGGCGAAGTCGTAGTAGAAGCCCTGGTCGATGACCGGGCCGATGGTGACCTGCGCTTCCGGGTAGAGCTGCTTGACCGCCTGGGCCATCAGGTGCGCGGTGGAGTGGCGGATGATCTCGACGCCCTCCTGGTCCTTCGCCGTGACGATGGCGATGTCCGCGTCCTTCTCGACCGTGCGCGACAGATCGACCAGTGTGCCGTCGATCTTGCCGGCCACGGCGGCCTTGGCCAGGCCCGGTCCGATGTCGGATGCGATCTCGGCGAGTGAGACGGGGTGATCGAACGTGCGCTGACTGCCGTCGGGTAGCGTGATAGTCGGCATGTGCCCTCCTGAGCTGGGATGCCAGTGGCGGGCCCTACCAAAGCCCGCGTTTGCATCCGTGTGGGTCGAAGGGTGCGGACAGCCGGAACCGTCGTGGCGCACCCGCCATGGTTTTAGGGAAACTCTGCACGAATACCAAGCCCCGCCGGGCGGTATGGCATTCGTGCAGCGTTTCCCCAGAAGAGCGCGGATGATATCAAAGCCATCTGATCGCGTGGAGTCGACTTTTGGCGGGATGCGTCATTTGCCCGCGCGTCTCGGCAGTCGCCGGCGTGCCGGTTGCTCGCCTGTGCGAATGCCGCCGAGGGTCCGGATTTTCGTAGGCATCCTCGGTTGCCGCCATGAGTGGTGCTGGATCGTGGTCTGATTCGGGACGCCACACGGCGCGCGAGTGCCTGCGCCTTTCGCTTGGGGTTCTCGCAAGTGGTTGACGATCTGGCAATAATTTCCTGTTCCTTTTTGTTCCTGTTGTGCCGAAGGCGTGTCGGGATAAGCTCCAAGCGAGAATCGGCGGCCTCCATGGGCACGTGAAGGCCATGCGGGGTTCAAGCGCGTCACCCGCCTGTGAGTGGCGCGCCTGCGAGGCGCCGGTTCGGGCATGGGGGCCTCTGTGTCGTGCTCGGCCTGACCCGAAATCGAACCACAGCTGGCTACCCGTCGAGTCTCGAGTTGCAAGGTATTTGGCTCCGAATCGGAAGGTTGAGCCGCTTGATGCCGCCAATGGACTGGGCAGGGGATTTGGAGTCTTTAAGTCAATCGAAGGCCGGACGTAGCTGGATGGCTACGTGCCGGTTGTTGGCCAATCGAGGTTATCCACCGAATGGCTAAAGGGATAGGACGATGAAAACAATAAAGCAGAAAACGTTGTCAACGCTGGTGGCTGCCGGGTTGATGGGGGCGCCGATGACCGTGCTGGCGCAGTCAGAGCAACCGGATGACCTGGCCACGGTCGTCCAGCAGGCGATCGAGTCCAATCCGGACGTGCAGTCGAACTGGCATGCGTTTGTCTCGTCGGGACACGATATCGACGTGGCTCGCGGGGGCTACCTGCCCACCGTCGACGCGGTCGCCAGTGTCGGCCAGGAGTCCCGCAACTACGGGGTGAACGAGGACTATTCCGTTGCCGCGGCGGAAATCTCGCTCACGCAGATGCTTTACGACGGCTTTTTCACCCGCTCCGAGGTCGAGCGCCTCGACAACGCTCAACTCGTCCGCTACTACGAATTGCTGGGTAGCGCTGAAGACATCGCGCTGGAGGCACTGACCGCCTACCAGGACGTGCTTCGCCGTCGCGAACTGGTGGACCTGGCGCAGGAAAGCTACCAGGAACATCTCGACGTCAAGGCCCAGATCGAGGAAAGCTCGCAGGCCGGCGTGGCACGCGGGGCGGACCTTGAGCAGATCAACGCCCGCGTGTCGTTGTCCGAGTCCAACTTGGTCACCGAGATCTCCAACCTGCACGACGTGACGGCCCGTTACTTGCGCATCGTCGGTGAGCGACCGGCCGATCGGCTCGCGCCGATCTCCCTGGATGATTCGACCCTGGCCCCCGATGTGGCAGAGGCCTTGAAATTGGCCTACGAGGGCAACCCGTCGTTCCGCGCCGCCCTGCGGGACATCGAATCCTCGCGCGCCGCGGTCCAGAGAGAGCGAGCGTCCTATCAACCGCGACTGAACCTCAATGCCAGCTACGGTGTCGACAATCGCGATGATTTTGGCGTACGCGAGAATCAGCGCGATGCCCGCGTCGGCCTCGAACTGCGCATGAACCTTTATAACGGGGGCAGCGATCGCGCCGCGATCAAGAGTGCCGCCGAGCAGTTGAACGTGGCCAAGAGCCAGCGAGACCGCGCCTGCGTGAACATGCGGCAGACGCTGCAAATTGCCTACAACGATGTGCGCAAGCTCTCCGAGCAGGTGGAGACGCTCAACAACTATCGTCTTTCCGCCGACCGGGTGCGGGTGGCGTATCGCAACCAGTTCCAGATCGGCCAGCGCACGCTGCTGGATGTACTCGACTCGGAAAACGAGTTCTTCCAGGCCAGCCGTTCCTACGTCAACGCCGAGGCCGATCGCCGGGTGGCTATTGCCCGAGCGCTTGCAGCCAGCGGGCGTCTGCTCGAGTCGCTGGACGTCCGCCGCGACGGCCTGCCCAGCCTTGCCGATCTGGGAGCCGAGCGCCTGCCGGTCGACACGGATTCTGCCTGCCCGAGCGTCGACGTCGCGATGAACCTCCCCGAGGTGCCCCGCACGCAATGATTGACGGACACCGCTCTCATGGTGAATCGTTCCCTCTGCATCGGGAGCGGCGGGATGCCTGTGCCGTGTGCTCCGGGCTGGTGGCGTTGATCCTGTCGGCCACCCGTGCAACGGATTCTCGTTTCTGGACAGGCATGGCGCGGGGGTGGAATGCCGAACGAACGGGTTGAGCGACGCCAAGTTGGTCATGACGGCCAGGATGAGGGGGAAAGCCGGGATGACCAGGCAAGTCGCGAGGGCGGATCAAGCCGCGATGCACTGACCGATTGCCTGATGTTCCTGTGCCGATACCACGGCAAACCCATGTCCCGCGAATCACTGGTCGCCGGGCTGCCGCTCGAGCGGGGTCGGTTGGCACCGCCCGAGTTCGAGCGGGCGAGCAAGCGGGCAGGCCTGTCGAGTCAGTTGGTTTCCGGCAAGCTGACGGCGGTGAATCCGGCTCTCCTGCCGGCCGTTCTCCTGTGCCAGGACGACAGCGCCTGCGTGCTGACTGGCATCGATCGCAAGGCGGGTATCGCCACGGTGGTCTATCCGGAGCTCAACGATGCCGAGGTCGAGGTTGACCTCGAATCCCTCCGGGCCGAGTTCAGCGGCTGGTTCATCTACGTCCAGCCACGCTTTTCGTTCGATGAGCGCGCCGGCAACCTGAAACCGAAGCGTGACCAGCACTGGTTCTGGGGCGTGATTCGCGAGAACCGCAGCCTGTACCGCGACGTGCTCGTGGCGGCGGTGATGATCAACCTGTTCGCCGTGGCGATGCCGTTGTTCATCATGAACGTCTACGACCGGGTGGTGCCGAACGCCGCGACCGAGACGCTCTGGGTGCTGGCGGCAGGGGTGTTGCTCGCGATCAGCGCCGACCTGGCGCTGCGGATCATGCGCAGCCGCTTCGTCGATCTGGCCGCGAGCCGAGCGGACGTGAAGCTCTCCTCGTCGATCATGGAACGCGTGCTGGGCATGCGCATGGCCAACCGTCCCACCTCCACGGGCTCGTTCGCCAACACCGTGCATGCCTTCGAGTCGGTGCGCACGTTCATCGGCTCGATGAGCGTGGTCGCCCTGGTCGATCTACCTTTTGTCCTGCTCTTTGCCGGCATCGTCGCCCTGATCGGCTGGCAGCTCGTGATACCGATCGTGGTGGGCGCGCTGGGTGTGCTGCTGTACGCCTTGAGTGCCCAATCGCGATTGCAGCGGTTGTCCGAGGAAGCCATGCGCGCTGGCGCGATGCGCAACGCGACGCTGGTCGAGGGGCTGACCGACATCGAGACGGTCAAGGCCTTCGGCGTGGAAAGCCGTATCCAGGCGGACTGGGAAAAGACCTCGGTTTTTCTCGCGCAGAACGCGGCACGGATGCGATTGCTGTCCGCCTCGGTGGTCAGCGGGGCGCAATGGGCCCAGCACGCGGTGGGCATCACGATCATCGTGGTGGGCGTTTACCTGATCATGGAAGGTGAATTGAGCCTCGGCGGAATGATCGCCGCCTACCTGCTGTCATCGAGGGCCATGGCGCCAATCGGCCAGGCGGCGGGATTGGTGATGCAGTATCACCAGTCGGCGGCGGCACTGGACTCGCTCGACGAGGTGATGGAACAACCGGTCGAGCGCCCGCCGGGCAAGTCCTGGATCAGCCGGCCCGGCCTGAAGGGCGAGATCGAGTTTCGTGGCGTAAGCTTTTCCTACCCGCAGACCGGCGGGGTGGTGCTCGACGACGTGAGTTTCCGCATTGGTGCCGGCGAGCACGTCGCTGTGTTGGGACGAAACGGGTCGGGCAAGAGCACCATCGAGAAACTGATCCTCGGCCTCTACGAGCCGGATGCCGGCGCGGTACTGATCGACGGCGTCGATGCCCGTCAGATCGATCCGGCGGAATTGCGTCGGGCGATCGGGTACGTGCCCCAGGACATCTCCCTGTTCCATGGCTCGCTGCAGGACAACCTGACCCTCGGGGCGCCGGGCGTCGACGATGCGCGGATTCTCGAGGTCGCCAAACTCAGCGGTCTCGCGCCCATGATCAACCGCCATCCGGAAGGCTTCGACATGCCGATGGGCGAGCGCGGCCAGTTCGTCTCCGGTGGCCAGCGCCAGTCGATCGCCATCGCCCGTGCGTTGCTGCATGACCCGCCTATGCTGGTCCTCGACGAGCCCACCGGCGCGCTGGATCATTCCAGCGAGGCGTCGATCAAGCGCAACCTCCAACAGGTGGCCGGGCATAAAACCCTGCTGGTCAACACCCATCGCAGCTCGATGCTGGAGCTGGTGGATCGCATCCTGGTGCTCGATGCCGGCAAGCTGGTCGCCGACGGACCCAAGCAGGAGGTCATCGAGGCACTGCGCCAGGGACGGATCTCGGGGGCCGAGCGATGACCGAAAAGCGGCGCAAGACATTGGAGGAACGGGGCTTCGAGGGGGTTGGACGGCTGACCGGCACGCGGCGCGAGTCGACGGAGCAACCCCGCCCGGATCGATCCTCTCGTGACGATCGCCCCGGCAGTTGGGCCGCCCAGGCCGGTTGGGCGCAGTTGCAGCAGAGCCCGGTGCGTGCCAGGGCCTTGCTTTACGTGATGTTTCTCGTCCTGATCGCCCTGATTGTCTGGGCCGGTTTTGCGGAGCTTGACGAGGTGACGCGCGGTCAGGGCAAGGTGATCCCGTCGCAGAAAACCCAGTTGGTGCAATCGCTCGACGGGGGCACGGTGCGCGAAATCCTGGTGAGCGAGGGTGACACCGTCGAGCAGGGTGACCTGCTGGTCAAGATCGACCAGACCCGCTCCATGTCGAGCTTGCGCGAGAATCAGGCCAAGCGCCAGGCCCTTCGGGCCGAGGTGGCGCGCCTCGACGCTCTGACTGGCCAGGAGTCCCTGACCTTTCCGCCGGATCTTGAACGTGAGGCCCCCGCCGTCGTTGCCCATGAGCGTCGCCTGTTCGAGTCCAGCCGCCGGGAGCTCGAGGAGCAGATATCAATTCACCGTGAGAAGCTCGAGCAGCGTCGTCAGGACCTGCGTGAGGCCGAGGCGGCACGCACCCAGCATGCCCGCGCGCTCAGCCTCATTCGTCAAGAGCTGAAGGTCACCCGTCCGCTGCTCAACTCCGGTGCGGTATCCGATATCGACATCATCCGGCTTGAGCGCGATGAGGCGAACAGTCTGGGCGAGTTGGCGCGGGCCGAGGCGGCCATCACGCGGGCGAAATCCGCCATCGAGGAGGCAACCGGTCGCATCGAGGAAGTGCGCCTGAATGCCTTCAATCGCTGGCGTACCGAGTTGTCCGATGCCAGTGCCCGGCTTGAAGCACTGGGTGAGGCCGCGGTCGGTCTCGTCGACAGGGTGGAGCAAACCGAAGTCAGGGCGCCGATGGACGGCACCGTGCAGCGGCTGTTCATCAACACCACCGGCGGGGTGGTCGGGCCTGGACGCGAGATTCTCGAGATCACGCCGTCGAACGACCAGTTGCTGGTCGAGGCGCGTATCAATCCAAAGGATATCGCCTTCCTGCGGCCCGGCCTGCCGGCCAAGGTGAAATTCAGTGCCTATGACTTCACCCAGTACGGCGGGCTGGACGCAACGGTTACCCACATCAGCTCGGACACCATTACCGACGATGACGACAACACGTTCTACCTCGTGCGCCTGGAAACCGAGGCGGCGGGCTTCTCGCCGGAGCAGCCCATTCTGCCGGGCATGATGGCCGAGGTGGATATCCTCACCGGCAAGAAGACGGTGCTGGAATACCTCCTCAAGCCCGTGCTGCGCGCCTTTTCCCAATCGATGTCCGAACGATGAATGCCCCGACACATGTCTTCCTGACCGAACCCGGATTCCATACCTCGCGATGGCAGAGTGCCTTCCCCGAGGCGTCGGTGGTCGATTCGACCCAGTCGCTCGGCGGACTGATCCAAAGCGAGCCAGCCGCGGGCCTCACCGTCGCCTGGGTGCTGACGGGCCTGCCGGCCTGGGAACGGGTGATCGAAGGCCTGGTGGACCAAAGGGCGAGCGTGATTGCGATGAGCCGTCAGCCCGATATGAACGAGTTCCGTACCGCGCTTGGCCATGGTGCCCGCGGCTATGTGCACGCCGTGTCGCCACCGGACCTGCTAACCCAGGCTGCCCAAGCGGTACTGTCCGGCGGCATGTGGCTGCCCGCGGAGGTCGTCAATGGGGTGGTCCGGGTGCTGTCGACGTCATTGGATGGCGACGCGGACGTCACGCGGGCCGGCGATACGCTGCTGGCCAGTCTGACGGAACGGGAATCCGCAGTGGCCGAGGCCGTCGCCTCCGGGTTGAGCAACAAGGAGGTTGCCCGCCGGCTCGAGATTACCGAGCGGACGGTCAAGGCCCACCTGGGCTCAGCCTTTCGCAAGCTCGGTGTCCGTGATCGAATGCAGTTGATGGTCCGATTGCGGATGGCAACGGAGGGGAAACGCGATGTGGGCTGATCGCCCCAGGGGTGGCTAATGGGCAGTGTCTACGTCAGACGCGACGAGAGCGGGGAAATCCTCAAGCTGGGACGGGAGCCGGAACCGGACATGACCGAGACGCTGCCCGCCGATGACCCCGCCGTGCAGCGATTCATCCATCTGTCGCACGGGGCCGATCCGGCCGCGGTCGCCGAGGCCCTGCAGCGCTCGGACGCCGAGCTCGTCCGCGTGGTCGAGGACCTGACCAACTTGTTGATCGAGAAGGGTGTTATTCGGTTCACCGAACTGCCCACGGCCGCCCAGCGCAAGCTCCTCGATCGGCGCCAGTTGCGTCGTGATCGCAAGGCGCTGGACCTGATCGCTGGGTCGGACGACAACGGCGACGATCGCTTCATGCCCTAAGCGCTGTCGCGGCGTTATCTCTCCGTCCGCCGTTCTCGGCCGCCCGAGTCATCCGGCCCGTATCGGGCCAGCACCGTATCGGGCCGGGGCTTCGTGTCAGTCCGGGAGGCCGGGACCACTTGCCCCGTCGATCCCCAGGTCGCCCAGCCCTGCCAATTCCTCTGTCGAGCGCACGCCATCGGCAATGACGGTCAGGCCGACGGCGTGGGCCATGCCGGTAATCCCGCGTAGGTAATTGCGGTTCGATTCGTTGTCGCGCAGGTCGGTTGTCAGCGACCGATCGAGTTTGATGTAGACCAGGCCAAGCTCGTGCAGGGCATCAATGTCGATCAGGCGGTGGCCGGCTTTCTCGATGCCGACGCGGTATCCCAGCGGAGCGGCGGCCTCGCAGAATTCGCGAAATGCGACCGGATGGTCGATCACCGACCGTTCCGCCACCTCGAGCGAGACCTGATCGGCCAGATTGCTCCGTAACGCCAGCAAACCGATCAGGCGGTGGCGAGCTACATCATCCAGCAGCGTTTCGATAGAGAGGTTCAGGGCGATGGGCTCCCGGTCATCCTGGTTGGCCAGGCGCTCGAGTTCGCCCTCGACCACGGCCAGATCGAGCTGCGGCAGCAGACCGAGACGGCGTGCCCAGGGGAGGAATTGGCCGGCGGTCCAGGTGTTGCGGTCCTCGTCGAGTCGCAACATGGCTTCGCGATGGATCAGGCGGCCATCGAGGCGCCGGGTGGAAAAGTGGACGGCATGGATATCCCCACCCTCGATGGCGGCGCCGAGGATCTCGCGCCAGTCGTCGCTGCCATGCAGTTGTTCGGCCTGATCGATGGCCCGCGCCCGTTCCAGACAGGTGGTCTGACGATGTTCGGCACGCGCCAGCCCGTCATCCAGACGGGTCAGGATCGCCGAGCGATCGTCTCTCGAGCCGAACGAGTCCGCGGCGAGGGCGAATTGCAGCGGCGCGGCGTCGGAATGGCGTTCGGCCAGTTGGCGCATGCCCGCTTCGAGTTGGTTCGCAATCGGTTCGATATCCAGCAGATCGGTGAGCACGAGCGCGAAATCGCTGCCGTTGAGGCGCGCGATGTGGTCGTCGGTGAACTGGTCCCGGTGGCGGCGCGCGATCTCTTCGATACGTGCCGTGACCTCGCAGATCAGGGTGTCGGTGTCCTGGTGGCCCAGCCTTCGATTGATCTCCGCCAGGTTCACCAGCCGGACCAGGAAAATCCCGTGGTGGCAGTTGGGGTCATCATCGGCAAGCAGGGCGGTCATCACGTCATCGAATCGGGCGCGGTTGCCGACCCCGGTGAGCGCGTCGCTCTGTAGCCGTTGCCGCATTTCCTCGAGTCGGGCACGCTCCTCGCCCAGCATCTGTCGCACGCGCCCGGTGAGAATGTTCATGGCCCGGACGACCCGGCGGAATTCCAGGGTGCGCGGTTCGCTCGTGGTGACAAAGCGCTGGCTGCCAATGGCCTCGGCTTGCCGGACGACGTCGACCAGCGGGCGAGTGAGCGACTTGAGCACCAGTGACCCGATCAGGCCGAGTACGGCCGCGATCGCGAAGAACCAGTAGAACAGCTCGACGGTGGTATCCCAGAGGGCCTCGAGGGCAAAGCCGCTGAGGCTTTCGACGTACAAGGTGCCGTACTGTTGCCAGCCGTCCGGGATCTGCGCAACACCGGGATCGACCCGCAATTCGGCAAGCTCGGCGAACCAGTCGGGCACGTCGCCCAAACCGGCGTCGTCGCGGGTGCGCGACGCGATGGGATCGCCTTCCGGATCGATGATTTCCAGTCGCTGGTAGTGCCCGGTGTCGAACTGCGCGGCAAGCATCAGGTCGATCAACACCGGGTCCTTCTCCACCTGCGAGAGCGACAGGGCCAGGGTGTTGGCATTGTCGATATTCTTGAGGCGCAACTGCTCCTCGAAATAGCCGCGCGCGCTCTGGAAACTGATCACGAGGCTGCTGACGAACGCGATGATCATCACCGAGGCGATCGCGATCCAGAGTTGTCTGTTCAATGCCATGGCGGGGTCACTCATTCTGCCTTGTCGAGGTGTCGCTGGAAGCCGTGGGCGCGGGGAGGCGGATGCCTTCCGCCTGGGTGCGCTCGAGCACGTCGCGCCAGCGGGAAAGACGGTCGGTCGCCCGGTCGGCTTGGCGTTCCTGGCCGCCGACCCACAGGCCTTCGCTATTGAAGCTGAATACGGGGGTGAGATCCGGGCGACGGCTGGCCGGCGCGACCAGACGCACGAGGCTGTCGAGGATCAGGGGTTCGGCCTGCGGTTCCGGGTAATAGCCCAGCACCATGTGCGCGCGGCTACCGCCGCCCATCCGGGCGCGAACATAGATAAGACGCAGCTGGCGGTTGTCGATGCCCGCCTCGAGGAGCACGAGGTACTTTGCGATGGCAAAGTCTTCGCAATCGCCCGCACCGTGGCCGATCGTCTCCACCGGCGAGGCCCAGTAATCGGACTGGCCCCAGAGCTGAGTGTCTTCGACGTAGCGGATCTGACGGTTGAAGAAGGCGTTGACGCGTTCAACCCGCTCGTTTGGCGCGAAATGGCTGATCTCGTCGAGCAGTTCCTCGAGTCCGTCGACTACCGGTAGCCGATCTGGCCCGAAACGGTCCTCGACCTCGGCCTTGAGCGTGCCGAAATCCACGCGCACCTCGGCCAGCCCGAAACCGTGCATCGACGCGGCAAGAAGGAGGGCGATCGCGGCAGCGACGAGTCGGATTGTCCCAGATGCCGGCATCCACACCGTCCCGTGAGGTCAAGTTCCACGGTTCGCATCGAGCAGGGCGCTCAAGCGAGGCTGCCTACGGATCGCTCCGTCGGCAGCCATCCCCTCTAACGGCGGGGCGAACCGGAAACGTAGCACGGCGCCGCCGGGCGCCGTGGTCGAGTCATGACACGATCCTACCCCACTTCGCGACGGCCTACACCGTCCGGGGCGCACCCGGATCAGGTGTCGATCTTCAATTGACCGCTGTCGAGCATGTTCTGGATAAGCTCATCCGAGTTGGTCGCGCCATTAAAGTCGCTGAACGACTTGCCTTCCATCCGGATCGTCTGGGTTTGCCCGCTGGTGCCGCCATCGTGGCTGACCTGGAACACGAGGTCACTGCCGTCTTCCGTAACGGAAAGGAAGTCGGCGACCGGCTGCTCGGCCTCGTCAACCAGCAGGTCACGCAGGTCGAGCACGTCGTTGCCGGTGCCGAAGTCGGTGATCACGTCGTTGGCCGGGCTGGTAGCATTCCCTTGGTCATTCAGCTCCCACTTGAATACGTCGTCGCCAAGCCCGCCAGTGAGGGTGTCGTCCCCCTTGCCGCCGATCAGCACGTCGTCACCGGCATTACCAACGAGCTCATCATTTCCCAGTCCGCCGAAGAGGACATCGTCGTTCGCGCTGCCGCTAAGCGCGTCGTTGCCCGTTCCACCAAGGGTATAGGTGGTGGCGTCGCTGGTGACGTTGCCGTCGGAGTCGGTGGCAACGGCGGTAAGTGCGCCGGTGGCGCCGCTCGCCGGGGAGATGGTCGTGTTCCACGCTCCATCGCCATCAGCCGTCACGCTATCGACCACTGAGCCGTTGCCATCCGTGATTTCGACCGTTGCTCCTGCCTCGGCACTGCCACTGATTTCGGTTTCGCGAAACCCAACAGTCGTGTCATCTTGATCGTTGACCGCATAACTTGGGTTGTTGAACCAGCCTCCTTGCTCGATCCCGGTGGAGTCGATGACCAACACCTTCTCCTCTCCATCGACTGACCCGCGGAAAACCACCAGGTCTCGGCCATCCGGTTGAAGTGAAACCTCGTCGGAGCGCTCGACGGTGCCGAGCATTGTTCTGGTTTCACTGCCAATCGGGAATCCCCAGAAGTAAGTGTCTTCAGTCCAGGAGATCTGATATTCGCTGCCGACATCAAATTCGAAGGTGTAACTGCTGTTTTCTGTGGCTTGGATAGCAATGTCCCGCGTATTGGAAGTATCCAAACGGTTGCTTCGGATGAACCCACCGGAAACATCGTCTGCGTCTCCAACACCGAAGCTTTCGGTGCCCAAACCACCGTCCCAGACTTTTTCGATCACATCATCGGCATCACCGCCGATCTTCCAGGTGATCGATTCAATAGCCACACCCGAGGTGTCGAGCGCGGCGGTATCGGTGGCCGTGGCGTCGTTGCCGGCCTGGTCACTCACGGTGGCGGTTACCTCGAGATTGCCGTCGTCGAGGCCACTCAAGTCAGCGGTGGTGCCGTAGCTGCCATCCGTATCGACGGTAGCGGTGGCGTTGACGGTATCGGTGCCATCGGTGATCGCCAGGGAGACCGCCTGTCCCGCTTCGACGTCGGTGGTGTTGCCAAAGATCGGCGCGTTGGTGGCATTCGCGGCATCGACGTCGTCGAGGGTGACGGTGATGCCGGCGAGGGTATCGGCCGGCAATGCGGTGGCGGTGGCCTCACCGGAGGTGTTGCCTGCCTCGTCTGACAATGAGGCGGTGATGGTGGCCTCGGGTTCGAGGGCGACGGTGATGCCATTGTCGATGTCGTCCTGGCTCAGGACGACCGTCTGCTCGGTGCCACCAGTGACCTGGTAGGTGAGGGTGTCACCGACCTCGGAGCCGGCCACCGCGATGGTGGCATTGACCGTCCCGTCTTCACCGAGCTCGTCGGCGTTGTAGATGCCATCGTCATTGGCATCGGCCGCCTCGATGGCGATGGTCGGGGTGGCGATCTGCGTGTCACGCAGGGCATCGGCCGAGCCCTCGTCGGAGGTATTGCCGGCCTGATCGGTAATCGTCGCAGTAACTTCCAAGCTTTCGCCTTCGTCGGGTGCCGTCAGTTCGGTGACCACCTCGTCGGCATTGACCTGTTGCTCGGACAGCGTGATGTCATTGCCATTGACCGTCAGGGTGTCACCCGCCACGGCGTTGGTTTCGCTGAGCCCGATCGTCACGGAGACATTGCCGCCTTCGCTGATTTCATCAGCCGTGATGAATGCGTCACCGTCGGCGATGGTCACGCTCGGGGCATTCGGCGCAGTGGTGTCGAAGGATGCCGGCACGGCCGTGTCCGTTTGCGGGGCATCGATCGTGACGGTCACCGACTCGCTTTGCTCGCCCTGGCCATCAGTCACGCTGTAGGTGAACTCGGCCGGGCTGAAGGTCTTGTAGTCGATGCTGTCGACAAAGTACTCGCTGCTGTCGTTGGACGACCCGCTTGCCTGGTAGCCGTCAGCGTACTCGGTGGCGGTGAAGCGCAGTTGATCGAAGACGATGCCTTCGGGCAGGCTGAAGCTGCCGTTGTCTCCGCCCGTATTGAAGTCGACCGGCTCACCATTGAGGGCCGCCCCGTCCACGCCACTGAAGGTCCAGGCGCCGACCTGCTCACCGTCGAGATAGGCCTCGACCTTGCCTACCTCGCCTTCGTTCTTGATCAGGCGACTGACCCCAACCTCGGCGCCATGCGCCGGCTCGTCGAAATCCATGACCAGGGTCTGGGACTGGCCATCCCGGTAACCGAGCTGATTGGGGACCTGCTGCTGGAGGTTGTTGTCGCTGTCGTCACTGACGCCGACACCGTTCCCCTGGAAATTCAGCAGCGTGTTGTCCTGCTCGCCGTCGTAGCCGTAGGCATACAGAGACAGCCCCGAATCAGCGCTCGGCGCCTGGCTCAAGTCGACGGTGACCTCGGCACTGGCCGTTCCGTCGTCCATCCAGTAGAACGTGGAGGCATCGGAAAACTCGTTCCCTTGCTGTGCCGGCGCGAAGGTGCCGTCGCCGTCAACGTCGATGAAGAGCGTTCCGATGACGGGAACCGAGTCCAGCGTAAAGTTCAGTTCGTCGAGGGGCGTTTCTGCATCATTGCCTCCCAGCGTGGCTGACGGTTCTGCGTTATCGCCATCGACCGTGCCGTCCACCGAAAACTGTTTGAACAGCAACGGGTTCCCGGACACGCTCTCCGGGAGCACGCTTTCCGCCCCGAAGATCTCCGCTGACGTCGATACGGGATCGGCGACAGGGGGAGTGTTCACTGCATACTCGCGCTCGGCCTCGGCAGAGAACGGATTGCCGGCCTCGTCGGTGCCGGAAACACTGGCATCGACTTGGCTGTTGTCGGCGAGCAAGCTGCCCGGGACGTCGATGGCGTAGTTGCCGTCGCCGTCGACCTCGCCGGTTCGGGTCTCGCTGCCGATGGTCAGGGTGACGGTGTCGCCCTCGGTGGCATCACCACCGACCGAGCCGGTGATGGTGATGTTGCCGTCGGCTTCCTCGCCGTTGATCACGTCGTCACCGGCGATGGTGTCGATGCTGATGGTGGCGCCGGCCTCGGTGTCGACGCCGTATTCCCGGTCGGTGTCGGCAGAGAACGGATTGCCGGCCTCGTCGGTGCCGGAAACACTGGCATCGACTTGGCTGTTGTCAGTGAGCACGCTGCCCGGGACGTCGATGGCGTAGTTGCCGTCGCCGTCGACCTCGCCGGTTCGGGTCTCGCTGCCGATGGTCAGGGTGACGGTGTCGCCCTCGGTGGCATCACCACCGACCGAGCCGGTGATGGTGATGTTGCCGTCGGCTTCCTCGCCGTTGATCACGTCGTCACCAGCGATGGTGTCGATGCTGATCTCGGCGCCCGCGAAGGTGTCGACCTGGTAGGGGCGGGTGGCAGAAGCGCTGTAGGGGTTGCCGGCATCGTCGCTACCGGAAACGGACGCCTGCACCAGACCGCCTTCCGGTACGGGCAGTGGGAAATCGCCGTTGCCAAAGTCAGGGTTCTGGCCTTCCCGGAAATCCGGGTTCTGAAACTCGGGCGGCAAGTCGATGAATCCGCCGCTGGCCAGGAGGCTGCCCGGTACGTCGATTGCGTAGTTGTTGTCGCCGTCGACAGTGCCGCTGAAGGACTGCCCCCAGATGGTCAGGGTGACGGTGTCACCTTCGCTGGCGTCGCCGCCGACGGAACCGGTGATAGTGATGGTCTCGCCGGATTCCTCTTCATTGATCACGTCATCGCCCGCAATGGTATCGATGGTGATCGTGGCCTCGGCCTGGGTGTCGAGGATGGCCGTGTCGGTGTCGGTCGCCTGGTTGCCGGCTTCGTCGCTCACGGTGGCCGTGGCGGTGAGCTCCCCGTCGGAAAGCGAGCTCAGGTCCTCGACGACCTGGTAGCTGCCGTCGGCTTGAACGATGGCGCTGGTGCTGACGGTGCTCTCGCCGTCGCTCACCTCGATGGAGACGGTCTGGCCGGCAGCGACGTTGGTCGTGCTGCCGGAAATCAGACTTTCGGTGACGCTCAGGCCATTCTGGTCGTCCAGGTTGACGGTGATGGCCGGGGTGGTCTCGGTCTGTTCGGCGGCGAGGCCGTTCACGCCCGGGATCGGCTCGTTCGGTTCACGCGCGGGGCCGGCGAAGTCGAATGCCAACGGGTCGATCTGCTCGACGATCCGGCTGACTTCCACCAGCGTCCGGCACCACCGGCGTCACCACCGCCGGTGGTGCCGGCCGCGGGGTCTTCCAGTTGTTCGAGGATGTCACCGTCGCCCTCGAGGAGCGCGAGAACTTCTTCGACGCCTGCGTCGGTCACTGTTTGCTCGTCACTGCTCGATTGCGCGTCGGCGAGCATCTCGTCGGACATCAGCAGGAACTGACCGCTGGCCAATTGGACGGTCTCGCCGCTGCCCAGGTCAAGGCTGACCCGAGCATTCTGCGCAGTGACCACTGTCTCGCCGACATAAACGGCGTCGCCCTCCTGGAGCAGACGCATCTCGCCATCCGCCGAGCGCGCCCAGACATCCCCGTCAACTTTCAGAACAACCGCGATTGCTTCAGCCATGACCATCTCTCCGTTATCGGTCGACGCGCGTTACGGCAATGGCCGGCGGGTCGACATGTCTGCTTGTATACGGAGTCTCGGCGGCAACGCGGGGCATGTCTATTGGCCAAAGGTACAACCCCGGGGCGAGCCACCCGGTCGACGGGCTATCGCGGCAGCATGCGCTCGAAATGCTCGATGCGGCGGCGCAGCGCGTCGCGGTCGGTGTCGGAATCGAGGTGCTCGAACACGAACCGTGCGGTACGCACCACCACGCCCCAGCGTGGTCGCTTGGGGAGTGTGTCGGGGTTGAGGTAGCGGTCGAGCGTGCGGGTCTTTCTGGCCGAACCGTCGAGGGTCACGGTCCACAAGCGGCTTTTTTCGGCCAGCTCGGCGCGACCCGTGCCGGTCTGCGCCTGCCAGAGGGTGACGGCACATTCGAGCAGCTTGACCAGCAGGACCCTGGGATCGTCGTGGTTGTTGTCGGCCGGCGAGACGCCTGTCTCCCGAAGCGCCCAGCGCATTTGCTCGTTTTCGTGCACGCGCAGATGGGCCTCGACCCGCGCGAGCATCTCGCGGCGCCAGAATGGCTTGGCCAGGTGATCGTTGGCGCCGGCCTCCAGGCCTTCGACGACATCCTCGGGGCGGGTGCGTGCGGTAACCAGGATGATGGGCAGTGTGATGGCGTCGTATTCCTCGCGCAGGAGGCGGCAGACGGTCAGGCCGCTCATGTCCGGCATCATCACGTCCAGCAGCATCAGCTCGATGCGATTTCGAGCGACCAGCTCCAGTGCCTCGTTGCCCGAATGGGCGACCAGTGTGCGGTAGCCGGCCTGATGGAGCTGTTCCTGGAGTACGACGGCGGCGGTGGGGTCGTCGTCGACGATCAGGATGGTCGTCACCTTGCCGTTGGCACTGGCGACCTCCCCATGCGGGTCTTGGCGGGCCGGCCATTCCGCCAGCGCGGTCCCCGTCATGGGAGTGGCGGCGACGTCTTTTTCCTTGGCAGCCGGCAGGCAAAAGCGGATTCTCGTGCCGGCGCCGCGTTGGCTATGGAGTTCCAGTTCGCTGTCGTGCCGTTCCAGCAGGGCGCGACTGATGGCCAGCCCCAGGCCGAACCCACCGCGACCGTCGAGACTCGAGTCGTGGCCCTGCTCGTAGGGACGCTGCATGCGATCCAGCTCGTCGCTCGCGATCCCGATGCCGGTGTCTTCCACGGAAAAGCTCACCTGCTTGCCATCGCGGCGGGCGGCAATGCGGATCCGTCCTTCGTCGGTGAACTTGATGGCGTTGCCGATCACGTTGAACAGCACCTGGTGCAGGCGATCCGGGTCAGCCAGGACGGGCGGCAGGTTTTCCTCCACCTCGGATTCCAGCATCAGGGGGCGCGAGCCGAGCAGCGGCTGGCAGGTGGCCATGACGCGTTCGATCATGGGGGCAACCGCGGTGGATTGCCGCCGGATGGGCAGCTCGCCGTGCTTGAGCTGGGTGAACGAGATGGTGTCATCCACCAATCGCGCCAGTCGCCGCCCGCTCTGGATGATCAGGTCGAGCCCCTGACGCGTTTTCGAATCCTCGCGGGGCAGGGATTCGGCCAGGCCGATCATGGCATGCAACGGCGTGCGCAGTTCGTGCGAGGTGTTCGCCAGGAACTCGTCTTTCAAGCGGTTGGCGCGCCGCAATGCGGTCTCCAGACGCTGACTGCGTTCGAAGGCCCGCGCGTTGCGTCGGGCCAGTGCAAGGCTATGCAGGCTCATGGCCGCCAGGACGCCCACGCCGGCCACCGCATCGCGAACGCCCGCCTCGTTGAACCAGTAAATCTGCAAGGCGGCCGTGAACGCGACGATCGCGCTGCCCAGCAGGATCAGGCCCGCATCGGGACGATTGCGTCGGACCGCCTGCAAGAGGGCGAGCAGGGCAAGGCCCAGCAGGGCGACCACGAGATAGAGCAGCCAGCCGATGGTCACGCTGCGGGTGAGGCCCGGGTCGGCGATGGCGATGAGCAGGTAGACAATGATCGGCAGGGCGGCCCAGCGCGTGAGGCGCGGCGGCAGTTCGCGCGGGAACAGCGCGGACAGGAACCACAGATAGCTGATGCCGGCGGCGAGTGCCGACAAGCCGTCGAGCGGTCGGGCCAGCTGGATCGGGATATGCAGCCCCATCGCCTCGAGCAACTGGGCCGACAAGGTGGTCTGGATCGACCAGAAGATCACTGTCAGGCCGAAGAACAGGTAGGCGGGCTCACGGCGGCGGATCACGAACAGGATCAGTTGCGACAGACCGATCAGCATCAATCCGCCGGCCAAGGCACTGGTGCTGATCAATTCGATCGCCCACAGGCCCTGGACGGCCTCGGGCGTGCCGATTTCGATGGGACGAGGAATGCTGGCGATGCGTGCGCTGAAGTTGCTCACATGGAGCAGGATGTCGATCGTCTCTCCTGGTTGGTCGATCCACACGGTTCGTTGCCCGTAGTCGGGTCGGGCCTCGGCCTCGGTGGTGGCCGGTACGCCAACATGGGCGACTTCCTTGCCATCGACGTACAACCGGTAGGCCGAGTAGACCAGCGGCACTCGCAGCAGCAGCGCCTCGGGGCGATCGTCACCCAGTTCGAGGCGCAACCGGTAGCTGGCATGACCCTGGGGTGGCAGGTGGCTGCCGTCGACCTCGAGTTGCGTCCAGCTGCTGGGCAGTCGAACGGTTGCCTCGGCTGTCGGGTTGCGCGGGTCCGTGGGTGAAAGAAAGGTTTGCCAATGGAATTCCCATGGGCCGTCCAGCGACAGCGGGGCGCGTGGATCGATCGGCAGTTCGGCGGCGAGGGTCGCGCCCCCCGGTAGTGCCAGTGCATGGGCACACAGCAACAGGCAGACGGTGATTACGTGTCGGACCGAACGGGCCACGCGCATGGATGGCATCCCTGTCGATTGGAAGAAAGATCGTCGAGTCGACTTTTATACGGTGAACCGTGTCTATGGTCCAGCAATGGCGGGCAATGGCAATACACCGTGATGGTGCCCCCGGGCTATGGCCGTCACGTTGCTGGCCGAGGGAAAAGCCGGGTCAGGCACGAGGCGGGAGAAGCGTCACGTCGGCGTCCGGTCATCGGAACCGGACTGAGCCCGACGGCCGCCGTATTGCCTGTTCCGGATATGTGCATATCGTAATGGAATGGTCATAACGAGTGCAGCAATGGAGCGGGGCGGGTGACAAGAGATTGGTTTGAGGTGGGCAAGCGGTCGGTGCCTGGATGGCCGGCGTTGCCGCGCACCGTGATGTCACCGCAGGGGACGAAGTGAGCCTCGGGTCCCGTTTTATCTGGATTGCGGTCGGTCTGGTGCTGGGCACGGCCTTCGCGATCTGGCAGGTGCGGGTCTGTCTTCATTCGGAGACCCGCTGAGCGGTTTGGGTGGCATCGTCGTCTCGCGTGGCCGGATCGACCGGACGACCGCGCGGCCGGCCGCTGGCAGCGGCAAGGCGGGTTCTTGCTTCAGTCCCCGTGTCGTTTTCAGCCGGTCATGGCCAGCAGCAGCGAAACAATCGCCACGGCACTCAGCGTCAGGCGAAGCCGGAAGAACCATTCGCGGATGACATCCTGCCGCCGGGCGGCCCGGTCCAGCAGTAACATCAAGGCAAAGCCGCCCGCGAGCATGACGGTGCCGGCGAAGGTTGGTAGCAGCAGTGCCGGCCAGGCCCAGAGCGATGGCAGCACGCTCAGCCAGAACCATCCCACCACCTGGCGGCTCATGGCCACCCCCCAGTAGATCCCACCGAGAAAACTCAGGATCAGCGCGGCGTAGGCGTGTTGCGCCGCGATCGCCGCCTCGGCATGGCCCGGTTCAAACCAGACGACCAGCAGCGGGATCACGAACGGGATCAGCCCGGCGTAGCCGGCCAGGCGGGCATGAAAGGCAGAGGTCTGTTCAAGGCTTCGGGCCATGGCGGCTCCTCGTGACGTTCGGTTAACGCCATGAAAGCCTAGACCGTGGGAACCGGATCGTGGGGACAGGAGTCGGCCGTTTGCCAATCCCAAGCACGAAAAAGCCCGGCGAGCATGATGCTGCCGGGCTTTCGATGTTGGTAGGCGCGATTGGATTCGAACCAACGACCCCCACCATGTCAAGGTGGTGCTCTAACCAACTGAGCTACGCGCCTGTCGTCGAACGGATGCGAATTCTACCGGGTCGCGGCGGGCTGTCAAGCGGGATTTGGTGTTCTCCTCTTGCACCTAGTTGCTGGTTCGGAAGTGTGCAGTCGGATGCCTGATGGGTCTGGGTGTCTGCGCTACGCTCACGCGTCATGTCTCTCGCCAAAGGAAAGTTCAGATCCACACAAAGTATGAACAGTGAACCAAGAACATGGCCACGCGCCTAGATTTGCCTGCGTCCCTTGTCGTTGAACGTAAGGTCGATCGCTGCTGACATCTACCGCGGCACGTGTCGCGTCAATTTCGATGAGCCAGGCTTCTGTGTGCTCAATCTCGGGCAGGAGATCGATTCCGTCGCGTTCCGACAATTGATGGTGGACCTCAAGCGTGCAATGGCCGCGATTCCCGAATCCACCACCGGCAATACGCTGGCGTATCGTTCTGCCACACGCTTCGATCAACAAGAAACAACTGATTGTGGCGGAGTATTGCGACGGGGTCGGACCAGTCTAACCCTGTCTAACCTAATGTATACGTGAGAATTTCGGTGAGACATCCGGAGCTGAACGTCCTTAGAGCACCTGTTTCTCCCCCGTAAATGAAGCTCTAGTAAAGGAGGGGGATAAACCGTTTCCGTGTACCCGGGGCGAAGTAGAAGGGCGCATCCGTGGTTCCGCGGCAAGCCCCGAGCTTGCGTTGACAGTTCCTTAGGTCACTTATTCCATCAAAGGAATTGGTCCTCTAAGGCGAATGTGGGCGGGTTTTAATGGCAGTTATGCAGTAATATCAGTTGGTTGCGTGGGTCCGACCGCCGTTGGCTCCCTGGTGGTTGGATTGTTTGACTCGCCAAGAAAAGGGTGGTCAACTCCAGCATATTCTAATGGACTGATAGTTGAGGTTGTCACGGATGGACGACGCACTCACACGGGGCGCACTCGCGCCCTCCCGTGGGATTTCTCTGATCTCTATCTTCTTGATATGGCTGCCCAAAGACCATTCGGCTGCGTGGCATTGTCGCCATGCGCGGCGCGTTCGCCGCCCGGTGTGCGTTGGATCTCAGCAAAGCCGCGCGCCGATCATCGACGTGATGCAACCGGATGGTTCGCGAACCCCCTTTAGAAGCGCAAGCATCGTGAGCCGTCGCATACCTTATTGCACGGTTGGGAGGTGGTTATCCGCCTCAAGCCGGCTGTTTCGTCCCTGTAATTGACGCTCCAGGGAGGAGCTCATGCCGCGCTCGCGCCGTTTCCAGATACCAGGGCAGGTCTGGCACATCACCCACCGATGCCATCGTCAGCAGTTTCTGCTGAAGTTCGCTCGTGATCGACGTTTGTGGCGTTATTGGCTGTTCGAGGCCCGTAAACGTTACGGGCTTTGTGTCCTCAACTACATCGTCACGTCGAATCACATTCATTTGCTCGTGCGCGACCAAGGCAAGGGCGAGATCGCCCAGTCGATGCAGCTGGTTGCGGGCCGGGTGGCACAGGCTTACAACCGACGAAAGCAGCGCAAAGGGGCATTTTGGGAGGATCGCTACCACGCGACCGCGGTGGAAAAGGGTGACCACCTGGCTCGTTGCCTTGTGTATATCGATCTCAACATGGTCCGTGCGGGCCAAGTCACCCATCCCGCGAATTGGGAAACCAGTGGCTACCGAGAGATTCAGTCGCCACCACGTCGATATCGGATTATCGATTTGAATGCACTGCAACAAACGCTGGGCATGGAGGGCACTAGCCAGTTCCGCACGATTCATCGGGAATGGGTCGAGCAGGCTTTGGCGGACGACCGAATGCAACGAGATCCTCGCTGGTCCGGCAGCCTGGCGGTGGGCAGCAAGCCGTTCATGGAAGAAGTCCGGAGGCAGATGGGCCCACAAGTGTATACAAGACGAACTGAATCGGATCGCGAGACGACATCGTTACACGATTCGTCCGGCACCTACATGCCCAATTCCAACTCGTAAATCGGCTGTCTAAGGAAGAATAACTGATGTTCTCTTTGTGTTTTTCTTTATATCTCAGTGAGATGATCAGGTCCGACCCCTTGAGTGTCACTGTGCTGCCAGACCCGCCGGTCGCGATATCTGGCAGCAGACGTCATGTCTCTTTCTGCGCGCACATCGAGCATTCATTGCGCGTGGCGTGGGACGCAGCCCGTTTCGGTGGCTGCAAGCGGGGCCGCGTCATGCCTCATTTCTCGGCACCTTCTTCTTCTCGTCGCCTAGTTAGGGCGGAATGTGCTCGGTATGGATTAATCCGATGAGTGGGCTGTATGCACTTGCACTGATCGGTGGCTGGCTGGCAGTCAGCTGGTTTCTGGTTTGGTCATGGAAGATAACGCGGCCGTTCACGACCTGGCCTCGGCGCATTCATCTCGTTTTTGGCTTTCTGGTGTTGGGCAGCTGGTTTGCCTGGAGCTTCTGGGAGGCAGAGGGGCGGAAGTTGTACTGGGATTATCAGGTTTGGCAGATGTGTCAGGAAGATGGCGGAGTTAAGGTTTTCGAGAAGGTGGCCTTGGAGCCTGCTGATTATGATCGATATGAAGATAACGGCTGGTTTTTCCCTAATAAGGAAAATATGAATCCCGGAGAGAGATTTTATACGGAAGTTCGTGTTAATTATTATCGAAAAAAAATCCCCAAAGTATCTCGGCAAACATATCTTATCCTTGCTGAGCGAAATGGTTCCAGAAAGGTTTTGGGGGAATATGTGAGTTATGCGAGGAGTGGTGGGGGTGTATCGGGACCTTGGCATGAGTCAACGTTCCACTGTCCTCCGTTGATGAGGTCGGGGCCTGGATTGGCTGGCGCGATATTTAGAAAAGGAGATTCGAAATGACTGAGTTTGACGAGCTGTACCTGAAGTCTGAGATGAGTTTGGCCGCGTATGCCACTTTTAGTATAGATATGTCGCCAGAAGACTATATCAGGTCATTGGAAAACGGGGGCGAAGGCCTGTCTACTACTCAGGCAGTAGAATTCGCTTCACGGTGGAAAGTGGCGGCACAGTTTAACGATGAGTTAACAGCGGGGCAGCTGGAATTAGGACTGGGAACTGGCTTGTCGGTCACAATATTCGAGGACCGGCAGACCGGTGAGCAGGTGTTGGCGATCCGGGGGACGGATGATCTCCAGGACGTGTTTACCGACCTGGTGGATGTTTCGTTACTAGGCAGCGGGGCACTCATGCCTCAGTACGAAGCATTGACCGATAAAGTGCAGGATTGGCTGGATGCCGGAATTCTGCAACCCGGTTTTTCGGTGACCGGCCATTCGCTGGGCGGCTTTCTTGCTCAACTGTTAACCGTCGACCGTTCGGACGTTGTCTCCGGAGCCGATACGTTTAATGCACCGGGTGTAGGCGGAACTGTTGATGAGCTCTTGGAGCAGTTCGGCCGTACTCAGGACTCGGTTGATTTGTCCCTGATCCGAAATCATCAGGCTGCTCCGGGCTACGAGCTGACGAGCGGGCTGGGGACGATGCTTGGCGAGGTTGACCCGATATTCGTTGAGGAATCGGAAAGTCCTTGGGAAAACCATTCAATGAGTCGAATTTCCGATTCGCTTGCCGTGCAAAAAGTGTTCGCAATAGTGGATCCAAGCGCATCGATGGACGAGATATCTGAGGTGCTTTTGGCAAGTGCGCCCGCGGCAAATGCGCGTTTGGAATCGGCGGTTGCATCGCTGGGTCGGCTATTCGGTGAGTCGTTTTCATCCGAAACGCAAGGGCGGGATTCCTTGTACGAAAATCTCGACGCCTTGAGCTCTGATTTGGAGGGTCGATCCGGACCTTCCCTGTCATTGGTTTCATTTGCCGGCAATAGTGCTGGTGAGTTGCTGTCACTGGCTTCTGGTGATATTGCCTACCGGTATGCCCTCGCAAACGGTGATGCTTTCGCAGTGCTTGGCGACGACAGCCTTTTTGCCATGCACAACATGTCCGGTGAACTGGATATGTATGACGCCGCGACGGGCGAGGGGCGGCTCACTGATGACTGGCTTTCGGACCGGGCGGCTTTCGTGGAGGCCCGTACCGAAACCGCTAACGGGAACACCCCGGTAGGGGACGAGCGGATCGAATACCACGATCTTGGCTTGGGGCAGTTGGCGTTTGTGGATAAGGCGGGAGCTGGTGCCTCTCGACGGATCGTGTTTGGCAGCGAAGGCGCCGATCTCTTGGATCAGGGCGGAGCGGCTGTCGATCACCTGTATGGCGGTGACGGCAACGACCTGCTCGAAGGCGCCGGCGGCGCCGACCGGCTGGAGGGCGGCCACGGTTACGACACCTACCTGGCCGGTGCCGACGACACCATCCTCGACACCGACCGGGACGGCCGGGTGCGTTTCAGCGACCGGATCTTAAGCGGCGGACGTCGACAGGACGACGGCAGCTACATCAGCGCCGACGGCCAGATCGTCTACGAGTGGTCCACGGCCGACTCGACTCTTGCCGTCACGGGGCCGGAGGGCAGTCTGATCATCGAGAACTTTCGCGACTCCGGTGATCTGGGCATCGTGCTTGACGAGGCACCGGCCGACCCCGGCGAACCGGGCAGCGAATCGAACGTGATTCTCGGCGATTTCGCTCCCATGGTGGATGCCAACGGCAATCCGGAATATGACCAATGGGGGAATATCGTTCCTGATGGTCCGGAACCGGGGCGTGAAGACACCATCTACGACACCCCGGACGAGGATCTGATCGATTCCGGGGGAGGGGATGACTGGCTGGCTCGGCTTCACGGGGGTGACGACGTCGTGAAACTGGGCGATGGTGATGACGAGATCCGTACGAACGTCGGCGTCTCCGGCACCCTGCACGCCGAGGGTGGCGCTGGAAGGGACTACATCGGAGCCTGGACCGCAGATGACGTGCTGATTGGCGGCGCGGATGGCGATGGCCTTTACGGAGCGTCGGGGGATGACTGGCTCTTTGGCGACGAGCGCCCTGCCGGTGGTGTCGTCGACTGGATCGCGGCCGGGGCCGAGGAAGAGGGCTCCGGGGAGAAAGGTGACTGGTTCGACGCGGAAGATGGCAATGACCACGTTCTTGGTGGGCCGGGCGACGATCTGGCGGCGGGTGGCAATGGCAACGACACCATTGTGCTTGGCGGCGGGGACGACTGGGCGCACGGCGACCTGAACACCTATTTCGAGGGCGGTGATCCTTGGAGGGACTGGCGGGTCAACGAGACCATCGTCGACGCGGGTGGGTTGACGCAGTATCAGTGGTCTCTGGAAAACATCCGCATTCAAGGTGATCCGGGCGTCGGCAACGATACGATTTACATGGGCGCGGGAGACGACGTCGCGATCGGCGGCAAGGGCGACGATTACATCGATCTCGGAACCGGAAACGATCGGGGCTTCGGCGAGGGGGGGCATGATGTCTTGATCGGCGGTGCCGGTGATGACCGATTGATCGGCGACATGAAAGATGACGCGTCGGATGCGAGTGGTCATGGCAACGACATTCTCGATGGCGGTGCCGGCGACGATCGTCTTCAGGGTGATGGTGGCCACGATATTCTTCTGGGCGGCTCAGGCAATGACATCCTGGCTGGAGACACCACGGAAGAACATTTCGGAGACGACCAGCTCGACGGCGGATTGGGCGACGACGAACTCTACGGGGGTGGCGGCAATGACGTCCTGAGTGGTGGAGATGGTGCCGATAGCCTATGGGGTGACGGTGCGATGGCCTCGGATGATCACCAGGGAGATGATCACCTTGACGGTGGTGAAGGCAACGACCTTCTGGTCGGTGGTGGCGGTTCCGATGCGCTGCTCGGGGGCGATGGCGACGATGAGCTATACGGAGAGGCGGGTGACACACCCGCATCCGCGCAGGGCGACGACCGCCTCGAAGGCGGAGAAGGCAACGATCTGCTGGTCGGCGGTGGTGGCGACGATTACCTCCTGGGGGGTGAAGGCGACGATCAACTCGGCGGTGATATGAACGATACGCCGGTCGACGCCTTGGGCGACGACTACCTCGATGGCGGTGCCGGCAACGATGTGCTTAACGGTGTTGGGGGCAACGACACCCTCGTCGGGGGGCTGGGTGCCGACCAGCTGTTTGGGGATGCCGGTGATCTCGATGGCTCCCTGCATGGCGCTGACTGGCTGGAAGGTGGCGAAGGAAACGACACGCTGGTCGGCATGGGCGGACAGGATGTGTTGTATGGCGACGCCGGCGACGACATTCTTCTGGGTGATCATGACAGCGTCGATCCCGCCTATTACGGCAATGACACGCTTCACGGCGGCGATGGCAATGACCAAATGCAGGGTGGTGGCCTTGACGACACGCTATATGGCGAAGCCGGTGATGACTTTATTGAGGGCGACAGTGGTGGCATAACTGGCGCCGAACACGGCAATGACCAGTTGTATGGTGGAGCGGGGAACGACCAGCTGATTGGCGAAGGGGGAGACGATCACCTCGTGGGAGGAGCGGGGAACGACCTGCTCGGTGGCGACGCTGACAACATGGCCCCGTCGTTTCATGGCAACGACATCCTCGAAGGTGGGGCCGGCGACGATCACCTTAAGGGACAAGGAGGCGATGATCGCCTGTTCGGCGGAATCGGTAACGACCAGTTGTTCGGCGGTGCAGGTGATGACGTCCTGACTGGTGGTGATGGTGTCAATTACCTGAATGGCGGGGTCGGCGACGACTTCCTTGAGGGTGGATCTGGTGACGACGAGCTTCATGGCAATGCCGGTGCGGACCAACTTGAAGGGGGTGCTGGGAACGACCACTTGTCTGGTGGTGCCGGTGATGACCGATTGGTTGGAGGGGGTGGCGACGACCACTATGTGTATTTCAGCGGCCAGGGCGCTGACGTCATCGACAATGCCGATGGCGGCTTCGACCGTTTGGATTTTGGCGACATCACCCTGGATCGTCTGAGCTTTAGCCAGGAGGGCGACGATCTGCTGGTTCTCGTGGACGGCGACTCGGGTCAGTCAGTACGCGTGCTGAATCATTTCCTTGGTGGTGACGCGGCGATCGATTCCATCCAGGTGGGCGATGGAGAAGCGCTTGATACGCAGCGCGTCAACGCGATGGCAGCTGCTGCGGCCCTGGATGGTTTCACTGCCGCGTTGGCGGGCGCATCGGGAGACGATATCCTGACCGGGTACGAAACGACCGATCTGCTTCATGGGCTAGGTGGTGATGACGAGCTACACGGGCTGGCCGGATCGGATCAGCTCGAAGGTGGGGTAGGGCATGACCGACTGCACGGCGGTGAGGGCGACGACCGGTTGATCGGTGGTTCAGGTGACGACAGCTACGCATATGCCAGTGGGCAAGGTGTCGATGTTATCGACAACGTCGGTGGCGGCTTCGACCGTTTGGATTTTGGCGACATCACCCTGGATCGTCTGAGCTTTAGCCAGGAGGGCGACGATCTGCTGGTTCTCGTGGACGGCGACTCGGGTCAGTCAGTACGCGTGCTGAATCATTTCCTTGGTGGTGACGCGGCGATCGATTCCATCCAGGTGGGCGATGGAGAAGCGCTTGATACGCAGCGCGTCAACGCGATGGCAGCTGCTGCGGCCCTGGATGGTTTCACTGCCGCGTTGGCGGGCGCATCGGGAGACGACATCCTGACCGGGTACGAAACGACCGATCTGCTTCATGGGCTAGGTGGTGATGACGAGCTACACGGGCTGGCCGGATCGGATCAGCTCGAAGGTGGGGTAGGGCATGACCGACTGCACGGCGGTGAGGGCGACGACCGGTTGATCGGTGGTTCAGGTGACGACAGCTACGCATATGCCAGTGGGCAAGGTGTCGATGTTATCGACAACGTCGGTGGCGGCTTCGACCGTTTGGATTTTGGCGACATCACCCTGGATCGTCTGAGCTTTAGCCAGGAGGACGACGATCTGCTGGTTCTCGTGGACGGCGACTCGGGTCAGTCAGTACGCGTGCTGAATCATTTCCTTGGTGGTGACGCGGCGATCGATTCCATCCAGGTAGGCGATGGAGAAGCGCTTGATACGCAGCGCGTCAACGCGATGGCAGCTGCTGCGGCCCTGGATGGTTTCACTGCCGCGTTGGCGGGCGCATCGGGAGACGACATCCTGACCGGGTACGAAACGACCGATCTGCTTCATGGGCTAGGTGGTGATGACGAGCTACACGGGCTGGCCGGATCGGATCAGCTCGAAGGTGGGGTAGGGCATGACCGACTGCACGGCGGTGAGGGCGACGACCGGTTGATCGGTGGTTCAGGTGACGACAGCTACGCATATGCCAGTGGGCAAGGTGTCGATGTTATCGACAACGTCGGTGGCGGCTTCGACCGTTTGGATTTTGGCGACATCACCCTGGATCGTCTGAGCTTTAGCCAGGAGGACGACGATCTGCTGGTTCTCGTGGACGGCGACTCGGGTCAGTCAGTACGCGTGCTGAATCATTTCCTTGGTGGTGACGCGGCGATCGATTCCATCCAGGTAGGCGATGGAGAAGCGCTTGATACGCAGCGCGTCAACGCGATGGCGGTGGCACCGGATGAATTCGATGCTGTCTTGATCGGTACGTCGAGCGACGATGTTTTGAACGGATATAGCACGTCGGATCTGCTTCAAGGCGGTGAAGGCGACGACACTATTTCTGGGCACTCTGGCGCGGACAAGCTTCAAGGCGGTGCTGGAAATGATTCCCTGCATGGGGGTGATGACGGCGATCAACTCTACGGTGGCGCGGGAGATGATCAGTTACATGGCGATGCTGGTAATGATGACCTGTATGGGGAAGCTGGTGCGGACGTCCTGTTCGGTGGAGCGGGCAATGATCGCTTTTTTAGTTATGACGGAAAGGACCTTGCCTATGGTGGTGAGGGTGATGATAGTTATTACACAGTTACGGCACATGAAAGTGCTGGCGAAGGAATAGACAGCATCTACAGTGGGCATTTGCGTTCGCTTCCGGATAACGTTGAGAATTTATATATGAATTATGGGGATCGGTACAATCCGATCTACTCCTATACAGTTCAAGGGAATGATCTTGATAACATCATAGGAACTTCAGGTCGTGGGATAGTTGGAGATGTCTTTGATCCTGGCGGGGGTGCAGATAAGATTATCGTGAATGGTCTTGATGAGCCGGTGGTCTATGTGGACAATCCCGGTGATCAAATCGTCGGTGATTTTCACGAAGTTCGTAGTGAGTTGGATTATCATCTTCCTGATGACCGGTTTTATTCCCGCGTAAATAATCGGCTGACTCTTGTTGGTTCTGATCCAATATCTGGATGGGGTAATTCTGGAGATAACGTAATAAAAAGCCATCGGAATTATGCGAACAACGTGCTCTTTGGGGGCGATGGAGATGACACGTATGTGGTTGGTCTTAGCGACCAGGTTGTTGAGTCAGAGAATTCCGGTTTCGATAAGGCTTACGTGATGTTGGATGTCGGTCCAAACAAGACCGAGAGCTATGACATAAGCTTGGCTGATTTGAATTTCCAGGGTGTTGAGGCGATTGGCTTCGCAACGGTTATTACATATGGTGTCTTCACATCTTCTGATGTTGAATTTACATTCAGGGGTGGGGGTGACGATGACATTATACTCCTAAATGAGTTGAACGTCCTTGCTCCTGGAAATCAGGACTTCAACCCGCCAACACATGTATACGCAGGCGATGGCGATGATCGCATCACAGGAAGTCGAGGCTTGGATATTATTGATGGCGGTGAAGGGGCCGACTATATGTATGGAGGGGCGCACTCTGATACCTACTATGTCGATGATGTTGGTGATCAGGTTGTCGAAAGTGTATCTGTAACGGACCCCCTCTCCAGGGTTTGGGATTACAATCGTCGTCTTGGATCTAGTCTTTCTGGCGGATATGATCGGATACATTCTACAGTCGATTATGAGCTTCCCGATAATGTGGAGGAGCTCATATTGAGTGGTTCGGATGAAATCAGTGGTGTAGGAAATGATCAAGACAATGTGTTGACGGGTAATTCGGCTAATAACCTTTTGAAGGGCGGTCTTGGTGACGACACGTACGTCTACCAGGAGGCTGGAGGCGAAGACACGGTTGATAACCGTGATGGCGGATCGGGAAAGTTGATTTTAGAAGAAATATCCTTGAATCGTGTCGATTTGGGTCGGGATGGAAACGATTTAGTGATCGTTGTTGATGGTTCGAGTCAGCTCAATCAGTCGGTACGGGTTCTCGATCATTTCCTGGGCGATGATGCCATGATCGATATCTTCAAGTTTGGCCACTCGACGATCGATGCAGAGCACGTCGCCGCCATTGTCGCGGCCAACGAATATCCAGGGGAGTTCTCCACAGTCGTTGTGGGCACAGAAGAGGATGATTCCCTGACCGCTTACCAAACCAGTGATCTGCTGCAGGGGTTGGATGGGAACGACGCGCTTTGGGGATCCGCTGGTTCCGACCGCCTTGAAGGCGGCTCTGGCGACGACACACTTTATGGTGGCGACGGGCTTGACCGCGGGTCGGGCTCCGATGTGTTGTTCGGTGGTCTCGGTAACGATGAATTGTACGGCGAGGACGGTGACGACGCGTTGGCCGGGGGTGCCGGTAACGACGACTATTACTATTCCGCCAACGGTGGTGTCGACGTCATCGATAACACTGGTGGCGGCACGGATACGGTCTTCTTCCTCGGCGGCATCGATCGTTCGCGGATCACGTTCCATCAGGATGGCGACGATCTCGTGATGCTTCTGGACGACGACCTGGGCCAGCAGGTGCGCGTCACGAACCATTTCCTCGGCGGTGACGCGGCGATCAGCTATGTCCAGCCCACTGACTGTGGCAACGCCATCGCTGCGGGGGACATCGCCAGCCAGCTGACGGCGCTCCCGGGGAGTTCGGGCGGTGATTCGGGTGGCGATGCCGGCGGTGGTGACACGACCACTCCGCCCCCGGGCGATGGTGGTGACACCCCGCCGACCGCCGAGACGGGCGGCGCGGATACCGTGGTCGGCACCTCAGGTAACGATGTTCTGCTGGGTGGTGCCGATAACGACACGCTCGACGGCCAGGGAGGCGACGATTTGCTCCGTGGCGGGGTCGGTGACGACACCTACCGCTTTGGTGGCGGCGGGCAGGCTGTGTTGCAGGAAGCCGACGGGAACGACACCTTGCTGTTCACCGACGGGATTGGCTTCAACAGTGTTTCCTCCGGCTTGATGAAGTCGGGTGATGATCTGGTGCTGAAAGTCGATGGTGGTCCGGATCAGGTGACGCTCTCGGGCTTTTTCCGTGGTGGCAGCGACGTGGTCGAGACCATCAGCTTCGAGAGCGGCGGTTCGCTGACGTCGGATCAGATCTTCGGTGCTTTCGGCCTGCCGGTGCCTGATGGTTCGTCGCCTTATGCCGGTACCGTTGAAGGGACCAACGGTGATGATGCATCGGTGCAGGGAACGGCCGATGCCGATCGCCTGGTCGGGCTTAACGGCAACGACACGCTCGAAGGCGGCGCTGGCAATGATCTGTTGATCGGTGGCCGCGGCGATGACACCTACGTGTTCAATGCGGGCGATGGGCAGGACCGGATCGACAACACCGGGGGCGGTTCGGATACGTTGCAATTCGCCGATGCCGGCTTCAACGACGTTGCCAGCGGCCTGATGAAGTCCGGGGATGATCTCGTTCTCCAGGTCGGCTCGGGTGGCGACAAGGTGACCATCGGCGCGTTCTTCCAGGGCGGAGATCATGCGATCGATTCGTTGGCGTTTGCCGATGGTTCACAGCTGAGCAAGGCACAGATCTTCGGGGCCTTCGGGCTGACCGATCCCGACCCGGACGGGTCGCCCGATTACACGGGCCTTCCGGACGAGCGAGCCTACGGCACCGTGCAGTCGGCGCGTTCTGGCAGCGAGACGATCATCGGTTCGTCCGATGCCGATCTGATCGATGGTGGCGCTGGTAACGATGTGTTGGACGGCGGTCTGGGTGATGACTGGCTGATCGGCGGTCGTGGCGACGACCAGTTCCTGCAGACGCGGGGCGGTGGCGCCGATTCGATTACGGCTTACGATCCCACGGCCGGCAAGACGGATGTGCTCAGTTTCGGACCCGACGTTGCGCACGATCAGCTCTGGTTCGAGCAGAGCGGGGATGATCTCGCCGTGGGAATTATTGGCACCGACGACAGTGCGACCATCAGCGGTTGGTATCTGGGTGAGGCGCATCACGTCGAGCAGATCCAGACGGCGGACGGATACACCTTGCTCGACTCGCAGGTCGACAACCTCGTGTCCGCAATGGCGTCGTTTGCCCCGCCCTCCGCTGGCGAGACGGTACTTTCTACCGCTTACCGGGATGCCTTGCAGCCGACGATCAGTGCCAGCTGGCAGTAACGCCAGTAACGCCGAGTAATCACATCACAGGGAATGCCGCCCCCACCGGGCTCAGGTCCGGTGGGGGCGGTGGAGTGTCTAGTCAATGAAAGAAGAACGTTCTGAAGAGTCCGGTCCGGCCCCGGACTCGGGGTTGTTGTCGCTGGTGTTGTTGGCCCGGTTTCACGGCGTGGCCGCCGATCCGGATCAGTTGCGGCACGAGTTTGCCGTTGACGGACACAGCTTCGGTCGTGACGAGATCCTGTTCGGGGCTCGACGACTGGGGCTGAAGGCAAAACGGGTCCGGACCAAAACGGATCGTCTGGACCAAACACCGTTGCCGGCGATCGCCCAAGACTCGGAGGGGCGATTTTTCATCGTGGCTCGAGTCGAGGGTGACCAGGCGCTGATCCAGGATCCTGGTGACCGCCCGAAGAAGTGCAGCCTCGCGGAGCTGGATGAACGCTGGAACGGGATGCTGATCCTGTTCACGTCCCGTGCGTCCCTCGCCGCCGAGTTGGGCAAATTCGATTTTAGTTGGTTCGTTCCGGCGCTGGTCAAGCACCGCAAACTGCTGGGCGAGGTGTTGATCGCCTCGTTCTTCATTCAGTTGTTCGCCTTGCTGACCCCGCTGTTCTTCCAGGTCGTCATGGACAAGGTGCTGGTTCACCAGGGGCTGACCACGCTTGATGTGTTGGCGATCGGTCTTCTCGCCGTGATGGTCTTCGAGGTGTTGCTTTCCGGGCTACGGAGCTATGTTCTAGCGCACACGGCCAGCCGCATCGACGTGGAGTTGGGCGCGCGTCTGTTCCGGCATCTGATCAGCCTGCCGATGGGGTACTTCGAATCCCGTCGTGTCGGGGATTCGGTTGCCCGAGTGCGCGAACTGGAGAACATCCGCCAGTTTCTGACCGGCAACGCGCTGACGTTGGTGCTCGACCTGTTGTTCTCGGTCCTCTTCATTGCGGTCATGCTGTTCTACAGCGGTTGGCTGACGTTGATCGTGTTGGCCTCTCTGCCGCTCTATGTGCTGATCTCCGTTCTTGTCACGCCGGCGTTGCGGGCTCGGTTGAGCGAGAAATTCAATCGGGGGGCGGAGAATCAGGCGTTCCTGGTGGAGAGCATCAATGGCATCGACACCTTGAAGTCGATGGCCGTCGAGCCGCAGGCCACCAAGAAGTGGGACGAGCAGTTGGCGGGGTACGTTCATGCAGGATTGCGAACGACCAAGCTTTCCACCGTCGCCCAGGAGATGATTTCGTTGGTGGGCAAGCTTGTGACGGTCGGCACCCTGTGGTTAGGGGCCCGGTTGGTGATCGAGGGGCAGTTGAGCGTCGGTCAGCTGATCGCGTTCAACATGCTCGCCGCCCGGGTCGCCCAGCCGATCATGCGGCTGGCGAACCTGTGGACGGACTTCCAGCAGGTCGGCATTTCCATGCAGCGGCTGGGAGATATTCTCGATTCGCCCAGTGAAAGGTCCTCGACCAGCCGCAGTAGCATGCCGCGGCTGCAAGGGCGGATCGAGTTCGACCAGGTCCATTTCCGATATCGCCCCGATGGGCCGGAAGTCCTGCGCGGAGTGAGTCTGTCGATCGAGCCGGGCGAGGTCATCGGGGTTGTCGGGCGATCGGGGTCGGGCAAGAGCACGTTGGCCAAGTTGATCGGCCGGATGTACGTGCCGGAACGCGGTCGGGTGTTGGTGGATGGGACCGATCTCGCGGTGGCCGAAGTGAGCTCGCTCAGGCGTCAGATCGGGGTGGTGCAGCAGGAGAACATGCTGTTCAACCGCAGCATCCGCGAGAACATCGCGCTGGCCAACCCCGGCGCGCCGTTGGACCGTGTCATGGCGGCCGCGCGCCTGGCGGGCGCACACGAGTTCATCCTGGAAACGCCGGAAGGTTACGACACCATGGTCGGGGAGCATGGGGCGAGCCTGTCCGGCGGACAGCGGCAACGCATCGCGATCGCGCGGGCATTGATCAACGATCCACGCATCCTGGTTTTCGACGAGGCCACCAGTGCACTGGATTACGAATCCGAACGGGCGATCCAGGACAACATGCGTCAGATCGCGCGAGGACGAACGGTCATCATCATCGCGCACCGCCTGACGGCCGTCCGGCTTGCCGACCGGATCATCGCGCTCGAGCGCGGCCAGATCGTCGAGTCGGGCACGCATCAGGCCCTTGCCAACCGCGAAGACGGCTTTTATGCCGGGCTTCTGCGCATGCAGCAGGGGTAAGCCGGATGGGAATGCGATGGACCGCATGGAAAGACGTTTTGGGGCGCTATCGGCGCGTCTTCGCCCATGCTTGGGCAAGCCGACGCGAGACGGATCCGCCTCGTCGAGAGCCACATGAACACGAGTTCCTGCCGGCAGCCCTCTCGTTGCAGGAGACGCCCGTGCACCCACTGCCAAGAGTGGTGGTGGGTGTGATCATCCTGTTTGCCGTCCTGGCCCTCATATGGGCGCTCTTGGGCCGGATGGACATCGTGGCAGTCGCCGATGGCAAGGTCGTGCCCGACAGCCGGACCAAGACTATCCAGGCCATGGAGACGGCAAGTGTCAAAGCGATTCACGTTGAGGACGGTCAGCGGGTCGAAGTCGGGGACGTGCTCATCGAGTTGGATTCCACGATATCCAATGCCGATGTATCCCGTTTGCGTCAGGAACAGCGTGTCGCTCAACTGGTGGCCAGTCGGTCCGAGGCCTTCCTTGTCGCACTGGAAGACGATGAGATGGCGCCAAAGCTGATCAGTGACACCGTCGTCCCTTCCAGGAGCCTCGATCTCGAACAGCGGGTGCTGGAGGGGCATGTGATGCGGCATCGCGCTCGTCAGCGGCAAATGAAAGCAGAAATCTCGCGTCGCGCACAGGAGATGTCTGCGATACGTGCGACCGCGGCCAGCCTGGAAGAGACGTTGCCGATCATTCGTCGCCGGAGCGAGGATCTGAAGGGGCTTGCCGACAAGGGGATGGCGGCGCAGCACGAGTACCTTGAGCTTGAGCAGAAGCGTATCGAAACCGCCCAGGAGTTGCTGGCTCAAAAGGCGCGCCTTGCCGAGGCCAAAGCGGCTTTGCACGAGTCGAAAGAGGAGCTGTCTGCCTTCAAGGCGCAGAGCCGAAGCGATGCCTTGGACGCCATGCATGGGGCGTATTCGAAGGCCGATTCGTTGCACCAGGAGTTGGTGAAGGCAAGGAAGCGGGATGAGTTGATGAGGCTTCGAGCGCCGGTCACCGGAACGGTGGAGCAACTCGCCGTGCATACGGTCGGCGGGGTGGTCAAGCCGGCGCAGCCCTTGATGACGATTGTGCCCGAGGGCGGTGGTGTCGAGGTCGAGGCGACGTTGCCCAACAAGGATGTCGGGTTCGTTCAGGCCGGGCAGACCGCGAAAGTAAAGCTACAGACCTTTCCGTTCACCAAGTACGGCACGGTGCCGGCGATTGTGACCGATGTGTCACAGGATGCCGTTCAGGATGAAAAGCGCGGGCTGGTGTTTGTCGTACGTGTCCGACTGGAGCGGGCGGTGGTGAACGTCCATGGCAAGCCGGTCAAAATTGCGCCGGGCATGGCGGCGACCGTCGAGGTGAAGACGGGGTATCGGCGAATCATCGAATATTTCCTCGCGCCCTTGCTGCAGTACACATCTGAAAGCTTGCACGAGAGATAGTGATGGGCAGACTCTGAGAATTAATGAGTCAACCTCGCCGAACAGTGTTTTTCACTTGGTGTCGCTCCCTTCTCGCCCTGACACGAATGCCCTCCAAGCTTGGTTTGCTTCTCTTGGCATCAGCCTTCCAACCATCTTGCCAAGGTGTTTAATGGTGGTGGCTATGCTTAAGCCGCGCTTACCAAGCGCGGCCGGGTCAATTGTTACCGCCCACGCAAACAGGATGCCCAATGCCAAACTTGAACTATTTCGTCGTGACGAAAGCGTTCCCCGTCAATATCGAATTGACGGCCCCGCCCCTCGATGCCACGGGAAAGGAAACCTTCTGCGTCCGGTCTGAAAAGATGGCGGAGGAGCTGGTGTTCGCCCGAGCACCCTTGGAAAGCTTCACCTTCAACGACGTGTTCGCCCTGCAGGCGGAGTGCGAGCTGCGGCATCCCGTTACTGACCAGACATGCAACCTGGTGTTTCAACTGCTTCCTGTCGGAACACTGGTGCTACACATCGTTCACCCCGCTCCGGTGAGCGCAAGTTGTACCAGTGCCACCGAACTGAGGAAATTTGGCACCGACCACTACAGGGCTGACGATTACTGGTCCGAACCCGTTTATGAGATTCTTGCGGATCTGGAACGGCAGGAAGTCATCAGTTACTGCCCCGTGGCGCCGTTCGACATCCTGCAAGGCCAGGGGAGATCAAAGCACCAAAAACAGGTTAGTCCCGAAATGTTCCGCCGCGAAATGGCTTGGCGTGCCTGGGCCTCCGGCAGCTACGTCAGCTTAGGTGATCAATCCGATAGCGAAGCGACCGACTGGCAGGCCTGCACCGAATGCCCCGAGCGGCCGCCACAGCCGACCAAGCGGGGTCAGGTTAGGACACTCTGGACCAATTATTTTGGATGGAGCATTCAGCGTCTCCAGGAAGACGGGGATCGCTCTGACGCTGCCGTTCTGGCGAACGAGCTGGAGCCTGTTGCCTACATGATCTCCCGGCGAAGCCAGTGCGCCAGCGGCTTTCACAATGTGCGCCAGCTGGCCAAGCTGATTGCCTCGGATGAACACAATGGGTTCAACAACCATGATATGCGGGTCTACCTCAGTAGCACTCGACTAGCGTTGCTGGCGCCCAAGGAGTTTGAAGAGTCAACGGCCACGACGAGCCGCAATATCTACCGCCAGGCCTGTGACGATCTCGAGATTGAGAAGCATACGAGTGATTTCTATGATGGCATCAACGCCCTGGTCGAGGACATCAAGGGGGTGAATGCCGAGAGGGAGGAAAGGGCCGAACGGCGGCTGAACCACCTTGTCATGTTTCTTTCGGTGGTTCTGTCCATAACGTTCATCACCGACATTGCCGATTTCCTGATCGGGGAGTCGAAGGGCTTTTCATTTGCAGACCGTTTGGAAATCCTGATATCCGGAAGTGCCATTTTTCTCCCACTGGTCATCCTGCTGTTCATCGTGTCGCAGCTGACCGCCCGCCGCCGGTAAGCAACGGGGCGGTTACTCATGTCAGAACTTATTGGCACCGGACTTATTCTGCTCGCGGCCTCCTTTGCCGCCTTCCAGAGGTTGTTCGTCAAGACCTCGAACGACCGCGTCGCGTTCCTGGTTGGCGTCAACCTCGTCTCGCTCATCGTGGCCGCCATTGCCATGCCGCTGGTTCCGGCGCTTCCTCTGTCGCTCTGGCCCTATCTTCTCCTGTCGAGCCTTTTCTACAGCCTTGCTATGTATTTCCTCGCCCGCGCCTATCGCACGGGTGATTTCGGCATCATTACGCCAGCCCAAGGCGCCTTCAAAGCCACCCTGATTGCGGTCCTGGCCATTCTGATTCTCGGGGAAACAGCCAACCCCTATCACTTCGTGGCCATACTGCTGTTGGCGGTGGGGTTCCTGATTCAGGTCCCTTGGACCCGGACCGTCAAGGACGATCATTTCCGCAGCCTTGGATTTTCCCTGCTTATTGCAGGCGCCAGTGCAGCGCAATACACGGTCGACATTTTTGCCGTCCGGGCGACTGACTTCCCCCTCAGCTATATCGTCTGGAACCTGCTCATCGGGTCACCGATCGTGCTCGTCGGATTCTGGCTCAGAGGTCGACGCCTGTGGTCCCAGCTCGCCGAGAATGGGAAGGACATTGCATGGGGTTCCGGTCTGGATATTATCGGCTACGGCATCGTCCTGTTCGTGGCCAAGTACCTGTCACTGCTGTCCCTGATTCCCCTGCTTAATCTGGACATCGTGATCGCGGTGCTCATCGGGATCTTCGTCCTGCGGGAACCCTTCCCACGCCAGCGCCTGATTGCCAGCTTTTTCCTAGCCATGGCGGCGATTACGGTAACCCTGTATTAGAGCACTCGAGGGTTGGGAGGCAATCTGGGAACCTCAGATGACTCTCGCCCTTCCAATCGTCCGACAATGTTGTGGATCCCCCGGTTTTCTAGGCACTCGCTAGCCGGCCGACATGGCGCTGACCGAAGTCTGGCGGCGGCAACCCGGTGACGTCGTTACCCCGGTTGTCTGCCTTGTTCAGACGACCAAGTCAGGATGAGCCGCTGTAATGAGACACGCCACCGACATTGAGCGGCGATGACGGCTTGAGGCGGTAGTGTTCTTCCTCCGCCTCTTTTCATTGCTCGGCGTATGGCTTGGTCATCACGTCCTGCCGTTCTCTGATCTGCGCCAAATCGCCGGCCTCGGGCTGGCTAGACCGCACCGGATCGGGCCAGTCATCCTGCACCACGACGGTCGCGGCAAGCTTGTCGTGCCAACCCGGGGTGCGTCGGCCGATGGCCCCACAAATCAGTCTCAGCCCCAGCGTGAGGATGGAGACAAAGCAGCCGAGATAGCGGACTAGCCGGTGATGGGCTTTTCTCCGGTTTCCGCGTCCACGATCTTGGCCTTGACAGCCATCTTTTCGATCTTGCCAGGCGCGGCCTGAATGACCGATTGAACGCGACTACGCTCAACTCGAATCCATGACTCGCCGCGCGCCTGATCTGCCGGTGAGCTTCTCGTTAGCTGTGTGAAACTCGTATGAACGGTGAACCAAGAACGTGGCCACGCTCCTCGATTTGCCTGCGTCCGTTGTCGTTGGATGTCAGGTCGATCGCTGCTGAGATCTACCGCCGCACGTGTCGCCTCAATTTCGACGAGCCGGGTTTCTGTGTGCTCAATCTCGGTCACGAGATCGATTCCGTCGCGTTCCGACAATTGATGGTGGACCTCAAGCGTGCAATGGCCGCGATTCACGAATCCACCACCGGCAAGACCCTGGCGTATCGTTCGGCCGCACGCTTCGACCAGCAAGAGACGACACGGCCGCATCTGGATGGCGGGCCGGGTGAGTCCTTGCTGATGCTCGGCTACGAGCCTTCGGAAATCGATGCCGAGCTCGAGATATCTGACTACGCGAAATGCGCGTTTGATCGTGGACTCTCACCCAAGGAGTTCATGGCTGAATACAACCCCATGTTCCAGCCCGGTTATGAGATGTTGCGGCCCTATACAACGCGCGTTCCTTGCTTTTCCAAAACCGACTATCAAATCGTTTGCATCAACAACTCGTGTGCGAGCTACTCCGAGTCGCAACCGGCATGGCAGGGCACGCTGCATACCGCGACGATTCTGACGCCTGACGACTCGGCGTCCCGTATGATCAACTCCACGATGCTCGCTTCCGTGCCTGCGGGCACGGCGGACAAGGTCGGTGCCGAGGAGCTAAACGACTTCGTTTCCACTTCCGTGATCAGTCGCTAAGGTGGCGGCCACCGACACGTCAAAAAGGGCGCATCACCGTGGCATCAACGCCCACCCCCGTCACGATGAGCAGCTGTAATGGGAGACCCCGCCGACATTGAACAGCGATGATGGCTTGAGGCGGTAGTATTTTTCCTCCACCTCGTTTGACTGCTCGTCGTATGGCTTGGTCATCACGTCCTGCAGTTCTCTGATCTGCGAATAATCGCCGGCCGCCGCTTGTCGATACGCGGGCACGAGAAACCACTCTCGCAACGTGTATTTCGGGTTGACCCGTTTCATGGCCGTCGAGATCTCGTCGCGCGTTTGGGCCAGCTCGGTTGCCGACTTGGTGGCATCGTCGACACCTACGAGTGCTCGCCACTTGGCCAGCCACTCCGACCAGCGCTCGTCGGTTGCCTGGGTGTTTTTCGCAGAGGGGTTGCTTGTAACGGTTGGGGCCTCGAGATCGGCATAGAAGCTCTTCTTGAGCGGCTCGATGCTGTTGGGAACCGCCGAAAGCTCACGGAAGAAGAGGGTGTAGTCGACCGGGGTCGTTGTCATCAGTGTTTGCAGTTCGACAAACAACTCGGCGTCGACCGCCGCCAGGCCCAGTTTGCTTGCCCACATCCGTTCCAGTTTCTCGCCCATCACCTTGGCAAATGCGCCCTGAATCGCGTTGAGCTGCTGGTTGGCTTCCTGATCGTCATCCAGCAGCGGGCGCAGTGCCGTGCAGAACGTGCGGAAATTGCGTTCCGCGGCGGCAGGCTGGTTGGAAAAACAAAAATGACGCCCGCCCCCGGTCCATGGTTGATAGTGCAGGTCGAAGACCTCGCAAAACCCGAACGGACCATAGTCGAGCGTAAAGCCCCCGGCCGCGCAGTTGTCGCTGTTGAAGTTGCCCTGGCAGTAGCCGACGCGAATCCAGTCGGCGACCAGGGAGGTGAGCCGATCTCGGAAGGCGAGCGCGAGCGAAATGATTTGCTCGTGGAGGCCCGTCTGTTGGTCAACCTCATCGGCATATTCCCGCTCGATCAGGTGCGCGACGAGCGTTTCGAGTTCTTCCCGGGCTTTCGAGTGAGCCTGCTTGCGAACGCGCCGACTGAAGAGTTCCAGCTGGCCGACCCGGATGAACGAAGGCGCCACACGGGTGGAGATGGCGACGGGTTCCCTCACCAGCGTGTCGGGGTTCATGGACTCGCTGCCATCCGAGTACCAGGGCCGATCGACGGTTTCGGTTTTGGATACATACAGGCTCAATGAGCGCGATGTGGGTACCCCAAGGGCGCGCATGTGCTCCTGAGCGAGGAATTCGCGAACGCTGGAGCGCAAGACCGCTCGTCCATCCGCGCCCCGGCAATAGGGCGTGCGACCCGCCCCTTTCAGTTGCATCTCCCATCGTTGGCCGCGGGTCACGACCTCGAGTACGGAGATGGCGCGACCATCGCCGTAGCCGTTGCCGGTCTGAAACGGGCATTGGCGGTCGAATTCCGTGCCATAGATGGAAAGGGCGTAGCCAGAGGCCCAACCGACATGGCTCATCGTCTCGGGGACGACCGAGAGGTCGCCGGAAAACAGGCGGACGAACCCGTCCGACTGAGCCAGATGCTCGTCGAAGCCCAGGTCACGGAAAAGCTGTCGGCCGTGGGCGACGTATTCCGGATTTTCGATCGGCGTCGGCTTGACGGGGACGTAATGCCCGGAGAACACCTGTCGCGGTGCGTGGTCGATGCCGTCGCTCGTGGCATCCGGATCGCGTTTCAGCGTTCTCAACAGGGAGTAGTCGGCGACGCCGGCGAGCTCCTCAAGGCTTGAGATGCCAGTGGGCTTTTCAGACAGGTATTCCTGGGTCATGTGTTCCTGGGTCATGCGGTCTCCGGGTGTGCCTGGTGACGAACGGCGCAGTGGTGCGGCCGAGTGGTATGGCCGAGTGGTGTGGCCTGGCCGGTCGGGTTCGCGGGTTGCCTTATCGAGCGACAGGCAATCGTCAATAGGTGGGCATGTTGCTATCGACTTGCGTCGCCCAGGCATCCACGCCGCCCGTGAGGTTTATGACGTGGGCGAATCCGTGCTGTTCCAGGAACAAGGCGACTTGCATGCTGCGCATGCCATGGTGGCAAATGCACACGATTGGCTTGTCCTTGTCCAACTGCCCGACATTGGCGGGAACGGTGCTCATCGGCACGCTCGATGAGCCGTCGATATGACAGAGCTGGTACTCCCACGGCTCTCGTACGTCGAGTAACAGCGGGCTGGGACTGGCTTCGTCGTCGAGCCAGGCGGCCAACGCTTTTGCGTTCATGTTTTGCATGGGTTCAATCTCGGTTTCTCGATGGGTCGCCGTGTCCTTTCGGCAACCCTGGTGCGCTATTTGACGTGAGAAGGTGGCCAGCAAGCCCATTTGCTGGGGAAACTCTGCACGAGTCGATAGCGTCTCTGCGGAACCGCCAAGGGTCCAGATGCAAGGCGCCGTTCACCGTGAAGGACCGTCGCCCTTTACAAGGACGGCAATGCCGCAGATGGGCCCTTGGCGGCCCGCCCGAATCGGGCTTGCGGGTTTGCCCGCACTCGGCGTTGCCGTCCCTTGACGGGCAATGAGCCCGCCTTCGGTCCGGCGCCTTGGTTGCGGACAAACCCGCAAGCCAGAGATGCTATCGAATCGTGCAGAGTTTCCCTGGGGGCCGATTCGATCCGAGCGCCCCGACGCCGCCGGTTAAAAGTCAGTCACTCCCCGTCATGGCGAACCCAGAGCGCCGAACGGGCGCATCGGTAAGGCGATCACTCCAGATAGGAGCGCTTGCCGGGTACGCCGTCCCACTGCTCGGCGTCGGCCGGCGGGTCTTTCATCTCCGAGATCGTGGGCCATTGTTCGGCCAGCCGGCTGTTGAGTTCGATGAAATCGGCCTGGTCCTCGGGGACGTCGTGTTCGTCGAAGATTGCCCCGGCCGGGCATTCGGCGACGCAGACGTCGCAATCGATACAGACCTCCGGGTCGATCACCAGCATCTCGGGCCCCTCGCAAAAGGCATCGACGGGGCACACGGAGACACAGTCCGTGTATTTGCACTTGATGCAGTTCTCGGTCACGACGTACGTCATTCGTTTCTCCTCCAGCGCTTCAATCCAAGGGCAATGGCTGGTGGTGCCCCATGCGGGTCCCACATCCCCGAGCCGCGCGACCCGGTCCGGGGCAGAAAGCCCGAGTCTATCACTTGGTATTTCCCGATCGACCCGACGCCCGCCGAGGTGTTGGCCATTTCGTGGCGCCCTTCTCTAAGGCTGGCGGCTGGCCCGGTTCCGTCGCTTGCCGAAGGGGCGCCGCGGCGATTGGCTGTTCGCGGTGGTGTCGAACTTGCTTAATGAGGGGAGCAAGGCGGCTTCGTCGCCCGGTCGAGCGAATGCTATTACCGCGAGCGCACACAAGGTTTTACCTATTGAAAACGGGGTGGCAACCAGCTTTGGCGTGTGGATTCATCCGTTTTCAGGCGACGGTCCTCGCTTGAGTGGCGCGAGGGCCGCGATGTGCTCCGGCGACAGGCCGCAACAGCCACCCAGGATCTGCGCGCCGTCTTCAACCCATTCTTCGGCGTACCGGCGCAGCTCATGGGGTTCGATCACGTCCTCAAATTGCCAGTGAGGGGATTTGAAGTACCCGGAATCGGGGTAGGCCATGAGTGGGCCGGCAAAGGATGGGCGCAGAATGGTCAGGGCATCGGAGACCACGTTGGCGGGCGTGTGCATGATGCCGGCCGCGTCGACTGGCCAATCGTCCAGGATCGAGACGATTTCGGCGAACGGGACATCCGCGCCGGGCCCGAACCCGAGCACCTCGCCTTTATCGCCGCGCCGGGCCGAGAACCCGGCCCAGACCGGCAGGCCGCTCTCCGCGGCCGCGGCAAAGACCAGCGGCATACGTTCCGGGTCGTACAGCATTTCCAGCAGGAGCAGGTCGCAGCCCTCATCGCGGAGCAGTCGAGCCTGTTCGCGCAGGGCGCGGGCCATCTTTTCGAGGCCGATGGCCGCGCCGCTGTTGGGCCGGGCCGAGCCTGTAGCGATCGGACCACGGTGGGACAACGAGCCGTCGACGAGTACGTCCGGGCGATTGGACTTGTCCCGGGCCCGCTGGGCGGCGTGAACCGCGGAGCGGTTGATCGTTTCGAACTGGTCGCCCAGGCCGTCCATCTCGAGTAGGGCGCGCGAGGTGGCGTAGGTGTTCGCCGTGATGATGTCGGCCCCGGCATCGATGTAGTCCCGGTGGATCTGTTCCAGGACATCGGCATGGTCCAGGGCGGCCGGGCCACTCCACGCGCCTGAACTCATCGGCACGCCGCGTTTTTCAAGCTCGGTGCCGGTCGCGCCGTCGAGCAGCCTTACCTCGCCTTTTCGCAACGCTGTGTACGTCATTGTCGTGCCATCCCGAGTCGATGCGTTCATCTTGGCAATTGTGGCAGACACGGTCGCTTTTCATGTGGCTCGCCCGGGGCCAGTCTCTCGCACTGGGCCAGCCTGAAGGGCTGACGTGGTTTGTGGAGCTTGGTCGCCCAGGGCGGTGGCCACTTGCCACCGATCCACACGAGGTGTGCCTCCCTCGGGGCGACGCAACTCGAGCATTGTCAGTGGCCACATCAGTCATGGCGGTCGGGCAAACGGATCTGTTGCCCATGAAGTGGAGGATGCACCATCGACTCCCCCGTTTCGGCGGGGTGCCGGACTGCTCTCAACCAGATGCCCACGTGAAATCGGCCCACGCCAGCCCGACCTAGGCATGTCCATCAGCCACGATGGCGGGTAGCATAAGAGGGATCTATTGCGCGCGCCAGGGCATGTCCAGGTCACGATCAGGCCGATGACCGCCGGTGGTTCGCACTCGCTCTGGGTGTTCTTGCAGACAACGAGGTGTTTCGATGAGCCTTTCTCGCCCGATTTCCGTGATCCTTCTTGCCAGTCTGGCCAGCTTGGCCGGCTTGTCGCTTGCGGCCCATGCCGACGACGATGTGAAAGGCCTGTCGCTTAAAGGCGTCGAAAACCACGAGGCCTTGATCCCGCCCCAGTGCTACACGCGCACCGACGGGCGCTTCAACCCCTGCTTTACCTGCCACCAGAGCTACCAGGACACGAACCGTCCGAACTTCATGCAGGACGCCAGGCTCCAGGCCGAATACGACTTCTCGGATTTCGCCATGACCAACCGCTGGTCGAACCTGTTCACGGATCGCTCCGATGAGGTCGCCGCGATCAGCGACGAGGAGATCCGCGACTACATCGCCGAAGACAACTACTCCGCGTTGGCCGGCCGGCTTAAGTCCATGGGCTGGGAAGGGTTTGTCCCCGACCTCGACGACTTGCAGCTCGCCGACGGGGCATTCGACGAGCACGGTTTCGCGCGCGACGGCAGTGGCTGGGTCGCGTTCAACTACAAACCGTTGCCCAGCACCTTCTGGCCGACCAACGGCTCGACCGATGACGTCATGCTGCGCCTGCCGGAGGCATTCCGTCAGGCTGAAGACTGCCGGGGCGAGGGCGGCTACTCCGTCGATGCCTACCGCGCCAACCTCGCCATCCTGGAGGCGGCGATCAAGGACCTCCCCGAGATCGAGAGCCTGCCGGTGGACGAGAACGCCATCTGCACCGACCTCAACGGTGACGGCGAGCGCAGCGTGGTGACGAGCCTCCTGCGTCCCGATCATTACGTCGGCGATGCCAGCGACGTGCCGGTGGCGACCATGCTCTATCCCGAGGGCATCCAGTTCCTGCACACGGTGCGTTATGTGGGCGTCACCGATGACGGCGAGATCACGCACACCCCACGCATGAAGGAAGTGCGGTACATGAAAAAGCTTGCCTTCCATGATCGCGAGGAGCTGCGCGAGATCTACGGGGGAGGGGACGAGCACGATGACCACGGCGACGAAGGGCGCGACGGCGAGGATCATGACGAGGAGCATGGCCACGAGCACGAGGGTGATGTGATCGCGGGCTTTGCCGATACCGGTCACGGACTGAAAAACGAGTTCGGCTGGCTGGTGCTCGGCTTCATCGAGGACAAGCAGGGCGAGCTGCGGCCGCAGACCAAGGAGGAGCAGCTCTTCTGCATGGGCTGCCACAGCACCATCGGTGCCACCCTCGACCAGACCTTCGCCTTCCCGCGCAAAGTCACCGGCACCGAGGGCTGGGGCTACCTTGATCTCAAGGGCATGGCGGACGCGCCCAACGTCGGCGAGATCGACGGCGAGATCCTGACCTACTTCGAGCGCGTCGGTGGTGGCAGCGAATTCCGCAACAACCCGGAAATGCAGGCCCGCTGGTTCACCGACGAGGGCGAGGTCGACCGCGAGAAGGTCGAGGCCGCCGACGTCCACACCCTGATCACCCCGTCACCCGAGCGCGCGCTGCGCCTGAACAAGGCCTACCGGGTGATCGTCGACGAGCAGAGCTTCATCCACGGACGCGATGCGACGGTGACACCGCCGGAAAACGTCTACGAGGAAGTGGACCCCAGCCTGTCACCGCTGGACGAGGAGTACCGCTACGACTGGGACATCCGGCTCGACTGGTCGCGAGGGCAGGGTGGCGCCGGCGTGGCGTCGGGGACGTAGGTCGCGATTGCCACCCGGGCAGGAATGTCAGCCGGCGAACGACCTGCCGGGCTGGATGACCTTGCCTAGGGAACCTCTGCACGATTCGATAGTGCCTCTGCGGGACCGCCAAGGGCCCAGTTGCAAGGCGCAGTCCGCCGTGAATGGCGGGGCTCCTTCACAAGGACTGCAACGCCGCAAACGGGTCCTTGTCGGCCCGCCCGGACGGGGCTGGCGGGTTTGCCCGCACTCGGCGTTGCCGTCCCTCGCCGGGCAATGAAGCCCACCTTCGGCACGGCGCCTTGATTGCGAACAAACCCGCCAGCCAGAGGCGCCATCGAATCGTGCAGAGGTTCCCTAGCTCATGATTTCAACGGGTTGGCGTCGATGGACGCCCTGTTGCTGCCCTCCGATCCGTGCTTTCCCGGCAGGCAACCGCCTGCTCGAGAAAGTCGTGCAGGGTCGAGAAGTGGGTTTCGAGGTGTTCACTGAGGTCGTGTTGTCCGGGTAGCAGGCGCAGTGTCGTTGGCGTGGTGCCGCGATGGGCATGGAGACGCTCGGCATCGGCTGCCGGGATGACCGGGTCGTCCCGCCCGTGCACGAGCAGCACCGGACACCGGATGCGAGGGAGGGTGTGGATCGGCGCGATGGCGTCGAAGCGATGGCCGATGACCCGCTCGACGTAGCGCAGCACGTACCAGCCGACGGGAAAGAAGGGCAGTTTCTTCCACTTGAGCCACCGGCGCATCATGTCCGCCGGATGGGCGAAAGTGGAGAGGCTCACCACCGCGGCGATGTCGTCGCGTCGGGAAGCGGCCAGAAGCGCGGCGGCCCCGCCGACCGAGTGGCCCAGCAGTCCCACCGGTTGGTCGGCGTGTCCCGGCTGGGCGCGGATCCAGTCCACCGCCGCCTCGATGTCCTCGGCAAACCGTGGCATGGAAGAAAAGTCATCGCCGTCGCTTTCGCCGTGATTGCGCATGTCGAAGAGCAGGACATTCCAGCCTTCGGCTTGCAGTGGACGTGCCAGCGGCAACATCACTTCCCGGTTCGTGCCCCAGCCGTGCGCGATCACGATCGAGCCGCCAGCGGCGTGACCCGGCAGCCACCAGCCTGTCAGCTGGCGGCTTTTGCGGGTCGAAATACGCACGGTCTTCCCGGTCAGACCGTGGTCACCGAGCGACCCCCGCAACGGCTCCCGAGGCGCGGCGAGGCTTCGGTGCAGATATCGGTTTAACCCGGCCAGCAGGCCCACCATGAGCAAGGAGGCAATCAATGCCGCCGTGGCGATGGTCGTGATCAAGCCCAGGGTTTCGGTCCTCGAGAGGGTCCTGAGACCGCCGGGGGTCCATCGGGGTGGACTCGGTCCGGGGGCATCGGCCCGGTGGTGGGAATTAAGGGGCTCGAGTCTAGTGCATGAGGGAGACTCACTCCGCCCTTGCAACCACCCGTTCGCCGCGCAGGAAGGTCGCCGGCGGGTGACGCAGGCGCCGCCCATGGCTGCCGTGTCAACACATCGGGTCACAGGTCGGGCGCTGTCGAATCGGGCAGAGTTTCCCTAGATCGCGACCGGTCCCCATTGCCGGGAATCCAGCGGCCCGCCGAGCAGCAACTTGTCCAGATTTCATGTCGCGAAGCCGCGGGTCGAGGCCATGGACAAGCCTGCCAGGGGCAGGCGTGTGGCCGGGTGGATGATCATTCCCTCCGGTTCGGTGCGAGGACATCCGGCACGCAGCGGTCGGCATGCATCACGAACCGATCGTCGGCCGTGCGGTACCAGATGCCCGTATCCACGAATGTGCCCTCGCGCAGGGGTTTCTTGGTGTACAGGGTGCAGTCGTGGTCGTTGACGCCCACGGGGACGAACAGGATCGGTGCGTCCGCAGCGAGCACGCCGTTGAGATGGCCATAGGGCCGGTCGGTGGCGGGGGCGCCGTAGACGGTGCAGGCCGCCAGGGTGAGTGGTGCGGCCAGCATGGCCAGCATGGCCAGGAGGCGGGATGGCGTGATGCGCATGACGAATCTCCGTTTCCCATTGGCCCGGTAGGCCGCTGTGTCGGCTTGCGGGCCGAGTCGCCCAGCGGTGACGGGCGACTGGCACGTGGTGTCGGCTTCTCCCCCTGAGTTCTAGTTCATCGCGTCGCGTGATGTCACGTCCGGCGTCGGGAATGCCCGGGGAGGCATGACCTGCTCGTCGTCCCGCAGTGGCGGTCGTTGTCCTGCTATACGGGGGCGTTATTCGGAGCGCTGGCGGTTAGGGGCGTGCGACGTGCACGCGATTGCGTCCGGCATCCTTGGCCTCGTAGAGGGCCTGGTCGGCACGGGCCTCCAGCGTCTTGGTGGTCAAGCCGTCGCGCATCTCGGCGACGCCGATGCTCACGGTGACCTCGCCCACGTCGGGGAAGGGCGAGTCGCCGATGGTCGCGCGGATGCGGTCGGCCAGCTTCATCGCGCCGTTGATCGGCGTGTGGGTGGCGATGATGAGGAATTCCTCGCCGCCCCAGCGACCGAACTGGTCGGTCAGGCGCAACAGGTCCTGTACCCGGCGCGACAGCTCGATCAGCACCGCGTCACCGGCCTGGTGGCCGAAGGTGTCGTTGATCCGCTTGAAGTGGTCGATGTCGAACATCAGCACGGAAAACGGCGTGCCGTAGCGCTGCCGGGCGATCTCGGCGGCGTCGAGCAGCTCGTAGATCCGCCCGCGGTTGAACGCGCCGGTGAGGCGGTCGTGCGAGGCCATGTGCTCCAGTTCGCGCTCGACGCGTTTCTGCTCGCTGATGTCGTGGAAGACCGAGACGTAGTGCTCGACGTCGCCGGCAGTGTTGGTCACCGCACACACCGATTCCCAAAGCGGGATATCGCCCCCGTCCTTGCGGCAGCGGTGTACCTCGCCCTCCCAGCAGCCTTGCCGGGAGAGCTTGTCGGCCAGCCGGTCGGCGAGATCCTCGCCGTGCTTCGCCGAGTCGAGGAAGCCGGGTTCGCGGCCGATCACCTCGTCGGCGGCGTAGCCGGTCAGGCGGGTGAAGGCATCGTTGACCCGCTGGATACGCCAGTCGGGGCTCAGCAGCATCAGCGCCTGGCCGGTCTGGAAGGCGATGGCCAGCAGGCGCTGGTCGGCCTCCAGTTCCCGGCGGTGGGTGGCATCGAGCAGGTAGCCGCTCAGGGACACCACCTCGCCGTTGGCGTCGCGTTCGGCGACCACGAAGTCGTGCGCCCAGCGGTACCCACCGTTACCGTCCCGGAGTCGGTATTCCCGTTCGACCTGGTTCGAGTCCGAGGCCGCCAGCATCTTGATTTGCCGGCTGCACTCGTGGCGATCACCGGGATGGACCAGATCGAGATAGTGCTGCCCGACCAGGTCGGCCTGCTCGTAGCCGAAGACCGAGCGCACGTTGGGCGAGACGTAGGTGATCGGGCTGCCGGTCTCCCAGCGCCAGCCCAGGACCACGGTCGGCCCGCCGATAAAGCGATTGCGTTCGGCTTCCAGTGCCCGCCGGTCGGCATCGCGTGTCAGCTCGTAGCTCACCCATTGCGCCATCAGCGAGATCAGCTGCCATTCGTAGGGCGTGAACGGCTCGCGTGCCTCGGCGCGGGAGAAGTTGAGCGTGCCGTAGACGTGGTCGCCCACGGTCACCGGCGCGCCGAGGTAGGACTCGAGCCGCTGGTTGCGATAGCAGGGATGGTGGCGGAGTTCCGATTTGCCGGCCTGGTGGAATCCTGTCGGCGCATTCGCGGCAAGGGTATGCACGCAGTAGGTCTCGCCGAGCGGGAAATGGGTGCCGGGCTTGACCACATCGCCGGGCGAGACGGCATTGCGTACCCAGTAGTCTTCGCCGCGCACCTGGCTGATGATGCCGAAGGGCAGGCCCAGCGACTCGGCACCCAGGGTCAACAGCTTGTGCAGGCGGGTGTCGAGGTCGTCGTTGGAGGCGGTGATGCGCTGCAGCCGTTCCAGCGTGTGCTGGCGGCGTTCCAGGGCGCGCTCGAGGGTCTTGTGGCGGCTGATGTCGCGGATGATGGTCGAGAGTCGTTGCAGTCGGCCGTCTTCGTCATGGTGGGCGAGGATCACCTGCGAGACGGGCAGCTCCTCTCCCGAGGCGGTGAGCAGGGCGGTCTCGCCTTCCCATTGCCCGCTGCGGATCGCCTCGGGGATGCCTTTCTCCTGGATCAGCTTGGCGGCCCAGTCGGGATGCGCCCAGACACCCGCCTCAAAGGCCATGTGGGTATGCACCTCGTTCTCCACGTGGCCGTGGCTGCGTTCGGGCAGGCCGAGCAGGCGACGCCCGCCGCTGTTCACGTAGAGCACCTTGCCGTCCGGCTCGGCCAGGGAGATGAAGTCGGGGGTCGCCTCGAGGATCGCGGTCAGCTGGCGCAGATGGGATTCGCGGGCCTTCTGGCCCCGCAGGTCCCGCATCATGGTCGAGTACCGGGTTAGTTCGCCGTCGGGATCGAAGTGGGCGATGATCGTCTGCAGCACCGGGATCTCGTTGCCGTGCCAGTCGAGAAAGGCCGTCTCGCCCTGCCACCAGCCCGTCTCGCGAGCGGTGGGCTGGGCGGTGCCTTCAATGATTGACAGCGCCCAGGGCGGGTGCCGGTCACGGGCGTGCGTTCCGTGCTGGGCCTCGACCGAGTCGATGCCGAGCAGCTTTAGTCCGGCGCGGTTGTAGTAGAAGGGGCGGCCGTCGGCGGTGGCGATCGCCACCAGGTCCGGGAGTGCGTCGATGATCTCGGTCAGCTGCTTTTGCTGCTCCTCGAGTTTGCGCCGTTCGGTCAGGTCGACCCCGACAGCCTGCAGTTCGACCAGCTTGCCGTTGTCATCGAAAAAGCCGCGATTGGTCCAGTGAATCCAGCGTCGTTGCCCCTTGGCATCGGTCAGCGCATTTTCATGGTCATTGACCGGGTTGGCCGGCGTGAGCTGGTGCAGATTGGCCAGGATTTCGTCACGGGACTCCGGTTCTGCCGACTCGATCCAGCGGTAGCCGACCAGTTCTTCCGGCTCGGTGCCCATCATCTGGGCAAACACGCCATTGGCAAAGGTGATGGTGGTGTCGGGCAGGTAGCGATGCACGATCTGCGGCTGGCTTTCGACCAGATCGCGGTAGCGCGCCTCGTTCTCCGCCAGCCGCTTGCGGGCCTCGAAGCGCTCGGTCACGTCGGTGAAGGTGGCGACGGCGGCGGTTGCTGTCTCGCCGTCACCGAGGAACAACGGTTCGCTGTTGATGCGCAGCCAGCGCATCCGGCCGTCCGGACGCGGCAGGCCCATCTCCTGTTCGCGCACCGAGATGCCCTCACGCAGACTGACCATGGCCGGATGCCTATCACCCGGGAAGGGTGAGCCATCGGTGTGGATCGCCTGCCAGGTCGGGTCTTCCGAGCTCCGCCCGATCAGCTCGGGGTCGTCCAGCCCCAGTATCTGTCGTGCCGCCGGATTCGCCTCGATGATTTCGCCGTCGCGGCCCTGCAGCACCACCCCTTCGCTCATGGCGTTGAGGATGCTGCGATGCCGGATCTCGCTTTCCACCAGGTGCCGGCGGGTGCGTTGCTGTTCGGTGATGTCCGTCATCACGCCGCCGAAGAGGACGCTGCCATTATCCGTGTCGCGGACCATGGCCGTCAGGGAGACCTCGATCGGGTTGCCCTTGAGCGTCTGCAGGTGCAGGACCTCGTCGTGCAGCTGGCCGGCCTCGAGGAGCTTGTCCGAGAACGTCTTGCGGTCGGCCGGATTGGCGTAGAGCTGGGCGGTGGGCGTGGCCATCAGCTGCTCGGCGCTCTCGGCCTCGAACAGCTCGACCATGGCGGGATTGATGGCGGAGAAGTGGCCGTCGTGGCCGGGGCCGTTCTCGTACACGCCGATCGGTAGCGACTCGAAGATGTCGCGGAAGTGCTCGAGGCGCTCCTGGTAGCGGCGCGTCTCGGTGACGTCGTGGATGATCGAGTGCAGGCAGTCGACACCGTCGACGGTCATCGGTCCGGTATAGACCTCCACGTCCCGCAATTCGCCGCTCGCGAGCCGATGGCGAAAGCGGAAGTAGCGGCGCTCTTCATCCCTGGCGCGCTGGCGCTCGCGGGCAACCTCCGCGCCGGTCGCGGCGTTGATGTCGCCGATATTCAGTGAGAGCAGCGCGTCGCGGTCGTACCCGTAGAAGGAGACTGCCGCGGGATTGGCATCCATGATCCGCCCGGAGTCCGCGGCGATGAGCAGCTTCGGCGCCGCGTTGCGGGTGAACATCTCCTCATAGAGATGGTTCGCTCGAGTTCGCTCGTTGGCGAAGGCGGCTTCCAGCTGGCGGATGCGATTTTCCGGGGTCTGCACGTGCTCTCCTGGCAACACGGAGGTAAGAAGGCGAGGCCAGCCATCAGGATAACCCGTGCCGGTCCCAAACGGATGCCCGTCAGGCGTGCCATTAGCCGCTGGTGCCGATCATCGTCGATGAGTCGATGAGTCGATCAAGGCGGCCTGGCGAGCCTTCGTCTCCGCGCAGCCGGGCCGCGTGAGACAAGAGGGCGCTGCCGGGCGGGTTGGTGCCTCCCGCGCCGTGTCCGGCAGCGGGGCGGGTGGCCATCAAGTCGCTCCCTTCCCGTCTACGCTTGAGTTATACGGTGGTGGTTGCGTTCAGCGTGCCCGCTCGTCTGATTGGCCATTTACGTTGCGGCTGTGGGGAGTGCTTTCATGAGCGAAGATCGACATGGGCTCTACATCGGTGTCGAGCGGCAGGGTGAGGCGGTTTTTCTCTTTCTCAAGGCCATTGGGCGGCTTACCCATGCCGATTATGACGAGATCACGCCCATGATCGAGGCGGCTTTGGCCGGCGTGACGCACCCGCGGGTGCATGCGCTCGTCGATGCGACCGAATTGGAGGGCTGGGAGCCCCGGGCGCTTTGGGACGATTTTCGTCTGGGGCTTCGTCACGGCCCGGCCTTCGAGAAGATTGCGATCTGGGGCGATCGACGTTGGCAGGAATGGGCCGCGCGGCTCGGTTCGTGGTTCGTCTCGGGGGACGTGAGCTACTTCACGTCGCGGGATGAGGCCGTCCGCTGGCTGATGAAATGATCGCTCCCTGATCGGTCGTCTGGAGGTGCCGATGCGTCTGTTCTGGGCTCTGGTTATCGAGCTGGCGGTGCGCCGGTCGCGGCGCAAGGTCGATGAGCGGTTCGCCCCCCGTCTCACTCCTCGTCGGGCCGAGCCGTCTCCATGGTAATGGGCAGATGCTGCCCCGGTCGGCGCCCATGGCGGCCGCCTGTGTGCCGGAGCCGCTTTATTCCTTCGCGACAACCCACTCACCGCGATCGAACTTCTCCAGCGTGTGACGCATGCGGCGCACGTGGCTGCCTCGCCAGAGCACCTTGTCGCAGGTGGGGCAGTACCAGGCGGTCGGGTCGATGGCTAGTGCCTCGCGAGGGACCTCCTTGAGTTGATCCACGGTGGCGGGGCGCAGCGGCGTATTGCAGTCGAGGCAGCGTGAGAAGGGCCGATGCAGCCAGTCGATTTGAAAGCGCTCGCTCAACTCGGCGGCAAGCCCCGGGGTGTCGTTGGACTGGAGCAGCACGATGCGGCCGTCGCCATTGCGAAAACGCGCGAGATGCCGGTCGCGGGTGATCAGCCAGCGCTCCTCGTTACGTGACTGCTCGACCAGCACCCGGTCGTCGCTGCCGGACGCGGCGATGGCGGTGTCAAAGCCGGCGGCGCGCAACCAGCGCCCCAGTCGTTGCAGCATTTCATCGCAGAGAAAGCGTGGCTCGGCCATGGTCGTTCAGGGGTCAAACACGGTGTCTGTTGCCAGTCCGACGTGTCTCAATTGGAAGGTGCGGCGACGGAGCCGGCATAGAAGACCTCGCAGCTTTCATCGCCCCGGGAAATCGCGGCCAGCCCCCGTTTCAACAGGCCGATCGGTGCGCCGAAAAGGGCTTTGACCAGGTTGGGCTCCTCGACCTGGGGCGCATCGAAGCTGCCGTGGACGGCCTGTGTCACGACCGGGCAGCCCTGCTGATCCACGACCGCCACGGTGGCCTGGTTGATCCGTCGTGACGGCAGATCAAGCGAGGCCCGGGCCGCGACACGGTTGTGCGGGGTCGACAGCGCGACGTCGCGGGTCCGGGCGGTGCCCTCCTGGATGGTCCAGTCGGAGACCAGATGGACCACCCGGGTCTGCTTGTCCTGCGCCCCGTCCAGCAACCGCACGAAATCGGATCCCTTCGTTGCCAGTAACCCGGCCGGGCCGAGGAAGATGACGGCGCCCGCATCCACCAGGCTGAACCGTTGGGTACGCCGGTAATCGGCCAGTTCCGCGTCGAGGTCGACCCCGCGCAGTCGCAAGTCCCGGCCGCTCAGCTTAACCTCGCCCTGCAGGTGGCGCAGCAGCGAACCGAGTCCCCCGTTGCTTTTCAGTGAGGCGCTGAGGTCGACGCGGCCGGAGACACTGCCGGCGGGTGCCCATTGCGCCGGCAGCTTGGCAAGTTGCAAGGAGTCGAAGGCAAGGTCGAGCGTGGTTTCCGCTGGCGCAGTGCGGAAATCCAGCGTGGCATTGCCGTTCCCCCGGCTGTCGAGAAAGGTCAGTTGCCAGTCGTCGGTGGCAAACATCCCGTCCTCCCCGGACCCCGACAGGGTCATGTCCGACAGCGCCAGGGCATCGATACGTACGGCCTCGGCCGAGGCCGTCAGGTCCAGCGACACACCCGCCAGCGGGTGCTCCCCTCCGGCCACCGGCTGCCACTTCAGGTTGTTGAGGTCCAGGTCGAGGCCTTCGATCGATACCTCCCGATCCCCCGCCGGGGTGCGCCAATGGACCTCGCCATCGCGGATCTGAAGATCCAACGGCTCGATTTGATCGCCTCGTCCAGTACCGGTCGGTGGGCCACGCGCGGCCAAGGCCTCGAAGATGCCCGGCGTCAGGCGCGCAACCGGGGCATCCAGCTGCAAGGTCTCCGGCACCAGGTGACCGCTGACCAGAGGCCACCAGCGCATGGACAGGCGGATTGCCGCAACCTCGCTGATCGGGTCATCGCCGGACGCCGGCCCGATTCTCACCTCAGTCGCCTGGATGGTAGGGGAGGGCCAGAATCGCAGCGCGACATCGCCGTCAACGTGAACCGGCAGCGCCAGCCGGTCGCTGGCCAGCTGCGTGATGCGCTCTCGCAATTCGTCGGCGGGCCATAACCATGCCGCAACGACGGCGAGCAGCACGAACCCCATGATGGTGGCCGCGAGCGCGACGACCAGCGAACGGATCGGGTGGCGAGTGATGGCGTTCATGGCACGGCGATTTCCCCGCATGGTTGCCCAAGTGTAGGCAGGCGAGCGTGTTTCCACTGTCGTGCGCTGACCCGCTCCCATCTCGCGCGATCCGAGAGAGGCGGTGGGAATCGTCGCAATGGATAAACGTAATGCGAATGGTTTGCATCCGTACAGGTGATTCGATACGATCCGGCAATCGAATCACGGGGCTCGCGCCATCGCACGGCCGTCAGGGTGGGAGAACGACATGCAGGCAATCTCGGTGCAGTCGCCGGTTGGTGTGGGGCGGCATGGTCATTCCCCGGTCCCGCGTCAGGAGGAGCTGATGTTCACCGGCGCCCTGGCGGAGATTCCGCGGCCGGTGAACCTGGTGGGGACGGGCGACGTGTCGGGTTCAGCCTTGCTGGATGGCTCGGCCGTCGATGCCCTTCTGGAGCGTTTTGCCACCGCCTATTCGAACGGCGATCGGCGTGCGATCGCCTCGCAATGGTCCAAGTGGCTGTTTCATGCCTGGTTATCGCCAACGGTTGCCGTCATGGTCTTGGACGGCTATTCGCTGACCCGCCAGTCTGGCGACTGGGGCATTCGTTTTACCCAGGGCGGGCGTGCCGAGCGACTGTGGCTCCGCTCGACGCTGGCCCCAAGCCAGCGCGTTTCCGTTGATCGATTATTGACGCAGCTGGTTTCCGAGGATCTCGGCGATGCCGTGGCTGCCCTCGCTCGTCATTCCGGCGCCTCGGTCAACGTGTTCTGGAGCAACGCGGGCAATCTCGTCGAGCATGTGCTCACGCGCCTGGCCGATCATCCCGTCACCTGTCCGGATCGCCTGGCCCAGGCACGGCAGTTTCTCGACACACCGCGCCTGGCCGGCGTGCGCAATCGGTTGCATCGGCCCGTGACTTATCGTCTAACCGAGGGATCAACGACGCCGCAGCGACTGCGTCGAGTCTGCTGTATTCGCTATCGGCTGGAGGAATACGACTACTGCGAGAACTGCCCGCTGGCCTGTCGGTCGGCCAAGCCGGCCCGGGGGCACGGCTGATGTTCGAGGTGAGCGGAGCCACGTTCGTCGCCGGCGGCACCCAGGTGCTCGGCCCGGTGGATGCCTGCTTCGAGCCGGGAGAGGTGGTCGGGTTGATCGGCCACAATGGCTCCGGTAAATCGACGCTGCTCAAGTTGCTGGCGGGACAGCAGGCGCCATCGTCGGGGTCGGTGTGTTTCGAGGGCGCGCCGGTCGGCGATTGGGGCGCGCGGGCATTCGCCCGCCGTGTCGCCTATCTGCCCCAGCATCCGCCCTCGACCGGCCATCTGACCGCCCGCGAACTGGTGGGGTTCGGCCGCTATCCCTGGCACGGGTTGCTGGGACGCTTTGGCGTTGATGATCGTCGTCGGGTCGAGGCGGCCATGCAGATGACGCAGACGGAGGAGTTTGCCGACCGACCGGTCGACAGCTTGTCTGGGGGTGAGCGCCAGCGGGTTTGGCTGGCGATGCTGTTGGCCCAGGAAAGCGACTTCCTGCTGCTCGATGAGCCGCTCTCGGCACTCGATATCGCGCATCAGGTTGAGGTGCTCGAGCTGATTCGCCGCCTCTCGCACGAATTGGGGTTGAGCGTGGTTATCGTCCTGCATGACATCAACATGGCGTCGCGTTTCTGCGATCAACTGGTCGCAATGCACAGCGGTCATCTGCTGGTGCGTGGGGCCCCGGAGCAATTGATGGATTCGGCCACGCTGCGCACCATCTATGGCGTCTCCATGCAGGTGCTTACCCCCCCGGGCCAGTCCCGCCCGGTCGCCATCGTCGACTGAGCCATGTTCGCGTCTCGCTTCACAGGCCTGCGCTTGCGGCGCTGGCTGATGACCCTGTTGCTCGCGCCCACCCTGGGCGTGGCGGCCCAGGCGATGGCCGTCGAGTCGGCCCCGCGGATCGCGACGCTCGACTGGACGGTGGCCGAGACCCTGATCGGCATCGAGGCCCGCCTGGTGGGACTGGCGCAGATCGAAGGCTACGAGTCGTGGGTCGCCGAGCCGAGCGTGCCGTCCAACGTGCTCGATCTGGGCCTGCGCGCCCAGCCCAGCCTCGAGCAGCTTGCGGCCCTCGCCCCGGACCGGATCGCGCTCTCGCCGATGTTCGCCAACCTCGAAGGCCGTCTGTCGGCGATTGCGCCCGTCACCGTCTTCGATCTCTACGGACCCGATGTCGATACCTGGACCGAGATGCGCCGGCTGACGCGAGAACTGGGTGGCTACGTCGGGCGCGCCGAGCAGGCCGAGGCCCTGATCCGTGATACCGACAAGCGGCTGGCCGAACTGGCCGACCGTCTGCCCGACGAGCCGTCGGCGCTGATCGTGGTGCAGTTCATGGACGAGCGTCACGTGCGGGTCTTCGGCGAGAACGGTCTCTATCACGCCGTGATGGAGCGGCTGGGCCTCGAGAACGGCTGGACAGGTGAGACCAACCGCTGGGGGTTTGCCCTGGTGGGGCTGGAGAAACTGGCTGGCCTCGAGGGGCGGATCGTGGTGGTCAAGCCCTATCCGGTTGGCGTCGAACGCTCGCTGTCGCAAAGCGCGTTCTGGCAGCGACTGATTGCCCGTTCGGGCCGAAAGCCGCTCGAGATCGAGCCGGTCTGGAGCTTTGGCAGTCTGCCGTCGGCCCGCCGGTTCGCCGAGCGACTGCTGGAGGCATGGCATGCAAACTGACGTGAGGATCGCCTCGCCGCTCGGCGTCAGCCTGGGATTGCTTGCCCTGCTGGTCGGGTTGGCGCTCTCGCAACTGCAGCAGCAGACCGGTGGCTTCGATATCACCCGGTGGTTGCCGGCTCCGGGCAATGCCTCGTTGCCCGCCGAGGATTGGGTCCTGGCGCTGAGTTGGTGGCCGCGGTTGATTACGGCATTGATCGCCGGCGCCGGTCTCGCCCTGGCGGGCGTGTTGATGCAGCAGGTGTTGAGAAACCCGCTGGCCTCGCCGACCACGTTGGGGGTCGCCGGTGGGGCGAATCTTGCCCTGATGTCGGCCACGTTGTTCGCCCCGGCGTTGATGGGCTGGGGAGCCGAATGGGTCGCGCTGGCCGGCGGGGCTCTCGCCATGGCCCTGGTGTTACTGCTTTCCTGGCGCCGGGCGCTCGCGCCCCTGGTGGTCGTGCTGGCCGGTCTGGTGGTCAACCTCTATTTCGGCGCGCTGGCCATGGTGCTGTTGTTGTTCAACCAGGAGACCTTGCAGGGGCTGCTGATCTGGGGCGCCGGCTCGCTGGCGCAGGATGGATGGCACGATGCGGGGATCTTGCTGCCACGGTTGCTGGTGGCGCTGGTCATCGCTTGGCTGCTGCTGCGGCCGTTGCGGCTGCTCGATCTGGATGACGCCAGCGGGCGCGCTCTGGGCGTGAATCTCGCCTTCCTGCGGCTGGCCGCCCTCGGTGTGGCCGTGTTTATCACGGCGGTGGTGGTCAGCGTGGTCGGCCTGATCGGTTTCATCGGTCTGGCCGCGCCCAATATCGCCCGCCTGCTGGGGGCGCATCGGCTGGCGCCACGCGTGCTCTGGTCGATGCTGATCGGGGCGTTGTTGCTCGCCGTCACCGACCTGGCTCTCCAGCATCTGGCCGTCTGGCTGCCCACCCTGATCCCGACCGGGGCGATGACCGCGGCCCTGGGCGCACCACTACTGCTCTGGTTGATTCCAAGGCTGCGACTGACCAGCCGGACACCCCCGGAGGCCATGGCCACGGACTGGCCGCGTGCGACCCACCCGCTCGGGAGGCTGATCCTTCTTGCCCTGCTGATGCCGCCGGTGGCGGCGTTGTCGCTGCTCAGTGGCCACCTGGCGGAAGGGTGGTCCTGGTTCCACGGCGCGTTGTCCGTCTGGGAGTGGCGCCTGCCACGGATGCTGGCGGCGGCCGGTGCCGGGCTGTTGCTCGCGGTCGCCGGCACCTTGTTGCAACGCCTGAGCGGCAACCCGATGGCGAGCCCCGAGGTACTCGGCATCAGCGGCGGGGTGTCGATCTTCCTGTTGCTGGGGATCGTGTTGCTGCCCGCAGCGAGCATGGCGGTGCTTGCCTCATTGGGGCTCGTTGGTGCGCTGGCGGCGCTGGCGGTGTTGATCCTGCTCAACCGGCGCAGCGGTTTTCTGCCCGAGCGCCTGCTCCTGACGGGTGTGGCGATCATGGCACTGGCCGACGCGGTCCGGGCGCTGATCCTGGCCGGCAGCGACCCGAGGGGCCAGCAAATCGTGGCCTGGCTGTCCGGCTCGACCTACTACGTGGGGCTTGATGCCGCGTGGCTGGTGTTCGGGTTGGGCATGGTGTCGGTCGCGGGCGCGCTGTTGCTGACTCGCTGGCTGGAGTGTTTCCCGCTCGGGGCGGCCGTGAGCCAGGCGGTGGGCGTGAACGTGACTCGCGGGCGCCTGATCGTGCTGGTGATTGCCGCCGTGATGACGGCCGCCGCCACCCTGGTGATCGGTCCGTTGTCGTTCATCGGCTTGCTGGCACCGCACATGGCGCGCCTGCTGGGCCTGTCCCGCGCCCGCGACCACCTGCTGGGCGCCGCGCTGATCGGCATGGGTCTGATGATCCTGGCCGACTGGATCGGCCGGCAGATCCTGTTTCCGCAGGAGATCCCCGCCGGCCTGGTCGCCTCGTTGATCGGCGGTAGCTATTTCCTCTGGGCGCTGCGCCGGTTCTAGGCGGGATATCGGTCATCATGATTGCCGGGCGCCCGGCGCCCGGTTCAGAGGGTCAGGCCGTATCGGTCCGCCCGAGTCAGCCGGAGGTTTAGCCATGACGGGCGCGATGACAGTGTCGACAACTCTGTTCGACCTTTATCGGGGCGTTTCTACGAGAAGGGGACCGGCGTCCGTGAGCGTCTGGTCGCGCCGGATTTTCCGGGTGTCCGGCAGGGGCGGCACAGGCCATTTGCGGAGCCCACGGGGCGAAGCGGGTCTGGAGAAACGACGAGCAATCCGGGGTGCCATCGAACGAGAAGGGGTTGCCTGGCTGAAATTCGAGTCGGGCTGATCGATCCTGAACGGTCGTCGGTCTCGACCGCGGCGACAAAAAAAGGGCCCCGCGCTGGCGGGGCCTTTTGGTTTCTTTCGCTTGATTAAAGTGCTCGGCTCAGTACTTCCAGTCCAGCGACAGCATCACGTTGCGTGGCTCACCGTAGAACGCCTGGTCGTACTCGACGCTGTTGAGGTACTTCTCGTTGCCGACGTTGTTGACGTTGAGCGAGGCGCTCAGGTTGTCCGAGAACTCGTAGCGCGCCATCAGGTCGGTGACCAGGTAGTCGTCCTGACGGGTCTGCCCGGTGTTGTACTGCTGGTCGCGGAAGGTTTCGCTCTGCCAGCGGATCTGGCCACCGACGGTCATCTTGGGCCAGAACGGCAACTGGTAAGTGGTTTGCGCGCGCAGCATTTGCTCGGGGATGAACGTACGGGCGCGTTCGCCGTCGCTGTCCTCGATTTGCAGATAGGTATAGCCGCCGCTGGCGCGCCAGCCCGGCAGGATCTCCCCGGCCAGCGTGAGCTCGAGGCCTTCGCTGGTCAGATCACCGCTAGGCTCGTAGTAATTGAAGTAACCCGGCCGCGGATCGGCGAAGGTGCCGGCGAAGGTGGCGGTGTTGTTTTGCTCCGTGCGGAACAGGGCGGCGGTCGCATCCACGCGCGCGTCGAACAGGGCGGCCTTGAGCCCGACCTCGTAGCTGCGCCCCTCGATCGGCGGTAGCTGCTGGTAGTTCTGGGTCACCTCGTTCTGCGGCTCGAAGATCTCGGTGTAGCTCGCGTAGGCCGAGAGCGTGTCGGTCAGGTCGTAGACCAGCCCGGCGTAGGGCACGATTTCGGCGTCGTACTCGCTCTCGCGTGCCACGGTGTAGCTCACGCCGCTGTTTTCCAGCCAGGTGGCCCGCGCGCCCAGGATGGCGGTCGCCCGATCCGTGAGGTTCAGCCGGGTCGCGCCGTAGACGGAGCTTTCTTCCTGGGTGAAGTCACTGCCGCCATCCGAGGGGCCGAAGGTCGGGCGCGGGTAGTTGCCATCCCAGCGGTCCAGCGACACGTCGATGTCGCTGGTTTCGTAGAGGCGCGCGGAGTAATCGGTGATCTCCGACTGGCTCCAGTTCACGCCGACCATGGCCTCGTGCTCGCGGCCGAACAGATCGAAGGGGCCCGTAGCCTGTGCATCGGCGACCCACTGCTCGTTCTCGTAGCGGTAGTTGTCCATGATGATCGACAGGTCTTCGGTCGTGCCCGGTCGCAGCTGCTGGGCTGGGTCGTAGAGATAGAAGATCTCGCTGTCGGAATCGGAGGTGAGGTGGGTGCCCGTCAGGGTTGCCTCCCAGCCGCCGGGCAGGAGTTGCTGCACTTCGACGAAGCTGCGGTGGTCCTCGTTGTCCCAGTAGCTCCAGTCGGGCGATGAGCTGGCCGAGCGATCGTAGTTGGTCGGCGACCCATCGCCGTAGTACATGGGAAGCGCGCCCCAGAGCGGGCTGTCGCTGTCGTTGTTCTGCCAGGTGTGGCCCGCGGTCAGCAGGGTGGTGTCCGTGAGGTCGGCCTCGACCACGCCGTAGACGACCTGCCGTTCACGGTGGTGACGGTCGAGGTAGGAGTCGCCGTCTTCGGCGGCCACCACCAGGCGGCCACGTATCCGATCGCTGCCGAACAGCGAGCCCGAGACATCCCCCTCGATGCGTCGACGATCCCAGGATCCCGCCGAGACGTTGGCGGATGCCTGGGTGTCGGCCGTGGGACGCTTGCGGATGAAGTTGACGGTCGCCGATGGCGTACCGCTGCCGGACATCAGGCCGTTGGCGCCCCGGACCACCTCGATGCGGTCGTAGACGGCGGTGTCGATATCCCCCTGCACGTTGTCGTAGGGAAGGGGCGCGCCGACGCCGTCGATCTGGAAGCGCTGGATGGTGAAGCCGCGCGAAGTGTAATAGGTGCGATCGGTTTCCGGCTGCTCGACGGTGACGCCGGGGGTGGATTCGAGTGCGCTGTTGACGTCGTCGAGCTGGAAGTCTTCGAGCTGCTGACTGGTGATTACCGACAGCGACTGCGGTGTTTCCCGCGGGGTCAGCGTCAGGCCGGTGGCCGAGGCGGAGGCGGGCGCTTGGTACTGACCGGTCTGCTCGGTGGGTCGGAAGAATCCACCGCCCTCGACGACGACCTGGTCGAGCACCACCGCGTCACTGGATTGCTCGGCCGCCTGGGCACTACCCAGGCCGAGGGCAAGGCAGGGCAGGGAGAGTGTGAGGCAATGGCGGACGGCTCGGTTGATCGGTGTGCGTTGGGCACGTTTGGATTGGGTCATGGCAAGCGTTCTCATTGATGGGATGACAGGAAAGGAATGAGACTGGGTCGCGACTCGTGTCGCTGGGGCGAATCTACATGAGAACGATTGTTATGCGCAACCGCAGATGGGGTTTTTGCCGATTCTCGCCCTTCGTGGGGCAGGGGAGTCCGGTGGTCCATCCCACGGCCCTAACGGGCGCCGTGCGCGAATTGAGGAGGTTGGCGATGGCAGGTGGCTGGGCGAAAGACGGTGCCGAGCCGGCGCAGATCGACGACGCGGGTGAGAATGCCCGGCAGCGGACGCGCGGCGAGATTCCGACGGGCGATAGCCAGCCGGGTGGAGTGCGAGGAGTGTGGCGAGCCGATAACCGAGGCGTGCCGTCATGCCGTGCCCGGAGGGTCAGCTGTGTATCGCCCGCCAGACTGAGCGGGACCACATGCAGGAGGGGGGTCTCGCCGTGCAACCGACGTGGCTCGGAGGACAGTCAGGGGCGGTGAGCCCGGTCGGCCGCGATGAGGATCGGTGGCGTGCCGCAGGGGCGTGCCATCGGGAGGTCACGCCTGGGTCACACCTGGGTCACACCTGGGTCGTCACGCCTGGAGGGGATTGCGCCCGGATCAGGCCTGTGTGGTGAGCTGCTCTATCAGCACGGCCTCGAAGGCCGCGGCGGTCATCGGCCGGCCGTAGTGGTAGCCCTGGGCCTCGTCGCAGCCGAGTTCGATCAGTTGATCGGCCTGTGCGCTGATTTCGACCCCCTCGGCGATGACCGTCAGCCCCAAACTGTGGGCCATCTGCAGGACGGCGGTGACCAGCGCTTCGCTGTCGCTCTCGGCGATGTCGCGAATGAACGATTGGTCGATCTTGAGCCGGTCGACGGCGAAGCGCCGCAGGTAGGTCAGCTCCGAGTAGCCGGTGCCGAAGTCGTCGATGGCAAGCTTGACGTCGTGGCGCTTGAGTTGGGCGATGGCCTCCTCGAGGCGATCGGTGTCGTCGATCAGGGTCGACTCGGTCAGTTCCACCTCGAGGTTTGCCCCTGGCAGCCGGTTGCGTGTCAGGGCCGAGGTGATTTGCTGGGCGAGCTGACCGTGGCGGAATTGCAGCGCCGAGATGTTCACGGCCATCACGAGCTCGCCTAGGCCACGTGACCGCCAGTCGGCGGCGGTCTGGATGGCCTGCTCGATCACCCAGGCGCCGATGTCGACGATCAGCCCGCTCTCCTCGGCCAGCGGGATGAACTGACCCGGCGATATTCGGCCCAGCTCGGGCTGGTTCCAGCGCAGTAGGGCCTCGGCGCCGACGACCCGGCCGCTGGTCAGGTCGATCTGCGGCTGGAAGTTGAGCTCGAACTCGTCATTGGCCAGCGCCGAGCGCAGCTTGCTGATCAGCATGATCCGATCGGTGGCGCTCTCGCGCATGGCGGGAGTGAACACGCGGTGGGTGTTGCGCCCGTCGTCCTTGGCGGCATGCAGGGCCATGTCGGCATTTCTGAGCAGCGTGGCCAGATCGTCGCCGTCGTTGGGGAAGACCGTGATGCCCAGGGAGGCCGTCGCCACGATCTGGTGTTCGTCGATGGTCAGCGGGCGACTGAGGGCGGCGCGCAGTCGCTGGGCGTATGCCGCGATGTTCAGGTCGGAATTGACCTCGACCAGCATGAGGAATTCGTCGCCACCAAACCGGCAGATCACGCGCTCATCGGCCGGAAAGGCCCTCAGTCGACGCGCCATCTCGCGCAGGAGTTCGTCACCTGCCAGGTGGCCAAGGGAGTCGTTGATGTCCTTGAAATTGTCGAGATCCAGGTAGAGCAGGAGGTGGGCCCGGTGGCGGGCGCGGGTGTGATGCAGGGCGTTCGGGACGAGCTGCTCGAACCGCACCCGGTTCGGCAAGTCGGTGAGCGAATCATAGTGCGCCAGGTATTCGATGCGCTCCATGGCAGCCTTGCGCTCGGTAATGTCGCGGATAAACGAGAAATAGAGGTGCCCCCGGCGCCCCTCGCTGAGGGCATTGACGCTTACCTCGATATCCCGGAGCGTGCCGTCCTTGCGCCGCCATTGCGTTTCGAACCGGGTACTGCCCCTCTCTCGAATGCGTTGCATCTGCGCGGTTATCTGCGCCCGGTCCGAGCCGGCATCGAGCTGGAAGATATCCAGCTCGAGCAATTCGTCGCAGTGATAGCCGGACAGTTCGCAAGCGGCATCGTTGACCTCGATCAACTGCCCGTCGTCACCGATCAGCACCACGGCATCCATCGACGTGCGGAACATCAACTCGTAACGTGCCTCGCTCTGCCGGTGCTCGGTGACCTCGGTGGCAATGCCGCCGGAACCGACCAGCACGCCGTTGTTGTCCAACAGGGGGAAGTGGACCGTCTCGAACAGGTGGAAGGCGTTACCTAGGTCGATTGTCTCGCTGCGGATGACGGGTTTGCCCGCGTGGCGGGCCGCACGATTGTTGCGGTCGGATTCCTCGGCCGCCTCGCTGGGCATCAGGTCGAAGACGGTCTTGCCGAGTACGGCCTGCCGCGGTTGGCCGACGAGTGCCTCGAAAGCCGGGTTGACGAGCGTGTAGCGCCCGTCGATATCCGTGAGAAAGATCACGGCCGGGGAATGCTCGATGAACGTATGGTTGAGCGACTGGCTCTCGACCAGCCGGGCGGTGCGTTCCTCGACCAGGGCCTCGAGTTCCGCCTCGTGCTGCTTTTGCGTGCGAAACAGCAGGGCGAATGGGGCGACCAGGCCGGTGGCCAGCAATGCCCGGTAGATCAGATAGGCCGAGATCAGCAGCAGGTAATGCCCCACCTCGTTGGCCACGTCGAAGACCGAACCGTAGCGGGTAAACGCAAGGCTGGTGAGCATGGCGAACAGCAGGGAGGCCACCAGGGTGACGTGAACGCCGGGCTCGAAATGTCGGCGATGGCGCAGGAGCAGGAGGGTGGCCAGCGCGAACAGGCCGATCGCGGTGTACTCGGCCAGCACCTTGAATCGCGTCAGGCCGGAGCCCTCGACGAAACTGGTGGGGAAAATGCCGGTGACGATCGAGCCGAGCAGGGCGACGCTCGCCACGCCGAAGCCGCTGAACAGGACGAGTGGGCGGACGGTCGATCGGGTCAACAGGGCCGCGAGCAAAAAGGCGGCCGCCTCCAGCAGGCGGAATCCCACCCACAACTGCGTTGGCAGGTCGGGGTCGTCGATTACCCCGCCCAGGGCGGTCAACCCCATGCCCTTGTAGGTCAGGGTGTGCAGCAGCTCGATGCCCGCGATCCAGAAGGCGGCCATGCCAATGGTCAGGAGAAAACCGTTGTTCGTCCAGCCCCGGGTATGCCAGGCGAGGACGAATATTCCGCCGAGGATCACGATGCGCAGCAGTTCGCTGAGCACGTGAAAGAGCAGGAAGTTCTCGCGGGCGACCAGGTGCAGCGCCATCAGCACGGCCCCGAGGCCGGCGAGTTGCGGCCAGCCGAGGATCGGATGAGGTGGGGTGGCCGGGTTGCCGTGGCGATCCGTCGTCATGGGCGAGTTGCTGTGTTGTCCGTGAGCGGGTTGCGGTTTGCCCTTGGCAAGGCGATGAGGAACGTGGCGCAGATGCGGTGATCTCGCCCATGACCGCTGAATTCCCGATTTTACATGGGGTCTTTTGATTGCCAAGGCGGGTCGAGTGGTGGGGCTATGCAGTGGCTTGAGTGCTGCGGGAGCGAGCGCGCCGGCTGGTGTTGAACTATGTCCTTGGGTGGATATCTCGGGGCCAAGGGCCGATCGCTCGGCGGTGAACGCGGCAGGCCGGGGTGACCGGCCGATCCCGGCAATCGAATGGGCGACGGAAACGGGAGGTGACGCAATGGCAGGCGGTTGGGCGAAAGACGGGGCCGAGCAGGCGCAGATCGACGACACGGTCGAGGATGCCCTGCAGAGGGTGCGCAGCGAGATTCCGACGGGCGAAAGCCTGGTGGACTGCGAGGAGTGCGGCGAGCCGATTCCCGAGGCGCGCCGTCGGGCCGTGCCGGGCGTGCGTTTGTGCGTGGCCTGCCAGGCCGAGCGCGACGAGGCACAGGAAACCGTGTCGCCCTACAACCGCCGCGGTTCGAAGGACAGTCAGCTTCGCTAGGGATGACGGACGAGACCGTGGTCGCCAGCGGCCCGGGGCGAGGGGTGTTGCGGTCGAGGGGCGTGCGTGATTTCGGTCTGCGTGCCGGTTGAAATCCATCGGTGGCGGCATCGGACACGAAGCGTCAACCGGGCGGGCGCAAGCGACCGCAAAGCAGGGCTATACAAAACCGATACAAAAGGTGTGCAAAACGTCTACCATGGGGTCTGTATTACCTCAGGCAGCCATTGGGATTGAATTATGAGCAAACGCGGATCGCTGTTCGGTCTGATGTCACGCGGCCGGATTCCGTATGGTCAGATCCTCGAGAAGTCAGTCGATGCGGTGGTCATCATCGATGGCAACAACGAGGTGGTCTTTTTCAATCCCGCCGCCGAGAAACTCTGGGGTTACGACGCCGACTCGGTGATCGGTCGCAACGTCAAGATGCTGGTTCCCCAGGCGCATCAGGACAAGCACGACGGGTACATCGACCGGCACCGCAAGACGGGTGAAAACCGCCTGGTCGACGGCACCGTCGAGCTGGACCTGCCGCATGCCAGCGGCCGGGAGGTCCCCATCAGCCTGTCGTTGTTCGGCATAGAGATACACGGCGATCAGGGCTATGTCGCCTTCGCGCGGGACATCAGCGAGGAAAAGGACCTGCGGGAACAGATGTCGCAGACACTGGAGCAGGCCGCTGACGCGGTGGTCACGATTGACGAGCACAATCGCGTCTCGTTCTTCAACGCGGCGGCGGAGCAGCTGTGGGGCTACGACCGGGACGAGGTAATCGGCGAAAACGTGCGCATGCTGGTGCCCGAGCGTCACCAGGCCAACCACGACGACTACGTCAATCGCAATCGGCGCACGGGCGAGGACCGACTGGTGGGCCAATCGCTGGAGCTGGATTCGCAGCGCAAGAACGGCGAGAAATTCTGGTTGAATCTTTCCCTGTCGAAGACGGTGTTGAAGGATCGCACCATCTATACCGCGTTCGCCCGCGATATCACCGAGCAGGTCGAGCAGCGCGAGAAAATGCGGCTGCTCTCGCTGGTCGCCGACGAAACCAACAACTCGGTCATCATTACCGATGCGGATGGCCGGATCGAATACGTCAACCGCGGCTTTACCAGTCTGACCGGCTACGAAACCGAGGAGGTGTTGGGGCAAAGGCCGGGCGATCTGCTGCAGGGGAGCGACACGGACCCGGCTGACGTCGAACGGGTGCGCCAGGGCTTGGCCAGTGGCGAGCCGTTCTACGAAGAGATACTCAACTACGACAAGTGGGGCGAGCCCTACTGGATCTCGCTGGTGGTCAATCCCGTGCGCGACGAACGGGGGCGGGTCGCCCGTTATATCTCGATCCAGGCCAACATCACGGACCGCAAGCGAGACAACATCGAGAACGAGGTGAAGCTCGAGGCGATTCGTCGAACCCAGGCGGTGGTGGAGTTGGATGCCGACGGCGCGCCGCTGTCCTGCAACCCGGTCCTGATCGACTGGTTGAGGGTCGACAACGAGCGCAAGGCACTCGAACGGGCCCGGATACGCGAGCAGGTTAAGGATGCCGACTGGAAGAAGCTCGCCGCCCGATCCTCGATTACCAATACGCTAAGCCTGTCGCGGTCGGATGGCGAGGCGCTGGACCTCGAGGTGATGCTCAACCCGGTGGTGGACGAGAGCGGCAACCTGGTGAAGCTGATCGCCTACGGCACGGATGTCTCCGAGCGGAATCGCATGGTCGAACATACGCGCTCGGCCCTGGAAGGCGTGCTCGACCGAATCGGTGGGATTGTCAGGTCGATCGACGGTATTGCCGATCAAACCAACCTGCTTTCCTTGAACGCGGCGATCGAGGCGGCGCGAGCGGGGCCGCATGGGCGCGGGTTCGCCGTCGTGGCCGAGGAAGTCCGTGCGCTGGCCAAGCGGTCCTCGGTCTCGGTCGGTGAGATCGGCGAGTTGCTGGCGCAAACGCGACATACCACGGACGAACTGTCGGACTGGATTGGCGGTTCGCGCGAGAGGCCCACTGAGGCCGATCGACGCACCGGCAGACCCGAGTCCCGCCCGGTGGTGGCCCGCGAGGGCGTCGAGCGGGCTGACAGGAAGGCATCCTGACGTCCGGGTCCCCGTCGATTGCCCGGATCGGCGCGGACTCTGCGCGACGCGCGCCGGGCGTCATACACTACACGCATGACAGCCTTCTCGATCCTCGATCTCGCCCCGATCACCGAGGGGTCGGATGCCCGCACGGCGCTCGCCAACAGCGTGGACCTGGCCCGGCACGCCGAGGAACTCGGTTATCGGCGTTACTGGCTGGCCGAGCATCACAACATGCCCGGCATCGCCAGTGCGGCCACTGCGCTCGTGATCGGGCAGGTGGCCGCGGCGACCCAGCGCATCCGCGTCGGTGCCGGCGGCATCATGCTGCCCAACCACTCGCCGCTGGTGGTGGCCGAGCAATTCGGCACGCTCGAGACCCTTTACCCCGGTCGGATCGATCTGGGGTTGGGACGCGCGCCGGGCACTGACCAGACCACCGCCCGCGCCCTGCGCCGCGAGGGCAGCGACCCAAATCGCTTTCCCGACGACGTGGCCGAGGTGCTGGCCTTGCTGGACGATCCCGAGCCGGGACAGGCCGTGCGCGCGATCCCCGGGGCGGGGACCCGCGTGCCGGTGTGGATCCTCGGTTCGAGTCTGTTCGGCGCACAGCTCGCCGCGGCCCTGGGGCTGCCATACGCCTTCGCCTCGCACTTCGCCCCGGGCGAGCTGATGCCGGCGCTGGCCCATTACCGCGAGCACTTCCGGCCGTCGCGCTTTCTCGAACGGCCCTACGCGATGGTGGGTTTTAACGCCTACGTGGCGGACACGGACGAACAGGCGCGTTTTCACGCCAGTTCCATGGAGCAGTCCTTCGTCGCCCTGCGACAGGGACGGCCCGGCCCGATCCCGCCGCCAGTCGCCAACTATCGCGAGCGGGCCGATCGCTTCGAGCGGTTGGTGGTCGAGCGCACCATGGCCTGCTCGGCGATCGGCTCGCCCGAGACGGTCGAATCGGAGATCGACCGGTTTCTCAAGGCGACCGAGGCCGACGAGCTGATCGTCACCAACTCGAGCTTCGATCACGCCGCGCGCTGCCGTTCCTACGAGTTGCTGGCCGGGGTGCGCAATCGCATTGCCGCGAAGGACGAAATGGCATGAGCCAGAAGGGCGATCAGGGCAAGACTCCGCAGAAGCGGGTGTTTCTCGCCCTGTGGCCGGACGAGTCCACCCGCGGGGCACTGCATCATCTGGCGCGCGGGCTGGATGTCGGCGGCCGGCCGGTGCCGCGGGCGCACCTGCATCTGACGCTCGCCTTCCCGGGCAGCATCGAGGCGGCCCGGGCCGACTGCCTGGCCGCGCGGTTGCCCAGCCTGCATTTCGAGCCGATCCCGATCCTGCTGGACCGCGCCGGTCAATTCCACGGTCCCCGGGTGGCATGGGCGGGGCCGAGCCGTTCTCCCGAGGCACTCGATCAGCTGGCTGCACGGGCCCGCGGTCTGTGCCTCGCCTGCGGGGTGGAGAGCGACGACCGACCGTTCGAGCCGCACGTCAGCCTGCGCCGCCATGCCCGGCCACCGGCCTGTCAGGAACTGGTGGAGCCGATCCACTGGTTCGCCGACACCCTGGCGCTGATCGAGTCGGGCAACAATGGCCATCCCGGTCCCTACCGACTGCTGGCGCGCTGGCCGGCGGAGTGAGCGCCCGACCCAGCGCCCGGCTCAGCCGGCAGGACGCTCGCGGTGCACCGCCGTGGCCGGCTTGTCGTCGCGCAGGCCGAGAAAGCGCGGATGGCGCAGGCGGCCGTCGCCGGTCCACTCGGTGAAGCCCACCTCGGCGACCAGCTCGGGTGTGACCCAGTGGGTCGATTTCTCGTGGGGACCGTCGGCAAGCGGCGAGGTATCGCGTTCCCGCTTGGTCAGTTTGGCGTGCAGGTTGGTCAGGGTCTGGTCGTCGAAGCCGGTGCCCACCTTGCCGGCGTAGCAGAGCTCGTCGTCCTCGTAGTAGCCCAGCAGCAGGGCGCCGAAGCCGTGGCGTTCGCCTTGCGGGTCGGTGAAGCCGACGATCACCAGTTCCTGTTGGTTGACGCACTTGAACTTGAGCCAGTCGCGCGAGCGGCCGTGGTGGTAGGGCGCATCGGCCCGCTTGGCGATCAGTCCCTCCCAGCCCTTGCGGCAGGCCTCCTTGAATAAGGACTCGCCGTCCTCGTTGCGGTGCGAGGTAAAGCGCAAGGGATCCTCGAAGGCGAGTTCCGAGCGCAGGATAGCCTTGCGGCGGCGCAGTGGCAGTGCGTCGAGCAGGCTGCCGTCGAGGTAGAGGAGATCGAACAGGTAAAGCACCACGGGCACGCCCGCCGCGCGTGCCTTGTCGGGGTCGGTAAAGCCGATGCGCTGCTGCAGGCGCGAGAAGCTGGTCAGGTTGCCCTCGAAGGCCACGATCTCGCCGTCGGCGATGAACGGCCGGTCGCAGGCCGCCTCGAGCGGTTCGATCAGTTCCGGGTAGGTGTCGTTCAGCTCTTTCTGGTTGCGCGACAGCAGTCGTGCGCCGTTGCCATCGCGGAACACCAGGCAACGCTCGCCGTCGAGCTTGCGTTCGTAGAGCCAGTCGGGCGAGGAGAAGCGCTCGTCGGTGAGTGTCGCGAGCATCGGCGCGGTCCAGTCGGGCATGCTCGCGCGTTCGAGCTTCGCCTGTTCGGCCTCGTCGAGTCGTGTCTGCCAGTTCGCCATGACGATCCTCGCGTTGCCCAGAGTCTGTCGCCTGTCGGGAGTGTAGCGGGCCGGCGACATATCGCCGGGCACGAAAAAGGCCGCCCGAAACGGACGGCCCATGGGGGTCCCGGATACGGGCGCTCGATCAGAACTCGTATTCGAGCTGCCAGCGGAAGATGCTGTCCTCGGTCTCGTCGTTCAGAGCGAACAGCAGGCCCGCCTCCCACTTCACATGCTCCATGCCGAAGGGGTTGGCGCCGAGCAGCACCGGACCCAGCGCCTGCGTGTCCTCGCTGCCGTAGTACTCGATGCCCGGCTCGATCATCTCGCTGAGGCGATATTTCAGTTGGGCCGAGCCGAGCGTCTCCCAGTCGCTTTCGGCGACGTCGTCGCCGAACTTCTTTTCGAACAGCAGGTTGCCGGTCGCCACCACGTCGCCGAATTGCTTTTGCACCAGCGGGCCGACCTTGGTCTCCCAGGCGTCCTCGTCGAAGGCCTTTTCCAGCTCGACCAGCAGGCCGAAGTCGGCCCAGTACTGGCCCTGTTCGGCGAGCTGGAACTTGTTCTCGATCTCGCCTTCCTCGACCTCGAAATCGCCGTCTTCCTTCTCGCCGATGAGGTAACCCTCGACGAACCAGCGCGAGGTCACGCCATAGCCGATGCCGACCTTGGTCTTGTACTCGCCGGAATCGAGGCCGTGCACGCCACGGGCTTCGAGCTCGACCTCGCCCTGCTCGACATAGGGGTCATAGACCTTGTCGACACCGGCAAGAGCAGTGCCGGAGGCGAGGGTGGTCACGGCGGCAAGGCCGCTCAGCGATTTTTTCCACATAACGAAGGGTTCCTGTTTTTTCAGTGGATTGATGCGTTCTGGCGGTTGATCGATGGCGCCCGCTGGCGCGACAGGGACATGCCGACAGCGATGACTACCAGCGTGGTCAGGTAGAAGCTCAGCTGGATGGCGGTGGGGCGATCCTGGTAGCCCACCAGCACGTGCAGGACCTCGCCGGGGACCGAGTGCTGCGAGAGCAGGTCGGAACTGTTCCAGAGTGGAGGCTGCACCGGCAGCCAGCCGGCCTGGGCGAGGTAGCCGGCCGCACTGGCGGCCATGCCGGCGGCCAGCAGCAGGATCAGCCAGCCGGTGACGGTGAACAGGTGACGGGTCGGAATGCGCACCAGCCCGAAATAGATCAGCGCCCCCAGCACCAGGCCGGCGCCCAGCCCGACAATGGCGCCCCAGAGCATCGGCAAGCTCTCGCTGCCGCCGGCGGCCAGGCCCTGGGTGAACAGCACCACCTCCGAGCCTTCACGCAATACCGCGAGACCCACGGCGGTGGCGAGGAAGTAGATCGGCAGCTGGCCGCTGCTGACATGGCTGCCCACCTGCCGGAGATGGGCAATCAGCTGGCTGGCATGCCGCGACATCCAGATGTTGTGCCAGGCGAGCATGGCCACGGCGGTCAACAGGATGGCGGCGTTGAACAGCTCCTGGCCGACGCCCGCAAAGGCCATCGAGATCTCCTGGGTGAGGCTGGCGACCAGCAGCGAGCCGAGCAGGCCAGCAGCAATGCCGCCGACGATCCAGCGGCTACGCCGGGCCAGCCCCTGCGTGGCGGCCAGGACCACGGCGACCACCAGGGCGGCCTCGAGGACTTCGCGGAAGACGATGATTGCCGTACTGAACATGCGTCACCTGTGCAGTTGCTGGTGGTGAGGTGTCTGCGAGGGGGTTACTCGGCGATCACGCGACCCTGGGCGGTCGCCTGGTTGAACTCGCCGAAGAACGGGTATTCGCCGGCATCGAGCGGACCGATGAAGATCACGGCCTGGCTGTGGCCGGGGATGATCTTTTCGCGGTTGAGCTCGTAGCTTTCGAACTCCTCCGGGGTGGCGTCCTGGTTGTGCACCATCAGCTTGACCTTCTCGCCGGCCGGGATGGTCACGGCCTCGGGCTGGAAGTGGTGATCCGTGATGGTCAGGTCGAATGTCTGGGTCTTGGCCTGCGCGGTCCCGACGGTGAGCAGGGCGGCGATGGCGACTAAATGGGCAATGCGTGCCATGAAACTAACCTCAACAGAAACGATAACGGTTCGCATTCTGATGGAGGTTTGTTTGCAATGCAAATCAAATCTGGATTGGGGATTCGGGTTGTTGTGAGGGGGGCGGAGTGATCGCTGCGCCGCCCGGCGGCTGCCGGACGACCGCAGTCGATCAGCGCAGCGCAATCAGGTTGACGGGCGTGGAGGCATCAAGAGTGCGGTGGGCGGGAATAACCGCGAGGGCGTCGGCGTACTCCGCCTCGACGTCCTGCTCGAGGGTCCACCAGGTGCCATCACGACACTCGAGTCGAACGGGGAGATAGCGGGCGGCGTTCATGGGGCCGATGGGACTGACCAGTCGGGCACAGGGGGCCGGGGTCGCGGCCGCCGAACTCTGCATCGCCTCCAGCAGGGGGCGGACCAGAACCTGCAGTGCGGTGAGCAGGGCGGCGGGGCGACCGGGCAAGGCGATCACGAGCTTGCCGTCGGGCGTCGCGGCGGCACTGGTGGGGCGTCCGGGTCGCATGGACACGCCTTCGAACAGTGTGGTGCCCACGCGGGTGAGAAGGGCGCGGCCGAAGTCGCGAGTGCCGACCGAACTGCCACCAATGAGGCACACCACGTCCGCATCGGCGAGTTGACGGCGAACCGCCGCCTCGAGCGTGGGCAGGTGATCGGCCAGCGGGGCGGCTGGTCCGACGACCTCGGCTCCCAGGCGGGTCAGCGTTGCCTGCAGGAGAATGCTGTTGCTGTCGTGAATGCTGCCTGGCGGGCAGGGTTCGCCGGGCGGGATCAGCTCGTCGCCGGTTACCAGCACGGCCACCCGAGGCGCGCGGCGCACCGGCAGGGTGGCCAGGCCGTGCCGGGCGGCGAGCGAGAGATGACCCGCCGTCAGTATGGTGCCGGACGACAGGATCGGGGCGCCCGGCATGGCGACCGCGCCGACGGTCTCGCAGTCGGCCCAGGGGGATGCCGGCTCGATGACGTGCAGCCAGCCGGCCGACACGTTCACGCGTTCGCGGCGCAGCACTACGTCGGCACCTGGCGGCAGTGGTGCGCCGGTCGCGATGGCGGCACAGTGCCCGGCCGGGAGGGGGTGTGGCGCGCTGTGGTCCGAGTCGCTCGCCGGCCGGACCCTCAGGGCGGCTGCGTTGCCGGGATTGCCGTCGCCGAGTTCGGCGTGCCGGGCGGCATAGCCGTCCATCATGGCGCGATTGAACGGCGGGTAGGCGCGCGGGGCGCGGATCGTTCGGGCAAGGGTCCGTCCGAGCGCCGCGTGTAGCGCCACCTCGGTCGTGTCGAGCGTCGGCGCGGTGTCGATCAGGGCCGCGAGCGCCTCATCCACGCTCGGGCTGGCGATGGCACAGGAGCAGCGGGTCATGGTCTCGTCCTCCCCATGTCGGGCATGGCCACTGATTGGAACAGCTCGGTCGGGGTGTTGACGTTGAGGAAGGCCTCGCGGTCGTCGGCGAGATCGCAACAGGCATGTGGGCCGCCGGTGAGCAGGTCGGTGAGTCGTGACGGCACCGGACCGACCAGATCCTGTCGCAGGGTGGGCCCGTGGAACAGGGCGATTCCGGGCTGCAGGCGTTCGCCGTCGTGTGCGATCACCACTGGCGCGCCGGTGGCGCGCTGGCGGGCCACCAGCCGGGCGGGCCACAGAGCGCGGTAGCGGGGCATGTCGCAGGGGGCGAGCAGCACCCAGTCGTGTCGCAGCCTCGCGTTCGCGGCGTGTACCGCTGCGGCGGGCCCGCGACGTATGCCGCCCGGATCGCGGATCGTGGTGTGGCCGAGGCGGCGATACGCCTCCAGGTTGCGGTTGGCGACGATGACCAGCTCGTCGACGGATGGTGCCAGGGACTCGATCACGTGGCTGACCATCGGCTGGCCGAGAAACGGCTCGAGCCCCTTGTCGCGTCCGTCCATGCGGCGGCTGGCGCCGCCGGCGAGCACCAGCGCGCTCAGTTTCGTTTCGGGCTGGAGCGATAAGTCATTCACGAGACGGCCTCGCGGCGCTGCAAATGCTCGGCCAGCGCGTCGACCATGGGGTGCATGAAAAACCGCCGGCCGGGCATCACGTCGACCCGGATGCCGAGGCCTTCCAGGTGTTCGGCCATCACCGGGCCGATGGCGGCGACCACCGCGCGTGCCAGCCCGGCCTGCAGGGCATCGTCACGCCCGGCGTTGCGCGCGATCCGCAGCAGGCGGTTGATCTGCGGCTGTGCGGTGAACAGGATCACGTCGGTCCGCCCGTCGGCCAGCTGCTCGACCAGTTCGAGCACCGCCTCGGTCTCGCTCTCGCTTGCATAGACGTAGGGGGCGACCGGCACCGGCTCGCTGCCAATCTCGTGGACGGCGCGGATCAAAGGGATATTGGGCTCGGTGCCGTAGAGGACCACGCCGGTGCGCGGTGCCGGCTGGTCGAGATTTTTCAGGGTGGCGATCACCCCGTCGCTGGTGGGGCGATCGGCCTGCACCTCGGCCTGTAGTCCCCAGCGCTTGAGCACGCGTCCCGGCTTCGGTCCGCGCACGATCAGGCGAGTGCGCTCCAGTTTTCGCAGGAACGCCGTCTCGCGGCCATGGCGCTCGGAGGCGGCATGCAGGCGCGCGATGCCCTCGCCGGTGAGCACGATCAGGTCGCGCATGCTGCCGTCGGCCAGGAAACGGTCGATCCACGCGACCACGCCGTCCTGGTCGGGCGAGTCGTGGATGCTGACCAGCGGGCAGCGCGTCACCGTGGCGCCACGGCGTTCCAGCAGTCCGGCCAGTATGTCGATCTGGCGGGATTCGGGCAGTGCGACGCGGCAGCCGCGGAAGGCCTGCGGGATCTCGGGGACGCGACTCATGCCGCCCCCTTGGCGAGACACGGCTCGCTGTCCGGGAACGCGCTCGTGGCCGCCCCGCGGCCGCGGAACCATCCCAGTGACTCGTGCAGCCCCGTGACCTCGCCGATCACGAGCAGCGAGGGGGATTCAGCCGCGGTGATCTTGTTGGGCAGGGAGGTGAGCGTGCCGGTATAGACGCGCTGGTTGTCGGTGGTGCCGCGCTCGATCAGGGCCGCCTTGCGGCTGCGCGGCATGCCGTGGGCGATCAGCTGGTCGCAGATCTGGCGGGCGCTGCCGAGGCTCATGTAGAAGACCAGCGTGTCGCGGCCCTCGGCGAGGTTCTGCCAGTCGAGATCCAGGCCGTCGCCACGTCGATGGCCGGTGACGAAGCGCACCGACTGGGCATGATCGCGGTGGGTGAGCGGGATGCCGGCATAGGCCGCACAACCGCTGGCGGCGGTGATGCCGGGTACCACCTGGAAGGGCAGGCCGGCACCGGCCAGCACCTCGATCTCCTCGCCGCCCCGGCCGAAGATGAACGGGTCGCCGCCCTTGAGTCGGGCGACGCGCTTGCCGTCGGCGGCGAGATCGCGCAGCAGACTACTGATGTCTTCCTGCGAACAACTGTGGTTGCCGGCCCGCTTGCCGACGTAGATCCGCTCGGCCTCGCGGCGGGCCAGGTCGACGATCGCCGGGGCGACCAGCCGGTCGTAGACGACCACGTCGGCCTTCTGCAGCAGGCGCAAGGCGCGGAAGGTGAGCAGATCCGGGTCGCCGGGGCCGGCGCCGATCAGGTAGACCTCGCCGGCCTCGCTCGGCGCCTCCCGGTCGGCGAGCAGCCCGGCGAGCTTGTCCTCCGCCTCGCGGTCCTTGCCCGAGAGCACCAGGTTGCCGATCGGGCCGTCGATCACGTCCTCCCAGAAGCGCTTGCGGGTATCGAGGCCGTGAATGCGGTCCTTGGCGGCCTGTCGGTAGCGACCCAGCAGGTCGGCCAGCCGGCCGAAACCTGACGGGATCAGGGTCTCGAGCCGGGCGCGCATCAGCCGGGCGAGCACCGGTGAGCGCCCGCCGGTCGACAGGGCGATGGTCACCGGGCTGCGGTCGACGATCCCCGGCAGGATGAAGCTGCACAGCTCGGGCTCGTCGGCGACGTTGACCGGGATGCCGCGCCGCTCGCAGGCGGCAAAGACCGCGCGATTGACCGCCGGCTCGTCGGTCGCGGCGATCACCAGGCGGTTGCCGACGACCATGGGGTCGTCGAATTCGGCCTCGCGCCAGGCGAGCCGGCCGTCGGCCACCATGCGGCGGGTCTCGCCGGTGATTGCCGGGGCGACCGCCGTCACCCGGGCGCCGGCGGCGCGCATCAGGTCCGCCTTGCGGGCGGCGACCGCACCGCCGCCGACGACCAGGCAGTCTTTGTCGTGCAGGTTCATGAAGATGGGTAGCTGGTCCATGGGTCGGTCCCCTCAGGTGCTTGTTTCGGTGAGGCGCTGGGCGATGAGTTGCTTGAGCTCCGGGATGCAGGAGCCGCAGTTGGTGCCGCAGCGCAGGGCCTTGCCCAGTGCCTCCGGCGTGTCGAGGCCGTCGGCGTCGATGGCCTCGAGGACGCTGGTTTCCCCGACCTGGAAGCAGGAACAGACGATCGGGCCGGTATCGGGCATCGCTTCGGCGGGGCGACCGGCCAGCAGGCCGAGTCGCTGGGTGAGCGAGAGCGCCTCCGAACGGATCAGGTCGGCGAGCCACTCGCGCGAGGGCAGTTCGGGGTCGGCGGCGACGAACAGCACCGCGGTCACCCGGCCGTCGACCAGCCGGGCGGCGCGGAACGGGCCCGCACTGTCCTCGTAGGTCTGCCACTCGCCGTCCGCGCCGATCACGTCACGGGCCCACTGCGTCCAGTCGCCGACCGCTTCGCGACCGGCGATCTCGTAGCGCGTGCCGCCATCGATCGGGATACGCGCCCAGTAGTCGGCCGTGAGCGGTGCGATGGGCTCGCGGCTGAGCAGCGTGGCGAACCAGTTGGCCGCGAACGGACGGATGGCGACGGTGGCGTGCTTGGATTCGGGCTGCCCCGAGTGCGGGTCGACGTGCGTCGGGATCAGTGCGCCGACCCGGGCGCTGTGGCTGTACTGGGCGTTCCAGTGCATCGGCACGAACAGCGCGCCCGGCGCCTGCGCTCTGGTGAGGCGAACCCGGCCGACATAGCGACCGTGCTCGCCGATGACCTCGGCCAGCCGTCCCTCCGCGAGCCCGTGGCGGTCGGCGTCGTCCGGGTGGATCTCGACGAACGGTTCGTCGATGTGCTGCATCAGCCGCGCCGCCTTGGCGGTGCGGGTCATGGTGTGCCACTGATCACGAATCCGGCCGGTGTTCATCACCAGCGGTCGTTCGGCCGAGATGGTGCTTGCCGGCGCGGTGGAGGTGATGGCGACGAAACGGGCCCGACCGGATGGCGTGAAGAAACGGCCGTCCTCGAACAGGCGCTGGCGGCCCCGGCCGGTGGCCGGGTCGATCGGCCAGCGCACCGGGGCGAGCCGGTCGTATTCGGCGTCGCTCAACCCGGCGAGCGCGGCGATATCGAAATCGCGGCTGCCGTCGTTCTCGTAGCCGGACAGTGCGGCGTGCTCGCGGAAGATCTCGGTCGGTCCCTGGTAGGCGAAGGCCTCGGCAAAGCCCAGCCGGCGGGCCACCTCGCAGATCGTCCACCAGTCGTGACGTGCCTCGCCGGGCGGCTCGATAAAGCCGCGCTGGCGGGAGATGCAGCGCTCGGAATTGGTGACCGTGCCGTCCTTCTCCGCCCAGCTGGTCGCCGGCAGGAGCACGTCGGCGCAGGCGGTGGTGTCGGTCTCCTGCATGCAGTCGGAGACCACCACCAACGGGCAGCGCTGCAGCGCCTCGCGCACCCGGTCGGATGCCGGTAGGCTGACCACGGGGTTGGTGGCCATGATCCAGATCGCCTTGATCTGCCCGGATTCGACCGCCTCGAACAGGTCGGTGGCCTTCAGTCCGGGTGAGGTGGCCATGCCGGGCGATTGCCAGAATCGCCCGACGCGCTCGATGGCGCCCGGCTGCTCGAAGTCCATGTGCGCGGCCAGTTGGTTGGCTAGTCCGCCGACCTCGCGCCCGCCCATGGCGTTGGGCTGGCCGGTGATCGAGAACGGTCCCATGCCCGGCGCGCCGATGCGTCCGGTGGCCAGATGGCAGTTGATGATGGCGTTCGACTTGTCCGAGCCGCTCGTGGACTGGTTCACGCCCTGCGAGTAGACCGTGACCGTGCGCTCGTGGTCGGCGAACCAGTCAAAAAAGGTCTGCAGCTCGTCGACGGTGACGCCGGTCGAGCGGGCGACCGCCTCGATGTCGGGCGCCTCGCGGTGGGCGCGGGCAATGGCCTGATCGAATCCCTCGGTATGTGCCTCGATATAGGCCGCGTCGATCGCGTCGCGTTCGGAGAGGTTGGCGAGCAGGCCGTTGAACAGGAACGCGTCGCTGCCCGGGGCGATGGCCAGATGCAGGTCGGCGATGTCGCAGGTGGCGGTGCGGCGCGGGTCGATCACCACCACCCGCATCTCGGGGCGGGCGCGCTTGGCCGCGACCAGGCGCTGGTAGGTGACCGGGTGGGTCCAGGCGGCGTTCGAGCCGACCAGCACCACCAGGTCGGCGCATTCGATGTCCTCGTAGCAGGTGGGCACGGTGTCGGTGCCGAAGGCCCGCTTGTAACCCACCACCGCCGAGGCCATGCACAGGCGCGAGTTGGTGTCGATATTGGCCGTGCCGATGAAGCCCTTCATCAGCTTGTTGGCGACGTAGTAGTCCTCGGTGAGCAGCTGGCCGGAGACGTACATGGCCACGGCATCGGGGCCGTGCTCGTCGATGACGCGGCGAAAGCCGTCGGCGACGGTATCGAGCGCGGTATCCCAGTCCACGGCCACACCGTCGACCTGCGGCACCCGCATGCGCCCGGCAGGATCAACGGTCTCGTGCAGGGCCGAGCCCTTGACGCACAGCCGGCCGAGGTTGGCCGGGTGGTCCTGGCTGCCCGCCACGCCCACCAGTCGCCCGTCGTCCAGATGGGCATCGACGCCGCAGCCGACGCCGCAGTAGGGACAGGTTGTCTTGACGGTCTCGTGCATGATTCGCTCGCAAACAAAAAAGGCGCCCGATCCGGCGTGGCCGTGAAGCCACGCGGAACGGACGCCTTTGTCCAGTTCGATGTGTTCGCCCCGCCGTTGGGACGCTTGTCTCTGTTAAAGCAGGGTTCGTGCCATTCGCTTCAGTGCCAACAATCAATCACTTGGCGTATGCGTGGGCCGATTCGCTGCCATTTTTGCACCAGCGCCGATCTCGATCGCCGGGCGCTTGATCCATCCTGGTGCGCGCTCGAACGGGTCACACGCCGGGCTGGGCGACCTGCACCCGGTCGCCGACAATGCGTACGGCGTAGCTGCCGGCACTGACGTCCTCTTCGAGGCAGCTGCCGTCGGTGAGACGGTAGTGCTGCTTGTGCAGCGGCGAGGCGACCACGAGTTCACCCCCGATATCGCCGACGATGCCGCGGGAGAGGACGTTGGCGTGGCCCAGCGGGTCCCAGTTGCCGATGGCGTACACGGACGGCTCGGCGTAGGGAATCAGGAACAGGGCGATCTGGCGCTTGCCGACCAGGGCGGCGACGCCGGAGTGCGGGACGAGATCGTCCAGGCCGCAGATGTCGATCCAGGTGGTTTCGGTGCGTTCTGCCACGGTCATGTTCATGCCTCCTCGGCCATGGTATGGGCGAGGGTCTCGTGCCCGGCCCGCTCGCGTTTCTCGTCGGCGGTCGCCGGGCGGACCTGGCCGCGTTCCTCGACGAACAGCACGTTGTCGTCCGGTGCGTCGGAATTGACGAAGCTGCGGAAGCGCTTGAGCTTCTCGGGGTCGTCCAGCGTGCTCTTCCATTCGCACTGGTAGCTGTCGACCACCGCCTGCATCTGGGTCTCCAGCTCCGCGCCGATGCCGAGCCGGTCGTCGATGACCACCTCGCGCAGGTAGTCGAGCCCGCCCTCGAGGTTCTCCAGCCAGACGCTGGTGCGCTGCAGCCGGTCGGCGGTCTTGATGTAGAACATCAGCAGCCGGTCGATGTAGCGGATCAAGTGCTCGTCATCGAGGTCGGTGGCGAACAGGTCGGCGTGGCGCGGCTTCATGCCGCCATTGCCGCAGACGTAGAGGTTCCAGCCGTTCTCGGTGGCGATCACGCCGATATCCTTGCTCTGTGCCTCGGCGCATTCGCGGGTGCAGCCGGAGACGGCGAATTTGAGCTTGTGCGGCGAGCGCAGGCCCTTGTAGCGGTTCTCGATGTGGATCGCCATGCCCACCGAGTCCTGTACGCCGTAGCGGCACCAGGTCGAGCCGACGCAGGACTTCACCGTGCGCACCGACTTGCCGTAGGCATGCCCGGTCTCGAAGCCCGCCGCGATCAGTTCCTCCCAGATCGGCGGCAGCTGTTCCTTGCGCGCGCCGAACAGGTCGATGCGTTGACCGCCGGTGATCTTGGTGTACAGGCCGTACTTCTGCGCGACATGGCCGAGGACGATCAGCTTCTCGGCGGTGATCTCGCCGGCCGGCACGCGCGGTACGATCGAGTAGCTGCCGTCCTTCTGCATGTTGGCCAGATAGGTGTCGTTGGTGTCCTGCAGCGGCTGGTGCATCGGTTCGAGCACGTGCTCGTTCCAGACCGAGGCGAAGATCGAGGCGGCCGCCGGCTTGCAGATCTCGCAGCCCAGACTCTGGCCATGGCCCCGGCCGTGGCGCTCGAGCAGTTCGCCGAAGCTGCGAATGCCGCCGACGCGCACCAGGTGGTAGAGCTCGGCGCGGGTGTGCGGGAAGTGCTCGCAGATGTCGGTGTTGACCTCCATGCCGCGCTTGGCCAGCTCGCAGTCGACCGTCGACTTGAGCAGCGCCGCACAGCCGCCGCAGCCGGTCGAGGCCTTGGTGGTGCCCTTGATGTCGCCCAGATTGGCGCAGCCGCCATCGATCGCCTCGATGATGCCGCCCTTGGTGACGTTGTGGCAGGAGCAGATCGTGGCGGTCTCCGGTAGGGCATCTGGCCCCAGGACCGGCGGGCCGTCACCGGCCGGTGCGATCAGCGACTCGGGATGTTCGGGCAGATCGAGACCGTTGAGGGCGTACTGGAGCAGGGTGTCGTAGTCGGCGGTGTCGCCCACCAGCACTGCGCCGATCAGCTTGTCCTCGAGCACCACCAGCCGCTTGTAGGTGGCGTCCGGCTCGTTGATGCTGGCGTAGGTCTGCGCGCCGGGCGTGCGGGCGTGGGCATCGCCGATCGAGCCCACCTCGACGCCGAGGAGCTTGAGCTTGGTGCTCATGTCCGCGCCGGTGAAGGCGGCGGTCTCATCCGGCCTGGTGAGCTGCTTCACGGCCACGTCGGCCATGGCATAGCCCGGGCCGACCAGGCCGAACACCTGGCCGTTCCACAGTGCGCACTCGCCGATGGCGAGAATGGCCGGGTCGGAGGTGCGGCACTGGTCGTCGACGACGATGCCGCCGCGCTCGCCCACCGCGATACCGGCCTCGCGGGCCAGCTGGTCGCGCGGGCGGATGCCGGCGGAGAACAGCACCAGGTCGGTCTCCAGCGGCTCGCCCTCGGCGAAGGTCATCCGCAGTTGGTGGCTCTCGCCGACATCGATCAGCTGCGTGGCCTTGCCGGTATGCACCTGCACGTCGAGGGCCTCAATCTGGCGGCGCAGCATGTCGCCGCCGGCGGCATCGAGCTGGGCCGGCATCAGCTGCGAGGCGAACTCGACCACGTGGGTTTCGAGTCCGAGGTTCTTCAGCGCGTTGGCCGCCTCCAGGCCCAGCAGGCCGCCGCCGACCACCACGCCGCGCCGGCCGTTTTCGGCGTGCGCGCGGATCGCGTCGAGATCCTCGATGGTGCGATAGACGAGACAACCGTCCCGGTCGCGTCCCTCGATCGGCGGGACGAAGGCGTACGAGCCGGTGGCCAGCACCAGCCGGTTGTAGCCGCAGCGGTGGCCGTTTCCGGTCACGACTTCGCGGGCCTCGCTGTCGATCTCGATCACGGGATCGTCGAGGTGCAGGTCGATGCCCTGCGCGCGGTAGTCGTCGGCGCTGGTCAGGGCGAGGTCCTCGGCGCTCTTGCCGGAGAAGTACTCGGAGAGATGGACGCGATCGTAGGCGGCGCGGGGTTCCTCGCCGAAGACGGTCACGTCGAAGCGTGACAGGCCGTCGGCCTCGATCAGCTTCTCGACGAAGCAGTGGCCGACCATGCCGTTGCCGATCACGATGAGTTTTTCTCGATCGCTTGTGTGTGGGTTGCTCATGCTGTGCTCCTGTCCGCCGTGTTAGGCGGCGTTTTCGGTGGGCGAGTCGATGGCGGGGCGGGTCGTGTCGTCCGGCTCGCAGAAGCGCTCGCCGAACAGCAGTCGCTCGCGGAACGCGCTGATGTCGCGCCGTTCCCCGAGCAGGTCGAAGAACCACCCCCCGTCGGCCACGTCGCCGACCAGCACCACGCCGACCACGTTGTCGTCGCGGAGAATCAGTTTCTTGTAGATGCCTTGTTGCGGGTCACGAAGGCGCAGGCAGTGTTCGCCCGGCGCGGGATCGATCCGCCCGGCGGAGAACACGTCGATGCCGGTGACCTTCAGCCGGGTGGAGGTCGCCCGGTCGCGGTAGCGGCCGCGGCCAGTGGTCAGCACCCCGGCTAGGACGCGCGCCTGCTCCCAGATCGGGGCGACCAGGCCGTAAGTGCGCCCGTCGTGCTCGATGCATTCGCCCAGGGCATGGATGGCCGGATCACTGCTGCGCAGCTGGTCGTCGACGCGGATGCCGCGGCCGCAGTCGAGCCCGGCCTCCCGGGCGAGCGCGATCGCCGGCTGGATGCCGATGGTGAATAGCACCGTTGCGGCCGGCAGGCGGCGGCCGTCGTCCAGCCGCACCGCCTCGACCCGCTCGCTGCCCTCGATCGCCTCGGCCTGCGTGCCGAGGATGAAACGCACGCCACGGGCCTCGAGTGCCTGCCGCAGGATCGCGGCGGCCGCGTCGTCGAGCTGACGGTTCATCAGCACCGGGTTGCGGTGGACGACCGTGACGTCGATGCCGTGGCCGGCCAGCCCCGCGGCGGCCTCCAGCCCCAGCAGCCCGCCGCCGAGGATCACCACCGGGGCGGGTTCGGCTAGCCGGGCCTGCAGGGTCTCGACATCGGCTAGATCGCGGAAGCCGCCCACGCCGGGCAGATCGATGCCCGGGATCTCGGGCAGCCAGGGGCGTGAACCCGTGGCGAACACCAGTTGGTCGTAGGGCACGGTGACCCCGGCGCGGCTGGTGACCTCGCGCCGCGTGCGGTCGATCGCCACCACCGGGTCGCCCAGATGCAGCGTGATGTCGTGCCGGGCGTACCACTCGCGCGGGTTGAGCATGATCTCGGCGACCGTCTTCTCCCCGGCGAGTACCGGCGAGAGCATGATCCGGTTGTAGTTGCCGTGCGGTTCGGCACCGAACACGGTGATGGCGTGACGTCCGGCGTCGCGGGCTACCAGCTCTTCGAGCAGGCGCGCCCCGGCCATGCCGTTGCCGATCACTACCAGTCGCGGTTTCACGCGACCCGCTCCTTGGCCTTCGTCGTGGCCTCGGAGCCGCTCTTGGCCGCCGCCGGATTCGCTCCGGCGATTTCCTCGACCTTCTTCTGCTTCTCGTAGAGGAAGGTGAGCACCTCGTGGCGGTAGTGGTTGTAGGCCGGGTCATCGGCCAGCGCCAGCCGGTTGCGCGGTCGCGGCAGGTCGATCGGCACGATCTCGCCGACGGTGGCCGCCGGACCGTTGGTCATCATCACGATGCGGTCGGAGAGCAACACGGCCTCGTCGACGTCGTGGGTGATCATGATCACGGTGTTGCCGAGGTCGGCCTGGATCTCCATCAGCGAGTCCTGCAGATGGGCCCGGGTCAGCGCGTCGAGGGCGCCGAAGGGCTCGTCCATCAACAGCACCTTTGGCTGCATCGCCAGCGCCCGGGCGATGCCGACGCGCTGCTTCATGCCGCCGGAGATCTCGTCCGGGCGCTTGTGCAGGGCGTGGTCCATGTGTACCAGGGCGAGGTTGTGGTTGATCCAGTCGCGCATTTCGGCGCGGTTCATGCGGCCCTTGAAGACCTTCTTCACCGCCAGCTCGACGTTCTGGTAGACGGTCAGCCACGGCAGCAGGGAGTGGTTCTGGAAGACCACCGCCCGCTCGGGGCCCGGCTGGTTGACCTCGCGGCCGTCGAGCAGCACGCCGCCGCGGGTGGCCTGGTGCAGGCCGGCGACGATGTTGAGCACGGTCGACTTGCCGCAGCCGGAGTGGCCGATCAGCGAGATGAACTCGCCTTCGTCGACCTTGAGGTTGATGTCGTCGAGGGCCTGGAAGGGCCCCTTGGGCGTGGGGAACTCGATGTCGACGCCCGTCAGTTCGAGATGTGATTCACTCATGGCGAAGTCTCCTTAACGCAGTACGGCGGTCTTGTCCCAGGACACGGCGCGTTGCAGCGCGAGCATGCCGCGATCGAGCAGAAAGCCGATCAGGCCGATCACCAGCACGGCGACCATGATCCGGGCGAGCGAGTCGGACGAGCCGTTCTGGAATTCGTCCCAGACGAACTTGCCGAGGCCCGGGCTCTGGGCGAGCATTTCGGCGGCGATCAGCACCATCCAGGCGATGCCCAGGGACAGGCGCAGGCCGGTGAAGATCATCGGGATGGAGGAGGGCAGGACGATCTTGATCACGTGGGTCAGCCAGCCCAGGCGCAGCACCTGCGAGACATTGATCAGGTCGCGGCTGATGGTGTTCACGCCCACCGCGGTGTTGATCATCGTCGGCCACAGGCAGCAGAGCACCACCGTGATCATCGAGGTCAGGAACGACTTGTCGAACATCGGGTCATCGGTCACGTAGACCGCGCTGACGACGATGGTGACCAGCGGCAGCCAGGCCAGCGGAGAGACCGGCTTGAAGATCTGTACCAGCGGGTTGAACGCCGCGTACAGGTTGCTGCTCAGGCCGATGACGATGCCCAGCGGGATGGCGAGGATCGAGGCGATCACGAAGCCCGAGAGCACGGTGATCAGGCTGGTGACGATCTGATCGAAGAAGGTCGGCTTGCCGGGGTAGTCGTGGATGCGCGGCTCGTAATCCGGGTCGTTGGCCAGCCGTTCGGCGATGCGCTCTTCCTGGCGCTCGTAGAAGGCGGTGGCCTTGTCACGTTCGGCCACGTGCTCCACGTAGAGCGCTTCGGTCTGATGCCAGACCTGGGCCGGGCCTGGGAACTGGCCCAGCGAGGTGTCGATCTTGGCGGCAACGCCCGACCAGAGCATCAGGAAGACCAGCAGGCCGATGATCGGCAGGCCGACGGTGCGGAACAGGACGTCGAGCTGCGCCCGGGGGCTTTCGCCCCGGGCCAGCTTCACGAACGGGGCGATGGCCCGTGGTGTCTTGAGTGACAGGTTCGTGTTCATGGTTCAACTCCGGGTGGTGGGCCAGGCCAGGTCGGTCAGACCTGGTCCTTGCCCTTGAGACCGATGGGGAATTGCTGGAGGTACTCGTTGGGCTTGCGGCCGTCGTAGGTGACGCCGTCGATGAACTCGCCCTGCGGCGGCTTGTAGCCGGTCTCGCTGTCGAAGTCCGGGAAGTCGCCGGCGCTCATCTTTCCTTCGGCGATCAGCTCCTTTGCGGCCAGGGCGTAGAGGTCCGGGCGGTAGACCTGCTTGGCGGTCTGCATGTACCAGTCGTCGGACTTGTGCTCGGCAATCTGCCCCCAGCGGCGCATCTGGGTCAGGTACCAGATGGCATCCGAGTAGTACGGGTAGGTCGCGTTGTAGCGGAAGAAGACGTTGAAGTCCGGCACCGGGCGCTCGTCACCCTTTTCGTATTCGAAGGTGCCGGTCATGGAGTTGGCGATCACTTCCTCGTCGGCACCGACGTAGTTCGGCCGTGACAGGATCTCCACCGCCTCGGGCCGGTTGGCGTTGTTGTCCTCGTCCAGCCACTTGGCTGCACGGATCAGGGCCTTGACCAGATGGACGGTGGTGTTGGGGTACTTCTCGGCGAACTCGCGGGTGATGCCGAAGACCTTCTCGGGGTTGTTCTTCCAGATCTCGTAGTCGGTGATCACCGGCACGCCGATGTCCTTGAACACGGCCTGCTGGTTCCAGGGCTCGCCGACGCAGTAGCCGCTGATGGTGCCGGCCTCCAGGGTCGCCGGCATCTGCGGGGGCGGGGTGACCGAAAGCTGCGCATCGGCATCGATGAGCCCGGAGGTGTCGCCGTTGCTCGGGTCGTAGTAGCCCGGATGAATGCCGCCGGCGGCCAGCCAGTAGCGCAGCTCGTAGTTGTGGGTCGAGACGGGAAAGACCATGCCCATCTTGAAGGGGTCGCCGGCGGCATTGCGCTCGTCGACCACGGGCTTGAGGTAGTCGGCCTTGATCGGATGGGCCGGCTTGCCGTCGTCACGTTTGGGCAGGTTGGGGAGCATTTCCTCCCAGACGTCGTTGGCGAGCGTGATGCCGTTGCCGTTGAGGTCCATGGAGAACGGCGTGATGATTTCGGCCTCGGTGCCGTAGCCGATGGTGGCTGCCAACGGCTGGCCTGCCAGCATGTGTGCGCCGTCGAGCTGGCCGGTGATCACGCCGTCGAGCAGTACCTTCCAGTTGGCCTGGGCCTCGAGCGTCACGTACAGGCCCTCGTCCTCGAAGAAGCCCTTCTCGTAGGCGATGGCGAGCGGCGCCATGTCGGTCAGCTTGATGAAACCGAAGGTCAGGGCCTCCTTTTCCGGATAGCCGACCTCGGCCTGTGCCGGCAGGGCGGTCAGGGCGCTGCCGGCAAAGGCCGCGGCGGCCAGGCTCATCGCGGTGCGCTTGAGAAAGTGGCGTCGTGACGGATGGGTCGTGGTCATTAGATCTCTCCTGTGGGCGATCCGTTGGGCATAAAAAAAGCGCTCACGTACCGGGGGTGTTACCCGGATGCGTGAGCGCCGTTGCTCGATCTGATTGGTTGCTCTCACCGCCGTTGGCGGAGCGTGCCCCATTCAATGCATGGGCTGTGCCAGACTTTTTAATGACAGTAAAACAAAGGGTTGCGTATTTCTTCCTCGGCGGGGTGGTCGCTTGTTGCCCCATGAGGCGTCATGTCGCTCGCCATCGTGGTGCAGTGAGCACCGCTGTCAGCCGGACGGATCGAAGGTTCGTCCGTCGAGAAAGCGGTCCGCGCCCAGGGTCTGTCCGCTGTCGTCCTGCCAGTTGGCCGGGTGGTCGCCCTCGCGCTTGCTGCGTTCGGCGGGCAGGGGCTCACCCAGTTCCTGCATCAGCTCGCGGTAGGGGCGGTCGTCGAACACCTCGGCGGCCAGCCGGGCGGTGTCCGGGCTCTGCTCACCGGCGAGATCGCCGTCCAGGCGCAGTTGCTCGAGCATCCACATTGCCTGCGACCACCAGGGGTAGTTGGCCGCGTAGCGATGGAAGACGTTGAAATCGGGCAGTTCGACGATCGGCTCGTCCCGGCCCATACGCAGTTGCCCGGCGAGCGACGGGGTGATGGCGTCCTCGGGGGCGTCGATCACGTGTGCCTCGGCGATCATCCGGGCCGCATCGAGCCGGTTCGCCGGCTCGTCCAGCCAGGCACAGGCCTCGTAGAGGGCGGCCATCAACGCCTTGAGCGTCTGCGGGTGGGCCTCGGCCCAGGCACGGGTCACGCCGAGGACCTTCTCGGGGCTGTTGTTCCAGATCTCGTAGCCGGTGATCGCGATGTGTCCCGCCCCCTGCTGGACGGCAAGGGTGTTCCACGGTTCGCCGACACAGAAGCCGTCGACATGGCCCTGGTCGAGGTTGGCGACCATCTGCGGTGGCGGGATCACCACGATGCGCACGTCGCGATCGGGCTCGATACCGTGATGCTTGAGCCACAGCCGCAGCTGCAGCGTGTGCATGGAATAGGGGAACACCGTGGCGAAGGTGCGTTTGGCCAGTCCTTCAGCCCGTTCGCGGCTCACCAGCTGCTTGAGCGCGCGGCCCAGGGCCTCGGGATCACTGTCGCCTGCCTGTTCCAGCAGCTCGCGATGCAGGCTGGCCGACAGGGTGATGGCGTTGCCGTTGAGGTTGAGGACGAACGGGGCCAGCATCGCCTTGGTCACCGAGCCCAGTCCGGCCGTGCAGGCCAGCGGCATGGGGGCGAGCATCTGCGCGCCGTCGAGCTCGCCGATGATCACCCGGTCGCGGATGTTGGCCCAGGACACCTCGCGCTTAAGCTCCACGTTGATCCCCCACTTCTGGAACAGGCCCTGCTCGCGGGCAACGATCAGCGGGGCACAGTCGGTCAGGGGGATGAAGCCGAGCGCCAGGCGGGGCTTCTCGGGCTGGTAGGTCGTCTTGTGGGTCGGGTGCATGCCGTGCCTCTCAGATGCCGTCGTCGCCGACGAGATCGAATACCGCGATCACGTTGCGCGCCGTCTCGACCAGTCGCTGATTGCGGTCCATCGCCATCTTGCGCATGGCGTGGTAGGCCTGGGTTTCGTCGAAGTCGCGATGCTTCATCAAAAGGCCCTTGGCCTTCTCGATCAGCTTGCGGTCCTCGAGCTGGGTGCGGGTCTCGTCGAGCTCGTTACGCAGGGCCTGAAATTCGCGGAATCGGGCGACGGCGACATCGACGATCGGTCGGACCCGTTCGGCGCGCATGCCGTCGGAGACGTAGGCGCTTACCCCGGCCTTGATCGCCCGGGCAATGCTCTCCTCGCTGTCCTCTTCGGAGAACAGGACGATGGGGCGGGGGTTGTCGCGCGAGACCACGGACATGTTTTCCAACGCGTCGCGGTCGGGTGATTCGATGTCGATGATCACCACGTCCGGCTGGTGGACCTCGACCTCCTGCACAAGCCGCTCGACGCTGGCCAGTCGGGCCACCACCTCGTGCCCGGCATCCTGCAGGGACTGTTCGACGATCGCGGCGCGACCGCGATCCTGATCGATGAGCATCACGCGCATGGCTCGGTGGGCATTTGTTGTCGTTCCTCGGGATGATGTCGCCGCGTCACGGCATGCCGGTGTGGCATCGCGCGGCGACGGCGCTTGCCGCCCTTTGAGCAACTCCCATGCCAGCCGACGGGGCGACGCGGTGGCGCGCTTGCCCGCCGCCGGTGCATTGATGGGCAGCAGCCTGCCGGTGCAGTCTGCCGAGCCGGCGCACCGGCGCGGTGCAACCAGCGTGCTGTCTAGCGGCGCGACGCGATATAGCGGCGCCAGGCGCCCAGTTCGATGATCTCGGTCGCGCCCTCGGGGGCAATCGGCTCGGCGATGAAGCCCGGCACCTCGCGGCCGTCGGCGAGCGTGAGCTTGCCGATGCCGAGCGGGGTGGGAATACCGGCGACGAACGAACCGAACAGGCTTGCGGGCACGTTCCAGACCTCCACGTCGATGGCCTTGCCGCCATCGGTGACGCGCACCAGCCCGGGGCGTTCGGGCGGGCCACCCGCCAGGGCGTAGAAGCGGTACTCGGGAGCGGTGTGGGTGGTTTCGGCCAGCCGGGCGCGACGCTCGGTCAGCTGCCTTTGCGTGTCGAGGCCGGTATCACAGGCCCGTGTGGCGTCGGCCCCGGGTTAGATCGGCTGGTTCACCCGCCACGGCGAAGGAGCGGTTGTTGGCGTCGAGTCGATCGACACCGGCGAGCGGAAACCGGACCGTTTTGTTCGTTCGCCGTTATGGTCCGTGGACCGGGACAACGAGTCATGGCGATGTCGGCCGGCTAGCGCCGATCGAGTTGGCCGGCGTGGCTACGCCGGTTCTCAGATAGCGGCGCGCCAGGGTGGGAATGAGCCTATGTCGGGCGACCCCCGACGGACTGTTACAGCATCCACTCGATCGGCATCAGCGAGAAGAACCACGTCACCGCGCGCTTGAGCGGACCGGCGCCCGGTTCGTTGGGGTGGGTGGTGACGCCGTCGTCGGTCTGTTCCAGCCAGCGAATCTCGCCATGCTCCAGTTTTAGCCGGTAGGCACTCGTAGGTACGTGCATCTCGAAGGTATGGCTGATCGCCCGGGCCAGGTCCGGACTGTCGATGACGAACCCGAGTTCGGTATTGAGTAGTACCGAACGGGGATCGACGTTATAGGACCCGATGAATACCTGCCGGTCGTCCACCACGACGGCCTTGGCGTGCAGGGTGGTCGCCGGGCTGCCGAAAGGCCCGGCGCCCTCCGGCCGTGGTTCTTCCTCCGCGACCCGCCGCATCTCGAACAGCTCCACCCCGGCCTCGAGCAGCGGGCGCCGGTAGCGGGCGTAGCCGGTGTGTGCCGGGGCCATGTCGGTCGCGTCGAGCGAGTTGGTCAATACGCGCACTCGGACGCCCTGGCGAGCGAGTGAGATCAGGTCGTCGGTGAGCGTCGGGGTGGGGACGAAGAACGAGGAGATGATGTCGAGCGACTGTTCCGGTGAACGCAGTTGCTCGCGCAGCGAGAGGGTAAGGAGCTCGTTGGGATCGTGTTCGCCCAGCCCCTTGGTCGGCGGGTCGATCACCAGCCGTGTGGGTGCCCATTCCAGTCCCAGCTGCCCGTTGAGCAACTGGTCGACGACGTAGTTCTCGCGCACCGCCACCATCAGATCCTCGGCCTGCGGGTCGAGTGCGATGGCATCGGCCTTGAAGTCGAGCGTTTCCCGGGTTTCGGCGGCCGCCTCGTCTTCTGGGGTGGGCAGGATGCGGTCGGCCGGATAGGCCGAGCGGCTTTGCCAGTACCGATCGAAGCCGCGCGAGACCTCGTCGACCACGGGCCCCACGGCGAGGATGTCGAGATCCGAGAACAAGAAGCCGTCGGTCGAACCGAAATAGCTGTCGCCGATATTGCGCCCGCCGCTGATCAGCGCCTGGTTGTCGGCGATGAGGACCTTGTTGTGCATGCGACGGTTGGCCCGATTGAAGTCGGTGAGAAAGCCGATCCAGCGGGCATCGCGTGTCATGAACGGATTGAACAGCCGTACAGCGATGTTGGGGTGGTCGTGCAGGGCGGCCAGTTCGGCATCCAGTTGCCGGGTGCCCTGGTCGTCGAGCAGCAACCGCACGCGCACCCCTCGGTCGGCGGCATCCAGTAGTTCGCGCAGCAGCAGGGTGCCGGAGCGATCGGCGTACCAGATGTAGTACTGCAGATCGAGGCTGCGCTGGGCGGTACGCGCCAGGTGGGTCAGCGCCGCGAAGGTCATCACCGGATCCGACAGCAGGTACACCCCGGTCTTTCCCGGGTGGGCGGCCTTCTGCGGAGCAAGCGCGTCGCCCAGCGGCGTGGCACGCGCCTCAGCCGGCGGGAGGGTGACACTGACGTGGCGACCCTCCAGCGGGGGCAGGGCGCAGCCGGTCAGCACCAGGGCGAGCAGGGCAACGCGCCCCATCTGTCGTATCGGCATTCCCTTGATCAATCGCGAATCCTCCTCGGTTGTTCGCGGATCTAGCCTTTCGATGATTCCACGAATGTCGGTCTGCCGTCATGGACTTGCCGTGCAGCGCATGTGGTTGGAGGCAAGGACGCGGGCGGGGTTCCGGCTGAGCGGGAAACGGGGTGCATTCGACGGGCCTGGGTGGCACAATCGCGCCCCTTTAGACAGTTCGTTTGCTGGCTTATCAATAGCCGACCTTGTTCGGTTGGGGAAAATCCTCGCAAAACCCTAAAGTTTTCCCCCGTAAACTCGATAACCCACAATATCTGAATGAACGGATGTATGGCCCCGGCCCGCCACTGCATCCGATGGTCGTCACGCCCCACGTTGTTCCCCTTAGAGTAGTCACTGATTCATGCGCAATAACCTGCCCGTCTCCGATACCGAATACACCTTTCCTGCCGGGGAGCGCTTGGTGTCGACCACCGATCTCCAAGGTCGGATCACGTATTGCAACGAGGCGTTCGTCAATATCAGCGGCTATTCACGTGACGAGCTGATCGGCCAGCCGCACAACATCGTGCGGCACCCGGACATGCCGCCGTTGGCCTTCGAGGTGATGTGGACGCATCTCAAGGCCGGTCAGCCTTGGATGGGGCTGGTCAAGAACCGATCGAAGAACGGCGGTTACTACTGGGTGGATGCGTATGTGACGCCGATTACCGAACACGGCGAGGTGATCGGCTACGAGTCGGTGCGTTCCTGCCCGTCGCGCGAGGACGTCAAGCGAGCCGAGCGCCTGTATCGACGCATCAACCAGCGGGGTTATCGGGCACGAAGATTCCGTCTGCATGGCCAGGATGTGATCGGCGTGGTGGGCCTGGCCGTCTCGGCCGGCCTGTGGGCCGTTGGACACGGCCTGCCGGCCTTGTGGGCATTGGCCGCCACCGGCCTGGTGTTCGCTGTGATGGGGCGGCTGCGTGAGCGGCAACTGATTTCCGCTCTGACCGAACAGCTGCCCAATGCCTTCAGCCATCCGCTGGCGGTGGATTCCTACACCGGCGAGGCGGGTTTGCTGGGTCGCCTGAAGGTCTCGATCAAGAGCGAGCAGGCGCGGATGATCACGGTACTGACCCGGATCGAGGATGCCTCGGACCAGGTCAGTCGTCAGTCTTCGGTGAGCCTGGAGCTGTCCACCCAGGCCAAGGACGAAATCGCGCGTCAACAGGCGGAGACCGAGCAGGTCGCGGCGGCCATGCACGAGATGTCGACCACCATCAATGACGTCTCCGAACACGTCCAGCGCACGGCGGACGAGGCCAGTCGTTCCCAGGAACTGGTCGAGGAGGGGCGGCACCTGTCCACCCGCACCCGTGAGTCGATTGTCGACCTGCAGGGGACGGTCAATGCCATCGGGGATTCCGTCGAGGGGGTATCGAACCAGACCGGGGCGATCGCCAGCGCCGCCGGCATCATCGATCAGATCGCCCAGCAGACCAACCTGCTCGCGTTGAATGCCGCCATCGAGGCGGCACGGGCCGGCGAACACGGCCGCGGCTTTTCCGTGGTGGCCGAGGAGGTGCGCGATCTGGCGCGGCGGACCCAGGAGTCGACCCGTGACATCCACGAGATTATCGGGTCATTGACGCAGCAGGCCGAGGAATCGGTGGCCGTGGCCCGGCGTGGTCGGGACGCGGCTACCGCCGGGGTCGAGCGCGTGCGTGAGTCGGAGGAAATGCTCAATGGCGTGGCCGAGGCGGTGGCGCAGATCCGGGACATGGCCACCTCGATGGCCGCCGCCGTCGAGGAGCAGGCGACCGTGTCCGGCGAGATCGATCGGCAGGTGCACAATATCTCCGACCTGGCCAACTCCAGCCTCGGCCAGTCGGCCTCCGCCGAGGAGAAGATCCACGATCTCGAGCGCATTGCCGCCGAGCTTCACGAGCTGGTCACCCGCTTCAAGCGAGACTGACGCCCACCGTCCCGCCGCCGGTGCACGTCTCGCGCTCGTGCTACGCCCCGGCTGATCCGTCGCGGTCATTGCCCGGCTTCTTCCGAGCCAACCGGCGATCTGTGAACTAACGTCTCCTGCATAAATCCCATCAACAGACACGGATTTCTGGTTGAAATTCGCCGGTTCACCCGATCAGGAGGTGGTTTATGACTCAGGCAACGATCATCAGCGAACGCTTTCCGCATCTAGTCGATGCCGTGTTCCACGACGAGCGCCGTGCCCGCGACGCGGCGAGCGCACTGGCGGCTAAGGTCGGTCTGTCGACCGAGCAGATCGACGTGGTCGAGCCGAACGATCCCCAGCGAGCGGAAAAACTGGAGCCGGAGTCGTCCGAGATCTCCCGGACCATTCTTCGTTCCCATGCGGTGCTCGGCGTCATCGGTGCCGTCGTCGGTCTGATCCTAGCCGGCATCCTGGTCGGCGCGGGGTTTGACTTTGCGCAGACCCGGCCGGCCTGGGTGTACGGCATTTTGGCCGTAATCGGCGGCCTGATCGGCATGCTCGGCGCTGGTGTGGTGTCCGTCCGACTGGATCATGAGCGAGTGATTGCGGATACCCGGGATGCCTCGACGCATGGCGAGTGGACGGTGGTGGTCCACGCGCGAGACGAGGACGAGAAGCATCGCGCCGACGAACTCCTGCGGGAGCATTCCCAACGAGTCAACGAGTCGCTTTGACCCGTCACCAAGGAGAGGTGACGAATGATATTCGACATCGACTGGCAGTCGGTCTACTGGAACCTGACCTACCTGGCCGCGGCGTATGTGCTGGCCCTCCCGGTGGGTTTGGAGCGAGAGCGGCACTCACGTTCGGCCGGGCTGCGCACCTTCCCGTTGGTGGCGGTGGCCAGCTGCGCCTACATGCTGTTGGGCATCAATGTGCTGGATTCCAGCGATGCCGAGGCGCGCGTGTTCGAAGGGATCATCACCGGCATGGGCTTTATCGGTGGCGGGGCGATCCTCAAGAGCCAGAGTCATGCGCACGGGACCGCCACCGCGGCCAGTCTCTGGACCACCGGTGCGATCGGGGTGGCCGTGGCCTGGAATCACTTCGAGATCGCCTTGTTGCTCTCGATCCTCACCTTCGCCAGCCTGCGTCTGCTCTCACCGGCGAAGCAGGTGCTCAATGGTCACGGTGACGACAGCCGGGAGAGCTCAGACGAGGGCAGAGGGAAGAACGACCAGGCGTAATTCGGAAGCCGCCCCGGGAGCCGAGCCGACGGTGACCCGCGTTGAGCCCAAATCAAAAACGCCACCGACAAGTCGGTGGCGTTTTCTGTTTGTGGGCCAGGTGCGCGAATACGGGGGGCGAGGTGGATGCGCCTGGTTCAGCAACGGCCCTGCTTGGCCAGACCCGGCGGACAGAAGCGGCCATGTGAGTGGCCGTGGCCCTCGCGGTAGCGGTGGCGCTCGTGGTGGCCGTCATCGCGATAATACCGATCATCACGGCTGTTGCGCGTGCTGACGCCCGTGCCGACGGCCGCGCCGATGCCCGAACCGACGATCGCGCCTTCGCGGCCCCCGACTTCAGCCCCGACGACACCGCCCAGGGCGCCGCCGATCGCCCCGCCAATGGCGGCGTCGCGGTGAAGATCGCCGCCGAACGCGGCCGTGGCCGGCAGGATCAGGGCAGCGAGCAGAGTGGGAAAGCCCAAGGTTTGGATGCGGTGGGTCATGGTGAGGCTCCTGTGAGTGCTGCCACGGGCCGTTGGCTCAATCCGCAATTGGCCCGGTCCGTGACGTTCAACCGATGACCGCTTTGATAGGCCGGCTCGTCGCAAGTTCCCAAGGCATGCCTGTCTCAGCCGTTAGTCGGCCCCCTCGTCGACTCCCGTTTTCTCGGCCGTTGGGCCGACGATCACCACCATTCGTTTCTGCGGCTCGACATGCCGGTCGAAGGCCTGCCGGATCTCCTCGGCCGTCACGGCCTCGATCCGGTCGGTGTAGTCGTCGAAGTAATCCAGCGGCAGGTCGAGGAAGGCCAGTGCGCCGATCTGTTCGATGATCTTGCCGTTGCTGTTCAGGCGCATGGGAAAGCCGCCGACGATATTGGCCTGACTGTCGGCCAGTTCCTCGCTGGTCGGACCCTCGTCGATGAAACGTGACAATTCCTCATTCATCAGCGTCAGGGCGGTGTCGACCTGGTCATTGCGGGTCTGGATTCCCATGACCAATCGCCCGCCGGCACGCAGCGGCATCAGGTAGCTGTACGTGCTGTAGGCCAGGCCGCGTTTCTCGCGCAGTTCGGACATCAGCCGTGAGGCAAAGCCGCTGCCGCCCAGCATGTGGTTGCCCACGTAGAGCGGCAGGTAGTCCTCGTGCTTGCGCGCGATGCCATCGAGCGCGACCAGCACCGTCGACTGCTCCGAGGGAAAGTCGATGCGCACGGTGTCGGATTTCTGCAGTGGCGGGACCTCGGGCAGGATCGGGGCGGACTCGCCCGTTGGCAGGCCGCCGGTGAGCGTGTCGGCCAGGCGGCGCGCCTGCTCGATGTCCAGGTCGCCCACGATCACCACCGTGGCGTTGGCGGCCACGAACCACTGCTGGTGGAAGGCGCGAACATCCGACGGGTCAATCGACTCCACCGACTCGCGCGTGCCGTCGGTGGGGTGCGCGTAGGGGTGATCACCGAAGGCGGCCTTGCGCAAGGCATCGCTGGCGACCGCCTGCGGGGATTGCTGGCGGGACTGGATGCCGCGCAACTGGCGCGCGCGTTCGCGCTGGATGTCCCCGTCCTCGAAGGCCGGCTGGGCGATGACCTCGGCCATCAGCTCGACGGCCGGCCAGAGCCAGTCCGTTTCGGTCAGGCTGCGCAGGCGCACGGCGGTTGACTCGAGGTTGGCGCTGGCGGAGAACTCGGCCCCGACGCGGGCAAAACCATCGGCGATCGCCTTGGCATCCCGCTTGGTGGTGCCTTCCTCGAGCAATGAGGCGGTCAGGCTGGCCGTGCCGCCACGGCCCTCGGGGTCGCGCGCACTGCCGGCATCGAAGATCACCCGGGCGTCGACCATCGGCAGGCTGTCGGTGGGGTAGAACAGCACCTCGGCGCCGTTGTCGGTCTGCCAGGTCTGCAGTGCCAGCAGTGGCTCGGCACGCGCGGTGGCGGACAGCAGCAGGACCCCGAGGGCGAGGATTGCCGGCCAAATACGGTTGCGCGCATCAGTGGACACGGTCGATACCTCCGGTCGGGCTGGGCAGGGTGGTCGATTCGTCGCTTGCCGGTTCGAGGGTGGCGATGGTGAGCCCGTCGTCCCGGAAGTATTCCCGGGCGACCGCCTGCACATCGTCGACGGTGACCGCGCGCACGCCCGCCACGAATCGGTCGGCAAGACGATAGTCGAGACCGACCGTCTCGTAGATCCCCAGTTTCATGCCCTGGTAGAACAACGAATCACGCTGATAGACATCCGAGGCGACGACCTGGGCCTTGATGCGCTCGAGTTCGTCTTTCTCGACCGGTTCGTTCTTCAGTCGCTCGATCTGTTCGCGCAACAGTCGTTCGACCTCGTCGAGTGATTGGCCGTCGCGCGGGGTGGCATCGACGGTGAACAGGGTCGTTTCACGGGCATTCAGGTTGTAGCCCGCCGAAGCCGCCGAAAGCTTGCCGGCTCGCACCAGGTCGTTGTTCAGGCGTGCCCCCGAATCGCCAGCGAGAATGCCCGAGGTGACCGCGAGTGCATAGGCCGTGCGCGCCTCCGCGGCGGTGACCAGTGAGGGGACCTTGTAGCCCATCGTCAGGTGCGGCAGATTGGCGGGGATGCCGAGGTTGGCCCGCTTGAGGCCGTGTTGCGTCATCTCTTCGCGGGGCTTGGCCGGGGACAGGGCGCGTTGCGCGACCTTGCCGTAGTGGCGCTCGGCCAGCTCGACCACGGCCGGCGGCTCGACGTCGCCGACCACGATCAGGGTGGCGTTGTTGGGGGCGTAATGCTCCCGGTACCAGCGTTGCAGGTCCTCGACGGTGTAGGCGTCGATATCAGTCTTCCAGCCGATGATCGGATGGTGATAGCCGCTGCTGGTAAAGGCCGTGGCATAGAGCAACTGGTTCAGGCGGGCATTGGGATTGTCTCGCACGCGCGAGCGCCATTCCTCCTTGACCACTTCCTTTTCGCGCGCGAACTCCTCGGGGTCGATCTCGAGGTTGGCCATGCGGTCGGCCTCCCAGCGCATCACCGTCTCCAGCTCATTGGCGGCAAGCGTCTGGTAATAGCCGGTGAAATCGCGGCCGGTGAAGGCGTTTTCCTCGCCACCCAGCCGGGCGATGATGTCCGAGAACTCGCCGGGGCCGAGGTTTTCCGTGCCCTTGAACATCATGTGCTCGAACATGTGGGCGATCCCGGTGATCCCGCCCGGTTCGTCGACCGAGCCGACTTTGTACCAGATCTGATGCGTGACCACTGGCGCGCGCTCGTCCGGCAGGACCAGGACCTTGAGGCCGTTGTCGAGGGTGGTTTCGTGGACCTCGGCCGCCGTGGCCGGCGTGACGAGACCGGCCAGCAGGAAGGCCAGCACGAGGGGCTTGAACAGGCGATGGCTTGGCATGGGGATTCCGGATTTCATCTGTCGATATTCACCCATTTGTGTCGTTGGTGTCGTCGGGAGGGCGGGGCATCGCGGCGATGAGTCGAGGTTATGACAACCGTTGGTCACCACGGTTTCCGTGACCGGTGACGAGGCGACAGGATAGCCGGTTATTTCCATTCTTGCGGCCGTTCTAGCGGCCATTCTTTCGGCCGTTCTCCCGGCCGATGACGACACGAAAAAAATCCGGCCCCGGTCTTGGCTCCGGGGCCGGATGGGTGACTGACTCGGCGATCGCCCAGGGTCAGGCGTTGACCACCCGCTTCGGGCCGGTGCGCGGGGCCTCCTCCATCGCCGGCGGCGTGCCATCGGATGACTTGTCGGCGTAAGGGGTGCTCGGCCCGTTGACCAGGAAGTCCATCAGGTGATTGCGGAACGGGTAGTAGTGGTCGTCGTGGTGCATCTCCTGGCGGGAACGCGGCTTGGTCAGGGGGTTGTAGGCGCATTCGGCGACCTCGGCGAACGGGCCGTTGGTCATCAACAGGATCTTGTCGGCCAGCAAGATCGCCTCGTCCACGTCGTGGGTGATCATGAATACCGTCTGGTTGGTGGCCTGACAGATCGCCAGCAACTCGTCCTGGATCACCCCGCGGGTCAGCGCGTCGAGCGCACCGAACGGCTCGTCCATCAGCAGCATCTTCGGCTCGATGGCGAAGGCCCGGGCGATACCGACTCGCTGGCGCATGCCGCCGGAAAGCTGGTGCGGCTTCTTGTCGATCGCCGGGGTCAGGCCGACCATGTCGACGTACTTCTCCACCTGCGCGTTCACTTCATCCTTCGAGTGATGCTTGAAGCGTGACTTGACCGCGAAGGCGACGTTCTCGCGTACCGTCAGCCAGGGCATCAGGGCATGGCCCTGGAAGACCACGCCGCGGTCGAGACCCGGGCCGGTGACTTCCTTGTTCTCCATGAACACGTAGCCGTCGGATGCGGCGTCCAGTCCGGCGAGGATGTTGAGGATGGTCGACTTGCCGCAGCCGGAGTGGCCGATCAGGCAGACGAATTCGCCCTTTTCGATTTCAAAGTCCAGGTTCTGGAACACGGTGACCGGTTCCTGGCCCAGCGGTCCAGGGAAGGTCTTTTCCAGACCGTCGACCTGGATGAATGCGGGGGTAGTCATGTTCAGACCTCCTTATAACTGACGGCCTTGCCAAGCAGGCCGAAGATCATGTCGAGGATCATGCCGACCACGCCGATCAACAGGATGGCGAAGATCACGTTGGCAAGATCGAGGTTGTTCCACTCGTTCCAGATGAAGTAGCCGATGCCGGTACCGCCGACGAGCATTTCCGCGGCGACGATGACCAGCCAGGCGATACCCATCGAGATGCGCATGCCGGTGAGGATGGTCGGCGCGGCGGCCGGCAGGATCACCTTGAAGGCCTTCTTGATCGGACCGACCTCGAGGGTCTTGGCCACGGCCAGCCAGTCGTCGCGGACCGAGGCGACCCCGTAGGCGGTGTTCACCATCATCGGCCAGATCGAACAGATGAAGATCACGAAGATCGACGAGATCGAGGCGTCCTGGATGATGTAGAGCGCCAACGGCATCCAGGCGAGCGGCGAGATCGGCTTGAGGATCTGGATGTAGGGGTCCAGCGCCTTGTGCATCAACGGCGACATGCCGATCAGAAAGCCCAGTGGCACCGCGACCAGGGCGGCCAGCGCGAAACCGGCGAGCACCCGCCAGAGCGAATGGGCCAGCTGGTAGCCGATGCCCATGTCGTTGGAGCCCTCGACGTAGAACGGGTCGGACAGGTGCGTCCAGATCGCCGAGCCGATATCGCCCGGGGTGGGGATGTCCGACTCCTGCACCGTGTCCAGCCCCATCATCGCGGCGTACTCGGGGTCCATGTCGCCCAGGTCGACCTGGGTGGGCAGGGTGGCCCCCCACCACGCGCCGATGAAGGCGAGCAGCAGGAGAATCGAGACGAGGCCGGCACGTAAGCTGAGTGACTGGCTCATGGCTTATGCCCTCCCGATCTCGAACGATTCCAGGTACTCCTGCGGGCGTGCCGGGTCAAATTCCTTGCCCATGATCATGTGCTTCTTGCTGTTGATCTCCGGTGCCGGCAGGCCCATCTCGGCGAGACGCTGGCGCGCGTCGGTCGCCCGGAAGATCTCCTCGGCGATGTCGGCGTAGTCGATGTCCTCCTCGATGTAGCCCCAGCGCTTCATCTGCGTGAGGATCCACACGCCCATCGATTCCCACGGGAACGGGTCGAAGTCGGCACGCTCGGGCTCCTCGATGATGTTGCCCAGACCATCGGCATAGCGGCCGGTCATCACCTGGTCGAGCACGATCTTGGGCTGGTTGAGGTAATTGGCCGGGGCGATCGCCTCGATGATTTCCGGGCGGTTTTCCTTCTTGTGCGCGTAGACCGTGGCGCTGGCAATGGCGCGGAACAGCGCGGAGAAGGTGTTGGGGTTCTCCTCGACGAACGAGCGGGTCGCACCGAAGGCGCAGCAGGGGTGGCCGTCCCAGAGGTCTTTCGACAGCACGTGGATGAAGCCCGCGCCCTCGTAGACCGCGCGCTGGTTGAACGGCTCGGGGCCGAGGAAGCCATCGATATTGCCGGCCTTGAGGTTGGCGACCATCTCCGGCGGGGCGATGACCTTGAGCTGGACATCCTGGTCCGGATCGACGCCATGCTCGGCGAGGTAGTAGCGCAGCAGCAGGTTGTGCATCGAGTGGTCGTAGGGGATGCCGAAGGTCATACCCTTCCAGTTGCTCGGATCACGATTGTCCTTGTGCTTGTTGTGCATCGTGATCGCCTGGCCATTGATGTTCTGGATGGTGGCGACGTAGGTGTCCTGCTGACGGGCACCGATGCCCAGCGAGGCGGAGATCGGCATGGGCGAGAGCATGTGCGAGGCGTCGAGCTGACCGTTGGCGACGTTGTCGCGGATCAGTGCCCAGCCGGCGGTCTTGATTACCTCGACGTCCAGGCCTTCGCGCTCGTAGAAGCCCATCGGGTGGGCCATGATGATCGGCGTGGCGCAGGTGATCGGGATGAAACCGACCTTGAGCTTCTTCTTCTCCAGCGGACCGACCGGATCGGCGGCGACGGCCTTGGCGGCGGCCATCGGGAAGAAGGTCGAGACCGCGGCCATGGCGGTGCTCACGCCCACGGCCTTGATGAAGTTGCGGCGGGTCCGGTCTTCCGGGAACAGCGAGCGCATGATCGAGGATTCCACGGCGCGATTGAGGGCGGCCTCCTCGTCCGTCGGGTTCGGGCTCGCGGCGATGGCCGCGTTGTGATCGGCCTGGCTGGCGTGCTTGCCGCAGGTACAGCCGCGGTGCAGTGACTGGTTGGGATCGAACGGGTTATCGAATGTGGACATGGTTTCGCTCTCGGGTCGGTGAGTGACGACCTGGAGATTGCAGATGCCGTGCCACACCGTTCGTTTGCGCCAGATCGGCGCTGATTGGCCGAAAATGGCGCTTTTTCGCACCATGAGGGAGCGGTGGTGCGGGTGCCGTCCCGTTCTTGGTGCGTCGGCAGCGCGCGAAATGCCGCGCAATGCCCGCCAATGGCGGACAAAGTCATGGGCCTGCTTCTTGCAGCTCCGGGAATGTCAGCCCTACGCCCGGAGACCCCCATGCGCGACACGAAAGCCACCCCGTCCCAGACCAGCCAGGCCCAGACCAGCCAGGCCCAGACCATCCAGTCAACGGCGCGCGCCGACAGTGCCGATGCCGAGCTGCTGGTCGTCCACGAGGCCACCCAGTGGCTCTCGCACATGAACGACCCCGACACCGTGATCGGCCGCATGCTGCGGCTGCTCTCGCAGATCACCGGCCTCAATCGCGGCCGGGTGGTGCTGCCCGATGCCAGCGGCGAGTTCATGGAGATCCGCTATGCCTACGGCCTGTCGTCCCACGAGCGCGAGCGGGGGCGCTACCGGGTGGGCGAGGGTGTGACCGGGCGGGTAATGCGCACGGGGCAGGTCGCCGTGGTCCAGGATATCGACGAAGAGCCGGTCTACCTCACGCGGGCGGTCGAGCGCGACACGCTGCCTCACGAGACGGTGGCCTTCCTGGCCGTGCCGATCCTCAACGAGGACCAGCCCATGGGGGTACTCGGGGCCCACCGCATCCGCGAACGCCATCGGCCGTTGCATCGGGACATCACGCTCTTGCGGATCATGGCCGCATTGATTGCCCGGGTGCTCAAGGTCGACGACCTGATCCGCGAGCAGACCGCCGCCTTGGCCGAGGAGAACGAATCCCTGCGCGAGGCCCTGTCGAGCAACCAGGAAGCACGCCACGGCATCCTTGGCGAGAGCCCCGCCTTGCGCCAGGCCTTTCGCCAGACCCTGCACGTCTCGCCCACGCAGGCCACCGTGCTGCTCAACGGCGAATCCGGCACGGGCAAGGAACGATTTGCCCGCATGGTGCACCTGACCAGCCCGCGCTGCGACGGGCCGTTCATCGCCATCAACTGCGCGGCGATCCCCGATGCCCTGCTGGAATCCGAGCTATTCGGCCATGAGAAGGGGGCGTTCACCGGGGCGGTCTCGGCCAAGAAGGGCAGTGTCGAGCTGGCCTCCGGGGGCACGCTGTTTCTCGACGAGATCGGCGATCTGGCCTTCGATCTGCAATCCAAGCTCTTGCACGTGCTGGAGCGCCAGACCATCCACCGCGTGGGCGGGACCAAGGACATTCCGGTCGACGTGCGCATCATTGCTGCGACCCACAAGAACCTGCAGGAGGCGGTCAACCAGGGACGTTTTCGGATCGACCTGTTCTATCGGCTCAACGTCTTCCCCATCCACCTGCCGGCGCTGCGCGAGCGCGACGGCGACGTCAAGCTGCTCGCGCGGCACTTCCTGCAGGTCGCCAGCCAGGAATTCGACCGCAACGCCGCCTTCGAGGCCGGCGTCCTCGACCGGCTGGCGGTCTACAACTGGCCGGGCAACATTCGCCAGTTGGAAAACGTGATCAAGCGCGCGGTGCTGGTGGCGCAGAACGGCTGGATCACCGTGGCCGACATCGAGCTGATCCTGAACCACGAATCGCATGTCACCGATCACCTCGAGGCCGGTGGTTGCCCGGATACATCGGCATCGATGTCGGCGCCCACGTTCCCCTCGGGCATAGGAACGGGGAACACGGCCCCTGACCATTCGTCGTCGTCATCGCCCGGGTCATCGCCCGGGCGCGCCTACCGCTGGGTGCGCGAAGACGAGGCCGATGCCCTGCTGGCGGCGCTGGAAGCGACTGGAGGCAACAAGACCCAGGCCGCCTCCCGGCTGGGCATGACCACCCGGCAGTTCCGTTACCGCCTGGACAAGTTGGGCCTGCGAGGGGGCTGAGCGGGGGCGCTGCGGGATGCCGTCGCGGTCAGAAGGCCGCTGGTGGCGTTGCCCCCTTGCGCGCGCTTCCGTCCTCCTGCTCGATCAATGGCACATGGCCGGGCAGGGACTCGATGCGTGCCATCCATTCGCGAACGGCCGGGTAGGGGGCGAGCGAGACGCCGGCCTCGCCGGCCAGCGCCACGTAGGGGTAACAGGCCAGATCGGCGATGGTGGGATGATCGGCGGCCAGCCAGTCTTCTTGTTTCAACCGTTGCTCCATCAACGCCAATCCGGCGCGTCCTTCCTGCTGGCATTGCTCGCGGTCGAACGGGGCGCCAAGCCGCCAGACGGCGCGGGCACGGGCCAGACCGTAGAGCAGTTCGTCGCCGGCCACGGCCAGCCACTGCATCACGACCGCCTCGGCGGCCGGGTCGTCGGGGAGCCACCGGCTGTTGCCGTAGCGACGGGCCAGGTAGATGAGGATGGCCATCGAGTCCCAGATACGCATCTCGCTATTCCCCTGGCCGTCGACCAGGAATGGCACCTGGCCGCGCGGGTTGATGCGCTTGAACTCGGGCGAGGCGGTCTGCTTGGCGACTACGTCGATGCTGACGCGTTCGTACTCCAGATCGAGCATCGAGAGCAGCAGCCGCACCTTGTGGCAGTTGCCGGAGAGGGGGAAGTCGTAGAGCGTGATCGCAGGCACGGTGAAGTCTCCGAGTGGTGGCTGGACGGGTTGTCGTCCAGGCCGACGGGTAAATCAAGTGGCGGGGTATCGACACGCATGAAAAAGGCCCGGCATGCCGGGCCCCAGGATGCGGTCAAGTCCCATCAGGCAACGTAGGGCAGGCCCTCGTCGATCGGCAGGCTCGGGTCGCGCGACCACTCGTTCCAGGAGCCGAAGTAGAGACGGACCTTCTCGATACCGGCCGAACGCAGTGCGACCAGGGTATTCGACGCCCGGGCACCCTTGAAACAGTAGAGGTAGACCTCGGAGTCGGGCGTGATGCCGACGCTGTCACACTCGGCCCGGATCTCGGTGGGCGACTTGAAGCGGGCCACCTCACCCGGCTTCATGAAGCGGTACCACTCGATCCAGACCGCATCGGGCAGTCGCCCCTTGCGCGGGCAGAAATCCTTGCCGTAGGGCGAGGAGCTCTCGGCGACCCATTCGTCCACGTCGCGCACGTCGAGCAGCGTCACGTCGTCGCGCTCCAATGCCGCGAGGATATCGTCCTTGTCGAGCATCACGTCGCTGGCGCCGCTATCCAGTGGAAAAGGCGCCGCCACCGGGGTCGGTGTGTCGGTGCTGACCGGCAGGCCCGCCGCCACCCAGCCCTGAAAACCGCCGTGCAGGATGCGGATCTTGTCCTTGGGGTAACCGAGGTGCTCGAGCAGAAACAGCCCGCGGCAGGACTGGCCGAAGCCGGTGTCCATGGCGTCCTCGTAGAGCACCGCGGTCTTCTTCCCGTCCAGGCCCACGGCACCGAACTTCTCGCTGAACTGCTGTTCGAGCTCGGCCAGGCCTTCCGGGGTGGAGGTGGCGAGGAAGGTGAAGATCTCCGGCATGTTGATCGCCCCGGGCAGGTGCCCGGCGGCATAGGCCTCGGGGCTGCGGGTGTCGATCGGCACGACGGCCGTCGTGCCCAGTAGTTGTTGCAGGTCCTGCGGTTCGATGAGGGGGTTGCTCATGTGTTTCTCCTGGGGCTTCTGGCCCGGTGGGTGGGTGCGCTGGTCAATGGGTTGCAGACCAACTCAACTGGCACGTCCGGTGACGCGCCGGTAAAGGGATTCGTGTTCGGCGACGGCCGTGCCGGCCAGCGCATAGCCGGCGAGTCGGCCGCGGCTGAGGAAGTCGTTGCGCTGGCTTTCCTCGACCGTTTGCGGCGTCCAACGGCCCAGATCGGCAAGCTTGCGATCGGGCGGGCAGAGCATGATCGGCAGGCTCGGGGTCTTGACGCGGATGGCGGCCGGGCGGTGCTCGAACGGCCGCTCCTCGCCGCTCAGGGCCGCGGCGGCCGTCTCCGCCATGCGACGGATCGGCTCGATGAAGAAGTAGCTGTTGCCGTTGATCTCGGCGCAGTCGCCGATGGCATAGACGTGGGGATCGCTGGTCTGCATGGTTTGCGCCGAGGCGAGAATGCCGCGGTTGGTGACCAGCCCGGCGCGCTGGGCCAGATCGATGTTGGGGACCAGACCCATCGCGGAGATCACCTCGTCGGTGCGGTTTTCCCCGCCGTTGGTCAGCGTCACCTTCAGGCGCCCGTCGGCGTGATCGACGCGAGAGAGGCTGGTGCCGGGACGAAAATCCACGCCCTTGGCGGCGAGCTGGGCGGCCAGCTCGTCGCCCAGTGGAGCCGGGGCGAGCCGGTCGAGCATACGTTCGCCCAGGTCGAGTAGGGTGACCCGGTGCCCGCCGGCGGTCAGGTCCTCGGCCAGTTCCACCCCGATCAGCCCGGCGCCGATGATGGTCAGATGGCGCGACTCGCCATCGAGGCGTTGGCGCAGGCGCTGATAGGCGGCGAGGTGGTTGAGACGGGTGATGCGATTGGCGGCATCGCCGTCAAAGGCGCGGAAACGCTGGCGGGCGCCCAGCGCGAGCACCAGGTCACCATAGTGAACCGGACCGCGCGTCGTCAGCAGGCGCTTGTCGTCGGTGTTCAGCGTTAGCACCGAGGTGTTCGGCTGCAGAGTGATGTCCAGATCGGCCGCCTTGGTCGGCCCGCTCTGTTCGATCAGGTCGGCCGGGGCACGTCCCTGGCTGATCGCCATGGAGAGGCCCGGCTTGGTATAGGCGGCGGCCTCGTCGTTGCTGATCAAGGTGATCGGGCGGTCGGGATCGCGGGCCCGCAGTTGTTCGGCGACCGTCCAGCCGGCCACGCCGGCCCCGACGATGACCACCGAGTCCGGACCGCCCACGCCGCCACGCACCGCCCGGGGGCGGGGGGCACTGGCCTGGGCGGCGCGCTGGGCGGCGTACTCGTGCAGCGGCATGAAGTCGGCCTTGGTCACCCCGCACAGCGGGCAGTACCAGTCGTCGGGGATATCCTCGAAACGGGTGCCGGGGGCAAGGCCGCTGTCCGGGTCGCCTTCGTCCTCGTCGTAGATCCAGCCGCAGACGGTGCAGATCCAGCGGATGTCTTCTTCAGGTGTGTTCATGGCGGGTTACCTTGAATTCGTTCAATTCGTACGGGACGGATGGGCGCGGTTCGGCCTTGGGTCGGGTCACGTCGATGGCCGCGATGCACAGCCAGGCCAGTAGGCTGGCGGTGAACAGCAACGGCAGGGGTGAGCCGGTCGTTGGCAAAGGCATGGCGAAGAGCGGAAAGCGGCCCATGGGATCAGTCGATTAGCCCTTCGATTTCCTTGCGCAGGTGCTTGATTGCCGGGGTGACAATCGCCACGAAGTAGGCCTCGCGCAGCTTGCGCTGGGCCGGGGCGTCAACGAGGTAGCCGTTCGCGCCGGTGTGCAGCATCGCGCTGTTGGCCGCGCGCAAGGCAAGCTCGGAGCCGGCCAGCCGCAGCTCGAGTACCTGGCGGAAATAGGCCGGGTCGGGGTTGTGCACGTCGGTGGCCAGTTCGCGCACCAGGGCGCGGGTATCCTCGAGCGCCTCGCGCAGTTCGTCGGGGCGGTCGTCGAGATAGGCGTTGATGTGCCCGAGGCGCGGCTCGACGTCCTCGCAGAGGCGAATGCAGCCCTCGATCACGCCGGTGGCCATGCCCGCCTGCAGCAGGACGAAACCGGCCTTGATGCGTTGCAGGAACGGGCCGACCGGGTCGGCGATGATCTCGTTCTTGGGGATGAAGACATCCTTGAAGAACAGGGCGTAGGTGCCGGTGCCTTCCATGCCGCAGAACTCGGCCAATTGCCGGAACTCGAACCCGGGGGTGTCGGTGTGGACCAGCGCCATCACGTCGCGCGGGTTGTCGCCCTCGACGCGGAAGATCGAGCCGAACACGTGCGATTCGCCCAGGTTCGAGATCCACGGCAGTTGGCCATTGACGATGAAGCCGTCGGCGGTCTCCTTGGCGTGCAGCAGGATGTCCTCGATGCCGGCGAAGTACTTCATCGGGTTGGACAGGGCGGTGCCGCCGAGCAGTTCGCCGCTAGCGAGTTTCGGCAGGACGGTGTCCTTCAAATGCTGGTTGTCGGAGTTCTCGACATACCAGGCCACGGCGTCCTGGCACCAGGTCATGAAGCCGGTGGACATGCACTCGGCCGAGATGCGGTCCATGTCGTCGATGGCCGCGGCGATATCCATGCCGGCCGGGTTCTGCGAGGAAAGGTGGTGGCGATAGGCCCCGGCTGCACCGATTTCGTGCAACAGGTCGGCAGGGTATTCGCCATGGTCGATCGCGATCACCTTCGGCTTGAGCGCGCGACGGATGACCGTGTCGAGATCGGCCGGTGCCTCGGATTTCAGAAAGCTCGGCACAGCGGGTGGTGCCGCATTCGGTCGAGCCGCCACGGGGTCGTGGGTAGCGAGGTTCATGGAATCATCTCCGAAAGAGGGCCCGGACGTACCGGGCCGTTGACGTCGCGTCGATCAGGCGAGATGGCAGGAGAGATCGACCGGGCGGGTCATGGTGTTGGCCACCGGTGACCACTTCTCGGCGGTATCCAGCAGGTCCTGCAGGTCTTTGTCACTGATCGGGTCGACCGTCTCGACGTCGAAGTAGACGCGGATGGCGGTAAAGCCCAGCGGCTTCGATTCGTCGAGATCGCCGGTGCCCCAGACGGCGGTGACGTTGATGTCCGCTTCCATGTTCAGCTCGAGCTTGCTGATCTTGATCTGGCGGGCGGTGGCATTGGCGTGCACGCCGACGGCCAGACAGGCGCCCAGGGCGGCCAGGGTGGCCTCGGACGGGTTCGGGGCGGTGTCGTCGCCCAGCAGGTGCGGCGGCTCGTCAACCACCACCGGGTCGAGATCGCGGATGTAGGTCAGGTTGCGAAAGCGGCCTTCGCAGACGGTCTTCGCCTTGAGTGTGACCACCGCGTCCGGGTTGGCCTTGCCCTTCTCGCTCAGCGCCTTGAGGCCGTCGGCATCGATTTCCTTGATTGCCTGGCGGATGCAGGACGGGGCGACGGGTTGGGCGGTTGTTGTGCTCATGAGTATTCACTCCGGTTTTGGATTGGCTTGGACGTGGGCCGGGATCTCGCTGGACGAGTCCCGCCCTCGCCTACTGCATTGCAGAGGCTGTGCCAACAAACCGAAATGGCGTCAACGCGCCGTTTGCGAGTATTTGGGGCAGGGTTGCCCCGTGGTGGGGCGCGCAGTGTCGGACAATGTCCGGTGTTTGTGCGGGGCGGGGCGGACAATGTCCGATTTGAGGTGGGTCGTCAGGTGAGGGTGTCATCTAACCCTATGAAATAAAGTGAAAAACGATGCTTGGCAGGCTTCTTGTAACGACAGGGGGCAGTGGCCCTGTCGGCCACGACGACAAAACCCGAGATCCCGCTACGGAGATGCCCTCATGATGACCAAGCACGCACTGACCGACCTGATCCTGGAAAAGAAGACCCAACTCGGCCTGTCCTGGGCCGATATCGCCAGCGGCGTCGGCCTGTCCCCGACCTTCGTCACCTCGGCCTGCCTGGGCATGAACAGCCTCAAGCCCGAGTTCGCCGACAAGCTGGTCGCCATCCTGGAGTTGCCGGGCGAGGCCAAGGCCGCGATTGAGGCCTGCCCGATGAAGACCTGGGAGCAGACCGTGCCGACCGACCCGCTGATCTACCGTATCTACGAGGTGATGGGCGTCTACGGCCCGACCATCAAGGAGCTGATCCACGAGGAATTCGGCGACGGCATCATGAGCGCGATCGACTTCTCGCTCGATATCGGCCGCGAGGCCAACCCGGCCGGTGATCGCGTCGTGATCACCATGAATGGCAAGTTCCTGCCCTACAAGTCATGGTGATTCCACGGTGACACCGCGGGTCGCCTGATGCGGCCCGGCAAGCGAAAAGGCGCGTCACGGACGCGCCTTTTTTCATGGGCCGAGAAGTGCACCGGTTCAGATGGGGTGCAGCGTCATGACGAAGGTCCCGCTCGGGTCCTCGTCGCGCCGGCCGTCGACGGTGTCCCGCATCCGGCCGGCGAACTGGTCGCGCGAGGATTTAACGATGGCCTGGTCGCCGGAGATCATGTGGGCGTTTCGTAGCGATGCCGGCGGCTCGGGCACGATGATCGCGACATCGCCATCTTCGGTATAGCCGACATAGCCATGCAGGTCATGTCGGTCGTTGTTGATAAACAGCCGAAAATCCTCGCTGTGCCCCTCGCTCATGCGTCGATCCAGGCTCATCTCCTCACCGAGGCCCTTGAGGTATTCGTCCGCCTCTTGCAGCAGTTCATCGCTGAACCGCGACTTGTCATTGATCCGGTCTGCCGACATCGCTCGGCCCTCCCTTGTGCGCGGATGGGCGGTCCTGGCCCACCCTTCCATTCGACTGATAGTAGCCCAACGACCGGGGATGTCCTGTGATGGATGCGCACGTCGTTAAGACGCCTCGAGGGGTTGGCCTTTGACCGTCTTCAATCGGATGCAGCAAACAACATAGCTGGCTAATGATATGCTTACTTTTCACATGAACGGGAGCGGCCGCGTGGAATGCCGCAGGAGAGGGAGTTTGCATGCTGATGCTGGAGGTTAAAGACGTCGGGTGGTGGTACTGGCTGGTGACGGCCGTGTTGCTCGGTTACGGGCTATTGGTCGACCCCGTGGGGCTGCTGCTGGCGGTGGGTCTGACCCTGATCAACCTGGCTCACTTCGCCGTGCGCGCGGACCGGTTGACCGCCTTTCCGGTGCAGGTGCGATTCTTCTATCTACTGCTGCTACTGGTCGCGCTGCCCGAGCCGATGCGCTGGTTGTTCTGGATTCCGATGATCGGCACCTGGGCCCAGGTGCTGGTGGGCTACTGCACCATGGCGCGCTTGGTGTCGCTGCTGCCCTGGAATCGGAGCGAACCGCTGACTTGGCGTCTGGTGTGGCGCCGGTTTGCCTCCATGCCGGTGCGCGGCAGCGTGGCCGATTGAAGCGATACGCCTCGCGATTGACGATGACCGGATAAAGAAAAGGGCGCGGATGAATCCGCGCCCTTTGTCGTTTTCGGTGTCGTTACCGGGGAATGTCGGTGACCTCAGGCCGTTTCGGCCACCCAGTCACCATGACCGCGCCGACGGAACACTTCGCCCGCGTCATCGAGGCGCAGCAGCGTCAACCAGCGGTTGTCGATCAGGTGTTGCAGCGTCTCGTTGCCGGCGATGATGGTGTCGATCGCCTCGGCGGGCGCCTCGATGAAGGCCGACAGGCGCAGCGGCTCGTGGCGCCAGTCCTCGCCGTCGTGCAGCGACTGCATCGACAGGCCGACCCGCAGGTCGCCGCCGTTGCCCTCGAGCACGCCAACCAGGCCGCCGACCACGTTGTGCAGCACCTTGTTGCCCGAGCCCTGGCGCTCGTTGTCGACCGTCGAGCCGTAGTACTGCAGGTTGATCCAGCTCGCCACCACCAGCGGGGCGGTCAGGATCAGCTCGAGCACGCCGAAGCCCTCGTCCTGGCGCCAGTCGTAGTCGTGCAGGAACGACCGGCCGGCCAGATCCAGGTCGCGGGTGCGCTCGCGCGGGGCGGCGATGAAGGCGGCGTTGCCGGCCAGCCCCCATTCCGGGCGCACCTCGGACCAGTCCCGGCCCCGATGCGTCACGGACTTGCGGGCCGCTTCGCGGTCCGCCGGGTTGTCGTTCAGGTTCTCGCGCAGCGTGACCAGCCGCTCGAGACGGGTGAGGTCACCGGCCTGTCCCAGTGCCTGGCGCAGCTCGGCGAGTTTCGATGGCTCAACCGTCCCCTCGTCGAGGTCGAGCAGGTCGACCTCGTCGGTGGTGGTGTCGTGCAGCGCGGCGACAAAGCGTGTGTCCTCCGGAATCTCGATGCCCCGCTCGGCGAGCCCCGGCCGGATTGCCGGATCATTGAGCAGGTCGGCGGCCACCCGCGCACTGATCTCGCCGGTCTGCCCGGCGCAGGCACCGCAATCCAGGCCCGCCCGGTGCGGGTTGTTGGTCGTGGTGCTGCCGTGGCCTGCCAAGAGCACGATCGGGGCGAGCTGCCCGGTCAGTCCCAGGCCGCGCAAGATGCCTTCGGCCATGCCCACGCGGGCGTCGAGGTCGGCCTCGGTGGCGAGCGCCGGGTGCACCCGGGCGCGTTCCTCGTCGGTGAGCCCGGCCTGGTCCGGCGGCGGGGCCGGCGTGTGCCAGCCGAGCGTGTCGCCGATCAGCTTGGGGATGTAGGTCAGGCCGGCCGACTCGACGAAGGTGAAGCAGGAGGCGGCCGAGAGCTTGAACTGCTTCCACGACAGGGTGTTGCCGACGCGCTGCTCGCGGCGGGTGGCGAGATCCTCGTCGCCCTCGACGCGATCGGCGACCTCGATGCCCGGGTTGAGCAGCACCGGCGTGTGCGTGCGGCAGGTCGACTCGCCCAGGCGGCTATAGGAAAGCGGCACGCCGAAGAACCCGGCAAAGCCGATGGTCTGCGCACCGGGAAAGCTCGTTTCCAGGTGACGGCGAAAGACCTCCGAGCGCACGTCGATGCAGAACGCGGCCTGGACCGGCGGACGGCCGGCCTCGGCGCGCGTGCCGGTCGCGGCATGGAAATGCCGGATGACCGGATCGCGGAAGGCGATTTCCGTGGCCGTGAGCATGACCTCGTCGATGACCGCCTCGTGCTGGGCGGCGGCGATCGCCTCGTGGTGACGCTCGATCTCCCGCTGCCATTCGCGCCGGATCGCGGCGCTGTCGGTGGCCTTGAGGGCGAGTGCTTCCCAGACCAGCCGCACGGCGAGCAGGTCGGTGAGGTCCTGGTTGCTCCCGCCGGTCAGTTCCGCGCCCCACAGGCGGTAACGGCAATAGGCGGCCCAGCCGTTGATCGATTTCAGCGCGGCGAACAGGTAGTCCGCGTGCACCGAGTCGGGCAGCTGCAGGGTCTCGATCGCCCAGGCGATGGCCTCGATCGGGTCGACCGGCACGTCACGCAGGTAGCGACGGGCCTTCCCCAGACCGGCCGCCTGGGCGCTGCGGTCGATCAGCGTGTATTCGCGCCAGGCGCGATACAGCGCCTCGCTTTCGTCGGGTGCGTTCCAGATCGCCTGACCGCGGTCGAAATGCGCGGCGAGGAAATGGCTGATCTGATCGACCACGAAGATCGAGATCGGCGCCGAGCCGGGACGGTCGAGCTTTTCCACCAGCATGGGCACCGGCGTGCTGGTCGCACGGGGCGACTCGAGGGCGTCGATGACCGTTTCGACGGCCACGGGGCGGCCCAGCTGCTCGACGGCCCGTTCGATGTGGGAGCGGGCCAGGCGGCCGTCGCGCCAACGTGCGGCGTACCACTCGTGATCCATGGCGGTGCGCTCGCCGGCGATCGCGCCCAGATAGCCACTGGCCTGGCTGAAGGTCTGATCGATCAGGCCGAGGTAGGGATTGACCGCGACGAACGAGTCCAGCGGCCAGAGCGGGGCGATCTTGCGACCGGCCGACTCGGCCAGTTGACGCACCTGCTCGAGATCGAGTCGCTCGCGCGTTTGCGATGCTTGGGCGTTGGTTTGCTGTGCTTGCGTTGCCAGAGTCATGGCAGTGTCCTCCCGGGTGGTAACCGGCGAATCAGTATTGGGTGGCGGCTGTCTGCGTCTTGACCGCCTCGGTACGCGAGCGGTGCTGACCGACCTTGTGCGGCCACAGGCGGTGCGCGGCGCGCTCGACCAGCAGGTCGACATACAGCCCGTTGTACAGATGCACGAACAGTCCCTTGCGGCCCGAGCCGTTGAAGTGATCGCGACCGGGGCCCTGCAGCCAGGCCAGGAACAGGAAGCTGATGGTGGTCAGCGCCAGCATCAGGCCGTAGGCCGGTGTCAGGGTGTCCGGGATCGCGCCTACCGTCGGGCCGAACAGGGTGACGAACGCCTCGTGCAGCGCGAAGTAGACGACCGCCATGATCGCGGCCAGTCCCGCGGCCCGGGCGATGCCGACGCCGGTCGGGGCGATGGCGATCGCCTTGAGTACCAGTTGGGCGACGGCCAGAGCGACGATGGCGACCAGGGCGATCAGTGCCGGCTCGTGGCTGACCGACAGCCCCAGGGCCGCGGCCAGTGCCGTGGTCAGTACGAGACTGGCGACGATCGTGGCCGCCCAGGTGCCGATACCGATGCGGCGACGCGCGGCGGGCTTGGGCTGGCGCAACTGGTCGGGGATGCTGCCGGCCGCGAGGAAGGCATGCGCCTTGTAGAGCGAGTGGCCGACCAGGTGCAGCAGCGCCAGCGCGAACAGCCCCAGGCCCAGCTCCAGCAGCATGAAACCGAGCTGACCGGTGGTCGACCAGGCCAGCGAGGACTTGACCGCCGTCTGCGTGAGCATGACCAAGGAGGCGATCACCAGGGTGGCCAGCCCGACGATGGCGAGCAGGAACAGCGCGCTGCCCTGGGCGAGCAGGAAGTCGCTGGTGCGCAGTACGATGATCGCGCCGCTGTAGACGATGCCCGCGTGCATCAGGGCCGACACCGGCGTGGGTGCCTCCATCACCTGCAACAGCCAGCCGTGAAACGGGAACTGCGCGCTCTTGAGGATCGCGGCAAGCACGATCAGGAAGGCCGCGGCATGCATGCCCAGCGGCATGCCGTCCTGGGCGTGCGCCCACTCGGCGATCGCGTCGAACTGCAGACTGCCGACCTGCTGGCCGATCAGCACGGTTGCCGCCACTAGGCAGGCATCCGCGCTGCGGCTGAACAGCGATTTCTTGTGCGTGGCCATGACCGCGCGCGGCCGGTCCGGGTAGAACAGCAGCAGCTTGTGCAGTGAGAAGCCGGTCAGGATGATCGCGAGCGTGAACAAGGCGAGGTTGGCGGCGATCACGACCACCATGAAGAAGCCGGCGGTGAGTGCCAGCAGGCGGAAGAAGCGTGCCTGCTGGGGATCGCCATCGAGGTATTTCTCGCTGTAGCGAGCGATCAGGGTCACGACCAGGGCCACCAGTACGGCAAGTGCCATGGTGAGCTGGTCGACCTGGATCGACAGCGCCAGCGCGCCAATGTCCGCCGGCAGGGGCAGGGCGGCAATCGTCAACGGCGCCCGGTCACCGGCGAGGAAGAGGATAGTGGCGGTAACGGCCAGCGCCAGCGCACCGATGGCCGACCAGCGCACACGGCGACGATAGCGGCCTGCCGCCTCGACCCCTGCGCTGGTGGCAGGGATTGCCGCCATCAACAGGAGCAAGGGCATCAGGGCGAGCAGGATGCCGGCAAGCGGCCAGGTGGTGAGTGTGTTCATGGTGTCCCTCCGGTCAGGCTGGTTGATCGGGTCCACTGGAGGAGTCCAGACGGTCCCGCCGGCAACAGGCAAGGTAGTGACGTGCCCAATCAATCACCAATTCGAATTCCCGAAGCGGTCCATTGAGTATCATCTATGTTTGGGTTTTCACGCGATATCCCGGGCAATGCATGAGGGCGTTTTTCCTCCAGATCGGCTCTCAGGCCCGACGTGGCGGGCTATCGTTAACGCATAGACCACCGTCGATGGTGGGAGCCGCTCCGGTCTATGGATAGACCAGAATCGATGGGTGTGGTGGGAAATCCCAATGGGATAAAGGGAAGATTGCGCCATCGCGCGAGCGGCGAATCCCCGCTGCCTGCCCCAGTGCCCGCCTCGGCGTCCATTCGGATCGACCTGGTTGCCGCTGTTGCATAGAATCTGTTCTATGCAGGCGATGAAAGATGGCAAGGAGAGAAATGATGGTTGAAGACGCGCGGCAATCGGAGGCGCGCTACCTGCTGCGGCATGCCACCCTGCGACAGATCGAGATCCTCGAGGCGGTGGCGCGGCTGGGGAGCTTCACGCGGGCGGCCGAGGAGTTGTTTCTCACCCAGCCGACCGTCTCGGCCCAGGTCAAGAGCCTGTCGGAGACGGTCGGCATGCCGCTGTTCGAGCAGATCGGTCGCAAGATCTTTCTTACCGATGCCGGCAACCTGGTCGCGCGCGGTTGTCGCGACGTGATCGATGCGCTGTCGAATCTCGAGATGTCGCTCAACGATCTGAAGGGTCTGAAGAAGGGGCGGTTGCGTTTGTCGGTGATCACCACCGCCAAGTACTTCGCGCCGCTGGCGATGGGGGATTTCGCCAAGCAGTTCCCTGATATCGAGATGGAGCTCAAGGTCTCCAATCGCGACACGCTCTTGAAACGCATCGAGGACAACCTCTCGGATCTCTACATCATCGGCCACGTCCCTGACAGCGGGCTCGATCTGGAGCTGATTCCCTTTGCGCCCAACCCGCTGGTGGTGATCGCCCACCGCGACCATCCGCTGGCCCGCGAGCGCCATATCCCGATCGAGCGCATCGCCGAGGAGCCGTTCATCATGCGCGAGCCGGGGTCGGGCATCCGGCACAAGGTCGAGGAGCACTTTGCCCAGCACGGGCTCAAGCTCAAGCAACGGCTGGTGCTGGAGGGCAACGAGTCGATCAAGCATGCCGTGGTCGGGCAACTGGGTATCTCGGTGGTCTCCGAGCACGCGCTCAATCTCGAAAGCGAGGCCGGGCCGCTGGTCAAGCTCGATGTCGAGGGCTTTCCGCTGCAGCGCTACTGGAACATCGTCTACCCGCGTGGCAAGGCCCTGTCGGTGATTGCCCGCGAGTTTCTCGCCTTCCTCAAGGAACACGGCGGTGACTATCTCAAGATCGGTTGATCGACGCCGACAAAGGATCGGGCGACGCATGGCCTAACGGGCCTAACGGGCCTAACGCCGGCCAGCCTGGCCGTCGTGGTAAAGTCTCGCCGCCCAACCTAATCACTCCGCACGCATCGGGATCTCGCCCCAGACGTGAAAGACAGTTTCCGCCCCACCCTGATCAAACGGATTGCCCAGAATCCGGACTTTCCGGCGTTCGCGCGCACGGTTCAGGAAGCATATCGGCTCACCGATGACGAACTGGCCTCGGCCAACGACCTGTCCGCGCTGATCCTGCGCGATCCGGCATTGACCCACCGCATTCTCCGCCTGGCGAATGCCGCGCACTACCGTCACCTGGGTGGCCAGATCAACACGGTCACCCGCGCGGTCACGGTGTTGGGCTTCGAGGAGGTGCGTCTCGCCGCCCTGGCACTGTCCCTGTTCGAGCAGATCGAGAGCAAGCGCCACAGCCGGTTGCTGCAAAGCCGTTTCATGCAGGCGATCTACCAGGCATTCCTCGCCCAGGGGCTGGCCCGCGAGCTGGGCGGCCTGTCCGCCGAGGAGATGTTCCTCTGCGCGCTGTTCCAGGATTTCGGGGCCTTGCTGGTCTATCGCCATGCCCCCGAGCACCTAGCCGAGATCGAACGCGCCCGCCGCGAGGACGGCCTGGACGAGGACACTGCCATCCAGAAGGTGGTCGGGGTGCTGCCGGTGGCGCTCGCACGAGACGTCTGCCGGCAGTGGGGTCTGCCCGAGTCCGCGCGACGGTTTCTCACCACCGCGCGGGCCTCGGGCAAGATTACCCGGTTGACTCCGGCGGCCCGTGCCCTGCGACTGGCACAACTGGCGCGCGCCTCGGCCGAGGTGATCGCCCGGGGTGAGTCGGTCGAGGCCATTCGGCGTGACACGCTCGATCTCGCCCACCGCTGCGAGGTGGAGACAGCGGTATTCGAAGAGGCCAGTGCCGCGGCGCGTGACCACATGCTCGAGTACGAGGAACTGCTGTCGTCGGCCGAGCGGCCCGCCTTCCTGCAGCGGATGGAAGCCGACCAGGACACGCCGATGCCGGTCGAGGAGACCGTCTCCAGTGCCCCGCAGCCCGAGGAACGCTCGGAACGCCTGATTGCCTGCATCGAGCAGACCACCCAGGCCTTGACCGAGGAAGAACCCCTCGGCCAGATCTTTGCGCGGATGCTCGAGGCGATGCACGAGGGCCTGGGCCTGGATCTGGCCGTGCTCTACATGCTCGAGCGCAAGGCCTGGCAACTGGTGCCGCGCCTGGGGCAGGGTGCGTCTTTCGCTGAATTCAAGCCAGACATGACCGTGTCGCTCGCGGAGACCAGCCGCGTGGCGCAGGTCTTCCAGTCGGGCGAAGACCGCAGCATCCACCGGCCGAAGATGCCCAGCGACGATATCCTCGATTGGCAGTTCCGGGGCTCGAGTGACGTGGCGATGGTCTATCCCCTGCACGTCAACCGCGCCCCGTTCGGCCTGTTCTACCTCGAGGGTCCGGCCGCGGTCTTCACCGAGGGCAACATCAACAGCCTGCGCACCCTGCGCAACCAGGCCGCCCTGGCCCTCAAGTCGCGTTCGCGACGCTGACGAATGGCGGGTTGCCGTTCTCCGGATTAGCGACTTGCGGCCCATCGTTCTCGAGCAGGTACCAGGTATTCCCTCCGGCAGCCTTTGCCGCCTTCTTCGCCCGGGTCATCAGCGAGGAGAGATGCTGCTGGTGCGAGAGCGTGTCGGCGCGGACATGCACGGCGCCAATCGATAGTGACATCAGCGGGAAGCGTCGCGGTTCGCCCTGCCGATCCTTGCCGACGATGCCGCCGGCCTCTCGGTCGACCGCGCTGTAGAAACGGCCGATGCTCGAGGCGAACTCGGCGATTAGTTGGGCGGCAATGGCCTCGCCACGGGACGACAGGCGGGTGATGAGGACAAAGTCGTCCCCCCCGATGTGGCCGACGAACTCCCCGCCGCTCACCCGTTGCAACAAGTGACTGACGTGGCGGATGATCTTGTCGCCGTCCTCGTAGCTGTAATGGTCGTTGTACGGCTTGAAATGATCGAGATCGATATAAAGCGCCGTGAAGGCGCGTCCCTCGTCGAGAAGGCGTTGCAGTTCGGCGCGGATCGGGATGTTGCCCGGCAGGCCCGACAGCGGATTGGCGTAATGCGCGCTTTGCACCTTGATGTCGGTGATCAGGCGCAACAACTCCGTGAATGTGCCCACGCCCACGTAGCGGCCGTTGTCGACAAGGATGACCGCTTCCTTGCGATGGCCGAAATCGGAGTCGGTGATCAATCGTGACACCGTCTCCAGGGGCGTTCGTACATCCACGATGATCGGATGGCGATCCATCAGGCGATTGATTGGCTTGCGGTGGAAAAGGTCGTAGCCGTAGCGGTAGAGCAGGCGATTCATGAATTCCCGGCGCCACACCATGCCCAGCACCTGGCCGTCGGGTTTCACGACCGGATAGAAATCGATGTGGGGCACCCGCAGGAAAATATCCGCCACGTCGGCCACCGAATGGAACGGGAGCAGCGATTCGTGCGGCTCGGCGAGGGTCCTTGCCGTCTGGCCGGTTGGTCCCTCGTCGCGCCTGGTGGCCGGATGGTCGGCGGGCGTGTGGGTGGGGAATGGCGGTACTGGGGCCGGGTGGGCATACAGGTAACCCTGCGCCATTTCGACATTCAGCCCGACCAGTACCTCGAGGTCGGCGGCCTCTTCCAGTCCTTCGCCCACCACCTGGCTGCCCAGGGAGTGGGCGAGACGGACGATCGCCTCCAGGAAGCGGCGTTTTTCATCGCTGGCGTGGATGCCGTGGACGAAGTAGCGATCGACTTTGATCATGTCCGGACGGGTTTCGGCCCACAGGCGCAGACCGTTGTAGCCGGCGCCCACGTCGTCGAGCGCCACGCGGAAGCCCTCGCGCTGGAAATGGCTGACCGCCTGTGCAAGCGCGCCGATATCGGCCGTCGGGTGGAGCTCGCTGATCTCCATGACCACCCGGTTGCTGTCCATGCCGAGGTTCTCGACGCATGGGCCGGTGAGGTTGTGCAGGTGTGCGCCCGTCTGCACCGATTCGATCATGACATTCAGGAATAGGCTTCCGTCGCTGCCGGCGGGTGACTCGGCGAACCGCCGAATCGCGAGGCGTTGCGACAGGACGTCGAGCTCAACCAGGCAGCCATGCCGCTCGGCGGCACGGAACAGATCCAGTGGACGATGCAATGGCCCGTGTGGCCCGCGCAGCAGGGCCTCCCAACCCAGAACCCGACCGCTGTCACAGGCGACCAGCGGCTGGAACAGCGTTGTCAGGTCCCGTTCCCGGAAGATGCGACGAAGTTCGGTCCCTTCGGCACTAGCCGTGGCGATCTTCGTGCAGGCCGAGTCCGCGATTTCTTGGCAGCGCTGACAGCAAGTCCCCGATTGACTCATCAGTGCGTGATCCCTTTGGGGCCATTGCGGCCCGTGACTCGTCGTTAAATATGGCAAGTATGCGTCGGCTGGATGAACACGCCATGACGATCGCCGTCACGTTTGCCGTGGGCTGACCCACAAGCGGAAGAACCACGCTCAGGCGGGTTACCATGACGCGCTGATCCCATCTCCAGAGACCGACCAATGACTGCCAATCCCATTTGCGCCGAATGTGGCTCGACCTTCACCTACCACGACGGCACGCTGTTCGTCTGCCCGGAGTGTGGCCACGAATGGTCGGGCGAGGCCGAGGCGTCGACCGGTGCCGATGAGCCCGCTGCGCGGGATGCCAACGGCAATCCGCTGGCCGACGGCGATACCGTGACCGTGATCAAGGATCTCAAGCTCAAGGGCGGTTCGGGGACGGTGAAGGTGGGCACCAAGGTCAAGAACATCCGCATCGTCGAGGGCGACCACGATATCGACTGCAAGGTCGAGGGGTTCGGCCCGATGAAGTTGAAGTCCGAGTTCGTCAAGAAGGCGTGAACGTCCACGCGGGACTTGGGACAGGGTCCATCCAGGGAGGAACGGCATGACTCGACGCGACTCGTTGCCGGTGCGGGCCATCACGGTCGAGGAGGTCGTCGCGGGTGCCGACCGCCTGGGACGAATGGTGCGATCGAGCGGCTTTGTGCCGGATACCGTCATCGCCGTGGCCCGCGGCGGGTTCATGCCCGCGCGGTTCATCTGCGATTTCCTGGACGTCTCGCGGCTGATGAGCGTCAAGGTGCAGCACTACGCCGCCGGTGCGCATGCCGGGGCCGGGGCCCGCGTCACCGTGCCCCTGGGTGGTCCGATCGAGGGTGAACGCGTCCTGGTGGTCGACGACGTCAACGATAGTGGCCAGACCCTGCAGGCCTTGGGCCCGTACCTGGGTGGCCTGCGCCCGGCCTCGGTGCGCACCGCGGTGCTGCATGAAAAGCAGGTGACGGCGTGTCCGGCGGACTTCGTGGCCGAATCCATCCAGGAATGGCGCTGGATGCTTTATCCCTGGGCGGTGGTCGAGGACGTCGGCCAGTTCCTGCGCGACATGCAGCCGGTGCCGGCAACGCGCGGGGAGGCCGTTTCCCGGCTGCATGCCGAGCATGGCTTGCAACTGGATGATGCCGAGCTCGATCGCGTGCTGTTCTTTGGCGGCATTCGCCTCGATCAGGACTAGCGGGGAGGACTCAGTAGGTCACCTCACGCACCTGCCGGACCCGGTCGGGCGGCCCGATCAGTTCGACCAGTTCCTCGTACGTGAGCGGCAGCGGGTGGCAGGTCGAACCGTCCGCTGTGCACAGGACTGGTGAATGCCGTCCCCCGTGGCAATGCGAGCACAGGGCAATGAAGCTCGGCCCCTGCGCCTCGAAATGGACGTAGATGCCTCCTCCCTCGAATGCCGTTTGCCGGCTTGCCTTTTCCTTCCACTTGTCCGGCCATTGCGGTGGCGGCACGAAGGCCGGCAGGTAGCGCGCGGTGACGCTCGGGGTGAGTGCATCGAACGCAATGGGTCGGTCGGCGGCGGGGAAGCGGATGGCGAGCGGGGGGAGTTCGTCCGGTCGCCGGCCCCGGTTGTCGATGCGCACCAGGTAGTACAGATCGTGCGCCGGCTGCTCGAGCGGCTCGCCGAACGCGGTCAGCTGGTCGGCATCGACACGCGAGACGTGTGAGCAGCCCGCCATAAGGAAGGCCGAGGTGAGCAGCGCGAGCACCAGAAGGGATGGGATGACGCCTCGCTGTTTCGGGAAGGCCGTTGCCGCGAGTTTAGCCTCGATTTCAGCCTCCTGGGCCACCGATCGCCGCGAGCACCCCCTGGGTGAGCAATGCGCCGCCGGACAGCAGCAGACCCGCCCAGGGGATCCACCGGGGCACGTTCGGCACGTCCTCGGGCTGGCCGCGACGCTTGAGGACGATCAGCGAGGCATTCACGGTGACGAAGACGGCCAACATGATCGCGCTGGTGAGATTCGCCAGGGTCGCCAACGGCAGGAAGAGTGCCAGTAGCAGGATGGCGGTGGTCACCGCGAGGGTCGCGACAACCGGGGTGTGCGTGCGGGGGTGCACTCGTCCCAGTACCGGCGGTGCCCCGGCCCGGTCGCGTCCCATGTCCATGAGCAGGCGCGTGGCCATGATGATCTGGCCGAGCGCGCCGTTGACGATGATGAACAGGCTGATCAGTCCCAGCGGCACGCCCGGGTGGCCCATGGCCTCGACCACCGCCACCAGCGGGGCGTGGGCGCCGGCCAGGTCCTCCGGGGCGAGCACGCTGGTCGCGGCGATCGCCACCAGCGCATAGACCGTCAGCGAGATGATCACCGCACTGATGATCGCGCGCGGCATGGTGCGCTTGACGTCGCGGACCTCCTCGGCGAGGTTCGACATGTCCTCGAAACCGATGAACGAATAGAAGGCGAGGAAGGCGCCCAGGAACAGCCCGGTGACCATGCCGAACTCGAGCCCGTGCAGTGATTCAGCCAGCCGTACCGGCGCATCCCCCATGGCCGGGGCGGCCACCCAGACGACGTAGCCCAGCCCGCCCATGCCGAGCAGGGTGGTGGCGGCCATGAACCAGGCGCTCTCGCGCATGCCCGCGATCGCGATGCCGCCCAGCGCCAGGGTGACGATGATCAACGTCCAGGCGCGCGGCAGATCGATGAACAGCGAGGCATAGCGCTCGAAGCCGGTGAGGATGGTGGCCCCCGAGACGGTGCCGGTGGCCACCAGTCCCCAGCCGATGGCGATGCACAGCCCACGGCGGCCGAACGCCTGTCGGGCGTAGTCGATCGGTCCGCCGGCCTCCGGGATGCGGGCGGTGAGTTCGCTGAATGACAGGGCGGTGAACGAGGCGACCAGCGCGGCGAGGATGAAGGCAAAGGGCGTGAGCAACCCGGCCGCCCCGGCGACCTCGCCGATCACCACGTAGATCCCCGCGCCCAGGATGGTGCCCAGACCGTAGAGCGTGAGCAGCAACGGGCCCAGCTCGCGCTGGAGCACGGGTTGGCGTGGGGCGGGGAGTCCCGGGGACGGGGTCTCGGGGAAGCCCTTGCCGGGGGAGCCACTGGATGGACCCCGGGTGGCGTGCCGGTCGTGAGGATCGCGCGTCATGCCGTGAGTGTAGCGTTGCGGCGGGGTGGTGCCGAGCCGTCGGCTATTGTGGGCTACCCTTGTACCCGACCCGATGCCGCGTTTCTTGCCACACCATGTGGAGTTTCTTGCATGCCCGCCATTCTATGGATGATCCCCGTCGGGGCGTTACTGCTGGCCGGTTGCACCGACCGGCCGTCGTCCGCCGCCGTGGCCTCGCCGTTCGACACCCAGGCGTTGGTAGTCGCGACGCGCAATGGCCCCACGGCCCACTACCTGGGCCGAGAGGGGAAGGCGACCGGTCCCGAACACGACCTGGTCACCGCCTTCGCCAAGAGCCGCGGCTGGTCGGTGCAGTGGCAGGTATTCGAGTCGACCGCCGATGTCCTCGACGCGCTGGAGACGGGACGGGCGCACCTGGCGGCCGCCGGACTGACCCATCTGCCGGCCCGGGATGAACGCTTCGTGCCGGGGCTGGTGCACGGTGAGGTGATCCAGCAGGTGGTCTGTCATCGCGATGATCGCCCCTTGCCGGACACGCCGGAGGAGCTGGCCGGGGTGGAGCTGCAGGTGACGGGTGATTCGAGTTACGTCGCGCGGCTGGAGGAGTTGGCGCGCACGGTGCCGGATCTGGCGTTCGTCGCCGATCCCTCACGCAGCAGCGAGGTGCTGCTGACACAGGTGGCGACCGGGGAGGTGGGCTGTACCGTCGCCGACTCGTCGATCGTCCGTATGGTGCGGCGCTACTGGCCCCATCTCGAGGTGGCGATGAATCTCGACACGGTCGAGTCGGTGGGCTGGTATGCCGCCGCCTCGCGACCAGCCCTGGCCGAGTCCACGCGTGACTGGCAACAGAGTGGTGCCGGCAGGAGGGCCATTGCGGCGATGCGCGAGCGCTACTACGCGCACATCGGCGAGTTCGATTTCGTCGATCTGCGGGCACTCAACCGTCGGCTCGATGAGCGGTTGCCGCGCTATCTGGATGAATTCGAGCAGGCATCCGAGGAAACCGGGCTGGCGGTGGATCTGCTGGCCGCGATGGCCTACCAGGAGTCGCACTGGGACCCGGAGGCGACCTCGCCCACGGGGGTGCGCGGCATCATGATGCTGACCCGGCCGACCGCCGAATCGCTCGGGGTGGAGGATCGGCTCGATCCGCGCGAGTCCATTCTCGCGGGCGCTCGGTACCTGGCCGACCGGCGCGAGCGGCTGCCCGACGACATCCCCGAACCCGATCGCACCTACCTGGCGCTGGCGAGCTACAACCTCGGTCGGGCGCATGTGCTCGATGCACGCCGACTGGCCCGAGAACTCGGCCGCAACCCGGACTCCTGGGCCGAGATGCGCGAGGTGCTGCCGCTGAAGGCCGACAAACGCTATTACCCGCAGACGAGATACGGTTATGCGCGCGGGTACGAGTCGGTGCACTACGTCCGGCGCATCCGCAACTACCGGGATGTCATCGCCCAGGCACTGCCTGATTGAGCTCGAGTGACCGGCCCGCGGTCACCGCTCAGCCCTCAACCGATCGTTCCGGTTTGTCCGCGGCGGCACGCCTTCGCCCCGGTTCGGCCTCTTCGTGGCAACGCATCATCGGATCGACCGGTGTCAGGCTGATCTGGGCGTCGCCGTGCGTGATCAGGTCGCGCAGCAGCATGATGATCCCGGCGACGCAAAGGAACAGGCCGAAGTTCAGCGCGGTGGCCTGGAAGTGTCGCAGTATGAAGAACAAACCGGCCTGATCGGCCGGGATCCACAGGATCGGCGCCATGACGCCGAGCAGGGCGATGAACGAATAGACCATGAAGCGGATGAAGTGCAGCGGCACCCGCTTGATCGACAGGCCGTAGACGATGGTGGCGACGATCAGCACGCTGGCCATGGCCTGCGCGGCGATCATCGCCCGGTCGGTGATCGCCTTGATGCGCGATTCCTCGTAGGTTGCCCCGCTCGTCTCGGTGAACACCTCGAGCAGGATGGCGTTGCCGGCGAGGTAGGCGAGGCTCAGGAAGAACGGGATCATCAACAGGGGATTGTGCCGCATCAGCTTGAAGCCGGTGGCGCTGTACCAGACCAGCAGCCAGAGCGGGATGGAGAGCACGTAGATGAAGGTCGCAATCGTGATGGCCATGACGAGCCGGTTTCCTGCGAGGTGGGTGGCGGGCATTCCTTAGCCAGTTAAGCAATCCGGTGCGTGGCAGTGTATCGAGTTGATCCACCCTCGAACAGGGGCCGGACCGGGCGGGTCGGTGGACGGCGTCGATGCCCGTGCGAGCACGAAAAAGCCCCGGCAGGGTGCCGGGGCTGGTGTGGTCTGCGAGACGGCGGGAATCAGTAGTCGGTTTCTTCTTCCATCTTGTCGCCGGCTTCTTCGGCCTTGCCACCCATCTCGTCGGTGGCCTCCTCGACTTCATCGCCCGCTTCTTCCATGGTCTGGTCGATCTGCTCGCCGGCCTTCTCGGCCGGGCCTTGCTCCTCGGAGCAGCCGGCAACCGTCAGACCCAGGGCCATCATCAGTGCGATCAATGCGTTACGTGCGTTCATCGTTTGCTCTCCATGTCGTGCCGGTACTCCCCGGCAAATGGGTGTTGGACTCGAAAATTGAACAGGCAGCCTCGCGCTGCCGGCCCTTGGAGGATCATGCGATCGACAAGTTCAGAATCCGTCGACGTGCCGCACCTCGTCCAGAGAAAGCTGGCCGGGGCGTGGCCAGACGTCGGCGGCCTTCTTGCCGATCGCGACCATGAACGAGATCAGGTGGTCGTCCGGCAGGTTGATCAGGCGGCCGACGGCCTCGAAATCAAAGCCGTCCATGGGGCAGGAATCGAGCCCCATCTCCCGTGCGGCCAGCATCAGGCTCTGCCCGGCGATGCCGCAACTGCGCATGACCTCGTCGCGCTCGACCTGGGGCTTGTCACGGTAGTAGGCATCGATCGCGCCGGCCATCATCTCGCGCACGTCGGCCGGGGCATCCCGCCAGACGCGTTCTGCCTCGTCCTGCCAAACATCGCGCCGGCCGGTGAGAATGACCAGCATCGCCGCGTCGGTCACCTGGGCCTGGTCCCAGGCCACTTCGCGGATCGCCTGGCGGCGGGCAGGGTCCCGCACCACCACGAACCGCCAGTGCTGCAGGTTGAAGGCAGTCGGCGACTGCATCGCCAGTTCGATCAGTCGATCCTGTTCGGCCTCGGGCAATTGGTGTTCCGGGTCGAATTGCTTGATGGCGCGTCGGGTTGCAATCGCCTCGCTGACTCGCATGCAGTCTCCTCGTGCAATGGATTTCGGTAGGGGAGTATAGGCACCGAGTCGGTCGTTCGCCGCCGGGGGCCGGGGCTTGCGCGGGGACGATCGGCTCAGAATGACTTGCCGCGCAGGGCCCGCAGCAGGGCGCGCGCCTGCTTGGCCGGCTTGTGATGGGGATTGAGCTCGCGTTCGGCCCGCTGTTGCTCGGCGACCAGTCGGCGCTTCTCGATGCTCTCCGGTGTCTCGTGGTAGAGCTGTGACGCTTCGCTGGCCGGACCGCGTTTGGGGTTGAGTGCATCGACATCGACCACGAACCGCAGGCCGGCCTTGCTGATGGTCAACCGGTCGCCGGGCCGGACCGACTTGCCGCGCTTGGTCACGGTCTGGCCATTGAGCTCGATCTTGCCACCGTCGATCGCCGTCGAGGCCAGCTGGCGCGTCTTGAAGAAACGCGCGGCCCAGAGCCAGGTATCGAGCCGTTGGCTGTCCTGGGTGGTCGATGAGGAGGAAGGTTGACGTTTCTTGGCGGTTTTTTTCACTGCAACGGCGGCAATAGCGGTGGCCTGTAGGCTACGATTCGGGTCTGATTCGGACGACGCGATGCGCGTCGCCCGCCGTTTTCTCGATGTGGAGGCATCATGCAACTCGAACTGATCAGCTTCAAGCTCTGTCCCTTTGTCCAGCGCTCGGTGATCACCCTCAAGCACAAGGGCGTACCGTTCGACACCACGTTCATCCAGCTCAACGACCCGCCAAGCTGGTTCGATGAGGTCTCGCCGCTGGGCAAGGTGCCGGTGCTCAAGGTCGATGGCGAGGTGTTGTTCGAGTCGGCCGTGATCAACGAATTCCTCGATGAATCCTTCGGCGAGCGCATGCTGTCGGACGATGCCTTCGAGCGCGCCCGGCAGCGGGCCTGGATCGAACTGGGGTCGGCAGGAATCATGGCGATGTTCGGCGCGATCACCGCCCCGGAGGAGTCGGCCAGCAAGGCCAAGCGTGATGAACTGGCCAAGCTGTTCGGTCACCTGGAGAAGCATCTCGCCAAGAAGCCGCCGGCACCGTACTTCGCCGGACAGACGCTCTCGCTGGTGGATACGTCGTTCGCGCCTTTGTTCCAGCGCCTGTTCGCCCTGCCGGAGTCACTGCTTGACTGGAATGCCATTCCGACGGTGATGCGCTGGGGTGAGCGGCTGACCGACGAGCCGGTCATTCGCGAGTCGCTACCGGAGGGTTTCGACGAGCTGTTCCCGATGATGCTGAGAAAGCAGAACGGCTGGTACGCGCAGCAGTACCTGGCCGACTGACGCTCGCCAACCGTCTTGGGCGGGGCTCAGCCCCGCTCGAGGCGGTGATTGATCACGCTGCCGGCACCGGCGCCCAGCACGATGCCGGCGCCCACCCACAGCGCGAACCACTTGCCCTCGCCGATCATCGCCAGTGCCGTGCCCGGGCAGACCCCGGTACCGGCCCATCCCAGCCCGAACAGCACGGCGCCGACGATCAGTCCGCGCTTGAACGGCTTGTGCTGGATGGTGATCGGCTGGCCGGTGTTGCGCGCGTGCCAGCCTGAACGCCAGGCAAGCCAGGTGAGGGCGGCGCCCAGACCGACGGCCGTGGCGATCACCCACAGCAGGCGCAGGTCGTCGAACAACAGCAGGTCGCTGATGATCGCCGGGCTGGTGGCCCCGGCGCGGCTGAGCAGAAAGCCAAAACCGATGCCGAAGGCAAGGAACAGGGCATTGCGTCGATTGATCATGGCTCAGACCCCCAGGATCCAGGCGGCGAGCTGGGCCGTGCCCACTGCGACGGCGAAGAAGACGGCCGAGGCCACCAGGCTTGCCGGTGCCCCCATTGCGACACCCGCGATGGTGTGGCCCGAGGTGCAGCCGCCGGCCAATCGGGCACCGAGGCCGATCAGTAGGCCGCCTGCCAGCCACCAGATCGCCGAGCCGAGCGTGGACTCCGGCACCAGGGCGGTGTAGAAGCGCCCGAATTCCGCGGCAGTGCCTTGCCAGGCAGGGGCGCCATCCGTGAGGGCCGCGATCAGGCCGCCGATCACGATGCCGATCAGGAACACGATCCGCCAGTCGCCGTCGCGATCCCGTGTCGCGCCGGGCTGGAGATAGCCCGCGAGGTTGGCAAACCCGGTGGAGCAGGACAGGGGCTGGTCGGTCAGCCAGCGCTGAGCGAAGGCGAGCAGGGCGATCAGCGCGCCCACCAGCACGGGCGTCCACAGCGGGGAAAAGAGCGCGTCGATGAGCGTTGTGAACGTATCCATTGTCGACAATTCTTTGCTTAACGGACCGGGCACCTTAGCGGCCGTAGCGTATCGGCGCCAACAGATGTTTTTTACACGCCCATAACGACGAACACCCCCGGCAGGCGGGGGTGGGTGGCGTCATTCGAGTGACAGGGCGCCGGTTCAGTCAGGCCGTTCGCGGCCTTCGCCCTTCTCGGGCAGGGTGATGTTGAGCTCGAACAGTTCGAACTGCTCGTTGTGCTCGACCTCGAACTTGACCGCGTCGTCCTCGACATGGACGTACTTGCGGATCACCTCGAGGATCTCCTTCTGCATTTCGGGCAGGTAGTGCGGTGTGCGTTCCTGGCCCTGGCCGCGTTCGTGCGCGATCAGGATCTGCAGGCGCTCCTTGGCCATCTTGGCCGAGGGTTCCTGGGAACGGTTACGAAAGATATCCAGCAGACCCATGGCTTAACTCCGACCGAACAGGCGACCGAGAAAGCCTTTCTTCTCGGTCTCGATGAAACGCATGGGCAGTTCTTCGCCCAACAGGCGGCCAACCGCGTCGTGGTAGGCCTGACCGGCATCGGTATTCTCGTCCAGGATCACCGGTCGGCCGGCGTTCGAGGCCTGCAGCACGGCGTTGGACTCCGGGATGACGCCCAGCAGCGGGACGGCCAGGATCTCGAGCATGTCCTCGACCGAGAGCATCTCGCCGGTGCCGACGCGTTCGGGGGCGTAGCGCGTGATCAGCAGGTGCTCCTTGATGGCGGTCTCGCCATCCTTCGCCCGGCGCGACTTGCTCGCGAGGATGCCCAGCATGCGGTCGGAATCGCGCACCGAGGAGATCTCGGGGTTAGATACCACGATGGCCTCGTCGGCGTAGTACATCGCCAGTTGCGCGCCGCGCTCGATGCCGGCGGGCGAATCGCAGACGATGTAGTCGAAGCCTTCCTCTCGCAGGTCGTTGAGGACCTTGCCGACGCCTTCCTCGGTCAACGCATCCTTGTCCTTGGTCTGCGAGGCGGGCAGGACGTAGAGGTTGTCGACTTCCTTGTGGCGGATCAGGGCCTGGTTCAGGCCGGCATCGCCCTGGATGACGTTGACGATGTCGTAGACCACGCGGCGCTCGACGCCCATGATCAGATCGAGGTTGCGCAGGCCGACGTCGAAGTCGATCACCACGGTCTTCTTGCCGGCCATGGCTAGGCCGCTCGAAATGGCGGCGCTGGTCGTCGTTTTACCAACGCCGCCCTTGCCGGAGGTTACCACCAGGACTTTGGACACGGATTAACTCCCTAATCGCGAAAGATTGTTGACGTCATACTGCCCCGAGGGGCGGGGTCGTCAGGTGGGGCGGACTGTGCCACAAAGGCGAGCCCTTTCCCAACGACCGCGAAATTCTTCCCTGAGCACCCAATGCGCGGCACTCAGTCGAACGGATGGGCCACCAGTTGGCCATCGACCAGTTCCACCACCACGCGCTTGCCCCAGGCCGGGTGCCTTGCCAACTGCTCGCCATCGAGGAAGGTGCCGCAGATGGCGATGATTTCCGGCTCGAAGGACTCGCAGAAGATCCGGGCCTCGGTCTGGTTGCCGGCGCCGGCCGCCGCGGTGCCCTTGAGGGCGCCATGGATGTAGATCGAGCCGTCGGCCACCACGCGCGCCCCGGCACCGACGGTATTCATTACCACCATGTCCTGGCCTTGGGCGTAGAGCTCGGTACCCGAGCGCACTGGGTGGCGCAGGATCATAGGGGCGACCGGGCCGGCCGGCCCGACCGGGGCAGGTGATCCGGCTTCGGCAGGCGGGGCCGGTTCCGCGGACTCGACGGGTTCCGGCTCGGCGGCCGGCTCGGGTTCGCTCTTGGCGGGTGCCGGGGCGTCGGCCAAGGGCTGATCGTCGAATACCGGCAGGTCGGCCCCGCGTGCCTGGGTCTTCTGCTGGTCATTGCCGTGAACCACGCCGACCGGTTCCAGCCGATAGTTGCGCAGCAGGCTCACAAGCGCGGGGAAATCGATCCACTTGCCGCTGTCGGCAATGGCTGCCAGGTCGATCACGCAAGGTTGTCGCTCGTCACCGACTCCGGGGTTGCCGAACCGCTCGCTCAGGCTGCGGGTGAGCTTGAGCAGGTGCGTCTCGTACAAGTGAACATGGGTGAGCGCGAGAGAGCGCTGATCGATGTCGAGGGCCGGGGCGCCTGTCCTGGCGGCCTTGCGGGTGGTTGCGGTCATTGATGAGCTCGATTTTCGTCCTGACGATGGTAAAGCCATGCTCGCCCTTGTCTGTGCCCGCTCCCCTCCCGGACGATCAGCCGGTGAAGGGGAGTCCCGGGTGTCACAAACGGCAGAGGGCAAGGCGGAATTCGATGTCCTCGTGGACCTGACGGGGGTGGCCGTTCTCGCGGTCCAGCGTCATGAAACGCACGGTGAAGCGGTGCTTGCCGGCGCTGATTTCGGGATAGCAGATAGTGTCGTCGTCGATCATCACGCGCAGCAGTTGGTAGGGCGTGGCGCTCTCGATGCTCTGCTGCAGGAAGCCTTCCTCGGCCACCACCGACATCGTATCGACGCTGTTGCGGATCAGGCTGATGACCAGTTCGTTGGCCTGGCGGATGTCGGTAAACGGCTCGAGCCATACCGCGATGTCCTCGCGGCGCTCGGCGTCCGGCAGGCTGAGCCAGTAGTGCAGGCCGGGGATGTCGAATTCGCACAACGCGCCCGGAATCGAGGCACGCTGGCGCACGGCATTCAGCAGCTCGTGGGTCTTCAAGTGCGCGCCGGGCTGGGCGTGATAGCCGTGCAGTGCCTTGATCAGGCGATTCTGCTGATCGAGCAGGGCATTGAGCTTGTCGCGATCGACGCCGGGCGAATCCGGCACGCTCATCAGTCGGCCCTGCTGGCGCTCGAGCTCCTTGATCAGCTCGCGCTTGATGTCGATGCGCGAGAGCACATCGGCGGCTTCAAGCAGCAGCAGCACGGTGCAAAGCGTGTCATCCCGCGAGCTGCTCTGCAGATGATGATCGATGCGGGCGAACAAGTGGTCGAGCCTGAGGCAGGCCCGGATCCGTTCGTTCAGTGGTTGCTCGTAGATTTTCAGAGGTGCGTTCCGATCCATTGGATGCCGATGCGAGTCGAGGGTGTGCCGGCCGTCTTAGGGAAACTCTGCACGAATGCCATGCCGCTCTGGCCAAGCGAGCCGTTCGTGATCAAGGCGTGTCGTCGCCAGCGTGCCGGTGGCCACGTCAAGACGACGCAACGCCGAGCAAGGGCGGCTCGCCTGGCCCCGCAGGGCGAGCCTTGATCCGGGCATCTGCTGTGTTGCCGTCCTTGGAAAGGGAATAACCCTTCCGCGTCGGGCGGCCGCCTTGCATCTGCCCGGCTCAAGGCTCGCAGAGCGGTATGCCATTCGTGCAGAGTTTCCCTGCATTCTCAGCCTGCTTGCGGGATAACTCAACTCCCGCGAGCAGGGGGCTGCCGCGTGACGGTCAATCTGGCTCGTACCCCAGGATCGGCGCCAGCCATTTCTCGGCCTCCTTGCGGCTCCAGCCCTTGCGTTGGGCATAGTCGTCGACCTGGTCGGGGCCGATGCGGCCCACACCGAAGTAGCGCGCCTCCGGATGGGCGAGGTACCAGCCCGAGACGGCGGCGCCCGGATGCATGGCGTACGAGTCGGTCAATTCCATTCCGATGCGTTCGGGCGCCAGGAGTTCCCACAACAATGCTTTTTCGGTGTGATCCGGGCAGGCGGGGTAGCCGGGCGCGGGGCGGATGCCCTGGTATTTCTCGGCGATCAGCTCGTCGTTGGAGAGCGTCTCGTCGGCGGCATAGCCCCAGGATTCCTTTCTTACATGCTCGTGCAGTCGCTCGGCGAAGGCCTCGGCCAGACGGTCGGCGAGCGATTGCAGCAGGATGGCGTGGTAGTCGTCGTTCGCCTCCTCGAAGCGCTTGACGTACGGCTCAATGCCGTGGCCCGTGGTGACCGCGAACCCGCCGATCCAGTCCTTGATCTTGCTGCCGGTGGGCGCGACGAAGTCGGCCAGGCACTGGTTGGGTTTGCCACCCGAGCGCGGCATCTGCTGGCGGATGTGGTGCAGGGTGGTCTTCACGCCCTGGCGTGACTCGTCGGTGAACAGACGGATGTCGTCATCGATCGACGCGGCCGGCCAGAACCCGTAGACGGCCTTGGCCGTCAGCCACTTCTCCTCGACGATCTGCTTGAGCATGGCCTGGCCGTCCTCGTAGAGCTTGCGCGCCTCGGTGCCCACCTTCTCGTCGTCGAGGATCGCCGGGAACTTGCCGAACAACTGCCAGCTCTGGAAGAACGGCGTCCAGTCGATGCGCTCGACGATCTTCTCGAGCGGGTAGTCCTCAATGACGTGCACGCCGGGCTGCTTCGGTGCGACGGGTTTGTAGTTGTCGAAGTCGACGCGTTGGCGGTTGTCGCGCGCCTGCTGGATGGAGACGCGCTTGGCCTCCTTCTGATTGGCCTGGCGGCGCTCGACCACCTTGGCGTACTCGCCTTCGACCTCGTCGACGAACGCCTGCTTGTGCTTGCCCAACAGCTTGCTGGCCACGCCCACGGCGCGCGAGGCGTCGAGCACGTGGATCACCGGCTGGTCATAGGCCGGCTTGATCTTGAGTGCCGTGTGCAGCTTGGAGGTGGTTGCCCCGCCGATCATCAGCGGGATGTCGAAGCCCTGGCGCTGCATCTCGGCGGCGACGTTGGTCATCTCCTCGAGCGACGGGGTGATCAGGCCGGACAGGCCGATCAGGTCCGCGTTTTCCTCGCGGGCGGTGTCGAGGATCTTCTGCGTCGGCACCATCACGCCCAGGTCGACGATCTCGAAGCCGTTGCATTGCAGGACCACGCCGACGATGTTCTTGCCGATGTCGTGGACGTCGCCCTTGACGGTCGCCATGACGATCTTGCCGGCTGATTGGGCCTGGCAGCTTTCCTCTTCCATGTAGGGCAGCAGGTGGGCCACCGCCTTTTTCATCACCCGCGCGGACTTGACCACCTGCGGCAGGAACATCTTGCCGGCGCCGAACAGATCGCCGACGACGTTCATGCCGTCCATCAGCGGGCCTTCGATCACGTGCAGCGGCAGCTCGGCGTTCTGGCGGGCCGCCTCGGTGTCCTCGATGACGTACTCGTCGATCCCCTTGACCAGCGAATGCTCGAGCCGCTTTTCCACCGGCCATTCGCGCCATTCGAGATTCGGGCCGCTGGATTTCTCGCCACCGGACTCACGGTATTTGTCGGCCAGCTCCAGCATCCGGTCGGTGGCGTCATCGCGACGGTTGAGCACGATGTCCTCGACCGCCTCGCGCAGTTCCTCGGGGATCTCGTCGACCACGGTGAGCTGGCCGGCGTTGACTATCCCTAAGTCCATGCCGGCCCGGCCGGCGTGGTAGAGGAACACGCTGTGGATGGCCTCGCGCACCGCCTCGTTGCCGCGGAAGGAGAACGACACGTTGGATACCCCGCCGGAGACCAGTGCGTGCGGCAGGTTTTCCTTGATCCAGCGAGTGCCCTCGATGAAGTCGACCGCGTAGTTGTTGTGCTCCTCGATGCCGGTGGCGATCGCGAAGATGTTCGGGTCGAAGATGATGTCCTCGGGCGGAAAGCCGATGCCGGTCAGCAGGTCATAGGCCCGCTGGGCAATCTCCTGGCGCCGCTCGAGGCTGTCGGCCTGACCGTCTTCGTCGAAGCCCATCACCACCGCGGCCGCCCCGTAGCGCTGGACGGTGCGTGCCTGCTCGAGGAACGACGCCTCGCCCTCCTTGAGCGAGATCGAGTTGACCACGGCCTTGCCCTGGACGCACTTGAGGCCCGCTTCGATCACCTCGAACTTCGAGGAGTCGATCATGATCGGGACACGCGAGATGTCCGGCTCGGCGGCGACCAGGTTCAGGAAGCGCTGCATGGCCTCGACGCCGTCGATCAGGCCCTCGTCCATGTTGATGTCGATCATTTGCGCGCCGTTTTCGACCTGCTGGCGCGCGACGTCGAGTGCCGTGTCGTAGTCGCCTTCCTTGATCAGGCGACGGAAACGGGCCGAGCCGGTCACGTTGGTGCGTTCACCGATGTTCACGAACAACGAGTCAGGGGTGATGTTGAACGGCTCGAGCCCTGACAGGCGGCAGGCGACTTCCGGTTTGACGGGCTGGCGCGGCTTGACCCCATCCACGCGGCGTGCCATCTCGGCGGTATGCGCCGGCGTGGTGCCGCAGCAGCCGCCGATGATGTTGAGCAGGCCGGCTTGCGCCCATTCGCCGATCGCGGCGGCCATCGGGTCGGCCTCAAGGTCGTACTCGCCCAGCTCGTTGGGCAGGCCGGCATTGGGGTGCGCGGAGACGAAGTATTCGCTCAAGCGCGAGAGCTCGGCGACGTACTGGCGCAGCAGATCCGGTCCGAGCGCGCAGTTCAGGCCGATCGACAGCGGCCGCGCGTGGCGCAGGCTGTTGTAGAAGGCCTCGGTGGTCTGGCCCGACAGGGTGCGTCCGGAGGCGTCGGTGATCGTGCCGGAGATCATCACCGGCCAGCGCTGGCCGTGCGCGACAAACAGCTCCTCGAGGGCGAACACCGCCGCCTTGGCGTTGAGCGTGTCGAAGATGGTCTCGATCAAGAAGATGTCGACGCCGCCCTCGAGTAGGGCTTCAGCCGACTCGCGGTAGGCCTCGACCAGCTCGTCGAAGCTGGTGTTGCGGTAGCCGGGATCATTGACGTCCGGCGAGATCGAGGCGGTACGGTTGGTGGGGCCGAGGATGCCGGCGACGAAACGCGGCTTGTCGGGCGTCTCGGCGGTCTTGGCGTCGGCCGTCTTGCGGGCGATCTGGGCGGCGACCACGTTGATCTCCCGCGACAGCTCTTCCATCTGGTAGTCGGCCATGGCGATGCGCGTGGCCGAGAAGGTGTTCGCCTCGATGATGTCCGCGCCGGCGTCCAGGTACTGGCGGTGGATGTCCTCGATCACGTCCGGACGCGTCAGGACCAGCAGATCGTTGTTGCCCTTGAGGTCCACCGGCCAGTCGGCAAAACGCTCGCCGCGGAAGTCATCCTCATCGAGCTGCGCGTTCTGGATCATGGTGCCCATGGCGCCGTCGAGCACCAGGATGCGCTCGCGCATCAGGTCACGAAGCTGGTCGAAAACGGGGTGGTCTCGGTCGATCGAAGTCATGGGCGACGCGCGGTCCTGGATCGGCCGGGCCGGCGTCCTGCACAGGCGGGGCAGGCCGCACGGCCCGGCGCGGTGAGTTTGAGGAGCGGCAGTATAACGTAGAGCCCCTGCCAGGAGGGGAGGGGCGGGCTCAGTGCCTGCGCGAGTCGCGTTGGGACTGGCGCAGGCGCAGACGGCGCTGGGCGAGCCGGCGGCGCTTGTGGATCGAGATATTGATCCGCCAGAGCACGCGGATGATGGTAAAGCCGAGCAGCGCGCTGACGAATGACAGGGTGAGCAGCCCGACTCCCAGCGGCAGCCAGATCGCGGGCAACTGGCTCATGGCATAGCCGACGCTCATCTCGCCGGTCGGCGGGGCAAGCTCCGCGCCGGTGAGCATGGCGCCGATCTGGTAGGCAAGCCAGAGCAGGGGGGGGATCGTGACCGGATTGGTGGCCCAGACCATGGCCACGGCCAGGGCGATGTTGACCCGCATGGCGATCGCGCCCACGGCCGCGATCAGCATCTGACCGGGAAGCGGAATAAAGGCGAGAAACAGACCGAGGGCGACGCCGCCGGAAACAGAACGGCGGTTGAGGTGCCAGAGGTTCGGATCGCCGAGGAATTGCGCCACCGGGCGCAGGAACGGTTGGTTGACGATCCGCTGGCGATTGGGTGTCAGTCGACGGAAGAACTTGCGTGGCATTCTGGCCTCGTCAAACCTCGGCTTGCCGATCCGGGCAGTCCTGGCGTGCCGGCGTTGTCCGTGAAGGCCGGCGACCGTTGTGTCGCCTCATTCAGAGACTCTTGAGCAGGTCTCGTACCTTGCGGCTCAGCGTCATGTAGTCGCGCTTTTCCTCGTCGGTCAACTCGCCGATCACCCGGTGACGAAAACGGGCCAGCGCCTGGTCGGCCGCCTCGATGCGCGCATGGGCGTCAGGCTTGAGCCAGATGGTCTTGGCGCGACGGTCCGATTCGGAGATCCGCCGCTCGATCCAGTCGCCTTTTTCCAGGCCGTCGAGCAGCTTGACCAGCGTTGGCCCTTCGATGGCCAGTTCGCCGGCGAGTTCCTTCTGCGTGCGGCCTTCACCCTCGTCGCGCAGGATGCGGAGCACCGCCCACGCCGAGGCCGTCAGGTCGAATTCGCTCAGGGTGTCGTTGACCTGAACGCGCCACAGCCTGGAGACGTCGAAAACCAGGCGGGTGATTTCGTCTTCGCGTTGCTGGGCCGGATCGGTAGATTGGGTCATGGTTTGGTGCCGGCTGTCATGGGAATCAAACATCCGTATGGTCGCATTACTTGGGCGTTTTGACCATCCCGGGGCATCGAGCGCGGTGGGCAGGGGTGCGGCGGCTCTTGGTGGTCGGCGGCGGGCCGTGAAGGCGGCTCGCGATCCCGCTTGCGGCCGGTCGGGCAGATTGCCGCAGCAAGGCGTTTGCGGTACCATCGCGCCCTTGAATCGGGGCCCGTCGGTCCGCCATCAACCCGTCAAGATTGTGGTTCGTTAATGACCAAGTTCGTCTTCGTTACCGGTGGGGTCGTTTCGTCACTGGGCAAGGGAATCGCTGCCGCCTCGCTGGGCGCGCTGCTCGAATCGCGTGGTCTGCGCGTCACGCTGATGAAGCTCGATCCCTACATCAACGTCGACCCGGGCACCATGAGCCCCTTCCAGCATGGCGAGGTGTTCGTCACCGACGATGGCGCGGAGACGGATCTCGATCTGGGCCACTACGAGCGGTTCGTGCGCTCCCCGGTCGGTCGGCGCAACAATTTCACCACCGGGCGGGTCTACGAGACCGTCATCCGCCGCGAACGGCGTGGCGACTACCTGGGCGGGACCGTTCAGGTGATCCCGCACGTCACCGACGAGATCAAGCGTCGGGTGGTCGAGGGGTCCAAGGGCTACGACGTCGCGTTGATCGAGATCGGCGGTACGGTCGGTGACATCGAGTCGCTGCCGTTCCTTGAGGCAATTCGTCAGCTGGGCGTGGAGATGGGCCGTGATCGCGCCATCTTCATGCACCTGACGCTGGTGCCCTACATCAAGGCGGCCGGTGAGGTTAAGACCAAGCCGACCCAGCATTCGGTCAAGGAACTGCGCTCGATCGGTATCCAGCCCGACATCCTGGTTTGCCGTGCCGAGGTGCCGCTGCCGGAGGAAGAACGCCGCAAGATCGCGCTGTTCACCAATGTCGAGCACGATGCGGTCATCTCCGCGATCGACGCCGACACCATCTACCGCATCCCGCGCCTGCTGCATGCGCAGAAGCTCGACGAGACGGTCTTGCGCAAGCTGCACATGAGTGCCGGCGCGGCGGATCTCACCGAGTGGGACCGCGTGGTCGAGGCGCAGACCAAGCCCGATCGGATCGTCGATATCGCCATGGTGGGCAAGTACGTCGATCTCGTCGATGCCTACAAGAGTGTCAACGAGGCGCTGCTGCACGCCGGCATCCAGACCCGCACCCGGGTCAATATCCACTACTTCGACTCCGAATCCTTCGAGCACGACGGCGTGGCCCGGCTCGAAGGCATGGACGCGATCCTGGTGCCGGGTGGCTTTGGCTCGCGCGGGGTCGAGGGCAAGATCGCCGCGGTGAAATACGCGCGCGAGTCGGGCAAGCCGTATCTGGGCATCTGCCTCGGCATGCAGGTCGCCGTGATCGAATACGCGCGCCATGTGGCCGGTCTCGAGGGGGCGCACTCGACCGAGTTCGATCGCGAGACGGAAAACCCGGTGATCGCGCTGATCACCGAATGGCGCGACGAAGAGGGCAACCGGATCGAACGCAGCGAGGACGTCGACATGGGCGGCACCATGCGCCTGGGCGCCCAGCGCTGCCGGATCGAGGCGGGCACCCTGGCGCAACGCATCTACGGCTCGGACGAGATCAGCGAGCGCCATCGCCACCGCTACGAATTCAACAACGGTTACCAGCAGGCGCTCGCCGAGGCCGGGCTGGTGTTCGCCGGTTGGTCGGCGGAAAACGAATTGGTGGAGACGGTGGAACTGCCGGATCATCCGTTCTTCTTTGCCTGTCAGTTCCACCCGGAATTCCGTTCCACGCCGCGCGACGGCCACCCGCTGTTCGTCGCCTTCATCAACGCGGCCCATGTCCAGCGAGTGGGCAAGGCCGAGGCCCTGGACGACGCATGACGATGAAGCTTCTGGATTTCGAGGTCGGACTGGACCAGCCACTGTTTTTGATCGCTGGCCCCTGCGTGATCGAATCGGCCGATCTGGCCCAGGAAACGGCCGGTCGCTTGAAGGAAATGGCGGAAACTGCCGGTATCCGGCTGATCTACAAGAGTTCGTTCGACAAGGCCAACCGCTCGTCGACCGAAAGCTTTCGTGGGCCGGGACTGGATAAAGGGCTGGCGATCCTCGAGGACGTCAAGCGCGAATTCGGCCTGCCGGTGCTTACGGATGTCCACGAGGATACGCCGCTCGAGGAGGTCGCCTCGGTGGTCGACGTGCTGCAGACGCCGGCCTTCCTCTGCCGTCAGACCAATTTCATCCAGAACGTCGCCCGCCAGGGCAAGCCGGTCAACATCAAGAAGGGCCAGTTTCTCGCGCCCTGGGACATGGCCAACGTGGTCGAGAAGGCCCGTGCGGTCGGCAACGACCAGGTGATGGTCTGCGAGCGTGGTGTGTCCTTTGGCTACAACACGCTGGTCTCCGACATGCGCGGCCTGGCGATCATGCGCCAGACCGGGGCGCCGGTGGTCTTCGATGCCACCCACTCGGTCCAGCAACCGGGCGGGCAGGGCAAGGCCTCGGGCGGCCAGCGCGAGTTCGTCCCGGTGCTGGCGCGCGCCGCGGTGGCGGCCGGTATCTCGGGTCTGTTCATGGAGACCCACCCGGATCCGGCCAAGGCGCTTTCCGATGGGCCGAATGCTTGGCCGCTCGACGAGATGGCCGACCTGCTGCTGACGCTGACCACGCTCGATCGTACGGTCAAGGCCTCGGGTTTTCCGGAGAATGCGCGGCTGGGCCTGACCGACTGAGCTGGAGCAGGGCCGACCTTGGCAGACAACGGGGTGGCCGAATAACGAATACGGGGCCGGGCGCGGCAAGGCGCCGGTCCGCAACCGATCCAAACCGAACATAAAGTCAGGAGAACACTGCATGGCAGCCATTGAGCGAGTGCACGCACGCGAAGTCATCGATTCACGCGGCAACCCGACCGTCGAGGCTGAGGTCCATCTGGCCGGCGGTGTCGTGGGCCGGGCGATCGTGCCCTCCGGCGCCTCCACCGGCGCCCGCGAGGCCATCGAGCTGCGTGATGGCGACAAGAGTCGATTCCTTGGTAAGGGCGTGACCCGTGCGGTCGCCAACGTCAACGGCGAAATTAACGACGCCGTCAAGGGCATGAACGTGCACGCGCTGGCGGACATCGACAACACGATGATCGATCTCGACGGCACCGAGAACAAGTCTCGCCTGGGCGCGAACGCCATCCTGGCCGTCTCGCTGGCCGCCGCCCAGGCGGGTGCGCTCGAGCGGGGCGAGCCGCTGTTCTCCTACCTCGGTGGCGAGGCGGCGGTGACCCTGCCGGTGCCGATGATGAACATCATCAACGGCGGCGAGCACGCCGACAACTCCATCGACATGCAGGAGTTCATGATCATCCCGGCCGGCGCGCCGAGTTTCTCCGAGGCGCTGCGCTACGGTGTGGAGGTGTTCCATGCCCTCAAGCAGGTGCTGGCGGCACGCGGCCTGTCGACCGCCGTTGGTGACGAGGGCGGCTTCGCCCCGGACCTGCCGTCCAACGAGGCGGCGATCGAGGCCATCATGGAGGCGATCGAGAAGGCCGGCTACACCCCGGGCCAGGACGTGTTCCTCGGCCTGGACGCGGCCAGCTCCGAATACATCAAGGACGGCAAGTACGTCCTGACCGGTGAGAACCGCACGCTGGACGCCGCCGGCATGGTCGACCTGCTGGCCGAGTGGGTCGAGAAATACCCGATCCTCTCGATCGAGGACGGCATGGCCGAGGACGACTGGGACGGCTGGGCGCTGCTGACCGAGCGCCTGGGCGACAAGTGCCAGCTGGTTGGCGATGACCTGTTCGTTACCAACGAGAAGATCCTGCGTGAAGGCATCGAGCGCAAGATTGCCAACTCCATGCTGGTCAAGGTGAACCAGATCGGCACCCTGACCGAGACGCTGGCCGCCATGCGCCTGGCGCAGGAAAACGGCTACACCAACGTCGTCTCCCACCGTTCGGGCGAGACCGAGGACACCACGATTGCCGATCTGGCGGTGGCGACCAACGCCGGCCAGATCAAGACCGGCTCGTTGTCCCGCTCCGACCGGATCGCCAAGTACAACCAGCTGCTGCGCATCGAGGAGCGTCTGGGCGACAAGGCCCGCTTCCCGGGTCGCGCGGCCTTCGGCCAGTAAGGCCTGCGCCTCGGCTTTCCGGACGCACTGACCCGATGCCTCTCACCCGATCGGCGCCGCGCATCGAATCCCCCTGGGTCGTCGTGGATGCGGCGGCGTCGGCATCGCCGAGGGTCTTGTGCGCCTGCTGACCGTCATCCTCGTGCTGATGGTCGCCGGCCTGCAATGGCGGGTCTGGTTCAGCGAGGCCTCGATGGGCGAGGTGAGCGCCAAGCAGGAACGTCTCGCGACCCTGCAGGCCGAACAGACCCGGCTCGAGCGACGTAACGAGACCCTGATCGCCGAGGTGGGCAGCCTGCGCGAGGGCGTGGATGCCGTCGAGGCTCAGGCACGCCTGACACTGGGGCTGGTGCGCGAGGAAGAGCGTTTCTACCAGGTGGTCGAAGCCGTTCGCCCCGATACGATTACCCCGCCCGCGGTCGACCCGACCCGCGTGACGTCCCCCTCGATCGGCGAGTGATTCCTTGATGAATCCCTCACGATCGTTGCGCGTTCCTGTGCCCGTGGGTGTTTGCATGCGGTCGGGCGGGGCAGGGCGATGAGCGCCACCGCCTGGCCGCCCGCCGCGGCGACCCCGGCCGAAGCCGGGCGGTGGTGGCTGGTCGTGCCCGCCGCCGGTTTCGGCCGGCGCATGGGGGGCGACACGCCCAAGCAGTACCTGAGCCTGGGCGGGCGGTCGGTGCTGGAGGTGACCCTGTCGCGGTTTGCCGATTTGCCGGGTCTCGCCGGGGTGGTGCTGGTGACCGGCGACGGCTTCCCTGTGGGCGCGCTGAATGCGCCGCAGCTTGGCGGTGTGCCGATCCATCGGGTCGACGGCGGTGCCAGCCGGGCCTTGAGCGTGCGTAACGGGCTGGCCCTGTTTCGTGATCGCTGGGCGAGCCTGTCGGCCGGGGAGCGCCACGAGCCGGCCGAGGGGGTGGGCGATGGGCTGGGTGAGTGGGTGATGGTGCATGACGCCGCGCGGCCCTGCGTGACACCGGCGGACCTGCATCGACTGCTGGCCGCCGCTCGCTACCCGGACGGCGCGCTGTTGACCGCGCCGGTGCGCGACACCATCAAGCGGGTCGATGCGAATGGGCGGGTGGTCGAAACCGTCGATCGCCGGGTGTTGCGCCATGCCTTGACCCCGCAGCTGTTCCCGGTGGGCGTGTTGCTCGAGGCGATCGAGCAGGGCTTGGCGGCCGGGGCGGAGATCACCGACGAGGCCTCGGCGCTCGAACGCCTGGGCCTGTCGCCGCTGGCCGTCGACGCCGGCACGGACAACCTCAAGATTACCCACCCGGAGGATCTCGGCATCGCCCGGACGATCCTCCGGCGGCAGGGGGTACTCGATGATTGATCCCTTTTCGTTGCGTATCGGCCACGGTTTCGACGTGCACGCCTTCGAGCCGGGCGATCACCTCTGGATCGGTGGCTGCCGGATTCCGTTCGAACGGGGTTTTCGGGCGCATTCCGATGGGGACGTCCTGCTGCATGCGATCTGTGATGCCCTGCTGGGTGGGGCCGGGCTTGGCGACATCGGCCGGCACTTTCCGGATACGGACCCCACTTGGTCGGGGGCCGACAGTCGCGACCTGCTGCGTCGGGTGGTCGTCCTGCTCGAACAGGGCGGTTGGCGGCTGGTCAATGTCGATGCGACCGTGATTGCCCAGGCGCCCAAGCTTGCGCCCTGGATCACTCCCATGCGCGAGTCGATCGCGGCGGCCGGCGGTTGGTCGACCGAGCAGGTGAACGTCAAGGCCACCACCTCGGAGAAACTCGGCTTTACCGGACGGGGTGAGGGCATCGCCGCCGAGGCAGTCGCCATGCTGGCACGTACGCCGCGGGCGGATTGATTTATGGGGGGCGGCCAAGTAGTCTTGTCGCCCGTTTCCCGGGGCGGATGACGCAACTCGCGACATTGCGTGCCCGGAGTGACCGATTTCGACACGATTTCGACATCAGACTCGCGAAACTAGCTCTCGAACATTTGAAGTGGAACCATCGGATGCGTAAACCGATCGTCGTAGGAAACTGGAAGCTCAATGGCGCGTTGGCCGACAACGAGTCGCTGGTGCTGGGCATGCTCGACGGCATGCCGCAGCTCGAAGGCATCGACGTGGCGGTGTGCCCGCCGTTCGTCTTTGTGCCGCAGGTAGCCCGGCTGGCCGATTCGACCGCGCTGGGTGTCGGCGCGCAGAACTGTTCCGAACACGATAATGGCGCGTTCACCGGCGAAGTCGCAGCGTCGATGGTGGCCGACGTGGGGGCGCGCTACGTGATCCTCGGTCACTCCGAGCGTCGTGCCATGTACGGCGAGACCGACGAGATCGTCAGCGCCAAGGTCAAGGCCGCTCTGGCCGCCGGGCTCACGCCGATTCTCTGCGTTGGCGAGACCCTCGAGGAGCGTGAGGCCGACGAGACCGAGGCAGTGGTGCGTCGCCAGCTGGCCGCCGTGATCAGCGGCAACGGCATCCAGGCCTTCGATCGGATCGTGATCGCCTACGAGCCGGTCTGGGCGATTGGCACCGGGCGGACGGCCTCGCCGGAGCAGGCACAGGACGTCCACGCGTTCATCCGCGGTCAGTTGGCCGATCACGACGCCGGTATCGCGCAATCGGTACGCATCCAGTACGGCGGCTCGATGAAGCCCGGCAACGCAGCCGACCTGCTCGCGCAGCCGGACATCGACGGCGGCCTGATCGGCGGGGCGTCGCTCAAGGCCGAAGACTTTCTGGGAATCTGCCGCGCCGCGGCGGACACGGTAGGTAAGTAATGACCACATTCGTAATTATCATCCACGTGCTGCTGGGTCTGGCCCTGATCGGGCTTGTGTTGATCCAGCATGGCAAGGGCGCGGATGCCGGCGCGGCGTTCGGTTCGGGCGCGTCTGGCACCGTTCATGGGGCGCGTGGGCCGGCAAACACCCTGCAGAAAGTGACTGGGTGGATGGTGGTGGCCTTTTTTGGCACCAGTTTGTTGCTTGCCTACGTGATTAACACTTCCCAGGAGCCCTCGAGCGTGGTAGATTCTGCACCCGTTTCCGAGAGCGGAAACGCGCCAGGGCAAGACGGACGCACCCCGTCCGACAAGCCGGCAGGCACGCCGACCGACGTCCCATCCCCGAACTCGGCGGCACCCTCTGGGCAGCAAGACGGCAGCACCCAATCGCCGTCGGACGTGCCCGGACAGTAACGGCGGGCAATCGCCGTTGCGGCCGGATCAAGCGATGATCCGGTTGACAACCAAAGCGGACGTGGTGGAACTGGTAGACACGCTATCTTGAGGGGGTAGTGGCGAAAGCCGTGTGGGTTCGAGTCCCACCGTCCGCACCAAACACACTTTTCCGGTTCGATTGGCTATTCTTGTACGTTGCCGTGGTGATTTCTCCCGGTGCGCGCAAGGCGGTCGAACGCGCAGAAAAAACCGGTCGGGATCGACCCGGCCGGGTTTCGAGCAAGAGGGTGTCAGATGCTTGAAGGCTACATTCCCATCCTGATCTTCTTCGGTGTGGCCACCCTGTTCTCCCTGGGGCTCCTGGTCATCGGTCAGGTATTGGCACCCAACCGGCCGGATGCGGCCAAGCTGGATGCGTACGAATGCGGTTTCGCGCCCTTCGAGGACGCGCGCATGAAGTTCGACATCCGCTACTACCTGGTCGCCATCCTGTTCATTATCTTCGATCTGGAGATCGCCTTTCTGTTCCCCTGGGCCGTTGCGCTCGAGGACATCGGCGGCTTCGGGCTCGCGGCCATGGCCATTTTCCTGGGCGTGCTCGTGATCGGCTTCATTTACGAGTGGAAGAAGGGGGCGCTGGAATGGGAGTAGAAGGCGTTCTGGAGAAAGGCTTTGTCACCACCTCGGCCGACAAGCTGATCAACTGGGCCCGTACCGGCTCGCTCTGGCCGATGACCTTCGGTCTGGCCTGCTGCGCGGTCGAGATGATGCATGCCGGTGCGGCCCGCTACGACCTGGACCGCTTTGGCGTGGTGTTCCGTCCCAGTCCGCGTCAGTCCGACGTGATGATCGTGGCCGGCACCCTGGTCAACAAGATGGCTCCGGCATTGCGCAAGGTCTACGACCAGATGGCCGAGCCACGCTGGGTGATTTCGATGGGGTCCTGCGCCAATGGCGGCGGCTACTACCACTACTCCTATTCCGTGGTGCGTGGCTGTGATCGGATCGTGCCGGTCGATATCTACGTACCTGGGTGCCCGCCGACGGCCGAGGCGCTCTTGTACGGAATCATCCAGTTGCAGAACAAGATCCGTCGCACCAACACCATCGCGCGTGCCTGACGGGTACCGGCAAGCACAGGGGTAGCCTCATCCATGAACCTGCAAACGGCCCTCAAGGAAACCATCGGCGAGTACATCGTCGATCAGACCTTCGACCGCGGTGAGCTCACCATCGAGGTCGAGGCCAAGCATTGGCGCGATGTCGCCGCGCGTCTCGAGTCGAGCGAGGCCACGCGTTTCGAGCAGTGCGTCGATCTGTGCGGTATCGATTACCTCGAGTACGGTCGCGATGAATGGGCCGGCGAAGAGACGGTTTCCTACACCGGCTACAGTCGCGGCGTTGAGCCGAACACCAGCGGCTGGCTGAAATTCGGCGATGAGCCGGACCTCGGTGACCTGGGTCGCCCGCGCTTTGCCGCGGTCGCCCATCTGCTTTCCTACACCCACAACTGGCGCCTGCGCGTGCGGGTCTATTGCCCGGACGACCAGGCCCCGGCGGTGCCGTCGGTGGTGTCGGTCTGGGCCGGGGTCAACTGGTTCGAGCGCGAGGCGTTCGATCTGTTCGGCATCCTGTTCGATGGCCACCCGGACCTGCGTCGGATCCTGACCGACTACGGCTTTGTCGGGCATCCGTTCCGCAAGGACTTCCCGCTGATCGGGCATGTCGAGGTGCGTTACGACGACGAGAAGCAGCGGGTCGTCTACGAGCCGGTGTCGATCGAGCCTCGGGTGCTGGTGCCGAAGGTGCACCGTGACGACAGCCGCTACATTGACCTCGACGAGGGCTGATAGATGCCGGAAATCGCCAACTACACCCTGAATTTCGGTCCCCAGCACCCGTCGGCCCACGGCGTGTTGCGCCTGGTGCTCGAGATGGACGGCGAGACCGTCGTGCGCGCCGACCCGCATATCGGTCTGCTGCACCGCGCCACGGAAAAGCTCGCCGAGAGCAAGCCCTACAACCAGTCGATCGGCTACATGGACCGGCTCGACTATGTCTCGATGATGTGCAACGAGCACGCCTACGTGCGCGCCATCGAACAGTTGCTGGATCTCGAGATTCCCGAGCGCGCCCAGTACATCCGGGTGATGTTCGACGAGATCACCCGCATCCTGAACCACCTGCTGTGGCTCGGGGCCCACGCGCTGGACATCGGCGCGATGGCGGTGTTCCTGTACGCCTTCCGTGAGCGCGAGGACCTGATGGACTGCTACGAGGCAGTCTCCGGGGCTCGCCTGCACGCCACCTACTACCGCCCGGGCGGTGTTGCACGTGACCTGCCGGATTCGATGCCCAAATACCAGGCATCCAAGTGGCACAGCGAGCGCGAAGTCACCCGGATGAACGAGGCGCGCCAGGGCTCGCTGCTCGACTTCCTCGAGGACTTCACCGAGCGCTTCCCCAAATACGTCGACGAGTACGAGACGCTGCTCACCGATAACCGGATCTGGAAGCAGCGCACCGTCGATATCGGCATCGTCTCCAAGGAGCGTGCGCTGCAGATGGGCTTTACCGGCCCGATGCTGCGCGGCTCCGGCGTCGAGTGGGACCTGCGCAAGCACCAGCCCTACGCGGTGTACGACCAGCTCGACTTCGACATTCCGGTGGGCAAGAGCGGTGATTGCTACGACCGTTACCTGGTGCGCGTCGAGGAAATGCGGCAGTCCAATCGCATCATCCGCCAGTGCATCGACTGGTTGCGGAAGAACCCGGGCCCGGTGATGGCCGACGACCACAAGGTCGTGCCGCCACGGCGCGAAGAGGTGAAGGCGGACATGGAGTCGCTGATTCACCACTTCAAGCTGTTCACCGAGGGGTATACCCTGCCGCGCGGCGAGGCCTATGCCGCGGTCGAACACCCGAAGGGCGAGTTCGGCATCTACCTGGTTTCCGACGGGGCCAACAAGCCGTACCGTCTCAAGATTCGTGCGCCGGGCTTTGCCCACCTGTCGGGTCTCGACGAGATGTCACGCGGCCACATGCTGGCCGACGTCGTGGCGATCATCGGCACCCAGGACATCGTATTTGGAGAGGTCGACCGCTGATGACCGAGAGCAAACTCCACCTGCTGACCGATCACAGCCGCGAGGAGATCGACGGCTGGCTCGCGCGCTATCCCGAGGACCAGAAGCAGTCGGCCTCGCTGGCCGCGCTGCGGATCGTGCAGCATCAGAACGACGGTCACGTCACCGTCGACCTGATGGACGCGATTGCCGAATACCTCGGGATGGAGCCGATCTCGGTCTACGAGGTCGCCTCGTTCTATTCCATGATCGAGACCAAGCCCTGTGGGCGCCACCACGTCTCGGTCTGCACCAACATTGCCTGCTCGCTGATGGGCTCCGACGAGATCGTCGACCACTGCGAGAAAAAGCTCGGTATCAAGACCGGCGAGTCCACTTCCGACGGCCGGATCCTGCTGAAAAAGGAAGAGGAATGCCTGGCGGCCTGCGGCGGTGGCCCGATGATGCAGGTCGATCACGTTTACTACGAGAATCTGACGCCCGAAAAGGTTGACGAGATTCTCGACAAGCTGGATTGACGCCATGAGTTTTAATTACGTCAGTTCCACCGCGGTCTGTTTCGCCACGCTCGAGCACGAGCAGCCGTGGTCGCTGGAGGCGTACCTCGCCTCCGGCGGCTACCAGGCCTGGAAGAAGATCCTCGAGGAGAAGACCGACCCGGCCCTGATCATCGAGGAGGTCAAGACCTCCAATCTGCGTGGTCGCGGCGGTGCCGGCTTCCCCACCGGGCTCAAATGGTCGTTCATGCCGCGCAACGCCCCGGGCCAGAAGTACATCGTCTGCAATTCGGACGAGTCCGAGCCGGGCACCTTCAAGGATCGTCAGATCCTGATGAACAACCCGCACGCGCTGGTCGAGGGCATGGCGATCGCGGGTTACTCCATCGGCGCGACCAAGGGCTACAACTACATGCGCGGCGAGTTCTCGGACCTGGTGTTCGAGCGCTTTGAACAGGCCGTGCGGGAAGCCTACGAGTACGGCATGCTCGGGGAAAACATCCAGGGTTCGGGCATCGACTTCGACCTGTATGGCTCGTTGGGCGCCGGCGCCTACATCTGTGGCGAGGAAACCGCGTTGCTCGAGTCGCTCGAGGGCAAGAAGGGCCAACCGCGCTTCAAGCCGCCGTTCCCGGCCAACTTCGGCCTGTACGGCCGGCCGACCACGGTCAACAACACCGAGACGCTGTCGTCCGTACCCGCGATCATGCGCAACGGCGGTCAGTGGTTCGCGGATCTGGGCGTGCCCAACAGTGGTGGCGTGAAGATCTGGTCGGTATCGGGGCACGTCAACAAGCCCGGGGTATTCGAAATACCGATGGGCACGCCGTTTGCCGATCTGCTGGAAATGGCCGGCGGCATGCGGGGCGGCAAGAAGTGCAAGGCCGTGATTCCGGGCGGCACCTCGTCGCCGGTGATCCCGGGCGAGATCATGCTCGAGACCAACATGGACTACGACTCGATCGCCAAGTCGGGCACGTTCCTGGGCTCGGGCGGGTTGATCGTCATGGACGAGGACACCTGCATGGTCAAGGCGCTGCGTCGGGTGGCGCAGTTCTACTACAAGGAATCCTGTGGCCAGTGCACGCCGTGCCGGGAAGGCACCGGCTGGCTGTTCCGCATGCTCAACCGGATCATCGACGGCAAGGGCACGCTCGAGGATCTCGACCGTCTCGACGACGTGGCCAGCAAGATCGAGGGGCGGACCATCTGCGCCTTCGGCGATGCCGCCGCCACGCCGGTTCGGAGCTTTATCAAGCATTTCCGACCGGAATTCGAGTACTACATCAAGCACGGCCACAGCATGGTCGACCGCGCATCCCAGGCGGCCTAAGGCCGGCCGTGCAATCAGGTTTCCAGGTATGAGTGACGAGCAGATTACCTTTGAAGTCGACGGCATGACCCTCCAGGGCAACCCGGGGGACATGTTGATCGAGGTGACGGACAAGGCGGGGATCAACATCCCGCGCTTCTGTTATCACCGCAAGCTGTCGATCGCGGCCAACTGCCGCATGTGCCTGGTGGAGGTCGAACGCGCGCCCAAGCCGCTGCCGGCCTGTTCGACGCCGATCTCCGAGGGCATGAAGGTTTCCACGCGCAGCCCCAAGGCGATCAGCGCACAGCGCTCGACCATGGAGTTCCTGCTGATCAACCACCCGCTCGATTGCCCGATCTGCGATCAGGGCGGCGAGTGCGAGCTCCAGGACGTGGCCATGGGCTACGGCGAGGGCGTCGGCCAGTACTCCGAGGCCAAGCGCGTGGTCAAGGACAAGGACATCGGTCCGCTGATCGCGACCGACATGACCCGCTGCATCCACTGCACCCGCTGCGTGCGTTTCGGCGAGGAAATCGCGGGCCTCAAGGAACTGGGCGCGACCGGGCGTACCGACCAAATGGAGATCGGCACCTATATCTCCAAGAGTGTTACCTCCGAGCTGTCCGGCAACGTCATCGACCTGTGCCCGGTCGGTGCCCTGACGGCCAAACCTTCGCGTTACACGCATCGCCCGTGGGAACTGGTGCAGCACAAGCACCTGTCCACGCACGATGCCTTCGGCTCGAACCTCTACATCCACACCCGCGAAGGGCGGGTGATGCGTACCGTTCCGCGTGACAACGACGCGGTCAACGAGACCTGGATCGCCGATCGCGATCGTTACGCCTATACCGGCCTGTTCACCGACGATCGACTGACCCGTCCGATGGTCAAGCGTGACGGCGAGTGGGTGGCCGCGAGCTGGGAGGAGGCACTTGAGGCCGCCGCCCAGGGCATCCAGCAGATCGTCAACCAACAGGGGCCCGCGTCCCTCGGCGCGCTGGTCTCGGCCAATGCGAGCCTCGAGGAGCAGTACCTGGCCGCGCGCATCGTCCGCGGCATGGGCTCGAACAATATCGACCACCGTCTGCGCCAGACCGATTTCTCCGGTGATGCCGACGACCCGGTCATGCCGTGGCTCGGTATGGACATCCCCGCGATCGCCGATCTGAACGCGGCCGTGACAGTCGGCATGGCGGTGCGCGAAGAGGTACCGCTGTTCGCCCATCGTCTGCGTCAGACGGCGCTGAACAACCAGGCGCACGTCACCCTGATTCATCCCTACCAACAGGATCTCACCTTCCCGGCGCGCCAGGCCCCGAGCCAGGCGGCCGAGGGTGGCGATCTGGGTAGCCTGCTGGCGCTGCTCAAGGCGGCCGGTGGTGACATTCCGTCGAATCTGGCCGATCACCCGGTCGGGTCGATCGAGGAGGCCGCGGCGATCGTCGCGGAGCTCAAGGATGCCGAGAAGGGCGCGATCTTCTTGGGTGCCGTGGCGCAGAACGCCCCCGACTTCGCCGCGCAGCGAGCCGTGGCGGCCGAGCTGGCACGCCTGACCGGCGTTCAACTGGGCATCGTCGCTCAGGGGGGCAACGCCGCCGGTGCCTGGCTTGCCGGGGCCGTGCCGCACCGCGCCGCCGGTGGCGCCGATGCCGTCGGTCACGGTCGTCACGCCGCCGACATGCTGGCCGATCCCTGCGAGGCGATGATCCTGCAAGGCGTCGAGCCGGAATTCGACTCGGCCGCCGGGCAGGCCGCCATCGAGCGGCTGGAGCAGGCCGGTTGCGTGGTCGCCATCACCAGTTACGTCACCCCCGCGATGAAGCGTTACGCGGACGTGCTGTTGCCGATGGGCACCGCGGTCGAGACGGCCGGCACCTGGGTCAACGGCGAAGGCCGCTGGCAGTCGGTCAACGGCGCGGTGCGCGCATTGGGCGAGTCGCGTCCGGCCTGGAAGATCCTGCGGGTGCTGGGCAACATGCTCGACCTCAACGGCTTTGACTACATGGCGGTCACTGAGGTGCGCCGCGAGCTCCAGACGCAATGCCAGGAAGTGGCGCTCGAGAACAAGACCGCGTCCCTTGCCGACGCGCGCTTCGAACTGCCGGACCAAGCCGGGCAGGGCGCCTACCAGCGGATTGCCCCGGTCGCGATGTACGGCATCGATCCGGTCATCCGCCGGGCGGCCCCGCTGCAGGGCACCGAAAAGACCCAGTTGCAACGGCACGTGCTGGTCAACCCGGCCGATGCCGAGCGCGAGGGCTGGGCGGACGACATGACCGCGGCGATCGAGCAGGACGGCGTGCGCGCCGAGTTGCCAATCCGCGTCGACCCGCGCGTCACGCCGGGCAGTGTGGTGGTGTTCAGTGGCGTGCACGCCGGTGAACTGGCACCGCGTGCCGGTAAGGTCGAAATTCAGGTGGAGGTCGCCGCATGATCACCGAATGGCTTTCCCCGGTCATCGGCTGGATGTCGCCGTCATGGCAGTACCTGGTGGTGCACGTGCTGCTGACCCTGGTCATCATGATGCCCATCATCGTGGCGGTGGCCTACCTTACGCTCGCCGAGCGCAAGGTGATCGGTTACATGCACGTGCGCATCGGTCCCAACCGGGTCGGGCCGCGCGGGTTGTTCCAGCCATTCGCCGATGTATTCAAGCTGATGTTCAAGGAGGTGATCACCCCGACGGTCGCCAACAAGTTCATCTTCTATCTCGCGCCGATCCTGATCCTGGTCGCGGCCTTGGTCGCCTGGGCCGTCATCCCGTTCGACGACGGCTGGGTGCTGGCCGATATCAACGCGGGTCTGCTGTACGTGTTGGCGATCGGCGCGGCGGGCGTCTACGGCGTGATCCTGGCCGGCTGGGCCTCGAACTCCAAGTACGCCCTGCTGGGCGGGATGCGCTCGGCGGCGCACAAGGTGGCCTACGAGCTCGCCATGGGCTTCGCACTGGTCGGTGTGCTGATGGTCGCCGGCAGCCTGAACCTGTCCGAGATCGTGCGCGGCCAGGAGGGCAGCATCTTGCACTGGTACTGGCTGCCGCTGCTGCCGATGTTCGTGGTCTACTTCGTCTCCGGCGTGGCCGAAACCAACCGGGCGCCATTCGATATCTCCGAGGGCGAGTCTGAAATCGTGGCCGGCTTCCACGTCGAGTACTCCGGCATCGCGTTTGCCCTGTTCATGTTGGCCGAGTACGCCAGCATGATCCTGATCTCGGCACTTGCGGCGGTGATGTTCCTCGGCGGCTGGCTGTCACCATTCCAGGGCACGTTCCTCGAGCCGGTGTTCGCCTTCGTGCCGGGTATCGTCTGGTTCCTGCTGAAAATCTCGGCGCTGCTGTTCGTCTTCATCTGGTTCCGGGCGACGTTCCCGCGTTTCCGCTACGACCAGATCATGCGACTGGGCTGGAAGGTCTTCATTCCGGTAACGATCCTGTGGATCGTGGTAGAGGGCGCGTTCTTCTACTTCGAAGTCGGTCCGTGGTTCTAAGGGGTCTCTGACATGAACGCGATCAAGCATTTCTTCAAGACCTGGTTCCTGTGGGAGCTGTTGCTCGGCATGTCGGTGACCGGCAAGTACTTCTTCGGTCACAAGTACACCGTCCAGTACCCGGAGGAGAAGACACCGCAGTCACCGCGCTTCCGCGGTCTGCACGCACTGCGGCGCTACGCCAACGGTGAGGAGCGCTGTATTGCCTGCAAGCTCTGCGAGGCGGTTTGCCCGGCGCTGGCGATCACCATCGAATCCGAACAGCGCGAGGACGGCACACGCCGGACCACGCGGTACGACATCGACCTGTTCAAGTGCATCTACTGCGGCTTCTGCGAAGAGGCCTGCCCGGTGGATTCCATCGTCGAGACAAGGGTTTACGAGTACCACTTCGAGAATCGTGGCGAGAACATCATGACCAAGGACAAGCTCCTGGAGATCGGTGATCGCCTCGAGCCGCAGATCGCGGCGGACCGGTTGGCGGATGCCGCCTACCGGTAACGGCCCTCGCTTAGGGATAATCGGTACGGTGTAATCGGCACGGGGTGACGTGCCGGCGGGCGGCGGTCGTGGTAACGTCCCGTCCGGTCGTGGCACGGTGCTCGGCACCTGGAACAACGAACGAAACAACGGTCAACCGGCTCAGGGGCGGGCGCCCGCTCCCAGCAGAAGGATAGTCATGTCGCTCTATCAGATCCTTTTTTACGTATTCGCCTCGGTCGCGGTGATCGCCGCCATTCGCGTGGTGACGGTCAGGAACCCGGTGCATGCCGCGCTGTTCCTGGTCCTGACGTTCTTCTCGACCGCACTGATCTGGATCCTGATGGAGGCGGAGTTCCTCGGCATCGTGCTGTTGCTTGTCTACGTCGGCGCGGTGATGGTGCTGTTCCTGTTCGTCGTGATGATGCTCGACGTCAATATCGCGCCGCTGCGCGAGGGCTTCATCCGCAACCTGCCGGTGGGCGTGTTCGTCGCGCTGGTGATGATCGTCGAGCTGGCATTGATTCTCGGCCCGGCGAGCTTCGGCCTGGACATCTACCCGTCACCGGAGCCGGCGCCGGCCGATGCGGGCAACACGCTCGCCATTGGCCAGGTGCTTTACACCAAGTTCGTCTACCCGTTCGAGATCGCGGCGTTCATCCTGCTGGTCGCCATCGTCGCGGCGATCGCGCTCGCCCACCGTCGCCGCCCGGGCGTCCACTACCAGGACATCGACGCTCAGGTACGCGTGCGTGCCGAGGATCGGGTCCGCATTGCCGAGCTGGACGCCGACAAGACGCGCCGTGGCGATGTCGCGGGCGACTCCAAAGCCAACCAGGATAAGGAAACGTCATGATCAGCCTGTCCGAGTTCCTGATCTTCGGCGGTCTGCTGTTCTCGATCAGCGTCGCCGGCATCTTCCTCAACCGCAAGAACGTGCTCGTGCTGCTGATGGCGATCGAGCTCATGCTGCTCGCGGTCAACGTGAATTTCGTGGCGTTCTCGCACTTCTCCGGCGACATTGACGGGCAGGCGTTCGTGTTCTTCGTCCTGACAGTGGCCGCGGCCGAGGCGGCGATCGGTCTTGCCATCCTGGTGACGCTGTTCCGCAATCGACGCACGATCAACGTCGAAGACCTGACCGAGATGAAGGGCTGATTCAATGGAAAAGGTTTACCTTGCCGTCGTACTTGCCCCGCTGATCGCCTCGATCATCGCGGGCCTGTTCGGACGACAGATCGGTCGGTCCGGCGCTCACTGGGTCACCATCATCGGCGTGGCGATCGCGCTGGCCGCCTCGGTGTACGCCTTCTACATGCACGTCTTCGGCGGACTGTCGACCTTCGACGGGACCGTCTATACCTGGATTGCCTCCGACCTGTTCGAGTTCAACATCGGCTTTCTGGTCGATAACCTCACCGTGATGATGATGGTGGTGGTCACCGCCGTCTCGCTGATGGTGCATATCTACACCATCGGCTACATGCACGACGATCCCGGCTACCAGCGCTTCTTCAGCTACATCTCGCTGTTCACCTTCTCGATGCTGATGCTGGTGATGTCGAACAACCTGCTGCAGTTGTTCTTCGGCTGGGAAGCGGTCGGCCTGGTCTCGTATCTGCTGATCGGTTTCTGGTATAGGCGCGAGTCGGCGATCTTCGCCAACCTCAAGGCCTTCATCGTCAACCGGGTGGGTGACTTCGGCTTTCTGCTCGGCATCGCCGCTATCCTCGCCTACACCGACTCGCTGCACTACGCGACCGTATTCGAGCGGCTGCCCGAGCTGGCCGACATCACGGTCGAATACTGGCCGGGCGTCGAGTGGTCGCTGATCAGCGTGATCGCGATCCTGCTGTTCATCGGTGCGATGGGCAAGTCGGCCCAGGTGCCGTTGCACGTGTGGCTGCCGGATTCCATGGAAGGCCCCACGCCGATCTCGGCGCTGATCCACGCGGCAACCATGGTGACCGCGGGCATCTTCATGGTGGCGCGCTTCTCGCCGCTGTTCGAGCTTTCCGATGCGGCGCTCTCGTTCATCCTGATGATCGGGGCGGTGACCGCGATCTTCATGGGGCTCCTGGGCATCGTGCAGCACGACATCAAGCGCGTGATCGCCTATTCAACGCTCTCGCAGCTGGGCTTTATGACTGCCGCGCTCGGTGTCTCGGCCTACAGCCCGGCACTGTTCCACCTGATGACCCACGCCTTCTTCAAGGCGCTGCTGTTCCTCGCGGCCGGTTCGGTGATCATCGCGCTGCACCACGAGCAGGACATGCGCAAGATGGGCGGTCTGGCGAAGAAACTGCCGATCACCTTCGCGACCTTCTTCATCGGTGCACTGGCGTTGATCGGCTTCCCCGGTACCGCCGGCTTCTATTCCAAGGAGTCGATCATCTACGCGGTGGCCGCCTCCGAGCTGCCGGGCGCCGAGTTCGCCTACTGGGCCCTGTTCATCGGCGTGTTCGTGACGGCGTTCTACACCTTCCGCATGCTGTTCCTGGTGTTCTTCGGCGAGTCGCGCATGGATGCCCACACCGCCTCGCACGCCCAGGAATCGCCCAAGGTGGTGACCGTGCCGCTGGTGCTGCTGGCCGTGCCGTCGCTGATCATCGGTTTCCTGGTGATCGAGCCGATGCTGTTCGGTGCCTATTTCGATGACTCGATCCGGGTGCTGGCCACCCACGGCGCGATGGCGACGCTGGAAGACCAGTTCAAGGGCGCCTGGGGCATGTTCCTCTACGGTTGGACCACGCCGGTGGTCTGGATGGCGCTGGCCGGCGTGGCCGGTGCGGCGATCATGTACCTGGGCATGCCCAAGGTGCTGCCGCCGCTGTTCGCCCGTGTGTTCGCCTGGCCCAAGCGGATCCTCGAGGAAGGCTACGGCTTTGACAGCTTCAACAACACCGTCATCGCCGGCGGCTCGCGGCTGCTGGGCCGGGGTCTGTGGCAGGGTGCCGACCTGCGCGCGATCGACGGCTGGCTGGTCAATGGCACGGCCGCGGTGGTGGGCTACATGGCCCGCACCTGGCGCCTGATCCAGACCGGTTACCTCTATCACTACGCGTTTGTCATGATCCTTGGCCTGATCGGGTTGCTGACCTGGATCGTGTTCATTGGCGCGTAACGCCCCTACCGATAACAAGCGAAGGAAAACGGTTCGATGCTGACCTCCTGGCCCATACTGAGCCTGCTCGTCTGGTTGCCGATTGCGGCAGGCCTTGCCGTCATGCTGTTCGGCGAACGGCGTGGCGCCTCGGCGCGCTGGTTCGCGCTGATCGTCTCCGTCGTGGTCTTTTTGATCAGCCTCGGCCTGATTGTCGGGTTCAACACGCAGACCGCGGCGATGCAGTTCGTCGAGCACCTGCCATGGATCCCGGCCTTCGGCATCAATTACGCGCTGGGCGTCGACGGTATCTCGATGCCGCTGATCGTGCTGACCACCTTCACCACCATCCTCGTCGTGGTGGCGGCTTGGGACGTGATCAAGGACAAGGCGCACCAGTACCTGGCGGCCTTCCTGATCATGGAAGGCATGATGAACGGCACGTTCGCCGCGATGGATGCCATCGTCTTCTACTTCTTCTTCGAAGGCATGCTGATCCCGATGTTCATCATCATCGGGATCTGGGGCGGCCCGCAGCGCGTCTACGCGACGATCAAGTTCTTCCTGTACACCTTCCTCGGCTCGGTGTTCATGCTGGTCGCGCTGATCTACATGTACTTCCAGGCCGGCAGTTTTGCCATCCCGGTGCTGCACGAGTTGCCGCTGACGCTGACCGAGCAGATCCTGATCTTCCTGGCCTTCCTGATCGCCTTCGCGGTCAAGATCCCGATGTGGCCGGTGCATACCTGGCTGCCGGACGCCCACGTCGAGGCGCCCACCGGCGGCTCGGTGATCCTGGCGGCGATCATGCTCAAGATCGGTGGCTATGGGTTCCTGCGCTTTTCGTTGCCGATGACGCCCGATGCGGCGGCGACACTCGACTGGCTGATGATCGCGCTGTCGCTGATCGCGATCGTCTACATCGGCCTGGTAGCGATGGTCCAGTCGGACATGAAGAAGCTGGTCGCCTACTCGTCGATCTCGCACATGGGCTTCGTCACCCTGGGCCTGTTCCTGATCTACATGATCGTGGCCAACCCGGACAACGCCTCGGCCAGCGGCGTGACCCTGGCGCTCGAGGGCGCGATGGTGCAGATGGTCTCTCACGGCCTGATCTCGGCGGCAATGTTCCTCTCGATCGGCGTGCTCTACGACCGGTTGCACACCCGCGACATCTCGGCCTACGGCGGGGTGGTGAACACCATGCCGTGGTTCGCGGCGCTGGTGGTGCTGTTCGCCATGGCGAACGTCGGTCTGCCGGGCACCTCGGGCTTCGTGGGCGAGTTCATGGTCATCCTCGCGGCGTTCAAGGCGAACTTCTGGATTGCCTTTGCTGCGGCCCTCACCCTGATCATCGGTGCGGCCTACACCCTGTGGATGGTCAAGCGCGTGATCTTCGGCGAGGTGAAGAACGAAGGCGTGAAGACCCTTCAAGACCTGAATTTCCGCGAGGCCTGGATCCTGGGCGTGCTCGCGTTCCTGATCGTGCTGATCGGCGTCTGGCCGAACCCGCTGGTCGAGGTCATGCACGCCTCGATCGAGAACCTGGCGCAACAGGCGCTGACCACCAAGTTGTAAGACGTTCCCTATGACACTCGCCTCACTGAACCTGCAACCGGTCCTTCCCGAAATCGTCCTCGCGGCGATGGCGTGCCTGATCCTGCTCGTCGATCCGTTCCTGCCCAAGCGGGGCCCGACGGTGAGCTTCGTGCTCTCGATCCTGACGCTGATCGCGCTGTTCGTGATCACGCTGGTGCAGATGGATGACAGCGTGCGGATGAGCTTCGGCGACATGGTGGTCAACGATCCCATGGCCGATCTGATGAAGCTGGTGGTCTACGTGCTGGTCGCGGGGGTGTTCGTCATCTCGCGCACCTACCTGCGCCAGCGTGGCATCGACAAGGGCGAGTACTACATGCTCGGCCTGTTCGGCGTGCTGGGGATGATGATCACCATCTCCTCGAACCACCTGTTGCTGCTGTATCTTGGGCTCGAGCTGATGTCGCTGGCGCTCTATGCCATGACGGCGTTCAAGCGCGACGATGGCCGCGCCTCCGAGGCGGCAATGAAGTACTTCGTACTCGGCGCGCTGGCCTCGGGCATCCTGCTTTACGGCATGTCGCTGCTCTATGGCGTGACCGGTGACCTGACCCTGACCGCGATTGCCGAGTCGGTCGCCGGTGGCGACGATTCCATGGCGCTCAAGGCCGCCCTGGTACTGATCGTGGTGGGTGCGGTGTTCAAGATGGGTATCGCCCCGTTCCACATGTGGCTGCCCGACGTCTACGAGGGCGCGCCCACGGCGGTGACGCTGTATCTCGCCGCGGCACCCAAGGTCGCCGCGCTCGCCCTGGTAATGCGCCTGCTGGTCGATGGCATGGGGCCGCTGTTCGCCGATTGGCAGCCGATGCTGATCGTCGTGGCGATGCTCTCGATGGCGATTGGCAACGTGGTGGCCATTGCGCAGACCAGCTTCAAGCGGATGCTGACCTACTCGACCATCGGCCACGTCGGCTTCATCCTGCTGGGTGTGCTGGCCGGCACCAACGAGGGCTACGCCGCGGCGCTGTTCTACACCATCGCCTATGCGGTGATGACCATCGGTGGTTTCGGCATCATCCTGCTGCTGGCGCGTCAGGGCTTCGAGGCCGAGAGCATGGATGACCTGAAGGGGCTGAATGACCGCAGCCCGGTGATGGCCTTCGTCTTCCTGCTGCTGATGTTCTCGATGGCCGGCATTCCGTTCACCTTCGGTTTCTGGGCGAAACTGGCCGTGCTGCAATCGATCGTCGGCGTCGGGCTGTGGTGGCTCGCCACCTTCGCCGTGGTCACCGCGGTGATCGGGGCGTTCTACTACCTGCGCGCGGTGAAGATGGTCTACTTCGACCAGCCCGAGGACACCAGCCCCATCCAGGCCGATATCAACGTGCGCGGCGTGCTGGCGCTCAGTGGTGCCTCCATGCTGATCTTCGGCCTCTATCCGACCGGCCTGACCGCCCTGACGGCCGGCGCCTTCGGCCTGTAACCCGACCCTTCCACACGCCATCGACACGAGGCCTGCATGATCGCCGACTGGATTATCGTGAGCTACCTGATCGGCCTGTTCGTCCTCGCGAACCTGCCATTCGTCAACCAGCGCCTGTTTCTCGTGATCCCGGTCGCCGAACCGGGTCGTCAGAAGTCGTTCTGGTGGCGGATCGTCGAATGGTTGGTGTTCTTCGTGATCGGTATGGGTGTCGGTATCTACCTCGAGTACTCGATCGGGGGCGTCGAGCCCAAGGGCTGGGAGTTCTGGGCCGTGGCGGTCTGCATCTTCGCCGTCTTCTCGGTGATCGGGTTTATCTGGCAGTACCAGCTACGCAAACACCTCAAGGTCTGAGCGCTTCTCGCGCCCACCAGGCAAAACCAGGCAAAACCGCCAGTCGAGCAAGGCTCACTGGAGGTTTTTTCATGCGGGTGCGGTGTCCGGTCTCTGCCGTGGCCCTCGACGAGTCTTCGGGGCCGCATGTCGGCTTTTACCCGAGGCGGAGGACGACGGGGTCGATGTCACCGGTGATGATCACTCGCGATGTTCCCGGCGTCCGGGCGCTCGCCCGTCTCCCGATTCGGCGGCGTTGCTGTGGCGGTTGCCAGCGCCATTGGGCTGGTTGGGTGGGTAGAGCAGGCCGGAGGGACGCTGACGGATCAGCTGCCAGTAGGCCCGCACGAGATTGAGCGGACGCGCGATGCGCGTGCCGCGCGCCCGCAGGGCGACATTGAGGGCCAGGGCAAAACTCACCGTGAGGTTGACCGCGCCGATCAGCAGCACGAAACCCAGCAACAGGGCGAACATCAGCGGCCCGGCGAATTCCTGGGACATGGCGTAGCCCAGGTCCGCCGAGGAGAAGGCGACGTGGCGTATGTCGAGCGGCAGCCCGAGCAGGTAGCCGACGTAGCCGGTCGACCCGAGCATGATGCCGAAGGCGAAGTTGCTGATCAGGGCGCCGTAATGGCCATCGATGTAGGCGGCCAGACGATGACGGGCGCCTTGCGGCAGCAGCCGTTGCAGCAGCGGGTGTTCCCGTAGGCGTGCCTCGAGACCCAGGTAGGCCGCGCGGTTGTCGAAGAAACCCGCGATCAGGCCCGAGAGAAACAGCCAGACGCCGGCAATGGCGGCATAGAACAGCGCCAGGCCGGTGACCGGGTTGATGCCCGTGAGGATGTAGGCGGCCCGCTCGGGGGTGATCAGCGAGGTGCCCGTCTGTTGTTGCCAAACCGTGGCGATCAGGAAGGCAAGCGAGAGGGCGGCGATGACGTTGCCGGCGATGGCGACGAACTGGGTGCGACCCACGCGCAGCAGGAGGTCAGCCAGTTTGCGGGGATTCGCCCGGCCATGCTCGCCCAGCTCGACCTGCTCGGCAATGCTCGCCGCCGTCATCGCCGGCTGCTTGGTGGCCACCGTCCCGTGCAGAATGTGGATCAGGACGAAACCCAGCCCGTAATTGAGACTGACCAAGACGGTCTCGGGCAGGCGCGCAAAGCCGCTCTCGAGGATGTGGATCTTGAGCAGGGCCATCACGGCGATCACCAGCCCCCCGGCCAGCCCCGAGGCCAGCATTCGGAAATACGCGGGCCGGTCGCCGGCGATGTAGTGTTCGCCCTTGTCACTGGCGTTCTCGGTGACGCTGCGCGCCAATTGGCGCACGCTGCGCCGGATCAGCGGGCGAATGCCGTGCCGCTCGGCACTGGCCTCGACCAGTTCGGTGAACAGGGCGGTCGCGCGCTCATTGCATTGTTCGCATGCCTTGGGGTCGAGGATGTCGAGCAGTCGTTCGATCCGGGCGATGGTCTGGCCGAGTCGTTCCAGCAAGTGGGTCAACGAGATGCTGGTCCCGCGCGTGACCGCTCGCCGGTGCAGGCGTTCGACCTCCTCGTTGCACTGTTCGAGCAAGACGCGGATGTGGGCGTCGTCGTACAAGTCCTCGATCTTGCCGTCCATCCAGCCGACGTAGTCACGCACGTGCGCGCCGACCTCTCGCTGCAGGGCGATGAAACTGGAATCGCGCGTGGCCATGCTCGGATCGAGGCGCAGGATGTCGGGCTCGAACTCCTCGGCGGCGATCCAGATGGCCAGCATCTCCAGGGCGTAGAGCGCCTCGCGGGTCAGCCGGTCCGTCCCTTTCTGGCCGGGCTGGTCGGGCGACGACGGCCAGAATGTCCGCATCAGCCGTTCCCAGCAGGCCGGTGGCACCTGCGCCACCCACTCGGGATCGTCCGCCTCGTGGAAGGCGAGATAGAACACGTCACGCACGTTCATCGGGTCGGCCGGCGCGGGATTCAGGCGCTCGTAGACACGTTGGCCCAGCTCGCGCAGGAATCCGCGCCGCGAAAACAGGCCCAAACCAGCCAGGACCTGGAAAAAGCGCGCCTGGTCGAGCCAGTCGCCCAGACGCTGATGAAGGGCGTCCTGCAGGGTGGGGTCGGCCTCGACGGCCGTCTGCAAGCGCTCGATGCGTTCAATCGCCGCCGAGGCATCTTCGTCCGAACCGGGACGCAGCCAGTCCACCAGGGCGACCAGCGTGCCGACCGGATCGTCCGCATGGCGTTCGGTGAGCGTCCGGAGCAGCTGCTGGGGCATGGGAAGATCCTGTCAGAAAGGCGGATGGTTCAGAGGCGTCGAACCATTTCCTCGGCACGGGCCAGGTACTTGCCCCGCATGAACAGCAGGCGCCAGCGCCGGCCACCCACCTGGTCGAACAGGATGGTGGCACGCACGCCGGCGAGCAGCAGGGCGCGCACCGACGCGGAGATAGCCATGTCCTCGAGATGATGCTTCTCGCCGTTGATCACGAACTTCTGCGGCAGGTGGCTCAAGGTGCCGCGGTAGAGGTTGTTCAGATCGGCCATCAGGCCGCTGTCGGCACCGTGCTCGTCAAAGGCGGGCTTGAGTTCCTCCAGGCGGGAAAACAGCTTGCCCGCCATCTCGTCATCGCGACGAAACGCCTTGGTCACGGCGAACAGGGTCACCAGGTAGCGGGTCAGCTCGAGGTCATGCGGCGCCCGCGACTTGCCGGCCAGCAGTTCGGTCAGGCGCTTCATGCCAAAACGCACGCCGGTAATCCCGCCGTAGATGCTGGCCGTGTCGGGTGCATCGAAGGCGAACAGCGAGCCGATGCTCGCCTCCAGGGCCTGGCTGTCCGCCACGCGCCCCTCGTAGGCGAGTGTCTGGATCAGCTGCACGGCCTGGGTCATGCCGGCCATGGCGATCAATTGGTCGTCGGTATCTTGTGGCATGCGTCCCGAATCGGTTGGATTGATGAATCAGTCCCGGGGCAGGGCGCGGGTAATCACCGCGCCACCCAGGCAGATGGGGCCATCATAGAACACCACCGACTGCCCGGGGGTGATGGCGCGTTGCGGCGCCTCGAACGTTGCGATCAGCCGATCGCCCCGTTGTTCGATGGTCACCGCCTGGTCGGGTTGGCGATAACGGATCTTGGCGGTCAGCGGGCGATCGGTCGGCGGCGGCTCGATCCAGTGGACCTGCTCGGCCTCGAGCCGGTCGGCGAACAGGGCCGGGTGGTTCTTGCCCTGCGCGACCAGGAGCACGTTGTCGGCGAGATCCTTGTCCACCACGTACCAGGGCTCGTCGCCGTGGGTCTTCATCCCGCCGATCTTCAGGCCCTGGCGCTGACCGATGGTGTGGTACATCAGGCCCTGGTGGGTGCCGATGGACTCGCCGTCGAGGGTCTGGATCGGCCCGGGTTGGGCGGGCAGGTAGGTCTTGAGGAAATCGGCAAAGCGCCGCTCGCCGATGAAACAGATCCCGGTGGAATCCTTCTTCTTCGCCGTGATGAGGTCGTGAGCGGCGGCAATCTCGCGTACGCGCGGTTTTTCCAGCCCGCCGAGCGGGAAGTGCGCCGAGCCGACCTGCTCGCGGCTCAATGCGTGCAGGAAATAGCTCTGATCCTTGTTGGTATCGATGCCGCGCGCCAGGTGCACGCCGTCGGCATCGTCGATCCGCCGGGCGTAATGGCCGGTGGCGATCGCATCGGCCCCCAGTTCGCGGGCGTGGTCGAGAAAGGCGCGGAACTTGATTTCGCGGTTGCAGAGGATGTCCGGGTTGGGCGTGCGCCCGGCCTGGTACTCGTGCAGGAAATGGGCGAATACGCGGTCCCAGTACTCGCCGGCGAAGTTGGCGTAGTGGAACTCGATGCCGAGGCGGTCGGCCACCGCCATCGCATCCAGCATGTCCTCCTTGGCCGCGCAGTACTCGGCGTCGTCATCGTCTTCCCAGTTCTTCATGAACAGGCCCTCGACACGGTAGCCGGCCTGTTTCAGGAGCAGGGCGGCCACCGACGAGTCCACGCCGCCGGACAGACCCACCATGATGCGAGGGGCATCCTCGGGGGCGCGCGGGATCAGGTTGTCGGATTGGGTGTCGGTCATCGGATCGAGTGCAACAGGTCGAGGGGGTGGCGGCGCCCGCGTTCGAAATCACGGATGGCGGCGGTCACGAACGGAGAGCGGTGCGGGAGGTCGGATCGCTCCAGCGCCACGCGGCTCATGAAGTGCGCGGCGAGGATGCCCTCGTCGAGGGGCGCGTCGTCCGGCGCCTCGCCGATCTTGCCGATGATAGCGACCCGCAGCACGCGTCGACCCTGGTTCGGGTTGTCATGGTACAGCCCCAGCAGGTCAGTCGGCGCGAAGGCAAAGCGGGTCTCCTCACGCACCTCGCGGATCACCGCCTCAATCAGGGTTTCGCCCGGCTCGACGTGTCCGGCGGGCTGGTTGAGGTAACGCTGGCCGCGGATGCGTTCCTCGACGATCAGGTACTCGTCGTCTCGGCGGGCGATGCCGGCGACGGTCAGCGAGACGAGCGGTCGGTCGGTGGACTGTTCCATGGCGGCATTATAACGATGGTGGCAAATGGTCGTGGTGGCGAGTGAGTCGGCCTGAGCTGTAGGCCCAAAGGGAGAGGGGGGGGGCTGGCGTTGTGACGTCTAGACGTCACTATGTTGCTATACTTCGTTCGCTGTACGACCTTCCATTGCGAGATCCGGCATGAACACCGAGACGAAGCGTTCCACCATCTACTTTGATGCGCAATTGCACCAGGCCTTGAGAATGAAGGCGGCCCATTCCCATCGTTCGATTTCCGAGATCGTCAACGACGCGGTCAAGGCAGCGCTGGCAGAAGATCAGGAGGATCTGGCGGCATTCGATGAGCGCGTCGCCGAGCCGACAATTAGCTACGAAGCCCTGCTCGCCGACCTGAAGGCGCATGGCAAGCTATAAGCTCCGCTTTCGCCAGTCGGTTAGTCGTGATCTTCGCCCTATCCCGAAACCGGACGTCGAGCGGATTCTGCGGCGTATAGACGCGCTGGCTGACGATCCCCGCCCACCCGGTTGCGAAAAGCTCTCTGGACAGGAACGCTATCGTCTGCGCCAGGGTAACTACCGGATTCTGTACGAAATCGTCGATGACGAACTCGTGGTGACCGTCGTCAAAATCGGTCATCGTCGGCACGTTTACCGGCGTTGACCGCCGATCCGCTTATTCCTGACGCTTCGCCTTCCACTCGTAGAGTAGGTCGAGCGCGGCCCGCGGGCTGATCTCGTCCGGATCGAGGGCGTCGAGCGCCTCGAGCAACGGGTCGGGTTCGGCCTCGGCGAGCTCGCCTGGGGCCTCGGCCGCGAACAGGTCCAGTTGCGGCACCTCGCCCCCGGCATGCGACTGCCATTCGAGCTTTTCCAGCAGCCCGCGCGCGCGACGGATGGTGGGACGGGGCAGGCCGGCCAGCCGGGCGACGTCGATGCCGTAGCTCTGGTTGGCCGGGCCGTCCTTCACGCCATGCAGGAAGACCAGCTCGCCCTTGTGCGTGATCGCCTCGAGGTGGACGTTGATCAGCGTCGCGAACTGCTCGGAGAGCGTGGTCAGCTCGAAGTAGTGGGTGGCGAACAGCGTCATCGCGCGGTTTTTCTGCAGCAGATGCTCGGCCACCGCCCAGGCCAGGGCCAGTCCGTCGAAGGTCGAAGTGCCGCGACCGATCTCGTCGATCAGCACCAGCGAGCGCTCGGTGGCGTGATGCAGGATCTCGGCGGTCTCGGTCATTTCGACCATGAAGGTCGAGCGACCGGAGGCGAGATCGTCGGAGGCGCCGATGCGGGTGAAGATGCGGTCGATCGGGCCGATCTCGGCCCCCTCGGCCGGCACGTGCGCCCCGGCATGGGCCAGCAGGACGATCAGCGCGGTCTGGCGCATGTAGGTCGACTTGCCGCCCATGTTCGGGCCGGTGATCAACAGCATGCGCCGGTCTGGGGCCAGCTCGGCATCGTTGGGCACGAATATCGCCTGGCTGTTGGCCTCGACCACCGGGTGGCGTCCCTGTTGGATATCCACGCCCAGTGCGCCCCGGAATCGCGGTGCGTTCCAGCCGTGGCGTTCGGCCACATCGGCCAGCGCGGCCAGCGTGTCCAGATCGGCCAGGGCATTGGCACGCCGGCGCAGCTCCGACTGATGCCCGGCCAGGTCGACCAGCAACGCCTCGAAGCATTCGCGCTCGCGGGCCAGCGACCGGTCGCGTGCGGTCAGCACCTCCTGCTCGAAAGACCTCAACGTGTCGTTGGTGTAGCGCTCGACGGATTTCAGTGTCTGGCGCCGGGTGAAGGTCTCGGGCATGCGCGCCGACTGGCTGCGCGGTACCTCGAAGTAGTAGCCGTGCACGCGGTTGTAGGCGAGCTTGAGGTTGTCGATACCCGACTGGCGCCGGGCGTCCTCCTCCATGGCGGTGAGCGTGGTATCCGCCCGCTGGGAGAGGCTGCGCAGGCGGTCGAGCTCCTCGTCGAATCCGGTGGCGATCACGCCGCCGTCGCGCAGCCAGACCGAGGGCTTCTCGGCGATGGCGGCATCCAGCAAGTCGCGTACCGCGGGCAGATCGGCCAGGTCATCGATCAGGGCGGTGATCAGCGGCTGGTCACAGGCCTCCAGCGTCGCGGTCAGGGCGGGTAACTGATGCAGCGAGTCGCGCAGGGCGGCGAGGTCGCGGGGCCGGGCGGTGCCCAGCACGATGCGCGTGGTGATCCGCTCGATGTCGTTGACCTGACGCAGCGCGTCGAAGAGGGCGGCCGGCAGGTCACGCTCGCGCAGCTCACCGATTGCCTGATGCCGGGCGGCAAGCGCCTCGTGGTCGCGCAGCGGGCGGGCCAGCCACTCGCGCAGGCGTCGTGCGCCCATGCCGGTGGCGGTCCGATCCAGCAGGCCGATCAGGGCCCCGTCCGGGCGCCCCTGGCTGTCCTCGAACAGCTCCAGGTGGCGGCGGGTGTGCACGTCGAGCAACAGGGCGTCACTGGTCTGCTCGACGGCCAAGCCGTCGATGTGGCCCAGATGCGTCTTCTGCGTGTCGTTGACGTACTGCCAGAGCGCGCCGGCGGCGCCCAGGGCCGCCTCCAGCGACTGGCGGTTGTCGGCATGGATGCCGAAGCCCGCCAGGTCCCGGGTGCCGAACTGGGCGCACAATCGTTCGGTGGCCGTCTCGCTCGAGAAGTGCCAGATCGGGCGTTCGCGGCTGAATCCCTCGGCGCGGAACAACCCATCGGTCAGTGCCTCGATGCGCAGTCCCTCGGGCAGCAGCAGTTCGCGCGGGTCGACGCGGGCCAGTTCGGTGGCCAGCTCATCCGGCCCGTTCGGCGCCATGATCGCAAAGCGGCCGCTGGACAGGTCCAGATGGGCCAGACCAAGGCGTTCGCGGCCACGCGAACGGCTGCGCGCCACCGCCACCAACCGGTGCGCCTGACGCTGTTCGAGCAGGGCCTCGTCGGTGACCGTGCCCGGGGTGACAACCTTGACCACCTCGCGCTTCATCGGCCCCTTGGCCTGCACGTCGCCGACCTGCTCGCAGATGGCGACCGATTCGCCGGCCTTCAGCAGGCGCGCCAGGTACGACTCGTAGGCATGCACCGGCACGCCGGCCATGGGGATGGGCTCGCCGGCCGAGGTGCCGCGTTGCGTCAGGTTGAGATCGAGCAGCCGGGCGGCGTGGCGTGCGTCCTCGAAAAACAGCTCGTAGAAATCGCCCATCCGGTAGAACAGCAGCACGTCCGGGTAATCTTGTTTGATCCCGAGAAACTGCTGCATCATGGGCGTATGCGCGCTGAGAGGGTCCGCGTCTCCGGCTGGGGCGGGTCGGGGCGATGTCGGGTTCGTCATGCGCGGCATTGTAACCAAAACCCCGGCCCCGAATTGATTCGGGATCGGCCGGGGCACGAGGGATAAGCAAGCAGGATGGACGATCAAGACAACGCGCAACCGATGCAGCGACCGCCGGCATGGAACGGCATTGACGCGATGACCGACGGCGATCTCGATCGTCACTCACGCATCCGCTGTCTGGGCCAGGCGCTGGCGACACGCGGCCTGCGTCTGGCTGTGGCGGAGTCCTGTACGGGCGGGCTGTTGGCGGCGAATCTCACCGAGCAGGCCGGCAGTTCGTCCTGGTTCGAGGGCGGTTGGATCACCTACAGCAACCGGGCCAAGCAGCGTGATCTGGCCGTGCCTGCGTCGCTGTTTGCCGAGGTGGGCGCGGTGTCGGGCGAGGTGGTCACGGCCATGGCGGGCGGGGCGATCGAGCGGGCCGACGTCGATTACGCCGTGGCCATCAGTGGCGTGGCCGGGCCGGGCGGTGGCAGCGACACCAAACCGGTCGGTACGGTGTGGATCGGCTGGGGCTATCGTCCCCCCGCGGAATCCGGCGCCACCCAGGCCGGCCCCACCACCTTCGCGAGCCGCTTTCGTTTCCCCGGTGAGCGGCAGGCCGTGCGCGAGGCGGCGGTCGACGTCGCGCTGCAAGGGCTCTGCGCCCACTTGGGCGGCAAGGGCTGGAGCCAGCAGGTCGCCAGCGAATGGTCATCGGCCCACTGGCCGGTCGCCGGACTCAAGTGGGAGGAGGAGCCCCGCGCATGAACATTGATCCCGCCACCTATCGCCTCGACAGCGCCCGCTATGTCCTCTCACCCAATCACGACCAGCGTCCCCGCGAGGAACGCATCGAACTGGTGGTGATCCACGGCATGTCCCTGCCGCCTGGCCAATATGGCGGCACGGCGATCGAGCGGTTCTTCACCAACGAACTCGATCCGGCCGAACACCCGTATTTCGAACAGATCCGCGAGTTGCGTGTGTCCGCCCACGTGGTGATCTATCGTGACGGTTCGGTCACGCAATTCGTACCCTTCGACCGGCGCGCCTGGCATGCGGGACAGTCGCGCTTCGGCGAGCGCATACGCTGCAACGACTTCTCCATCGGCATCGAGCTCGAAGGCACCGATACCGAGCCCTATACCGCCGTGCAATACGAGGTGCTCGGCAAGATGCTGGTCGCGATCAAGCGCGCCTATCCGACAGTGAACGCCGTGCGCGGCCACAGCCATATCGCCGCAGGTCGAAAGACGGACCCGGGCCCCGCCTTCGACTGGGGGCAGCTGGCATCCCGGTTGCCCGAAGGGGTCGCTACCGCATGACATCCTGTTCATCTCCGTTAAACGTTGGGGCATCCACCCGATGAAACTCCTGGTCCTGATCCTCGTCGTCGCCATTGATCGCCTCCTGGAATTCTTCCAGCGCTGGCGTGCCGATCGGTGGCCGCATCTCGCCACGATCGAGGTGTTCGATACGTTGGCCGGCATGATCGGCGTGACCGCTGCGCGCCTGATCGTCTGGCTGCTGCTGCCGGCGGCTTTGCTGGTCTGGCTGGGGCCGGGCGGTGATGGCTGGATCGGCTGGCTGGTGTCGCTGGTCGTGCTTTTACTGGTGATCACGCCGCGCAACACCTCGGAGATCAACCGTCAATTGCTGGATGCCGCCGCCCGCGACGATCAAGAAACCGTCGAGTCCGCGCGCCGGGTGCTGTTCGACGAGACGCCCGTCGACCCGGCCGCGGCGACCACGCGGCAGACCGGCGAGCGCATCATCGTGTTGGCCTTCAGCGAATGGTTCCTGGTGCTGTTCTGGTTCGTGTTGCTGGGGCCGGCCGGGGCGTTGTTCTATCGACTGACCGAATGGCTGGCGCGCGAGGAGGGCGTAAAGCATCGGGACGGTGAAGAGCAGCCCCAGCCGGCGCAAACGGGCTGGCTGCATCGCGGACAGCGCAAGGTGCACGCGCTGATGGTCCTGCCGGCGGCGCCGGTGTTCACCGTGCTGATGCTCTTGGCAGGCTCGTTCCAGCGCGGCCTGAGCGCCTGGCGCGGGGACGCGGCGCAAGGCCGCGAGCACGGGGCCCTGGATGACTGGGAGGCCGGATCGATCGGCCTGATCGCCCGGGTCGGTCACGCGGTGATCGACGTCGAGCGGGCCGACGAGTGCCTCGACGAGAACGCCTGCCTGGCCGACCAGCGCACCTGGTATCGAGCCGCCCACGCCATCGTGTGGCGAGCGCTGTTGTTCGGCTTGGCCCTGGTGGCGGTGCTTACCATGATCGGCTGGGTGCCATAACGGGCAGCCCGGCAGGTTTCGGGGGCGCAAGCACTGGTTGGCGCGGCCGTCTAAACTTGCAGCCGTTTCTTGCTCTAAGAGGAATCATCATGAAAACGCAGCAAATTATCGGGCTGGCCCTGCTTGTACTGGGTCTCATCCTGCTGTTCTTCGGCTACCAGGCGTCGCAAGGGCTGGAAGACCAGCTCTCCGAGGCGGTCACCGGGGAATACACCGACAACACGATGATCTACTGGATTGCCGGTGGCGTGAGTGCGGTTGTCGGGCTGGCAATGCTGGCGTTCGGTAAGAAGTGACACTCGCCTCCTAACCGACGTCCCCGGCGACGGTGTCTTACCGTCGCCTTCCGCTCGCTGCGAAACCATCTCACAGGTTTTCGGGGAGCGGTGTTTGTCGTTTGCTGCCCTAGCGAGACTGATAGAATTCCGCCTCGAATTCGAACCGCGAGCGTCCATGTCCTCCCAGACCACCCGACTCGACCTGATCCGCCACGGCGAACCCGTTGGCGGCCGCCGCTTTCGTGGCGATGCCGTCGACGACCCGCTGAGTGAACTCGGCTGGCAGCAGTTGGAGCGACGCGTGGAATTGCTGGCGGATCGCGGGCTGGCCGATTGGGACGTGATCGCGACCTCGCCGATGCGCCGCTGCCGGGCCTTTGCCGCCTCCGTCGCCGAGCGTCGCGGGCTTGAGCTCGTCGTCGACCCCGACCTGCGCGAGATCGGGTTCGGTCCCTGGGAAGGCCTGCGCCACGCCGAGATCCCCGAGCGGTATCCCGAACAGCACGCGGCGTTCCTCGCCGACCCGGTCGACGGTCGTCCCCCCGGCAGCGAACCGATGACCGACTTCGTCGAGCGGGTCACGCGCGGGCTCGAGCGCCTGGAAACCAATCACGCCGGCCAGTCCGTGCTGGTGCTCTCGCACGCGATCGTCATGCGCGCCGCCTGCGTCTGGGTGCTCAACGCCCCGCTGGCGGCGATCGCGCACGTGGAAACCGAATACGCCGCCATGCTCTCCATCCGCCACAACCACCGCGGCCGGCGCTTGCTCGGCCTCGACAATGGCCTGCCGGGAGACGAGGCGTGACGCGGCGGGTCGTTGACGTGGAACTGGCCGTATTGGGCCTCGAGCCGATCGATGCGCCTGGCGATGACCGCAGCGGCTTTTCCCGCCCCGTCTGGACCTGGCCGACAGGCGGCGCGGCCGGGCAAGCGACCGGTGAGCGACCATTGGCCCATCTGCTCGCTGGTCGCTTCCAGCGTGTTGCCGCCGCCGACGATGCGGTCCACGAGATTACCTGTGACGATCCCGATGTGCTGGCGTTGGTGGCCGTGCACCGCGCGGCTCGCGACGAGAGCGCATCGGCCAGCAGCGCGCATGGTTATGCCACCGCCCGCGCCCTGGGCGATTGGTGCCTTGCCGGTGGCACGCGTTCGGGTTTCGCGGAGCAGGTGGAGGCCTGGCGCGAACGAGGTTTCGAGCGGCTGCTGTGTTTCGATCCCGTCCACCTCAAGCCGGAAACCGATCATGCGATCACGTTGGGCCCGCGCTTTCTCGGCTTGACCGAGGCGGAACTCGACGGTCTGCTTGCCGAGCTGAATCCCTGGCTGGCCGAAGACGGCATGCGGGCCGTGCGCCTGGGACGTCAGCCCTACCTGCTGGCCGAATCGCGGGTCGATGGTGTCGGTCCGGCGAACGCGGCATTGCAGCGCAGTGGGGCACCCTTGGCCTGCCTGTTGAATCGCAACGCCGGGGTCTTCCTCGACGAGGAACGCAGCGACCCCGTGTTGCGCCAGTGGCTGACCGAACTGCAGATGTGGCTTTATCCGCAGCCACTCAACGATCGGCGCGCCGCGCAGGGTCAGCCCATCCTGAGCAGTTTCTGGCCACATGGGTTGAGTGCCCTGTCCAATGGGTTGCCGTCCCCCCAGGTCGATCAACGGCAGATTTTGACCGACTCGCCGGCGGTGCTCGCCGCATGCGAGGCAACGGTGTGGCAAGCCGACGAGATGGATGCGGCACGTGAGGCGATCCGTGCCGGCAGGTGCGTGCGGGTGCTGCTGACCGAGGCGGCGTGGTGTCGACTGGAGGGCGACGTGGGCGGTTTTCAGCAGGAACTGGCCGGCATCGATGCCTGGCTCGAGCGACTGCAGAGCGAGCACCCGGGCCTGCGTGTTCGCCTGGATGATGGCCAGGGCGGGGTGTGGCAACCGGCATCGGCGTTGAAACGGGCCTGGCGTCGACTGTTGAACCGGGTGGGGCGATGACCGTAGAGACAAAAGCGGGCCCCAATGCCGACAAGGCCGAGAAGACCGCGCGCCTGCTGGGAGTCGCGAGCATTCGCCGGCGTCAGGTGTCCGAGCCGACCGAGGCCTTGGCACACCTCAACCCACGGCTGGCCCGCGTGCTCGCCGCGCGTGGTATCACGCAGGCCGCGCAACTCGACCAGCGCCTGGGCGCGGTGCTCCCGCCCACCGGTCTGCCGGATCTCGACGAGGCGGCCCGCCTGATCAGCGATGCCATCGAGCGACAGGAATCCATCCTGATCGTGGGCGACTTCGATGCCGACGGCGCGACCGCGACCGCGCTGTGCCTGCGTGGTCTGCGTGCCATGGGCGCTGAACAGGTGGACTTCCTGATCCCGGATCGCCAGCGTCACGGCTACGGCCTGAGCCCCGCGTTGCTCGACGAGCTTGAGACGCCGCCGGCGCTGATCCTCACGGTCGACAACGGCATCAGCGCCCACGACGGCGTGGCCGCCGCCAAGGCCGCCGGATCGCGCGTGGTCGTCACCGACCATCACCTGCCGGGCGAGACCCTTCCCGCCGCCGATGCCATCGTCAATCCCAACCGCGCGGATGCGGCCTTCGGTTCAACCGCGCTGGCAGGCGTCGGCGTGGCCTTCTATCTGCTCGCCGCTGTGCGCAGCGAGCTCGACCGTCGCGGCTGGTTTGCCGAGCGCGAGCGTCCCAATCTGGCCAACTGGCTGGATCTCGTGGCCCTGGGCACCATTGCCGACGTGGTTGAATTGGACGACAACAACCGCCGCCTGGTCGCCCAGGGCTTGTCCCGCATTCGTGCCCACGCCTGCGCCCCGGGCATACTCGCGCTGTTCGCCGTCGCCGGGCGCGACCCGCGCGAGGCCCGTTCCAGCGATCTGGGCTTTGCCATCGGCCCGCGGCTGAACGCCGCCGGGCGGCTGGAGAACATGCGGCTGGGGGTCGAATGCCTGCTCGCCGACGAGCCGGCCGAGGCCCGGCAACTGGCCGCCACGCTCGACCAGATCAATCGGCAACGCCGCGACGTCGAGGCCGACATGCTGGACACCGTCGCCGCCGACCTCGACCGGGCCATGGCCGGGCAGGGCGACACACCGCCCAGCGAGCCGGCCGACTGGGTGCGCTTTGACCCCGGCTTTCATCCCGGCGTGATCGGTATCGTCGCCGGGCGGCTGAAAAGCCGTTGGATGCGCCCCGTGTTCGTGTTCGCCCCGGCCGAGGTGGGCAGCGATGACGGTCGTCTCAAAGGCTCGGGACGCTCGATCCCCGGCATCCACCTGCGCGACCTGCTGGTCGAGATCGACGCCCGCCATCCCGGCCTGATCGATGGCTTCGGCGGGCACGCCATGGCCGCGGGCCTGTCACTCGACCGCGCCCGGCTCGATGCCTTTCGCCAGGCCTTCACGCACGTGATGAGCCGCCACCAAGAGCGGCTGCCCGACGGTCGCGAAGTGATCACCGACGGCCCACTGGAGCCCGCCGATCTGCACCTCGACTTCATCGACACCCTCGACCACCACGGCCCATGGGGCACCGGCTTTCCCGAACCGCTGTTCGACAACACCTTCGAGGTGCTCGAGCGCACCGCGCTAAAAGACGGCAAACACTGGCGTCTGTCCGTGCGTCTCCTTGACCACCCGAACGCCCGCCCCGTCGACGCCATCTGGTTCCGCGCCCCCGATCAACTCCCCCCGGGCCGCCACTGGCAGATCGCCTACCGTCCCGTCGCCGACAGCTTTCGTGGCCGAAAGCGCCTCAAACTATTCGTGGAGACGGCGTTGCCGGTCCCGGCGTCATAGCAGCGACCCGTGGTATTGAGTGAACCCGTGGGTCGGGCTTCTGCCTGACAATCCGCTCGGCGGGGCGGATGAGGGTTACACTGAAAGCCGTTTCACGAACACCAACCGGACGGTCAAGCGCATGCCGATAAAACCGCCGTTAACGCACGCCCCCGTACTCGACCGGCTCGGTTCGATCGCCAAGGACACGCCGGAAATCGCCGTGCTCTGGCTTTACGGGTCGCAGGCAAAGGGAACCGCGACGCCCAACAGCGACTACGACCTGGCGGTAGCCTTCGCAAAGCCGCTTGCCGATCCATTCGAGCGTCGGCTCCGACCCGAGTTGCTGGCACAGGCCTGGCAGGATGCACTGGATCTGCCCGCTGAAAAGCTCTCGGTGATCGATATCGATCTGGCACCCATTCCCCTTGCAATGGCCGTGGTGCGCACAGGACGTCCCTTGTGCGTCAATGATCCGTTGCGATTGGCGAGGGAAGAAAACCGGATCACGTCGATGTGGGAACTCGACTATCAACACCACCAACAGCAGTATGGTTGAGGAGCCGTGGCGATGACCGAGCGGATGGAACCCGAATACGTTGCTGCCATGCGGGAGCATGTCGCGCAGCTGGCCGAGGAACTCGACGAACTTCGCCGTCTCGCGAATGAGGGGAGTGCCCTGCCATCGCTTCTTTACCGGGCGGCCGAACGCAACCTGCAACTGCTGACCGAGGCGTGCATTGGAATCGCTAAGCAAAAACTAAAGGCGTCTGGGCTGGTCGTGCCGAGCGAATCGCGCCAGGCGTTTGCGAAGTTAGCCGCCATGGGCGCGGATCACAGCGGCACACCCTGGAACAAGGTGATCGGGTTGCGCAACGCGCTGGTGCACGATTATCTGAATCTTGACCCAGAAATCGTGACCACCGTGATTCGCGAAGGCCATTACGAGACGCTCCTGGCATTCGCCAAGGAACACCTGGCGGGGTGATTCGGGGGAATGGCCGGCCCCCTACGGTCGTTTCCAGACTGCAATGCTGAACTACGTCCCGGACGTGCCTGGACCGCGGAGTTGCACTCCGCGCCACGGCGAGTCCAACTCGCCGTTCCCATATGGCCTGACAGGAACTGATCGACAGACTGACATCGAAAAACCATGGAGGTTGATGCATGGTGGCAAGGATGCCCCAATCGCGTTACCGGCACGGAGGGCTTCCGCACCTCGATGCGCCGGGACATTTTCAGCACATTGTCTTTCACCTGGCCGATTCGTTGCCGCGCGAGGCGCTCACCAGCATTGAGTTGGAATTGGCTGAGCTTCCCCATTCTCGACGTAAACGGGCGATGGCTCGCCGGATTGCCGCCTTGTTGGATGCGGGGCTTGGCTCCTGCCTACTTGCTGATCCGTTTTGCGCACGGATTGTGGCGGACACGCTGATTTTCGGTCATGGGAACCGTTACTGGCTCCACGACTGGGTAATCATGCCGAATCATGTTCACGTACTGATTCGTCAGGGCGAGCGTGAGCCCTTGGCGCGAATTATCCAGTCATGGAAGCGACACTCGGCCCGCGAGATTCGGCGCAAAGGAGCGGACATCTATCGGCATGCCGGCAGTGAGAGTGCGGGCCTGTGGCAACGCGACTACTGGGATCGATACATCCGGGATGAGCGTCATCTTGCCGCAGTAAAAGAGTACATCTGGCAAAACCCGGTCGCTGCCGGGTTGGTATCGAGTCCGGAGGACTGGCCCTACGGCTCAGCAGCTCGGGGAGACGACGAAACCTAAACAGAGTTGGGACCGCGGGAGTGCATCAGCGCCGGCGAGTGCAACCCAGCGCTCCCCGGCCCGGCATGGACCGCGGAGTTGCACTCCGCGCGCCGGCGAGTTCCACTCCCCACTCCCAGCACTCCAACGACGGACCGTAGCGTTGCATCCCACGCCACGGCGAGCGCAACTCGCCGCTCCCAGCACCCGACCACGGACCGTGGAGTTGCACTCCACGCCACGGCGAGTGCAACTCACCGCTCCCAGCTCCCAACGATGGACCGTGGAGTTGTACTCCACGCCGGCGAGTATAACTCGCCGCTCCGATGGACCGCGGAGTTGTACTTCACGCCTACGAGTGCAACTGATCAATTCAGTCCCTGTAACCCACCTCATTGAGATACAATCCCGCGCTATTCAATTCCGAGTTAAACGGGAAACGGATTCATGTGCGGAATCGTCGCAGCGGTAGCCGAACGGCAGGTGGGGCCCATCCTCCTGGAGGGGTTGCGTCGTCTGGAATACCGCGGCTATGACTCGGCCGGGGTGGCCTTGCTTGACGAGGAGCAGGGGTTGGCCTCGGCGCGCGCGGTGGGCAAGGTTGCCGCCCTTGCCGAGAAGCTGGAAGCCATGCCGATCACCGGGCAGCTCGGCATTGCCCACACACGCTGGGCAACCCACGGTGTGCCGGTCGAGCGCAATGCGCACCCGCATTTGGCCCCGAACGGCGAGTACGGCCGTGTTGCCGTGGTGCACAACGGCATCATCGAGAACTTCGCCACGCTCAAGGCTGAACTGGTCGAGGCCGGTTGTGCCTTCGCCTCGGACACCGACACCGAGGTCATCGCGCACCTGATCCACCACCAGCTCGAGTTGGGGCTTTCGCCGAAAGCGGCATTCGATGCAGCGGTCGATCGTCTACAGGGCGCCTTCGCGCTGGCGGTGATCGTCGCTGACGCCCCCGAGACACTGTTCGTCGCCCGTCAGGGCAGCCCCTTGGTGATCGGTGTGGGCATTGGCGAGTACTTTGCCGCCTCCGATGCCCTGGCCCTGCTGCCGGTCACGCAATCGTTCATCTACCTGGAGGAGGGCGACCGCGCGGTGCTCACCCGGGAGTCGGTAGCCATCACCGACACGGCCGGCCAGCCGGTCGAGCGCCCCGTGCGCCAGTCCGCCCAGCGCGCGGAAAGCGCCGATCGGGGTCGCTTCCGCCACTTCATGCTCAAGGAGATCCACGAGCAGCCGCAGGCCATCGCCGACACGCTGGAAGGACGCATCGCTCACGGTCACATTCTGCCGGCGGCGTTCGGCGTGGGCGCCGATGCGATCTTCGCTTCCGTCGAGCGCGTGCAGATCATCGCCTGCGGCACCAGCTATCACGCCGGCATGGTCGCCCGCTACTGGTTCGAGGACATCCTGCGCGTGCCCTGCGCCGTCGAGGTGGCCTCCGAGTTCCACTACCGTAATCCGGTGATCAGTCCCAATACGCTGGTCGTCGCCCTGTCGCAGTCCGGCGAGACCGCCGACACACTCGCCGCCATCCGCATGCTCAAGCGCGAGGATCCAGAGCGCCCAGTGCTTGCCATTTGCAATGCCCCCGAATCCTCGCTGGTGCGCGAGTCGGATCTGGTGCTGATGACCCGCGCCGGCCCGGAAATCTCGGTGGCCTCCACCAAGGCCTTCTCCACCCAGCTTGTCTCGCTGGCCCTGCTGCTGCTCGCCGTGGGCCGTGCCAGTGGGCGCATGGAAGAGGCTGAAGAAGAGCGCATCGTCGCCGGCCTGGAAAAAGTCCCTGGCCGCATCCAGGACGCGCTGGACCACGGCGACCGCGTGCGTGAGCTGGCCGAACTGCTGGTGGAAAAGGAACACGCCCTGTTTCTGGGCCGCGGGCCCATGTACCCGATCGCGATGGAGGGTGCGCTCAAGCTCAAGGAAATCAGCTACATCCACGCCGAAGCGTACCCGGCCGGTGAGCTCAAGCACGGGCCGCTCGCGTTGATCGACGAGACCATGCCGGTGATCACCATCGCGCCGCAGAACGAACTTCTCGACAAGTTGAAGTCCAATATCGCCGAGGTCACTGCGCGCGGGGCGGAGCTGTTCGTTTTCGCCGATGAGCGCGCCGGACTGCACTCGGCAGACTTCACCCATGTGCTGCCGGTCACATCGAATGTGGGTAGAATCAGCGCCCCGATTATTTTCAATATCCCGCTGCAGTTGCTGGCCTACCACGTCGCCGTGCTCAAGGGCACCGACGTGGACCAGCCGCGCAACCTGGCCAAATCGGTCACCGTGGAATAAGACTCAAGCGCCAAGCAAGGAACCTCTGGATGAACGAAATCCGGCCCAGTCAGCCAGCCACACCCAATCCGCCGCGATTCGATGACGAGATCGATCTGATCGACCTCGCCGTCGCGCTCTGGCGGCGCAAATGGGTAGTGATCATCGTGGCGGTGGTGATTACCGCGATGGCGGCCACATTTGCTTTCGGGCGGGGTGATGCATCCAAGGCCACATCATTTGCCTCGATCTATAGCCTGCCGAAAGTTTCAGTTGATGGTGGTGATGAAAAGCCCGTCGTTGCACCGAGTGCGGTGATGGAACTGAGCCAGCGGGTTTTCGTGCCGCAGGCCTTGAAGCAGGATCGCGAGGCGGATACCGGCAAAGATTTCCAAAAACTGGAAGTAGCCCTCCAACAGCCCGAGGACACGTCGTTGATCGTGATTGAGACCGAGGCCACCGAGACACAGTCGGAACGCATCACTGACCTGCATAAGGCGATCATGGGGCGAATCGAGAAGCTGGCCGAGTCCGAAGTGGATGATCTGCGTGCAAAGCTCGATCAGCGCATCGAGATGCTAGAGACCCGTCTGGCGGACGCTGAGTCGCTAGCCGATTCCCTTTCAAAGACCGATGGTGACCTTTCTGAAATCTCGCTGGAAATAGCGGAAGTAAAGCGAGAATTATTGCAGGCCGAGTTGAAGAAATCGTCTTTGAGCACCGGTCGCCTGGTGGAGCTGGGTCAGCAACGTGAACTCGATGGGGGAACATCGAGCACCTTGATCGTTGCCCTCGGCGCCATCCTCGGCCTGTTCGCCGGTCTGTTCGCTGCCCTGATGGTGGGCTTTGTCGCCGCGGCGCGCGAGCGCCTGCACGAAACCGAATCCACGGAAGACTGATCTCGACATGACGCAATCCACCTTTGCCGCGCCCCAGGAAACCCGCATCGCCATGATCGGCCTGGGCTACGTCGGCCTGCCGCTCGCGGTCGCCTTCGGTCGCGTCCAGCCGGTGGTCGGATTCGACATCAACGCCAAGCGCATCGCCGAGCTCAAGGACGGTATCGACCACACCCGAGAGGTCGAGCCGGATGAACTGGCCGAGGCGACCCAGCTTTCCTTCACCGATCGCCTCGAAGATATCGCCGATTGCAATGTCTTCATCGTCACCGTCCCCACGCCGATCGACCGCTACAAGCGCCCGGACCTCAGCCCGCTGATCGGCGCCTCCACGACGGTCGGGCAGGTGCTGAAAAAGGGTGACGTGGTGATCTACGAATCCACTGTCTACCCCGGCGCGACGGAAGACGACTGCGTACCGGTCCTGGAGCAGACCAGCGGCCTGACCTTCAACGTAGACTTCTTCGCCGGCTACAGCCCCGAGCGTATCAACCCCGGCGACAAGGAACACCGCGTCTCTGACATCATGAAGGTTACCGCCGGCTCCACGCCCGAGGCCGCCGAGTTCATCGATTCGCTCTATCGGCGCGTTATTCACGCCGGCACGCACCTTGCCCCGGCCATTCGCGTCGCCGAGGCCGCGAAGGTGATCGAGAACACCCAGCGGGACGTGAACATCGCCCTGGTCAACGAACTGGCCATGCTGTTCAACAAGATGGGCGTGGATACCCAGGCCGTGCTCGAAGCCGCCGCCACCAAGTGGAACTTCCTGCCGTTCAAGCCGGGCCTGGTGGGTGGCCACTGCATCGGTGTCGATCCGTACTACCTCACCCAGAAGGCCCAGGAAATCGGCTACCACCCCGAGATGATCCTCGCTGGCCGCCGTACCAACGATGGCATGGGCGAATACGTCGCCGCCCAGATCGTGCAGCTGATGACCCGGCGCCGGGTGCAGGTCGTCGACTCCAAGGTGCTCATCCTCGGCCTGACCTTCAAGGAAAACTGCCCGGACCTGCGCAACACCCGCGTGGTCGACGTCATCAACGAACTGCGTGACTACAACGTCAACGTCGAGGTCCATGATCCGTGGGCAGATCCTGCCCAGGCCTGCGATGAATACGGTATCTCCTTGGTCGAGCAGCCGGCGCAAGGGCACTACGACGCCGTTGTGATCGCCGTGTCGCATAACCAATTCGTGCAACTGGGAGCACAAGGCATCCGATCCCTGGCCCGCGATGGGGGGCTGGTCTACGACATCAAGCACGTACTTGGACGCGACGAAGTCGACGGGCGCCTGTAACCTCGCTTGGAGCGGCGAGTTGCACTCGCCGATACGCGGAGTGCAACTCCGCTTGCCATGCACCCCGGCGGTGGGTCTCGCGGCTAAAGCCGATCCTACGGTCTATTTGTGCGTAAGAGCGCCTTCAGGCGCGATGCCATCGGTTTTACACAAAACCCGCGAGTCGTGCTTGAACTGACAGTCCCCCCGATAGGGCGGATGAAAAGCAAAATTCACTTCTAGAACCAACCAACAAAAGACAAGACTGCATGTTTCCAACAATCAAGGATCGCAAGATTCGCATCGCCGTGGTCGGCTGCGGCCGCATTTCCCGCAACCATTTCGGCTCAATCGAAAAACACGCCGACAATCTCGAACTGGCCGCGGTCTGCGACACCGATAAGCCCACGCTGGATGAGCACGCCGAAAAGTACGGCGTGCCGGGCTACGACAACATGGAAACCATGCTCGAGTCGGAAAACATCGACCTGGTGGCGCTGTGCACCCCCAGCGGTATCCATCCGGACCAGGCGGAACTGGCCGCGCGCTACAAGGTCAACGTGATGACCGAAAAGCCCATGGCCACCCGCTGGTCGGATGGCATGCGCATGGTCAAGGCCTGCGACGATGCCCGAGTACGCCTGTTCGTGGTCAAGCAGAATCGCCGCAACAGCACACTGCAACTACTCAAGCGCGCCGTGCAGGAAAAGCGCTTCGGTCGCATCAACATGGTCCACCTGAATGTCTTCTGGACCCGTCCGCAGGAATACTACGACGCCAGCAAGTGGCGCGGCACCTGGGAACTGGACGGCGGTGCCTTCATGAACCAGGCCAGCCACTATGTCGACCTGTTCGACTGGCTGATCGGCCCCATCGCCGACGTGCAGGCCATGACCGGCACGCTGGGTCGCGATATCGAGGTCGAAGACTCCGGCGTGCTCAACGTCCGCTGGCGCACCGGTGCTCTGGGTTCCATGTCCGTGACCATGTTGACCTACCCGAAGAACCTCGAGGGTTCGATCACTATCCTGGGTGAAAAAGGCACCGTAAAAGTCGGCGGCGTCGCGGTAAACGAAATCGAGCACTGGGAATTCGACGAACCGCGCGACTACGACGAGGACGTCGTCAAGGCCAACTACGAAACCACCTCCGTCTATGGCTTCGGTCACCCGCTCTACTACAAGAACGTCGTCGACACCCTGCGCGGTGACGCCGAACCGGAAACCGACGGCCGCGAAGGCCTCAAGTCTCTCGAACTTCTCATCGCCGCCTACCTCTCCGCCCGCGACCGGAAGACCATCTCCCTGCCTTTGGAGTATTGATTCATTGGCCACGGACGGCCACGGAAAGCACGGACAAGGAAATGTTGGAATGTGAAGATCTCACCTACGCGGTGAGAGGGGCGATATTCGAGGTGTCGCGGGAGTTGGGCGCCGGATTTCTCGAATCCGTATACGAGAAATCTCTGGCGCACGAGCGGACAGTTCGCGGTCTAGGCGTCGAACGACAGATGCCCGTGACCACGTACTACAAGCAGGTGGCCGTAGGTCAGCATGTGCTCGACCTCCTCGTTGAGGACCAACTGGTCATTGAACTGAAGGCAGTGCGGGCCTTGGTACCGGAACATGAAGCCCAGTTGCTGCACTACTTGAAGGCAACCGGGTATCGGCTAGGGCTTTTGGTGAATTTCACCCACCCCAAGGCCCAGGTGAAACGCCTTATCCGCTGACCGTCCGTGCTTTCCGTGACAGTCCGTGGCAACGCAGCAGTTAGTAAAGAGGGTAGCCACGGAAAACACGGAAAGCACAGACGGTTGAAAGACGCGGTTCTGAGCCCTTCAAGCTTCTTACGTCCGCGTTTTTCCGTGACAGTCCGTGGCAAACAAAAAAGAGACTTATGAATTACCAAGTACACGAAACAGCCATCGTCGACGAAGGCGCCCAGATCGGCGCCGACACCCGCATCTGGCACTGGGTACACGTCTCAGGCGGTGCCCGCATTGGCGAGAAGTGCTCGTTCGGCCAGAACGTCTTCGTCGGCAACCGCGTGGTGATCGGCGACAACGTCAAGGTGCAGAACAATGTCTCGGTCTACGACGACGTCACTCTTGAAGACGATGTCTTCTGCGGCCCGAGCATGGTGTTCACCAACGTCTACAACCCGCGATCGGCTGTACCGCGCAAAGACGAATACCGCCCGACGCTCGTCAAGCAGGGCGCAACCCTGGGCGCGAACTGCACCATCGTCTGCGGCGTCACCGTCGGCCACCACGCCTTCATCGGCGCCGGCGCCGTCATCAACCGCGACGTACCCGACTATGCCCTCATGGTCGGCGTGCCGGCCAAACAGATCGGCTGGATGAGCGAACACGGCGAACGCCTCGACCTGCCCTTAGAAGGCGAGGGCCAGACAACATGCCCGCATACTGGTGACATTTACCGCTTGAGCCACGGAATGGTTAGTAAAGAGGGATAGCCACGGAAAACACGGAAAGCACTGACGGTTTTAAAGCCTTCCCGGCTTTCACAGTAAAATCCCTACATTCCGCGCTTTCCGTGTCCGTCCGTGGCAACCCAATCCGAGTTTTCCGTGACCACCCGTGGCCACACAAATTGAAGAGTCAAACATGCAGTTCATCGACCTCGCCGCGCAGCAGGCGCGCATCAAGGACAAAATCGACGCGAACATTCAGCGAGTGCTTGCCCACGGCAAGTACATTCTCGGCCCGGAAGTGGCCGAGTTGGAAGAAAAACTCGCCGACTTCACCGGCGCGAAGTACTGCATTTCCTGCGCCAACGGTACGGACGCCCTGCAGATTGCCCAAATGGCCGTCGGCGTCGGTCCTGGTGACGAGGTGATCGTCCCGGGCTTCTCCTACATCGCGACCGCGGAAACACCCGCCGTACTGGGTGCGAGACCGGTCTATGTCGACATCGATCCGGTTACCTACAACATGGATTCGGCAAAGATTGAAGCCGCGATTACGTCGAAGACACGCGCAATCATCCCCGTTTCTCTATATGGCCAGTGTGCCGACTTCGATGAAATCAATGCGATTGCGGAAAAGCACGGCATCCCGGTGATCGAGGACGGCGCGCAGAGTTTTGGTGCCACCTACAAGGGCAAACGATCCTGCAACCTCACCACCATCGGCACCACCAGCTTCTTCCCCAGCAAGCCCCTGGGCGCGTACGGCGACGGCGGCGCGCTGTTTACGAACGACGAAGAACTGGCCACGAAGCTGCGCCAGATCGCCCGCCACGGCCAGGACCGCCGCTACCACCACCTGCGCGTGGGTGTGAATAGCCGCCTGGACACTCTTCAAGCCGCCATTCTGCTGCCCAAACTGGAAATCCTTGAAGAGGAGCTTGCCCGCCGAAACGAGGTTGCGGATCGATACAACAGCCTCTTATCTGCCACGGACATCCACGGACACCCGCTGACACAAACCCCGTCCGAGACCATCCGTGATTTCCGTGGCAAAACCCCTGTCGTCAAGGAGCACAACATCAGCGCCTGGGCGCAGTACACCATCCGCGTGAACGATCGCGAGGCAGTTCAGGGAGCGCTCAAGGACGCCGGGATTCCCACCGCCGTGCACTACCCGATCCCCCTGAACAAGCAGCCGGCGGTAAGTGACGACGCCACATCGTTGCCTGAAGGAGACTTGGCTGCGACGCGCGTAATCAGCCTACCACTTCACCCCTATCTCCCGCATCAAGCCCAAGATAAGATAGTCGCCAACATCCTTGCAGTATGAACAGAATCAAAATCAATTTCTCCAACCCTCACGTGACCGAAATCCGATTTCATAATCCGTGAAAATATTACTCTTGGCACCCGCAAAAAACCCTTTGATCCGCCGTCTTAAAGCGCGATTGCTAGAGCGGGGCTGCGAGGTGGTTCTCGTCTCTTATGATGATGGGGCCGATTATCGTTTAAGGGGAAGGGGGCGTTTCTCAGATTATCTCCGTTTTTGGGGTATTCGCGGAATAGTCAAAAAGGAGGCCCCCGATGTTATCCATGCCCACGGGGTGAACCATTATGGTTTGCTGGCTAGTTTCCAGTGGTCCGTGCCGGTTGTGTTAGCAGCATGGGGTAGCGATGTTTTAGGAGTGGCGCAGAGATCAAATCCGGTAGCCAGGTTTGTTCTGCGCGCGATTAATGCCTGGTCGGTGTCGCGCGCATCTAAGATCCATTCATCGGCGCAGCATGTTTTGGATGAAGCTAGGCGGCAGGCTGTTTTTGCAAAAAAGGAAAAATTTACTTCGTTTTATTGGGGGCTTCCGCCCGTTTGTGGTGACGCAAAAAGTGTGCAAACGGGTGAATCTCATGATTGTTTAACCGGTTCTGGTCTGAAACCGGACGACCGTGTCGTACTATTTCCGAGAGGACTCCGTTCGTTATATCGTCCGTTGCTTGTTTTAGATTTGATAAGAAAATGGAACGAACTCAATCCTGACCGAGTGTGTGTGGTGCTGAAAGCGTTTTCGAAGCCTTATGATGAGAAGGTTTTCTTTGAGAACGCAAATGGCGCAAATTTTGTTTATATCGATCGCTTATTGGATGATGGCGAGCTGTGCTGTCTGTACAGTAAAACTGATATTCATGTGAACGTTCCGATCAGCGATGCCTTGGGTGGCGGGGTGATCGAGCCGATTCAGTTTGGCAGTGTTCCGGTGTTAAGCGACTTGAAGCCCTATCGCGACCTGTTGGCGATCACCCAAGGCTCCTTGCTTGAGTCGGAATCTGATCAAGGTTTGGAGCGCGCGATTAGCACAGCGGAAAGCCTTGCCAAACAGCCAATTAAGTCAAAATATAGCGAATACTCGGCTACGACCGTGGTGAGCAATGTGATAGACCTATATGAAAAGGTTATCGGGCGGCGCACAACGTGAAGCTGGGCTGCCCATCAGTCCTTCTGGTTTTGACCTCCAAGCCTGGCGAGTCGTCATGAATGAACTCAGGAATATCGGACGTACCCTTCGCCAAGGATTTTTAATTCGCGCGGGGCTAGGCAGCATTGTAATAAAATTTTCTTCGAAGATTATATCGCTCGTTACCGTTGTGGTTTTGGCTAATGTTCTGGGTGCAAGCGATTTCGGCGTGTTTGTGTTCATTATCGCGCTCATTGGGCTTTTAAGCATGCCTGCTCAGCTTGGCCTTTCAAATCTTGTAATGAAGGTGACTTCTGCCGAACTCGTATCGCGTGATTGGTCTGCAATAAAAGGTGTTTGGCGTTGGTCGACGCGTCTAAGCTTAGCTTCATCATCTATCATTGTCCTCGTTGCGGTCGCTATATCAGTTGGCTTCGTTGAATCTATCAATGATAAACTTTTTTATGGGTTTCTTGTTAGCCTTCCGTTAGTGTTTTTTGTACCCCTTTCAAATATTCGAGGAGGGGCGCTTCGCGGATTGCATCTGGTTAATTTGGGGCAATTTCCAGAGCAAATAATTCGACCGGGCTTGTTTTTGGTGTTAGTCGCTTTGTCCGTGCTTTTTGGTTATGAGAGTAGTGTTGAAGCGGCGATTGCGATGAGCGTGACAGCTGCTGCCGTGGCCTTTGTGAGCGGCCAGTTTCTACTGTCCAGATATACGCCTAATGCCGTGAGATCGACTAAGCCAGACTATTCTAGTTGGAGATCGTGGCTTTATGCCGCGATCCCGTTGTCGCTTACGGAAGGTGCGTCATTAATCATGGCGAACACAGACTCTGTCATGCTTGGCATGTTTTCGACATCCTCGGCAGTTGGGGTGTATAAAATTGCCGTACAGGGGGCGGTCCTCATTGCCTTTGTTATGGATGCCTTGAGCATGGTGGTGGCGCCGTATTTTTCTAAGCTGCACGCAAGTGATAAAAAGTACGAATTGCAGAAATTGGTTTCATATACTTGTTTGGCTTCGTTTGTGTTTGCGTTGTTTGCATTTTTATTCTTCGTCATTTTTGGGGAATTATTACTTGAGGTGTTATTCGCTTCCGATTTTTCGTTTGCGTACATTCCGCTTTTGATTCTTTCGGTGTCGCATTTGGTGAGCTCATGGGTCGGGCCAGTTGGTGTTTTGCTTAATATGACGGGCAGCCATAGGGTTGTTTTGGTGGCGGTTGCATCCGCGAGCATTTTGAACGTTGCTCTGAATTTTGTGTTAATTCCGGCTTTTTCTTTGGAAGGCGCCGCGTGGGCAACCGGCATTTCATTGATTTACTGGAAGACTTTTTTGTGGCTGGCTTCAAAAAGACAACTGGATATCAATAGCAGCCCATCACCCCTATGTTCCAGTCTGTTTTCTTCAAGATGACTTTTAAACATAAAGCTGCGAGGACAAGGATGTGATCAAATTCGTTGTTTTTTTGATTTTTATACTGGCGTTGGTTGGTTCTGATTTTTGGCTTCATGACAAGCTGTCGAACTTTCCGAACTATTTTGGCTGGCGTGAGCTGGCTAAAACCGCTAACGCAGAATACCGAGAGCTTGGCGTGGATGTGAAGGATTTTGAGTCTGGGTATTCGTATAACGGCCCATACATGGATTACGGGAATGGTCGGTACTTCAAAGAGTCGAAGGGAAGAATTCGACTGGATAAATCGGGTATTCCGGAGGTTCGTTATGGCGAAGAGTTTCATTATAACCCTGTGACAACGGCTCAATTTGCTCTCGCGGAATATAGTCGACCGGGGGGTGTATCAAGCAAGTTCCTTGATATCGTCGATAGTTTAGTGTCAAGACAAGACGCTAACGGTGCGTTTCGATATAACTTTGTTTTTCGAAAGTATGCGCATGAAGAAGACTACGAACCTGGCTGGACATCTGCTATGGCTCAGGGGCAAGCACTTAGCGCGCTAGCGAGAGCGTATGCCTTAACAGAGGATGAGAAGTATTTGGAAAGTGGTGAGCTTGCGTTTAATTATCTCACAACCCCCTTCGATGAGGGTGGCGTGAAAACGGACTTAGGCGAACTGAGGAGTTCGTGGTCTGGTGACGTCTTTTTTATGGAATATCCGGCCGATCCGCCTGTCTACACATTGAATGGTTATATGTTCGTAATTATTGGTTTGTATGATTGGAATGAAGCAATTGGTCGATCGGACGCAACGCGCAGGGTGTTAGAGGACTCCCTTTTAAGTTTTCGGAAAATTCTTGGTTTCTATGATTTGGGAGCATTTAGCTCCTACGATCTATCTTTCATGACCTTGCCTTTTAAAAAATCGGGAGAAAAACGTTCGCCGCACTATTCTCCTTATTACCACGCCGTTCATATCGAACAGCTGAATTTGCTTTATGACATTTTTGGCGAACAGTACATGAGGGAAACTGCTGAAAGGTGGGCCGAGTATGTTCGGTGATATTTTCTATTAGATTCATGATGTGAGAAGAATGCAACTGCGCGGATTCAATTTGTTGTCTTTCCGGTCATTTGGTATGCGCAACCCAGTTGTGTTTATTGGCCTTCAATTATTTCTCCTTGTGGCGCTGGCGAGTTTTGTGCCCTACTTGTCCGAGCACGCTTGGTTTGGTTTTGCCATAATTCTTGTCCTCTTGGGCTTTGGTTTTATATTTTCTCAACGTCTAGATTGGGTATTTTCACCCCTGACGTTTTTTTCGGTGTCATATCTTGGCTACGCGGTTGGAGCGATTTATTACTCGATTGCCGGTGGTGTCGGCAAGTTTTCAATTTTAACTGGGACCGAGGTTGAGTTTTGGTCGTATGCTCCATCGGTGAGCTTGTTGCTCGTATTATGTTTTATAGGGTTTGGTGCTGGATACCTTTTCGGTGAGTTTCGGATTCATGGTTGTCGTGCAAAACCGCCTAGTCGGGAGGCCGCGGCTGGGCAAAAGGGTAAGTGGCTTTTGTCAGTATATAAACCAATTGTGTTTATTAGCCTTTTCATTGGATTGGTTTGGTGGGTGTATATTGCATATACGGTATCCGACGGATTATGGCAATTTATAAAAGAATTTCAGGTGTTTCCACATAGGGTTGCTGAGTATGGCATTTCGACTCTTCCGTACCACTTCTATTACGCTGGTATTTTTTTATGGCTGTATGTGTTTCTACTTAAGGATGAAAGCCCGGGTGTTTTGTTTTGGTTGTTGTCCCTGGTCGGAGTGTTGATCAACTTAACGCAAGGGCGAGTTATGCTGTCGGCCACCTTTCTTATGTCATTATTGGTCGCGTTAGGGGTTTTTCGTCCAGTGCTAAGAGCACGGATTGTATATTTGTTATTAGGCGTGGTTGTATTAGCCATAGTGGCCTATGTTTTGAGGATTTATAGTAATTACTCTTTTATTGGGAAAGAGTTTGACTTGTTTGATGGTGGTCTTGTCTCGTCCGTTTTGGGATCCTTGGTTGCCGGTGGGAATGTTCCGGACCTGCAGCAACTGGTCATTATAACGCATGGCTGGCCTCATGGGTCAGGGGTTTATGGATTAACGTACCTTGATGGCTTTAGAAATATGTTTTCTGGTTTGTTTGGGTTTGAACCTTCGTCGGTTGGGCTGCAAATAAAAGAACTATACTTCCCTGATCGGTCGGGCCCCCCTACGCCGGGAGCTGTTGGAGAAACGTATTACAATTTTGGTATGTTTTCGCCACTGTTCTTTGTCTTTGTTGGGTTTGTTTTGGCAAAAATTTATAGGCATGTCTTGGCCTCTGGTTCGGCTCTCTTGTATATTATTTACGCTATATTTTTGACCAGATTTGTCTTTATGTATCCAAAAGTGGACTCGACTATGATCGTTAATTTTCTTTGGGGAGTCGGCCCTTTTTTATTTATTTTGTTGGTTTCTTATTTGTGTTGGGGTTTTTTGAGGTTTGGTCGAGAATTTCGCTAGAAGTAATATTTCTTTTCTTAAAAAGGATGGGCGGTGGGTTTTATGTTTTTTTGCGTGGTCTTGGTTAAATGATTATTCATTTCAGCACAGTTCATGCCCGAACCGACACTCGCATCCGCGTCAAACAGGTCGCCTCGTTGGCTGGGGCCTTTGATGAGCGGGTAGCGCTCTACGTACAGGACGGAAAAGGTAACGAGCGGGACGAGGCCCATGGTATCGAGGTGATGGATACGGGGTTGCCGTCTGGTGGCCGCTTGGCCCGGATGACCAAGGGTGCTTGGCGGATGTACCGTGCGGTGCGCCGGGCACGGCCGTCCGTGGCGCATTTTCATGACCCGGAATTGATCCCGGTGGGGCTGGCGCTGAAATTCTCCGGTATCAAGGTGGTCTACGACGTTCACGAAGATGTGCCGCGTCAGATCCTGGGAAAGCACTGGATCAGCCCCTGGCTGCGCCGCCCGGTGGCTGGATTGGTTGAGGGTGTCGAGTGGGTCGCGGCACGGGTGTTCGATGGTGTGGTGACGGCCACGCCGACCATATCGGCTCGGTTCCCCTCCAAGAAGACGGTCACCGTGCAGAATTTCCCGATCCTGGGCGAATTGGTGCTTCCGGAGTCGACACCGTTTTCTGAGCGCCCGCTTCATGTGGTTTATGTTGGTGGCATCACGGCGGCTCGGGGTGCCGTGGAGATGGTTGACGCTCTCGAACGCGTGACGAACGATCAGGTCCGCCTGCAACTGGGCGGGACGTTCACGCCCGTTGGCCGGGAGAATGAGGTCAGTGCCTTGCCGGGCTGGTCGCGTGTGGTGGCGCATGGCTGGGTGGATCGCATTACCGTGGCGGAATTACTTGGGAATGTGCGGGCTGGGTTGGTGCTGTTTCACCCGGCCCCTAATCACATGGATGCCCAACCCAACAAGATGTTTGAATATATGGCCGCGGCCTTGCCGGTGATTGCCTCGGACTTTCCACTGTGGCGCAAGATCATCGACGGGGCGCGTTGCGGGCTGCTGGTCGATCCGCTCGATCCGCAAGCCATCGCCGAGGCCATCGATTGGATCCTTATGCATCCCGAAGAAGCCGAAGCGATGGGGCGGCGCGGCCGCAAGGCGGTCGAGTCAACTTATAACTGGGAGCGCGAGTCGGAGACGCTCATCAACTTCTATAAACAACTTCTCGCGAAGTGATATTTGCCACGGACAGACATGGAAAGCACTGAAAAGGGACTCTCGCTAAGGCGCCAAGCCGCAAAGATTGAAACAGGGCAATGGAGCTCTGCATCCTTTGTGCCCTGGCGACTTTGCGCGGGCCATCAATATTCCGTGCTTTCCGTGCCCGTCCGTGGCCAATTGGATTAACCAAACCTATGCAACGAATTCTTACGATCATCGGTGCCCGCCCGCAGTTCATCAAGGCGAGCGTGGTTTCTCGCGCCATTCAAGCCACCGAGGGCATCGAGGAGATTCTCCTGCATACAGGGCAGCACTTTGATGCCAACATGTCGGAGGTGTTCTTCGACCAGCTCGGCATCCCGCGTCCAGATGTGCAACTGGATATCCACGGTGGTTCGCACGGGGCGATGACCGGTCGGATGCTCTCTGAAATCGAACAGATAATCCTGCGTGAGAAGCCTGACCGGGTCATGGTTTACGGCGATACCAACTCCACCCTGGCCGGTGCGTTGGCCGCCGCGAAACTGCACGTGCGGGTGGCCCATGTCGAGGCCGGCCTGCGCAGTTTCAACATGGCCATGCCCGAAGAGTTAAATCGCATCCTCACCGACCAGATCAGTGACCTGTTGTTTTGCCCCACGGACACTGCATTGCGCAACCTGGAAGCCGAAGGCTTTGACAACAAGCCGGTGCAGGTGTTGCAGGTAGGTGACGTTATGCAGGATGCCGCGTTGTTCTTCGCGCGGCATGCCGTCGCGCCGGAAGGCTTGCCTGCCGAGATATTTGCCACGGACGGTCACGGACAGTCACGGAAAAACGGGGCTGGGGGCGCGGGTTTTATCCTTGCGACGCTTCACCGAGCGGAGAACACGGATGATCCCCTGCGCCTAGCCGGCATCGTCGAGGCGCTTAATCAGATTCACCGCGAGATTGCCCCCGTCATTCTGCCGCTGCACCCGCGCACTCGGGCGGCGATAGACCGGGAAGGGCTGACGCTCGAACCCCATGTCATCGATCCGGTGGGTTACTTCGAGATGCTCTGGCTGCTCGATCACTGCGGTCTTGTCTTGACCGACAGCGGCGGCGTGCAGAAGGAAGCCTTCTTCTTCGGCAAGGCCTGCGTCACCATGCGCGACCAGACCGAGTGGGTGGAACTGGTCGAGGCGGGCGCCAACGAACTGGTCGGTGCCGATGCTGAGCGCATCCTGTCCGCCGGCCGCCGTCACCTTGGGCGGACGATCGAGGACCGCCATGAGTTGTATGGCGGCGGCAAGGCGGCGGAACGGATTGTCGGCAAAATACTGGAAGAGGGCAGGGCATGAGTACAGGGCTATGGCTCCAGAGCTCTCGGGCCGCGAACTTTCGGGAAGTTGGTCGATGAGGGAGAAGTGTGTTCAAGAGGGATCCCAAGGCGAAGGCCGGCAAGCGAATTCCCCTATTGAGGGCATGGCTGTTCCCCCGCGAAGATCCGATAGACCGCTCACCCTGTGGATCATCAACCAGTACGCCTCTTCGCCTTCCACCGGCTATGCCGGTCGGCATTATTATCTGGCCCGTGAGTTGGCAGCACAGGGACACCAGGTGTACGTGGTGGCGGCCAGCTTTACCCACTTGCTCCGCGAATCACCGAGGGTCGATGGTGATGTCACCATCGAGACGATTGACGGGGTTCACATGGTTTGGCTACGGATGCCGTCCTACCCGCACGCCCATTCCAAGAAACGTGTCTGGAACTGGCTACGCTTTGCCTGGGCCTTGCGGCGCCTGCCCAGTGCGCTCCCCGAGAGCCCCGGTGCAATCCTCTACTCCTCGCCCACGCTGGTC